>CAYTGM010000019.1:0-102510 GCA_964437365.1 uncultured Candidatus Sumerlaeota bacterium | reverse complement strand
AAATACTGTTACCCATGTCCCTGCATAAACTGTCACCTATCTCTGGTATCATACAGGTAGTGTAAAGAGTTTGCTGTAAATTCTTGCTGGTGCATTTGGTCGAGGGTTCAGGGTTTCTGTGACCTCTTTGGTCGTTCGTCTAAACGTGGATGTAGATGCCTCTTTTTTCCCAGCGCTCTTCGAGATCCATCAGGAAGGCTCCATAGAAGCGCATCCCAAAAGCCTCGAAAGAGCACCAAATTTCCTATGTCTTGTGAATACGAGACGGTTCACTCTCGCTCACCATCTATTTGAACGCTCTTTTTGGCACCCACTCTAATCTGGAAGATAACTAACAAGGGATGATAATTATCCTGAATGGAAATGTTCCCTCCCGTCCTCAGTACTGTTCTCACTATCTCATAATCGGTTTCCCGGACTTCCCCATTACGTAAGCAAAGCTGATACAGTTTAACTTTCACTTGTTCGCCTCATTGCAGCTTGCAGGCGGCTCTCTTTTCTTCAAAGATCAGTGGAGAAAGGATGTGGTCGAATGGAACAAGTCAAACACGCGAAAGGAATAAGGGTAGAGACATTCCTACAGGTGATCCTTCTCCTTATTTTTCCGCTTGTTCTCTTCCTGCCGGCTCTCTCTTATCCTTTCCTTGAATGGGATGACCGAGTCTATGTCATCGACAACATCTGGCTATATAACCTAAGCTTCGAAAATATCATTGGTGTATTCAAGACACCTTATTTTTCAAATTACCACCCGTTAACAATACTCAGCTACATGATTGATTTTCAGTTCTGGGGGCATAACCCAGTGGGGTATCGTGCGGTGAATATTTTATTTCATCTCGCAACTGCTCTGACTGCCTATATACTTCTTCGAAGTCTGGAGGTTCGTTCCTGGATCGCCTTTTTTCTTCTGCTGATTTTTGCCGTTCATCCTTTGCGTATTGAGTCTGTTGTGTGGATCAGTGAGCGCAAGGATGTGCTGTGCGCATTCTTTTACATTTTGGCGACTTTACTTTGGGTAAAAGGGTCCCAGGAAAGTGGTCGGGTTTCTCTTTGCCTTTCACTTGCTTCGATCAGCTACCTGCTGGCTCTATCGGCAAAATCGATGGCCGTTTCTTTTCCATTGGTCATCATGCTCTACGATTTGTTGATGAACAGGTCACAGTTCAAAAGTCGTGTCCCGATTTACCTCACCCTGCTGATCATTGCTGCCTTGTTTGCGTGGTTAAATATACACGCTCAATCTGCTGCGCTCAACGAAGGCGAGTCACTTTCGAGTCGGATTGGGGTTGCTGCCTTTTCTCCCTTTTTCTACCTGTGGAAATCTATCGTTCCCATTGATTTGTCACCTCTTTATCCCAATCAGTTTCAACCAACGAATAACCCAGTCGTATATATTTTGGCGTTACTGGGAATCGTTCTAGTCCTGGGGTTTACCGGTTGCCTGTGGAAAAGGGCTCCTCTCATTACGTGGAGTCTACTCTCCACAGGAATTATCATGGGTCCTGTATCAGGGATTGTATCCTTCGGAAGTGCATTCGCAGGAGATCGATACTCTTATATTCCCACGCTCTTTCTGTTCATTGGGGCCGGCATCTTTCTGACCGGGTTGCATTCAAAGTATGGTCGCACGTTCACGAGGGGATTCATCCCGATTGCCGTTCTTCTCACAATTACTTATTCTGCTGTGACATACTCTCTCTTACCGATATGGGAAAGCGACCTTGCTCTTTGGAAGCGGGTTATGGCTGTCTATCCGGAATCAGAGCGGGCAAAGGTTTATGCAGGCTATGTGAGCGAATCAAATGAGCCTGCAGAAAACAATCCTGTCGTGCAAAAAGCGCAGGTCGGTTATACCCCAGCCATGGAGCACCAGATATCTGAGCTGATTAAAGCAGGCGACTTGTCTGAGGCGCAGGAATTGACAGAAAAAATCTCGATCAGCTATACAAGATACTACTGGAACATGAGAATTGCCATGGCGCAGGAGAATTGGCAAGAGGCGCTTGTCCATGCAGAGTTACTACTTAAGAGTGAAGGAATCCCGCCGAGACTTATGAATTATCGCGGTATGGCGGCCTGGATTCTTGTGAGAAATGGAAAAGAAAGTGAAGCCATTGAAGAACTGGAGAGCCAGGTCACGCCCTCCAGAGGAGCTTTCAGCGCCTGGGCAGAACTTGCAGAAAGATCCGAATCTACCGATAAGAAAATCAGCTTCGCCAAAGAGGCTCTGGCTATTCACCCTGGTCATGTTATTGCAGTACGAGTTCTATACGAAACACTTTCAAAGGACAATCGACTGGAAAGTGGAGAACCTCTTTTCAGAAAAGCACGTAAACATCACCTCGCAGATGTGCAGACGAAACGACTCGCAACGGCAGCTTTGGGGAGAATCTACGAGAAGCGTGGAAACGTTGAGAAAGCGCAAAGGTTCTACGAAGATGCCTTTGCTCTGGAACAGGTCGATGAAAGCTCTCTTTCTCCTGAGCTCCTGAACTACTTGGGATTTCGGGCGGAGAAGCTTGAGCAATATTCTTATGCCTATACACTCTATCAAAAGGCACTCGAACTTGATCCGGAATTCTTGAACGCGGGACTGAATCTGGCCTATCTTGAAATGCTTCGAGGGGAACTTAAGGCAGCGGAGGAAATCCTGCTTAAGCTGAAAGAAATTCATCCAGATGATGAAACTCTTTCTGCAAATCTGACGCGTATCCAGTCGGAGTTGGCAGAGAAAGAATAAGTCGCCGCACCGCAGTGCGACGACTTCAAGGGCTGGCTGGAGGAGAAAGGCATTTACTCAAGCGCCGAAATGATATCCGCAGCATCGACTATACTGTCATTGTTAATATCTGGGGCTGTGCCTCCGTTTCCGAAGAGTCCCTCCAGAATCTGGTCAACCTGGTTTTGAGGTGTCGGAGATGGTGATGGGGTGCTGGCTTCTGTAGGCGATGGACTTGGTGTAGAAGACGCGGTCGGGCTTGCAGTCGGTGTTGGAGTACCCGTTGGGCTGGGAAAAGGAGTCGGTGTGTTTGTTGGTGAAGGGCTCGGGGAAGCAGTTGGAGATGGTGATGGGGTGCTGGCTTCTGTCGGCGATGGACTTGGTGTAGGAGATGCGGTTGGGCTTGCAGTAGGTGTTAGAGCACCCGTTGGGCTTGGAGAAGGAGTCGGTGAAGCTGTGGGTGAGGGGCTTGGTGTGGGTGTTGGAGTCGGTGTCGGAGTAGGCGTCGCTGTTGGTGTGGCTGTGGGTGATGGTGACGCTGTTGGAGACGGTGAACTTGTGGGAGAAGGTGTAGGAGAAGGCGTCGGTGTTGGTGTTGGCGTAAGAATAGGAAAGTCTGCGACATTTTGATGGATTACGAAAGTTCCATCAGGGTATCCAAGGATCAGGTCATTAACCCCATCTCCGTCTATATCTCCTGCAGCTACGGTAGGGTTGAAGGGAAGTGAATACAGGATATTGCCAGCGGACGTGAAGTTTTCACTGTTCGGTGTGCCATCATTTCGATAATACCTTGGAAATGATTGGCTGGAATTTCCAGCAAAGTGAATAATGTCCACAGTCTGGTCATTGTCCATATCAGCGAGGGCAATATCCAATGCCGCATCCGTATAGCCGTTTAGAGTTGCCATTGTAAAGGAAGGGGACGTCGGGGTTCCGTCATTACGAAAATAGGTGGTTCCCTCGAATGGAGGGAGGTCAAGTAGTCTGGCAATCATCACATCGTAGTCGTCGTCGTTGTCAAGATCGGCAAAATCTGGTCGTGCTCGTTGGCCGATGTTTTCAAGTCCGAGCGGGTTCACCCCTTCGACGTTTGTGAACTGTGGATTTTGTGCAGTCCCTGTATTCTGGTAGAGGTATATCTCACCTGATTCACCGCCCAGGATGATATCAGGTAGATCATCATTATTATAATCTGCGGCAGCTGGTGCGGCAAAACCATCAGGGTGTGGGCTTAAGCCGAAAGGGTTCGCACCGACGTAGAAGAAGATTAAGTTTCCGGGAGTCGAATCATTCCGGTAAAAATTGATGGAGCCATCTTCGACACCTGCCAGGATGTCGAGATCGTCATCCCCGTCTATATCAACAAGTGCTGGTGCTGGATGAGTGCCTTGTGGTTCGAGGCCGAAAGAAAATGTTTCTTCAGTAAAAACCGGTGTCATGGGAGTCCCCGTATTGCGAAAGAACCTCGCTTTCCCATTAGCAACAGCGAACAAATCAGGGTCATTGTCGTCATCGATATCAACGAAGGAAATATTTGGAGAACCTGTCAGGAAGGGAAGTGAAAAAGGGTTGTTACCACCTTCTTGTGCAAATGTTGGATTCTGTACTGTTCCCGTGTTTCGGAAGAATGAAAGAATTCCCGATGAGGAAACCAGAAGACAGTCAAAATCATCATCCCCGTCTATATCAGCGAATGTCGTGTTAAAGCGGGTACTGACACTGAGCTCCAATCCCGATGGAGTTGTATCAAGGACGAATGTCGGGGATGTGGGAGAGCCTTCATTTCGGAAAAAGGCAATCACAGATGGTGTAACATCGGTGTCATCACTGGAAAAAAGGTCGAGGTCATTGTCTCCATCAATATCAACGAAGGTGGGGGAGCTGTTGTTAAAGGTGGGATTTGCGGACAATCCAAAGGGGTTGTCAACATAGGGTGAAAATTCGGGTGACTGAGGCGTTCCTATGTTTTCGCTGTATCTTAGATTTCCCGTATAGTCGCCGAGAATCAGATCGAAATCATCGTCACCATCGAGATCACCAAACGACCAGACGTCTTCACTGAATGGCGCATTAGGAATATTGTAGGGCGTGAGCGTCGGACCAAGGTTAAAAGAATCAAAGTCGGAATCTGAATCATTCAGGTAAAAGGCGTTCGCGGAAGAAACAAATCCAGAAGATTTATGGTTCGACCAGATGTCGAGGTCGCCGTCTCCATCAATATCGACGAATTCGATCCAGTCAAAGGTGGAGAGGCTGGTATGGAGCAGAGGGTTCTTGTCTGAGATAACTCGGTATTCTGGGTCTTGCGCGAATGACTGAGACGCTACGAGAGCGATGAGGACCGTCAACACCTTCAGCAAAGTTTGGTCTGTCACGATTGTTTCCTTTGTTTTCTTTGTTGCATCGACTGAAAGAGAACTCAGGAAAATTGTCAATGTGAAAGGGGAATCACCTGAATTTCAAGTATGGTTCCCCTGACTGACTTTGAAGTATAAGTGAGTGCTAGTTTACTCTTTCTTGTCCGGGATAGCAGCCGGAACCAGCACTGGCCGTTGCCTTTTCCTCGTCTGGGGTATTGAGATAAGCAGTCTTACTTTCAGGGTCTAAAAAGACTGCGTCCAGATTGTAGCGGAATTGGCCAAAGTAAATATTCTTTCCGTTGGCCTCGAGCTCACCTCTCTGGAAGTCCACATTATCAGACCTGAAGTCTTCTTTTGGAGGATAGTGTGGATAACCATGATCGCTGTTGATGGCTAATCGATAGGCGTCTACACCACCGAAATAGAAGTCTCGCATTTCTTGAACTTCGCTTTCCGAGTAGTTCTCGAAATTATAGGCGATCGACATTCCAAAGTCTGCATCAACCGGTACCCAGCCATAAGGAGCCAGGTAAATTTCCGACCAATCATGAAGTCCCTGGTATTGTGGATAGACAACCCAGCCGGACTGCCAGCGAGCGGGAACATCAGCGGCCCGGCACAAAGTGATGAAGAGCAGCGCAATTTGCCCACAATCCCCATAGCCATTGTCCAGAACGTATTCAGAGATGCAGTGAAGTGTTGAGTATTCTCGCGCGAAACTGTAGCGCTTGTTCTCGCCAATCCAATCGTAAATCCGCCGAGCCCGCACGGCAGGGTTGGGATGATCTTCGGTGATTTCAGATGCCAGGTCCCGAACTCTTTCTGAAAGGACAACGTGGGGGAGTTGCTCGGATGTAAAGTAATCGCGCTCAGGCAACATTGTCTGGTCGGTGGCGGCTACAAGATCAGCGTCTATATCATAGTATCTGGGTCGCAAAGCAACTGAGTATGAAGCTTCAAAGACTGTCTCCTCGCTGCCATTGGACTCCTGCTCAAAATAGAGAGAGCGATGGGGGTAAGTCGGGTTATTCATCCATGTCACTTCAGGTGATGATTCAAAGAGCTCAATCTCTTCTTGAGAGGAGATCTCCTGGGGGAAGGGCATCCAGCAGCGGATCGTTTCACCTTCTGGAACAATATCAGGTTTAACGCTGATAGACATGTTGATTCTCATGCGACGTGGAGCTCCTGTTCCTTCCGCTGAAGGGTGTACTTCTTTTTTCACCCGCCGGGCATGCTCCAGGAGAAAGTTTCTCCAGGTATAACTCTGCTCACGCGTTCTGCGGTTATTGAATTCTTCCGGGTATCGCTTGAACAGGTTGCTGACGCTGGGACCGACGAATCGCATTTCCCCTTCGATGACCTTAAAATCGAAATATCCTTTATTAAACCAGTTATCGAATTCATCGGGAGAGAAATCCTCAACCCTCCGGGTCAGGGTTTCGAGAAGATCCTCTTTCGTCTGACGGTAATCGAGGAGGATTCGATCACTCCGAACTATTTCGTATTCGAGCTGTCTTTTTTGTTCGGCAGGCCAATCGCGGGAAGCAATTGCCTTGCTGGCGGTTTCCTTGGCGGCCTCAATTTTCCCAGCCTCCTGCAGGCTTTCGATCTGGTCCAAGATTGTGTCTAAGTCTGTCATACTCATACCTGTGGCAGGATACATTAGGAGAACGCTGGTGACTGTGACCAGCATGGCTGATTTCAGCTCTCTCAAAAACATCCGCATAAAATTCTCTCTCATAGGATTGAAATTCCTGAATTTACTCTTTGATTAACTCATGTGAGTTCCTCACGATGAAAACTGCAAGCAGAAGATCCGCTCGCAATGATGAATTCCAAAAAGGGAATGAACGGCAGATATGGTCTTCCTCCCGCCTGGTGGCCAATCCCGTTATTGAATTCTGAAGTCCAGTTAAGGAGATAAGTGTTTAAGCTCCACGGGGGCTGTAATTCTAATAGGGACAGGATTATCGACTTGCTCCACGCAAGCGAAAGATCCACTTTTCAATTTATGAACAAAAACGACACAATTTCCATTCTTATTACCTTCATTTGCCTTCTGGTTCTAGCTACCTCTTCAGGGAAGTTGAACGCGGATGACGCTGAGTTAGATAAAGCTTCACAACCCATGTATTCCTCAGAAGCAGGGGAGCAGGCCAGCGTGGAAGAAGAACCTGCTATAAGTTTTCTCCGCACCTTGGAGAAGAAGAACTCAGAAACAAAAAGTCTGCAGGCTGAATTTGATCAGGTTCGGATCGACCGGACGCTTTTCGAAGAAGTAAAGAGTCAGGGGAGATTCTGGTATCAGGCTCCGGGTTCTTTTCGTGCTGATTATGAAGCAACCGATGGGAAGAGTATCAACACCACAATCTGGATGACTAAGGGGAAGGTTGTCAGCTATACGCCAGAATTAGAGCAGGTTGAAGTGATCAGGCAGGACGCATCTGATGATGCTCCTGTGAACCAGATGCTTTTGGCGTTCGGAGTAGAGACAGAGAAAATTCTTTCTCAGTTCGAGGTGGTGGTTGACGAAGAGAAGAGCACGGATGATCGGATCGCTATTCAGTTTAAGTCACGTAAGCCAGAACTCACGATGGGCTATGAAACGATCGTGGTGACTTTCGATCGGGAGAAAGTGGAGCCTAAAGAAATCCTGTTGAGCAATGAAGGCGAAGAATTGAGATTGCAGCTGAACAAGACAAAGATTAATCCTTCTATTAAAGATGACGTTTTCGAAATGACTTGGCCCGATGACGTAGATGTCCTCGAGTACTAAACTTAACTCACCACGGGAATTGATTTCATGCCAATCGTATCATCAGTTTTGAAGAATTCACTCCTGAAGTACCTGCTTGTAGCGTGCTTTGCCATTCTCATGTCAGGATGCTCAACGGTCGTTCGTCAGAGAACACTTCCTCCCTCGGTTCGATCTGTATATGTCCCTATGATACAGAACCGGACATCTGAGCCTGGACTGGAAGAATTGCTGACTGTGGCCGTGCAGAGAGAAATTCTTGCAGATGGACGACTTGATGTTCTGAAAGAGAAGGATGCAGATGCAACTCTCTATGTGACTGTAACACGCTTTGACGAGAAGCCCTTAACTTTTGATTCAGATAATTTTGGCACACAGAAAACTTATAATGTCGAGGCGATCTTTCAGGTTGTAGAAAACATCCCGGGGCGCCCTGCGATCGGTGGTGATCGTGACATCGAGGTGGAAGTTTTCTACAATGATGACCCTCGCTCGACGACCTTTAACCCTGAGCCTCGTGAACGAGACGAAATGGCTCGTGTTTTTTCTCAGGTGCTCGTGCTTGAACTGATGACCGGTTCTCTCGATGATGATGAAGAATTCCAGCCCGAACCCGAGCTGGATCCACTGGGCGAGCCTGATGGAGGCCTGAGCCTCTAAAGGTCACATTGGAATTAGAATGAAGGAAGACATCAGCGGAAGAGTATCAGACAGGAAATCACGCTTCCGTGGTGCAAGTCTTCTCCTTGCTGCGACCTTTCTCTACGTGGCTGCTGTGATTGGCAGTCTATACACAATTGAAACAGCCTACTATCTTCCCGCAAAACGAGACCTGATGAAGGATCTCATCAGTCAGAATGACCCTGACTTGATGAATTTTAACAAATCGAATGAGATTACGGCTGTGATGAAGTCATACGTGATCAATCTCGATTCTCTTGAGAATGAAATACAAAAAAGATCTGAAAGCGAGACAGTAGAGGAATCAAGAGCTAGAGAGAGGAATGAAAGCATCCTCAGAAAGCAAGTTGAGCGTCAAAGGGTCTACTGTATCCAAAAACTTGAAGGTTTAATCGACCGTTCGCCTAATATTGTTAAAATCGAATTGGAAGGCGGTGACGGAGAAACGATTCTTGAATTTGAACGACCCCAGCGTCTTGAGGAAAACCACGACATTTACAATAGTTTGTTTTCTCGTCGTTTTCAGTTTCCTGCACGCCAGGCTTTCCGTGCTGAAAATAACGAGAAGCTCTATGCCAATTATAACATCACTTTCACGACTCCCAGAAACATCGCTGGATTCTACAAAATTACAGATGTTTACAGGTTGGTATCTGCGGGCTTTTTTGCGGCCTTTACGATATTATTCTATATCATCTTGAGATTTGTCCTCATTTCCCTGACTCGAGTCCTAACTTACATGGATGCTTCTCGCGGGATTGGAGCACGCTTGATCCCCAACCCGAGAACAAAGCTTGAAAGAGCCTACAATCTTCTGGCTCGAGATGCCTCGCTGACTCGATTGTCCAAGGAAACACGTGATATTGTATCAAGGGAACGTATATCTCACGTTGCTCCTTTGTTGAAACGGGTACCTGATATCATTCATGATCTCTTTCAAATTCGTGGATGTCAAATCTGGACATTAAACCGTCCTCTTGATAATTTGAAAGCGTGGATAGCTGAGGGGTGTTATACTCTGGATAACTCATGGATGGATGATGAGGCGTTTAAAGAGTATTTACGCGGCCAGCTGAGCCGCACTGATCAGGATAGGCCTCTCAAAGATTTAGGCGGCAAAATCGTCTCCTGGCAGATTAAGCCTGGTGATTCACGGTACTTCTTTCTTGATTTGATTATCGTAAGCCAGGATCAGATCAGAGTGCTAATTCTTCATCTGCCACCAGGGAGTCATCACCCTGACGCGTGGCAGACGGAGCTATATCAACGTCTATCAATGGAACTGAAATATGCCGTTTCAAGCGTAGATGAACAAAGAAAACTGATTCTTCAGGAAAAATCGAAAGCTAACATTTCGCTATCACGAAACCTGGGTCATGACCTGACCAATATTATTGCCACCAGTAAACTTGAGTTGATGACAGTCAGAACCTTTCTCTCTCTCGACCCTTCAGAAGTTAAAGATTCTCCTCAAAAACAGGAAATCTTCAAAGAGTCTTTAGAGGCACTCTTGAACAATACACGATTCCTTCAAGAAATCGTCAATCTGTATAGAAGCTTTTCGTATTTACAGAAGCCCAAATTCGAGGAAGTGGAAATGGAGAAACTTGTGGAAGATGTAGCTTATCTCTACACACTTTCCGTTTCTAAATCGATGAAAATCAGTACTGAAATCAAGTCGGGGATTCCGGCAACACGTGTGGAACCCAGATTGCTCAGACTTGCTTTGTTCAATCTTCTGACAAATGCTTCAGATTCCATCAAGAAGTCTACTTCGGCAGAAATACCCGAAGGGCAGATAAGGGTCATAACTGAGTTTGACGAGAAGCGCAGGATGATCTGCTT
This sequence comes from uncultured Candidatus Sumerlaeota bacterium, assembly GCA_964437365.1. Lineage (GTDB taxonomy): Bacteria > Sumerlaeota > Sumerlaeia > SLMS01 > SLMS01 > CAYTGM01. The sequence goes on along the minus strand of CAYTGM010000019.1, from coordinate 92,141 downwards.
GACGGTAGAAGATAGCGGGACCGGTATTTGTGATTCAGAAGGTAACCTTATGGATCCTGATCAGCTGGGAGGTATTTTCCGTCTTGGGTTTTCTACGAAAGCAAACCAGGAAGGGGAAGGTTTGGGTCTTAATTGGGTACAGACAATTGTCCGTGAATTTCATGGAGGAGAAATTGCTGCGCACAATTTGCCTGAAGGCGGAGCTGCATTCACTATTAGATTACCCGTGATAGACGAGAAAATACCAGAGAGCGCCCGTAAAGTAACAAGCCAGGTTTTCATGAAAGATCAGCAGGAAATAGCCCAGAAGGTGTAATGCATGACAACGAAAGTTTTAATCGTAGATGACAATGAGCTATACAGAACAGCCTTTCGCCGAAATCTTCTTCTCCAGAATTATGATGTAGTTGAGGCAGAAAATGGTGAGCATGCCCTCAAAATCTATGAACAGGATTCACCTGACATAGTCGTCACAGACTTGAGTATGAGAACTCCAACCGAAGGGCTCGATTTGATTCGGAATATCAAACAGATCGATCCGCTGATGCCCGTTGTCTTAATCAGTGCTGTGGGAACTTTCGAAGAAGGCTCTATCGCCAAAGAGCTGGGTGCTGAGAAAGTTCTCATGAAACAGAAAATAGACGAGCATATTGAAGATTTGTATAAAGCCATCGAAGAGGCTCGGGAATCTGGTGGAAAACTGCGTGTTGTGCGCCAGGAAGTCGAAGATATTGCGTCAACCCAGGATGAGGTCACTTCTGAAAGGATTGAGCGTCTCAGGCAGATTATTGCTCAACCGAATCAACATCCTGTGATCTTGACCGAAGCCTATGATGCTCTAACGGCGGCAACGACACAAGAGATCAGGGCGACCCTCGAAAATGAGCTTGAAGGAGCGAGTGAGCTTTCGATTAAGGAGGTTGAAAGCCAGCTCAAGGAACGCTTGCCCGAGCTTCATAAATTCTCAGAAGATACTGTGAAAGAACTGAAAACGGCTGAGTATTTCTATACGCGACATGAAAGTGGAGATCACGAAGTTGGGGTCGATTTTTCACGGAATATTGGATTTTCTTACTGTTTCGCCGTAGAAAATGAAGCAAAGGTAAAGCTCAGGAAGAAACTTCAGAAATTTCTCTCCGATAAGAATTCGGTTAAGTTGATTAGAAATCTGATGGACAAAAAGACGGGCCAATTGGATCTCTTCTACCATCAGTATCTCTTACGTCTCGAGCAGACGATCAGCTTTGACTTTACCGTCGATAATGTCCGTCAGGTCTTTCAAAGAATTCTTGAGCATGAGTCACGCTATAAGCCAGACGGCCTGAAAGCACTGGGAATCATGATCGTCTGCTTTGGCAGACAGTACAAAGTTAAGACCATCAAGAGCGAAGTGGAAGTAAGCAACCCTCTTGGGATTAAAGCACTGGACAATGATGATGAAATTCTGAAATTTGCCCACCTTCTTGTTTCACTGCAGCATTACAGGAATCCTTATATTCACCCGGAAATCAGCGAGATGGAAAAGGTTTCAAACATCAGAGATGTCGCTCTGCAATGCCTCGAGCAGATTGCTCGACTTGGCTGAGGTCAATTACTCAAGAGATTCGATCAGTTATATATGCAAATAACGTACACTTTCAGGATTGTCTTACTTTTTGCCTCATTTTGCTCCTTTGTCTGCCCTGTTCCTGCTGTGGAGGACGCCCAAAAATGGGTAGCGATTTTCGAACAGAGCTATGGTACAGAAGGCCTCTATGTTGTTGAAATTAATCCCGGTGATGATGCCGGAAAATCGCGTCTGAATATACAGAAACTAAATGCTGCAGCACAGCAATTTAAGGCAGAGTTTCCCGAAAGAAAAGTCTCATGGGCCTCGGTCGAAGCTGCGGGTATGAAACCCGAGCTCCATGAGGTGGAGAGTGAAGAGTACCAATACGACGAAGATAAACAAGTGTTCGTCAGCAATCTGGGTGGATTTCATTCCGCTCAGGCAGGTGCTAGGAATCTACTGGGTATGATGAAAACATATGAAAGAAGAGTCTACGACCCAGACAACTTTCCGAGGAGACGCTGGTCCAAGATCTACGAAGATGAGCGAGCACCTGAGTTTTTGAAGAAGGAGATTCTTTTGAGAGAATTCTTTCTGGAGAATTTCTCATTTAAAGAAGCTAGGTTTGCGCGTGAACTATCGGATAAACTTTCCAAGCTTGAAGATACTGTCAAACTATACGCGGTTCTCGAGAACCTGAAGATTGGCGATGCTATATCATTAAAGATGCTTGAAGAGTCAGACCTCGCTTTTCAACTACCGGACCTTCCAAAAGGAGCCATCCCTGAGCTATCAAAGGTTGGAGAACCCCCTACGCTCAGCTATTATGGGGTAACAATCACACCAAACCCTGACTCGGTTCTTCTTTTTCAGGAAAAGAGAGCGGGTAATGTCTATAATAGTTTCAAAGATTATCCGCCAGCGATGGCCCTCAAGGCTAGATTTATGAAAGCTCAAGATGCTATAAATCTTTTGAATCAAGCGATTGAACTTTGGCCCGAAGTTCCCGGTCTGAGACTCGAACGTATGACTCAACTCGCTCGACTAAAGAGGTTCGATTCCTGGACGGTTGACCTGGACTATATACTTAAGAATTTTCCTTCTGCCCCTCAACTTCTTGAGATAAGGGCTACTGCTCAGCTGGGTGGAGTTGCACCGAACCCACAGAGTCAGGCTGCCTTTGCATTGATTCTTGCTGACATTCGCCCTGACCTTCTTCCGAATCAGATTTATGCCCTCACCAAGCTTGTGGAAGCTGGCAACTTTGATGATGCACAGACTGTCTATGATCGACTTGTCTATGCGAACCCCGCCTGGCGTCTCGAGTTAGAATCCCCTTCGGTTATCAAGGAAGAACTTGAATCAGAAAACTCCGGGGTAGAACAGGACTGAGTTGTCACCAATGTCCTCTGTTTTTCCGTCAAGACACGAAATAAAATGGGATGGTCAGTTCCCTGAATCAAGACTCTATGGAGATCTTTTCTATTCACGACTCGATGGCCTGGATGAAACCCGCGAAGTCTTTCTGGAAGCAAATCAACTTAAAGAGCGTTTTTCGAACAGTGATCAATTCGTAATTGGGGAGGTTGGTTTCGGCTTTGGGTTGAACTTCCTTGCGACTGCTCTTCTATTCAATGAAGTTGCAGTTTCCGGTTCGAGGCTAGTATATATCTCCTTCGAAAAGAATCCCATAGATGTAGGTGATCTCAAGAAAGCTCTAAGCAGTTGGCCGGAGTTGAAGCAGCTTCAAGAGAGATTATTTGCCCTATATCCAGGGCGTATCCCTGGTTCTCACCGTCTACACATCACAGATCAAATAGATCTTCAGATCATCGTTGGAGATGTTCGTGATACGCTGCCAAGATTGAGAGGCCATGCAGACGCCTGGTTTCTCGATGGATTTGCGCCCTCGAAAAACGCAGGGGCCTGGGACCCTGGGCTGTTTAAACATCTCTATAAGAAGACACAGCCCGGGGGCACTTTTGCGACCTATGCCGCAGCGGGACATGTGCGACGTGCTCTGCTCGCGGCTGGTTTTGAGGTAGAAAGACGGCCAGGTTACAAGGGGAAGAGGGAAAGACTGGTCGGTCGGAAATCAGGAATGAGCCATTCGATTAATAGATGTACACCTCAAGTCGCAGTGGTCGGAGCTGGCGTAGCAGGGTGCGCCACAGCCTATTCACTCCTTCGCCGTGGAGCAAGAGTAACGCTTTTTGATCAATCCGGCGGTCTCTGTCATGCAGCATCTGGGAATCCTCTGGCCATCATGATGCCCTATCTCAATGTGCCTGTCGACCTTCGAGCAGAGGTCAACCTTTCTGGGTTTCTATACACACTCAGGTTGCTGTCCGACTTTTCGAAATCCTGTAAAGAGATTCGCTGGAGCAGTCAGGGAGTTATCAGGCTTCCATTGATCAAGCGAGTGGAGAAATTGCTGGAGAGCTTTGATGAGCTGGATGCTCCAGATTCCTTTCTACAAAGATTGAGCTCGGATCAGACCAAAGAAATAACGAATGGGGTTCTTAACACAAAAGCTCTTAGCTTTCCTCAAAGCGGGTGTTTCAACATAAAAGCTCTTTGTGAAAGATTACTTGATGTCTATCAGGAGCGAATATCATTTTGCCCAAGTGGTTTAACAACTTCCGACAAGGCAGACGAATATTCCGCTATTGTTTTTGCGCCCGGAGCAGAATGGAAAGCGATCGAAGAGCTCAAATGGCTTCCATTCGGTCGATTGAGAGGTCAGGTTGTTTCCTTCAAATCAGACGATCTGGAAGTCAGTGATGGAACACCTGTTTTGTGTGGAGATGGCTATCTTGCCTTCAGCCAGGGAGAGTTTGTGGCTGGCGCGAGTTTCGATCGGGGAAGTGAAAACGTGGCAGTCGATCACCAAATAGAAGAAGCTCTTCTTCAAAAAATATCTACCTGGATTCCGAGTTTAAAACCAGAGAGCATCACTGATCGTAAAGGCAGAGTCGCCTTCAGATGTACCTCTCCAGATAGACTTCCCGCAGTTGGTCTCATGCCAGATAGAGACGTTTTCGAAAGAGACTACAAGACGCAGAGTTATGAAGAGATGGACATTACTTTTTCCGAATCTTTCTGGAAGAAGGATGTATATATAAATGCTGGACATGGCTCCCATGGGACAATTACGGCACCCATCTCCGGCGAGGAAATTGCCTCACTCATCTTCGATGAGCCTGCGGTCTTTGATACTGGAGTTGGCAAGGCGTTAAGTCCTCTTCGCTTTCTTGTTCGTGAATTGAATCGTCGTTGAGTCTTGGTCATTTTTCCTGATCGACATTCGCCTTCATTTCGCCTTGCGTGTGCTGAGTAAGATCCTTAGAAGGGTTCCAGTTCACTGCGGAGGCACTCGAAGCTTGGCCAGACCATCTCATTCCTTTCCTGCTGAAACCAAAATTCCCGAAGGGGGGAAGCGTGGTCAGGCCCATGAAGGGCTCTCAGCGCTCATTTCGAAGTTCCTGGCGCACCCTTCATTTAAAGACTGCATCGCGCATGTTGAGGTGAAAGAGGCGCGAGAGGCTGTTTATGGGAACTGGCCCGCCCAGATGGCCGACAACCTTGTTTCTGCTCTGATTGAGAGAGGGGTACAAAAACCCTATTCACATCAGGAGTTGTCGATCCGGAAGGCGCTGAATGGAGAGAATACTGTTCTGGTTACTCCCACGGCGAGTGGAAAGTCACTCTGTTATAATGTACCTGTGATTCAGTCCATTCTTGATGATCCAGAATCAAGAGCTCTATATCTGTTCCCCACAAAGGCATTAAGTCATGATCAGTATGATGAAGTTTATGCTCTGACTAAGGCCTGCGGCTCTCAAATCAAGGTCTATACATATGATGGAGATACTCCACCCGCAACAAGAAGAGCTCTCCGCGATTCAGGTCATATTGTTGTTACGAACCCGGACATGATGCATAATGGTATTTTGCCACACCACACAAGATGGATTAAGCTTTTTGAAAACCTGAAGTATATTGTCATTGATGAGCTGCACCAGTATAGAGGCGTTTTCGGAAGTCACCTTGCCAATGTATTGAGAAGACTCAATCGTATTTGCCGTTTCTACGGTACATCTCCGGTCTTTCTTTGCAGCAGTGCGACCATCGCAAACCCCGGTGAACTAGCAAGAGAACTGACAGGAAAAGATTTTCATGTCATTGACGAGTCTGGAGCACCGACAGGAAAGAAGACGTTTATTTTCTTCAATCCGCCTGTTGTAAACCGGGAATTAAGTGTGAGAAGAAGCGCACGTCTTGAAGCTCGACGAGTCTCCATGAGGTTTCTCGCTCAGGACCACCAGGTTATTGTTTTTGGTCGATCACGCGTTGATATAGAAGTTATGACTACATATCTCAAGAGAGGTATGAAACGAATACACCGAGACTCAGAGAAGATTGCCGGTTACCGGGGCGGATATCTTCCCACCGAGCGGCGTGCTATCGAGCGAGGACTCAAGAAGAAGGAAATACTCGGTGTGGTTTCGACTAATGCACTGGAGTTGGGAATAGACATTGGGTCACTTGATGTCTCAATTATCGCAGGATGGCCCGGTACAATCGCAAGCGCCTGGCAACAGGCAGGGCGAGCAGGCAGGAAGAGTACTGATTCATTAACGATCTATATCGGAGGAAGTTCTCCACTTGATCAGTTCTATATGAATCATCCCGGTTTCTTTTTTGGCCGCTCCCCGGAAGAAGGTTTAATCAACCCAGAGAACCTTCCGATCATGGCCTCTCATCTAAAGTGTGCAAGCTTCGAACTACCCTTTGAAGATGGAGAAAAGTTTGGCGCAACCGATCCATCCCCCATTCTGCAACATCTGGAAAATGAAGGGCTGCTGAGGCACAGTGGAGAGCGGTGGTACTATTCCGCGGATTCTTATCCGGCCGAAGATGTTTCCCTTCGAAGTGCAGTCGGTGAGAACTTCATTGTTCTTGATACAGGTAGAAATAACCTGGTCATTGCCGAGGTTGACTATGATTCAGCTCCCTTTCTCATCCATGATGATGCAATCTATATCCATAACGGGAAAACCTATATCGTTGAGAAACTTGATTGGGACCGACGTACCGCCTTTGTGAGACATAAGATTGTCGACTACTATACTGACGCAGAAAGCTCTTCTACAGTTCAGGTCCTCCAGGTAGACCAGGAGACTGAACTTCGTGACCACAATTTCCTTATCGGCAAGCGCTTTGGCGACGTCAGTGTAACGACCGTGATCAAAAAGTTCAAAAAAGTAAAGTTTGAGACTCAAGAATCGATTGGATATGGACTTGTTGAAGTTCCCCAGTTAGAGACGCAGACAGAAAGTGCCTGGCTAAGTTTTCAGCCCACTCTGATGCGCGACCTCAAAGTTATCGGTTACAATGCTGCTTCAATCCTGCAGTCTATTGCCAGCCTGTTTCGCCATACTATTCCTATTTACGTGATGTGCGATCCGCGTGATTTCTCTGTCTATGCGATGCTGAAGTCACCTTTTGACCAGACCCCTTCTATCTATATATGGGACCGTTACCCCGGAGGGATTGGTATCGCTCGTCGGTTCTACGCTATTGAGCAGAAGATACTAAGAGCATGCCTTGACATGGTCGCTCAATGTTCATGTGAACATGGCTGCCCAGCCTGTATTGGGCCTAAGTCTGAGAAGGAAGGGCACTCTAAACGTGGAGTGATTCAAGTTCTACGCTCGATGTTGGATGAGAAGGATCATGCGGGGGAGAGCTCTTCGTAAAGCGTGTTCCGGAGTACTGGTTTCCTTCCACACACTTCAATCTGATGTCTGAGTTGTTCAACGGTCATTCCGAGGGGTGTTTGCGCCCCGGCATCATGATAGATTTCTTCATACACGACAGTTCCATCTATATCGTTTGCCCCAAACCATTGTGCAACCTGGGCTTGTTTGATGCCCAGCATGATCCAATACGCCTTTATATGAGGTATATTATCCAGCATCAGCCTGGAGATGGCCATTGTTTGCAATTCCAGAAAACCTGTTGGTCCAGGAAGGTGGCTAAACTCTGTATTGGCTGGATGAAAACTTAATGGTATAAAGCATTGGAATCCGCCATACTTGTCCTGATGTTCACGGAGTCTAATGAGATGATCTATACGATGTCGTGCTTCCTCAATATGTCCATAGAGCATTGTACAATTTGATTTGAAGCCTCTTGTGTGAAGCTCTCGATGTGTCTCAAACCAATCATTGGCATCGCACTTATGTTCACAAATCTGTTCACGAATTTCTGGGTCAAAGATTTCAGCTCCACCACCTGGCATTGATCCCATCCCGGCTTTGCCGAGCCTTTCAATGACGTCACCAATGTTCATTTTCGACATGCGTGCTATGAAAACCACCTCAACAGGAGTGAGTGTCTTGATATGAATGTCAGGAAAAGCTTCTGAGAGACCTTTGATGTAGGATTCGTAATACTCTATTTTCAGCCTCGGGTCCAACCCTCCTACCAGATGGATTTCCGTACAGTTTTCTGGCATCTTCGTTCGCGCACGCTCGACGATCTCTTCAGCCTTTCGTATATACGACTTGTCATCGAAAGCCTTTCGCCCGAAAGCGCAGAACCGACAGGACATGAAACAGGTATTAGTTGGGTTAATGTGAAGGTTTATATTATAATAAGTTTTGTTACCGTGCTTCTTCTCACGGACATGGTTTGCCATAGCTCCGATCGATGGCAGGTCGTGACTGGCGTAGAGCAGCAACCCGTCTTCTTCAGTCAAGCGTTGTCCTTCTTGTACTTTTTCCCAGATCGGCAGGAGAGATTTATCTGAAATTGGTAGCTCCATGAAACAATTCCTTTAGTTTAACCCATCGCCCTTCCTTTTCTTGAGGGCAATCTTCAGGCCACTCTGCAGATGGGATCAGACGTCAGGGGCCGCCTGCAAAAACACGACATCATCATAATTCTGCACAGCGTACCTGACAGACCATTCATCACGAAAAAGAATAATTGGAAGTCCACGCTGATCAACATGGACACTACTGATTCCCTGTCTGTTGAAGCGTTGGATATTATCTTTCGGAATGCTGCCGTCTGGAAGAGTCACCCAGCGAGCGGCGCTGAATGGAAGAGGTTCGAATTTCACCGAACAATTATACTCTCTATCCAGTCTGTCCTGGACAATATCGAACTGAAGTCGACCGACCGCTGCCAGAACAGGCTCTCTTTGCCCTGCGTGGGGATCATAGAGGACTTGAATCGCTCCTTCTTCACTAAGCTGCTGGAGCCCTTTGTCCAGATGCTTTCTCTTGAGAGGATCGGGCGCGATGACTCGTGAAAAAAGCTCGGGACAGAATCTTGGGATTCCCTCGAAGCGAAATTTCTGTCCACTTGTAAGTGTATCTCCGAGTGCATAGTTACCAGTGTCGTATAGACCAACAATGTCGCCCGCCCATGCTTCCTCGACCATTTCTCTTTCGTTCGCGAAGAACATCACCGCGTTATTGATCTTTACTTTTTTCCCTGTGCGAACGTGGTTTGCTTCCATTCCGCGTTTGAATTTTCCACTTACAACTCGCATGAACGCGATTCGGTCCCGGTGATTGCGGTCCATGTTCGCCTGGATCTTAAACACAAAACCACTGAATTTCTCATTCTCAGTTGTGATCAAACCTTCCGATGAAGAGCGGCCAACAGGCTCAGGTGCCATCTCTCCAAACGCTTCCAGGAATGGCTCTACTCCGAAGTTTGTCAGAGCTGAACCGAAGAACACGGGAGTTATATCACCGCTGAGGAACTTCTCCTGGTTGAAGGACTCACCAGCCATGTCCAACAGCTCGATCTCTTCCTTCACTTCTTCCAGTTTCGCAGGACCCAGCAGCTCCGAAAGCTTTTCATCGTCCCACTCCATTTCCTCATGCATCACTCGTGCTCCCTTATCCTCCGAGCGGTTGAACAGGTAGACTTTCTTCTTAACGCGATCGTACACTCCTTTGAATTCAGAGCCACGACCCAGAGGCCAATTAATAGGAACGCAATGAATACCCAGAAGCTTTTCAACTTCTTCCATCAGGTCGAGAGGATCTCGCCCTTCGCGATCCATCTTATTTACAAACGTAAAGATCGGCATTTCACGCAGACGGCAGACTTGAAATAGCTTCTCAGTCTGAGCCTCTACGCCTTTGGCTGCATCAATCAGCATGATCGCAGAGTCAGCTGCGGTGACTGTTCTGTAGGTATCCTCACTGAAATCCTGGTGACCGGGAGTATCCAACAGATTATATTGATAGTCATGGTAAGGGAACTGCATCACGGAAGTCGTTACCGAGATACCTCTTTCCTTCTCAACATCCATCCAGTCTGAAGTAGCGGCACGACCTGCTCTCTTGGCTTTAACAGCTCCAGCCAGGTGGATTGCTCCGCCATAGAGAAGCATCTTTTCAGTCAGGGTCGTTTTCCCTGCATCCGGGTGGGAAATAATCGCGAATGTTCTGCGACGTGAAATCTCTTTTTGAGTCACGAAAAAAACCTTCCAATCGAATCAAGTAAGCGGAGTCTCTCTGCTCACAAAGGCTCGTTTGGATACTGTTGATGGCTGGAACGATGCAACCAGAAGTCGGTTAATTCTCAGGGCCCGAGACAATACGTGAGAAAACTTTATTTCGAAGGTCCCTGATATGATTTGAATCACCGATATAACCATTTGCAAGAAAGGCATACGAGTACCATGTTCCATCAAGAGCATGGAGATAACCACCCAGTGTTGTCACACCTGTCATTCCTCCAGGTTTGGCAAAGTTGCGATCTTCAGACCTGTTTGGTTCTCCATTAATCTCAACGCTGTAAACCGGTAAACTGTCGAAGAAGGGTTTCTTTGCTTCGTGCTTCGACATGTAATTCATTAGATTGGCAGTTGAGTGTGCACTGATCAGGTTATAGCGAGTCAGGCCTGAGCCATCAACATATCGAAACGTGCCCTCTTCAAGCCCTGCTTCCTGGGTCAGCCATTCAGAGACAAAACGCGCTCCGCCTCGCCAGGTTGCAGGAGGAGATGAATCCTGTAGATCCAAGACGTGGATGAGCATTTCCCCGACCGCATTCTCGCTTGTCTTGTTGAAGTGCCGAATTGCTTCCGAGAGAGGACCAGACTCAAACTCAACTTTTGACATCTTGTCTATCTCTACAGGAGCTTCGCTGATCACAACTTCTCCGCTAATACTGATATTATTTTCCTCGATAAGCTTCTTCAGGCAATGGCCAATCCACAAGGATGGATCGTGCATTGTCATACGTCGACTTGTATTCTTCAGCTCCTCGTTCGCCGAGCCTTTCACATGTATGTCATGTTCGAAAGGTTTTCGATCAATAGACAAAGCGGTCTCGCCATCAACAATTTCGGTGTCTATATGAGGATAATCCGAAGGGGGCATCATTGTCACATTGATCATCGGTTGAGAAGCCCCTGTTATCTCTGCCTTTACTTCAAGTACGTTAAAATCCATCATGATTGAGCTTATGCTCATATTGTAATCATCAGGATCATCATCCCACATCCAACCCGGACCTTTCAGGCTGCGCGCTATGAGAGAATCATCGATCACTATATCGCCTTCGATAGACGATATACTGCTATTCTTGATCCACTGACTTGTCAGCTCTTTCAGGTTTTCATAGCTGAACATTGGATCGCCCGTTCCCTGCAGAACAAGATCGCCTTTTAAGACACCGTCTTTGACCGATCCCTGTATCCCTAACGTTGTTGTAAAGGTGTGATCCGCTCCAAGCACATCAAATGCACATGAGGAGGTATAAGTTTTCAGGACAGACGCCGGAGTGAGTAGTTTTTTATCATCAAGAGTAAAGACAGGCGTTTGCGACTTCAGGTCGTACAAGGCAAAAGTTATGTTCGCAGTTTCCATGGAATGGTGTTTCTGAAATATCAGCTCAAGATCTTTAGCAAGTGAATCGTCAGCTTCAAGATGAAGGGGAAACAGGAGGGAAACGCTGAGGCAGATGGAACTTAGAAGGGCAGTCTTCATGACTTTACTCTCACTTTCTCTAGAAATTGAATGGGGGGTGCTTCATGCGCGCAAGAAGAGTTCATTGTATCATCGTGTGACGACCCACCAGAATTTTTTACCAAATTCTCACTCTCAAATATTGAGTAGAAAATAAGGAATGCCCTGATTTTTGTAGAGTGGACCGCAGGTGATCAAAATAGTGCAATTTTGGAAAACGTGCCCCAGTATCAGCCATTTAACTTGACCTGTTATTAGCCAACTCGGTAAAAACACTTGGATACGGCTGGTAAGAGTATGGAACTGGTCTTGCAAACCTCGATAACACCCAGTGAAGGGAAGGAATGGTCTGCAGAACCAAAATTTACCTCAATATTTCAAGGATGAGTGATCGATGAAAAATAGACAAAAAAAGATGAAAAGCGGCTTCACCCTGATTGAACTTTTGATAGTTGTTGCGATCATTGCCATTCTCGCCGCTATCGCGGTTCCCAACTTTGCAGAGTCACAGAACAGGGCTAAGATGACTCGTTCAAAATCTGATATGCGGGCTGTGGCCGTTGCCCTTGAAACCTTTCACGTGGATAATAACAAGTATCCCCGTTGTTCTCCAGATCTTAATGGCGACCTGTCCCTTTTCCAGATTACAACACCCATTGCCTATGTGAATCGCGAGGCCGTGATTGATATTTACTCAGGACGAGATGCCCTTGGTGGCATCAGGAACCAGTTTGGATATATGGCTCGTGATCATGAAGGGCTCGCAGACTTCACCAATAACCAATCGCAGCCTCGATGGTGGATACTTTCCAGCAACGGTCCCGACATTTTCTTTGATAATTACTATAACGCGATTGAAACTGACAGCTATGACGGTTTCATAGACACGATCTATGATCCCACGAATGGAACAGCAAGCTCAGGCAATATATACAGATCAGGTGGGTTGATTTCAGGTCCCGGAGCAGAAGGGGCACGCCGAGTGATGAATTCAGACGTCAATAGTGTTAATTGATTACTTTTGGGAACATGAAAATTGTGGGGTTCACTGAAAGTGAACCCCACCTTTATGGTTAATTTTCTGGGCTTTGCTCTTCTTCGCTGACTTCACCTTCCCCCTCAGCTTCGTCTTCCTCAGCTTCGTCTTCCTCATCAAGAATTTCTGGCTCAAGGTCGGCGGCCTGGTCAATCACCGGCTGAATATCAGCGGTTGGAACGATAACAACCAGGTAAGGCTCCTCACCCTCGCGGAGTGACTTAGCGCCACCTTCAATCGCATACATTGAAATAATTCCAAGAAAGTCACCATCATCGGTCAGCACAGGAGCTCCGGGGCGTGCCGTAACGATTTCCGAGTGAGGGATATACATTTTTCTCGGTCGATCGATAATCGCCTGGACTTCTCCACTCATAATGCCTACTGTTCTGCGTCCCAGTCTTCCCAACCTTGAGACAGAATAGATACTGTCCAGAAGTTCAGCTTCCACGCCTTCTGACATTGTGAACGGCGTGATTTCCTCCTCTATCTCTTCTGTAGGCTTCAGGATTGCCAGATCAAGATCGGGGTCGCGAAGAACAACGCCCGCTGAATATTCATCTCCGTTTGGCAGGATATACGTGATTGACTTGATTCTTGTTGAGAGCTGTTCTTCTTGTCCTGAATGACGCGAATAGAAAGAACCCGGATCGATATTGGAAAGGGTTGTCAGGAGCATTCCTTCCTCATCAACAAAGAATCCAATTCCTTGTGTTCTCCTTTCAGAGTCATTGCCACCATACTTAACATTCATGACAACCTCGATCTGAATCACTGAATCCCCACGTTCCGAGACAGTTGCTTTGACATCTTCCCTGCCCGCAAACGATGTGGAACACAGACTTGTTGCCAGAACAATTCCACTAACTAGTTTTCTGATACTCATATATAACCCTTTCAGTTTGATTTACCAGCTTGGTTTAATTTCAAGAAACTTTGTCTGACTTCCGCGTCGGACAAACATGATGACACTTTTAGCTCTTTGCTTCTGTATAGATTCCATGAGTTCCTCAAGCTTTTCAAGATCGTCAATCTCATTCCCATTAACCTCAAGGAGGACATCTCCAGAATTAAGTCCTGCAAGACTCGCCCAGCCACCGCTTGTGACTGAATCAATGACAACACTGAACTCTACTTCCTGCAGGGTAGGTTTTTCTCGGTCATTGAATGCAGCCTGTCTCGCGACGAATTCGAACTCAAGGTTTCGGTAACGATCCATCTCACGAATCTTCTCTGGAGATCCCTGGGTCTCCACCATCACCGTTTCTTCTTCGCCATCTCTGAGAATCTCAAATTCAATCTCCATCCCGATTCGGTACTGCCGAATTAAGGAGGAAAAAATTTCGCTGTCTTCGGGACGAGTGACATCAAGCCGTTCACCATCAACACGCGTGATGATATCTCCAACCTGAAGGGGGTAACCTTCCGTTTTTTGCTTATAGACACGTGTGATTCTAACCCCTGACGTTCTTTCACTCAAGTCAAGTTGTTCGACTAACTCACGAGTGAGGGGTTGAGTTTCCACGGGCAACCAGCCTTTACGGACTTCACGAGCTGGCCGGGGGAGAGGATCTATACCCAGCTCAAGCACCGTGAGCAGCTTTTCTCCATCCCGCTCATAACCAACAAGAGTTTCGACGCCCCTTTTGTTCGAACCCATAAGCTTCTTTGTGATTTCGATTAACTGTTCAACATTCTTTATCTCTTCGTTTTGAACGGACGTAATTATATCTCCATACTGTATATCCGGTTTTGCCTGGGCTGCTGGACCCCCGGATCGAATCGACGTTACAAGAACGCCATCGATTGATTCTCTGGCCATTCTCAGTTTATTCCAGATGTTCATGTCGCGCGCTGTAATTCCCCAGTTCTTTAGAACTTTCGTATCACCAATAACCGGGACGCGGCGCGTTGGTGTGATCGTTTTCGTCAGTATTTCTCCACTGCGAAAGACCTGGATAGTAGCGGGTTGCTCGATTGCAAGGTCTGCGAAGATATTGTTAATCACCGGGAGATCTTCAGCGAAATTTCCTTCGAGATCTTTGCCATTGACCGAGAGAATAATGTCTCCCGCTTTCAACTCTGCTTCTTCAGCAGGAGACTCTTTCGATATAGACCCTACAAGCACTCCTCGATCGAGGTTCGAACTCTTCATTCTCGGTTGAAGATATAATCCTGTATAGGCTCTATCGACTGTGCCCTCTTTAATAATCTGCCAGGCTACTTTCTTTGCTAGGTTACCTGGTATTGCTCCTCCCAGAGCAAATCCGATTTCATTTACACCGATAATTTCCCCCTTCAGGTTCATGAGTGGACCGCCCGAGTTGCCAGGATAGATCGCTGCATCATGCCCGATCCAACGAACCAGTTTTCCAACATTTTCGCCATCCAGCTCAAAGGCGCTGTCACCATAAAACTCGGGAATAATCATCTCTGTATTACTGACAACCCCAAGGGTGACAGATTGAGAGAGGGCAGCAGGGCTTCCAACTGCGATGACAGGGTCACCCACCTTGATTTGATCAGAGTCGCCAAAGCCCGTATGAGGAAACGTTGTCGGAGTTTCTGGAAGTAGTTTGATGATGGCTATATCAGTGCCAGGATCTGTACCGATTAATTCAGCACGCATTTCTTCCCGGTTCGAGAGAGTTACCTCAAGCTGCACGGCTTTTCCTGCAACATGGTGGTTCGTAACAACATATCCATCCGGCGTGATGATCGTACCACTGCCAGAGCTGACAAATTTCTCCTCACGACCACCAAAGTAGCTGGGTTCAACAACTTTAATTCGGACAATGGACGGTTTGACTTTAGCAGACAGCTCATCAAGCCTTGATTGAGCAACATCAAGATTCTTTGAGCCACGGCCGAGCTGACAGCCTGTCAGCAAAACCATAGAAAGACTACACGCAAGAGCGATCAGGTATTTTGACATATATTCCTTACCCCAAAAAAATGGTCAACACGCAGGGGTTACAGCATGAGAATACACGCTGAGGGGCAATGCATTTTCCCGAAGTGGGAGAATGAAAAGCTGGACTCTTGTCTATTGAATGAAAATGATTATTTTTGAATATTGAAGATATGCGGAGCGAGATCTTTACCTATCAGAATTTTTATTCTGAGAACGGGTGGTGGATCTCCTCATCGAGCCCCGTGAATATCAGCTCGATATGATGTAAAGTTAAGAGACAGACTTAATTGTTGTTCCAGTCTTCCGTTGGGAGCTCATGCCCATAGCCGCGCAATTCAATCAACGCGCGATTACACATGTCCTGAGTTTCCTTCAGATGACGATCAAGGGTCTCATCGGTTGCAACGATATCAAGAGACTCAATGGCCTGTTCCAAGGCTTTCTCGACGATATCCTGAATGCTTTCCGTTTCCATTTCTCGTTCTACTCCTGTAGTTCGTATCGTAAATACTGCCAACGATCCTCATTAAGGGGAAAGCGCAAACTTCACGCCTCCTGTAATAGTATGGTAGAAGATAACTACCGTGTCACGAACAATTTAGTGGAGTTTCAAGTTGAAAATAAGTAAAATGACTCAAGAGCGAAAAGGAAGAGCAACGATCTCACCTGCGGGTCCATCTTCCAACACCACTTTGGTCCCTTCTCCACGATAATTCCATTTCATCATCACAAGGCCGATCGCTTTCCCATAGCGAGGCGAATATGTAGAGCTGGTCAATACACCAGCTTCTTTATCTTCAGAGAAAACCTTCTTGCCTGCGACGGGAGGATCGTCACTGCTCCAGATGACTCCTGCCAGTTTCCGAGCCGGGTGTCCAAGGTTCATAATCTTTGCAATGACTTCCTGCCCGGGGTAGCAGCCCTTGTTTGTATGTATAGCGCTCATTAAATCTGCTTCAAGCGGTATAGACTTCTCCGATAAGTCGACACCCCACCAGGCGATCCCATTCTCCACACGATAGGTATCAAAGGCCAGGTATCCAAGAAGGGCTCCGTTAAGTTCTTTGCAGGACCTGATAAGTGTTTGGAAGAGCTTTTCTCCCTGCTTCCTGTCGGCAATAATGGCCAAAGCTCCACCCAGAAACTCACTTTTAAACACAAAGATGGGAGAGTCATCACTACCTGAAAAAACAACTTCATTGGCCTTAGAAGGCACTTGAATGCCGGCAGCCTCCGCAAGATTCTTCGATTCAGGTCCAACGAGTCCGAATATGCAATAATGCTCTGTTGCGGGCTGAAAGGTAGCGTCCTCTGTAAAGACATATTTGTCACAGAGGGTAGCGAGATCAAGAGCGCTGATCGATGGAGGCGACAGCAGCAGCATTTTCTGCGAGCCGATGGATAGAAGCTCCAGATCAGCTTCCATTCTTCCTTCACCGGAAAGTTGAGTGGCCCTTGCTTTTTGCCCCTTATCAAAGTCGACAATGCGCTGACTGAGGCGACGATTCAGATAATCTTCAACATCGCTGCCAGAAGTTTCCACAAGACTCATGAAACTTAGATCAATGAGTGCGCAGGATTCCACAGTGGCATTGTACTCTTTCTCCGGATCACCATAGTGAACAGGGATTTCCCAACCAAAAACCGAGGCTGACTGAGCCCCCTCTGCTTCATGTATCGACTTTAGATCAAGTTGTCTGATTTCTGTGTCGTTAGTCACGTTCGTCCTCTTCAGAATAATCCTGGTCTTCGATTTCAACTCCCGGAAGTGTATTTAATGACTTCGGAGCATAAATGGTAAATATAACAAGAAGGCTTAAGGCCAACGGTATATATGTCGAACCAAGTATCAGGGCAATCCAGTATCCAATCCCAGCGGAGGGTGTTTCTGAGGTATTGATGAAACGAAGCGTTACAAATAGAGGAAGATTCAGTACAATGACCATCTGACCTCTTCCCAGTAACTTTTCGCTCACCTCCACTTCTTGTTCAGGATCACCGCCTGCCTTTTCGATCCGTTTAATCTGCTGCGCCGTCTCGATAAATTGTGTACCAACTGAGTGACAAAATATCGTGTTAATGATCAGGAAAATAAAGAACGCGGTTGTAAAGATTTGCCCACTATAGTTCTTCAAGTTGATTCCTAACCGACGATACGCCGCTGATCTTCATCAACGCTTATTCTGTTCCTGAATCAAGGTTCGTGCGTGCGAGATCCATTTTTTTGTTCCCGCATCAACATTTCCCGTGTTCGTCTCCCAATCCAGTGCCTTTTTCAGGATTTCCAAAGCTTCCTCCTGCCTCTTCAGCTCGATCAGGCACTCTGCCAGACTTACGGCAACAGAAGGCAGTTCCTGCCGCTTGTAAGCTTTATTCAAGGCCTCTGCCGCTTCCTCCCACCTCCCTTCAGATCTCAAGATACCAGAAAGCAGCAACGTTGGGCGTGCATTCTGATAAACAGGACTCTCTTCAAGTACATATTCCAAATGCTCTTTTGCTCTTTCTGGATGCCCGGTCTGGTACAGACAATATCCGGCCCACCATTGTGCCTTTAAACTGTCTGCATCAAACTCAAGCATATGGGCAACCGCAGGAAGACACTCTTCCCATTCTTCAAGTTCGAACAGGAGCCCTGCAAGTTCTTCCCAGAGACCATGTCTTTCAGCCTCTTTCAGCTCCTCTCGAATCTGAGCGATGCGTGCGCGTGCGTTCCAGCGCTTAACATAATATCCAACGCCATTCTTCTCATCATCCAGAATCTTGAAGTTTAGAATGTAGAAAAAGACCGTAACCGGAGGAATTACAAGCAATGAGATGAGCCAGGGGTAGGGGCGTTGTTCCCTTAGAACATCGCACAGAGTCCAAAGCCAAAGAGAAAGAGTTACCAGGAAAACGATCGGAATACTTACTGCCAACACCACGCAAAATATACTTTCTTAGATCAATATCTATCTGGGCTCATACGGAGCGACATTGAACGTCCCTGGATCGCTGGGAAGCAAACTCTATTCGCTGTTCTTCACCTTCATATTCACCGGCTACAAAGAAAATCCCCACGATGCCATAAACACCGTGGGGGAGTGACAACTTTAAATGTCCAGACGTGCTTATTGGCTTTCAGGGGCTTCTTCAGGAGATCCTGTACCCATCATGCCTCCGGATGGTGCCGATTCTTCCGTCTGGCTACTACCAGAAGGCAGGTTCAGCATTCCCCCTTCGTGGTCACGCTTGTTGGCTACAACAGTCAGGAGAGCCGCAAGAACGAAGAAGATAATGGCAAAGTTTCGAGTCCAGTTATAGAGCGACTTCTGGGCACCTCCAGCACCGAAGGAGTCCGTCAAGGCAGCGGGGGAGTCAGCGGCAGAATCAAGGCCTGCCATGCCTCCACTTTTACCTTCCTGGAGGAGAACAATCAGAATCAGCCAGAGTGAAACGCCGGCGTAAGCGAGGCCAAGTAGCCATAATAGGAGCGTAGTAAACGACATTTGATATTAAAAACCTGTCATCGGTGTGCGAGTTAACACGCACCGCCAAAATTTGCGGGTCGAACAGTCAATCTGCCGGCAGTTTCGTGTCAAGACAAAGAGGGGCATTACACGTCCGCTTTCGACCCGACGACCCCATGTTTCAAATTTTCTCCGGCGGATACGTTTCGTCCATGCTGGATTATTATTCATTTTGCGGGCATGCTCCCTCTTTAGTGCGTGCATCCGAATGCAGGCAGAAAGCAGGCTGAATGCAGGAAGGAAGCAGGAAGATTGGGTAAAAACCGATGACATGGGTAACAATTGTCTAATGACATAGGTAACACCTATAGAGACCGGGTCTAGGTCGAATCTCTTCGATGTCAGGCGCCAGTACGTGCTCATCGCTCCGAGATAAGCACGTCTTTCACTCCTTCGATTTCTCACTTGGCACCGCTTCGAGGAGTCGCTATCACCCGCGAACGCATTTAACCGAAAATAGATTCCCGGGGAGTTTTTCATGAGTTTTGATCTCTACTTCTTTCGCCTTGCAGAAGGCAAAACGGTTGCCGAGGCCAATCAACACCTTGAATCGATCGAAGATGATTTCGATGAAGATGAGGAGGAGTTTGACGATGATGAGGAAACGGAAGATCCAAACTCCCTGCAGGCAAATGGGTTCGTTGATCTCAAGATGACTCGGGAGGATTTCGACCGTATTCTGGGTCGGGCATTCTTCAATGCGATGCCTGATATACTTGAAGAGGCGATTGAAGACGGTTCAGACCGACAGGCGATTCAGGACTGGCTGAATAGTGACGGAGATCAGCCGCCAGCTGGGCTCGATCTCTCTTTCGTTTCAGATTTTGATGTAGAGGACGGGATGCTGCCGGTGATGCTTTCGCTTCAGGCAGATCTTGAGGACCTCACAGAGAAGATCGTTGGTATCGTAAAGTCTCCCCAATTCGTGAAAGAGCGTCTGGTGGTTCTTGATCCACAGATTGGAGAGATCCTGGATGCGGATTCTATACACAAAATCAAGGAATCAGCTGCACAAACACAGCAGTTTATGGAAGAAGCTCTTTCACAGCTGATGGGTGGGGGAGGACCTCAGTTTGAGTATCTTCTTCCAGAAAGCACCTTCGCTCGTAAATCAGAGGGGAAGGATCGGTGGATCGAGGCCGAGGTTTTCGATGATAATGGTCAGTCGCTTGGCCAGGACAGGATTGGCGCTTTTGGTCAAATGCTGATTGCACAGGAAACTTTTCTCAATCTGATCCCGTACCTTGATGATATGTCCGAGGCGGTGGCGGATGATCCCGATCTTCCCGACCCGCAGGAGCTCTTTCAATGGTATGAATCCCTGGCGGATGATCCAGAAGATGAGCTGGATGAGACCTACTGGGAAGGTCATCGCGACCTGACGCTGATTGATAAGCCCGGTGAGGAGTGGGAAGTGCTCTCCCGTAGCTCACGTCGATTTTTCGCTTATCTTTTTCTGAATGATCAGGTGGTTGAGGGTGATGATATATTCCCTTCTTACATGATCGTACGCTATTGCCTGGGTGCCTTGACAGCTTTGACTCCGATCTGGACGTCGGATAATGAAAAACTTGAAAATGACTTGAAGGTGTCAGAGGCGCTTTTCCGGAACTTTTCGGATACCTGCGACAAAGCATTTGAGGCAGAAGGGAAGGTGAAGGTCTGGCTCTCAGAAGAGTCGCGCTGATTCTGAGGTGCTCTGCGCAGGAAACAGGTAAGATTTAGGCGAAATGGTGAAGATTGGGCTTGCATTGGTGAGCTTCCAGACTAACCTTTCGGGCCGCTCGTGGTTGGGGCGTGCTAACTTAACAGGGATCAATTTGACCATGATCGACCCAAAAGTCCTTGAAATCCTTGTTTGCCCCAAGACGAAAGCTCCGGTGGTTCTCGACGGCGAACGACTTGTCAGCACAGACCCGGAAACGCGTCTTTCTTACAGCATCGATGAGGGTATCCCCAACATGCTGATTGAAGAGGCGACGGAACTTTCCCCGGAAGAGCACCAAGAGGTCCTGAAAAAGCACCAGGCCGAACCTTTCAAGAAATAAAGGCGACAAAAGAGTAGACTCATGAAAAAAGGCATCCATCCAGAATACGATTACGTTGTTTATCGCTGTCCATCAACAGGGACTGACATCCTGACCCGTTCGACAAAACTTGATGGCAAGAAAATAGAACACGAAGGCAAAGAGGTCCCTACAGTAACCGTGGAAATCTGTAGTGACAATCACCCCTTCTACACCGGCCGTCAGGGTCTGGTTGATACCACTGGTCGCGTTGACGCATTCAACAAGCGTTTTGCTCGCCACCGTCGTAAGAAGGCCGAGTAATTATCTGAGGAGACCGAGTTCAGATCTCCCAACCATAGCATGAGCTTTAAGCCGCTGGGGTAGCATTCCCAGCGGCCTTTGCTTTTTTAGTCTCCTGAAAAATACATTTCTCTGGCCCCACAGATTTCTACCCCCTCTCCTTGCATTCTCATGAAATTATCAAAACTTGGAGGCTGGAAATGAAGTTGATGAAATCAAAGATGAGATTGTCTGTTGCTTGTGCAATAATCTGTCTAGCCAGAGACGGACATGCAGACTCGATTTATCACTATAGCACAGGCAATGGGCAGAATAATCAAGAGTTCAGGATTCTCAATCGCCTGAATACAGATACAGGCGAGATTGAAGCTGTTTCTGGCAACTATATACCAGAGGCGTCTATTGACTCTCAGGGTGTCCCTGTTCTTGCTGATGATGGGAACCTTTACAGTTACAGGCTGGGGGGAGTCTTGCAGAGAGTAACTGAAGAAAGTGAGGGGTTTGAGGAGTATGACCAACATAGTTTCCAGCGTGTCGTTGCTGCGTACCCATTTGGTGATCAGATTATCATCGTTGATGGCGTTGCAAACCAGTCTGTCTATACTTATCATATCGGCAAAAAGGAGACATCTCTGCTTGGCACGTATACATTTGTTTCCATGTTTGATCCCATAGAAGAAGCATTCTGGGGGATCAAGCCTGCGGACGATGGTAGTGGTGGTAATATTCTGGAACGCCTCGATGTAGATACGGGAGATGTTGCTGATGTTGCTACCTTTGTATTCGATGACTTTGATGCTTCAAATCTTCTTCTACCCATCAGATTTGTTAGTGCAGGCGAGAATACATTCTATTTTGCCGGATTGCAGAACGTATTTAGTAGACCATACCGAATATATAGAAGCGAAATCATCAATGGAGTACTTCAGGAAACAGGAGTCCGAACGCCAGATTGGCCTGTTGGTGCATTCAACGACCCAAGGCCCTATGCAACAGAGGATGTCGATGTCCTACTCGTTTCAGAGCCACGACTTGGTCCAGATTATCTCCTGAGAAGGTTTGAGTTTTCAGAAGCTGCCAATGGGTCTATCAATTTGCCTGACTCAGTAACGAATGGACACCAGCAGTCCGATGGGACGATTCGTCTATATGGAAGGGCGATGGCCAGGGTCTCGGAAGGAAAGGTTATTGAAGAAATAAAGGTCTACACATATAATACTGATTTGGGACTTGTTGATCAGGAGGTCATCATTATTGAGTCCGGTCGTGAAGATCCAAATGCCAGGTTCATTCGGGGTGAGGGACCTGAGTTTCCGAGCCGTTTCGTCCAGCTCTTGTCCAAAGACGTCAGTGTCGATGGACGATCCGTCTTTCTCCTTTTTGAACGCCCCCGTGTAGACAACCAGGCCCAAGGTTATGATCTCTATACAGTGGATGTAGAATCAGGAGATAGGTCGGTTACATTTATAGAACCAACGTTTTTTCCGCTCGAGGATGGCTTCCTCGGGCAGACCATCCCGCTTGCACCTGATCCAGCGCGCGGTCCTTCACCAGAAGAATACGGCTTTCATCTGTCGGGGATCAAGAAGTTCGACGAAACTACTGAACATCCGGACAGGAATCTGGATAATCTGATCGATACAGGTGATCTTCAAACGCGCCGGAATGAGCTCGAAAACCAGAAGTAAACGCCTGCTTATAGAAACTTTCTAAGTCAGGTAGCAAAAAATCCTATGAATTTTCTGGATTAGTTGACGCAATCATGTTCGCCGTCCCAGACTTCGCTCATTCTATTGTTTCAGGAGGCGGAAGATGCTCTCAAGTTTTATCAGAATACCATTTGCCATGGGGGTCGCAGCAGCTTGTTTCACGCACGATGTGGCGGCCGCCGATTCGTTGTACGGCGCTGCGAAAATCGATACAGCCAGTGTTATCTATCGATTAGATACCGAAAGCGGTGATTTTGAGGTAATTTCAGGTGTAAACTCGCCTGAAGGGAGGACGGAACTCTATCAAGTTTCGGCCCTCGCAGGTGGATCCAAACTTTACACCTTTTCTGGGAACTCACTGTATGGAGCCGCTGGAGAAGGTCAGGAACTCGCACTGATCGATACATTTAGCTTTTCTAAAGTTTCAAGGCTTATGGCTGATGGGGACCAACTCCTTATCATCGCCGATGAGCAATTGATCGAGTACGATCCAGATACCCAGACGGAGACAAACCGAGGAACCTATTCTGCCTACTCAGATTTCGATCCAGTTACCCGAGTCATCTATGGTATCAATAGTGACAAGGAGATTGAGCTTATAGATTTAGATGAAGTATCCCCAACCTTCATTGGGACCATCGAGAGTGGAAATGAGGTTTATAACGGCCTATCGATTCTTTCTTTCACACGCAATCCGAACGGAAACTTCTATTTTATCAGAGCGATCCCCTCACAGGTTTCTAATCCTCCCGGATTCTTCGAGTACAGAGCTCTATACGAAGGAGTACTGAATACTGATACCTTTGAGATAGATTTGGTATCTCAGGGTTTCTATTCTCCTGAGCCAGCAAGTGATCGCGACCCATTCTTTTCTACATCCATGAATGATGTGTTTCTTCATGTTACTAACAGCCAGGGGTTTAAGATCAATCAGTTAAACATTACCACCGACACGAGAGAGTCTGAGCCACTGCTGACTCCACCGATAAACTCCTATCGCAATGCTGATGGAACAATATCGGTCGTGAGAACCATGTACACGGCTTTTGATCAGGATAGTAACTTTTTTGAAGTTATTCCAGTCTCTGTATTTGATGAGGAGCTGAACCTCATTGACACGTTACGCTATGAAATCAGCACTGAGCCAGAAAATGCACAATATGCAAGGGGGACAGGACCAACACTGCCGGACTTTTATTCTCAGGTTGAGCTGCAGCTCAGCTCTGATCAGTCAAAGCTACATTGGGTCTTTCGAGATAGTCAGAATGGTGACCAACTCTCTCTCTTTACAGTAGATATTGCTACCGGAAACCGCAGTGTTTCAGCGTTGGATGACCCTCAGGATTCTTCAAATTATCCTGTAATCAATGCTGAGAATCATATCCTTGGTGCAAAGGTGACGCTGGCTCCAGATCCAGAACGAGGACCCTCGCCAGCAGAGTTTGGGTTTCACCTGACAGGCATTAAGCAGTTTGATGAGAACACTGAAGATCCCGATAGAAATCGCGATCAACTGATAGACACAGGTGATTTACAAACGCGCAAGAATGAAATGGAAAGATAGTTAGGTCGACGAAAAAAAACAGAAGGCTTGTGAGAGGGAGACAGGATCTCCCTCTCGCAAATACTGAAAATACTATTCTTCGATCGCCGCGACCATCTTGAAAGCAGTCGCAATACCGGCTAGAAAAAAGACGATGTCTAGAAAGCCCAATGTGTCTTTGAGTCGTTGCGTCCGTGGATATACCTCGTCGAGGATCTCATACATGTCGTCCATCATGTAGTCTTGCCACTGCTCAAATGACGGTGATCTTGAGGCAAAGCGTTCAAGATCGGGAGCGGAATAGGTCCTGAAGTCTTGAATTTCAATGTCAGTGATTGCCTGAGCACTCGGAGCATCCGTAAATCCATGTGATACCATGAACTCGCGAAGTTCACCTTCAGTGCTTACGGATCTAAAGTCTTCGGCGTCTACAACCGTCTCATTATAATAGGCAAGTGTCAGCATCTCTTCTTTGGCGTCTTTTTCCATCGCCCAATTAACACCAACAATTTTGCCCATACAGATCGAGGCAATCGTGAGGCCAGCCGCGATAGCTCCAAGAGCGACACCTTCACCTCCGACGATTCTCATTGCCAACCCAATGGCTGCTCCAATTCCAATGGCGAGGATGGCAAGCTCGTAGCCTCCACCCATGATATAAGCCCAAATCAATGCGCCAATAACTGCCGCCACGACACCCAGTACAACCGCTAGGGGTTTACCCATGATACTTCTCCCTTTATAGGTTTTCAATTTAAAGCAAGAGATCAATTGCACAATGATGGTGCAATCAAAATAGAGGAAGATTTGACGGACTTCTCGATATAGAGAATGCCATAATTAACGCCGAGGTCACCCGCCGGGTTCAGCAGTTAAGTGATTCAACTCTACGGTTTAATATCTACCTCAACGCGACGGTTCATTTTCCTGCCCTGGACAGTGCGGTTATCGGCGATAGGCTTGTGATAGGAATGGGACTGAGCCACCAGCTTTTCTTCGGCGATGGCTGGTTGAGCAGCAAGCCAACGGCAGACTTCTGACGCACGAGCCGCAGCAAGCTCCCAGTTATCCGGATAAGGCATGTTTCCAACAGGAATGTTGTCAGAGTGGCCAGCTACTGTGATCTGCTGGTGTGGGACTTTGGCTGCAATTTCCTCGATCTTCTGAAGAGCATCCAGTCCTCCATCCGACAAGAGCGTCGTAGATGGCTGAAAAAGAGAATCACAGTAAAGAACAATACGAAGGCTGTCTTCTGTTGTCTTTACGTCGACAAGGCCTGAAGCGATGTGTTTCTCAAGATATTTCTCGGCCAGTGACTTTTCCTCAGAAAGATCACGAGAAGGTCCCTTCTTAACTTCAGCTATCTCCTGTTCAGGAGGCCTTGAAGCTATCTCAGTCTTTACGATTTCTATTTCGTCTTCGAGAGACTTCAGCTGCTTATTCTTTTCATCGAGCATTTCTTTCAACAAGCGTATATCAGACTCAGCCGTGCTATAGGAATCTTCCGAATCGTTCAGCTTCTTCTTGAGCATTTCCGTTTCCTCAAGAAGGACTGTCTCACGGCTTTCATGTTTTGTGGTTAAGCTGGCGAGCTCAAGTTGATGCTCATTCTTCAATGCTTCATTGGCGGCAAGAGCTTCATCAAATTTCTTTTGAAGTAATTCCAGTTTCTCAATTTTCTGAGCTTTCTCTTTTTCAAGAAGCTCAAACTTCGACTGTTGTTCTTCAAGGCTTGTCTCTCCCTTCAAAATCTCAAACTCCAGGGAAGAAACCTTAGATTTCAGGTCTTCGATTTTGAACTTCAGCTCAGCCTCACGTTCAAGTGCATCGGCGAGCTGCTTACCTACTTCACGGCTCGTTGATTCAACGCTTGTATTTAAAGCAACCCTTGATGCGACAAGTTTCTCTTCACTCATCTCCAGGTTCTGTTTGAGGCGTGTCAGTTGTGCTTCGCGGTTCTCCAGTTTTTGATCGAGTGTCTCGACTCTTGTTTGAAGAATCTGGACTTCTTCTTCCAGAGCTTCTTTGTCCTGGCTCAACTGCATGATGTGAGCCTGTTTCATCTGGTTTTGTGTCTTCAACTCCCTGATCTTGTAACCAATACAGCCGGGGAGAAAAAGCAGCGAAGCAGAAAGAGTTAATGAGGCAATGAGACGAGAGCAGCGAGCGGAAGGAGCGGGAACAGTCATGAATACCTGTGAATCCTCATCGGGAAAAGAGTGTTACGATCGACCTTTTTGTCGATAGCTTACTCTTTCTAGCCAGTGGAGCAGGAAGAAGATCAAGAATATTAATAACGCCTGGACCCATCCAATTGAAGTTTCCATATAACGCAGGGGAATCGCGGAAAGCCCTGTCACAAGCGTCGCTACATAAAGAAAGAGCACAGCTTCCTTCTGGCCCATACCTAAAGCTACAAGGCGGTGGGAAATATGGTTCGTATCGCCTTCCATGAAAGGCTTACCTGCTTTCCATCTAATCAGCATCACGGAAATGGTGTCAAAGATCGGTACGCCCAGAACAACCAAGGGGATGAGAATCGGTAACTTCGATGGAACCCCTGCCTGGTAGTAAGTTGTCAGGATCGTTAACGCTCCCAGAAGAAAGCCAATCATGGTGCTCCCGCAATCTCCAAGAAATACGGAAGCCTTTGGAAAGTTGAAGAACCAGAAACCGAGAACACTTCCGCCTAACAAACCGTAAATGAGGAGCATATACCACTCGGCGCTGAGGAACGCATGGAGCGTCATGACGAGGCAGATAATGACTGAGACCCCTGAGGTTAGCCCATTCATGTTGTCAAGAAAGTTGAGGCTGTTTGTAAGGAAGAGAAGCCAGAAAATAGTCAAGGGGTACGCGAGCCACAACGGGAGGAAGAGCTTGAGATATACACCTGCGTAGAGGAGCGGAAGGCAGGCAAGAATTTGAACAAAGAGCCGAACGACAGGTGACAGACTGTATCGGTCATCAAGCAGCCCGAGAGAGAATATAATCGTTGAACTGAGGAAGAGAGCTTCCAGAAGTTCGTATTTCTGCCAGCCATTCGCTGCCAGATGTCTGATTGAGTCGGGAAGAAAAGGGAGACTCGGGACAATGAGAACAGCCAGGATGAAATTCGTCCATAAACAAACCCAGAAGGCGATATAGATGCCGATTCCTCCGTTCCTCGGGATGGGCCTGGAATGCTGTTTTCTCTCAAGCGTGGGCTTATCCATCATCCCAAGACTCACCGCTCGATCGCGAAAAAAAGGAACCAGCTTTCGAGAAATGAGAGCGCTTTGAAGAAATACCATAAAGGCGATGGTGAGCCAGATGAACAATTTAAGAATACCCTTCTCTTCTAAAGTCTAGGTGCGATCATCGTTGCAGTCGTCAAAGAGGGCCAGAAAAAAGAACTGTCGGAGTTCGGTTCCCTCTCCAGTTGTCTTAGCAGTTGCATCCTCCGGGTAGAGTCGGCCACAAAGCGCACCCGAATCGAAGGTTCGGTTCTCAGAATTATTCCATAATTGGGAAAGTGACAACAAATGGCACTTCAGGCAGGTATCGTCGGACTTCCAAACGTTGGTAAGAGCACTCTTTTCAATGCTATCACCGCTGCAGGTGCAGAAGCAGCAAATTACCCATTCTGCACAATTGATCCCAACGTGGGAGTGGTCGAAGTCCCCGATCCGCGACTCGACGTTCTGGCTAAGATGGTGAACCCACAGAAAGTGATCCCTACAGCCTTTGAATTTGTGGATATTGCTGGCCTGGTTCGAGGCGCTTCAAAAGGAGAGGGTCTTGGAAATCAGTTCCTGTCTCATATCCGTGAAGTTGATGCGATTGTTGAAGTGGTTCGCTGTTTTGAAGATGATGATATCACGCACGTCTCTGGTAAGATCGATCCCCTGGATGATATCGAAACGATCAACCTCGAGCTGATCCTCGCCGATGTTGCCTCCATGGAAAAGCGGATTGAGAAAATGGTCAAGCTGGCTCGAGGGGATAAGAAGCTCGAACCGGAACTGGAATTTCAGAAGAAGGTACTCAAAGTTCTCGAAGAAGGGAAGTTTGCAAAAGCTTCGGTCTCCACTGATGAGGAAATGCCCTGGCTGAAAGGTTACCAGCTTCTGACATCGAAGCCGATTCTTTATGTCTGCAACGTAGCCGAAGATGAAGTCGCCAATGCCGAAAGTAATGAGTTGGTTAAGAAGGTTCGCGACTTTGCCTCAGACCTGGACGCTGAAGTCGTTGTTGTCTCAGCCAAGGTTGAGTCAGAGATTGCTCAGCTTGAAGGAGAAGAACGTGCGATGTTTCTCGAAGAGCTTGGTCTTGAGCAAAGTGGACTCGATCGACTGGTACATGCGGCTTATCATCTTCTTGGGCTTGGTACCTATCTGACAGCAGGGGAGAAGGAAGTCCGCGCGTGGACTTTCAAGAGAGGCTGGGCAGCCCCTCAATGTGCGGGTGTCATACACACGGACTTCGAGAAGCTCTTCATCCGAGCTGAAGTCGTTGCTTTTGACGATGTAAAGGATGCTGGTAGCATGAGCGCCGCAAAAGAAGCGGGCAAGTTGAGGGTTGAAGGTAAAGACTACATCATGAAGGATGGTGATGTATGTAATTTCAGAATCGGCGGATCCTGATTCCGAAATATATAGACAAGGCTCAGTTAAACCGTGGAAGAGATAAAGAAACATTGGCCCTTTCCAAAGACAACTCTTAAGAGAGTTGTTGTTAAAGTGGGTTCGAATGTGCTCGCTCGAGAAGAGGGCGGGATCCACGAGGAACGCCTTGAGCAGATCTGCCATGACCTTGCTGACATGCATCAAAGAGGCATTCAGGTTCTTCTTGTATCAAGTGGTGCCGTTGCTGCCGGGCGGGGTATTCTTGGACTGAAGAAAAGGCCTACGTCTATACCTGAGCTTCAAGCTGTGGCAGCGATTGGTCAGGGAGCTTTGATCGAAGCCTATGCTCGAGTTTTCCGCCAGCACGAAATCATCATCGGTCAGGTCTTGCTGAACCGCTCCGATATGGATGATCGACGGAGGTATCTCAATGCGCGCAACGCACTCGGAGAGCTGCTCTCCAAAAACGTGATCCCCATCATCAACGAAAATGACTCGACGACGATCGATGAGTTGAAGTTCGGCGACAACGACTTACTTTCAGCTATGGTATCAGCAAAAGTTGAAGCTGACCTGCTCGTTGTCCTCAGCAATATAGACGGTCTGATGACAGATCACCCCTCATCACCAGACGCAACCCTTGTCCCTGTCGTTAAGCAGGTTGATGATGGGACACGTCAGTTTGTCAAGCAGGGTGGCAG
This sequence comes from uncultured Candidatus Sumerlaeota bacterium, assembly GCA_964437365.1. Lineage (GTDB taxonomy): Bacteria > Sumerlaeota > Sumerlaeia > SLMS01 > SLMS01 > CAYTGM01. The sequence continues at coordinate 62,263 of CAYTGM010000019.1, read as the reverse complement.
TTCACTCGGTCTCGGTGGAATGGAAACGAAAATTCAAGCGGCTGCTCATGCGACATCGCATGGGGTAGCGGTTGTCATTACGAACGGTCTTAAACCAGGGAAACTTCAAGAGGTTATCTCGGGTGATTTTGAAGGAACACTTTTCCTGACACAAAAAGACCGAAGAGCAGGAGATTCGAGGCGACACTGGGTGCTGTCTACTCGTGCCAAGGGAACGATATATATCGATGCAGGAGCCACTAAGGCTCTGGTTCGTCAGAGAAAGTCTCTTCTCTCAGTTGGAATTGCCAGCGCGAGTGGCAAGTTTGAAAGGGGAGACGTCGTAACGATTAAAGACCCATCAGATCAGATTGTTGCTCAGGGTGTTGTAAACTATTCTTGTGAAGAAGTCGGAAAGATTATCGGCGTCAAGATTGAGGAAATCGCATCCATCCTTGGTGAACGGGCAGATTATAAGGAAGTCATCCACTCCGATAATATTGCCTTAGTGAACACCTGATTCTCGAAGTTCTTTTCTGGCTGAAGGAATAAGCCTGATATACTCGTCCAGCGGTTCTTTTTCAGGCTTTTCAGTCATCATCTTGAAGATACGTCCAACCGGGAAGTAGTCCAATTCTGGATATCTCAAGGCGATTCGGTCAGACCGCTTTGATTCTGGTATTATCCATTCTCCGCCGAAGAGTTGTCTTCCAATTTCACCTGTATAGAGGCCTGCGGCGATGAGCTCTTCAATGGAAAGGAAGTTTAATATATAATGGGACTGGAGGTATTTATCGAGTTCTTTGAGTCCGATCAGGCTGAGCGGCAACTCCCTTCCGAAACAAGCCTCCCAGTTGTCGCGGAAGACTTCAATGATTCGAACAATTGAGCCGTTGTCCAGTTCCTTGCCATTAAGAATTTCCCTGAACTTCTTTTGTGCTTCGGTCCATTCGGGGCGGATTTTTTTTTCATGAGAAAGTCGCTTCGGGACTGCTGAGAAGAAAGAGCCAAGAAAGTTCCTCTCTCCAATTTCCCATGCACGTTCAGAAAGGGCGAAAGGATCGAATCCTGAATCCTTACCCTGAAAAGAGGAAATGATCATCCCATAGGTTTCGTCCTCGGCCCACTCTCCACCGAATTTCTTGATAAAGCGTTCACCGATAAACGCCGCCGTGTTTTCCACCAGGGGGAGTGGAGCTTGTTCGCTCCTATAATTTTCCGCTTCTTGTGAAATGACAGCGTCTATATCAGCCCATGAAAGCTTGGACTTATCCGACAAGATTTTCTTCCTGGACCATGCTAAAAAGTTCTTTGCCATGGCTTCGGGGTGAGCCTGATGCTGCATCTCAGCATTCATCGACGGATGCGAACGCCTTTTAAGGAATTTAAATAAATACAAAGCGGATTCTTTGTCCCCGGTTATTTCGCAGAGAGATAGATCTCACCGTTTTTGATATTCACCTGATAGCAGCTTACTTGGGCTGGGTGCGTTGGTGATTTTCCTGTTCTGATGTCGAACCTCCAGCCGTGCCAGGGACAAACGGCAATAAAGCCATCCTCCAGATCGGCATCATCCAGTGGCCCCTGTCTATGCGGGCATTGAGCACTTATAGCATACACAGAATCTTCAACCTTAAAGAGAGCGACTTCCTTCCCATCATGGTTTACACGAATGGGATTCCCTTCTTTCAGGTCATCAATTTTGGCGACGGGGTTACTCATCATTTTGCCTCTCTTTTGCGCATCAGGTTCAGCTTGGAAAAATCAAATTCCTTCTGATGTCGGCCCAGCATGACTCGTGGTTCGTTAGTTGTGTGGTTGCGCCAGGATTTCTTTATTCTTCCGAGAAAAGATCGCGAATGGAGATTTTGCTGCATATCACTTTGATCGATTAGAACTTCAAGATCGAGAAAACCTTCTTTGAAAAGTGCCTTGAAGTCTGCATGGCTCATCTTTCTGCCACGATCTCTCGGATCGGCAGAGGAGGCTCGAGTACTTTGCACCAGTCTGCCTTGTTGTGTTTCTTCGTTAATGGCGATATATACTCCACCATCAGCGAGGGTACGACTAATTTCTTTCAGAAGCCTTTCCGGCCGAGGTATCTGATGGATCACACTGGAAGTAAAGACAACATCAAACAGCCCTGACTGGAAGGGAAGTCTGCAAACGTCACCCTGGAAGAAGTCGGGGGGATTGTCGAGGCTCTTGCAATGCTCGTGAGCACTTCGAAGTCCTCCATCTCCAGCAACAATATCGAGTGCTGCCACTTCAGCATGACACTTTGCAAAGTAGGCTGCTGCCCAGCCATGCCCACAGCAGAGGTCTAGAACCTTTTTTCCTGCAAAGGAGGGCAAAATACTTTCCACAAGTGCCCATGTGCTCGGGAATTCATTTTGAGGAGACTCAACGAATCTGTTATCGGTCTTTACCTGCTCGGTCAGTTTATCCAATCGCTTATCAGAAAGTTGGTAATAGTCGTTGGAAGGTCGTAAACTGAGATAGAATTCATCGGGTGTATAGATGCGGCTGCAGGAAGGGCAGTGGAAGTTTCTTTCATGTTCAAGGTAATCCAGAGGGGCGTCATCATCGGGACATTGCAGGTTGGGCCTGAACGCATCACTGACCGGTGGCTTGTTCTTACCCACCAGAGTCTTCCAGTGTGTTGCTCCGAGTGCACCGCGTGCAGCCATCAATTAATCCTGATTATCCTTATATTCCTCTAACCAGGCCATTTGAATTGCTTCCAGTTTAGCCTCGTTGGATTCCTCTTTTTTCCCTGTGAATCCTTCCAATTCTAATACCCAGTCCAGCAAGTCAGTAAATCTGACCTGAAGGGGATCCACATCAGGATGCTTTTCATAAAGTTCGATGGCAATGTCGTCGAGGTCTGTCCAGCTGTATTCCATTATATACTCTCTCTTTGTTTCATACCATTAATTTCCAGTTGTTTCATCCTGTTACAGTTCACGTGGTGGCCAGTTGAAGATTTCTACGGTTACGTCACCGATGACCTTTGTCTGACATCCGAGTCGGCTGTGGAGAGTCTGCTCGGGGCAGAGCTTATCCAGCGTGTCCATTTCCTCATCTTCCTGCTCTTCGACACCGTCGTCGGTACCGTTCTTAATGATACAGTGGCATGTTGAGCAGGCGCAGACTCCTCCGCAGGCATGTTCCATCCCGATTCCGGCTTCTTCAGCTATTTCCAGTAGATTCTGGCCCACTTCTGCTTCAACGGTCTTATTGATGGGAAGAAAGGTAACTTTGGGCATTGATTAAAATCCTTATGGCATCGATGTGTTTGTGGGGATCACCTTCACCCACTTATGGTAAACGTATCAATACGAAGCAAGCATCTGACCAGCCGGGGGAAACTCAATTCTCAGCCTGACCAGCTAACAGCAAATACGGTATTGAGCTCCAATCATTCTCCATTTTTCCTTGGAGGACCAGAGAATTCTTTCTTCAAAAGCCTTGCGACTTCTCACCATCCGCATCAGGAAAACCTCTTCAAATCAACGCACTCGCAAGGTTGCCCGTGGCAGAAGAAACGAAAGAGCCAAAGAAGACCGCTAAAGAGAAGGCGCCCAGAGCTCTCGCCCTCGATGCATTAAGAGGATTCGCGATTCTCACCATGTGCCTATCTGGTGTCGTCCCCTGGACAGGTCTTCCTAATTGGATGTACCACGCTCAGTACCCTCGGTTCATCGACGGTGAAGCGGTCAAGTCTGTCAGGTTCGATGGTACCTATGCAGGATTTACATGGGTTGATCTGGTGTTCCCGATGTTTCTCTTCGCCATGGGAGCCGCCTTCCCTTTCGCTCTCTCCTCCAAAGTGAAGAAAGGTGTGGGGTACCCCAAAATAACTCTGGGGATTATCGGGCGAGGTTTTGCCCTCATGGCATTTGCCATCTACGCTCAACGGATTATTCCCTATCAGATCGAATCGTCCCCTTCTACCTATACCTGGTTTCTGGCGCTTCTTGGATTTCTTTTACTGTTCCCTGTCTATACTCGTATCCCATGGAAGGTAAGTGACAAAGTCAGATGGATAACGAAAGGGGTTGGGATTACCGCGGCCTTCGCCTTCTTAACTTATCTTATCTGGCCAGATATCCACGGCCTGAAAGAGAAAACAATCTCGACCATCTTTGGTGTCTATGTTGGAAAATCTGACATCATTATCAGGGTTCTTGCTGTCATGGCTGTTTTCGGATCTCTCGTCTGGATCCTGTCGCAGAAGAGTATCGCCTTAAGGCTGACGTTCATGCTGATAGGTCTCATTGGTCATTTCCTGAAGTATGATCAGCTGCCCATTCCCGATTTTCTTAAATGGAACCCAATCCCATGGTTCTATAATCCGGCTTTCCTGAAGTATTTACTGATCGTTATTCCCGGGACAATTATCGGAGATATACTTCTTGATTGGATGAAATCGGGAGGTCCCTCTGAAAAATCATCAAAGTGCAAGACACGACTCACCGTCGCAAGTCTCTCTATCTTACTCTGTATTGTTCTCGTCCACACGCTTCTTCAAGCGCGCATGCTCTTACCCTGTCTAGCGGCCGTTGTCCTTACGACTGCCTTCCCCATTTGGCTCTTCTGGAAAACTTCAGGAAAGACAGATTACCTTCTGAAGGCTTTTCTCCTTTGGGGTACCGGCTGGCTTTTCCTGGGAGTCCTCGTCGATGCAGGTGCTTTTGATTTCCTCCTCCAGTCGAAAGAGGTTCTCCTCTCAGAAGGAGGAATAAAGAAAGATTCTTCCACCCCTTCATACTACTTTGTAAGTACTGGTTTATCGATACTTTCACTTCTCTGCCTTACAATCTGGATCGATCTATTTGGGCTTCGTTTCGGATTCAACCTGCTCATCACCAATGGTCAGAATCCGATGATCGCCTACGTGGGTATTCGCAACTTGCTGGCGCCCGTTGTTAATCTAACGGGTCTGGATGCTCTGCTATTCGGAAAGCTTCCGACGCCCTGGGCCAAGTTCCTCTGGTCACTGGGCAAAACTCTCGGTCTCGCCTATGTGGTTTCGCTCTTTACCAAGTTCAAAATCTACTGGCGGACCTGACAATAAGGAATGAGTCAGTATTGACAGACTGACCTCTCATGCCCCCCTCGAAGACGGCCGAAATCCTGCGTTGTGTCTTGCGCTCCCGGTGATGTCTCACCATGGTGAGCCCGATTCTTTCAGGTCATTTCAACTATCGTGCTTCGATCCCTCCGCGTCTTCCTATCTCTCTTCCCCTTTATTCTCAGTTTCATTCGAGACTGGAGACGCTTCTTCTTTATCGGGACCCCCCGTCTTCTTACGGAAAAGCAGCATCGGCAACGAGCCCGGAAACTGAGAACGACAATGGCGCGTCTTGGTCCTTCCTTTATCAAGGCCGCTCAGGTGCTTGCAATGCGCGAGGATATCATCCGGCCTGAATATACTTTCGAGCTCAAGAAACTTCAGGATCGCGTCCCCCCATTTCCCTATCAGGATGTTAAAGAAACAATTTCACGCGTCTACGGCCAGGAGATCGAGGAACTCTTCGATGACTTCCAAAAGGAACCCATCGCCGCTGCAAGCCTGGGACAGGTCCACAAAGCTTCGTATAAGGGACAAAAGGTTGCGGTGAAAGTTCTCCGACCCGGCGTTCAGGAGTTGGTCGAAAACGACATTCGAACGGTTAAGGTGCTCTTGTATATCGCTGCGATTTTTCTCGACGAGAACATCATGCGTAGCGCCTATGCGATCATTTCCGAGTTCCAGCGCATGATACATCTGGAAATGGACTTTCGTTCTGAGATGAAGAATGCAGACCGATTGCGACACAACTTCAGGAATGATGAGCGTATTTACGTTCCCGATTTCGTGGAAAACCTGACTCGAAAACAGATCGTTGTGATTGATTTCGTTGATGGTGTGCGCGTTGACAGACCGGAGGAAATCAGACGTCTTGGCGTTGATCCAGCAGTCATTGTTGACCTTATCATTGAATCCTATGTCCGCATGACTGTCATTCATGGGTTTATTCATGCTGATCCTCATCCTGGTAATCTCATGGTGGATCATCAGGGGCGACTCGTTGTTCTTGATTTCGGTATGGCTCTCGAATTCGAGGAAAGAACGCGACTGGAACTTCTGAAAATGGTGTATGCTGTCACAAAGGGCGATATAGATACGATCGTTGATGGCTACTATACGTTGGGGATGGTTGATGCTGATATCAATCGAGGCGATCTGAGAGAAGCCGCTTCCACGATGATAAATATTCAACTGAATAATGATTTAACACCACGACAAGTGCAGGAAATCGCTCAGGATATTATCGATACCTTTTACAAATTCCCCCTTCTTCTTCCCAATAACCTCGTCTATCTTCTGAGGGCAGCATCTCTTGTGGAGGGCATTGCTCTTCAGTACAATCCACGGTTTAATGCGGTTCGTGAGGCGACACCTATTGTTAAGAAGATGCTCGCCGAAGTTGCCTTTCCTGGGTCGAAAGACTTTAAGGAGCGCGTGAAAGAGGGAGCCCAGGAAGTGTATATGACACTTCGTGAACTCGGCTTTATTATTCATCGCCTTGAGCGCGAGCAGCTGAGGATTCGTATTCATGAAGCGGACATTCGGCGTTTTGAAGGCTTCGCGGGATCGGTTCTACGACGCGTTCTCTTTTCTATTGGCGTAATCACGGCTTGCATCGTCCTGGTGATCGCGATGATGATGACTACCCGGTACATTTTGTTTGGCGTACCAATTTTCATACTGATTTGCCTTTTCCTGTTGGTGACGATCCTTCCTTTGCCAAGAGGAAGTGGACGTAACGGAAGCCCCTATCTTAGGTAACGGATGAGACGATGACTCAAAAGACACATGAACTTCAGTTTGATGCGATAGCAAAAAAGGCGGAGAAACTACAGCCCTGGATTTCAGAGCGAAGGCAACACCTTCACCGGAATCCAGAGTTGAGCTACCACGAGGAAAAGACCTCTGAGTATCTTAGAGCGCAGGTAGAATCGATGGGCCTTGAGCCAAGTGCTCCCGTTGCTGAAGGCAAATACGGATTCTACACAGAGATTAAATCAACAAAGAATCCTGATCAGTATATACTGCTTCGAGCCGACATGGATGCTCTTCCTATTGTTGAAGAAAATGATATTCCCTTTCGGTCTGAGAAAGAAGGCGTCGGTCATCTGTGTGGTCATGATGCTCATTCCTCGATGCTTCTAGGTGCCACTTCGATTCTTAGCGAGATGAAGGATCAACTTCCTTATTCCGTGAGATGTGTCTTTCAACATGCAGAAGAAATGTCTCCGGGGGGAGCTATCGATTTCGTGAATGCCGGTTTGACAAAAGATGTGTTAGGCTGTTTCGGTATACATGTTTCTCCGAAACTGGAAAGTGGTCGATTCGGCCTGATAACCGGTGAAGCCTGGGCTATGGTGGGCGACTTCGATGTGACAATTACTGGAAAAGGTGGCCACGGAGCATCACCCCATGACACAATTGATCCGGTCCCTGTAGCAGCCGAATGCATTATGGCTCTCCAGCAGGTGGTTAGCCGTCGTATATCGCCCGTAGAACCAGCTGTCGTTTCAGTCACGATGATTAACGGTGGTACCGCCTTTAACGTCATCCCTTCATCCATTACCTTTGGTGGGACACTCAGAACCTATAACGAAGAGAGAGCACCTGAAATTGCAGAACACGTTCATCGCATCTGCAAAGGAGTCGCTGCCGCTCACGAATGCGAAGTTGAAGTTCGCACCAATTGGAGCTATCCACCGGTCGTTAATGATGCGATCGCCATCGACGCTTCAAGAGCTGCTATCACGGAACTCTTCGGGTTGAATGGCGCGGTAGAAATCGAGAAGTCCATGGGAGCGGAAGATTTTGCGTACTTCGCGAAAGAAAAGCCTTCTGCCTTCGTGAACCTCGGAGTCCGACCTGAAGGCGCAGCCTATTACCCCCTTCATCATCCAAGGTTTCTGCCAGATGAATCTGTGCTCTGGCGGGGGAGCGCCTATCTTGCCTCCATGGCATTCGTAGCCCCGGATTATTTGAAATAGAATAAATCAAAAAAACTTAGAGCCCTGTAGGAGAAGAATCATCCTACAGGGCTCCAATCAGTGAATGCCCTTTTAAGGGCAGCGTTTACTCTAGCTCTTCAGTCCTCTCTATGATGTAGTTCCGGTCAGAAATATCGATCAGATTGTCGAAATTCGTATCTGCGTTGCGCAATGATTGCCCGTCGAGACTTCCCGTACCTATCAGTGAGTGATTCAAGAGCATCGCATCCAATTCACTCACAGTTCCATTCACAGAGGTATCGCCTGGGATAGGAACCAGAAAAAGCATGGACTTTTCCATGAACTCTCTTCTCACGGATGCATCTGAAATGAGTTCGAAGGGAAACCCCATAGATATCAGACGATAGTCTCCATCATAGTATACGGCAGCTACACCATTGCTTGTATATTGAAGAGCAACCTCGGAGCCTCCTGAGGTTTCCAGCACATCAGGAAATTCGGCGTCGTAGCGAGCCCCGGATGCAGGCGAGAAATTAAAAGCTGACATTCCCATGAATGGGCCTTCCGTCGGTGATGCCACATTATAAGTGCCAGCGTCGTCTCCAAAGTAGCTTGTTTTCAGGACATTCTCGTAAAAGGAAATATCAGCTGCACTCGATGACCCATCTCTTCCCAGATCCCATCCAATCTCAGCTCCCGATACGAATAGATTTCCTCCCTGGTTGATATAGGACTCTACTATTCCCTGCTCTGATGGACTGAAGGTATCGTCAGAAGTTGACTCTTCGCCTGAAATCCAGATCACCCCATCGAACTGATTCAAGTCTATATCCTGTGCAGCGACAGCTTCGTTGCTCGCGCTGCTGATCGAATAGTCCAGATGCTCTATCGCTTCAGCATGTTCGATGATGTAATTGAATGCCTGGAATGTGGTTGGGACGTGACGTCTCAGGTTTACACCCGCGTTCGTGATATTTTCTGTTGGAATTTGAGATCGTTGATTCCTGTCAAAACCGTTCACAATAAGCAGGTTCGGAAATCCTCGTTTCACTGCGAGCGTTTCTGTTGGAAGTGAAGAACCTCCTGAGTTTAATGCGCTGACACGTATATAGACAGTTTCACCTGGCTCCAGTCCGGTCAAGATTGTTGACGTCCCGTTAACTTCAAAGCCGTCATCAAAACCAAATCCATTGGAGCTCTGATGCACTCTGTAGCTTGTGGCTGCTCCTCCATTAAACCCACCGGATACAGGTGGAGCCCAGGAAATTTCAGCTTCGCCTGAACCGGTATATTCTACTAATAGATTGCGTGGAGTCTCCGGAGGGTAGATAAGTGACGCATTATCACGATCATTAAAGTAATCTATGACACCCTGGGTAATCGCTCGAGCCATAATGTAACGGAACTCAGGCTCATTGTAGGCCGTCGAATCTTCCTCATTGTCATGGAAGAGGCCTTCAAACAGAAACCCGGGAATACCTTGCCCAAGACTGTTCTGATTATTCTCACCAAAGTTCTGTGAAGACTTCGGTCGGACCGTCCAGGTTTCACCTGTAAACCAGAGGGTGTTAATGGCATTGTATGCCTTGTCATGCATTATTGTCTGAAATGTTGCGGAGTCGGCTGTCGCTGTTGAGCCATGTCGAAAGGTCACTAGTCCACGTGCATTGCCGTTGAAAGCATTTGTATGCCAGGCAAAATAGACGGCATCTTCGACACTTCCATCCTTGATGCTATGTTCCCATCGAGCATACTGTGGTCGGTCGGACCAGCCACCCGATTCGTCATCGTTCCCCGTGTATAGATTTCCACTATATCCAAAACCATTGAACTGGAGGTAGTTGACTGCCTCCTCTTCCCAACGTGGACGACCGCTGATGCCACTGCTATGCCTCGCGACATCTCCCATGCCTCCACCCCATCTGACAGCGTCTGCTGATACGTTCACAGCGCCGTTATCATTGCTATGGTTGGTCAGAACAACCTTTCGTTGATCCTCGGGTGCGCCGGCTTCAAAATACCAGTTTCCCAGCAGGACCCATGTATATCCGTCAATCGTCTGATTCATCCTTACTTCACTGACACCACCACTATGGTGAACAAGATACTGAGCGTCTGAAGCTCGACCACTGAACCCTGTCCAACTTGCGTAAACATTGTAATATCCATCTTCGGGGATGACCGCTGTCCAGGTTGCTGTTGCTGTTGGGTCTCCCGACGTCAAGCCGTCAGAAAGACGGTTCTCGCCGCTTCCCTGATTGAACGGGTTGATATTCACCCCATTCCAGGAAGCGCCTGTTTTCTGTTTAAATCCGTTCAAGCTCGAGTCTGCCCAACTCCCTGTTTCTACGTAAGTACCGTTCGATGGGTTGGAAGTACCATCTGCGTTATCAACAATCACCATGTTGGTTTGATGATCAGATTCGCGCACAGTCATGACTTTTGCACCAGCGTTCCTCAAAAGAGGCAGCACGTATTGATTAATGAATTCGCCGCTGTCGAAGTCTTCCAGTGTGCCGAAAGCATCTCCCCTCTGAACTCTCCAGCGGTTAACAACCTCGAAATCATCGAACCAGCCATGTGATTGATTAATGAAAACAGTCTTCCCACTCAGCGAGCCCTGAAAAGAGTTTGGGTTGATGACTGGTAGGTTCCTGATGTCACGTGTTGCCACTTTTCCTTGTTTCTTCGCCATTTCGACTGTTGCATGATCTACTGGCGGTTTCCAGGTTACAGGTTCCTCAGGAAAAGCTTCGTAAGGTTCAATAAAAGTATCTGATTCCCGATCGTATAGATAGAGGTACCAGTTGCTGATTCCTTCTTCTCTCAAAAGGTGAATGAACTCTTGCCCAATTTCATTGATGCGATGCTCCGTGAAGCCAGCGCTCTCTTCAAACTCTTTGGTAAACTTTAGATATATACGAATGTCCGTGATAGTTCCGCTTGATGGTTCACTCTCCGTCTCAACTCGGTCAAGCACTGTTCCTGACGGGATTGACGTATAGAGGTCTTGGCCAAACTTAGTCCGGACAGACGGGTCAAGGGTGGTTTGGACCAGTTTTTCGATTCGCTCTTTCTGGTCAGTGGAATCGACAAGATTGCTAACCCTGGCCACATAGCATTCCTGGTCACTTTCGGCACCCTTCCAGCAAGGGAGTGCAGCCTGAGGTGTCATCAGACCGATAAGTCCAATGGGTAAATAAAAACGAAGTTTTTTCAATGATTCTCTCCTCTTCTTTTGAACAGTTGGACAGTACGGAGGGCTGAAATGTTCACAACCGGATTATGCGGTTCGTAGATAAATTTTATCCTTTTTCCCCCGATCTCGTTGCACATGTTCCAAACTCTGGAATCTTGATCTGCAAGTATTCCGCCAGACTCACGCCGAATTGAGCTCCTATTAACTTAGTTGGAAGTGGCTTCTAGCCTGCTTTCGAATGCAGCTTTCATGCAGCCTGTAAGCAGCTTTCAAGCAGGCATCTTCGATGAAAGCACAGATTGTGTGCATTTATGGGGGGATGAAAACCGTTCAATTGCTTCGCTGCTTTCCCTCCCCGCATGGCCCTTCAGGTCAAAGAGACGAGGCCTCAGGAGAGCTTCTCGATGTTTGAAGAGCTTACGACTGGGATGTGGTTAGCGTGAACTCGAAGCCACCTTGGGGTCATCGATGTACCTGTCGGGATCAGAGGTTCAGTCCTTCCAGGCGTACACAAGGCTTCCGGAAAATTAGCTTCTTAGCCTGTTTTAGAACTCATGACGAAAGTTAAAACCCCTTTGCGGCCCCCTTCGAGCGAAGGGAAGCTTTAGTCAAGCCTGGTACTTCAGTGACAGGAATCGGAGGCACCTTCCATTCGTACAACGCTTTCCTCTATATTCCTTATAACGCTTGCACCGAACGTCCTTTTCCTTTATCGCCACTTGTTTCCAATCTTTTCCTGGAGGAATACTTTGTTTTCAAGTAATCAATATATATGGACAGGGTTGAGATCGTAATTCACAGGAGGGTCCGTTGGTAGATCGAGAAGAAGAGAAGAATGCAACGTATAACTATCGACTGAGGACAGAGCATTATCAAATCTCTTATCGATATCACTATGGAATTCGATCTAAATGGTCACAGGTTTTTCTTTTTATTATTCTGTTTTTTATGGTCTTCGCAACGATCAATATGGTGATACAGAAGGAACCTCTGCCGTGGATCATATTGATGATCTTCGCAGTTTACTTTTCCGGGAAGTTTGTCTATAATCTATTCATTGGCAGGAATTGGATCCAAAAGTATTTCCGTGATATGGGTAGAGAATACATTGATGTGACTCTCTCTTTTGATGAAGAAGGGCTTAAGCTGGAGACAGAGGATGGGCATTCTGACCTGAAATGGAAAAGGCTGCACAAAGGCTATGCTCAGGGGAGTTTACTCCTTTTGTATATTAACAGAGGATACTATCATATAATCGATCTGAGTCAATTGCCGGAAGCAATGTCACTGAAATTGCTTAAGCATGCCGAGCGAGAGGTTGAAGGCAAATACAAGCGTGCTGAGTTGATAGACGAAAGGTCGCAGAAATCTGACTTTTGAATTCAGAGTAGATAAGGCTTCTCTATCGAGGTTATAAATGTATAATCTCTCATTCTGATTCAAAGAAGAATTCATTAAAACGTGTCTTACTATTTCTTGTTAACCCAGATTCTCAAGTCAAAGACCAGATACCTCTGACAAAGCCTTGTGATACTCGGGGAAGATTAGACTGACCGAGTCCGCTAGTCCTCCAACTCTCTATACAAATCTTTCTCATACTTCGCGCGAATCGGCGTCATTATTTCGGGCCAGCCTTCAGAAGGAATGCCACCATCATCCAGAATTCTCTGATAGATTGAACTACCGGTCTCAATGTACTCAAGGGCTGCTGTGCGATGTTCTTCTTTCTCGAAAACGCCCTCATTGATGAAACGATCGCGATGAATCTCAGAATTCGTCAGCCAGACCTGTACACTTGAAGGAATGAAGGTGCGTTTGCCGTCGACATCAACATAGATGGCACTGGTATGAGCAGCGTTCGTTTGATTCAGCACATCGTATTCATCAGTAGGGGAGCAGCGAGCCGTAAACCACATACTCTCTTCAATGGGGACTTCAATCTCCAGCGTGTCTTCCGTGCCATCGGTTGCTGTTTCCGCTATTACTTCACCGTTTGATACGATCTGAAAATTACCGATCGGAAAACGTGACCAGGCTCGGGCTTTCACCGTGACAGTATCGCCTTTGTCGGCCTGAATGATTTCTCCAATTTGCGCACCCTCGACTTCGAGAAAAAGAAGAGGTCCAGATGTCGTGAAGGTCTTTCCAAGCGCCAGATCTTTCGACCAGGTTTCAATGTCAAGATCAGGACCACTGTTTACGTAGACACGACACACTCCGGCCATTCTGGCAGGATGATCACTGCCATTTGACAGTCCAACACGTATACCGCTATTCAAAAAACGATAGTAGTTGGAAGGTTGAAGCTGGTCCATAGAATCACTACGACCCTGGATCAGATTGATAGCAACCCCCGAGGCATTGAATGGGCCAAGGTTATGAGCTTCAATGCTGATTCCACCCTGTTCATGAGCTCTGTCTATAATCATCTTGTTTGTTGGGTAGTCTTTTGTCCCGGGAGGCCCTCCGCTTCCTTCACCCGTTGCAATGGGCTTTAGAAGTTCATCAATATTGATCAGATTGATGTGTCCAAAGTGTTTATCGTTTCGGAACTCTTCACCCATCTCGATATGAAACCGATCATCGGAAAGATGAGAGACAGGTCCCATGGGATACTGATCAGGCTTAATGAAATAACTGTTGTTGTGAGCCGTGAATTGATAGAGAGTCAGGTTTGAGGCCACTCTCAAGTCCTCAGCCCTTTGAACCATTGCTAGAAGATCGATATCTTCATTCTGATTCCAGGCGTTGATTGCCCAGTGTATATGTGTATCGCCAGAGATCCACCCTTCCTTCTTCATGTCGATGGCTCGGGAGGAAGTCAGCTGGATGGTGAACTCTTCCCCTTCTTCGAGTGTGACGTTCTCTTTGGTCAGTTCGCTCTCGAACCCTCTTTCCAGAGTAAATTCGGCTTCTCCAGGAGGAAGGAGAACCTCAAATTCTCCCTTTGAGTAGGCAAAAGGCATCTTGATCATCGCAGGACGAAAAACGACAGGTTTCTCTGATAGAGTTGTGTTGTTGGCAAACTCATTTGCCTGTCTATAGATTCCATCACTTCCCTTTGCATAGACACGTCCTGGAAACTTCTCCTCGCCTAGAAACGTTTCTCCTCTAACGACGACCGGATCATAGCTTTCCGCTTGAAAGTTCAACTTGTGAACTGTTCCCCCATCGGGGTTGTCAGTAAGGATGAGCGTCGCGCCATTAATCAATTTTGTATTTACACTGGCAGGAACAAGTATGGGACGGCTGATTCCAGCGGGAATTCCAACACCGCCTCTGCCTGTAGGTCCTGCTTCTTCTATGAAGGCCTCGATGGTGAGAGGAGCTTCTGTGGCGTTTTCGACTTCGACGAGAATAAGAGCCGGAAGTCCGTGTGTGAAATTCACTTCATCAGCTTCCAAAATCTCTGCGCCTTCTTCCGACCATTTGGCCTGAATGACCGGATAAGCCTCTCGAAGCTCCTGGTAGTGTTCCATGGTCAGGATGGAAACTTCTTTGAAATCTTCATCTGTCAGAGGTTCGGGATTCCATCCTTTCGTCACTCGATGAATTTCTTCAGCTACCACGAGGGTTTTAGGTTGTATCGGTGTGGGAGCCATATAGGCACTGTCTGAGAGGACGCGGTAGAAGTATCCAAGAGTCCCGTCGTCGAGACGTTCGCCAACGTCGCTGACTTCAGTTTGAGAAAAGCCTGATGCAGAAATTGATGAAATAATTAGAGATGATAGGGTGAGTAGGGGGGAGTTCAGTCTGGGTTTCATTGATATACGTTGTTGCTTCCTTATTAGATTACTGTCCGCGTTAATCGATGGACGGTTTCGATCATGGCAAGCATGTTTTCAGGCGGAGTTCCTGCCTGCACATTGTGGCATGATGCGCATATATAGCCTCGGTTCCCGTCTCCCAAAGTTTTCATACAGTGCTCAGTTTCGGCGATGACATCTTCAACCGAACCAAACGGTAGCGCTTTTTGAGTATCCACACCACCATAAAAAACCAGTTGATCACCAAAGTCATTCTTAAGCTGCTCCATCTCCATTCCAGGGCAGGCATGCTGAATGGGGTTTAAGATGTCAATCCCTGCTTCAATGAGATGGGGAATTAGTGGTCTCACAGCACCATCGGTATGATACATCACTTTAACACCATAGGAATGAATCAGGTCGCACATTCTTTTCAGTCTTGGCTGGATGTATTCCTGCCAGGAATCGAGACCAATCATCAGGTCTCGTTGCGTTCCCATGTCGTCGCTGACAAGAGCCATATCGATCCGGCCATTGGCTCGTGAAAACACTTCTTCAAGAAGACCCATGTGGATTTTCTCGATCTTGTCCAGCAGGGCGTTGGTGAAATCGGGATCAGCGAGAAGGTCCATCATCGCTGTTTCAAGTCCGCGCAGCTGACAGTAGGTTTCAAAGAAAGAGACCCATGGACCCATGATCGCGAAGGAGTCACACCACTCGTCAGCGGTCTTCAGGATATCATCGTAATCATATTTATCTACATCAGGAAAATACGGATAATCTTTAAGCTCTTCTAATGCATTCAGGTGTGCCAGAGGATGCCCGTCATATTCCATATAGACCGCTTTCCCGGACTGCACCGGTTTCAATACATTTCCCCAGGGTGTTACAAACGCACCTTCATAAGGTTTCGCTCTCATCTTCCCTTTGTAAGTGTCAGGAAGCCATTTGATGCGGTCCAGGCCTGTGCGTGTATACAGATCTCTCTCCGATTCCGCTCCTACATGATTGTAAAGGGATTCATAGGCCTCAGAGGTAAACCAGCAATCGACGGGGAGCCTGTCCACAGACTTCCCTGATAGAATGGCAAGGACCCGTTCTCGTGGTGAAAGTGAAGACATCAGGTGTTTTCCTCCTTAATACCTGCTGTACTTCTCACCAGCCGCGTACATGGCAAGAACATTCTCTATGGGAGAGTTGTCCTGAATCTGGTGAGTAGGGGAGAGCGCGTAGCCTCCTTTGGGCATGAGGATTTCTAACTTTTCTTTAACATCCTGTTCAACTTCTTCGGGAGTGCCTTTCGAAAGGGGACCTGCTGTTGATATACATCCGTGGAACGAGAGTCGATCTCCGTAGGTTGCTTTGAGAAATTGCGGGTCCATTTTCGCCGCTTCAGGTTGAAGCGTATCCATGATGTCCACGCCCATTTCACTCAGGCTGTCAAAACTCCAGCTGCTGGAACCACAACTGTGAAACATCACTGGCAAGTTATGGCTCTTTGCGAGATCGATAAATTTCTGGTGTCGCTCGCGGAGAATTCCATCAAAGAAACTCTGACTGATCATCGGACCTTTTTGTGTCCCCAGATCCTCACCCATCCAGAAGAAATCGATGCTGCCTTTAGCTCGATCCAAAGCTCTTTCTGCAACCGCTAGTTGAACGGCAAGCCGACGGTCTACCCAATCCAGCAATGCATCATCGTAGGATGCGAGGCGCATCAGTGTATCTTCGACTGAGAGGATGATGCCCGTCTGATTGAGAACATCGCATATACCTGGATTGCCATAGGAAACAGCGAGGTTCTGTTTGCTCCATTCCCTCGATTTCTGCTCAATCTCATCATAGTTATAATGATCGGGGTTAGGGAAGGGCCACTCCTCAAGTTGCTTATCGGTGGCATCCTTGAGAGGGAATTCGCAGAAATCCCAGAACCCACCATATCCAAAGTCCACATATTGTGTATGAAAGCCCCATTCCGGGCAGACACGGATATCCTTGTTTGGTGATTCAAGGTGCAGGCGGGGGCCCTTATAAGCTGGCCCAACGTTTCTAAAATCTATACTCAGGGCCTGTAGAAGGCCTTCATGGTCATCTGGTTTTAAGTGAAAGTGTTGTTTCAGGCGTGAGTCGATCCCCTCGTTGTAGAGATAATCAAAGGGGACTCGATCTGGTTCCTGATGTTGGAAGGCAGTAAGGACGCGTTCTTTTGAGGTGAGCTTTGTGGTTGAGGCCATGTGTTTTCTCCTTTCGTGGTGGAGGGCTGGCCTTTGGGCTTGCTTAAATGATTAAGTACTCTACAGTACACACTGACGGCAAGAAGAATTGTCACCGCATCTCCACAGACTCAATTCCCTTGGCCAACCGTCACTATTTCGATCTAGTCCAATCGATTCATAAATGTCCTCCGGGAGCACACGTACTTTCATGTCACGAACAAAACTTTGTAAACTGATCCTCTTTCTAATCTACGCCCTCTCTTTTACGTCAACCCCATCGCTCTTTGCACATGGTCCTATTGAGGGAGATCTGCTCGAGAAGATTGAAACTCATCGTGGCAAAAAAGCGCCCGAAGGGTTCGAACTTCTCCCCAATGCCCGTATCTTTGCCTGGAGATTTTCACAGCAGGGGAAGTATCTTCTTTCAAAAGAGAATCTTGAACACTTGAAGTATATACACTCCTTGATGGAATATGCTGATTATATGGCTGCAGATCAGACTCAGGATCATGACCAGGAATATATCATATATCTGCAGTATGAGGCACAGAGACTTCTTCTCGAACTCCTCGACACGCTGCCTTGTACACTAACGGTCAAAACAACTGATGAGTACCTTTCTTTCGACTCGGAAAATAAAATCCCACTTTCTGGCAATTCCGGTTTCGTTATTCTCAAGGTGATTGATGGTAAAGAACCCGTGTGGATGGAAACTCTTCCGTACACACTTACTGAGTACGACCTTGAGCCTCTACCTGAGCCTGCACCCAAACCTGTCATCGAATACAAACCCGGTGGTGTTTCCTATATCATGTACCGTGTATATAATGCATCTAAAGACCCAGTCGTCATAGATTTCAATCTGCTGGATATGGATACACGCCAGATAGAAGGTCAGATGTTTGCCCGTTTCATACCTGAACCTCAAGGTTCGCTGAAGGTACGAATCACGGACAAGGAAGGGCAGGAGATTCCTGCTATGGTAAGATTAACGCATGTCCCAACCGGAACCTATCATCGTCCTTCTTCTGCCATCGAGTTCTCACCTCAAATGCATAACATCGCTGGAGAGCCTGTCCCCTCTCGAGGTTTTGATACACCCGCACTGAATGCACCAACTCCCTACTGGATTCCCGGAGAGTGGTGGGGGCACTACTGGTGTGTCCCGGATCAGTTCCATCAATCTCTGCCGGCAGGGGATTGGAAAATCCATGTTTGGAAAGGTCCCGAGTATATTCCACTCGAGAAGGATTTCAAGATCATGGAAGGCGAGTTGACAGAATTCGCTATTAACCTTGATCGCTGGATTGATATGCCTTCGAAGGGGTGGCATAGTGGAGATGTGCATATACACTCTCGACTGATGTCAGATGATGATGCGGAGCGACTGCATCTATGGCTGGATGCGGCGGATATCAGTGTCGCTAATGTTGTTAAAATGGGGAACTACTTAAGAACATACTTTGAACAACGTGGGTATGGCAAAGAGTATCGGGTTGAAGAGAATAATCGGGTCCTTGTTCCGGGTCAGGAAGATCCAAGGTTCGCACATGGTCATACGCTTGGTATTAACGCAAGCAGGTTCGTGCGAGATACCAGCCGTTACTTCTTTACGGAATGGGTTGCAGATGAAATTCACAAAGCTGGAGGCATGTACGGTCATGCACATATGACCTTTAATGGTTTCAATGTTCGACGTGATGTCACCACTCTTTTGCCTCAAGGAAAGTCTGATTTCGGAGAGGTCATGCAGATTGGAAAGCTCGAGACAGAACTCTACTTTGATTTCCTGAATCTAGGATATTCATTAACAGCAGCTGCTGGCAGTGATGTTCCCTTCAGCCATGGTCTTGGAGAAGTACGGCTGTACGCCTATACAGGTTCAGAACAGTTGAACACAGATGACTGGTTTGCTGCCATGAAGAAGGGTCATACCTTTGTCAGCAATGGTCCCATGGTCGACTTTACTGTAAACGGAGAGCTGCCCGGAACTCATCTCGTCTTCGACGAGCCAGAAACTCTTGATGTAAAGCTAAAGGCCTACTCGTATCCCTACGCAGGTAGCGGACTTAAGAGTATTAGAATCTGGAAACATGGCGAGATTATCAAAGAGATTGAAGCAGATTCGCTTGATGAAAAAGAACTCTCCCTTGAACTCTCACTCCCACTTGAATACGGATTCTGGGTGGCAGCAGAAGCAATCAACAACGATGATACACGCGCTTTCACCACCCCTGTGTATGTACAACGCAGAGGTTTCAGATTCTGGAAGTTCGATAAGGTCAAAGAGCTCATCGAAGTCTGTCGGAATACCATCGATGACTGGGAAATGGAGTGTAAACTCTTCATGGAGGAAAACCCCCCAGGCTCGATCCCCGATTATCATCACTATAAGAAGATGCTCAGTGAACAGATTCCTGCTAAGCTGGAGGAGTTCAAGAGAACGCGTACCTTATATGACGATCTGGAAGCTGTCTATCTGAAGGAAATCGAACTTAGAAAATAGGTCTGGTTTATGTATCGCTATTCTTGAGTCTATTTCGAAACTCAGACGGAGACATGCCAGCAAGCCGCTTAAATATGCGGTTAAAATGTGCGAGATCGCTGAAGCCTGCTTCGTGTGAAATGTTGATAACCTTTTCACTCGTAGAGTCCAGCATGATCATCGCATGTTCCACCCTTCTTTGATGGACATACTCGAGAATTGTTTTACCTGTATATTTTTTAAACATGCGACACAGGTGAGGCTTGCTCATTCTTGATTGTCGTGCAAGCTCCTCAAGGTCTTTGAATTCCTTCCAGTTTACGTCGAGCTTTCTTCGTACTCGTTCAATTGCGAGGTGGGATCCAGAACTTATATGCAAATGTTCGTTTTGAGAATAGGCGTATCGTGCACACTCTATCAGGAACATCTGGAAATAGATTTTCATGACCTCGAGGTATCCCGGATGTTGAGCCAGCATTTCATGGTTTAAGCGCAGAAGTATGTCAGATACAGGCGACCCTTCTGGCAATTGATATTGAATGACTTCATTTAGCTTATGACCGAGATCGGGAGCCAGGGGAAGAATACGCGGCAGGTAGGGGCCAAGTGGTGTCGGCAAGGCAGGAAGTTGGCAACGATTCGTATCGACATAAATGTTAATGATGTCCATCGCCCCCACCTTCGTGAGGATGCAATGCTCTTGTCCATAGTGAATTACAGACATGCTTCCTGGCTTAAGCTCCGATTCCCCTTCCTTCGTGAAATGAAGACCGTACCCCTGCAAAACAAAGAAGATTTCAACGACGTCATGCTGATGAAAGTCTTTTGCAGCATTCACGTAGCGGGGAAATCGTTGTACGGAAAATCCTATCGATCGGTTTGATGGGAAGTCCGGTGAGTCGAGTAATTTGAAGGTACTTCTCATCTTCGGTATTTTTCGCTTTGGCTTGGCTTGGATGTGCCGTGGGCGAGTGTGATCGTTTTCGATTGCATTTGGGCGTTCATGAGTGGAAGTTTTCCTTGCCTTAGGTTCTTCCCTCAGTTTTCTATATAGAAGAACTACTTAAATGATTAACTCAAGCATAAGTTTACTCGATCAGCACACCCCAGCACCAAATCACAACACCCAAAGCAGGCAGGTTACAGGATCTCATGAACTCTACTCTCACGGCATTTCCCGCCCTTGAACAGCTTAAAAATCTCGAATCTTCAGTCTCGGGAGAAAACTATCAACCACCGATTGGAAAGATTAACTCTCATATTCACCTCGCTCCGAATTTCTCGGCTTTTCGCTCCGTTGGGGAAGCGGTTGAACAGGCGAAAAGTGAAGGATTGCTGGCATTAGGGACCAGTAACTACTACGATTTTACCGTGTATGATGAGTTCGAAAAGAAGACTCTTTCGGAAGGAATCTTTCCGCTGTTTGGAATCGAAATTATCTGCCGTGATGAGAAACTCGCTGAGAGTAGCATTAAGGTGAATGATCCTGGAAATCCGGGCAAAATTTATCTATGTGGAAAGGGGATTTGCCGATTCTCTGATTTAACGCCACGCGCCAAGGAGATTCTGACGGAAATCCGTGATGGTGATGCCCGTCGCATGAACGATATGTGTGAGAAATTGACTTCTTTCATACAGTCCCTTGGGATCTCATTCGAAATGACAAGTGAACTTCTTGTTCAGCGAATCGCAACTCGATCCGGGGTAAAGGAAGAAACTGTGGGACTTCAGGAACGTCATTTGTGTGAAGGGGTTCAGGAGCTGTTGGCCGAAAAATTTAACGAGGACGAGCTCAAAGATATCTATACGCAATTAGTCGGTGGAATTGAGGAAGGAGATCTCAAGTCCCCACCCGCCTTACAGAATAAAATCCGTTCGCAGTTAATGAAGAAAGGCAAGCCATGCTTTGTAGACGAGGCTTTCGTTTCCCTGGAGACAGCAGTTGAACTTATCCTTCAGCTGGGAGGCATTCCCTGCTATCCTGTTCTTGCTGACGGAACGTCTCCGGTAACAGATTTTGAAAAGACCCCAGAAATACTTACCAATCGACTCAAAGAGATTAATATACATTTCGCAGAGCTGATCCCTATCCGAAATAGTCCGGAAGTGCTTGAAGAGTATGTGATGTATATGCGCCAGAGCGGTCTTTTCGTTTCATCCGGCACCGAACATAATACAAATGAAAAAGGCCCCCTTCCTCCCTATTGCAAGGGAAGTCTTGAGATACCAGATAAAGTGGATCAGGTTTTCACTGAGGGTGCTTGTCTTATCGCAGCTCACCAGGCTATGACCCATAAGAACGAGCAGGGGCTGGTAGACTGTGAAGGAAAGCTGGCTGATTCTTCTCGAATTGAAGTTTTGAAGAAAATCGGTGCTTCTCTTATTAAGAACACATAATATACCTGGCGAAAAGGAATCGTATTTACATGTCTCAAACATTGCAGAGCGTTACATACAAAGCAGAAGCTCAGACACTCTTGACCGATTTGATCCAGGTCTCTCAACTCTATGGCCAAGACATTGAGTTTGTCATCGCTGGAGGTGGCAATACTTCCTGTAAAGACAAGAATACCCTTTACGTAAAGGCGAGTGGGTTCAGCCTCGGGACGATATCTGAAGAAGGCTTTGTGATGATGGACCGGATGGCTCTTCAGTTTTTGCTGGACAGCAAACTACCTGAGGATCCTGATAAGCGTGAGGCTGAGTTTAAGAAAGCCATTATGGCGGCACGTTGCGAGGCCGATAAGGGGCAGCGCCCTTCTGTTGAGTGTGTCATTCACCACCTCATTCCAGCCACCTTTGTTGTGCATACTCATTCTACCTGGGTGAATATGATTACCTGCTGCAAAGATGCAGAATCAAAATGTCGGGAACTCTTTTCGGAAGAAGAGGTCCTCTGGATTCCCTACGTTGACCCTGGCTATACGCTGGCCAAAGAGGTTCTCACCCGGCTTGAGGATTGGCAGAAAAAGTTCGAGAAGCCATACCCCTCTGCTATATTTATGAAGAACCATGGTTTGATCGTTAGTGGTGAGTCTCCTCAGGAAGTTCAAGAGGAAACTGATTCTCTGGTTGATCGCATTAAGTCAAAGGTTGAGCTGCCATCTGCTTCTATCGAGAGCCATGATCCTGCGAAGCTTCGTGTTCTTGCTCCTGTTCTTCGAGCAGCAGTTTCAGACAGCGATACACTTCCGATCGTACGTTACTTCAATAACGAGACAGTACAGGCTTTTCTTTCATCTAAAGAAGGAAAGCAAATGGCGACAGCGGGTCCATTAACTCCCGATCAGATTGTTTATTGCACTTCCTTTCCGCTGTGGCTTGAAGGGCTTGACCTTGAAAATGAAGAATCGCTGGTCGAGCAGGTCAAGACTGCTATACAAAGGCATGTCGATTCCTACCGATTTCTGCCTAAGATTATCCTCGTGCCAGGAGTGGGAGCTTTCTCAGTAGGCAACACCGCAGCAGATGCTGAAACAACAGCGCTAGTCTATCAGGATGCGATAAAGGTGATGCTTGGAGCCGACGCACTTACAGGCGTAAATACCATGGGTGACAGGGAAAGGCTCTTTATTGAGGATTGGGAAGTGGAAGCCTACCGAAAGAAAATCTCTGCTGCAAAGGGTGGCAGTGGAAGAATGTCCGGCAAGGTTGCAATTGTGACAGGAGCTGCTCAAGGATTTGGACTTGAGATTTCTCAATTTCTCGCAGCAGAGGGTGCTCATGTCGTCCTCACGGATATTAATGAGGACGGGGCTTCCAAAGCTGCAAAAGAGCTTTGCGCTCAGAACGGAAAGCTTCGTGCCGCAGGTGCACCCGTCAATGTCATGGATGGCGAAAGCTTACGATCCATGATAGACAAAGTTATTCTTGAATATGGAGGGTTCGATTTGTTTGTCGCCAATGCTGGTGTTGTGAAAGCCGGTTCCGTCAAGGAAATCCCAGAGAAGGACTTTGATTTTGTCACCGATGTGAATTATAAAGGCTATTTCCTTTGTGTACAGAATGCTGCCCCTGTTCTCGCGAGACAGCACAAAGCTAAAGCTGACTATACGAGCGACATTATCCAGATTAACTCCAAGTCTGGTCTTGCGGGGTCTAACCGAAATGGCGCCTATGCGGGAAGTAAGTTTGGTGGAATAGGTCTCACACAATCTTTTGCTCTCGAACTTGTAGACGATTGCATTAAGGTCAACTCTATATGCCCTGGAAACTTCTTCGACGGACCGCTTTGGTCAGATCCGAAGAAAGGACTCTTCGCACAGTATCTCGAGAGCGGTAAAGTTCCGGGAGCTAAGACCGTGGAAGATGTTAAGCATGCCTACGAAAAGAAAGTTCCCATGGGAAGAGGCTGTCGAACACAGGATGTGATGCGGGCCATCTATTATATCGTGGAACAGCAGTATGAAACGGGCCAGGCTGTCCCTGTTACGGGCGGCCAGATAATGATGAACTAAATTGAAGATGAGGTAAGTGCAAGTATGAGTGATCAGGAGAAAACTGAAGTTCTGGCTGTCGATCTTGGTGCTTCCAGCGGACGTGTGATTAAGGGTACGTATCAGGATGGGAAAATTTCCCTGGAAGAACTCCATCGTTTTGAAAATGGTCCCAAGGACGGCTCCAGTCCTTTGAAATGGGATTGGGAAAAGCTGAAGTCCGAAGTCTTCGACGGAATTAAGAAGGGACTTTCCGCCAGCGGTGATATACAAGGCGTTGCTGTAGATTCCTGGGGCGTAGATTTTGGACTCCTTGATGAGGAGAGGAACCTGATCGAAAGTCCCGTTCATTATCGGGACAGCCGCACTGACGGCCTTATGGACAAAGTTTTCGAATCAAAGGTCAGCAAGAGAAAGATCTTCGATGAAACGGGCATTCAGTTCCTTCCGTTTAACACGATCTATCAGCTGGTTGCTCTCAAAGAATCTTCTCCAGAGCTTCTTGAGAAAGCAGATCAGTTCTTGATGATTTCGGACCTGCTGAATTTTGAGATGACGGGTAAACCAGTTATCGAGTTCAGCAACGCCACAACAACTCAGTTGTATAATCCACAGAAAAACTCCTGGTCTGAAGAGCTTTTGTCGGCATTGGAGATTCCTCAGAAGATCTTCAGCGACCCAGTTAAACCCGGCACAGTCATCGGTGATATACAAGCTAGCATGGCAACTCAGTTGGGAGGATCGACTAAGGTAATCGCCGTCGCCTCGCACGATACAGGTTCAGCTGTCGCAGCTGTTCCCAGTCTCAAGGAAGGGTTTGCCTATCTTTCATCGGGCACCTGGTCGCTGCTAGGTACAGAAGTAAAGGCCCCCGTTGTTTCTGATCAGTGTTTTGAACTTGCTTTCACGAATGAAGGTGGAGTTGAGAATACGTATCGTCTTTTGAAGAACATCATGGGACTTTGGATTCTCCAGGAATGTCGTCGGGTTTGGAAAGAATCCGGCAAAGAGTATAGCTGGGAAGATCTGACAAAGATGGCAGAGGAAGCTCCTCCGTTTCGTTCTCTCTTTGATCCTGCTGATCTTCGCTTCCTCCCTCCGGGAGATATGCCACAGCGCATCGCCGACTTCTGTCGGGAAACGAATCAGCCAGAGCCTGAAACCGATGGTCAGATAGTACGAGCGATACTTGAGAGTCTCGCATACAAATACAGAGAAGTTCTAGCTCAGCTGCAGGAAATGGTTTCCGAAAAGATTACGACTCTTCATATCGTCGGTGGGGGAGTTCAGAACGAACTGCTCAGCCTCTGGACTGCGAACGCGTGCGGAATCGATGTGGTTGCGGGCCCCGTTGAGGCAACAGCTCTTGGAAATATTGGAATGCAAATGATTGCTCTTGGGAAGATCAAGAATGTTGCTGAACTTCGTCAGGTCATTGCAAACTCATTCGATCTGGATACCTTCCGTCCAGAAGCAACGGATGGTTGGGATCAAAACTGGGAAAGATACAACAGCCTGCTTAAGTAATTAGACTTACAAAGCGGACGAGCCATTATTCGTGGTTCTTCCCTTAATCTACCTGCGTAGAAGCCTCATACTTCGCCTGACAGGAACTGTTTGAGATCTCCTGTCGGGCGATTCTTTATTTTAGGGCATCCTGATCGGACCTCGGACCATGCTCGGACCATGCTCGCTCGATGCTCGGACCATCGCGATGGTCCGAGAGTGGTCTCTGCCTGGTCTCTTATTGCTTCCTGATAAAGCCTCGCTGTGTTCGAGAGGGTGGAGACTGCATTATTTTTCTCTGCGAAACTGCGTCTCTGCGAGAAATTCTTACCGCCGCGTTCCTATCCAATATAGATGAAGATCACTCGCCTCTTCCGAAGGCGACCTCGACCGTATTGCTGTAACTTCGTGTAAGCTATAATCGTTTTTTCAGAACCAATTGACTATACTGACTATTTGCCAAGGAAGGCTTTGTCCAGTTCCTTGATATCGTCATCTTCCATAACGGTCACGCCACCGAGAACAAACGCGTCAATAAGCGACCGAGCCGTGAACTCGGCTACCTCCAGGCGGTCAAAGGCTTTAAGCAGCGAATCGCCAGTGGCTATAATCGCGTCGTTCTGAAGAAGAAGCATCGGTGTCTCATCGCCAAGATAGGAAGAGACTTCAGCTTCGTCGGTCATCTGCTTTCCGAATGGTAGCTTGGGTATATCACGAAGAAGAATGTAGCTTTCCGGGATCGTGCGCGTCTCGATCGGTGTCTCAGTAACCCCATAGGCCATAATGTGCGGCGCCTGAGCTGAAACGATCGCATTGATCTCTGGGTGGTCCTTATAGATCTCTTGATGAAGGACGACGGAGCGGCTGGGAAACTTACCCTTCTCACGCTTTCCATCTTTGATGAGAACTACATCTTCGATATCAACGAGACGTCTATCCTTGCTGGTCGGGCTGATGAGAAAATCATTTCCTTTAAGTCGAACAGAAACGACACCCTCTGTACTTGTCATGAGCTGCATATCATAAGAGCGATGCTTAATCTCGCATATATGACGCCGAAGAGCTTTCTCTTTGCTAGTTGGCTTCTCGTTTGTGAATTCTGGTAAATTATTCTTACCATGGTGAAAGAGCTGTAGCTCCTCGTCGGTAAGCTCTTTGGGAGTTCCAAGGATTTTCCCCTGAATCTCGAGTCGAGCAGAGAAGTCGAATGTCTCAAAGCGGTGAAAAGCCTCGAGAATGTTCTTTCCGCCACAGACAACCCCGTGGTTTTCAAGAATGATACAATCGAATCCCTCTCCAAAAGTATGGGCGATCTTCATTCCGAGGTCTTCGCTGCCCGGAAGTCCATAAGGTGCATAGCCGATATTTCCGCACACATCATGAGCCTGCGGGATAAGACGTATAGACGGAACACGTCTGACGATACTGAAAGAAACAAGGGGGCTTGGGTGGGCATGCAGAATTCCTGTAAGATCAGGACGTTTCTCATAGATCGCCTTGTGAAAAGGATATTCACTTGAAGGCTTATGACGTCCCTTTATCGTACCATCTTTCTTAACACAAACGATGTCTTCCCACCCAAGGTTTCCCTTATCAATTCCTGCTGGGGTAATCCAGACATTTCCTTCGTCGTCTCTCACTGAGAGATTGCCGCCCGATGTTGTCGTCATGCCATGCTGATAGACGCGGCGCATCATCAGGACAAGTTGTTCTCTTGGGTGGATCAGATCGAAGTTACGCATAGATTGACACCTGCCTTATGAACGCTTGGAAAGAACTGATTTCTCGTATTCTTCAACATCAGCCATCCAGCTGAAGCCCGGCTTTGTTCCCTGCTTGAGGCAATAATAGTCCCAAACGGCGCCAGAAGGAAGAGTCTTAAGTTCTTCAAGTACAGCAAGTCTTGTTGTAAAGTCGCCCTCTTTCTCAAGCTCCTGAAGAGAATGAGTAGGCTCTAACAATGCCATCAAGACAGCTTTAATCATACAACGGGTACCGATGGTCCATGCTGCTATACGGTTGATACTTGCATCAAAGAAATCCAATCCGATATGGACTCGCTTGAGAAGGTCGTTGCGTACAATCTCCTCGGCGATGGCGCGCAGCTCATCCGAAAGAACAACAACATGGTCACTGTCCCAGCGAACGCCACGGCTTACATGAAGCAGGAGCTCTTCAACATAAAGAGAAACGGATGAGATCTTATCAGATATGACTTCGGTAGGGTGGAAGTGTCCCGCGTCGAGGCAGAGGAGGAGATCATTCTTTACGGCATAGCCAAGATAGAATTCATGAGAACCGATGACGCAACTCTCTGATCCAATTCCAAAGAGCTTACATTCAACAGCATCGAGGTTTTCTTTCTTGCTCACATCAGCAGCGAAAACCTTATCGAGAGAGCCTTTGAGGAGTTCTCGTCTATAAAGACGATTAACAGGAGTGTCTTTAAAGCCATCAGGGATCCAGAGGTTGGTCACAGCTGGTGTACCAAGTTCTCTACCAAAGTAAGCACCAATCTTTCTGGAGGCGATACAGTGCTCAATCCAGAAGTCACGGATACCGGCATCAGTGTTTGAAAGCGTAAAGCCATCTGCTGCTTTATCGTGGGCAAAGCATGTCGGGTTGAAGTCTATACCGATACCCAGCTCTTTCGCCCAGGATGCCCAACCTTTGAAGTGTTCCTCGGAGATATCAACACGGTCGACTTTCTTCCCGCCAAATTCACCGTACATCGCGTGAAGGTTGAGGCGATGCTTTCCAGGAAGAAGCTCGTATGCTTTCTCTAAGTCCTGTCTTAACTCATCAGGCGTACTTGCTTTTCCAGGGTAGTTTCCTGTGACTGCTATGCCACCGCTAAGTCCCTCATCGGACGATTCGAAGCCACCAACATCGTCACCCTGCCAGCAATGGAGGCTGATCGCTACTGATTCAAGAATCTTCATTGCTTTCTCAGTATCGACACCAAGGTTCGCGTATTGCTCCTTAGCGGATGTATAGGAATTTTCAATTTCTTTGTCTGTCCATTGTTTTTTGATAAATGAGAGGTTCATGGTGTTGTTATCCTTTTGTTCAATCTGACTTATATATAAAGATGTATTTTGACTTACGCAGCCGGGAAATCTTTCTTGTGAATGACGATTGCCTTTTCGAGTTCTTCAGGTGTGTAAGACTGAGCATTTGACGCTGCTGCACAGTCCTCAATTTCCTCTCTATTCTTTGCCCCCGTTAGCACAACTGAGACAGATGGATGATCAAGAATCCAGCGCATTGCTGATTGAGCAACCGTCTTGACGTCGTCTCTCACAAGAAAGCCAAGGCTCTCTACATATTCAACGCGCTCGATCATTTGCTCTCTCGAGTAGCGGTTATTCAAATTGTTCTCTGGGAAAACCGTATCCCTATTGATCGCTCCTGTCAGAAAGCCGTTAGCTAGGCATTCTCTTGCCACAACGCCAACTCCCTCATGATACAGGTCTTCGATCAGGTTTTTCGCTTCTCGATTCATCAAACTATAGACAACCTGAATACAATCGATCTTTCTTTCCCGGGCCCACTCGCGAGCAAGTGACTCTGTATCTTCGAACTTCGAAATCGAGTGCCCGATGTGGAGCACCTTGCCTTCATCCTTCAATTTGCCAAGTTCCGCCCAGACATCATCATGAATTTCTTCCTTGGAAAAGGGTGAATGGAAAAAGAGCACATCGATATAGTCTCTTCCCAATCTTTTGAGTGACCCTTCAACCGACTCTCTTGCGCGGGCAGCATGGAAATTAGAGGCGCCTCCATCATTGGCGTACCTTCCAAACTTTGTCGAGATGATCACATCATTGAGTTTACCACCAAGGCACGTGCCCAGAATTTTCTCTGCGATGCCGTTTTCTTCCTGATCACCGTAGAGAGGCGCTGAGTCAAAGAAGTTAATCCCGTTATCGAGCGCAGCAGCGACGCATTCTTGAGCGTCTTTCTGCGTGACGTTTCCATAGACCATGGAGGCAAAAGCCCATGTTCCGAGGGCGATCTCGCTGCATTCCAGATTGATTCTTCCAAGTTTTCGGTATTTCAAGAGAGACTCCGGTGCTTAAATGTTTCAGTTCCAGTAATCACCCTCTTGAAGCCTTCTGAGGGCAAGCGATTAGTGAACATTATCCATGGAAAAACGCCAAAATAGTCAAGAAACGATCATAATTGAGCATTTAGAACGAGTCTGAATCCCAAGGATTTTGCGCATTGTATGAAAAACATGATCGTTTGCAACTGATTTTGATTGATCCTGCTCAAAATATGAGCAGGATCGCTTTCAGCATCTCACCTAAGGAACAATGAACAGTGAAAGCAATGGTCTTAACAGGTATCCGCGAAATGGAAATGCGGGAAGTACCTGATCCTGAAATTAAACATGATACAGATGTTCTCGTCAAAATGAATGCCGTTGGGATCTGCGGCTCAGACGTCCATTACTATACAACAGGGCGTATTGGCAGCCAGGTTGTCTCTTACCCGTTCGCTGTTGGGCATGAATGCGCCGGCACTGTAGTAGAAGTCGGTTCAGCTGTAACGCACGTGAAGCCCGGAGATCGAGTCGCTATCGAGCCGGCAATGATTTGTCACGAATGCGATCAATGCAAAGCTGGCCGCGAAAATACCTGTCGCAAATGTAGCTTTCTTGGGTGTCCTGGCCAGGCTGAAGGCTCACTTTCTGAGTATATCGTGATGCCCGAAGAGAATTGCTTCCACATTAAAGATACAACAGGACATGATGTCGCCACGATTTCCGAACCTCTGGCCATTGGTGTCTATGCCGTTAAGCAGGCAGGCGGGCTAAAAGGGAAGACTGTTGCAATTCTTGGAATGGGACCTATCGGCTGGAGTGTGATGCTTCCGGCACAGGTCGAAGGAGCCTCAAAGATATACTGTACCGACAAAGTGCCCGAACGTGTGGAACTTGCCAGAAAAGCCGGTGCGAAGTACGTTGGCAATCCCGACAAGCAGGATGTCGTGGCTGAAATACTAAAAGAAGAACCTCTCGGTGTGGACGTCGTTTTTGAGTGCTGTGGAATGCAGGAAACTTTGGATCAGTCGATCGATATTCTCAAGCCCGGCGGAAAGCTCATGTTGATTGGGATCCCTGAGTTTGATCGTATATCATTTACTATCGATCGCATGAGAAGAAAAGAGATAACTCTCCAGAATATACGTCGTCAGAGAGAATGCGTGCTGCCTGCCCTCGATCTGATTGAGAACAATAAAGTAGACGTCGAGCAAATGATTACCCATCGCTTTAAATTTGAAGAAACAAAGGAAGCTTTCGACCTTCTCACGAAGTATGAAGATGGCGTTCTGAAAGCGATGATTTATTTCGATTAAGAAGAGTTGGATATATAAAGATGAACGAATCATTACACACAAAGCTGATCTCCTTCGATGCCCTCGAACGTGAAGCTGCGCTGAAAGAGTTCTTCAGCAACAAAGAGTTCCCTGCATCTGATACGGGTAGAATTAATCTGCACCTCCATTCCTTTTTCTCCTACAATGCTGAAGGCTGGTCACCGACGCGTTTGGCCGTAGAAGGGAAAGAACTTGGACTCTACGCTGTGGGGCTTGTGGATTTCGATGTACTTGAGGGCCTTGAGGAATTCTACGAGGCATGTGCCTTTCTTAAAATTCGTCCCTCGGTTGCTCTTGAGACAAGAACCTTCTCGAAAACATTCGGGGATAAGGTGATCGACTCACCCGGTGAACCGGGAGTATCATACGTTTGCGCCGCGGGTTTCCCAAAAGCGCCTGACGTTGGTACACCTGAGAATGGTTTTCTGCTTGGTCTTTCAGATACTGCTTCTCAGCGAAATGAAGCGCTCGTTCAAAGAATTAATGAGGGGCTTTCTGAGATCTCCATCAGCTATGCAGATGATGTCCTTCCTCTATCACCTGGTTCGAGCCCGACGGAACGCCATATTGTTGAAGCATATATACAGAAATCAGCAGAAGTTTTTTCAAATGAAAAAGATCTGGCTGGTTTCTGGCAGAATGTCCTGGAAGTGGAAGGCAATTGCATCGGCGAACTGATTTCCGACCATGCAAAGTTTCGGGATGAAGTCAGAGCAAAGCTGGCAAAGAGAGGCGGCATCGGATATACGCAACCCGACGAAAAGACCTTTCCACCAATTGAATCATTCTTTGCCTGGGCAAAGCAATCGGGAGCCATTCCCATGGAATCCTGGCTGGATGGCACCAGCGAAGGGGAAAGTGATGCACTTTCCTATCTCGAGACGTCAAAAGACCTTGGTGCAGAAGCACTTAATATCATTCCGGACAGAAACTGGAACATCAGTGATGCAGAGACAAAGGCAATTAAGCTGAAAAACCTGGGCGATATCCTTAAGGCTGCTGCCAGTCTGGACTTTCCTGTTCAGATTGGAACAGAGATGAACAAAGTGGGGCAGCCTCCCTATGATCCGATTCTCACATCAGATCTTAAACCCTATCATCAGCAGTTTCTCGAAGGTGCCCAGATCATCACCGGTCATGTGCTCCTTTCTCGCTATGCAGATTTCTCATACTCAGGTGAAAAAGCGGCGGAGAAATTTGGCGAAGATATTAAAGAGAAAAATCTCTTTTTCAAGCAGGTAGGTGAATTAAGCCCCTTGGGTCTGAAAGAAAGCCGGGCATTAAAAGAAGTTGGGCCTGAAGATGCATATACGATTATCAATGACTCTGTGTCACAGGGGTCTTGGAACATGAAAGGAATAGAAAAAGTCTAATGAGTGTTGCAACGAAAGAGATGATGGCAGCAGCCGTCATCAAAGGTAAAGGTAAGATCGAAGTTGAAGAAGTAGAGCGTCCTTCCGCATCCGCTGGTGAAGTGCTCCTTAAAGTGGAAATGGCAGCATTGTGTGGTACTGATCAACGCGTCTTAAGAGGTGAAAAAGACGTGGATGTCTCTATCGTCGGGCATGAAATCACCGGACGTGTGGTTGAGGTTGGCGAGGGTGTTGAAAATGTGAAACCCGGTGAGCGCTATGCCCTTCAGACAGTCATTGGCTGCAATGAATGCGAGATGTGCGCCCAGGATAGACAGAACCTTTGTCTTAACGGATTCAAGGCTTTGGGCTATGCGTGGGATGGTGGTTTCGCTGAATACATGGTGATGCCAGCCGTTGGTGTAAAGCAGGGGTGCCTGATTCCTCTACCAGAAGACTTCTCTGATTCGCTTGGCACTATGGTCGAACCTCTCAGCTGTTGTGTTAATGGTATGAGGTATATGCCTTTAGAAGAGATGCAAAGCGTTGTCATTATCGGATCTGGAATTATCGGGGTCATGAACGGACTTGTCGCAAAAGCTCGTGGGGCGAAAGAAGTGATCATGATGGACGTCGCTCAGAACCGTCTGGATATGCTCGCAGAAATGGGCCTCCCATTTGATCACTTTGTCAACTCAGCTGAGAATGATCCTGTTGAGTGGGTTAAGAAGCATACAAAAGGTCGGGGTGTAGATGGTGTTGTTGTTTCAGCTTCCGTAAAGAGCCTTGTGCCTCCAGGAATTCAAATGCTCTCACGTGGAGGCCACCTGTCAATTTTCGCCGGTATGAGCAAACAGGATCCTTTTGAGAAAATTGACCTCAACCTGATTCACTATCTCGAACTGAATATACATGGTGCAAACAGCTCCGTGCGTCGGGACTATCTTGAATCTATTCAAATCATGAAGAAAGACCCTGAACTTTGGTCGAAACTGGTCACTCACGAGTTTTCATTGAAAGATTTCAATGAAGCATTCAGTACTCAAGGTGACCCTAAGGTGAATAGCCTTAAAGTCATGATTAAGCCCTGAGCTTTATTTGCAACACCTAATCAATAATTCATACCAGGAGATATAAGTGAGCTATTTCGATAAATACAAAAAGGAAATCGAAACCTTCGTCAAGGTTTGTCATCAACTGGCTGCCAATAAGTATGTTACAGGATATGGTGGAAACCTCGCCTGGAAGATGGAGGACAATGTTCTCCTTATTACACCAACACAAATGAATAAAGGTGATATACAGTTCAACGATGTCGTCTTTATCGATATGGACGGCAACAAGCTGGAAGGAGAGAAGAGACCGACAGGAGAAAAGCAGATGTATCTGAATTTCTTCCGGGAGCGTCCTGACATTAATTCTGTCATCCATTGCCACCCACCACGGACCAACGCCTTTACAATCACCAAAGGCAAGAACTGGCTCATGCGGCCACTCTTTCCTGAAACAATTACAGAGGTCGGACCTGTTCCTGTTGTTCCCTATGGCGAACCTTTAACAAAGAAGCTGGCAGACAATTTCCTGCCATTTCTTCCAAAGTACAATGCCTTCCTCATGGAGAACCACGGCCTGACGATTCTGTCACGCCTTGATATCAATTGGACAATGATGAATACAGAGCTTCTTGAAATGACCTCTGTACATATACATGACGCAATGCTTCACGGTGATATTAAAGAAATATCAAAAGAAGATGTGAAGGATATGGATAATATTATGGAAGCTCGCGATTTACCCTACATGGGTGGAGAGGGCGTCCACAAAAGTCTCGTCGAAGTCTACGACTGGGACTGATAGCAGTTTACTTGGGCTAAGTTTCGTACAATATTCAGTAAGTTAGTATATATATAACAGTATTGAGGCACTCATTCGGCGATGATCAATTTGACATCGGCTTCGTTGAGTGCCTCTTTCAATTTCTCACTGATTTCGCCGCCCGTAATCACAACATCAACATCTTCCAGTGAACAAACCTTAACGGCAGCACGTTTTCCGATCTTTGATTCGTCGACAAGTATGGCTACTTTTTCCGACCGGTTGATCATCTCCTGCTGAGTGCTCACAACAATATCATTAGAATTCAGCACACCGTCCTCTGTCATGCCACTTGCACCAAGAAATGTCCATTGAGCGCTATACGATTTCAGACTGGTAATCGTCTGCGATCCAAGGAGGACGGCACTCTTGGGGTACAGATACCCTCCTGTAACATTCACTTCAGGAACATCTGATCTGCCATCAGATGGGGTATTCAAGGAAATTGCGAGAGGGAGGGAATTCGTAATCACACGAATATCTGTCGTAATAAAGTCGCCAAGACAATTCGTTGTCGTTCCGCCATCGATGATAACCACGTCACCTGATTGAAGAAGCTCGGCGGCTTTTCGGGCAATCTTCTGCTTCTGTTGTGGATTTTCCACTCGGCGCCTTGCGAATGGAACAACGCCCATGTAGTCCTTGCTCTCAGCAAGCTGAATCCCTCCATGGCCTCTGATAACAAGTCCCTGCCTGGCAAGTTCAGCAAAGTCTCGTCTAACGGTTGCCGGGCTGACATCAAGCGTCGAACCAGCTTCCTCTACGGAAAGAAATGGGTGGTCCTTTAAGAGCTCGAGGATTCGATGGTGGCGTTGTAAATAATGCATGTATTTGATCAATTATCCCGGAAATGGCGTATCTGTCTTCATAAACAACCAAAAGTAATCATCATTATTCACAAGTTCGCAAGCGAAGTCACTCGGAAAGTGAGGTCTCCCCCAGATTTTTTGTTGGGTTATATGTTGGAAAGGAGGCTCGCGAACCAAAATCTTGTGACGATAGAGTGAAATCTATCGATTTTAAGGAAAATTCTGACTTTTCAGGTGCGCATTCACTTCAAACATGATCATGGGTTGTCAGTCCTGTCCGAATCGGACGTTCAATTATGATTTTTTTCAGGAGAGCAGGTACATTCATGGTCAAGAACTACATCAAGGTTTCGCTCGCAGTCCTTGCAGTTGCAGGCAGCGTAGAACATCTCGCGGCTCAGTCAGCCAAAGGGATTGTCTTTGAAGATACAAATGGAAATCAAAAATATGATCCCGAAGAAGCAGGAGTGGCAGGGGTCCGTGTTTCCAATGGAATGCAGATCATTGAGACTGACGCTAACGGAGCCTATGAGCTGCCCGTAACGGATGATACGATTCTATTTGTCATCAAACCTGATGGATATCAGGTTCCTCTCAATGAGGAAAATCTGCCTCAGTTCTATTACAATCATAAACCCAGTGGATCACCTGAACTTAAATACGCTGGTGTCGAACCGACTGGTCCACTTCCGAACAGCGTGGACTTTCCACTCCGAAAAGTTACGGAGCCAGAAGAATTTAAGATTCTCCTGTTCGCTGACACACAGCCAAGAAATGTGAAGGAAATCCAATATATACAGCACGATATAATTGAGGAGCTCATTGGAGCTGACGCTTCATTCGGAGTTACCCTAGGTGATATCCTCTTTGATGACCTTGATCTGTTTCCTCTCTTAAGCCAGTCTATAGCACGGATCGGAATCCCCTGGTACAATGTACTTGGTAATCATGACATTAATTTCGACGCTACCCACGACCGCTATTCAGATGAAACTTTTGAACGGTTCTTCGGTCCTCCTTATTATTCCTTCGATTATGCAGGGGTTCACTTTATCGTTCTTGATGATGTGAATTACTATCCTGTTTCTGAGAGAAATGACAAAAATACAAAATATCGAGGGGGGCTTGGTCCTGAGCAACTCGTCTTCCTTCAGAACGATCTTGAGTTGATCGAGAGAGACCAGATGGTCGTCGTACTCATGCATATACCCCTGACAGCTGGCTGGGTCTCGGCAGACAGAAGGCAATTGTTCAGACTTCTTGAACCTCTTGAAAATTGTATTTCCATTTCGGGACACACGCACTTCCAGGAGCACCAATTCCTCGGTCAGAAAGACGGTTGGAAAGGCGCTAAGGAACATCATCACATAATCAATGTTACTGTCTCCGGTAGCTGGTGGTCGGGTGTGCCCGATGAAGAGGGAATCCCTCATACAACCATGCGTGATGGTGCTCCCAACGGCTATACGATTATGACGCTATCCGGAGACAAATATTCAACTCAATTTAAAGCCGCCCGTCGACCAGCCGATCATCAAATGACAATCTTTGCTCCGGAGCGTGTCCGAACATCTGCGAAAGTTCCGGTGACTGTTAATCTTTTCGCCGGTTCAAAGTATTCGACTGTGAAGGCCAGGTTCGCTGGCGAAGACGAGTGGGTGACGCTTGTACAGACACCGGGTAAAGATCCTTACTTTCAGAAACTCAAAAGCCAGGAGAAGGAATATGAATCTCTTCCAGGCAGAAAGCTTCCCGGGATCAGAGGTGATACACCTCACTTGTGGAAAGGGAGTTTGAGTGCGCCAAAGAAAGTGGGAGCAACATTCATCGAAGTAAAGGCGGATCTCCCTCATGATCGTACGTACATGGAAGAGCGGATTATTACTATCGAATAATTGCTTCTGAAGGGGCTAGATAATATCGAAAGGGAAGATGATATAATCCCTTATCTGATGATCCAGTCCCTTCCTCAATAACGGTACAGCACTTTCAATTGCCTGAATCGTTTCTTCGACTTCCTTTGATGAATGAGCGAGGGATGGAAGAAAACTACCGTTCGTATGAACCCCTGCCCGCATCAATTCCTGAATGAGCAAAGTGATGAGTTCTTTTGAGTGATCTGCATTGTCTCCCGTATAGCTGATGGTAAGACGAGAAGGATGTCCGACCAGTTGCAAAGGTATCGATTCGCCTTCAAAGGCATCATTCACTCTTTGCTGTAATTCTTTACCAGTTTCAACTAGCTTGTTCAGTGCCCCAGACTCTGCAAAAAGGTTGAGCGTAAATTCTGCACCCGAGAGGGCCGTTCTCTCGAGCTGATAGGTCATGGAGGAAAAGGTGGCGTAGCACTTCTTCATGAGTTCCGCCGGTCCCACCAGTGCCGAGAGGGGTAACCCTCCGGCGATTGACTTCCCAAAACATGCGAGGTCAGGCAGCACATCAAAGAGTTCTTGTCCGCCGCCTCTGGAGAGGCGAAAGCCTGTCACTATCTCATCGTATATCAGGAGTGCCCCATAGCCGTGAGCGAGCCCTTTCAGTGATTTGAGAAACCCTTCTTCAGGATAAATATCACGCATTGGCTCGAGAATTACTGCGGCGATCTGATTTCGCTCTTTTCGGAAGGCCTCTTCCACTGAGCTCAAGTCGTTGTAATCAAAATAAACGAGCCCTTCATGCGAATGTTCAGGGAGTCCGCCAACCCAACCAAGTGCCGGAGCAAACCAGTCATGGAACCCATGAAAATGTCCTCGGCATACGGCGATCTTGTTTCGTCCAGTGTGAAGTCGAGCCAGTCGAACGGCAGCCGTACAGACATCACTGCCATTCTTTCCGAAATAGACACTCTCTGCACATGGAATAAGGCTACAAAGTAATCGAGCAACGTTTACTGTCATGTCTGGGGGGCAGGGGAGCAAAGTCCCCTTTTTGAGAGAATCTGAAAGATGATTCACATACTCTTCATCTCCGTGACCAAGAATACAGCTGCCCCAGCCCATGACCCAGTCTATATAGTCCCTTCCCTGGGAATCGAAAAATCTGGCTCCCTTTCCCTCAAGAGAGTATATCGGAGCAACTTCGGACACCAGTTCCCAGGTCTTTTCATCAAAAGGGGGAAGGATACCTGGCAGCAGAGTATGGCCACTTTGCCAGTCCTCACGAAGTTGACTATTAACCTTTTGCATTACAATCCCGTTTCTTCTTTTGTAGAAATGGAACGCGTGATTTTTCGTCGGAGAGGATCAGAACTGGAAGACTTTGAGTGGCATGTGGCGCAGGCACCCATATATTTTCCCTTCAGGAGGGACTTTCTGAGCTTCAGGTACTTCAAAGAGTTAAAACCACCATCCAGACCATCCCTTAAGAGGTTCATATACGGTTCCGGTCGATGAGCACACGGCGCGACATTCCCCCAGCTGTCTATAATCATGACCATCCAGGGGCAGACACAAAGGGTCTCTTCCGGGTACGGATTGATCTCCTCGTCCGGAAAGTTCTGACTTCCTGCAGTCTCGAATTCACTGATGTCTTCATTCTGAGTAAACTTCTTATCATAGCTACCCTCGGCAGTAATACTTCCCATCTGGTATTTGGGTGGGAGGTAGACTCGCCCTGGGAAATCCTTGATGATCTGTCCCATCTCATCATGAATCTGATTCCATAACTCTGGTTCATGGAGCATCGACTCATCGTTGGAAAGATTCATCGGTTCACAGTGGAAAAATTGAGGTTCATCAACGCCGATGGAGATCATCTTCTTCAGAATCTCAGGCAGCACTTTCACGTTTGACCGCATAATGATCGTATTGGACATGACGTTTGGCCATTGTTGCTGGCGACGTTTCTTTTCTCGACAGAACTCTTCTGTGTTCTGAAGGACCTTATCAAGGTGGTCCCGTCCCCTCAGTAACGTATAGATATGACGATCGATTGAATCGATGGAAATGGAAACGGCTGTTACCCTTGATTCGAGAATCGCTTCCGCCTTTTTGCCAGAAAGCAGACTGCCATTGGTGGAGACGCCCGTGTTAGGAATTATATATTGGTCTGCGATAGAAAGGATCTCTTCGAATTGAGGGTGGACGAGGGCCTCGAAACCAAATGGAATCTGGAGGTAGTAAGTATATGGCAGGACCATCTCAGAAATCTTGCCGAAATCATCAACCGTTATGTGATTCCCTGGAACTCCACTCTCGGCATATGCAGGGTAGAAACATTTCTTACACCACTGGTTGCATCGGTTTGTGATATCGAACCTGATGAGGAACGGACGCTCCTCAACTTTTGGTTTTGAAACAGAATCACGGTAGTATGATTGCCTGAGTGCCCATTTAATAGAGCTCTTAGCATATCCCTTCACTCCTGGTATCATTGCTCCTCCTGATCTTGCTCGTTTAGATTTCCAGAAAAAGATAAAGGAAACTTTTTGATAAGCAAGGTGAATGAATCAGCATGAAAAAATGAATCGAGTGGAAAACTGCTGTCCTGAAGGAAATAAGAATGTCGAGAATCCTGTCGAACACAAAGCAGCAAGATTCACTGAGTAATTCAGTAGTACGGAATCGAGTATTCACATACCAAAAACTTCATCAAGAGATTCTCTGGTTCCACGATTTATTCATGGTGAGAGGTCAGAAACATCTTCGACAGAGCTAATTGTTGAGATCGAACAAGTGAATACCAGGTGAGAGTGTTTTCTCTGGTGTGTATGGACGAGGAATCTGCTGTTCATTAAAGTCTGGTGAAGAAAGAACTAACCCCCAGGGATAAGTGAACCCACCGCCATCATCGAGAAGAAGATAGCATTCTCCATTCGGTGTTATATACAACCTCTTTCCCTTTGAACCATATCTCCTGAATAGTTCGGAAAAGACTGAGTCTTCAAGGGGTTCTTCACCAGCAGAGGCGAGTGACTTCCATTCATACGAAACAACCGTCTGTCCCAATTCAGGATCCAATTTCAGGCGGTCGAGCTCTTGCATGAAGAGAGCGCTGATACTCTCTTTATCTAAATAACCGCGAACACTTCTCTCAAGCCCCCATTCCCAGATCGCGCGTGAATTGAGAGAGAAGAAATTGAAAATCCCCAAAAGAAGAAAACACAAAAACACCGTATAGTGAAGCCAGCTCTTTTCGTTCTTTGCGATGGCATAAAATATATAAGAAAGGACGAAACACCCGATTGCAATGACAAGAGCCATGCCTCCAGAAATGATACCTATATTATAAGCCCCGGCTTCCGCGTTCTTGATAACCCCCATGGGAACCGATAGGGTTAGCATGAAGGTTACAGCTAGAAGGAGTGCATATGAAAGAAACTTTAGTAAACTTTTCATATCATTCCCTCTCTCAAAGATGCGGAGACCATAGTACTAACAGTTAACGACCGCTCGCCCTTGCTGCCGGTGGCTCAACATCTGGTGCCTCCGTTGCGATCTCTTTCCTCGCAAAGACATGCAGGAACAAGCCATCATTGGGATAGTCTTTATGAGTAAACATGACGACTTGAATATAATTCTCCCCAAAGACTGGGTGCGTATAGATAGCACGGTTTGTTCTCCAGGGGACATTTAGTGGTTCTTCTCGATTCCCGCTGACAGAGACAATGACGATTACATCAGGGTTTCTTTCGTTGAGCAAGTGCCCGGCAGGGTAGAGTTGCTCTGGGTCTTCGTAATGAAGGTGAGCCCAGTACGGATCGGCCAAGCCTGCAAGGTCGACGATGTTAGCCTCGCTATACCAGCCAACGAGACCGATGTCTTCGATTGCGATACTGAGCGGTGCTCCGTATTTCTCCCGGTGAGTTTCATTCCATTCTCCAAGCCAGATTCCCATGGGTTTGTGAGAGTCATTCCATCCAAAGATCCTTGTCTGTATCTCGGCACCGGCATTTCTCAGGCCTTGCATCGATGTATAAAAGTATAGCTGCCAGATAAGTAACGGCAAGATCAGGCATAATGCCGGTCCAGCTTTCGGCACACGACGCCCAGCTTCCATTACACCGAATACAGCAAGCCCTGTTAGAATACCTGTCGATGGACAGATCAGGCGAAGGTAGGGAATCCAGTCACCACCTTCATAGGCCGCCAGAAGCACCCCAGATGTTCCAGCTGCCAGCATCATCCCTGACAGCCAGCGCTGTTTGCCTTTCGAGAGGACTACTGCTGTTATGCCCAGCAGCATTAGGATCCACCCACCGGAAGCAAAAAGGAACTCACGCGTATATGCAATGCCCCCAGCAATCCGCGAGGAAAAAGGTCGTCCCATCTTCGCATAGTAAGTATTTGGAAAGGGATGCCCAAAGACAATCATTCGATAAATGGTCAGGCTCAGCCAGAAAAGCAGCACTATTCCTGTTATGATGAGGATGGGTTTGAGGGGCTCTTTACTTCGATGGAGAATCAATCCGCTGAAGAGAAGAAAACCGATGGCCCAGGCGATTCCTTCAGGCCTGACCCAGGTTGCAAGGCCGAGGAGTGTCCCAGTGATGATAAGACTTATCCTGTCCGGTTTCGACAAACACAGTCTCAACATGGCTAGAGCGCTCAGGGTGACAAATGCCGTGAAGAACGAGGTCTCCAGGCCAGAAACACTTCCGGAAAAAAGGATCGGGCTGAGAGATAAAATTAGCGCAGCGGCTGAGCAACCTGAGATGGGAATATCGGTATCTTCCTCGGTCTCGCCTCCTGCCTTAAGCAACTGATAGACGATACCCATGCTGGCAAAAAGAGTCACCAGGCCACTGAGCACCCCAAGAACTTTTGTCCAGAACAGGCCGTCAAATCCCATGTATAAGACAGCCGCCTGATAAAGAAACAACAGATGGTTCGTATATGACTCAACGATGTCTCCACCAGGATTATAGACAAGGCCATAGCCTTCGACGAGGTTTCTTGCCTGACGAAGTGTAATGTAGGCATCATCTACAGTATACACCCAGTATCCGAGGCAAACCTGAAGGAAGCGCCAGCAGGCCCAGGCTGAGAGGGCAACAAGGAGCCCTCGATCTAAGTAGCGCCATGGTTCTACAGATTGTTCTGCGGTGGGGGAGTCTGACGTGAGAGAATAATCGGTCAAGATGCTGTGCGTTTCATGTAGTGGAGAGTCGAGTTCGTGAGAACGAGTCTATGGTTGAAGGCAGATCATAAACGCAGAGGAGGGCAAGATGAAGGTTCGAGAGGGAATGTTACTTCTGAGATGAGATGGATGTTCCAGGCCTTTTGAGAAAGCGGGGTGAGCCAACGGAGATTATGCGCCTTTTCGATCTATCGACTCTGATGGCCGATGCAATATCGTGTAAGTCGGATGAGCGTCTCATGAAGAGTTTCGTCCGGGGGGACTCTGAGAACAAGCGGGGCCGGTTGTTGATCGGCTTTTCTGGGTGTGGGGCCATTAACGGTGAGATTTCGCATCAAGACCTTTCCAGGGACGATGCCGGAGCGATGTCGGAGCGATCCAGGAGCGATGGGCATCGGACCGACATCGCTCCGGCAACGCTGCGGCATCCTCTCTATCGATTCTGGGTGATAAATCCTAAGTTGCGGTGGATCGACAGGACCTTTTCAGGGGGCTCTCCGCCACCGAGGTACAACTATGATTGTTCCCCAATTTGTAGATACAATGATATTTGTACCCCTGTTTTCGTTTTATCTTTCGTGGGTGCTGCTTTTTTGGGCAGTTTGGCGTTATTTCCATACTGGCATCGAATGTGTACTTATGTGATCAAAATTTAGTGCCCTCATACTGGTGGGATTTTCTCGATAAGGCGATCAATGCCTCCACGGAGAAACTTCCAGAAAGGAGTCAGTAAGGACGACAGACTTGCCCTGACGTACCTTTGGATATCTTCACCCCCGTATACATCCACGCGTCAGCGCTCGATTAAACAGGATCCTGGAATTCTGTCAACTATTCGAAAGGATGAGAAGTAACCTTGAAAATTAATCAAATTACCCCCCTGATGGCGGTGCTGGGACTGGGAGTCTCTTCAGTCTACGGAGCAGGTAACTTTCCACAACCAACCATCTGTGACCGTGCCTGCTGGAATGCACGCGCTCCACAATGCAGTATCTCAACTTCCGCCAGCCTCGATCGCGCGATTATTCACCATACCGCTGGCGCCAATGACTACGATACAACAAGTCAGGCTGATTCTGAAGCACTTGTGCGTTCAGTTCAGAATTTTCATATGGACGTTAATGGATGGTGCGATGTCGGTTATAATTTCTTAACGGACAAACTTGGTAACAGCTTTGAAGGACGTGAAGGATCAATTGTCCAGAACACCCGCGGAGCTCACGACGGCGTGAACACTAACTCCATGGGTTTTTCCATGCTGGGATACTTTCATACACCCTACAATCATGCACCGACCCAGGCGCATCGTGATGCGACTTACGACCTCATCGCCTGGCGTATTCCTGATCCCTTTGATGGATTTGGCAGCAGCTCTTACGGTGGTGGCACCGTAGGTTTCCTGGATGGGCATAGAAGTGTTTCGTCGACTGCCTGTCCTGGTGACCTGATGTTTAATCCTTATATCGGTACAGACTACTTCGGTGGTGAAGCACGTACAGAGGTTAACAATCGTATCGTTGGTGGTGGTACTCCAACGATTGACGTGATCGTCGATAATGACGACGGCTCTCCTTCCTATACAGAAGGT
Organism: uncultured Candidatus Sumerlaeota bacterium; assembly: GCA_964437365.1. Lineage (GTDB taxonomy): Bacteria > Sumerlaeota > Sumerlaeia > SLMS01 > SLMS01 > CAYTGM01. Next base: position 18,591 of record CAYTGM010000019.1, on the reverse strand, counting down.
GGCGGCTGGTCAACCAGTGGTGCTACTGGCTATAACGGCGGTACCTATCGTTTCGCCGCCGTCGGTGACCCAAATACCGCAACGTGGACGGGCAGCCTTCCTGAAGCAGGCGATTACGAGGTCTCAGTGATATACGTTGCGGGAACTAACAGATCCTCCACCGTTCAGTATGATGTCAATCACTCTGGTGGAACGACAACGGTATCTATTGATCAAACAGCGAATAACCTCGCATGGGTATCACTTGGTACTTACAACTTCGCGGCTGGGAATGCCTCTGTTACGCTTGATGCGCTGACCAGTGATGATGGAGTAGGAGCTGTCGTTATTGCCGATGCATTAAAGTTCTCGAAAGAGGCAGCCCCCACACCAACTCCAACGCCAACCCCAACTCCGACACCAACGCCTTCTCCGACAGATACACACGTCGATTCAATCGTTCCTGAACTGGTTAACCAGAGTAAGGGCAACAAATCAGCCCGCGCCACGGTAACCATCGTTGACGATTACGGTACTCCCGTTTCGAATGCGACAGTGAGTGGTACTTTCTCAGGAGATATCTCCGAAGTTCAGAATGGCGTGACAAACGGATCAGGAGTTGTTGTTCTGACAACGACTGGTACCGCCAAAGGTGGTGTTTCATTCACGTTCTGCGTTGATTCAGTGACGCACGCAACACTCGGGTACGATTCCTCCGCCAATGTAGAAACCTGCGACGGACTCTAATTGACGTTATTTACGTCTTGGGTCTCAATCACTCCGGGTCGATTATAAATCGGCCCGGAGCTTTCACCTTATCCATTGGATGATTTTATGAAGTCGAATGATCAAAAAACTCTTATAGCAGTGACAGCCGTTGCCGTCATTCTGATAAGTGGCGCTGTTCTGATACTTTCACTTGGAAATCGAGACGAAAGGTCAATGGCACCAGTAACCACATCAGAGGGGTTCAGGAAGGAGATGGCACAAGAGAAGACAGAGGTTGCAGAGGTCGAGGAACCTCAAGCGTCCGATGAAGCTGTTGAAGAAACTTCAGTGGAAGTTACTCAGGATCGTCATGATCACAACCACGATGCGCATGACAATGATGAAGAGCGAAAAATGACATCCGCAGAAATGCAGCCGCGAGAATTCTTCGTGAGAGATTTTCGTCATCCCGAACTATACGAAGATATTCTTGAACAGTACGCTGTCGATAATCTGCGACTTACCCGGAACGGATTCGAGCTGCCTCCCGTTCAGGCAGGTGATGAGGGGAAGCCCCGCGTTGGAATTCTCGAGTCACCTCCTCATCGCATGGACTTCAGCAGTAATGCGGTTTCCGCACTTTGGAAAGAACAACTTGAGGGTGACTCTGATATTATCGTTGAGCTGGCGGTAAGTCCGAACGGTGAAGACTGGTCGAACTGGTATGTCGCCGAGCCCGACTATCATTCCGTTGGCAATATACGAGAAACGTATCCTGACGGTTCTCCCAATCCTAATTATGGCTTTATTCCTTCGGGAGTCATGGACTGGGGTGTCAACACCTGGGATTATTTCCGCTATCGTGTGACGCTATACGCCGAAGGTGATGGATCACCAGCGCTCGAAGCTTTTCGTCTGTACTACCAGGACAGCACTCTTGGAAACGGACAGCCTGTAGAAGTCAGCAATCTTGAAGAATTTAACGGTGAGCCCCTCTATGACTGAGTCTCTACTTCATTCTGTCTTTGTTCTTCTCATCTCCATCCTTTTGATTTCTCCTGTAAATGCAAGTGCTCAGAGAGCTCATTCGCATGATGATCATCATCATGAAAATATCATGGGGTTTAAGCCTGGAGATGATACGGCCATTTCTACTGAAACGCTGGCTTTAAACCTTCTTCCAGAACGCCTTAAAAAAGACGTAGTTCAGTGGAATCGCCAGACAGAAGAGATTCAATACGTTGATATTTTTGAGGGGGAGGGAGCTACCCCTCAAAAGACAGATCATGTCTATGTACAGTTGAAGGTCTATACTGAGGACGGCTGGGAGATATACAATTCTTTCGATTTGCGCTCACCACTGACGTATTATTACGGATATTGGAGTGATTACTTTGACGAGGCCATCAAGGGAATGAGACAGGGTGGCAAGAGACTGATCCATATCTATGCAGGACCCATGATTAAAGAAGGGTTTCTGGCTACCGATCATGCACCCGTGACGATTGAACCGGACGATTACTTTTTCATGGAAGTGAGCCTGATCCGTTTATCTCAGATAGACTTCAAAAACAGGGAAAGATTTTCCTACGTAAAGAAAGAAAAGCTTGGGGAAGAAGGCTCAAAATAGTCTTACATCTCAATCTCCTCTCTGAAAACTGATTCAAAAGCTTTGAAAGTTGGGGTATTCTGTGCAAAGTCGAGAACTGAGAACTCGACACGCGCAAACGCGTTCTTGAACAGTTCATCTTTCGTTAGGGTCTCCTTGAACCAGGTTGCAACATCATGAGGGTTGTTTCGGAAGACTCCGCAGCCCCAGGCTCCCAGAACGAGGGCATCATGACCGTTTTTCATGGCGACCGCGAGGACCGTTTTGATCCGGTGTCTCATCGTTCCCTCAATTTGCCCCATGTTCTCTGGTTCATTCTCTTGGACAGCCCGAGCATTCACTGCTGGCGAAGTGATGATAGAGACCTTGTAGGGCACCTCTAGAAGCTCGTCCGAGTCATTTCTGAAGACGGGAACAGAAGGCGAGTAAATCAGGTTGTCTGTATAGAGACTGCTCTTCTCACCTCTATTGGTAGTATAGTATATCTCTTGAGTTTTCAAAGAAGCATAGAGTCCAGATGCTCGAGCCAGAGCTTCTTCTTGAGCCTGACTTCCGGAAAGAAAACCTCCGCCCGGGCTCATCGCTGAGGCAAAATTTAGACAACAGGGATTTTCATATCCTTCATTAATCAGCCCCTGTGCTCCCGCAAACGTTGTGCGGTTTGATACTGTTATTTTTACGGGTTTTTCCAGTTCTGGGGCGAGCCATTCAAGTAGTTCTGTCAGTTCTTCAGGAGAATAATGCCTCGTATGACGGACACAGTGATCTAAGTCATTTCCTATGAAAACGGAGCTGCCATTTATGCGGTACTTCTTTTCCTCAAGGATCTTAATGGTCTCATCTGCGATAGCTTTACGTTGCTTTCTATTCGCCATAAGTTCTCTACCTTCAATTATATAGTCAAGTGAACCGAATGCCTTTTTTGTGCCACTTGGATATTCCGTCAAGCGGGCATCAGTCTATCTGGCTGTTAATCCACCTGGTGGTGTCATAGGGATTGTGCGGAAAAAATATATACAAGATCCCTTCAAATCATGGGGCTGGCAAGTGGAGGTTTGGATTGCCCAATATTTGTGCGATCACGAAATGTTGTTAATAATTATGAATTATGTTTTACCTTATTGTTTGACACGTTCTTTCTGAATTCGTACTTCCAAATACATTAAAATGATGAAATCATACCTTTTCTACATAACCCTCCTTCTCACACTGACCGTGTTGAGCGTACATGCTCAAGATCTCTATGATCCGAATGGTGATAGTCTGATCGATAGTGCAGACATCATCACAAATCAGAATTAAATCGATAATGTGAATCCGAATCTTCCGCTCTTTGATGTGAATCAGGATGATTTTCACAATGAATTTGATCCGGCTCGTTTGGCAAGAAGCATAATAGGTCTGAGTTCTGAAGAGATTCGTTTTCAGATTACCTTCCCTCCACGCGATCTTCTCTATACTTCCGATAGTAATCTGGAAGTCACCGGGGAGATGATTGATACCGCTGACATCAGCATTCTGGGTGAGTCACTTGGACAGATCAGTGGTCCCTTCGCTGCCACAGTGAGTCTCACGGAGGGTCTCAATCTCATCGAATTTCTTACTGAAGATGATGCCGGTAATCTGACAGTCAAGTCACGGGCAGTCCTTCTGGATCTTACGCCTCCGCAGTTAACTGTCAACGAGCCAACACTGTCGACGGCCTATCCAAGACTCTCGGCACCGGTATCCGGAGTTGTGAGCGACAATGTCGCCGGCCAGGTAGGTTTTGGAGGAAGAAGATTCAACCGGGCCAGAGGGACGATCGATCCTGGGACGTTTACTCCTGAGCTTCTTGTGGAAATTATTTCGGTCAGTATCCCTGATGAGAATGAAATTGAAAGAAAGACTATTCCAGTCGATGAATTCGGTCGCTTTGACACGGAGATTGCCCTCGCACAAGGGCTCAATGATGTCTATATAACGGCGATAGATAGTGCTGGACTTGAAAGTGAAGTGATCGTCAGGACACGTTGTTTTCTCTCTGAGGAAATGGATGTCGTCAGTCCAGGCGGCGCTACAATCAGCCTGCCAGAAGGTGCTCTTGGCGATGAGGACATGACTGTCAGGCTCTTTGATGTAACCACCAATGAAATAGAGGATATCCTGAACTTCGATCTTCTAAGTCTACCGCCTGCAGGAGGCCTGGATGGATTTGAACCTGGTGATATTGTACTTCCTAACGGAATGATGCTCGAGGTTGAAGCTGCGCCGCTTGTCTCAGATAAACTGTTCGAAGTTACTCCAAGTATAGCCATACCCAATGTGACGAATGCTGATAATTCCATGCCTCTATGGATTTTCTCAGTTACGCCTGACCGCGACGGTGACGGACGGCCTGAATTTGACCTCGTTTCACGGGCAGAGGTCACTGAAGATGGATCGATGGTCGTTCCCAAGAATGAAGGGGTCGAAGTAGACAACGATCTTCCAGGGCCTTTTGGAATCGCGAATAGACGCTTTGAGGAAACAGAACTGAATCAGGTCGCCGATGCTGCGGCCGTGAGAAATCTTCAGGCGAGGCTAAGGGGAAGTGCTTCACAACTCAATGAAGGAAGCAACGTGGGGAGCTACCGACCCGCCAAGGCGAAGAAGGTATCAAGTCCTTCAAAAGAAACGGTACCGGTACTTCTCGAGGTTCCCAATGCAACCTTTCTAAAGAATTCTCCAGCCAAAGGTTCTCCAACGATCATTATGATTGATGATTTTGAAGATGGGAACAGACTTAATCTTCTCGAGCCTTCAGGTTTATCCTTCGTCACAGAATCAACGTCGAGTATTGGCAATTCGACCAATCCCATTCTTCCTCGCACTCTCACTTCCGCTGATATACCGGGGAAGGGGAGCGCCACGGGCACTACGGGAGTTAGAGGCGGACTCCACGCCTCTGGAAACTTTGCGGAATCACCGGCGATTGGTCGACTTCTTTTCACAACCTCTTTCCTGGGGAGAAACGAATCGTGGAACCTCACAACGGTGCAGAGCCCTGTTCTGACCTTTGATGCAAAGTCGAATTCGGCCGTAGACGTTGAGTTTGAAGTGACCATTGAAGATGCCTCAGGGTTGCAAAATACCGTTTCTTTTGCTCCGGCTTCAGGCTGGGCTCCTGTCTCTGTGCCTCTCGGGTCATTTGGCCAGCTTGATCTTTCAACTCTTCGTCGTGTTACATGGATAGCATCCGGACCCGCCGGAAGTTTCGTGGATCTGAGTATAGACAATATTCGCGTGTCAGTGACTGGCGGTGCAGCTCCGCCAAGCCCGACACCTTTGCCTTCTCCAACGGGTACTCCGGAGCCAACACCCACAGGTGCAACTCCCTCACCTTCGCCGACGATTACCCCCTCACCAACGCCAATGCCCACTGAGACTCCGATGCCGACGATGGTTGCTACCCGAACCCCGGTGAGCCCGACTCCGACCGACGATCCCCCAACAATTGAGACTCCAGTATCTACACCCATTCCGACGGCGACCCCCGATAATGATCCACCGGAGAAGACTCAGATTACGTTTTTCTGTTGTGCTGCATCGGCTGTCATACCGGTAAAAGGGAAGACTAAGTGTGATGACCAGGAGAACATCGACCAGCAGCGCCTTCAGTTCTGCCGTGAACAACTCACTCAAGAACTTGTCTCCTGTCAGAACCTGATCAATCTCTTCACAGCAGAGTTGCAGGGTGAGAGCGACCGGATGCTGGCAGGCTCCGACAATGCTTTTGGGGTCGTAGAAATCAGTGGAAAGAGGATCTATACAATTGTCGGAGGATCACTCTTTAATTGCGTAACGGTAACTGCGGGCAGCCAAAAGGCAGGTCTGGTTAAGACGGGATTGACCGCTACCTCAGATGGGTTGGCTTCAATCAGTGATTTTGAGCAGGCTATCTCGAATCAGAGTGGAACGGAACTGCTGCAGAGTTATGCCGCCTTTCAGCAGAGGCAACTGAATGCGACGGTGAATCTGGCGACCTCCTTTGATCAGGACAGTCTTCCTGATGGGCTTAAATCAAGACAGGGTTTCAGAAATTCTTGGGACGCAGTGAATGCCGCAAAGAACTGTTACGATGCAGTGAGTAGTACGTTTGATATGGGAGATGGCTATAGACGAACTTTCGAACTCATAGATCTTGTGCAGGATCTTCAATTTAAAAGTGATCGGATCGTCCGCCAATTGCACAAAGTCAAGCAATGCCAGAGAGGCGAAAATGTCTGGATTAGAGACTGTGATGATCTCAATTTTCGAAGTGAAGAAGAACGACTGGAAGCAATCAGGAAAGATGCTGATCTTTCGCGAATCTATCAACAAAGTCGAATCATTGTCGAACGCGCTGAACGAGTACGCGAAGGAATTGAAGTCTTCAGAAAGCAGCTGGATACCTTTACTGGCTCGATAGAAACGATGCGCGATTCTTTCGACATGGCACTCAACCTGGAAGAAAGATTAGATTCTCTCAGTGAACCAGAGATTAAAGCTGAAATGATGCAAATTGCTCAGCGCTCTCGAACGGGTATGGAAGGTTTCCAGCTCATGCTTCAGGATACCTCTAAAAATGAGCAGGCGCTGCTGGACGTCTCTACCGGTCTGGATCTCCCCAATCTGGTTGAGAGGCAGATCGAGGACGTCACTGATCATGTTAATAACATCGTTGAGTTTGATTCAATGACAAGTCAGGGAGAGTCAGGAGTTGTCGTTTCCCTCGGTGAAGAATTAGGAAGCAGTACCAGCAGGTTGGGGGGTGAATTTACCAGTTACAGATTTGCGACGTCTAGACGTACCGGAGATACAGTTACTTTCTCCGCAGTACAGACAAATGCTGTTGCATCACTCCCACAGACGCTCTGGCAAGGCTCTGCTCCAGTCACTATACCTCCCCTCACCTTTCAATTTACTCCCTTTTCAACGATTGATTATGACGCAATAGTTAATGTTGGCACTATATCCATGACAACCGGTGTTGATGACCGCCAGGGTAACCCTCCCGAAACGGAATTGACGACTCCTGCTTCGACCGTGCGCGGAAGCGAAGGCGTGATCTTTCCGCCAGATGTACCTTTCTATGCAAAGGCAAGCGCTGACGATGATATCGTTGTTTTCGCCGGAAGGTTTCGTATTGATGGTGAACCAACTGTTTCCTTCGGTACGACCGACTCTGTCGATCTTCCAGAAGCATCCACCTACTCTGGCTATTTTCTGACGCCAGATCTTGAAGAAGATGAAGAAAGTCGAACTTTCGTCGTGCAGTCAGAGGTGATCGATGCGGGAGGCAACATTACGCTGAGTGAGCCAACAACTGTAACTGTCGATCGAGACGCACCACTTTTGCTGACGGTGTCCCCAGATCGGGCCAACACAACGATAGAGGGGCCAAATATACAATTCACCGCAACCCGCACAGGAACGGATGAGATCGTCGAGGACACGGTCTGGTTTGTTGACGGTATTCTCGGCGGCTCTGATCGCGTAGGACGTATAAATGAAAACGGGCTCTATTCTCCTCCAGAGCGGATTCTTCGGAACGCACTAAGTGTTGAGATCCAGGCTGTGAGTGACCTCGAGCCCAACCTTATCGGTCTGGCTACTGTGAATATTCTGGAGCCATTTGGTGTCTTTGACTATAAGTTTGTCCTGAATACGATCATTCCAGCACCCGTAGGGAAAGCTTCGGTCTATAATGGTCCTGTGAGGACACTCGATACAAAGGCTGTCTTTAATGCACCAATTAAAACACTGGATACAAAAGCCGTCTTTAACCCCTACACTTCAAACAGCCTTTCGGGCTATGATATATCACCTCCAGTTGCCGTCGACCAGACGGCACCCTGATCTTAAGGAGTCATTCATGCGTCTACCAATTATCCTCTCCTCTCTTCTTCTGAGTGTTACGAGCTTTTCTTTCGCCCAGGAACCACAGGTTTTTAACAGTGGCTCCACTGGTGAAGACGGAGTCTTTTCGCCGACCATGGACACAATAATTCTCGTTAATCAACCTGTCTATAATTATGAGTCTATCAACATTCCCGATAGTGTGACAGTTACTTTTCAAAAGACGGCTGATAACTTCAATGTCGTCTGGCTTTCCCAGGGTGATGTTATTATTGATGGGACAGTAGATGTGAGCGGGAAAGATGCAGTCGCGAGTGCGGGCGGAATCGGAGGTCCAGGAGGCTGGAATGGCGGGGATGGTGCGCTTACACTTATTACTTCTCCTGATCAAACGCAAATTGCTCAACCGGGACAGGGCCCTGGGGGCGGACTCCGCGAAAACTTTGCTGATAACAGAAACGGGCACGGTGGCGGGTTTGCATTTATTGGGGGTGGTTCGACCCCGGAGCGAAGGGGAAGGATATACGGAAACTCTTTCGCGATTCCTCTCTACGGTGGGTCAGGAGGATCTGGTGGAAATGTAGATACAAATCCATTCCTTGCAGGTGGTGGCGGTGGCGGCGGTGGCGGAGCCCTCCGCATTGCCTCTTCTACGAGGATTTCCGTGAACGGGACTATTCTTTCTAATGGAGGTGTCAGTGAGGATCCTTCTCCAAATGATAGCAACGGATATGTCGGTGGTGGGGGTAGTGGCGGGACGATTAAACTGCAGGCAAACTTCATCGACCTCGGTGAAAACTCTATTCTAAACGCCATCAGTGAAGCGCAGATTCTTGGGTCGGCCGGAAGAATTCGTTTGGAGAGTTTTGAACTTGATCGGGCTGAGGGCGCTTCAATCGCACCGAGTCCCAGCTCAGGACCTCCCGTTCAATTCGAATTACCTGTTGATTATCCCGGTCTTCGAATCACTTCAATCGATGGGAATGACGTCACGGGTTCTTCAGGGCAGCCATCTATACCTGATGTGACCCTCACAACTGCCGATACAGTCACCGTTGCTGTGGAAGCCTCAAATATTCCGATAGGCACCCTTGTGAATATACTTCTGCTCCCCTCCGATGCTCCAAGCGTCCAGGTCGACACGACTCCACTCGCTGGAACTTTTGCACTATCAACAGCAAGCGCAGATATCGCCTTCCCAGCAGGTGTCTCACAAGTTATCGCAACGGCCGGATTTTCACCCGCACGTCAGCTTCTCACATCTGATAAGCAGGTAGTTGAAGAGGTTGAAGTCAGCATCGACAGCGCTGGAAATCAGACAACCTATTGGATTACTGAATCAGGTGAGAAAGTGATACCAGCTCAGTAGCAATTTGTCTATGCGCTCCACAAAGTCCAACGAGAGCCAAACAGGTTTAATGATTTAAAATCGGGGATCCTTACGGGAGAGAGAAATAGCATGCCACTGGATATCAACATTCTTTATAAATGGGAAGATCACTCTAATCAATACTGCCATGTAAGGCTCACTGAATTACAGTCCCTCCTGTTCGGATAGCTGAAGATTTACTTGCCCCCTTAAGCGATCAGATGATTACTTTTCTCTTCAGAACGGTATACAAATAGAATTTCCAAACGCATCAGAAAATTCAGTGCGTAGAAGAGAAGATGTCCTATGGCTCCAGATCAAGGAATTTTCGGTTTGGTTGCAGTACTTGTTGGAGGGTTGGCCACACTTGGCTCAGTCCTCAACTGGCGGCATTTTATATACTACGGTGAGTCATTTGGGACGGATTTACCCGGATTGATTGGCGAGAAGAACGCACGAATCGCTTTGGGTATACTCGGGGCATTGGTCTTCTTGATGGGGGCACTTGTCATGACTGGTATCATCGAACTCTCAAGTCCAGAGGGTTAAAAATTTGAAATGAGCGCCTCTATTAAAGGCGCTCATCAGGTAGTGTATCAATCAATTATGGATTGATGAATTACGGTGCGGCAGGTAATTCTTCTTTCCAAATAATATTTGGCTGACCCTCTTTCAGAATATTCGTGATTCTGGCTTCGAGGCGACCGTCTTCTACATAGGCGTGGAGATTATCTCCGGGACAGCTTGTCTGGGCAAGGTCACGGTGCCCGTATAACTCAATTGGGTCTATATCGAATTCGACTGCAGCCCACGCCATTAGAGAGGCGATAGAGTTCAGCTGAGCTTCATTCGGTTCCTGTTCGTTGTAGTTTCCGTAGCAGTTAATCAGGAAGTGACCTCGTGGATCGTATCGGGTATTGGTGTCTCCCATATACCGATAATCTCGGGCTTCAAGAATGGTTCCATCAATATCAATGATGAAGTGATAAGGGAGATCCCACCAATTGCGGTCTCTTTCTCCCCATCCCTGCATTCTTAGCAATTTATCTCCCAGATCGTCTTCCGGTGCATGTGGGGTAGCACTGTGATGGAGGGTCAGCTTGTCTATTTCATGTTTCACTCGAAGTCTATACTCGGGACCATTCGCCGTGTCACTATTCGCGACCTCGTCCGGTAAAGATTCTACTGTCGCAATCTCGAATACTGTTGAACCGCTACCTAGATCATTTTTGTCCGCATAGATGGCTACGATGGAAACATGGTAACCGTTCCAGTTGATTGCCGTACCTTCATCAAGCGTCATCAATTCATTTGAAGTGCTGTTCGAAATGTCGATGGTCACTTGATCTTTTTCGGCTTCAGCTTCATCAGCGCTCTTCATCTCAGACACAGCGATCGTAACTTCTTCGAAGCTTACATCATCACCTGGGGCGAGGTTCATGCGTATACCATTGCCGTCGACGCCTTTCGGAGCCATGTCACTCCAGGCACTGTGTTTATAGATCGTAATTTGCGCTGGTTTCTTTTTGAGGTCTCTAATGATTGCCTGTGTGGTATTACATCCTGCCAGGCATACAAATGATGCCGTAATAAGTGTGCATTGAAGAATTCTTTGAATCATAATTATCCCTTTCTTTACTCGACCCTTGAACTTTTTCATATAATGAAACAAAAGGGCAAGAGTTTAAAAGTCCTGCCTAGTATATGCTAGTACGCCAGCCATTGATCAGATTGATCCGGGATGAGATCTGCAATAAAGTTATCCGCATAAGTCCCCGTGATATTTGTGTTTGTTGAGAATGCCTCTTGATAGCCGATCCCCATACGTCCACTGGTGTGTGTGAAGTCAGTCGTTTCGAGGATAAGTTCAGAATCAGAAAAGAATCGTAGCTTGCTACCTTCAAGTTCAACTCTCATTCGGCGCCATCCTGATTCGGTGTCGTAAACAGGGTCTGGGTTTAAGTCTTCGATGACACCCCCAACAGTTTTGAAGCACCACAACCGACCGTCTGATGAATCCCAGGCTATTCCGTAACAATTCCCTGGGATACCTCCAAATGAAGAACCGGTAAAGAGGCCATTGCCATTGTCTCGTGCAAAGATGCCGACGCGATCAAAACCATCATGGAGCAGTTCCGGTCGAAAGTCACAATATATATCTGCTTCAACGTAGTAGTCTGTTTCATCTCCATCCCCAATGCTGGATGTATCTATACCTCCACTTGTATCTCTGACCCTTAGCACATATCCATCTCCACCAGGGGATACAGGGCTGAAGGGAACAACGCTATGTGATTTAAATCGATCATCCCAAAAAGGCAGCTCCTTTCCTGTTGCCGAGAAACTGTCTATAAAAGGGAATTCCTGGGAGATTGGTGGAAGGGGTACATCGTATCGAGTTCGTGGAAAGACACCTTCATCGCTAAGAAGCACATGTAAGTCGGGGTCGGTAAGAACAGCCTGCACCGTAGTTGACATTCCATCAACCAGCATCTCATTAAGAATCAGCCGGGACCCATGGCTGTAGTCACGGTATCCCTGAATGTGGATTAGAGATAGAGGCTGGATCGGGGAACCATTCAACTGGTGCCAGCCATAAATGGCGATTCGGGGTGGGCTCAGTTGCTCTGTGAGGCGTTGGGTAATTACGACATCCTTCTTGATGCCTCCCACAAGCAATCCAAGGGCATTGCCTTCTCTCAACTCTTCGATACGCAGGTTGTGCTGATAGATGATTTCCCACGAGTCTATCTGAAAATCGGCTGGGTTGAAGAACTGGGGAGCCAGTTTTACAGTTGATTCAGTATATATCACATCTGTTACCTTCCGGGTTGTGAGGCTTGATGAGCAAAGGTCAGCGGTCCATTGTGCAAGTGAGGCCGTCATGGGTATTCTGAAGAAATCGGTATTCGACCCAACTGACATGTAATCAGGGGTCACGTAAATCATCGCTGTCCTGTTGGAGGCAGATATATTTTCTGTGATCGTGATGGGAATCAGTGTTCGTATAAAAGAGGGAACATTCCCATTTCGAATTTGATGAAAAATGAATTCTTCCTGCTGGGTGAGAGACTTCCCCAGTAATTGTGTATATATCTGGCTCCCGCTGAGTGCATCAGACGCCCTGGGGGGGAGAGGGAGCTGTTCCTGTGCCATGCCGGCCGCAGGGAATAGGAAAAATGATGCTGCCAGCGATATGGTTAAAAGGTAAAATACTTTTTGAGTCAAAATAAAGGCTCCCACAGCGTAATGCAGAACAGTCTGCCATTCTCCCGGTTTGGTCAAGATAAGCTCGCATTGAGAACCTCGAAAAAAGAACTATTGCTCTACCGACACTGCCTTCTGACCAAAGAGTCCAGCAAACTGCAGAATGAGTTTTTCCGCAGGAGTCATTTCATACCAGTCTTCGAGCGTTCGTTTCGCAAGTTCCGGATTATCGGTTATTAAATTGTCTACACCGCGACCCGCCAGAATACTCATAGTGATCGGATCGTTTACTGTCCACGCATGAACAGCCTTTCCCTCAGCATGGGCTCGTTTGACAAACTTGCGGGTGGCGAGCTTTGAATTCACGGCGAGGAAGTCCGCGTTGGCCGATGTCAGATCGCCAATAGCCGTAGCTGTCAGCAGTCCCGTTGTCCAGTTTGGGCGGAGTTGTTTCATCTTGTCTATGCCAGACTGTTTCAGCGACATCACAACGATATTCTCCTCCATTCCGTTTTCTTCAACGATGCGCGCAACTTTCTCCTCCAGCATAACATCATGACCATAATATTTGAGCTCAATAGTCACGTTCGCTTTCCCTTTGCAGGCCTGAAGAACATCAGCTAGTGTTGGAACACGCTCATCTTTAAACTTCGCGTCATAATAACTCCCAATGTCTAGATGCTCAAGGTCACGACTGGTAACTTCCCATGCCTTGATCGGGTTACCAGACAGCTTCATAAAATCACTATCATGAATGACAATGACTTCTCCCTCTGCTGACTCCTGGACATCAATTTCAACCCAGTCTGCATCATCCTCAATAGCCTGACGGATTGAAGCCATGGTATTCTCAGGGGCTTTCGCGGACGCACCCCGGTGAGCAGTGACCTGAACGGTATGATTAAAATCAAGGGTCTGGACCGCACTGAGACCAAGAGTTACAGCGACTGCAATTGCGATGACACCCACCGCAGCAAGTCTTCCATTCGTGATATACCTTCTTAAGTTATGGTGCGAGGTCTTCGCTTCTCTCTTGATGCCTCTTAGCTGCTTCTTCCCGCTGACCTGTTTGTATAGATTCATGATAAGACATGCCAGCAATGATTGAGCGATTGTGTTTACCAGGAGACTGGCCAGACCACCAACTAGAATAACTATTCCTAGAACGATCACAATATGTGTCAGAGAGTCATCAACTCCTGGTATGATGACTCTTCCCAGTAAGTTGGTTGTGAGGTTAATGATAAAGCCAATGAGAAGACTCGTAATCAGCCATCCTGCAATCCACAAAAGGATGGGCACAATGTGCCCGCGTGCGCGTACAGAGCTCTTCTTCAAGGCCTTCTTCGGTGGCACTTTCTCAAAGATCACCATCGGGAGGGCGAAGAGCCAGCCCGCTGTCAGACGCAGCAGGATGCAGACAGGAATAATGATAGAAATCCCCGCGAGGATCAAGGCGGTCCTGAATTCTGGTGGGCGTTCTGTCAGATAATAGTTAATATCGAAGTCTCTCAATAAGGAGAGATAGACAATCCCGACAATTGCCAGAAAAGGTCCAACCACCAGAATACTGATTCCCACCACTCGAAGCGAGAGTCGAAGAACTGGTCTTAAGTGAGAAATGGTAAATGAAATGACATCGGCGATATCCGTTTTACTGTTCCGCTTGGAACGAGCCAGAACCCCAAGAAGCGTTGCCAGTTCGAGAAGTAGTATGGTTAGAATGAAGGCTCCAACAACAACCAGGAAAATCCATCCAGCTGGTCCCAGAAGAAAATAGAGTATATCCGTATCGGCAATCACCTTTCCTCCTGACAATGAGAGAAGTGCCCTGAAGACGATCCCTGTCAGTGGCGCCAGTACAGCGAAGGCAATGGCCTTATAAATCAGATCACTGAAAACCAACAGCTTCCAGTTAGACTTAAAGTCATCAAGTGTGCTCGTCTTTATCTTCTGATGATTCATTGCTTAAATGCCTTGTTCAGGTGTAAGGTTTAACTCTAATTATTTCAACCTTCAAAGTGTTGTCTGTGCAAGGCAAGAAATGCTTTCAGGGTGAAAGGTTTGTGAGGTTGTGAGTGTAACGACCTCCTGGGTGGTCCAACTACCAATTGGCTACACCTTTGACGTGAGGCATTTAAGAGACGAGACTTGTCACGGCACGCGCCACACCGGAAGGGACGATCTCTTATGACTATGATAAGTTTGGCTCGCTCAGCCAGATGTCTTATCTGGGACATTCTGTCTCCTATCAGTACAACGAGTCAGGGCAGCTTCAACGGGTAGATGCCACCGACGGCTCCTGGGAATACGCTTACAACGCGGCAGGGCTCAAGGAACGTGTTGTCAATGAGACCGAGAACATCGTTGAGCTGTACGAGTATGATGCGATCGGTCGCCTGGAAAAACTCACGCACCAGCGATCCGACAATGGCGAAATTATCTTCGAGGCAGATTACCTCCTCGGCACTGACGGTAATCGTCTCGGCATTATCGAAACCCGAGGAACAGATATTATCAATTGGCGCTACGAGTATGATGCGCTCGGGCGACTCACCCGTGAAATACGCCACGCCGGTGATAACACGACACCTCCCGTCCGAGATGTCAGTTATACCTATGATGAAGATTCAAATCGAACATCGCTGACCGATCATCTAAACGCGAATGAAAGTATAGTTTATACCTGCTATGCCGGCTCTCAGAAACTGGAGAGGGAAACTTACGGTGACGGGCGCTATACAGTCTACACGTGGAATGCAAACGGACAACAGGAATCAAAGAAAGAGTATGCTTCCGATGACTCCTTGAGCAAAGAGCATCTCTTCGTCTGGGGGCCTGAGGAGACCATGATCAGCGCCCAGATCGACGACGGTGATGGCGACTTTGAGACGACAGTCTCTTATGAATATGATCATACAAACACGCTGATTGCGCGCACGATAACCACGGATGATCTGCCAGAGCCTGTTACAGAACGTTACCTGGTCGATAATGAGAACCTGACCGGGTATTCGCAAACATTGGCCGAGCTGGACGGTGAGGGAGCTGTCCGAAAGATCTACAGCTACGGCGAGCAGCTACGCAGCGAATCCACTCGGGAAGCAGGGGGATCAACCTCGCAGCACTTTGTTGCTGACGGGTTAGGAAGCACCCGAGCTCTTGTTGAAAACGGACTCGTTGCTCCGGTGAACTACACGGCTTTCGGCGACCTGCTGGATAGTCAAAGCCGTACAAGTGCTCAACAGACCGCTTATCACTTCACGGGACAACGACGCGACGCCACCACCAGTCTGCAATACCACCGAGCCAGGTGGCTGGATACGGGATTGAGCAGGTGGGGGAGTCAGGATAAATTGTTTGATTTTCCTCTCAATCAGGGGGGGAGTATGTCTATGTCGGTAACAATCCAATTGTTAACCTTGATATTACTGGAACCTTCACTTTACTCGAAACTGCCATGGTGTTGGCACTCCAACTAATATTGCGAGTGTCAAAAGCTGTAATTTTGGGTGCAGTTATTGGCGCACTAATTGGCGGATTAGATGCATATATGGGCGGAGATAGTATTATTGATGGAGCTATCAAAGGAGCTCAGTCAGGATTACTCTTCGGATTCATTCTAGGAATTGTAACTCTTTCCCCGGTTTTCGGTTTTGCAGTGACAACTACATTGGGTATTGCTGGAACTGGGATAGGGTTCGCAGGTGCTGCACAGTCCTTCAGCGAAGGGAAAATATACCAAGGGATATTTCGAATTCTATTGTCATTCTTAGGCGTACTTCTAATGACTAGTACTCTAATCGCTCCTAAGAAGGCAAGCACACCTCCGAACTCATCGAGTAAACCATCAGCCACGAATACAGCTGATGCAGATGGGATGGGGTTGAATACCTCTAGCGATCCGACAAAAAATCAATTACTTGTTCAAGAACAATTAGCAAGACTGACAAATCTTTCTCAGTTTTTGGATGATGTAATAACAATCTGCAAATGGACCGATGAATCAGGAAATGGTTTTTATCGATTACATGAAGCATGGCATGGCGCCAGACTTAAGCGTGCATTTAATATTGAGCTAAAGCCAGGGAAAGACACTTCACATGACTTTATTGCATCGAAAAAGCTCGGGAAAATAGAAGCAAAAGGGCCAGCTGGAGTTAAGAATGTAAATCATAATCCTCCAGAGGAAATTGGACAATTAGTTCCATTGACAGGCAAAGCGAGGGCTGATTCTATTAAAGGATTAGTGGGACAAGCTATTAAGAAAGTTGTCTTTATTGATGATGAGCCAAGCGTTCTAAACTAATTGTTTTTCGATTTTCGAATTCTGAGAGCAGGAAAGTTTCGATGTCTGGTCGTGTATATATTGATTTCCGAAATAAAACTTGTGAAATGGATGAGGATCAGACTAGTATACTGTTTTGCCTTCTTCCGATTAAATGCCAACAGTTGACCAAGAATAGGTCAGTTGAGGAGCGACCTTGGGAATTATTGCCCCCACGACATAGTGAAATGGGTAATGCCTACAAGTGCTATCTGGATCTTTCTGATATTATTTATAATGATGAAGACATAAAAATTCTACTCAAAGCGTGCGGGTTGCTCTATGATGAAATTAGTGATTGGCCAGAATTGCTCTCTCCAAATTTTCTCAATGCTCTAACAGGTGCTCCGGAGTATTGCCTTCCTTTTTCTACCACCCGCCCAAAATTAACACTGCTCAAAGGAATCAAAGCATTTCAGGGTTTGATAGACAGTGAGTATGTTTCTTCGGAGAAGGTTGTTTCTTGGTACAAGATGAAAGTCGAGGGAGAGGAATAGGACGGATTGGAAAACTTGTCGCTGTCCTGTGCGAGAGTTTGTTTCGATTGTATGTTAACAATGATTTGCTGATGAAAGGAAAGATGGGATGGGAAGTAGATCGATGAGATAGCTATAGAAAGTAAGCGTCATTTTATTACCATCCGATCGTTGTTGACGTGTTCTTAATGCGTTGTCTTTCTCAGGTACTTTCTAGACAGTCTTTGGAGAGTCTGTCAGTGGCCGACAAAAGTAAATACAGAAAGTTCTGGCGCGAGCAGCTTTAACTCATGCAGCGAACCTGGAAGTCCATGAAGAAGCACTGCGAAGAAAATGGTCTGACACATTCACGCCGTCAGCTCTGGAAGAAACAATTGAACGAGAATGCTCCTTGGTTTGAGAAGCTTCATTCTTACTGGAGCCAGACCGCAGAGATCATATAGTGATAACACCCCGGTGAATCTCATGATTTCCTGCAAAATGTTGATGAGATTATCTGTCTTTACAGACCTTGCACAACAAGGCGCCATGTGAGAATGAGTCGCGTTGTACCAAACCGTTGAAACGGTTCTCTGGGTTATTTTCGATTCATGCACCTCATGATAAATCATGAGGCCGACGGTAAAGCCTCGCTGCGCTCGGAAGGGTTGGTCCTTTGGCCGATTTGAAAGGGTGTCTATCTCCGCGACTCCGCGCCGCTGCGGGAGGATCTATATGTTTCATCTTTTGAGGTAGGACAAAATGCTTAGACATGATTCACATGATGAACAGGATGTGAGATAAGCTGCCTCGAAGTAAGGCGCTGGGAGTGCGGATCTCCTGATCCGACGCAACTGTTGATATGCCTCTGGTTTCCGGGAATGCCGAACGCCGTTTCGGTCGCGGTTAACGATCGCATTTTCTCATCCGGTGAAGAGGCTTTATGGATGGGTCACTGAGACCACTCACGTCATCAACGAGGCTGATATTGAGCCAGGTCTGATTATACTACGCCGATCAGGAGAGGCTGTCCCAGAACGAGAGCTTCTTCCTTGGCTTTGTGTTTCTTTAAGGCTAG
>CAYTGM010000018.1:0-104304 GCA_964437365.1 uncultured Candidatus Sumerlaeota bacterium | reverse complement strand
AGAGTGTCACCTATCAGGCCGCCTAAAACTGTATACTATCTGGGGTGATCATACAATGTTAGAAATTCAATCAACCATCAAATCCGGGGTTGGGATGATGTTGGCATGATCGGGGGATGATGGAGGCTTGATCATGATCATCCCCCCATTGCCGCGACATTGAAGCAGCATTAGATCTATCCCATTGTTGGCGGCAGTCGTTTCTCCTGAAACGAACGGTTCTGCGAACGTGAATAGGGTCCCGATACCTTGCTGCCGGAGCTTTTCAAATTAAGACTAATTGCATGGTTCGATAACATGGTGAAGCGCGATAGCCTCGATTGACGAAACTCCAAGAGTCGCTTACATCTCTTGTTGGAATCGCTTGAAATGCTACATAACTTATTAGTTATGAATTAACAACCCACCATTGAATGGATGTCGGATATATGAAATGGATAGTTTTTGAAAATAGCAGAGAGGAAAATCGCTCATGATCCTCGAGTATGAAAACTTCACATCAGAAAAATCGATGGTGTTATTGGAACCTTATTGCGTTGAAATCTATCTGGATCCAAAAGAAAAGTGTCTGATCGATCTGACAGACTGGATCGTTGCCTCAAGCAACGATGGCGTTAAGGCGCAAACACTCATCATACAATTCGAAAATGGAATTAGTATCGAGGATATTTACTGTTGTATACGCATCTATTTTCGTGGTGAATGGCATTCATTCGATTCGTGGTACGGTAGCAACGACGAATAGCCAAGCCACCACAGAGCATCAACAACCGCGACAAAATTGGGTTTAATAAAGCTGACAAGCATTATCTTCAGCAAATAGTTCAGGGCATAAGATCTCTGACAAATTGTTTCACCCCAAGTGGATCCTCAGGATTTACAGTGTCTTTTGTTACTGTCCAGATTTCGGTGCCGTCTTCTTTAATATAGCCGTTTTCAATCCCCCAGACAAGATCAACTTCATGCTCTTTCAATGAAGGTTGAAGTGGGAGTGGGAAAGGGCCTGGACCAGACCATCCCATACGAGGTTCACGATTCTGATCTATACGACGCGCCGCCGTACTCTGGAAGGTTCCATACACAGGTGAGACAGGGTCGGTGCGGTCATAAACAAAGTGGCCGCCGAGTGGATCTCTGATAATGTACTCGTCCACTTCAGAATCATTAGGCAGTCTGCCGTTCTCCTCTTTAAACTCCATGACGAATCTCTGGAATTGGACCATATGTTCATTGATCCGCTTGATCATTTCGCCTGCAGCAATAATGTAAGGCAGATGTTTAGGGTCACGACCAAACCCCTGTGGGTTCAGAACGTAGTCGTTTCTAATACCATCATGAATGAAATACCAGGTTTGATAGAGTGGCTCCGGAGGTAATCCAACAACATTTGCATAGGAGGCTTCGACGACCTGATCGACAAGGGCTCGAGGAACTTCTTTACCATGAATCTGACTGATTTCGACCTCATACTGATCAAGAGATCGCTGAATAAGAGAAGGAACGGGTGCCCTGAAGTCAGGCCGGAGGTCTGGTGTCAGGATATCTTCCATTCTCATCGGGTGATCTCCGTAGAGATCAATATATCTCTGAGCAGCATCATCAAGTTCATTACGATACCAGTCATCAAGGCTGACTCGCATTCTCTTGCGAACAATGCTTTCTTCGACCTCATTACCTGTTGCGAGGTACTCTAGAAGATAACGCATGTTAATTTCGAATGCGGCGTCATACCGGCCGCTCTTACGTTCAATATACTCTTCCAGGCGCTTCATAAAGTGAGGCGCATTAGGATTTCTTCTCAATTGGTATGCGAACCATTTCGCATCGATTCGATCATCAGTCTGCCAGATGGCATTGTATAGACCCAGATAAGGAATATCATAATTATCCGGGTTTTTGTATACGCCTTTTCTGAGTAGTCCCTGACCATTTTCCCAGTCGAGTCGGTTGTCACCAATAATCAGATTTCCAAACCTGTAGGCAGAAACGAATTGAGGGTCGATGTCTGTTAAGACATCAAAATATTCAAAGATAGGTTCTGTTGAATTGTTTTCAGTAATCCAACCTTTTCCATACTGCTGAATCGATTGGAGCCAAAGCCAATCGGCATATATCTGATCGTAGCCTAGTGTAACAAACTTCAAGACTTCCGAAGGAGGGAGTTTGATTTTTTGACGATACCGCTCCCAAACCTGGTCAACATTTGAGAGGCGTCGATTCTGGTAGAGAACCGCCAGGGAGAGCAGAATGATGACTAATGTCCCAAGGCAAATCTCACTTACCCTGACACCCCCCAACCTGGATCTATTTTGAATCCGGAAGCCTGCGTGCATTACTTGAAGTTCCTCCGGTTGAAGACCATCATGGAAATGACAATAATAAGAAGAGTGTAGACAAGAGCGTAGCCGACATCGAGAAAACCTATTTGTATCGATTCAAATTGCGAGATATTTGCCCGCTGATCAAACAGGGATAAGTTAGGACAAATGTGAGACGCTCCGATGGCAAAATAGTAGGCGACAAGTTGCCCACCCGCCAGGTTCTCTATACCCCCCTGTTGTTGAACCATTGTCTCTGCAAACAGATACAGATCCTGATTCAGTCGACCGATGACGAATATAATCACCGTCAAGAACGCACTGAGAGTTGGAGATGAAAAGCTGGAGAAAAGAACGGCAAAAGCCGTAATGATGGACATCTCAAGGACCGTAAGAATAGAGGAAAGAAACAGGCCAGAAGTAACCTGATACCCATCCAGTCCGAAACTAACGATATGCCAAATACCGAGAACGAGGGATTTGAATGCGCTGGCAACGATGTAGAAGAGATGAAAGAAAGCGCCTTTATATTCGGGCGCCTCTCCCGGTGAATAATTGTACAGCGCCTGGGAAATCACATCGTCTGCCATGTAGGATCGAAAGTGTAATACGGAGGCAAATATCCATGTCATGAAGAGGATGTTGACTGCGATGGTGAGGAGAAGTCCGAAATATTTCCCGAGAAGAAATTGCCAGCGAGAGATCGGTTTCGGAATAATCGTATAGATTGTTTTCTTGTCCAGGTCATTATAGACAAGGCCAACTCCAACAAACACGGCGATGAGAACCGCAATGAAGTTGATGGCCCCAACACCCAGATCACGGATAATTCGAGTTTCGTCATCAATACTGAGCGTTGAAATGATCCATGCACCAAACATGATCAGAATTGCAAAGAAGAGGAGTACGTAGAGAACCCTGTTTCGTACAGCTTCTTTAAAGGTATTAATGGAGATCGCCAGAATTTTGTTCATTTCGAGTCAGCTCCCTCCTTTCCTTGTTCGCGTTGCTTTTTTTCAGCATCGCGCTTTCCACTAATTTCGCGAATAAAGTATTCTTCCAGTGATTCTTTTCGTGCCACGTAAGACATCAAAGTTCCCTGACCGTTCAAAATTTCATTGGCGAGGTTTCTTGCTTTTTCTTCATTGTCGAAAGACGCCAGGTATTCTTTGTTCTGTTCGATAAATCGTGAGGATTCTTTTCGCGCTTTCTCGATCGTTTCCTGAGAAGCTGCGCTAAAGACAACTTCGTATTCCTTCACCTTGGCGGAGAGCATTTCCGTTAGAGGCCCAAGAGCGATTCTCTCTCCCTGATGAAGAATTGCAACTCTGTCGCATATAACTTCTGCGTCCTGGAGAATATGAGAGCTGAAGAAGACTGTCTTTCCTTCGTCTTTTAATGAGAGAATGAGATCGCGAACTTCTTTTCGTCCGAACGGATCCAGCCCTGATTGAGGTTCATCAAGAAAGACAACTTTCGGATCATTGAGGAGTGCTTGAGCGAGTCCAATGCGCTGGAGCATGCCCTTGGAGTAACCCCTAAGTGGCAGATCACCTGCATGGCCAAGGCCTACCTGTTCAAGCAACCTGGGGATACTTTTCTTTCTGGAGTGCTTGTCCATCCCGTAAAGTTGCCCGTAGAAGTCAAGAAACTCTGCCCCTTTTAGATAATCATAGAAGTAGGGGTTTTCCGGAAGAAATCCGATTTGCTTCTTAACATCGTTGTTCCCCAGCTCTTTCCCCATGATTCTGGCGCTTCCAGAGCTTGGGAAGTGCAGCCCCATTAGTATTTTAAGTGTTGTCGTTTTACCGGCGCCGTTAGGTCCAAGAAGCCCGAAAATCTCTCCCTCTTCGACGTTGAGGTCGAGTTCTTTCAGTGCGACTCGTTTCCGGTTCCTCAACCTGATTTTTAGCCGTCCATGTTCAGTACCGATGAAGTCCTGGACATAGACTTTAGACAAGCCTTTAATTTCGATGATTGGTGCCATTTTTCCTCACTTAGAGAGAGAAATAACGTTCTGAAATAGTCAATAACAGACAGTCCCGGCCCCTCAGGTAAATCCCTATCCACAACCATGCCGAACATCTGTTTAAATTCTCCTAACTTCACCTGTTTCAGTCAGGAGCATGGTCACTGGTGACCATGTAGAGCTAGAGGGCAAGAGATTAACGAATTCGTGCCGAATGAAATAAAGTTCGGGCCCATAGAACTTTGGATATAATACATATCCCTAGCGGATTTCAATCGCGACGATGGTGATGTCATCTCCTTGAACATCCTTTTGCGAAAACTCCTTAGCACCAACCTGAAGCGATTGGATTGCATCAGACAAGGACGCGTCCCTCGATTTAGCCAGTTGCTCCTTGATTCTTTCAAACCCGAATTCCTCACCTGCTTCACTGGTAGCCTCGTCCAAGCCGTCGGTAAACATTACGAAACGGTCTTTCTCCGTCAGGTGGATGGTTTCCTCATGGAAATCAACATCTGGCAGGATACCAACGGCAGGGTCACAAAAAGAATCAAGCTCCCGAACCTGCTCGCCGCTCACCAGAATAGGAGGCGGATGTCCGCAACGACAATAAGTGAGTTCTCTACTTGTGATATTCAAGACGCCATAGAGCATCGTAAAATACTGATTAGTATCCAGGTTCATCGGGAAGCGTTCATTCATGGAAGCAGCGACTTCGGAAGGAGAAGCTGGCCTGAAACCCTCTTTACTTTTTCTCATGAGGACGCCCGATCCATCAGTTGCTGAAGTCAGGGCTCGACTCAGAGTCATGGAAAGGAGGGCAGCTGGAACACCATGACCAGACACATCTAGTATATACATCGCCAGGTGGTTATCATCCAGCATCAGGAAATTAAACATGTCCCCTGCAACTTCGTCACAAGAGTCAAAAATCCACGAAAATTCGATACCTTCAACATCGGGAGGTGACTTGGGCAGCCTTGCTCTTTGGATTCTTGCAGCGAGTGCCAGGTCTTCCTTTATTCTTGCATGAGCATCTGAAAGCTGCTGAAGGTATTTTCGTGATTCCTGTTCGGCTTTTTTTCTTTCAAGTGCAGCTGCAATTTGAGACGTAATCACACTCAATGTTTGAACGTCTGACTCGTGAAATTTACCACTTTCTGTATATGACTGAATGATCAGTCCACCGATCACCTGAGATTCGGAAATTAAAGGAATGCCTAACCAGCTTTTCGCGGGTTTTCCTAAGAGCTCTGCTTTCCCTGTCTCATAAATTCTCTGAATCCCCTGTTCATCAAGGAGAAGAGGTTCAGATTTTCGAAACATATATCCCGTCAGACCCTTACCGATTTTTCTTGGTTTGAGGTCTATCATTTCGAGGGTACTTTCATATGCATATGGAAAGCTTATGAGCTCTTTCTTTTCATCATAGGTTGCAATATAGAAATTTGTAGTATCGATAATAGACTCGAGGGATTGATGGAGGGTTCTAAAGAACTGCTGTAGATCTGCTGAAGTCTGAGCCGCCTCAGATATCTGAAGCAGAACCTTTGTTATCTTCTCAGATTTCTTTCGACTCGAAATATCCTCGAATGTTCCGACGTACCCACTTACATTATCTTCAGAATCATGAAGTGCGGTCCATCGTATATTCACCCAACGTTCGCCATCCTTGTCGGAAGATAGCCGGACTTCTCTGGTGGCGGAAGATTCTTCAGTACGTGCAAATATCCACTCTTTCATAAACATATTACGGTCATCAGAGTGAATAGCCTCCATCCAGCCAAAGCCAACACATTTTGCTAGAGGGCGTCCCGTTAACTCTTCAAACCTTTTGTTAACATATATGCATTGGCCGTTATTGTCTAGTTGAAAAATGCCGATCGGTGATGAGGTGCTCAGAGAGCGAAAGCGCTCTTCTCTCTCCTTCAGCCCTTCTTCCGCCATTCGACGCTCGGTAATATCATGCAATACAGATTCAAAGATGTATGATTGCTCTTCATCCTTTACAAGTGTCGTTTTCTGTTCAACCCACCTTGTAAAACCGTCTCTTGTGACAATTGGAAACTCGACTTCAACTTCTCTCGTTCTCGTGCGCAATTGCTCCTTGTAGACATCTTCAATTGATTCTCTATAATCGTGTCTGACCAGTTCAAGAAAGCGGCGACCTATAAGCTCCTGCTGGTTGTACCCCGTCAATTTTCTTGCTGGGGGGTTAACGAATGTACAAGTGCCTCTTGCATCGAGTGTGTAGACAATATCGCCGGCCTCTTCGATCATGCGGCGATATCTTCTTTCACTTTGCCTGAGTGATTCTCGGGCTGATTCTCGATCAATTGCGTTAGCAATCTGCCCCGACACAAAATTGAGAATCCAGCTGTCCTTTTCCGTGTAATGTATATCTTCCACATAATTGACGGTTGCCATTACGCCAACTAATTTACCGGATGACTCAAGAGGGACACCGAGGACATTTTGAACGGGTGTATAGGTACCCGATAATAATTTGTGATCGACGAGAGTGTGAATTTCATCAGGAAGAAGAATCGTGGGCTCGCTTTTTCTTCGAACAAGATTCATGAGTTCGATGATGCTCTTGATACTCCCCTCAGATCCAGAGGACATTTCATCCTGGCTATAGACAATTTCAAGATTATTTGTTTCATCGTTCAGAAGTGAAATATAGAAGTTTGAGACATCCATCACTTCAGAAATAGAGCCGTGGATCGACTGATAGAGTTCTCGAAGTTCCTGCACCTGATTAACTGCAGTTGTCACTCTCTGAAGTGAATTCTCAAGTTTCTGCTGTCTCTTGCGATCTGATATATCACGGATAATCGCAGTGAATGATGTATCCTCACCAAGTGAGAAAGAGCTGATATCAACTTCTACAGGTATAGAAGTTCCATCGATTCTTAAACCTTCGAATTCATGGTCCCCAATCCTAAAACCATCTTGTGAATCGGAGGGAGAACGATTTGCTCTTTCAGCTTCAGTATGCCAGTCGAAGGTGGGCAGGAGGATCTGGATTCGTCGACCTAGTACTTCTGATTCTGAATACCCAAAAATCCTCTTTGCGGCTTTATTATAACCATAGATATTCCCTTCCTGATCAATCGTAATGATACCGTCTGCCGCCGTATCAAGAATGGCGTTTGTTCGCGCTTTTTCGAGGGTAATTTGAAAGGTTCTTTGGGAGACACGATCTTCGAGCTCGGCATTAACAGTTCGAAGTTTACTCTGCGTTCTGCCAATCATCGCAAAGAGAATGGCCCCAATGAGTGGTCCCAGATCGATCAGGACGAGCAGGGGGTTGTGCTGATGGACGAGTGGTATACTTGATAAAGCGAATTCGAAATTCTTGAGCTTCATCTCAACGACCCAGGCGAGAATCATCAAGATGCTTCCCATCAAGGTTCCGAAAGCAGTATATCTGATCGTAACAAGATCAAACCTGGACTTCTTTTCTTTTTCGCCTCCCTGATGCACCTGGTTCCTTTCGGGCTCTGTGGCCATGGAAGAAGCGATTTGTTGTCGGTGTTGATCGGAAGTTGCTTTATTGATCATAATAAATCCGACGTGAAGATTTTATGCCTGATGAAACAACGAGCTTGAGGGCGGACCTTGAAGAGTGTGATCATCTGCCCTCTTAAGGGGTACTTTGAAGACTCTAGTACAATACAAGGCTCTGGGTCCATGAAATTATCAGAAAGACAACTGGCCTTCCTGCTTTTGACTTTGGTTCTCATAACCAACTCTGTACTTCTCCCCTACCTCGACCCCTTAGTGCGACAGAAGTTTTCACTCTCCAACTCTTCATCTTCACTCGTATTAGTGACGAACAGTCTCGTAAACCTCTTTTGGTCTATTGTCATCGGTCTTTTGATCGACAGGATGGCATCCATCAGGATCCTTCTCATACCGGGGCTTATTCTTACTGGGCTTGGAATCATCCTCTTTCCCTTTGCTCCCACCTTTGGTTCCTTACTCCTCATACGAGTAATACAAGGTATTGGTGAAACGACGGTCATTGTCTCCCTTCTGGCCTTCGGGATCGATGATGCGTCAAGGAAGTCCAGAACCCAAAACTTGACAGCTCTCTTGATCGCATTTCCTGCTGCCTATCTCATTTCACCTGTCTTAACATCAATCTTCAATATCAAAGGAGTTGAAGAGCTATTCGTTGGTTTGGGTGTTCTCCTTATTCTTCCAGCTCCATACTTGATGAGAGAACAGGGCATTTATCAAGGTCAGGGAGCAACAAACCCGAGACGCAGCTCTGAGAAGAAAGCCAGGAACGTCTTTAAAGTCGCAGCAAGTGTAAGAGTTCCACTCGTCTTCGCCTTCATAGATCGCTATACGTTTGGAACCTTCGCGATCCTTACAGCGTTCTTTATTGAAGATCGATATGGTTTTTCTTCTACCGAAAGAATCTCATTCCCGACGATCCTATTCTGGATTGGATTCATTGTCTCTACCATTTATACAGGTTACGCGATCCGTAAGAAAGGGGCTTTGCTTCCGCTGGTGGCTGGCAGTTTCATCTACGGAATATGTCTGCTCTTCCTCCCACAATTTACTTATTCTATCTTCAGTTTCCTGATGTTTCTTTGTGGTTTTTTCTCAGCACTTATGTTTATTCCTTCATATGAGTTAGTTGGAGCATTGTCTATCAAAGGCGAAAGGGGGACTGCATCTGGGTTGATGAATATTGCTGGGACCCTGGGGATGATTTGTGGGTTGGTCTTTTCTGGAATCATTAGTGACTTCAGTTATAATTCGGCGTTTGCCCTTGCAGGACTATTGGAAATCTACTGTGCTCTTGTCATCTTACTCTTCAGCTACCGTTTCTGGAAAGTTCGAATCAGGGCATTACAGTCAAACTCAAAGCAAACACAGGTTTAATATGTTACTTTTGATCCTCATATTCATTTCTCTTCTTACGCCGGTTATCGCGTTTCTTATCTCCCGGTTTTCACAAGGTTCAGAGAAGAAGGTTTGTCTGCTGATTGGAGCCACCGGTCCTACTCTCCTGCTGATCTGGCTTTTTCAGGAGGCATTGATTCTAATCTTTGGTTTTAGCTCCTTTGTGACGCTTTTCCTCTCTCTTATCGCAAGTATAGTCGCCGGTGTAATTGCCGGGAGATGGGCAGCCAACTGATCCAGCTAACGTGTTCTGAATTTGGCGAAAGTCTTGCATCACTGTGATGTGGGCGAATGAATGAACTTCGAAGGTTAAGAGGATAACAGAAGCGTGGACCCACTGACACAGGGACTTCTCGGAGGTCTTGCAGGAGGGCTGGTTGCGAGAAAGAAATACGCTCTATCTGGAACGCTTGCAGGCATCGCAGGTGGTCTATTTCCTGATATTGATGTTTTTCTCCCCAGTTTTGATGACCCAGTCCATTCTTGGATTTATCATCGTCATTTTACTCACAGCATTATCCTTATCCCATTGATGGGAATATTATCCGTACTTCCGTTTCTACTTCTGAAAAGGAAGAACGAGTGGAAAAGGAACTTGATTGTAACAGGGATTGCTGGAGCAGCGACACATGGCTTCCTTGATGCCTGTACAAGCTATGGAACTCTCCTCTTCTGGCCATTCTCTAATAACAGAATTGCATGGGATATCCTACCGATTATAGATCCGTTAGTGACAATTCCACTTTTAGCAGGGATTATTTTTGGGATGTATACAAAATCCCGGAAGCCTTTCTCGATCACTGGAGCTTACTTCTGTCTCTATATTTTGTTTGGACTCGTCCAGGAACAGCGGGCTCTTCACATTGCTCATAGTATTGCCAGAGATAAAGCCGGAGAGTACACAAACCTGAGAGTCTGCCCCGCACCCTTAAGCCTCATCGTATGGCGTTCGATATATATTAGTGACGATCAGATTCATTCCTCCACCGTGAGAACTCCCTTGTTCGCACAGAGTACTTACGTTCTCCATGATGCAAGCGAACTTTTTACGATGGATACAATCCCAGAAAGTAAAATGAATGATGACACATTCAGAGCTATAAATGTACTGACTTGGTTTGCCGACGGATATGTTACGCCCATTCAATCCGACAACGAGCACCTCATTCTCGGAGATGCCAGATACTCGAATAGTTTTTCGTCGACCAAACCTCTCTGGGGTTTGGAAATAAATTCAGACGAAGAAAAACCTGACAGCATTTCAAAATGGAGCGCACGCCCATCTGGGGATGAATTTCTAAGCGATTTGAGTGCACTTATTTCAGGATCTTATCCCGGTCTTAATGTTCTGTCCAGTGACTGATAGAGCGAACAGAATGGTCTTTGAACCTGAGTCGAAAGTTTTTCGGGAAGCACTCTATCCAAAATCCCTTTCGCCATTTCTCCGATAATGTCACCCGTATATATAGC
Source organism: uncultured Candidatus Sumerlaeota bacterium (assembly GCA_964437365.1). GTDB lineage: Bacteria > Sumerlaeota > Sumerlaeia > SLMS01 > SLMS01 > CAYTGM01. Next base: position 93,621 of record CAYTGM010000018.1, on the reverse strand, counting down.
ATTCGGAAGTTGTTCACATTCAGCCCAGCACCCCGGACATTTGTAGACCCAGTCTCTTTGCTGTCTGGCCGCTTGCCCGAACCAGATTTCTCTAAATGAGTTTTGACGAAGATTGCCTGCAATCTTGCTGTTAAACTGGCAAGTTGGAATATCTCCGTTTGGAAAGATACGAAGGTGCTTTGTTAATGCAACGCACCGCGGATTTGGAGTCCGCCCATTCGAAAGCAAACGATTCTTGAGTCCTTTGATGTAGTAGGACTTTGACACTCGATTGAGAAAATTCATATTTTTTGTATCTTTTTCAAGCATCTCAAAAAAAGATTCCAGATCTCTGCGTTGGAAATCACCAAAGGTTTTATAGGAATCGGAAGAGTTCTGCTCGATTTCAATCTCTCTGTCCAAACTGTAGGTCGCACTTGTTTCATAGGCAAAAACGACCTGGTGCTGCACCTTCAGCTTGCTCGTAATTCGTCGGAGCTTTCGGTATTCAGAAACACCGCTCTTATTGACAATTGTTTGGTTAATCGAGAGACTAACATTCAGCTCTGAATGTCTTTTAGAAAGTTCTTTGAGGGTCTCGATAACATTCTCATAAGCAGTCTCTTTACCGCGTATATAATTATGAACTTTCTCAGTACCATCCAGGCTGATCAGTAAGTAGAGTTTCTTTTTACGAGGGCGACTCTCAAGAAAGTTGACAATCCTTCGGGTAAGAAACCCATTGGTCGTAATCTGATAGAATTTTGGAGACAGATATTCCTCTGAAAGCTTATAGATTTCGGCAATATCTTTTCTCACAAAGGGCTCTCCCCCTGTAAGCCTGACGACATCCAGTTTAGGAAGTTGTTTAAAAGTGTTTTCGATTTCTGGAATTGTCAGATCTTCTTTACCATTCATCTTCCATGAGTCGCACATGATGCACCGGGCATTACAAGTGTACGTAACAATGTATGTGAGAAGCCTGGGTGATCCTGGCCTGTTAGACGGGGGGGTCTTCAGTTCTTTGAGGTAATTAAGGGGTCGTAAGAGATTCTGCATAGTTCATCGCCCTATTCGATCTCAGGAGTGTTCCAACAAAGCATCCTCGACAGCTTGAATTGCAAGTGAATTTCCGTTGAACTTTTCAGGAACTATTCGATCGATATACTGCTCTATGTCCCTGAGAAATTTATTTAATCGCTCGATATTGAAATCTTCGATGTCACACCACGTGCCTGTTCCTTCATTCTCAAGAAACCAGGCGTTAATGTACTGTTCCTGGTTATTCTGCTCGGGCATGGCAAACACCGGTTTCCCCAGAAAGTGCGCCTCACCAACAAGTTGATTGCCTGCTGTACAGATCAGAGCTGTACAAGAGGACAGGTCTTCTAGAAAACTTTCCTCGCTCACTGGTTTAAAAATTACTTTTCCTCGGTCAGGTCGTTCACCAAGCCCATAGACAAAGACCGGTCGACCAGTCTCTTCAAGTGCCTTTAAGACATTGTCTGGAGCAAACTTCCTGAGGTAAACCACGAGGTGCTCTTTAACCACAGGATTTGCCGCCAGAATCGAAGGCCTCAGGATAACTCCGACCTGTGTGACATTTCTGTTCGTTTTCTTCAGAGGTGGGAAGTAGAATGATGAAACAATATTCTTCACCTCTCCCCTGTGATATAGACGAACTACCAGTCCCATGAAAAGAGCGTGTAGCCTCAATCGAAATGGAAGCTCACTTAAGTCATTCACCACTAGAAAATGTTGGTGATTCAAGCTGATAAAGGGAATTTTGTTTCTATTGGCCGCCCGTGGAAGAGCTGGTTCGAAGTCGACGACAATCAGGTCTGGTCTTTTTTTCTCAAAAAACCGGTCAAACTTCCTTAACAATCGAGGAAGATTACCGAGGTATTGTAGAGCAGCTCTCCCCGTTTCAAGGGTGTTTAGTTTTCCGGACTTTGTATAGTAAAAGTGTAAGCCTGGAATTCTTAAAACTTTTACAGCGCTATCTTTATACGCAGGTGCCAGCAGTTCGAACGCATCTCCAGGAGCGAATACATATACTTCATGATTCTTACACAAATAGTCAATGATCGCCCTTGCTCTTGTTGCATGGCCTCGACCTTCACCCGACATGCTATAGAATATACGTGCCATCAGAAGTTTTTTCTGGAGCCTTATTCTCCAGAATCTCCCCCTCTATTCTTCCTCGGTATATCTTCCATTTGCTGATCTTCAAACTGAGTAAAATCAACGGGTGGAGGAGGCCATGTTTGAGCTTCAGTCTTGTATAATTGATTCACCAACTCATGAACATCCTGACGTGTTTCATTGTATGATTGAGAGATCTTTCCAGGTGTTGAAAAAGGAGCTGGATCAGCTTTGGCAGCTCCCTGCCCTCTTTCAATGTAAAGAGTTTGAGTCGGAAAAGCAAATTCAATCCCGAGCCTTTTTGCCAGACGAATAATATCCAGGTAGAGACGGTGTTTCTCCCTAAGCTCAGTAGCCCAATCAGGAGTTTCTACAAAACAGTAGACAAGGATGTCCAAGGAATGTGCCCCGAATTGATTCAACCAGACATGGTAATAATCTTTGCGTGTATACGGATGCTGTCGAACAAGTTCTCTTATGCCCTCGCAAAATGCATCGATCTTTTCAGGCGGCGTGTTGTACGTTACAGTAATCATTGTCTTTATTCGCCGATAACGTCTCTGACCATAATTGTCGACTTTGGCTTTAATGAGGTTTGAATTTGGTATCGTTACGAGTGAATTGTAGAATGTCCTGAGCCTCGTAGACCTGAGTCCTATTTGTTCAACAGTCCCATCTAATCCTTCGATGTTGATCCAGTCACCGATATTAAAGGGACGATCAATAAGAACCGTCAACGACCCGAAGAGGTTTTCAACGGTATCTTTCGCAGCAAGGGCGAAGGCGAGGCCTCCAATGCCAAGCCCTGCAAGTAAACTCGAAATGTTGATATCCAGGTTATCTGCAAGAAAGATGAAGCCAAAAGCCGTAATGAAAATCTTTGTCGTTTTTCGAAGGAGTGGAACAAGAACATCGTCAAACTTATTATCTGTCTGTTCTGCCTTTTTCTCAAATGTAAAAGCAACAAAGTCGGTGATTCGGAAGAGCGCCAATCCACCTGCCAGACATGAGAAGAACACAGCAGCGAGTCGTAAAATGAGTGTGACCTGATCACTTAAACCAAGCCACCGTATCCCGAGTAACCAAATAATTCCTGCGAGGCAAAGGCCTGACCACTTAACAAGGGAATCCAGATGTTCAGAGTCGAAGGAGTGGTCCTTTCTCTGCATCTGGTGAGATATAGCCCTGGAAAGAAGTGCTCTGGAAAGTCTATCTAGAATAAACCCTAAAAGTATAATCCCGAATAAACCTATCCATTGAAAGTTCTCGAGAATAAAAGTCCGCTTAAAAAGCCATCGAGGCAGGTTCGTACGAAACCAGAGATTAGGAGATGTGGCGAATGTTGGTGCATCGGGGAGTCCAATCACTCTTTCGTTGTCTTTGACGTCCATATACATCGCAAGAGTTTGATCGACTGTATTCTGAGTGAATAGCCACTGACTCTTGCCATCCACAACCAGACGACTCATGGCGATTCTACCCGAGGGAAGATCTTTGTAGACATAAAGATCGCCGGTCACATTCTCAGGGATAGAATCAATATCAACTTTTTCAATGCGATTGAAAACCTCATAGAGACGCAACGCAGCTTCTCTCGCCGCTGCATCATACTCAAGGGAGGGAACATCTGCCAGGTTAAGTGCGACTGCCGCACTTCTCCATCTGTCAGGCTCGCCTTGAAGAGCCGCGTTCATGTTTGACAGAAATGTTTTCATGGTGCTTCGAGGAGTTGACAGTTCTCCCCGATAGACCAGTCCGTTTTCTTCATTACCTTGTGTATCTGTGACTTCTTGAGCAAGTCCTCCTGAGAAGAGAAAGAGGCAGAAAACACAAAAAAGGAGAATAGGCTGTTGCAAAGCTTTCATCATATCAGTCCTGACAGGCAGCTAAAGAAGAGGCGCCCTTTTTGGAGGACGCCTCGAATCAAGTAGTACGTATGTTTCTTATGGTGACCATCATCACGGCATTGGATAATTCGGAATATAGGCTCTTTCAACTCTAACCAATTCCAGTTCAATCAATTCATCCGTTATATCCTTATTAGGGAATGCGGCGGGAGTGTAGAAGGAAAGCAGATCGAAAGCAGCGACGAGAGACTCAAGACTGTCGGGAGCCTGATCCATAACCATGTAAACCTCCACAAACTTCGCATCGGCTGGCGCTGGTGATGTTGCTCCATTTGTAAGTGAAACAAGAACCGCCGAGACCGACCTCTGGAAAGTACTTGAGGCAAGTCGAACTCGTATATCAGGCAGTGCAAGACGGTTGAACTCACTCTTATTCGTAATCAGATAACTTCCTCTGAAAATCAGGTTGGGTGAGCCTTCCGTTGTAATTAAATCATCTTCACTTAGTCCGATAGATGATCCATCTGCGTTCCAGAAGCCAAAATTATTCTCAGGATTGGTAATGGACATAGCCAATGAGGAATCAGTGATCACAAAATCCGGTGAGCCAAACGGACTTATGAGAGGACCTTGAGCCCACTCTTCACGAGATGACTCATTCGACATATCTGCAGTATAGATTTCATCAAGCTGCTTAATCACACTATTTGGTACAGTTGTAGAGCACCCGGGGCCTTCATATTTACCTGCACCATCGTAGAAAGGAGTAACCACACTTGGCTCGAGAACGAAATTATCATCTCTTCCATTTCCTTCAAGTACAACTCTCTGGTCACAGAAGGTTGCAGAAGGTATAACTCCAGAACAGGATTCACCAAGATTTCCGAGAAGCTGCTGAGGTGCTTCCCATGTCAGGATAATATCCTGCTGGATGTCGGTCGCAATAACGAGAGTATAGAACCCAGGAGGCAGAGCCGTATTGAGAAAATCCATCTGCACCCCTGTAATTGTATTACCTGTTACGCAATCCACGACATCTGTAGAAGCGGAGCAACATCTCCTCAATTCCGCAGAAAGCGTTGTATTTACACCGCTGGCACCAATGGCATCGAATGTGAACTGGGAACCTCCAGGGGGAACTTCAAATCCCCATACAGCATAGTATCTCTTCTTGTCATCCATCCGGTAAATTTCAACGTCGTACATCGTCAATCCACCATTCGGTGAATCTTCCTGAAGGAAATTTAACAAATCGAATGAAAGGATATAGCGGTGCTGGAAAGATGGAAGGTTAAAGAAACCTGAAGGAGGTTTGAATAAAAGGTCATAGAGCTTAGTCTCTTCACTATTCGGAGACAGTGTCAAATCTCCAAAGCTGTTCGTTTCTTGTGTGAATGCAGATTCAAGGTTCACACTATTAGCTCTTAGTCTCAGCGTTGGAACTTGTGAAGCGGGTGTTCCAGCTGTTGCACCAACTCTCGCTCGATAGAGATAGAGTGAGTCAGGTACAACCTGTATAGAACTTTCAGGGCCGCCCCAGAAACCGAACACAGAATTACTGTTATTAGCTTCCAGCGTTAATGAGCCATCTCTCAACTTCCTCGGGAAAAGTGACGAGTTGGTTGTTCCTGAAACAAAAGCTAGCTTTGTGGTATCGTATTGCAGGTAGGCTCGAACAGCTCCAACCTGATAGTCATTTGTCTCAATTCTCACATTCACAACAACCTGTTCACCATCCTGATAGACAGGTGTTGCCGGGCTGATGTAGACGCGTGGGTTGGTCAATTCTCCCCCTCTTAGGGCAATACCATTTTCAACATCAGTCGGCAGATCATTGAGCAGCAGATCTTGTGCAACGGTTCGCCGAGGATTGTTGCTGATGAGATTAACCCCTCCACTGGAGCTTTGTAACGCCTGAAAACGTAGCGATACAATTTGAGCGTCCTGATTAATCAATGCAGACTCTGCTCCCGCATAGAGTCCGATAATGCCTGATTCGAGTTCTCTTGCAAGATCATCGATTCTTTCGTATCGTTCATTTAACAGGCTTGGGTCGAACCCGGCGTTATCGAAGCGCCATCCGTCCTGTCCTCGATCGAAACCGAAACTCCCCTGAAAGGTTATGTTAGCGTTGTCTGCAGGACCAGTTGGTGGTGCGTCTGGTAACGGGTCAGCAACAGGAGCGTCTGGTGGATCTTCAATACCCTTCTCTGGCTGACCAAAGAACTGGCGGACAATCTTTCCATTGGAAGGAACCTGATCGACTGAAACCGGAACGGTATATCCAACATAGGTGATTTCCAGCCCATTGGGTGAAAATTTGGGTCTTCTTGCTGATACGTTTGCACTTGGACTTTGAATATCCAGTTGAGAGAATTCTGGGTCGGCGTCGTAGGAGGCGACTTCAAAAATATTCTCAACCGTGAACAGATTTGCATTAGGACTTGAAACGAATCCTGCTCCTCCTCGCTCTGATCGAGGTTCATTCAGTTCTGCATTAGCAACAAAAAGCAGTCTGTTACCTGTCCTTGAAAGTTCTAAATCGTAAAGATCAATGCCTTGAAACTCATCCAGAAGAGGGAACGGGGCTCCGTCCACATCTGCACCAAGCGAAATTACGCGTCCAGACCTGCTGACTAGATACAGGTTAAGTGAATCATCTGAGGCAGATTCAGCCTTTTTTCTGGCGACAAAGTATATAAACCCTGCTGTCTGATCGAAAATTGGTGAGCGGAAATCCGTCAGATGCGGATACGTACTATCCAGAACTGTCTCCAGCCGGAAGGAACTTCCACTCCGTTCAAAGTTCAATACCTGTATAGATTCTTCCGTGCAAAATACCAGCTGGGATCCATTATTTGCCCAACTTGGATCACGTGCCCCGATAGCTTCAGCCTCAGTGACAAGTCTGGTGAGATTTACACCATCATTTGTAACGAGAGAGACAAAATCCTGTGATCCTGTACTTGTTGTGATCGCAAGTATTTCCTCTGTAGGGTGGCTATCCATGCCTGTTACCGTCTCAAAGATCTCCAACACCCTGGAGTTCGGACGCGGTTGCGGTGAATTTTGAAGAGAATCTTCATCCATCGGAGTTGCATAGAAGAGCGGATCAATATCAGCAGCTTGAACGAAATCGCCGGAAACCGAACCCTGTGTAAAGATGATTTCATTATTTGAAGCAGACCAGTTTGGAAATTCTCCATCTGCGAGTTCACGCAATGAGGTTCCAAAAAGGTCTTTGGCACCAGAACTGAAAGGTATCAAATCCGCACCATAAAAGATAAATCCCTGATGATCGCGAAAGATATTCGTAATGCGTTCAGCCTCAAGGGATCCATCCTGAGCATCCACGGAGTACTCAGGGAGGAAAGAATTACCGGGCTGAAGTGCAATTGATAGTGTCGCAGATGTATATCCAGGAGGAGGAGGGGGGACGAGAAAGTTGTATGGTTTAATTACCATCACAGGTTTGTCGATCCCACCGCCAATGGTATTAAAAGGGTCGTACCACTCGTCGGGAGCATTTCTCCATTGAGGAATTGTATCAAACTCATTTGCTGAATTATCATATTCAGCAGCTGTTGCCTGCTCTAACGGTGCCTTCGGGTTAAACTGACTATCGCCCGTAATTCTTGCGACCTCATAACTCAATGGAGCAATTTCATCATCCTCGGATTCGTAGGTTATAGAGACGAGCAGTGGGTCGATTTCTTGAGAAATTTGGATAGGCGTTCCAGCTTCGCCGACACTTGCACCACCAACTCCATCGGGATCCAGACTTGAATTTTGAGTCCCTAATTCATGTGCAAGTTGCATCTTAAGCATCATCGGTGTCTCGACACCTGCGAGACCGAATGTGGGGCTAACCAGGCTCAAGTTTGCACTTCTGAGATAGCGCCCATTTGGATTGTGAAGAAGATTCTGGAATGCATCAATGTCTTCAGTCTCACTGGAACCTGTTGTTAAACTATCGGTCCAGGCATATATTAACATCGGACCTTCTTCGCCATCTTCTGATTCCAGAACTGTTCCGTCCTCAAATACAAGAACATCCAACCCTTCGAGAAAGGGAGAGATTGTAACAGGCTCTTCAAGTCCAAGGCCTTCAATAAACAGGTTCACTCCCTGTTGAACGCTCCAACCTTTTCCAAGCGCTTCAAGTTGCTCGGGCTTCAGAGACTCTCCGGGAGGAGCCAGATCTCCGAATTGAACACTGTAAACAGGTGTATCACTAAGAAGTGTTTCATAGCCAGATACGGGGCTGACTTTTTCAGCAAGGAATGGGATATTGTTGATCTGCAGTTCGAGGCCAGGAACGTGCGGTGTTGATGCGTTCGGTCGACCAAACCCGAGGAACTCGTTTACCTGAGTGCCCATGTAAGAGAAATTTGAGACCCAATCTGTATATTCGTACAAATCTTTCAATCTGTTAGACTCAAAGTTCTCAAGTTCTTGAGACACACTCGGCAGATCAGAGAAATTCTTGAGCGTTGCCAGGATGTTATTATCATTTGGACGTACATTCGCTCTGTTTCTGTAGATCTCACGACTGAATTCTGGAGATGGATCAACATTCACATCAGGAAGATCTGAGACAGATGAAAGATCGAAAGGTGCGTATTCAGCGAATCTGCTGTCTGAATAGAGGAGCGCGACCACACCTGCAGCCAGAGCCGCAGAGGCACTCGTCCCCTGAAAATTAGAGGGAGTATTGCCAAGGGTAAAAGCATTCGACCCCATTGTCCCGTAATCGCCACTTGTATTGACCGGATTATTAGGTTCTTTCGGGGCGATACCAACAGTGCCAATCAGGTCTGTGGATACAATCCCTGCGCTAGGAGCACTGAACCCAGGCATGACAAAGTCCACACCGGTCCCACCCCAGTTTGATGTCGAACTTCTGAGCCCCTCTGAAGTCACCGCTCCAACAGCAAATGTCCAGGGAGAAGCTGCAGGATATTGAACCTGAGAAGAGAAGTTTCCGGCGGAGCAAATCGTTGTCATTCCGAACCCGCCGCGACCGGACTCGAAGGCGTCCTTAAACGCCTGCTCGAAGGGCAGAGTCGCATCGTCAGTAAATTCAAGAATTGAGGAAAGGACATAACCATGAACAGAAATGTCTATATCGTTGAATATGGCATCATTGATTCCGAAGCGGAGTGTCGCACTCGTTGTGGACCGATCCTCTCCAAGAACCCTGTTCACATAAATCTCAACCCCGGGTGAAACCCCAACGACACCTATTGAATTGTTAGGTTGGGCTGCGACTAAACCTGCCATTAGGTTGCCATGGGCTCCCAGGGCAGTCAAAGGAGGTCGAGGGTCTCCGCCGTCAATGGCATCATATCCAACATTAGCAGCTATACTGGCTGCCAGGTCTGGATGCTGATCCTGAACTCCTCCGTCGAAAATGGAAACAGTCACCGTGTTCTTACCGAACGGGTTCTGTCTCTTATCTGCGACAGAACTGTTTGTGTTCACCATCCATGCTCTTGGGGCATCGATGTCTTCATCAGCTTTACCCACAGTTCCCTGGGGGCGCAGTGAGTTGCTTGGGCTGTTCCATAGCGACCATTGAGCAAGTTCGAAAAGTGGATCATTAATTTCAAGGCTATTTGAGCTGGTTTGCTGCGCGACGACAACAGACTCAGGAACGACCGTTTGAATTATTCTTTCCTGAGCAAGGTCACTTGCACGTTCGTACATCTCCATTCCGCCATCGAAGGGCGTTCTGACAAGAACATGGCCAGAAGCATGCTCGCGAATCCGCTCGAATCCGCTTCTTGCGTAAAAGCGTTCTTTATCCGTCTCTGAGGCCGTCTTTGAGAACTCGATTACCAGACAATTACTAAAAACCATCAGAGTATCTGGCGTCTGAACCCCGGTTTGTGTGAACACCGGCCAGACTGCCTGATAGGGTGAATCTTCAAGGTGTTTAATTGCTTCCCGGGACTGCTGAACCGTCCCTTGGACAACAACAATATTCCGGATCGCGAGAGTGCGATAAACTTCAAAACCAAACCGTTGAGCGTCTTCATATGCTCTCTCAACCACTTCATGCTCGGTTAATTCCGGAGAGTAGACAAGAGCGGAAAGATGGGTAGCTTCAACCGCTTTCGATCCTGAGTTCGTCCGTTCCGTTGAGTTCAGCCTCTCAGGTATCTTCAGCTCATTCGGTGCCTTTTCTGCATGACTCAGCGAAAGACTCGCCGTTGAGATAACAAGAGTACTGAATAAATGGTGCAAGAATTTACGTCGCATCCGCGTCCTCATTTCACATTTAGGCCTTCGTAACTCTTCTGATAAGAGTCTCCTAGAGCCCAGTTTCCACATTTAGAGCAAAGCCACAAGCGAAGTTATTTTCCCGCGTGCAGCAGGGCAAGTCCTATGTAGGGTTCAAAACTATCATTTCGGGGGCTCTCACGAAGTGAGACAACGTCGTCAGACGTTAAGTTCCTCGGAGCCTTTCTCCTTCCCAACTGACAATTGACCTCCCCTCTTTAATTGCAAGCTCTTACCTGAAAAGCCCCGCAGATTCCTCCCCCAGCTGATTAAACATCAGTGATCTCCCGGTGACCCCTTCTTTTCTCTATTCTGGCCGTGATGGGTACTGTCAGTAACTGGCCGTCTCATCGGAACCGATATCAATAATCGAGCATGATCGAACAATGGCGTAAGATGGAGCTTCAGTGAGCTGGCTGAAATTGAACGGCACCCGGTGAGTTTGGGGTTGGGTTAATGGTGACCCAATGGGGGGATGATGGAGGGATAATCACCATCAACCCTCCGTTGGGCCAACATTGACTCGGCATCAGCTCTAGAGGGATCTTTAGAAGTCGCGGTTAGAAAGATGGTGAGCGAGAGGGACGGATCTGTGTGCTTGGGAACCCAGTCGCAGTGGTGCTATTTCAAGGCTTTCAGGCGCTCAGAGCGACTGCTCGCAGTCAGCGTATCGATAACGGCTCTGGAGTATTTGAAAATCAGCTCTAAAGCTTCAGCCTCATCCCTCGCCCTTCGGGTCAAGTGCGTCCCGGATGCCCTCTCCCAAGAGATTAAATGCCGTGACCGTAATGAATATTGCAAGACCTGGAAATAAGGTCAGCCACCACGTGCCCTTGATATCATTTCTGCCATTATTCAATAGATCTCCCCAACTGGCCATGGGCTGAGGAACTCCAAAACCAAGAAAACTTAATCCACTTTCTATCAGAATTGACCCTGCAATTCCGAAACTGACCAGAACCAGGATAGGTCCGATTCCGTTTGGTAGAATATGGAGGAAGATAATCCTCAGATGTGAGCCGCCCAGAGCCCGAACAGATTGAACGAAGTCCAGTCGAACCAATCTCAGAAATTCACCTCTCTGCAGTCGGGCAACTCCAGTCCACCACAAGAAGGTCAACGCGAGGATGATGTTCAGGAGCGAGGGTGGGAGGAACGCTTGAACAGATAAGATAAGCAGCAAGGGGGGAAAACAGATGATGATTTCAATGAGGCGAGAAAGAACGATATCCATCCAACCGCCAAAATACCCTGCCAGAGCACCAACGATAATCCCAATGACAGTATATAGAGAGACCGCAACGATACCGATCAGAATGGAGACCCTTGAACCGTACACCATTCTAGCCAGTACATCCCTGCCATTTGTGTCCGTACCCAGCATATGAAAGTTCGAACCGCCGGCCTTGTCGGCCCCGAACCAACTCGGGGCTTTTCTTGCATCTGTGATGATATTCTCATTTTCTCCGTAGGGCACCAAAGGCCAGACAACTGAACCACCATCTTCTTTGAATCCCTCCGTATAAACGATTTCCCTGTACGGTGTGTTGTCCTCTAGTGCGGGGAACACATGACTGATGAGTGCGGTAGCGACCAGCGAAAGTATAACGACGAAGAGAAGGATCGTTCGTTTGCGGAAATAAATACCGGCAGGAACCCCGATGAGTACCAACTTGAAGTACAATAGAAGAAAAAATATTTCAACCGTCTGTAACGCTCGAAATGCGGGGAAGGTTGAGACGGGAAGAAGAGTCGCGTCGTAGAGAGGGTCCAGTGTTTCGATATATCTATCTGTACTTCCTTGAGAATCACTCGTTGATGAATCTATCTTTTCATTTATCTCATTGTAAACCTTGGTAACTCGATGATAATCCTCTGGTGTTAAATGCTGCCCAAGATTCAAGTAACTCTGTTCAAGAAGCTCGCGTGCTGACGAGAACTCCTCGGGCGCAAGTTTCTCTTCTGAGGAGATGATCATCGTTTGCTCCAGAAAAATCTGGAAAGAATTGAAATAGTCATCGAAGAGAACAGCCTTTAGATAGAGCGGTCTCGAGTTCGCCAGCAATGGGCAGAAGATTGCCACGGTAACGATGAACCAGATAATAACAAAACCGCTGATCGCCAGTTTGTTCTTTCTGAAGCGCCGCCATACTCTACGCTGATAAGTTTCTGGCCCCATTTTAGTCTTTTGATCAGTCATTCTTTGCTGTAGTCGATTCTAGGGTCTGCGATCGCATAGGATATATCAGCCAGCAGGATTCCGAGGAGTGTCAGGAGTGCCGAAAAAAACAGGACAGCATTAATAACAGGATAGTCTCTCTGAACGATCGCTTCGAATGTCAACGATCCCATTCCAGGTATCGTAAAGATTGATTCGATAATAACGGCTCCACCTATGAGCTCTGGTAGAAGGGATGCGCTGATCGTTAAGATGGGAATCAGGGAGTTTCGTACAGCGTGCTTCCAGATAATCATATACCCAGGAAGGCCTTTGGCTTGTGCTGTTTGAATGAAATCTTCATTCAAAGTTTCCAGCATAGCGCTTCGCATTTGTCGGGAAATGAATGCGAGACTTCCATAAGTCAGGCACAGAACGGGCAGGATAAGATGCCAGCCTCGATCGAGTACCCACGAAATGGGGGGCATCGCACCACTTTCCCAGACAACGCCCTCGGAATTAAGTCCTCTTGTAGGGAACCAGTCTAGAAATGGCGGGCCAGTGGTGAGTAACAAGAGTATACCAGCGACCCAGAAGCTTGGTAGAGAATACAGCACGAACAGGATGAGGGTAACAAATTTATCTCCTACTGTATATCGCCGAACTGCAGAGAAGACTCCAAGCGGTATCGCAATCAAATAGCTAAAGAAAATGGACAAGCCGGAAAGAAGTAGAGATATCGGAAGTGCTTCCTTGATCATCGTCAGTACGGGACGTCGTTGAACATACGATGTGCCAAAATCCAAGGTCGCAGCCTGGGTTACCCATAAACCGAATTGCGTATTTAGAAAGATATTTACCGTATGCCTGAGAACGCCTGCGTCTATAAATGAGAGTTTTTCTCTTCTCCACCAGGAGCGCCAGGAAGAAAGGATCTCATCTTTCCTCTCCAGGAAATCCTCATCTGAAGTAGAATAAGAGTATCCTGTTAAAGAAGACAACAGCCTGTTCGCCATTGCCTGTTGAGAGTCGTTGCCGTTAAAGAGATATTTGACAATAGAGGGTATAGCCAAACCACCCAGTGCTCTGATATCTCTCCATCCCTGTTCTCCTTCCGATTCAACGGTGAGCATCCATTGCTCAACTTTGCTTTGAACGTTATCTTCTTCGAGTCTGTCCCTGTTCTTATCTATCCAGTTGTCCCAATACTCATGAGCCTCTTTGATCGTTGTCAGTCTCTGTTCTGGCTGGTGAATGGCGAGGGCAGGCATTATTGTCATCATTCGTTCCTGCTGGATAGATAATTCAACCAGGTCCTTAGGCGAACCATCAGGGAAGTAGGATTTTATGGGAATTCCTTCGGCCAGTTGGGAGAGGGTGCTCAAGCCATCTGGAAAGGCTATGGTTGAGAGTCTGGAAAGTTTTTTTTCTCCATCCCTTTTCCAGAAATCTGCTTCACGCATATAATCTGAGATCGCATTTTCGGCAGCCGTCTCACGGTCCTCAAAGCGAAGATTAATTAAGGTCGGCCGGTCAAGACCCAGGTTTCTTCTCGTGAGCTCAACATTATCTTCATAGCTTGCTCCCCCGGAGGACCCAGCTCCGCCAGACTGTGTTCTCAAAGCGGCGGGATCACCTGGAGTGAGACGTGTCAGAAGGAATGTGATTACCGTTATCCCGAAGAGGGTAATAAACAGGATAAGAGTTCTTTTAATGATATACAGGAACAAAAATTACTCGCTCGCAGGAGTCTAAATTTACTGTGGTTTCCTGGCCCACCACCATTCAGCAAAATTATGGGTGTACATATCGGGGTAGAGCTTCACACCCCTCAGGTTTCTGTGATAGAAGTAATTCTCATTGAAGCCAAACAGGAAGCAATATGGTTGTTCTTCATAAATGATGCGATGAACCTCGCGAGCCATCTCCCATCTCTTTTCAGGGTCAAGAGTTTCGCGTATTTTTACGCAGAGTTCATCGACGCGATCGTTCTTGAAACCGACATAATTGCTCCCCTTATTCTCAATCTGCGAACTGTGCCAGATCTGGAATGGGTCGGGTTCGATCGGAGTTCCCCAGGCAAAACGAAAGCTGTCAAAGTTCTTCTCCTCAATCTTCTTGTAGAAGATTGTCCAGTCGCTCTTATCTATCGTAACCTTGCCACCAATCTGCTCGATTCTTTCCTTCACAATATCGGCTATCTTCTGGTGGTAATCACGGGCATTGTGAATCGCATACTGAAATTCGAGAGGAACTGTTTCACCATTGAGCTTTTTCTCAAGGACTCCATCGCGATCCCTGTCCAACCAGCCTGACCTTGCCAGGAGCTTTCTGGCTTCTCTGACATCATGCGGGAGTGGTTCTATGGAGTCGTCATATCCGGGACCATTTACATAAAAGGGTCCGTTCACAGGAAAGGCGACACCAAAATGAACATTTTGAGCGATCTGCTTGCGAGGTATCAGCATCGCTAAGGCCTTCCTTACATTCACGTCTTCAAAGATCGGGTTGCTCAAATCCCAGCCAATATATGTATAGAGCATGCCTACCTTTTCTGCCCTGACCATGGAGTTTAGAAAGTCCGTAGAATTCGTTTCGTTCTGAACCCATGTTGTTGGCTCAACGTCGAAATCGGCATGAATGACACCACGGGTCAGGTCTTTGATGACTGCTGCAGACTCCTGATAGAGGATCCACTCAAGCTCATCGAGATAAGGCATCCCTTTTTTCCAGTTAGGAAACGTGCCTTCAGGAAGCTCCTCTTTCCAATAATTCTCATTACGGACAAGTGAAAGGGTATCCTTGGGCTTCCATTGATTGAATTTAAATGGCCCGGTATAGATGGGGGCATTATTAAACTCATGTGTATTGAAGCTTTCAGCAAATGCCTTTTCGTCGCCGCCGAATTGCTCTGGAGCGAATATATGTTTGGGGATGAAATAGCTCTGCCCTCTCTTGCCGCCTAGAAAATCGAGTGCCTGAAAATAAGTTTTCCTGGCGACAAATTTAACGGACTTTCCATCTTCTCCGATCAAACATTCATCAAAGTCCTCATAATAATTGATGAGGTTTTGTGCGTCTACATAGGGATTCTTAATTGTTTCAAAGCTGAACTTCACATCTTCAGCGGTAAACGGTTGTCCATCAGACCATTTTACCTCAGGTCTCAAAAAGAATTCAAAGACCACCTGTTTCTTCAGGAAGGGACGAGTTTCTGTATATCCAGGGAGGGAGAACTCAAAGGTGTCGAGTTCCTCAATGGGAACTTCTATCTTCTTTGATTCAAACTCTTCTGAATATGCTTCGTTTATTTTGACCGTATGTTGGAGATGAGAAAGCTTACCATTAAATTCTTTCTCTTCGAGATGTTCCTTCAGAACTATTTTTTGCTGATCCTCATTTGAGTCTTTCAGTTCAGATTTGAGAAATGTCCACCTTCTGGCATCGGGCACAAAGACGACGCTTGTGTCTGACTCTTCCAAAATAACACCTTCAATAGGGTCTTCTCCTTTTTTCTTGAGGAGGTCCTGTTCTGACCATGTCCATGCCATTTCGGGGTAATATTCGAGGATCTCAGAATCAAGATCCACTAATGAATCGCTCATCAGGAGAATCTTGTGATTATCATCCTGCAGCTGAGACAGGATTGCGTTCAGGTTTGCCGTATCTGCCGGTGTCCTAATTCTCAGCTTTCCCCCTCTCACTGGTTCCAGGGGGCTTTCACCGCTGGTATTCGCATCTGGGTTAAACTCATCATACTTTACTGTCGGAAGATAACTAGAGATGCCCGAGCCGAGAGTGAATGAAAATAAAAGGGGGATAAGTGCAGCTAAGGTGAGTGGTTTGAAGAGTCTTATCATGGCGCTCGCTTTTTGGGTCGTGAAGTTTTCTTTGCTCTGTGCTGGAAGTTGCCAAAATCAGGGGAATGCACTATCATTAAGATGGTGGCAATGGTAAGGTCACATCCCAACTATGTAGTGGTAGCAAAGATTGAAGCAAGTCGATCTACCTTCCCAGGCTACTTAGTTGACACCATTTTCTAACTTTCAGAGAATTCACACGTGTCCTCGTGACGATATCCTCTAAGTCGATCAACTCATTGAAGAGCTCAGAAATAGAAAAATACACCGAGTATCAGGAGCGAAAGTCTTCGCAGATCAGAAGGAAGCTTTCCACCCCGAAGAAGCTTTTTCTTCAGAAGATTCTCTTTTATTTAGGGTCGGCATTCATCACGCTCTTATGTTTGTTGTTTTTGGCCCATTCCATCACTCCCCCAGATTCGGCGCTCCAATCTTCCCAAATGTCTCCGTCTTTGGGGCCATTTGATGGAAACTGGAGAGGGTCTCTGAGAAAAGTCTCCGGGAACGAGCTCACAACACCTTCATCTCCTGCTTTCATTAATATCTGGTCCGTACTCGGTGAGGATGGTCAGAGGGAAATCCAAAGTGTCCATCTTGTTGTACCTGGTAAGAACGGTGAATCTTCCCAAGAATCAAATTGGACAAACGTTTCCATGAAGGATAACAGGATCACCACGCGTTTTTCCCCTCAGAGGTATCCAGAACCTTATCAAGGAACACGAGTTGACAATTATATCCTTTGGGAACGATCCACAGAAGAAGGACTCGAGCTGATCCGGTGGCAACTGATCGGAGGAGAGTTGCACACAGAGCATGTAAAAGTGCGAAGTGATATGATCACCAGGGAAATAGGTGTCTTCCGCCGTTAGACCTTAATCTGGAGTGATCTTCAGAAGTCCTGCTCATTACATGCTGGCTACGAGCAATAGCTCTGAGAGCCTGGAAGCCTCGAAATAGCACCACAATGACTGCGATTCCAAGCACATAGATCACCCCCTCGCACACGAGCTATCTAACCATTGCTACTGAAGATCAATTTAATTATCAATTACCTGCGACAGAAATCGAAGGAGGGGTTGACCCCACCCCGCTACTGACTGCTGTAAATACTCAGGTTAATTAAGGAGCTCTAAAGTGGCCAGTAAACGATACGCACTCATATCGGTTAGCGATAAAAGTAATCTGAAGGAATTGGCAGCAGCACTTTCTAAAGTTGATGTCCAGATTATCTCAACGGGGGGCACGGCAACCCATCTAAGAGATTCTGGTTTTGAAGTGACGGATATCGCCGAAATCACCGGTTTCCCCGAGATTATGGATGGCAGAGTTAAAACACTCCACCCCAAAGTCCATGGTGGTCTCCTTGCAAGACGTGATCTTGAATCTCATATGAAGACTTTGAGTGAACATGGTATCAGTCCAATTGATTATGTCGTTGTTAATCTCTACCCATTCGAAGAGACGGTTAAAAAAGAAGGAGTAACTCTCGAGGAAGCCATCGAGCAAATCGATATTGGCGGACCTTCCATGCTGCGTTCCGCAGCGAAGAACTACAAGAGCGTTACTGTAATTACCGATCCGGAAGATTATCGAAATGTTTCTGAGGAACTGGAGAAGAATGGGGAAACTTCCCTCGAGACACGGGCTGCTCTGGCTGCAAAGGTCTTTGAGAAAACCGCTTCCTATGATGCAGTGATCGCAAACTTCCTGTGCTTGAAAGGCGAGCATCGCGAGTCTGAAAGTACGGATCCTATTTGGCCGCAGACACTTCTTCAACCCATGAAATTGCAGGAAGAAATGAGATATGGAGAAAACCCCCACCAGGCGGCAGCATTCTATACAATCCCGGGAATAACCGAGACTTCATTGTCCACTTGTCGACAGTTGCATGGGAAACAGCTTAGCTATAACAATATCCTGGATGCTGAAGGAGCGCTTGAAATGGTGCGCGATTTTGCTGATCTTGCACCCTCAGCTGCCGTGATCGTTAAGCACAGCAATCCATGTGGTATTGCCATCGCAGACACCCTTTCGAGTGCCTATGAAAAAGCCCGTTCAACAGATCCCGACTCTGCCTTTGGAGGGATTGTAGCTCTATCATCTGAAGTTGACGAATCAACAGCTGAACTGATTAATGCGACCTTTAACGAGATTGTTATCGCCCCCTCTTACAGCAAAGCGGCTCTCGCGACTCTGCAGAAGAAGAAAAACCTGCGCGTTCTCGAAACTGGTCCATTTACCCCGAAAAGTGATCAAAAGATTATTCGTGGGATTGTAGGTGGTGCTCTTGTCACTGATCGTGATCTTGGTTTGGTTTCTACCAAAGACCTGAAGACCGTCACAGAAACACAGCCCGAAGAAAGCGACTTGAAATCACTCCTGTTCGCGTGGCGCTGTGTGAAATGGGTTAAATCAAACGCGATTGTCTATACAGGAGCCGATCAGACAATAGGGATTGGTGCAGGGCAAATGTCCCGCATCGATTCAGCGAATATCGGCGTTACAAAAGCAAGGCAGCCCCTTAAGGGTGGATATATGGCGAGTGATGCTTTCTTCCCTTTTCGCGATTGTGTAGACATTGCATCAAAGCAAGGGATCAAAGCGATTATTCAACCTGGAGGGTCAATGAGAGACCAAGAATCCATAGACGCCGCAAACGAGCACGGGATCATCATGGTTTTCACCGGCATGCGTCATTTCAGACACTAAGATAGAGTATCGTCTTCCCAAGGTAATATAGTTTTCTTACCTTGGGAAGATGTAATTTAGTCTGAAACTTCAACCGTATATTTGTATTCGTAGTTTTCTGGTTTTTCTGTCAGCTCAGTTGTCTTAACAGGGTGGGTCGCATCAATGATATTTGGAAAGAAAACAGAGAGACCCTGACCGACTTCGATCGGAGATACGGTAAGTACATTACCCGTGCCATCCATAACAACAACCGTATCTTCTCGTCGTATTTTATTTACAACCCCAAACCAGGTCTCACCCTGGTAGGCTTTGTAAAAGAAAACCTCTGTATCGCCGCTCTTATAAATAGAGTCAGGTTCGCCAAGGTTAGCGAAGACATCAGCGCGTGCAGAACCATCAGGGAGAGAGTGTCCTCTACGCGGTGAACCGTAAGATTGAAAAGATAAGCATCCAGGAGTTAGGCAGACAACAAGACCAAGAGCAATAAGTGAAGCAAGCTTCTTCATTCCGGAGAAACCTCCAAGTAGGATTAGGAGCAACAGTAACAGGGAAATAAAATGATGCTCGGGTGATAGGGATCGAACCTCACGACTCACCATGTCAAGTTTAAGAATCAATCAGCTGCTTTTTGTATTTGCCCGTAACTCCAGAATCACATTTGTGGCGTACGATACACTTGAGCGCGCTTTCAATTTAGTACTTTCCCCAGTTTTAATGCTTATACTCTCCCATCCATCATCATTGGTCCGGTTTCCATCCGTATCAAGGATCAGAAAACGATATTCAAGCTCTTGGCTCTCTTTCCGGTGATTGGTGAGCATCACCGTTAAATTGATGCGTCCTCGATCATCGGTTGAGAAGAAGTAACTCTCGATCGGAAGTTTGCTCGTTTCTGAAAGATCGATATAGTGCACTCGTGATTCAACAGACGGTGTGGGTGAAATCTTCCGAACCACTTTGTCTTGAATGTGAGTACTCCGCGCAACACACGATGTTAGAAAAGTTATCAGGCAAACTGCGAAGCATAGAGAGAGTTTCATATTATTCACCGGCGAGATAAAAGTAATGACCACTGCCGTGATGTTGTCCGGTCATCGATGGAAGCACAAGTACGACTTCAATATCGCTCGAGACTCCTGGCCTGTACTTTTTATTTTCCTTATTTTCACTAACGGTCCATCCACTTCTGGTCAGAAACTCCTGGGCCGATTCAGGGGAAGAAAATACATAAGCAATTATTTCGGATGGAATCGGGAGCAATTGACGAAGATCAGGGGACGTTCTTACCAGCCCGGAAAGAACATCGAGCAAAATGCCACTCGCCAAAATTGCCGCTCCGATGAGTGCGGTATCATCATTAGCAGCGACAGACATGGTGACCAACCCTGCCATTTGTGCGCTTTCAGCCAGAAAGAGAGTGCTGTTTTTGAAGAACACTTTCTTTCCTTGTATATAATCGAAATATCTGCCCCCCCTCGTGTGAGCCTGAAAGTGAAGTGAATCCATGACCCAACTATCACCAATAGAGGATTCGACGACCGGAGAATGTGAAGCTCGGTGATCTGAGCTGTCGACGTAGGAAAGAAATTCTCCGTAGGGACCAACTCTCATCTTTTCCGGACCTTGTCCCAATGCGGCAACAACAAGACAATGAAGATTCTCTAAATGACTCCATGTGACAGGCGTATTCGTTGAGGAAGTCCTGTAAGTATTGTCTGCTTGCGAAACTGAAGCATAAGTCTCTTGCGCAAGTTCAAGTTGCTTCTGGGCTCGATAAAGATTCCCCAATTGATATTCACATACAGACATCAAAAAATGGGGAGAAACCCAGTCCGAGGTGTATTGTTCCTCTTCTGCAAAAGAGTCTTGAATCAAAGCAGCCTTGAATGATGCACGAGCATTCCCCCAATCTTCCTCCTGCATATACAACAAGCCCCTGAGAAGAAAAACAAAGGCTCGCTCGTGTGGCTCACCTTTGAAATGCTTGCTGCTTTCTGAATAGAAGGAGCTGCGTGCTCTCTTTGCCTCGCTTGTTAATGAATAAACATCATTGATTAAGAGTATCCCTTCATCAAGACAAGCTTCAGCTCCCTTTCTATCGCCATTCTCAAGACAAATCAATGCAAGCTCATAATAGTACAAGAGCCAATCAATCTCATTTTCGTTATTGAACTTCTGAAGAACGTGCGCTGCCGGCTCGGGAAATTCGTGGTTCGCCAGCGAAGGTGGAACGACTACGTGAACTGCATTTGCGCATCCAATAACAAAAAGAAAAACTGTCAAACACAACCAACGAAGCCGCTGGAGCATCATACTTGCCTCTTCATAATTCCATCAGCGATATATCAGGTCGTCTCTGCCTTCGCGCTTTGTCTCGTATATCTCCTGCCAGATGTCGACACCTGTTTCCGCGTCGACGAGTTTGAAGTGATACTGCACGAAATTAGCCCTTCCCTCCTTGCTTTGAGTGGGAAGATCATCAATTCTTCCCTTGATAAAAAAGTCGGCCCCGGCCGGCACAAGTGCTCTTAACTCAGGATCGTAATCAACTTCACCGTCTCTCTTCATCTCTCGTTCCTTCATGATGTCAGGGTTCAAGTCTCGTGATACAAACTGGATGGTTCCTCCTGACCGACTTGATATTCTTGCTTTGAGACGAGTAGAAAAGACCTCCGTATCCAAGGGCATACTCGAATTGTTATCCATCGGAAGCATATAGAAAATGGCGTCAGGCCCCTTCTTTCGGACAACATTATTCGCAAGAATAGAGTCGGTCATCTGCTCTGCGACGGAAATGACATCCTGACTCTCAGGCCCGAGCGACCGTACCTTGCCTGGCTGACTTGGATCAACATCTTGAATTTCAAATTTCTTGGCACACGAGCTAAGCCAGATTGTACTCACTAAACAGCAAACCAACACTTGATGGAATGAGCATTGAGAGAACTTCATCGTATCAGGCCTTTCTGAGCGATACTTTCAATCGATTGATAATCCGACCTCATCGGTCAGGACTGAGTTTGTCCATCTTAAATTTATTTGATGGATCCAGCAGCTCAGTTTTTTTCGGAAAAAAGCGCATCGCATTCTGATTCCAAAACGCCAGATATCACTTCACAACGAGCGAAACTCGCGCGGTCCAGCATTTCAGAGCAATTCAAGTCAAATTGGCGCCAACCTTTTTTCATCAAAGTGGCACTTGAAGTTCCGAAAATAACACGACCAATACCCGACCAAATAATGGCACCCATGCACATGGGGCAAGGCTCAGCCGTGGTGTAAAGGGCAAGCTCAGACCAATCTAATCCTTCGGGATGATTGAGAGCACATTGATGAATGACATGCAACTCTCCGTGGAGAACCGGAGATGCGATGACGTTATTCACAGCTTTTTCGAGAATCTGACCACCCCGATGAATGATGAGACTACCGAAAGGATGCTGAGGGTGTCTTTTCGCAATACCGATCGCTTGTTTCATGTAATCTTCATGAACTTCCATATACTGAACCTTTGCAAACAATAGAGTTAGGAGTCTGGACTTTCGGAATTAATGCCATTTTCAGATTAGATATGACAATAAGATCCTTTGATAAGGAGTCCGATTTCAATAAAATATTGGTGTTTTGGTTGACTGGATTTCTCGGCACAATTTTTTATCTCTAAGTAAAGTATTACCTTGACTTACAGGTAAACCCCCAGTTTATTTCTTTCCGCAACAAATTACCAATCGTTCTTCGCAGGATGAAGCGTCAGGTTTATTCAGCGAAGCTACAACTGATAAGAGTATCTCCCCGGAAACGCCTGATCATCAGGTCCATTTCTCCTCAAACTTTGATCAGAAGTTTATTCTTACAGGTGGGTGTTCTTCCTTTCCTCTATGGGGGCTTTGTTGCACGGCAAAGCCCCCAAATTTCTATCACGGCAAATGTAAATACATTCACCACAAACACATTCCCCTTTACTCTAAACGAGGAGTTCTGTGTAATTCAATTAGGAAACCTCATAAATCAATTTCGGGAGATCGATAATGCCCAACAGGTATTCTCTCCAGCCCAACGTTAAACTGCAGGCATCCCTATATACACGACCGTTCCTCAAGTTCCTGCTTGTGACGATCTTCCTGGTCTTCAATCATTTCGGTAACGTTCATGCCGATACATTTTATTTGAAGAACGGAAATACTCTCGATGGAAAAGTCGTCGAGGAAAAAGACGGGCTGATTCGTATATCAACTGGATCAAGTGAAGTCACCATACCTGCCTCGCAAATAGAACGTATTGAAAAAGGGTACTCGGTTGATTACTTTACCGAACAGCTTGATAGACGAATAGAAGATGTGCAGGGGTATATCAAGCGCGATCTTCCTGATAGAGCCCGAAGAAATATTGAGTCCATTCTCCTTGATATTGAGAATGAGATACAATCACTGGACAACCCCCCTGCTGTCCTTGAAGAGAAGAAGTCCTTTCTCGAGGAGTTAAGGCATTCTCTCATCCCCCCTGATCCAATCAGCAAGCGAGCCGAAGAACTTTTTCAACAGGCCCTTGAAAGGCTGGACCATATAGACTA
This sequence comes from uncultured Candidatus Sumerlaeota bacterium, assembly GCA_964437365.1. Taxonomy (GTDB): domain Bacteria; phylum Sumerlaeota; class Sumerlaeia; order SLMS01; family SLMS01; genus CAYTGM01. The sequence goes on along the minus strand of CAYTGM010000018.1, from coordinate 70,086 downwards.
TACAGCTGCGACTGAGTTACTTAAACAGGCCAGAGAACTCAAGCCTGAGAGAACCGATGTTCTGTATCAATTAGGCGAGGTTGCTCAAAAAACAGGGAATGTGGAATTAGCAGCAAATTGCTATACGGATTTACTCGATATCGACGCAGAGACATACTATGCAGATGTTTCAACTGATCTTGTCCAACTACTTGATCGGCAAGGCAGGCAGTATCTGAAAAAAAGGAAATCCGATGAAGCCGTTGAAGTCTATAAGACCTTTCTTATGCTCAAAGCTTCTGGAGATGAGCTTGAACCAGTCGATTTTTCCGAATTTGTGTCGCGGAGAATTGCCCGAGAAGAAAAGAAAGAGGAAGATATCCTCATTGAAATCTATCAATATGCAGATGACGCAGATCTTGTAGACCTGGCATTCGCCAGCATCAGTCAAGCAGTTAAGCTAAACCCCGAAAATGAAGAATATCAAAAACTGGAGAAAGAGGCGTCGTTCTTTTCTAAGCTGAACCAGAATCTCGAACAGGGAAATTTAAGCGCAGCGGCAGACCTGCTGACAAATGCGGATGAGGATTTCTTAAGTAGTGACGAAATACAGAAACGTATAGATCAAATGGCGGGAGATCTGACCAATGAAATAGAGGCGGCTCAGCTCTTAGGTGATGCAGAAAGCGCCTTAGGAAGGGAGGACTTTGAGACGGCGCAGAAGAAAGCCGAGAAAATTGCTGAAGAATACCCGGAAATGGAACTCGCAACTCGCGCTCTCGAAATACTAAAAGAGGCTAAACGAGAAATCCCTATCAAGCTGGCACTGGAAGATATCGACAAACTCCTCAAGGATCGGAAATTCGATGAGGCTCAAGAAAAACTCGATGAGTTGAATGAATTGGAGGAAATTGAACTTTCAAGATATGAGGGAAAGATCCAGAGTCTTAATCAAACTCTTCCCCTTGAGAGAGAGGCCGATGGAATTCTTGTCCTGGCGAAAATGCATCTGGATAACGATGAGTTTGAAGAGGCTCTTGAAAAACTGGAGACTCTTGAGACTGACTTTCGCGATACAGAGGCAGGAAGTTTTGCTTCAAAATGGCTGACCGATTATCGGCGCAAGTTAGCGCGTGAAGCTCGCAAGAACAGACTCTTTCAGGATAACGCTTTTTTCTCTTTGGCTTCACCGGCACTTTGGAAAGCTGCCTCTTCCCCTGCAGCCGGGGGCTCACGTCTGCAACCAATCGAGAACGACGAAGTAAGAAGCGCTGCATGGGGGCGACTCAGGCAATTACAGGAGAAGGATATGATCGGACGAACCGAGACCCGATCATACACGCTATACATCATCCTTCCAATTCTTATAGGCTCTATGCTCGCCTTCATCGTTTATTGGATTTATGCGCGGCCAGGAAAAGGAAAGTACAGTGAGCTCGACGATCAGATCCGGTCTGATTCTTCAACCGGTGTTCCAATGCTGGGTTATACAGGTGAAAAGAGTCTCTGCAAAATGTGTGGAGAGAAAGTCAATGAAGACGACCTGACATGTCAACGATGCGGAGCAACAACTCAACTCTCAGAGCTGGAGCAAGAGAGAAAAGACTCTAAAGAGAAAATGGCGGATTATGACCCCTGGGATATTAGAACCAAGGCAAAGACAGCAAACGATTTCGAAATCCATTTCGAAAAAGCGAAAGAGCTCTCAGAGACATCTGATGTAGAAGCAGCTATCGAAGAAGCGAAAAAGGCTCTTCATGAAGATGTACATCAGAAACAGGGCTATATTCTTCTGGCAGACCTATACGAAAGATCAAATAAACAGGACGAGGCAAATAAGTGTTACCGTGAAGTTCTACTCCTCGATCCAACCGATGTTGTTGCCAGGCAGAAGGTAGAATCGCACCTTGGCCTTGTCGATCAACCTATCATCGCAACCAACCTGATCGTCGTTCTTTCTATTTCTTTCTGGTGGATGCTTTTCTGGTTGGTCCTCGGCCTTGAGACGTTCATGTGGCCTGTAAGAGTGGCACTGGCGATTCTTGGGTGCGTATTGACCATTTTTGCATGGAAAAAGTATCAGAGCGCCAAAAAGGTTGAAGTGCTTGCTACAAACCGTGGAGAACCAGATGTTCACCGACCTTTGCCAACAACACGGCTGACATTTCGTGAGCAGGCCCGTCAGGCACGGGTTATTTCGTCGGCGATCAAAGAGCATACGGGAATTGACGTTCCAACACTGACGCCCTGGAGACCCATAGGTGCCCTTCTTCTCTCGATCACCTTTCTTGTGATACTGGTGCTCCTGGCCTGGCAGCAGAAGAATTACCTTGTCTTACTCGCGTGGCCTGCCGGATGCATTCTTTTTGCCTACCTGCTTGAAATTCACCCGCGCGTCTATACAGCACATGTTATTCTTCGACATGTCTTTGAAGAAACAATTTCTCCCTGGGTCGATCCTCACCGACCATTCGAACCCAAGGGCAAGAAATGCGAAGGGGAGTTTCTGATCGAATCTCCTGGAGAACTACCAGTCAATTGGGCCCTTTCCCCATATCCGTTTGGAAGCGACCGTCAAGCCGTGCTGAACAGTCTTCAGCAAACACTCAATCGCCACTGGAGTTGCCATCGATTTTATGAGAATCTTCACATGGTACGTGATGTAGAAATGCCTTTCCCAGCAGGTTTTAAATCCTTGCAGTTTTCCTCACTGTGTTTGATTGCGTTGGGTCTCTGCCTTACAATCACGATCGGCTATCTGAACGTGAAACATGAGAATGATTACGTTGATTCTATCAATAAAGCCTATGGCTATTTCCTGCAGGGCGATGTAGATGAAGCCCGTGATTACTTTGTTGAAGCCTCTCACCTTTTCCATGACAGAGCTCTCCCCTACCTCTATTTAGGGCACCTTGAGGCGGCTATAGAACATAGCCAGTCAGCAGAGAGAGCTTTTGAATCTGCATCGAAGAATACCATCGAACTGATAGAAGTCTATAATGACTATGGGAATTATTTACAGAGAGAAGGTCGTTTCGACAATGCCCTTGAACAATATCAGATCGCCTTGGAAAAGGACCCTCGCAACCCTGATATTTTGAGCAACGCGGGTTCTGCTGCTTTCAAGTCAGGAAACTTCGAACAGGCAGTTTCATTCCTGCGACAGGCTGTTTCCCAGGAGCCAGAACATCAACGAGCCCACACGACTCTTGGTCTCGCCCTTGAAGAGTTAGGAATGATTAATAGTGCGAAAGATTCCTATGCGAATGCAATTTCAGTCGCGCCAGATTTAGAGTATACACAAGTTGCACGTGATCGCCTTGAAGAACTAGAAGAGGACTCTGTTGACCAGCCTTTAACACTTGAAATTTCTCTGGTCAACGCATCTCAACGACAGGAGATGCAGTGATCCATTGTCAGAGGGGCCTACAAATTCAACTGAAACACGGCTGCTGAACCGAGAGGCGAAGCCGGTCACCCAAAAAACTATTGGTGGCTATAAAATCCTGGGAGAGCTCGGAGAAGGAGGAATGGGTGAAGTATTTCTCGCCTCTGACACCAGCCTGGGCAGAGAGGTCGCCATTAAACTTGTCAGGAGGGAACTGGTCAAAAACTCCCGGTTTCTTGACCGTTTCATGCGGGAGGCACGTCTATCAGCATCACTCAATCACCCCAATATCGTGACTATCTATCAGGTCGGCATGGATGACAATGTTCCTTATCTGGTTCAAGAATTCATCGAGGGGCACACCCTTCAACAACGCATGCGTACTCCTCCTCCACTTACGACTGGGGAGATCATCGAATACGCACTTCAACTGTGTGATGGTCTTAATGCTGCTGCTTCCAAGAGAATCATTCATCGCGATCTGAAGCCCCCCAACATCATGATACGCAAGGATGGACTACTTAAGATCATGGACTTTGGTCTTTCGAAGCAGATGGATTCGGATTCAATGACCATGACATCTGCTATACTTGGAACCCCTGACTATATGGCGCCAGAGCAAGCAGCAGGAAGGCAGATTGATTTTCGCGCTGATATATACTCGCTTGGCATCACCTTGTTTCATTGTTTTACGGGTTATCTTCCCTTCAAATCATCTTCTGTTTTTGAGACGATCCGACTCCATGCAGAAGACCCACTTCCTGATGATCCGGACCTGATGAACCTCGCAGGTGGCAAAGTACACGATCTAATCGTTTGGATGACAGCGAAAGATCCGCGTGATCGACCTGATAAATACAGCCAGATTAAATCCAGGCTCGAAGACATCAGGACAAGATTAAGCACTAAAGAGCTATCCCGCATCATTGAACCAAAGCCCGAACAGGATCCCGCGAAAGCAGAACTATACGCTGCCACGATACCAGATTCACCAAAGCGACCATCTTCACCTGTAAAGGCGACATCAAAACAAGGGAGGTTATCGAAGAGTAAGCCCAAAGGCTATTTCTTGATCTCGACGATATTCCTTCTTGTTCTGGCAGGAGCCATATTTTACGGAGTACAAAACGATTTTTTCGGCCAATCGCGCAACTCCTCTGCACCGGTTGACTCCCCCCGTACTTCCACAGATGCCCCCACAGAAATTCAACAGGCCAGTCTGGCCTCTGCTTCTGAAAGTAGTGGATATACGGCACGTTCAGTTGGAGGGAAGATCGACAACGCATCTAACCTTCTCAGCCAGATTGCTGCATTCGGTATCAATATCCAGATAGAGGGAGACCTCAAGGCATCTGCGATCCCGCTCATGTACTCTTTTGAGGAAAGAACACCAGAGGAGATGCTGGAGTGCCTGGTTCTCGCTGTTGGATGGTCTTCAACAAGAGAGGATTCACACTTCTACTTAACTCCCGGATCGATGAACCCTTACGAAAAGTTACAGGCAAACAGGAGGGCTCTGGACCCGGAAAGCTACCCGAGGGTCTCTATAAACCTGATTTCAAGAGATATGATGATTGGTACTATCTGTGACGGTCTTTCTAAGAGAGAAGGTCTCAGCTTTCTGGTTGTCGGTTCAGACCTGTGTACAGAAGAAGTCTCGGGATTCTCGCGGACAGACCAGCCTTTAAACGACATAATCGAACTCCTGCGTGCGCGATCGAAAATTCCATTTGAATGGACCTATATAGACAAAACGCTGATTCTCGTCCAGGGAGCTCCCTCCCAGTAAACTTCAGAGTCCGGGCTAATATCCAACTGACCCTTCGATGGGGGTTATCGTACCACTCATGAAGTCACTTTCAGGTGAGGCCAGAAAGAGAGCAAGTTTTGCCACTTCATCTGGAGTTCCAAGCCTTCCGAAAGGCAGTACATCATCAACTTTGATTTCATCTTTACTTGAAGGACGTTCATCGTCGCCGTATACACTTCCTTTGTACAGTTCCGTATTCACCGGTCCTGGCGCGATGGCATTGACCCGAATTTTCTCTTTGCTCAGCTCCTTCGCCATCACTTTCGTGAGTGTGTTCACGGCGGCCTTGCTGGCTTCATAGACTCCTAGTCCAACTTCAGAGCGAAGCCCGGCGGCAGAACTCAAATGAATAATGTTAGCGTTCGTTCGTCCTTTCATCAAAGGTACCGCATGTTTAGAAACGAGCCATAAACCTTTGACGTTCGTTGAGAACATCTCATCAAAATCTGTTTCTCGTGTGAGGTGGACTTCTGCCGCATGGAGGACTCCAGCCGCATTGATCAGAATATCAAGACCACCATGCTCGGACCTGATTTGATCCATCAAGCCCATAACGTCTTCTGTGCGCCTCACATCAACGCTGACAGGATGCATCCTCGACTTATTGTCTGAGGCCTCCCTTTGCGACATTTCCAATGCTTCACGTCTTCGGCCAACGATAAAGACATTCGCTCCCTCTTCAACGAAGGCGTGGGCAATCGCTTTGCCAATGCCACTTCCACCTCCTGTAACCAAAACAGTGTTTCCGGAAAACCTCTGTGTCATATGAACGCTCATTCCTCTGTTTGTATAATCAGAGTATGGAGCGATCATTCAACTGTAACAAGGAAAAGAAATGCCCGACTTTAATAAGCCGGGCGGAATTTCTGAAAAAGATAAACACGATTTTTATTTAAATCATGCTTTGCCTTCTTTGGCGTCATCGTACGTGCGGTGAGTCGACCCCTGATACACCTGACGAGGGCGATAGATCCTTCCGCGAGGATTATCTCTGGTCTCTTTCCAGTTCGCGATCCATCCAGGCATACGTCCGATCGCAAACATCACGGTGAACATATTCGTTGGAATCCCAATAGCTCGCATAATAATGCCACTGTAGAAGTCCACGTTTGGATAAAGGTTACGTTCCTGGAAGTAGGGATCTTCAAGGGCTGCGCGTTCGAGTTTCTTGGCGATTTCCAGAAGTGGATCATCAATCCCAAGTTTGTTCAGAACATCATCACAGGCTTTTTTGATAAGCTTCGCGCGTGGATCGAAGTTCTTATAAACGCGGTGTCCGAAGCCCATCAGGCGAAAACCTGATTCTTTATCTTTAGCTTTCTCCAGAACGGTTTCGATCGTATCCCCACTTTGATGAATGGCATCAAGCATCTCAAGGACAGCCTGGTTAGCACCACCGTGAAGTTTACCCCAAAGTGCGGAAACTCCTGCGGAACAAGAAGTGAAGAGATTGGCCATTGAGCTGCCAACCATTCTTACTGTTGAGGTTGAGCAATTCTGCTCATGATCCGCATGAAGAATAAAGAGAAGGTCTAAAGCACGGATAACTTCAGGCTCCGACTGATATTTATTGTTAGGTGCTGAGAACATCATGTTAAGAAGATTCTCAGTGTAGGAGCGATCTGCGCTTGGATAGACAAGAGGCTCCCCGATCGAATGCTTATATGAGAAGGCAGCAATGGTGCGGACTTTAGAAAGAAGCATGGCCGCGGCATTGAGGAACTCTTCTTCTGACTCAATTTCATAGAGTGAATGGTGAAAGCATGACATGGAGTTGATCATGGCTGTCAGCACGGCCATCGGGTGTGCATCAGGGGGGAAGCCCTGGAACTGAAACTTCATGTTTTCATGAAGGAGCTCATGCTTCACGATAAGCTCTTCAAAACGCTTCCTCTGTTTGTACGAAGGAAACTCACCCCAGATCAGGAGGTAGGCTGTTTCGAGAAAATCAGATCTCTCAGCGATTTCTTCGATATTTATTCCGCGGTAGCGAAGTATTCCTTTTTCCCCGTTGATAAAGGTAATCTTGCTCTCGCAGGAACCAGTATTCCCATAACTTTCATCGAGAGTGATGTAGCCTGAAGTAGCTCTCAGCTTAGAGATATCAACTGCTTTTTCATTCTCTGTGCCTGTAACTACGGGAAACTCGAAGGTTTCGCCATTAAGAATCAGCTTGGCTGTCTCGGACATTCCATATCCTCTTCACCGATAATCTCGGTCTTTTGTTATATTGATGTCGGGCACCGCCCGCATTTTCTACCATTTTTAGGAGGCAGGACCGTATTGGCCAGTCGGGTTAGATTCAACGTGTCGACGGTTGGGTCAAGCCTCACTGACTCTCAGGTCGCAAAAAATATGTTCATGAATCTTTGAACCTTCGCAAATTCCTTTGGAACCACCTCTATTAAGACTAATCATATCAGTTTTCTGCGGGCATCAACTTCCTGTATCTGAGTGTGAAGGACTCAAAATGAAACACTTGGCTAAGAATCTGTTTACCAGCAACAATCAACAGGTAGCTCCAGCAGTCTCACTGTTTCTCTCCAGACTCTAATCAGTTCAACCTCCTTTCAAGGTGCTTCCTGCCTGCATTCGAATGCATGTTCCAAGCAGGTGCAAAGCAGGTTGAATGCAGGAAGATCCGGCTTTTCATTCTATCATTTTTACAATTTAGAGAGCGGCACAAGACTAGCATACAAATGGCTGGAATAAGTTTTTCCGTCGACTCGTAGAAAAGAAGCGATTTAACCTTTCGAAGTGTCTAACGAGTGCATCCATGATTCCACCGGATGACTCTGACAGCCGCTAGACAATGTTTGGTGAAGGATTGGAGCTGAATAGAGATGCCACTTTATGAGTATCAGGCAGCCAAAGCTGAAAAGTCGTGTGATGCTTGCAGGGAGGGCTTTTCAATTGTTCAGAAAATGAAAGAGGACGCTTTAACGGAGTGCCCAAAGTGTGGGTCTCCTGTTTCAAGGCTTCTCTTTGCGCCTGGGATTTCTGCCCCCCACACAAACGCCGAGCTAAAGAACCTGGGCTTTACAAAGCTAGTGAAGCGAGATGATGGGGTTTACGAAAACATGACTCGTACCGGTGACGAAAATCGCTACATGGAACGCGGCAAACCGGAGACCATGCCTGATATTAAGAAGAAGATTTCCGACTAGCCACAACGACCTCGGACTGCTTTATAAAACTCTAGCCTTCATCTCCATCATGGCGGCCCTTTTTGGTCGCCCCTGCTGGCGGAGATTGTACTGACTGGCTGCGAGCCTGGTCTCTTTGATGCCCATGGTTCTATACTTCTAAAGGTCCTGGCAAGAGTGCTTCTCAACTAGCAATATGTTGCTTTTTCTACTGCTCCTTCCATTTCTTATCGCGACTCTTTATCTCTTTTTTCCCCGAGAGAAGCTTTCACCGAAAGTAGCACAGTATACAGCATTAATAGCGACTTTCGGGTGCCTTCTTCAGATAGCTTTTCTCACGTTTAATTTTGATCCGGACACAGTCCAAAACTCGGTTTCGTCCTTTAATGTAACCTGTGACTGGATTCCGGAACTGGGTCTGCAGCTTTCACTCTGGCTGGATGGCGTGACTCTCTTCTGGTTGTGGTTAGTGGTAGGAATCGGCTTTCTGGTGTTTTTCTATGCGGGGCACTACATGGACCCCAAAGACTCACCGTGGCGGTTCTATGCAACCATGCTACTCTTCATGGGGTCTATGATGGGGGTGGTGATGTCCCGAAACCTCCTTCTCATGTTCTTCTTCTGGGAGTTAACCTCAATCACCTCCTTTATCCTGATTGGTCACTGGCATCATAAGGCCGAGGCACGTGCCGGTGCATTGAGGGCACTTATTACAACAGGCACAGGTGGTCTGTGCTTGATGGGTGGTATTGCCGTTATATATTGGATCTGTCGAGACTCAGGATTGACTGCTCCTGATATCCTGGATTGGGATGTACTCTGGTCAAATGCAGGAATCATTATCGAACATTCGGCATCAAAGTATGCTTTAATTCTTCTTCTTCTCGGCGCTTTTACAAAGAGTGCTCAGTTTCCATTTCATTACTGGCTTCCCGGCGCCATGGAGGCACCAACGCCGGTTTCCGCCTACCTTCATGCAGCAACGATGGTAAAGGCAGGGATATACCTTCTGGGTCGACTTTATCCGATTTTTTCCGAGCACTCGCTCTGGCTGCCTCTTGTTGGAACCATCGGTGTCCTGACAATGCTGGTGGGTGGGTTTATGGCGATTACAGCTATCGATCTCAAGCAATTGCTTGCACATTCAACCGTCAGCCAACTGGGCCTGCTCACAGCTTACTATGGATTTGGGTACCATCAGGTTCAGGGGGATCATCCGCTTCGTCTAGACCTGCTGCTTGTGCTGAGCCATGCTTTATTCAAAGGTGGTCTGTTCATGCTGGTTGGTGTTATAGACCATGCGGTTCATACCCGTGAATGGACCCGACTAGGTGGTTTGCGGAAGACAATGCCGGCCACCTGGTTTCTGACGACCATCGGCTGTGCATCCATGGCTGGTGTGCCGTTTACGTTCGGTTTTGTTGCTAAAGAGTTATTCCTCAAAGCCTCTCTCTACCTGCATACAGACAACCCGTTCCTTCTATACGGTCTACCTGCTCTTGCAATTTTCGCGAGTTTCTTCACGGTCGCCTATTGCCTCATTATGTGCGTCACGCCATTCTTTGGAAAACCAAGGGATGAATCCCTTCACCCGCATGAAGGGAGTTTAGGGATCCTTCTCTCCCCTGCTATCATGATCGGATTAACTCTCTTAGGTGGTCTATACCTGCCTCTATTTGAAAAACCTCTTTCTGCGGTTGTTAACCCGAACTATTATTATCTTAAGAGTTCATTCCACACCTTCGCATTATTCCACGGTCTTGATAAGCTTTTCTATATAGCTCTTCTTCTGTTTTCCGTTGGTACCGTTGTCTTCCTGCTGAAGAACAAGTTGTCCAATATCTACGCAGCAATGGGATCTCCTACGCCCTTTCGCGGCGCTTACGAAAAAACCTTTGTCGATTTTATACCTTATTTCGGAAAGAATCTATCTCACCTTGTTCAGTCAACATCACTTAGTAGAAATATACTGCTCAGCTTTTTGACACCGGTGGTTCTTGTTTTTGCTGCTGCCTTTGTTACAGATTTAAGCATACCAAATCCTCTTGAGATCGAACATGAGATTCTTACTCTGATCATTCCTGTGCTCATAGCTATTCCTTGTCTATGGATCGCCATCACTCACCCTCTGACAATTGTTCGTCTGATTGCCCTCAGCCCCGTAGGGATGATCGTCGCCATGTTTTTCGTCTTTTTCAAGGCGCCCGATCTCGCACTGACACAGGTACTCGTTGAGCTCACCGTTCTTGTGGTCCTACTTCTGGTGATCTATCGTTTTCCGCAAAAAATCAAATCTAGAATAGAGAAGAAGAACTCAACACTGATCAAAGGTATCATTGCCACCAGTGTTGGTCTTCTCATGGCAACTCTTACCTATACAGGTTTTCATAGTCATCACAGAAGCCAGCAGATCACAGATGATCTGCCCACGGTCAAAGATTACTACCTTGGGAACACTTTCCATTCTTACCCGGCCGACCATCCAGAAGTAGCGAACGCAAACTATCCGGGCACGAGAGAAGATCAGTATCTACATTCAGGTGGCGGGACCAACGCCGTAAATGTCATTCTCGTTGACTTTCGCGGTATAGACACTTTCGGCGAAATTACTGTTCTCGGGATAGCGGCTCTCGGCATTTTCTGTATGCTGAGCCTAGGGCGAGATAGAGGGTCGAAGGACGAGGAGTGGAAAGTTGACGCGAATAAAGAAATTAACGATATGAGTGATTATGTCAATCCGGATGGATCACACTATGAACCTCCTGCTCGACTTGAGGGAGAATCATTAATATTGCAAGAGGCGGCCAAGGTTATTCCAGCGATGATTCTGGTTCTCGGAGTTGTCCTGTTTTTTGCCGGACATAACGAACCCGGAGGTGGGTTTATTGCCGGACTTCTAGTTGCGACTGCTTTCACGCTTCTTCTCGTAGCTTTTAACCGAGATAAGGTCCTGCAGCTCTATCAGTTTGATTTCATGAAGTTCATTCCAATTGGAATTCTGCTCGCAATGGCGACGGGCGTTACATCCATGCTATTTGGCCAACCCTTCCTCACCAGCGCCCATCGGGAACTGCATCTTCCCGTTCTGGGTGAGATACCGATCGCCAGTGCCATGGGATTCGACCTTGGCGTTTTTATTCTAGTTATAGGAGTGGTTATCATTATCGTGCAAAGGCTTGGAAGAGAATAGCACATGGATCTAGCCGTCACTCTTTTCGTATTTCTTCTTTTTTCATCTGGTGTATACCTGATGCAGAAGAGACATATTTTTGAAGTCCTGCTGGGAACTCTTCTCCTCTCGCAGGGAACGAATTTGATATTAATCTCGATGGGTGGGTGGAAGTCTAAGGATCACCCTCCTATTCTGATTGATGAAGCGGTTGGATATACAGATCCACTTCCTCAGGCTCTTATACTGACGGCGATTGTTATCGGATTCGGTGTGACAGCATTCCTGCTTGTCCTTATCTTCCGAGGATATGAAGAGTCTAATAACATGGAAATAGGTGAAGAAGAGAAGGAGCCTGGAGAAGCGTGAACCTTATTCTTGCACCAATCCTGATTCCGTTTCTGGCCGCAGTTCTCTGCCTTTTTCTGAAAAGTTCTCTGAAAGCACAAAGAATTGTATCTGGAATTACCTTTAATTTACTGCCTTTGTTAAGTGGATATATTCTCTACAAAGTCATCAAGTCAGATGCTGATATTCTCATTCTGAGGGCTGGCGCCTGGCCCGACGGATACGGCATTGTCTTTACCGTGGATCTTCTAGGCGGCATCATGTTGTGTCTGGCTGCAATCACTCAATGGTCTTCATTCTGGTTTATCCTGGCAGGAGCGTTGGAAATATACCGGGAAAAATTCCTTCTTTACCCCCTCTTTCTTCTTCTTGGGGGCGGAGTAAACTGGGCCTTTATGACCGGCGACCTGTTTAATCTCTTCGTCAGCTTCGAGGTGATCCTCCTGAGCAGTTATGCCCTACTTGTTCATGGAAATGAGCGTGGACAAGTCAGAGAGGGTATTAAGTTTGTCGTTCTAAATATGATCGCGAGCACACTCTTTCTTATTTCCGCTGGGTACGCCTATGGCGCCTTTGGTTCCTTGAACTTTGCGGAATTGTCACTTCGCATTGCCTTAGCTGATTTCCCCGGTGAAGCAGCTGTTCTCGGAACGATGCTCCTTGTCACTTTCGGGATGAAGGCTGCGCTCTTTCCCATGTTTTTCTGGTTGCCGGATGCCTACCCGAAAGCACCTGCGGGAGTAGTGGCTTATTTCTCAGGAATACTGACAAAGGTTGGCGTGTATTGTCTATACCGTGTCTTCACCCTTCTTTTTTATGATGAATCCCTGATGACTCCCTGGTTCCAGCCCCTGATTCTGGCTATCGGCGGACTGACCATGATTGTCGGGGTATTGTGCGCTCTCGCTCAAATGACTATGCGCCGAATTCTCTCTTTTCACATCATCAGCCAGATTGGATATATGATTTTCGGACTGGGTCTTTTCACGGTCTCCTCTCTCGCCTTTGGCATCTTTTATATTATCCACCATATCATTGTTAAAGCATCACTCTTTCTTGTGGCAGATGCCGTAAAATTAAATGAAGGAAGTGAGGAGTTGGAAAAGACGGGTGGTGTGGCCCAATCGATACCAGTCCTCTCCGTATTATTCCTCTTTGCTGCCTTCTCACTGGCAGGCATTCCTCCACTTAGTGGATTCTATGGGAAGTATGGTCTCGCAGTAGAAGGGATCTCTCAGGGTTGGTACTTTTATGTTTTTGTTTCACTCTTAACTAGCCTGTTCACGGTCGCCAGCATGGCAAAAATCTGGCGCTATATATTCTGGAGAAACAGGCAAGAGGGACAGGGTACCAATCAAAAGACACGAAACATGGGTGTCGTTGCCGCCACTGGAAGTCTTGTTGCGGTTTCCATTGTGGTCGCACTCTTGAGCAGCCCCTTGATGAAGCTTGCACAAAAAACGTCTAACCAACTTATGAACCCCGACGGATATGTATCAGCAGTTCTGGGACAAGACACGTTGGATAAGGCGACATCTCAGTTCGTCAAGGTTGCAGAGGAGGATATGGAATGACACTACTCCTCTATACAATAATTCTGGCATTCAGCTATGCGCTCTTCGTAGGCTTCTCCCTGGTAAATCTCATTATCGGCTTTGGAGTTTCGCTCGGAATATTGTGGTTTCTTCCTCAACTGCCTGCTCCCCAGTCGAATCTAATACCCGATACAAAAGATGGTAAGAAGTTTGTCTATTTCATGCGAAACATTATCAAGTTTCTGATCGACTTCTGTTGGGATTTGACCTTGTCTAATCTATATATCGCCTGGGACGTCTGGACTCCAAAGGACCACTATTTTCCGAAACTCGTGCATGTGCCCATAGAAGACTTAACCGAACTTGAGGTGATGCTTCTCTCATCAAGAATTACGCTCACACCAGGTACGTTGAGCGTTGACGTGACAGAAGATCGTAAGAGTCTTATTGTACATGTTATGTATCCTTCCAGTGATACCATAGAGAAAGACCTGCGGAAACCAATTGATATGCTCAAGAAGGACATTTAAAGATGCCAATAATTCTGACGCTCACCTGCTATTTCCTGCTGACTATTTCTCTTCTTTTTCTCATGTATCGAATCGTCAAAGGTCCACATATCCTGGACCGTGTCATGTGTCTTGATGGTGTGGGTCTTGTTGTTGTTTCACTCATCGCCATCATCAATATCACCTTGAACACGAGGATGTTTTTCGATGTGATTCTTGTGATTGCAATCATTGGTTTCATATCAACGGTCGCTTTGACCAAATATCTCGAATCGGGAGATATTATTCAATGACACTTTTTGATATATTTTGCAGCAGTCTCATTCTCATAGGAGTCTTCTTTACTCTAACAGGATGCGTCGGGATCTATAAATTCCACGATATCTACACAAGATTACATGCTGCGAGTAAAGGAACCACCTTCGGTTTTGCGTTCATTGTTATCGGTGCAGCGCTGATACTTGGTCAGCCAACAGATATCGCCAAAGCATTGCTCGCTGTCATTTTCCAGTTTATAACAGCGCCAATCGCCGGGCACATGATTGCAAGAGTGGCGATACAGAAAGGACTTAAGCCGATTGAGTCGCCAACCGAAGAAGAAAAAACAGTCGATGCTATTCCTCGATTAGAAACCGACTAGATTCAGTCTCGTTTTCTTCTGAAATAGAACTTTGACTCCTGCCCTCTAGCCAATCGCTTAATATTCGTTCTGTGCTTCCAGATGACAAGCACTGACACCGCAAGAATAACAAAGAACAAAAGACCCATACCATGAAAGTATAAGGTTAGTAGAGGTAGGGCCGTCGCGGCTGCGATGGACCCGACACTGATGTACCGTGTCAGCGAGAGAACAAGAAGGAATAACGCAAAGCAGATCAAGACTGCTTTGGGAGCAAGCGCGAGGAAGACCCCAAGGCCTGTGGCGACCCCTTTCCCACCTTTCATCCCCAGGAATATATTAAAGAAGTTACCCAGTAAAACTGCGAGCCCCCCTGTTATTGAAACACTGGTATGTGCATCAGGGAGGAAAAAGAGGTAGGAAAGAACCACGAGGTAAGCCTTGCCTACGTCGATCAGGAAAGTCAGTAAACCATAACGTGCTCCACAAACTCTCCAGACATTGGTCATTCCAATATTCTTTGAACCGTGTTCACGAATATCTATGCCACAAAACTTTTGAGAGACAATCAACCCTGAAGGGATCGCTCCTACAAGATAACACAGTACCAGGTATAGACACCACGGCAGGATCGTCATAGATCGTCCTCTTCATTGAGCTCTGATTCCCATTCGAAGTCAGTATCATAATCTAACCCGGCACCAATATCCTCACCTTCCTGCGAATATGCGCCTGCAAAATATGATTGATCATCGAATACTTCAGTAGAATCTATTTTCTTTTTCTTGCCTGGCTTCCGTTCCCATCCTCGTGGTGCGGACTTTTTCTTGTAGCGCAAAACGATTGGCGTTCCTTCCATACCTAGATGACGGTAGAGCTGGTTCGTAAGAAATCGGCGATAGCTGAAGTGTATGTACTCCGGATTATTCGCGAAAAGGGTAAATCTTGGAGGACCTATACCTGTTTGCGTCACATAGTTTATGTTTACAGAGTTCCCTTTATGGGTCGGCGGTGACAGATATGCCTTTGCCTGAGAGAGGACTTCGTTGAGGTAGGAGGTTGTGAATTCTTTACGAAAATTCGCCGAGCAACGCTGAATCAATTCCCATATCTTGTGAGTTCTCTGGCCTGTCATCGCACTTATCGTCATGATCGGTGCCCAAGGCATGAAATTAAACTCTCGCCGCACGTTTTTCAGGATCTCTCCATACCGACTTTCCTTATCGGGTACCAGATCCCACTTATTCAGAAGGATAATGCAGGCTCGGCGTCGCTCCAGAACGTACCCTGCTATATGCTGATCCTGAGCAGTTATACCTTCATCACAATCAATCACCAGAAGACAGACCTCTGCCCTGTCAATAGCCTGGAAGGACGAATGAACGCTAAGCTTTTCAGGACCTCTCTCAATTTTTCCTCTGCGCCTGATACCCGCTGTGTCTATAAGTAGATATTCCTGCTCATCAACTTTGATTGCGGCATCGATTGCATCACGTGTTGTACCAGCAAGCGGATTGGCGATAACTCTCTCTTGACCGAGCAGCTGATTTACAAGTGTGGACTTTCCAGCGTTCTGCCTCCCGACAATGGCGACAGGAATCTGGGCTGTAAGCTCTACCTTGTCAGGGTCCCATTCGGGAAACTCTTCGGTAATATCATCGAACATGTCATAAAGACCATCGCCATGAAGTGCGCTAACAGGGTATATGCGATCAAGGCCATAACGAGAGAAATCTCCATAAGCCTGATTTTCTAATTTCACGCTGTCACACTTATTCACAGCCAGGAAAAATGGTTTTCCTGAGGCTCTAAGTTTTTCGATAATTTCGAAGTCTGACTGATCTTCAGGCTCGTGTACATTCGTTAGAAAGACAACAGCGTCTGCTTCTTCGATCGCCAGAAGAGATTGCATTCGCATTTGTTGGAGAAGGGTTGAGTCCGTACTTGCTTCGTACCCTCCCGTATCTATCAGAATGAACTGACGCATTCGATACTCAGCATCGGAATAATGTCTATCACGCGTCATGCCGGGCTTTGGATGAACCGCAGCCTTTTTCTCTCTCAGCAGACGATTAAAAAGAGTTGATTTGCCAACATTTGGTCGACCGACGATCGCTACAATCGGGCGTCGAGGAGGATGTGCCATTTGCTGTTCTTCAATATTCATGTGTTTGACCCGGTTGCTTCTGCAGTTTCATGTACTGGTTCTATACTCAGATGTTCAAGAATAGCAGAGGCCGCGCGTTCACTGGCACCCTCTCCACCGAGCTTTTCTTTGACACGATTTAGATCAATCACCATTCGATCATACTCCCCTGGGTTATTCATGTAAAATAGTGTCTGGTCTGCCAGATTCATTGGAGTGAACTCATCCTGCAGCAATTCTGGTACAATTGAGGTTCCAGCAACAATGTTAGGTAATCCTATAAAGCTTATGGTAAAAAGCTGTTTGCCGATAAACCAGGTTAACCAATTCACTTTATAGACAATCAGGTGTGGTGCTCCAATGATCGCTGCCTCCAGTGTTGATGTACCACTCTTGACCCATGAAAAATCCGCATGCTGACGAATCGTAAATCGAAGTCGGTCGATGATCTTAACTTCGAAGGGGAGTGACTCTTTGTTCAGAATATTTTCGAGGAGAGTTTTGTCTATCGTACTTGCCTGGATGATTGCGAACTGATAACTCTCATCCTTTTCATGACACCTTCGCGCGCCCTCGAGCATAATTCTTAAGAAATCGTGTACTTCTCTCTTTCTACTTCCAGGGACGAGAGTAATTAACGGCTTTTCTGCATCGAGTCCAAATTCCTGGAATGCTTCTTCTCGTGACTTCTCTATACAAATTTCATCAAAGAGAGGATGTCCAACATGTACCACATTCACATTCTTTCTGCGATAGAGTGGCACCTCGAAAGGAAAGATGACGATCATAAGGTCGACAACTCTCGCGAGAGTGTTGATACGATCTTTTTTCCATGCCCAAACTTGAGGGCTTATATACCAAATAACAGGGATACCAAGCCTCTTGGCTCTTTCTGCCATGCGGATATTGAATCCAGGATAATCAATCAGAATGAGAGCGTCTGGGCGATGCTTCTTCAGATAGGCTTCCGTTTCGTGAAAAACCTGCCATATCTGTCGAAAGTTCTTGATAACTCCGGCGAGACCAATAATTGCGAGGTTTTCCTTCATATCGACACGAAGTTTCATTCCCGCGTCTTCCATATGATTACCACCGAGCCCTACGGCCTTAATATTCGGATAGAAATCATGCAAGGCGTGAAGGAGCTCTGCTCCGTGGGCATCCCCACTTTCTTCGCCGGCAATCAGAAAAAGATGAAGCTCTCGCATAGACCGCTATCAGGCACTATTAACAATAGGTGGATTCATCACGGGAAATGGCACCGTTGTGTTTCTGATTATTTCTGTAATTTTGATAACAACGTCTAGAGCCTGCATGGCCTGCTCACCAGTCGTTTGCGGATTCAAGTTCTGGTCTTCAACGCACTCAAGGAAATGATCAAGTTCAAGTTTAAGGGGTTCTTTTCTTTTCACTCTGATTTTTTTTGAGTCGATCACATACTTCGGCTGACCAGGCTTTGATTTTTCAACTTCCTTACGACGATACACTTCCATCTTCTGCCCACGATAATCCAGAGAGATATACGCATCATCCTGAAAAACGCGAAGTTTTCTCAACGGTTTAGGTGTCACACGAGATACAGTTATGTTCGCAATACAGCCATTATCAAAATGCAATCTCGCATTGGCGATATCCTCTTTATCCGTAAGAATTGCTACGCCCACGGCCTCAACGTGCTTTAATGGAGAATTAACAATTCGAAGGATGATGTCTATATCATGAATCATCAAGTCCAGAACAACTCCAACATCTTTGACACGGGGGTCGAAAGGTCCCTGTCGGTGACATTCAATAAAGCGTGGAGTCGTAATAATCTCTTTAAACTTTTGCACGGCCATATTAAAGTGCTCAATATGGCCGATTTGAAGTACGAGGTTTTTCTCTCGTGATAACTTCGTCAGTTTTGCTGCATCTGTCACTGTTGTACAGATCGGTTTTTCAACCAGGCAGTGGATTCCTGATTTTAATAATTCACTGGCAATCTCAAAGTGGGAAACGGTTGGTGTCGCAATACTCACAGCGTCCACGTTTCCAATCAGTTCGCGAAAATCTTTAGTCGCTTTCGCTCCATAATTCCGGGCGATCTTTCGCCCTTGGTGACCATGGGTATCGCATACGTATGCCAATTCACATCGTTCATTTTCATAGTAATTTCGAGCATGATGCTGACCCAGATGGCCGACACCAATAACTCCAACTCTTAGTTTTTCCGCCATAATGCTATTCCTTCAAGTTGGCACTTTTCTAAAGTAATCAAGAGACTATCCGCCCATGCTCAGAAGTGCAACCACTGTAATGAGCCATCCGAGCACAGCAACCAAAAGGGGTTTATCCGTTAACAAGACTTCTTCAGGCGCCCCACCTTCTCCTTTTTGGTAAACAAGCCACAGATACCTGAAAATCCCATATACGACAAATGGGAGGGTGAAAACCATGGTGTAGCTATTGCCACCATCACGAGCAAAGTCCCCGCTAGTCGACCAGGCACTGTAGCTCATGATCACTCCAGCAGTTGCAATCGTGATCAATGTTTCCAGAAATTTTTCGCTGTAATCCCCAAGCACTCTGCGATGCTGTGCTGCGCTTTCACCCAACATCTTGATCTCATTAAATCTCTTAGCGATCGCCAGAAATAGTGCGAGGAAAAGTGTTGTCATGATGAAGAATGGAGTAATTTCAACAGGAGCCTCTGGATGGACATCAATAACCTCTATTCCTGCAATTGCCCGAATAACAAACCCCACCGCAAGTAACATGATGTCAAGCACGGCAACATGTTTAAACTTCATTGAATAACCAGAAACTAAAAGAACATATATACAAGAAGAAAGAAAGAAACCGAGCCCCAGAAAATAAGCACCAATGAGAGAAGCAACGAGCAGCAATGCTCCGCCAGCACCAGCAGCGGTCGGAGTGATTGCGCCGGAGGCAATGGGGCGATTCTTCTTCTTTGGATGCTCTCGGTCTTTTTCTATGTCCAGAATATCGTTAATAATATACACGACACCGCTGAGAGCACAGAAGATGGCAAAACCTGCAAGTGCGCGATAAATGAGATCCCAATCGTCCCACTGTCGTGTAAAGATTAACCCCGCAAACAGGAGAAGGTTCTTCGTCCACTGTCTGGGCCTGAGGCATTTAAAGAATGCAAGCGGGTTCATAACTCAAGAAGGCCTTCGGGAAGAGTCACCTCGATGATTTCTTTATCGAGATCCACAGATAAAACAAACTCAGGGACGATAGGAAGATAGACTTCCTTGTCTGGATTATCAGGATTCTTAAAGATCAAGAGATCATGTGCCGTCCCTTCCATCACTCCATCAACCTGTGAGATCTCTTCATGACTCTTGTGATCAACAATCTTTAGTCCGATCAGGTCATCAATATAATAACGACCTTCTTCAAGCTCCCAAAGCTGATCTTTCGGAATCACCAACTCAGCACCGATATACTTCTCGGCTTCTGTTCTCGAGCTTACGCCTTCGAGAAATATCAGTGGTAACCCTTTGTGGGTAGTCAAATTCTTAAGATGAACTTTACCTTCAATTCGACCGTGTCTACGAATCTGATAATCTTGCAATCCGACATCAAAGAATTCATCGACAGTGCGGGTAAAAGGCTTCAAGAGGAGACCACCGGAAAGGGCATGTGGCCGTGTGATCACGGCCACTGCTATCCAATCCTGTTCGTTCGTCATTCGACAATCTGTAGCAGAGATTTCTTCTTATGTTTAGTTGCTGCAGCGCTAAGAATCTTTCGCAACGCCTTCGCAGTCTGCCCACCCTTACCAATAACCTTCCCAACATCATCAGGCGAAACACGCAGTTCCAGAATGACGGATGTATCACTCTCTACCGACTTCACTTCAACACTTTCAGGTTCGTCCACTAGAGCCTCGGCGATATATCGCACAAGCTCCTGCAGACCATGTTCGCTTGCCACTTCTTCACTCATCGAGAACAAACTCCTTATATCAACATTCCACGGGAAGCGTAGGATTCAGGTATCGTCTATCCTTATAACCAGTACGAGTCACTTTACCTCATCTCGATGTGATCAACGGCAAGTAAAAAGTTGTGAATAACTTTTTCCCCTGGTTTATTCGTTGTATCAACCGGATAGAATAGACAGATCCCGAGTTTAGCGGGAGTGTGAAAAATCAGGCGCCGGCAGCTTGCTTAGACTGCTTCAATTCCTTTTTCTTCTCCACTTTCTGCTCGTGAAACTGCTTTAAGATACCGTTCTTACGAAGAATAGAACGAACGGTTTCCGTTGGCTGTGCACCATTGTGAAGCCAATAAAGAGCACGTTCCTCTTCAATATGTACCTGTTCACCCTCTTTCATTGTTGGCTGATAGCGACCAATGATTTCGATGAATTTTCCATCACGAGCACGGCGGCTGTCTGCGATGACGATGCGAAAAAATGCATCATGTGTGCGACCCTTACGAGTCAGTCGAATCTTAACCATGTAGATTCTTTTCCTTCCTTGATTTAGGTGTTGTATATTCACAACCCGCATTATGGCAGGTTGAATTTAGCGTTTTTTCTTTCTTCTTTTCTTTTTCTTCCTGGGCTGCGTCGCAGCCATCTCACGTTGCTGTTGCTTAAGCATTGCTTTTTGCTGACGCATCATTTTCTTACTCATTGGTGGCATCCCAGGCCCGCCCATTGGAGGCTGAGGCATATCACCACCTCCGCCACCCATCATGCCGGCAAAAGGGTTCATTCCACCTCCACCACCACCCATGAGTCCTCCCAGGCCTCCCATCATACCGCCGCCACCTGCTCCTCCAGCCATCTGCTGAACCATGGCTTTCATCTGCTCAAACTGCTTAACAAGCTGGTTGATTTCCTGTTCTTTTCGACCAGAACCCTTAGCGATACGAACCCGTCTAGAGCGATCTTTTTTAATTAATTCTCCGTTCGCTCGCTCTTCTTTTGTCATAGATTGGATGATCGCTTCAACACGCTTAAGCTCCCCTTCAAGCACATCGCTATCCACGTCCTTCATCATCTGCCCCATCCCGGGCACCATCGAAAGCAACCCCTTCAACGATCCCATGCGGCGAACAGTCTTCATCTGTTTCACAAAATCATCATAGGAGAAATTTCCGGAGACGAGCTTCTCCTGCATATCCATCGCATCTTTCTCATCGATGGCTTCCTGGGCCTTTTCGACGAGAGAAACAACATCACCCATCCCAAGAATACGCTTTGCGACACGATCGGGATGAAACTTCTCAAGGTTATCAGTTTTTTCACCGGTTCCGATAAAGACGATAGGCCGTCCAGTGACCGCCTTAATGGAAAGTGCAGCACCCCCTCGCGCATCACCGTCCATCTTGGTCAAACAGACACCATCTATGCCTATCTGATCCTGAAAGGCCTGTGCTGAATGGACCGCATCCTGACCGGTCATGGCATCGGCTACCAGAAACGTGTAGTCAGGCTTAAACTTATCTTTAACCCCAAGAAGTTCGTCCATCTTGACTTCGTCGATATGAAGTCGGCCAGCGGTGTCGATAATAAGTACATCCCGACCGCTTTCTTCCGCTTCTTTCTGTGCTTTCGCAACGATGTCTACAACCGGCGTCTCTGTCCCATCAGAAAAGACGGGGATGTTTAGACTCTTCCCAATTGTGTGCAATTGATCGATAGCTGCAGGCCTGTATATATCGCAGGCCACGAGCATCGGACGGCACTTTTGTTTCTCGAGATACTTGGAAAGCTTTCCACAAAAAGTCGTTTTCCCTGCACCCTGCAGACCAAGCATCATGATCACATTCAGCTTGCCTGGCTGAACGATAAAGTCCCGGTCGTCCTCAGGACTTTCTCCTTCCATCATCACGACAAGTTCGTCGTGAACAATCTTGATCAATTCCTGCGATGGATCAACACCCTGGGTGACTTCCCTGCCAGCGGCCTTTGTTTTGACCGCTGAAATGAAGTCCTTCACAACCTTATAATTAACATCTGCTTCAAGGAGAGCCAGACGCACCTCTCTCAGGGCGTCTTTCATGTTCTCCTCGGTCAGCTTATGCTGACCTTTAAGCTTTTTGAGGGCTGATTGTAACTTGTCACCTAGTAAATCGAACATAAATAACTTTCTATGTCACACGCTTTCAATCGTTCAGGATTCTGGAAAGTGCTGAGCGAGCGGAGTTTGTGCGGCCTAAAACCCCGTCTACATTGTAGAGAACACCGCCAGACCTTTCTAAGGTATCTTTGATTTTGTCCAGGTCCTCCAGGACACTTCTCAATTCATCAGACTTAGCAGAGGTCTCTTCACCAACCGCTGCCCCACCACCCCGCGAATGATTCACCTGCTTGTGCAGTAAACCGAGCTTCTCCTCGTAATCCTTAAGAGCTTCGGTCCCGTGCTTCACGGCATCATGCACTGCCTGTCTTGAAATATCATACTCGGCAGCGATTTCTCCGAATGAGAGATCTTCGGCAAAGTGGAGACTGATGAACAGCCTCTGCCTTTCCGTGAGCAAGGCTCCATAGGTATCAAGAAGCTCGCAAACGCGAATAGCCTTTGAAATAACTTCTTGCTCGCTCAGGGTCGAGTCTCCTCGATTCGGTATTTCGTCCCAATCTGAAGGTTAAATCAATCCTCGTAGATCGCAACGTGGGCGTGGTTCTCTTCATCTAACCCCATGCTGTCAAGTAGGAAAGCTGGACCCCGGTAAACTCTATTTCTTTTCCCATGAAATCGGCTTGCAGCGAGAGTAAAACTAAGTCCATCTTCATTAACCTGACTGACAAGTCTGACAACCAAGGAAATTGAATCGTTATGACTAAGTACCTCCGCATAAAGTGTTTGTTTGCAATCGTTTGCATCTCATTGCTTTCTCTCTTAGAAGCGGGACACCATGAGACGGAGAAAGACCCTGCAACGATCTTAAAAAGAACCAGCAACTACCTTTACAGCCTCGAGGAATTTCGCCTGCACGTCTCAGACAGCGTTGATAGTATCTCCCCTTCAGGCCAGAAAATCGAATTGCACCATACTCGCGTAATGACCGTGAAACGACCTGACCGGTTACATGTCAAAGTTAGCGGTGACGAAGGGAATCGAATCACGGCTTTTGATGGCCAGGATCTTTTCATCTATTTTGAGGATGAGAATGTATTCGCAAAGCTCGACGGCGATGGCAGCAGAACAATCGAAGAGCTTCTGGAACTGATTCACAAAACTTTTCTCGTCCAGGTCCCTGCATCAGACCTCATTGCGGGCGAATTGTTTCCGAAGATCGAGCCTCACCTTGAATCAACAACTTACATAGGAACTTCTCACATTAACGGGGTAGAATGTCATCACATCCTGATCCAGGGTGAGAGAGCAGACTGGCAACTGTGGATTCAGACAAGCGACCCTCCTGTTCTACGAAAAGCCAGTATCTACTATAAACTAAAGCCAAGACACCCGAAATACACGATGACCATTGACCAACTGGAGCTTGTCGATGGCCTTGAGGAAGATGATTTTGAATTGAAGATCCCGGAAGATGCAGAAGAGATGGATGTCTATTCTTTCGTAGAAGCTAGAGAAGAGGAGGATACAGAAGAATGAATTCCAGACATCTCATATTAACGATCATCATAGCCTGTCTATCATCAGCCGGCTCTTCAGATTCCTACATCATTGATGGTCGTCGGTACACACCGGGCTATGGCTCCTTTCAGTACGAGTCCACAATGGACAGAGAGACTCGGCTGAGAAGAGAAAAAAAGGAAGCGGAGCGAGAAGAAAATATTCAGGAGTCGAGAAGAAAGGCAGAAGAGGTCCGCCAGGCGAAGAAAGAAAATACGCCTGATTATGTTCCTCCGACACCGAAAACTGAGAACCTGATTTCTGTTACATCAAAAGGTGATGTCCCAAGACCCAATGTTAATTTGCCGGGAACGAACTACAGCACCCAACCCAGCCAGAGTTCTCCATCCTATCCAGAGCCTCAGAAAGTCGAGGGGATGATGATGGTACCTGTTGGCAGCGCCATCTATTATTATTCTGATGGGCAGTTCAATGTTTTGAATAACGATGATCTGATCGAAGTGAAAGCTCCGGTCGGAGCAATTGTCTTTTCTATTCCCGATTCGGCAGAGGAATATACGGAAAATGGCGTTACTTTTTTTGAGGTAAACAATGCAACCTACAAGAGAGTCTTCTATATGGGCAAGGTTGTTTACGAAGTCGTGTCTTCAACGGGAGGCCTTCCGGACCCTCAATCCTCCGCAGAATAATCCGGATACCTAAAGAAGAGGACTTAACAATCGAGCGCTATTCTCGATGAAACGATCTTTGAAAGGTCTATCACTCCATCTTTCGTATTGAAGAGGGGTGTGTCCTTCAAGGTAGCTCATTTGAATATTGCGCATCTCTTCCGTGAACGTCCGGTCATAGACGAATAGCGTCAGCTCAAAGTTGATCCAGAAACTTCTCATATCCATGTTAAAAGTACCGATCAGAGTGACATTGCCATCAACGGTAACAGATTTTGTATGAAGAAGTCCTTTTTTATAAGGGTACACCTTAATACCGGCTTCAAGCAGCTCTATATAATAGCTTCGACTTGCTTTTTCTACCAACCAGGAATCTCCCTTTCTGGGCACGATGAGGATCACTTCAACGCCTCTATGGGCAGCTGCGATCAGCGCTGATAGCAGCGATTCATCTGGAACAAAATAGGGAGTTGTTATAATGAGCTGTTCCCTGGCACTATAGATGGTGGTCAGGAGAATTTCATGAATCGTCTTCGCGAAATATCCAGGGCCTGATGGGACAACCTGAGCTGTAATATCCCCAGTGTCATCCTGTGCACCTATACATGCACCTTTGATGATTTCTTCCAACTCGTCCTCTGACTCTAGAATCCAGTCGCCAAGAAACAAGACACCAAGTACCTCGACCATCGGGCCTGTAATTCGAACCATGGCATCAACCCACTGCCCCACACCTTCGTCCTGTTTAAAGAAACGTGCATCAGCCAGGTTCTGGCTTCCCGTGTAGCCCACTTTTCCATCAATAACAACCAGCTTGCGGTGATTCCTTAGATCTATACGCCTTAGGAGTAATCGAAAGATGCCCACCGGAAGAGCCTCAACAACATCGATCCCACTTTCCCGCATTCGACCTATCATTTCGCCTCTGATGAACTCCTGACTTCCGACGGCGTCCACGAGCAACCGGCAAGTAACTCCTCTTTGCGATGCTCTCATGAGCGCTTCAGCGACTTCGTCAGCGATCCCACCATCGCTCCAAATATAGAAGAGCATATGTATGCAGCCCTCTGCGTCTTCGATGTCGCGAATAATACTTCTGAGAGTTTGATTCCACTCAGAGAAAAGTTTCAGATCATTTCCCTGTATAGCAGGTAATCCCACGCTGGTTTCAATCTGACGCCTCATGGCTTCCGAGTTCACATCCACTTCGTCCCAGTTGACTGAGAGGCGATTGACAATCTGCTTCTGCCATTCTCTGAAATGTTCTGTAAGCCTTTCCGCCCGCATGCCTCGTCTCAACCCAACCCGATTTTCACCGATGATAAGATAGATCAATGCCCCGAGAAACGGAAAGAGGAGGATGACCATGAGCCAGGACAATGAAACTCCCACATGCCTTCTTCGCATGATAACGCGCACTGCAAGACCGAGGCGAAGCATCCAGTCACCTGCGATGATTATCAGTGCTATAATCGAGCTTGTATCCAAGCGATGCCCCTTTCCTAAATTTGGTCGATGGTAGAAAAACTGTCGGGCTGAATCACCTCACAGTCAAGCCTTGCCACATTAGCTGAGAGAAAAGTAGGATTGGAAATCAAATAAGACCAACAATAAATCGCGAGAATGAGTCATCAACCCATGAGTTTTCTTATCCGTGTAATCTTCATTATGCTTACATGCCTTTCATTCGCCCCCGTATATTCGCAGGATAATACAGACTTCCAGACAGAACTTTATGTCCGTGGTAGATTACTGACGGAGGAGGGGCAACCGGCGACAAATGTCACTATCCTTCTGGAAGTTTCTGATATGTTCACGCGATCAGTGGTGGGCGCTGACAGGACTCAGAGCGACATCGAAGGGTTCTTTACCTTCAACCTGGACAGATATTCCTCGATTGAGGAGTTTGGCCTTCAATTTAACACCATTTCTCCGCGGTATCGAGAGGCGATGAAGATTGAAATTGTTAAGAAACAAGAAATGCCTTTCCAGATTGAACTCAATCTGGTCAGAGGATCTATCGCAACGGGGACCGTATCAGACGCTGAGGGCAATCCCATTGAAGGAGTCGAGATATCAGGTGAAAGATTGCGTCCTGTGGTGACGAATAAATCCGGTGAATATGAAATCTATGGACTTTACGCCAGTGGAGGAACCCGACTGAGCGCTAACCTTGATGGCTATAGTCAGGTCGTTAAACTCGTTCAAAGCATGGAAGCTGGAGTCATTGAAAACGTCAACTTTACCCTCTACCCTGCCAGAACGTTATCTGGAACAATGCGAGGACCGGATGGGAAACCAGTGACAGATGGAAGAATCATACTTCAGCTTGATCAACGGTACATAGAAAATTATCCGGACAATAAAGGTAAATTCGAATTTGAAGGGGTTCCACTCGAGCTTTCTACTGCGCTCCTTTATGCCTACTCAAACAACTACCCTGACATCCAAAGATCCCTTACCTCATCGGAAATCGAATCTTCCGAAATTGACGTCGCGTTTGCCTGGCCCATTGAATTCACCGGAACCGTCTATACACCTGACGGGAAGACTGCACGTGGAGCTACAGTTCTTATCAACCAACAGGTTAGAACCAAACCTGAAGAATTCCCACTTAATCTTGAAGGATCATACCTGGCCACACCATACGAAACGGACAAAGCTTATTCGGTCGTCGCCCTTCCAGCGTCACAACAAGCCCGAAATACAGCTGGAGAGCTTTTAATAGCTGCGGGTGGAACATCAGAAACCTGGACAGGAAGTATCGAACCATGGCCATTGGGATATTCTTCGACCTTCAAGATCACCCGGACGGGAAAGGAGATACAAATGATAAGACATGACACAGGATCTGGTGGCTACCCGGGAGAGGTGATCTATACCGGCAAGATGGATCCGGAATCTTATATTATCGAAGGTGATATACAAATTCCCGACACAGGAGCAGAGGGAACCTTCATCGCCAGACCATACCTGAAACCAATCGGTCTTGTTGGCGACTGGGATTTGCGAGAATCGATCTCTGCAGGCAACTTCACAACGGCACCAACAGCAGTCTCCGTTCAGCCTCTTCCTTTTCCAGTGCGTCACCATGTTGATATCAAAATGGACACTCCAAAGAGTATAACTGGAATCGTCTACGAGAGCGAAGGCACGCCTCTTAACATCGGCAAAGTAGTTCTTGTCGGCTGGATGGACAGTCGGATACTGGAACGAGAATCACAGCTTCAAGCAGGAGGAAGATTTAAACTGGAAGGTCTTCCAAAAGGCGTTCTTGAAATATCTGTCTATAACGTTGATTCGCAACCGATTCTTGATCGCAATATTCTCGTCCCTTCTGATGCTCAAGGCCTGGAAATCTTCGTTGATGGCATCAACCACGACGAGACTGTGGAATTGCCTGTCCTGGAATGAAGATTTCCCGCTCAAACTGCGAGATGAGCGGGAAATGATTTACTCGTAAAGTGGAGAACCAATCGCTTGATTACAGGTTCTTCGGTTTATCGTCAGCGCCAAGGTTTGTGCGAATAATCTGGCCATTGCTGATCGTGCCATTTGTTGGATCATAGATGGTCAGATTGCTGAAACCAAGGTACTGATGAATCTTAGCATCTGGTCCTGGTGAATTCAACGCCCACGCAACACTTTCCGGGCTGTTTGAAATCTCGGCCCAGATATTTGGGTTATCTGCCGGGACGGCTCCACCTGCCTGGTCGAACTTTGCATAGTCATAAACGATCGGTCTGACAACCTGACCGGATATCTGATAAGGGGCCGGACTGAGTGGTGCCCCCTGTGTTCCACCAGGGCCTGGAGCGAATGCATTTCCTCCTGCCACAGGTTCCGCGAATATATCGTTTGGAAGACTGGTTAAATAGGCAATCGGAGTTGTCAGTGGAACCAGGCGATTGATCAGTGTGTTGAATCGAGGATTGCCTGCCAGCACATCTGAGAAGTCGGGTGTATACTTGTTGTTGTCAACATAGTAAGCCTCCAGAGCTGTCGCCATCGTCCTCATGTCAGCTTTGGTCCGACTTACTTTGGAGCGTGTTTGCGCTTCGAGGAAGTTTGGAACAGCAATCGCCGCAAGAATCGCGATAATTGCGACTACAATCAGCAGCTCAATCAACGTAAATGCCGACCTTTTTTTGGGGAAAAGATACTTCATTTTTTTCTACTCTCCTTAATTTAAATGAACGTAATTCTCATTAAATTGGAGTTTACAAAGCCAACATGGCTTTCGCAAGGAGTTTCATCAAATGAAACAGGATAAAATAGGGGAATAAATAGGGAACAACAGAAGTTAACGGAAGTAACAAAAAAAAGAGCCGCCTCGATAGGAAGCGGCTCTCTAAGTCTACGATTTACTGGTGCTTGCGAGGTTACGAGCAGCCCGTGGTTCCTCCGCAGTTGTCACACTTGAGACATGTTCCGTTTCTAACAAGAGTCCATGAGCCACAGCTGCCGCATGCTTCTCCTGCGTAACCTTTCATGCGCGCCTGGCGGGCCAGCTCCGTCCTTGTTAATACACCCACCTTAACACCATTCGAGGAGGCTTTTTTCACAGCTGCCGGCTTGATAGCGACTCCGCTGGAAGTCGGCTTGTCTATTTCAACTTCCTGGGGAAGAGGATTCAAATGACGCGAATCGGGACGGACGCTCTTAGGGTCAAAAAACTCCTCATCGGCGTCGTGCATGATCGTTTCCTCTTCTTCATCGATATACTCGATATCGTTTGCCTTAGATCCGAGACTGTCGTGTCTGAGATCCTCAGGTGATACATGGGCAAGATCGGTACGTCCAAGATAGGATATCGCAATTTCTCGGAAGATATAGTCAATGACGGATGTTGTCATCTTAATGTGAGGATTACCAGTGACCATTCCATTGGGTTCAAAACGAGTAAACGTAAAGATCTCTACGAACTTCTCAAGAGGGACACCGTGTTGTAAACCGAGGGAAACGGCGATTGCAAAGCTGTTCATTAATGAACGGAAAGCTGCGCCCTCTTTGTGCATGTCGATAAAGATTTCGCCAAGCGTACCATCTTCATATTCACCAGTTCTCAGGAATACTTTATGGCCACCGATAATAGCTTTCTGCGTGTAACCGGCACGGCGATCGGGAAGTCGGCGGCGCTTCGACAGGTAGCGGTAGATAATACGCTCGGCAACTTGTGCAGGCGACACCGTTGATGTCAGAGGTTCATCCTCTTCATCTTCAATGTCTGCCAGAAGACTTGATGTTGAGTTCAAAGGCTGACTCAGTTTCGAGCCGTCACGATAGAGAGCATTGGCCTTCACCATCTTCTTCCATGAAAGCATATATGCATCTTTAACTTCATCAATCGTTGCCTCGTTAGGCATATTGATGGTCTTGCTGATCGCGCCTGAAATAAAGGGCTGAGCAGCTGCCATCATGAGAATATGAGCTGAAGTGCTCAGATATCTCTTACCATATTTTCCACATTTGTTCGCGCAGTCGAAGACAGGGTAATGCTCAACCTTGAGATGCGGTGCTCCCTCGATTGTCATGCGGCCACAAATATGATCATTCGCTTCTTGAACCTGCTGGCGAGTAAAGCCAAGCGACTCAAGGAGATTAAAGCTCCAGTCATTCAACTGCTCGTCCGTCATTTTCAGATGCTTCTTGCAGTTTTCTTCACCCAATGTGTACTTGTTGAAAACAAACTGAATTTCGAATGACCCAGCAAGCGCAGCAGAAACGCGATCAATCATCTCCTGGGTGAAGCCTTTGGACTTAAGGACCTCATCATTGATGAAAGGCGCGCCCTTAAGCGTCAGGCTGCCACGACAGTAATTAACAATTTCTTCGATCTCTTTTTCTGTATAACCAAGTCGACGAAGTGCGTTTGGAACAGACTGATTGATAATCTTGAAGTATCCCCCACCAGCAAGCTTCTTGAACTTAACCAGTGAGAAGTCTGGTTCAATGCCTGTTGTGTCACAGTCCATAACGAGGCCGATCGTGCCGGTAGGAGCGATCACAGTAGCCTGAGCATTTCGATATCCGTTCTTCTCGCCAAGAGCAACAGCTCGATCCCAGGCGCGACGGGCAGACTCCAGCAACTCATCAGGACAGTAGTCTGAATCTATACCAACGGGTGTGATACTTAGTCCTTCATAATCTTCAACTTCAGAATTGTAGGCCGCGCGGCGATGATTTCGCATCACGCGCTGCATGTCCTCTTTGTTTCGCTCATAGCCAGGAAAGGGTTTCAACTCTCCAGCCATTTCCGCAGAAGTGGAGTAAGCAACACCAGTCATAATGGCAGAAAGTGCACCGCACATGGCCCGTGCCTTTTCAGAATCGTAAGGAATTCCCTGAACCATCAGTAGGGTTCCAAGGTTGGCATAACCGAGGCCCAGAGTACGGTATTCATAGGAAAGTTGAGCAATCGTCTCAGATGGGAACTGCGCCATCGTTACTGAGATTTCCAACACGATGGTCCAGAGACGAAGGGCATGCTCATAGCTTTCTACATCAAAGCGCTGAGTTTCCCAATCAAAGAACCGCATCAGGTTCAACGACGCCAGGTTACAGGCCGTATCATCGAGGAACATATACTCGGAACAGGGGTTACTTGCATTAATTCTACCCGACTGAGGGCACGTGTGCCATTCGTTGATCGTTGTGTCGTACTGGATACCAGGGTCTGCGCAATTCCAGGCAGCATTCGAAATGCTGTCCCAAAGGTCGCGTGCGCGCGTTACTTTGGCAACAGATCCATCAGTACGGTTTGTGAGAGCCCATTCACCGTCAGCCTCCACGGACTCAAGGAATTCGTGAGTCAGACGCACAGAGTTGTTACTATTCTGGCCTGATACAGTCATATATGCTTCTGACGTCCAGTCGGTATCATATTCAGCGAAATCAAGCGCTGTAACACCTTCCTTAGCCAGTTGAATAACACGCTGTACATAGTTCTCAGGGATTTGCATACGGCGACATTCTTTGATCGCCTTTTTGAGTCCTTTATTCACCTTCGGGTCAAAACGTTCGCCGTTCAGCTGGCCTTTAGCTTCGGTGATCGTCTTCAGCATCTGGTTAAGATATTTGTTACAAAGCTTCGATCCAGAAACCAGTGCAGCGACCTTTTGCTCCTCGGCTACTTTCCAGTTAATAAAGGCCTCGATATCCGGATGATCGATATCAAGAACAACCATCTTTGCCGCACGACGTGTTGTTCCACCCGACTTAATTGCTCCTGCAGCGCGGTCCCCAATCTTGAGGAAACTCATCAAACCAGAAGACTTCCCGCCTCCACTAAGAGACTCGCCGTCCCCACGTATAGCCGAGAAGTTTGAACCTGTCCCAGAACCGTACTTGAAGATTCGAGCTTCACGGGTCCAAAGATCCATGATTCCACCTTCATTTACAAGGTCATCACTGACCGATTGAATGAAGCAGGCGTGTGGTTGAGGATGTTCGTAGGCACTGCTGGATTTCTCCATCTTTCCTGTTACCGGATTAACGAAGGAGTGTCCCTGTGCAGGACCGGTAATTCCATATGCCCAGTGAAGACCTGTGTTAAACCACTGCGGTGAGTTGGGTGCTGCCATTTGACGCGCCAGCATATAACACATCTCGTCATAGAAGGCGAGAGCATCCTCTTCTGAATCGAAATAGTTATGTTTATAGCCCCAGTAGGTCCAACAACCCGCCAAGCGGTTAAAGACCTGACGCGCATCTACTTCTGGTCCGGTCTTCTCGTCATCGTCGAAAGACTTCATGGTTTTCTCGTCAGGAACCTGGCGCTGTAACCATTCAGGAATGTTTTTCTCCGCGACTTTTTTCAGACGAGCGGGAACTCCGGCTTTACGGAAATATTTCTGGGCGATAATATCGACTGCAACCTGTGACCAGTGTTCTGGCACCAGGATGTCAGCGGCTTCGAATACGATGGAACCATCGGGGTTAACGATTCGGCTGGTACGTTCAACAAAGGGGACCCCTGTGTAAGGGGATTTGCCGGCAGTGGTATAGCGGCGAGTAATCTTCATGAGCGATCCCATCTCCTTAGGATAAGTTTAAATTCAGTTTCTTCCATCCCTGCACTCCAACCTTGTTCTCCCTGACCTGCTCCCTCAATTGCTGCGTGACATCCGTTGGGCATTGATCCAGACTTATGTCCGTCCCGTTTTCCAAGGGCTTGAGAGGTTTTCCGCGAAGTTGAAAGATTGTTCTGTGATCAGTCTTTCCAAACAAACTTTCATCATCCAAAACCTTGTTTCACCCTCTAAGTCCTTTGTTATGAGCTTTTTGCCGTTTTCAGACAAAGTACAGCATTTGGGGTGCCGACAAACCTGCACCTACAATATATTGTGCTTCAAGAGAAAAAAAATATCGCAAAATCAAGCAAATATCACGGTTCGAGTCTCTAGAAGACTGAATCTACTCATTTTGTATCTAATGTGAAAAACCTGTGGAAAACGTCTTTTATTTTTTTTGTCTAGATTCTCACGCCTTTGCCATGGATCTGACACGGGACTTTAGCGCCGTTTTCTGTTCTGAAAAAAGATAACAGATAAATAAGAAAACTCTCTTAACACTGTCGTGGTTGGACAACGGAGGGAGACTCGTGGGAGAGACAGGTTTCTAAAACCTTGGCAATGCCTCTATTATTCACCCCCGACCTCGGACCATGCTCGCTCGATGTTGAGACCATGCTCAGACCATCGACATGCACTGAGGATGGTCTCAGGTTCCTCTAAGGATTGAGCCACACCTTATCCAGGTGCGGCATTAATAGATCTTCCCATCAAAACCCAGGTCTCTACCACAGGTGTTCAACTCAATATTCAG
Source organism: uncultured Candidatus Sumerlaeota bacterium (assembly GCA_964437365.1). Lineage (GTDB taxonomy): Bacteria > Sumerlaeota > Sumerlaeia > SLMS01 > SLMS01 > CAYTGM01. The sequence goes on along the minus strand of CAYTGM010000018.1, from coordinate 36,382 downwards.
ATCATCAAGGTGAACTTGAAAGCGAACGGTAGCTCTAATCTTTTTAACAGTTCCGTGAAGAATTCTCACTTCTATCCCCTGCCTTCAAACACAACTTTGAGTGACTTCTCGTGAAAAGTCCGCAATCTCCCGGTAATTGTACCGCTTCTTGTCTTGCCTCACTGGCAAAGCGGTGCTTTTGTCCTCCATTATTTTGCTATCCCTTGATTCGTTCAAGGCTGTGAGAGAGTTTTCCTGACCACTCGGTCAGTCAGTAGAAGAGGATTTACGATGAGTGATTCCCCGATCAAATCGGAAGAGCACCACAGTGTTCACATTGGCGAGCCTGACAGTAAAGGTCGGCGCGTCAGCCCTTGGTCCTGGGTGCCGAGCGTCTATTTTGCTCAGGGCCTGCAGTATGCGATTGTTGTACAACTTTTCGCGATTATCTTCTTCACCATGGGGATCCCCCAGGGTGACACTCTATTCTGGGTAGGTCTCCTTAGCTTCCCCTGGACTATCAAGCCCCTGTGGGGACCGCTGGTTGACAAATATGGAGCCAAGCGTGCCTGGACATACCTGATGCAGGGACTGGTCGGCATTTCCTTCCTCGCCATCGCTTTCAGCTTGATTATACCGGGCTCACAAACGATCAGTCTGGGCTCTTTCAGCATGCCACTCTGGTTTCTGCTTTCGGTGGTCTTTCTTGCTGTTCTTGCTTTCGCCGGGGCTACCCACGATATTGCCTGCGATGGCTACTATATGCTCGGCTTGAATGAGAAGCAGCAGGCCTTCTATGTAGGTGTTCGCTCCACTCTATTCCGTGCCGCACTGATCTTCGCGAATGGAATCCTGATCTGGATAGCCGGGCTTGTTCAAAGCGCGACAGGCCTCGATGAAGTGACTTCGAATCTGCTCGTTAAAGAAAAGGCCGCCGAGGTTGCTCAGGCACCTGATGACAATAACCTGTTCACTTTGGATCCGTGGCCAACCGCTGATGGCCAGGGGATCCTGATGATGCCCGACCAGTTGGGGATCGAGCAGGATGGCAGCTCGTTTGTATCTATACGACTTAATGAACCTGTTGAGGAAGGCGATGAGCGCGTTGTCGTTCTCAGTCTCGATAAAGCCGATCAGGGGATAGGTCTTTCAAAGGCAAATTCTCGACTCATTTTCAATGCAGGCAACTGGAGCCAGGCGGTCGATGTTCCCATCACGGCGGCCGACAACGCCAAAATAGAGGCAGAGGACTCCATCAAGGCCCAATCGGGTAACATCCCTTTCAGTTGGCTTGTTGTCTGTGTTATCTGCGGCGGGATGTTCTTCATTATTGCTGGATGGCATAAGTTTATCCTCCCCTACCCATCGGGAGACATTGTCGACACCACCAATCGCCCCAACTTCCTGGTACCTCTCTCTGCGCTGCTCGTAACGGTGGGGATACCTTTTGGTCTTATCTGGCTGTATATGTACGCTACAAATCTGCCTGAGATAAAGGAAACGATTCAGGAGAAGACCATTGGAATCGTTGAAGATCCCTCTTTGCAGGTTTTGAGAGAAAAGATCGAAGGTAACGGAGATGATAAAACTCTGGACCAGCAGGCTCTAATGGGTCTGATCACAACCCTGAGAGAAGAGAAGCTGGCAAGGTCAGCTGCTAATCTCCAGTCTCTGCTCGAAATCAGAGAGATCCTTTCACATAACGGAGTGCTGGACAGTGGAGAAACCGCTGCTCAGCTTTCTGAGGCTGCCACCCTTCTTAAGGAAGACGTTAGTCTATACGGCAACCCTGAACTTAGAAGGCTCCTGCTGCTTTTCGAAGGGATCAATCAGCCTGATATCGAGGCAGATACAGACACGGCTGGTACCGGGGAAGAAGGTACCGAGCAGGTTGCTGAAGGGACGTCGGCGGAAGAGGACGCTGATACAGAAACCAAACCATTAACAGTCGAAGAGTTTGACCGTCTGCTCGCGAAAGCGCGCAACCCTCTGCTCAGTAACCTTGGAGAAGATGCAGAGTTTCTGGTTGATGCACTGACAGCGGTAGAGAGCTCAGTCAAAGCAGAAGTCCTTGGAGAAGACCTTTCCAAAGCCGATCTGGCTCTTCCTGAAAACAGTGATCAACTGGATGAACTTCTGGCAGTTGCGAGAGAGACACCAACCTCGCTTCAGGTCAAAGGATTCAACTTTTACTACACGGCAACGAAGCTGATTATCCTGATCCTTATCGGTTTGTTGATTATCAAAATACCCTTTATCTGGCAACCGGTGCGGGGTGCTATTTTTGCCATGTCGGACGTGAGTCAGATTGGATTTGCTGAAGTCTTTGAAACCTTCTTCGTCAAGTCTGGAATGGCAATTACCTTGGGCTTCTTGCTGACATTCCGACTCGGTGAAGCGCAACTGGCGCAGGTCAAGAACCTCTTTCTGCTGGATGCAAGAGAAGCGAACGGGCTCGCCATGTCGCTCGGTGAGGTCGCCTTTACAAACTCTGTCGTTTATCTGGGAGCGTTGACCATCGGTGGCCTGCTTGGAGGTTTTTTGATCGCTCGATTTGGTCTGAAAGCCGTGATCTGGCTCATGGTCGCGGCGATGCACCTGCCAAACCTATTGTATATCATGCTTTCTACGACACAGCCTGATGGAGTTCTTCTGGTGAACTTCGTGGTTGGTCTTGAATCTTTTGGGTATGGATTCGGTTTCACAGCTTATCTAATGGTGATGATTCTGGCAGCTCAAGGACCATACAAGACAGCACACTATGCGCTGTGCACCGGTGCTATGGCTCTCGGATATATGATCCCAGGAATGTGGGCAGGTTACCTGCAGGAGCTTGTTGGCTACACGACTTTCTTCTGGCTGGTCATGGTCTTTACACTTCCCGGAACGATTCTGATCCCATTTCTTAAGATTGATCCGGACTTCGGAAAGAAAGTCTAAGAACAGAATCTTTTCGAGCCTGTTCAGGAGTTTAAAGGCGGCGGTTTCCACTCGTGGAATCGCCGCCTTTTTTTCTTTGTTGTGGCAGTTTTCCACAGGCTGTGGATAAACTGTGTGGAAAACCTCTGGAGAAATCTAGAAACCAGTAGAAGACAGAGAGCCGAACTGCACATTTGACAATGGTCTGGCAAAGCAAAGACCGTAAGGTTCTCCACAGCTGAAATCTTTTCGGTTTTCCACATAAAGGCACAGCCTGCCTCCACAGTTGCCAAGGCGACGCAAGTCGTTCCGAGGCTAAGTCTAGAAGTATCAAGCTATACATAACCCTGCTTCAGATTTCAGTTCCTTTCTCTTGAGTTACGCCTCTTGTCACGACAATCTTGCGCGCTCACCGCTTAAAGTAGATTAGAAAGTTACCGCATAACATGGCTGAAGGTTCCAACGGAAGAAAACAGAAAGACCAACCGAAGCTCAATCGTGAGCTTCCTATTCCTCATAATGAAGATGCCGAGCGAAGTGTCCTCGGGGCGATGCTGCTCGAAAATGACACCATTCCTGAAGTCACGGAACACGTGGATGAGGAAGATTTCTATGTTGCCGCCCACCAATTGATCTTCCGAGCCATCGCATATATTTATGACGAGCATCAGGTCGTTGACCTGACAATGCTGACGGATATCCTCAAGAAAGAGAACCAGTTAGATTCTGTTGGCGGTATTCTCTATCTGGCAAACCTTGAGCAGAATGTCCTTTCTACAGGCGCCGCTCCAGACCTTGCCAAAATTGTTCATGAAAAAGCAACTCTGCGCAGATTGATGCTGGCCGCGGAGGCCATTCTTTCCGACTGCTCCCAGGAAGTTCGCGATGTTGATAAGCAAATCGACGTTGCTGAAAAGATGATCTTCGAAATCGGGCAGGAGACCCGCGAACAAGGGTACGTTCACGTTTCGGAAATCATGGGACACGCGATCGAAGAGATAGGTAAACTCAATGAACATCAGGGTGACATTACCGGGATCGCCACTCACTTTCGAGACCTTGATCGACTACTCAATGGATTGCACCCGTCTGATCTTGTTATCCTTGCTGCACGCCCTTCTATTGGAAAGACCGCATTTGCTTTGAACCTGATGCTGAACGTCGCCAGAAAAGAAAAGCTGCCAACAGCTATCTTCAGTCTGGAAATGGGCAAAGAGCAGCTCAATATGCGCCTACTCTCAAGCTACGCTCGTATTTCAAGTCACAAGGTACGTCGTGGCTTATTGAAGGACTCCGAGTTCATGAAAATTCGCGAGCGCGCCTCAGAACTTGAAACTTACCCGATCTATATTGATGACACGCCCGGGCTTTCTCTTATGCAGTTGAGATCCAGAGCCCGCCGCATGTCTTCTCGAGAAAAAATCGGGTTGATCGTGGTGGATTACCTTCAGCTGATGTCTGGCGGAGACAAGAGAGGACGAGAACAAAACAGACAGCAGGAAGTATCAGAAATATCCCGTGGGCTAAAGGCGCTGGCTCGAGAACTCAGTGTTCCTGTTATCGCCTTGAGTCAGCTGTCACGAAGTATTGAATCCCGCGGTTCTAAATCAGAGCCCGCCCGCCCACAGCTCTCCGACCTTCGAGAATCCGGCGCAATTGAGCAGGATGCCGATGTCGTGATGTTCGTGCACCGCGAACGCGTAGAAATTCAGAAGAATGAGGATGGTTCCCCCGCTGACAAATCACTACCCATACCGACAGAGATCATCGTAGGAAAACATCGTAACGGCCCCATCGGAACAGTTGAGCTGCTTTTCTGGCCAGACTTTACCGAGTTCACAGACCTTGCGAAAGTGAACCAATAGGGCAAGTATGAGGAACCATGATATCGCGACTCGAAACGTTTATCGTCACGGAGGTGACAGCGTCAGGCGGCAGTTCAGTTCACTTAAATCGGCAAAAGAATACTATGCTGGATATCTAAAGTTTACACGATCGGTAGCTCCTCCAAATAAATACCCCAGGTATCTGGACCTTGGCTGCGGCAATGGCTATTCAAGTCTTCTGCTCACGAAGAAGGGATATTCGACTCTTGGTATAGACATGAGCCGGGAGACCCTGCAAGTCAGCGAAGAAACAAACTTGAAATTTATCACCGCCTCAGCAGAGTATCTCCCATTGTCTCAAGGGTCAGTAGATGTTGTAGGGTCTTACCAGATGCTTGAGCATGTTCCTGTTCCAAAGTTAGCGCTCGATGAAATGGTTCGTGTCTGTCGGAGCGGAGGACTGATCATTGTTGCCGGCCCCAACCTTTTGAGTCCTCTGAATTGTGTCCGCCGTATGTTCAGCAAGAGTTTAGAACAGGAAGACCATACTCCCGATATCCCGCATGGAAATACCAGGTGGGAAGCGTTGGGATTCGCGCTCACAAACTCGATTCGAATCGTGCATCGAAGTATAATGAAGAAATATGATTTTCTTTATAGAACGCCGGATTTCCGTCCACCCTTTCGAGGCGACAGTGACAGCTGCTTTTACCTTAACCCGTTGGATGTGATCTATTACCTGCAAGAGCAAGGTTGCTCACTCGTACGAAATGGTCAGATCGGAAGGCCCGGATACACCGCTACCCTTGCGGGCGGAACCTGGATCGCGATGCGCAAAGACTGAAGAGAGATTCTCTTCCTTACCCGGTTGAAAACTTAACCGATATACTTTGACCAAACGTTCATCGACTCGATCTTGCCGCCGATATTCGTGTTACTTACCAGTGTGCCATTAAAGTTATAGTTGAGCTTGGCAAAGGTGATGTTCATCCCAAAGGAGTAAGCACGGGCAATAGTGTAGGCCAGTTTAATGCCTCTTCTCTTCATTTCTTCTTCCATTCTTGAAAGCAGAAATGTTGCAAAGCCTTTACCCTGATACTCTTTCAGCGAAGCGAAATCTGTCATTTCAACATTGAGGTTACTCTCGTCCATTTCTGAGCTGGCGACGGCAACAACCTTGCCCTGATCAAGAATGAGAAAATAGACGAAATTCTGATCCATGGTATCTCTCAGGTAGTTCGGGTCATGGATAGGGAACGGATAGGTTTCAAAGATCTCTTTATAGACGTCTACCATACCTTCTGCATCGTCTTTGGTTGCGACTCGCCATTCAAAACCGGGTGCCAGAGGCGCGTCAGTTCTTGCCTGACCTCGTTTAGTTTGTGAAATATCCAGGACAGTTTCAAGTTCATCAGGGAACTTTTCTCTCTCTCTGCTTTCTTCGTAATACTTACCGAAAAAGTAAGCATCATCTTCGCCTTTATAAAACTTAGGTACATGAGCTTCCTGTTGGTAGCCTGCTTTTCCAAATTGTGATTTGGCAAAGGTGGGGACTTTGGCAAAAACCTTTGAATAGTTGTTCTGAATGGCTATGTCTTCCACCTTTTTTAAAAGGTCGGGATAATCTTCTTCATGATATTTCATCAGATAGACACGATCATTCAAGGGTCCGTGCTGTATTACAGATTTTCCAATTAATTCAAGTTTGTCAGTCATCAGTTTCCTCGTCCAGGCCTTGGATTACTTCCTGTATACTACCACTCTTGGTAACTACGCCGTTTTTCATAAGCACTCCTTTCGTTGCTGTATCTGCAACGAATTGAATATCATGAGTAACGACGATAAATGAGGTGTCCGATTTGAGTTGTTTCAGAAAAGACCCAAACTCTTGTGAAGTCTTCATGTCCAAAGCTGCGGTGGGTTCATCAAGAAGCAGGTAATCTGGCTTCAGCATCATGGCTCGACAAATGGCGACACGTTGAGCCTGTCCGCCGCTTACTTCAGCTGGATATTTGTCTTTTAGAGTATAGATCCCGAACTGATCCATTAACTCTTTCGAATCACTCTCAACTTCAGCAACAGATCGATTCAATGCCTTAAGAGGGGCAAGCTCGATGTTTTCCTTCACAGTCATATGCGGAAAAAGATTCAGCTTTTGAAAGACGATCCCCAGTTTGCGGCGGAACTCAAGTTCGCTCAATTCACTGATATTAGTTTCATCAATCAAGATCCTCCCCTTCTGAGGAAAAAGGAATCGACCAAGACATTGAAGCAGCGTCGTCTTCCCTGCACCACTTCGACCAATGATCGCAAAAATATGCTCTTTCTCGATCTTGATATTAATATCCCTGATGCCTTCCGTTGTTCCCTCGTAAACATATGTTAGATCGTCAATATTAAGCACCTTTGAACCCCTTTCTCTTCATCACGTTCTCAAGATAGCCTGCAAGTTTCATCAGCGGGAAGGTAAAGAGAAAGAACATCACAGCAACGATGAAATAGTAGGTCATTGGGTCATAGGTCACACTGATGATCGATTGTGCCTCCTTAATGACTTCACTAACAGATATAACAGAGATCAATGCCGTGTCTTTCAGGAGAGCTACCGCCGAGTTCATGAGCGGAGGCGTCGCGATACGAAATGCCTGAGGCCAGACAATATATCTAAACGTTTGAAAAGGAGATAGTCCAAGAGCACGCCCAGCGACCTTTTGACCGGGATCAACTGCCATCAACCCGGATCTAATCACCTCAGCCATGTATGCAGCCGAATTGATAGATAGCGTTAGTATGGCGCATTGAATTGGAGAGAGCGTAATATTTACCTGAGGTGCACCGAAATAAATAAAGAAAAGCTGAATAAGAACTGGCGTACCTCGAATGAAATCCACAGCAGCCCTTAGAATATACTTATAGATACCATCAGGTCCGTTCAGGACAACTCCGCAGGGTATTGCGATAAAAAAGCCTATTCCCAATGATAGAAAAGCAACGAAGAGAGTAATGATGAATCCTCTTCCTAGTTTCTTAGCGACAGTCGCGGTAGACATTGCACTGGCTGTCACTTCTCCTTCTTCTGAAGAAGCTTCATCCATCTCACTGACAAACCACTTTGCGTGAAGCTCCTCAAAGACACCTTCCTTTTCCATCTCTGCCAGCGCCATATTGATGTCCTGCAGCAGCTCCGGCCGCTCTTTGACAACAGGGATACCCATGTACTCATCATAGAGCAATTCCCCGGTAGGAAGAAAAGGGAGGCCTGCTTTTTTAATTTGAAACATACCAACGAGCTTATCAGTAACAAAGCCATCCAGCCGTTCGTTGCGCATGTCCTGAAAAATATCCACGTCACCTTTATATGTTTTCACATTGATGTCAGGGTATTTCTCGGTGAGGTAGTTTTCGTATGTCGTTCCAAGAACAACCCCTACGTTCATCTCTGTCAAATCGTCTATACCCGTGATTGTATCAATGTCATCTGCGGCGACGAAAAGCTGAGCTCCGGAAATATAGTAGGGGTCCGAAAAGTTAACACTCTTCTCACGCTCGGGAGTAATAGCCATGGAGCCGATAATAGCATCGAACCGGCCTCCTAAAAGTCCAGCAAGTATACCGTCCCACTCTGTCGTGATAATCTCCAGTTCAAGTTCTATGCGAGTAGCGATCTCACGCGAGACGTCCACATCAAACCCAGTCAATTCTCCATCCTGGTCGTAGAAAGAAAACGGAGGGTACTTTCCCGTTAAAGCAATTCGGAACTTCTCTGATTCAGATGGAGCTTCTTGAGCGAAGATTTTCATCGGAAGAGCAAAGAAGAGAATGAGGCATAGATAATAGACTATCCTTAGAAGCTGAGAGTGCTTCATCTGTATTCTCCTGAGCTGTATGTGAATAGTTCATGCATAGGGATAGCTTGAGTTTAAAGCCCTCCCATTTAGATTCAAGCGTTAGTTTCCCGATATCGACGTTTAGTGCCGTTCTCGGGAGCATTGGTCCATTACTGGTTAAGCGAGTGAGAAGCCTATCGCTGACGGCGAAGAATTTCGAGAACGGCTCTAACACACAATGATTAAGAGTTGATGATTGAGCATGAAGTCCTCCCCTCCATGATTTCCTTAGACGATTTCCAGATACTCCAAAGTTGGAAATTCAGGAAAAGGAGCCGTAGGTAGCGTTTGATACCAGTAGGCGACCGAGGCAATATCATCCTGAAGACAACGATACCGCCCCTTGCCTTCCAGTTCATTACCTATCCCCAATGCCTGCATAGTAATACGTAGATCTTCCTGAAAGATAATAGGATCCATCATGTGCCAGCGATACATGCCAAATCGTCGACCTTGCTTCGTGTGCATATCCCCTCCTACATGCTGATGAAAACCGAGGAAAGGTGTTGTATATGTATTGTAGGTACCAGGAGGGTTCTCGAAGCCCCATGCTCCACCAAAATAGTCCTCAGTCCCGGTTCCGCATATCGTCGGATACTCCTTATCCCCATCCAAGAAGAACTTCAATTCACCTTCACCCCACCACCCTTCATTATTTGCCTGCCATGCAACGTAGGTACCCACATAATGGCCATGTCCTTTAATGTCATCAATGATTGTATAGACATCTTTGTAAGGAACGGGATTGGTGCGCCTGAATTGAGCATGAAAGTGTCCGATGCCTTCCGGCAAATCTGTCAAAGCATAGCTGATCTGATAAAAGAACATTCCGAGGTCGTCGGGAGTAATATTTTCGACAACGATCCGAGCTTTCTTGTAGAAAGGCATCGGCCAGTAGCAATTCAACCCGCCAGTTGGGTTCACGCAGACAGGAATGCTGATGACATTGCTGTGCTCTTTCCAGCCCATGCAGAAGAAGTCTCCGAGGGGAACTTCAACACTGGGATGCTCTTGGTCATCCCAATAGATGCGGACAACGATCTTTCTCCAGTTCTCCTTAAACGTTGTGATCCATATATGTTGGATAATTCCTGGGCCTTCTATATCGGCGACAGTTGCCTTTGCATTGGGTCCAAGGGTGATACAGGGTGACATTTTCCACCCTTTGCCGAGCTCTCGTGCAGGAATCTCACCGAAGCCTTTCTCCGCCATACCGCCTTTCCCTTTTTCGCCTGTAAAGTTTTCTGCGCTTATGGACCTGGTTTTCGCCTTTGACAAGAACGGGAGTTGTCCAAATCCCCAACCTGCTCCGAAAAATGGAAATTGATTCATCGAGTACAATTGCCTCCGAGATTTTGTTTGATCCTTCCACTCCAACGTCTGGAGATACCCTCAGTTCGTTGACATCCCTCGGTCTAAAATTACAAAACGGGGAAATCTTTCTCAGGGAGTTCACACATGCTCTATCAGACTATCAATCCAGCCAACGGTCAACTGGTTAAATCATTCGAAACGCTGGATGACGAGCAGCTTGAAACCAAGCTGAAAAAAGCAGCAGAAGCCTTTAAAGCATGGAAGGTGAAATCGATCAAGGACCGCATTGCGGTCTATGAGAAGGTTGCGAAGAATCTTGAGTCGAAAGCGGATGAGTATGCGCAACTCATGGCTTTAGAAATGGGTAAACCACTTGCAGAGGGTGTAGCTGAATCAAAAAAGTGTGCCATAGCTCTTCGTTACTATGCGGAAAACGCTGAATCATTTCTTAAACCCGTCCCTCATCCATCCGATGGGTCTGACTCTTATGTAACTTACGAACCTCTGGGTCCCATCCTCGCCATCATGCCCTGGAACTTCCCCTTCTGGCAGCTTTTTCGTCATGCGGCACCCTGTTTCGCTGCGGGAAATGTTATTCTCCTCAAGCATTCTCCGAACACTCCACAATGCGCTCAAATTATCGAAGATATGTGGACAGAGGCAGGACTTCCCGAGGGGGTACTTCAAAACCTCTATATCACGAATGAGCAGGCAGCAAATGTGATAGCGGATTCTCGTATAGCAGGCGTCACACTCACAGGAAGTACTCGCGCAGGAAAGCAGGTCGCAGCTCAGAGCGGCAAATTCCTGAAGAAGACTGTCCTTGAACTCGGCGGAAGCGACCCTTTCATCATTCTTCCCGATGCAGACCTTGATTCTGCAGCACAAGTGGGAGTGGGTTCACGTTGCTTGAACTCGGGGCAAAGCTGTATAGCTGCGAAGCGTTTTCTTGTTCACGAATCAGTTGCAGAATCATTCCTCCAGAAATTTAAAGAGCAGATGTCTACTCGCGTCGTCGGCGACCCTACTCAGGAGGGTATTAATATCGGACCAATGGCGAGAGAGGACCTGAGAGATGAACTTGCCAACCAGGTGAAACGATCCGTTGAAGCAGGGGCGAAGGTCGTCGTGGGTGGTAAGGTACCAGAGAAGGAAGGTTTCTTTTACGAACCTACAATTCTGACCAATGTGCAGCCTGGCAATCCCGCCTGGAGCGAAGAGTTTTTTGGACCCGTTGCAATCTTTATCACCTTCAAAGATGAAGAGGAGATGCTGAAGATTGCCAATGATAGTCCTTACGGTCTTGGAGCCAGCCTCTGGACGGAGGATAAAACAAAAATGTGTGACCTCATTCCCCGTATAGATGCCGGTGCTGTTTTCGTGAACGGTCTTGTTAAAAGCGACCCGCGCCTCCCCTTTGGAGGAATTAAAGAATCAGGCTATGGTCGCGAGCTTGCCCGCGAAGGTGTCGTTGAGTTTACCAACGCTAAAACCGTCTGGATCAAGTAATGAATTGGGGGCCTCTCGACCCTAAGAGGCCCTCGCCAACTCTTCATGTATCTTCCTCAAATTATTGAACCTTGGATTCCAAGCCTGTGCGAGATCTTCGTCGTTTCGCCAATTGGTTTCCTATGCGGTCTCACAGCCCTATACTTTTCGGGCAAACTTAAGAGAGACCTTGGATGGAGAACAGGATATACACGCAAATGCTTTCACTTTCTTATATTCTTCACGGCCGCTGCCGTACAATTCTTCTTCGGGCTTAGTAGCCTTGTGGTTTTCGGGTCATCTGTTTCACTGGTGATCTTTTATGCAATTCTCCGAGGTAATGGCAACCTGCTCTATGAAGCCTTGGCGCGTGAAAAGGATGCTCCCTACAGAACCTACTTCATCTTGATTCCCTACCTCGCTACCCTGTTCGGAGGGGTAATCGGGAATCTGGTCTACGGGAACCTGGCCATAACTGGTTACCTTGTAACGGGTATTGCTGATGCCGTTGCAGAACCCGTCGGAACAAAATACGGCAAGATGAAATACCCTGTTTCTCGGAAAGGGAATGTAGTCGCATATCGCACCTTCGAAGGGAGTCTATCCGTCTTTATCGCGAGTCTTCTGGCACTTCTCTTTGGGTCTGTTCTCACTCAAGGGTATATCAATACAAACTGGATGGCAATTTTCACCATCGCCATTATAGCGACGATCGTTGAAGCAGTATCCCCCCATGGATGGGATAATTTTTACCTTCAGGTCATACCCACAGGTTTATTCTGGTTCTTCCTGACCTTTTAGTATGATCTTTCTGCCAATTGTTTGATCGACACCGAGCAAGATTTGCGCTTGTATCTTTGGAACGAATACAGGGAAATATGCTAATGGAACTCTCACAATCACTGCTCAATCATGTCTATGAGGCTCCTCTTGCTGATACTCATGAACATCTGTTTGAAGAAGAAACAAGACTCAACGGAGGCGAGGGTTGGAAGCTTCATGATATCGGAGTTTTCTTCACGCAATACGTTGACTCGGATCTTCACGTGGCAGGTATGCCTCTGGATGATATACAAACTTACTTCAAGCCTGATGTTGCTCCCGATGTAAAATGGAGGATGATCAGCCCGTGGTGGGAGCGAATGAAACACACCGGCTATGGCATGTGCGTTCGTGAGTCTGTTAAAGCACTCTTTGGTATTCAAGACTTAAACGATGAAACATGGACCCGCGTTCAGGAAGGCCTTGAGAAACTTATTAAACCAGGTTATTACAAGCATGTTCTTAAAGACATAACCAAGCTTGATCATATCCAAGTAAACAGCCTTGAGGTAGCTCCCTTTTGCGAAACAGCGTACCCTGACATGATGCTGCAGGATTTAAGTTTCGTTCATCTTGGAGCAATGCTGGACGTCCCCATGCTTGAAAGGGTCGCCGGTCGCCAGATCTGTGAATTCGAGGAAGCACTGGAATGCATAGATATAACCTTTGAAAGATACGCACCACGAGCCGTGGCAATGAAGAGCCAGGAAGCATACGGGAAACGTTTGAACCCTCAAGAAACCAACAAGAAAACGGCTGAAGGGATCTTCAATAAGGTCTTAAAAGAGAAGACACCTGCATTCGTGGTTGATAGAAGACCACTCGACGACTATCTCTTCGATTATTGTATGAAGAAGGGCGAAGAGTATCAGCTTCCGGTCAAGTTACATACGGGGTATCACGCGGGTCACAATGCCATGCCGCTGCATATGGTTGCAACGAACCCTGGAGATATGTCAGATCTGTGCCGGCGCTACCCGGGAAACAAGTTCGTCTTTATGCATAGTTGCTACCCTTTTCAGGAACAGGCCATCGCGGTAGCTAAGCAGTACGAGAATGCCTATATCGATCTTTGCTGGTCCTGGATCATTAATCCTGTCGCATCGGTTCGGTTCGTAAAGGAGTTCCTGGGAGCTGTATCGGCCAGCAAGTTGTTCCTCTTTGGTGGCGACTTTGGCATGGTTGAGATGATCCCCGGTCATGCGAGTATAGCAAGGAAAGGACTGCACCGAGCTTTGCTTGAGCTAGTCCAGGAGGGCTGGCTGAGAGAAAGTGATCTTGAAGGTATTGTACAGCGCCTGCTCTTAGGAAATGCGGAAGAGTTCTATGACCTTAATCGTTGTCGGTTAAACAATTGCTAAATTTGGTGCGGCTGATGTATATTCGAGTCAGGCCTCAGCCTTCAGACCTTTCACGTAATCGGGCTCATTGCCCGCTTTCCATTTGATATTACATCCGACGGAAGGCTTTTGAAGGTCCGGAACAGCTTCATCATTAAGCACAGCTTGCACTGCCTGCTTCAAGCTATCTCCTGTCACTGGGATATTATTACCAGGGCGGCTGTCATCGAACTGGCCACGATAGACAAGTTTTCTGTCAGAATCAAAAACAAAGAAATCTGGAGTGCAGGATGCCCTGAAATCTTTGGCGACTTGTTGAGTTTCGTCGTATAGATAAGGAAAACGATAATCCTTGGATTCACTGACCCGCTTCATGTTTTCGAAACTATCATCGGGATGAGTCTCAACATTGTTAGAGCTAATCGCCACAAAAGCAACTCCCTGTACCGAGAATTCCCTGTGGAACTGGATCAGACCGTCTTCAAGATGTTTGACATAAGGACAATGGTTACAGATAAAAGCGACAACGAGCGCTTTCGCATCGCGGAAGCTCTTGAGCTCGTAGGTCTTCCCATTAACGGAGGGAAGTGAAAAGTCAGGAGCTTTATCTTTCAGGGGTCTCATGGTGGAGGGTGTCAGAGCCATTATATGCTCCTTTCTATGGGAATACTACGGCTACTTCCCCTTCAGATCAACGAGGAAATAGCCGTTTCAAGTCAGTAATTTCAGGTATCAGTTGGATTGATCAAGAGCAGCCATCCACTTGCTGCCAACGGCTTCCAGTCTCTTCACGGCCACAGCTCTGATTTCTGGATTTGGATCCATGGCAATCACACGACGATATTCCGAATAGGCCTGGACGAAATTCTGTCCTCGACGCTCAACGATTTCAGCAAGGTAAAGCTGAATGAGTGCCTTGGTGTTATCATCCTTCAGTCGTGAAATCGATGTACGAAGAACATCAATCACTTCCAGGTGATTCAATTCTCTTTTGAGCGAATCAGCGATCATGATGTCCTTCAATTGTTCTGCTGACTTCTTGACAAGAATCAATGAAGGTGAAGACTCAACAACACGCATCAGTCGAAGAACTGTTTCTGAATCGGACATGCTACCAGATTGCGCGATCTGAAAATGCCTCAGAGACTGCCACTGATCTTCTATACCTTCCTTGAGAATATCAACTCGAGCACGTATATAATCTTCCGTGTCCTTGCTCAGGTCCTGGCCCGGGTACTCCTTCAGGCATTTCAAGTACGATTCGAGTGAAAGCTCATAATCATATATCTCTTCGAAGGCGATCTCGGCAATTTGAAACTCAGCCATTACCGCGAGCCAACTTAGACCCGAGTCCTGTGAAATCTGTTGATAGGCAGGAATGGCAACGTCCCAGCGACGAGAAAGCCTGGCGCGTTCTGCTGACTGGTAGCGCTCGATCAGGCCGCCTTTACCTTCTGCAGTCCACTCATTCTTCTGAATGATTTCAGAGAGCATGCCTTCAATGCGGGTTACATCTTCAAGAAGCCGTCCATCACCTTGAAGCATCATCTTGAGCTTCAGATTTTGAAGCTGGTTCATTGCCTGAAGAGAAAGACTTCCCTGCGGTTCACGACGTGGACCATAGGCGGCAGCTACTGGCACTGACGATACATTACTCTCTTCGGACATTCTCCAGGTATTCTGAACTGGAGCTGTAATATCCCAATTCGATGACGTGTTGGATGTATCCTGAAGGGCACGGGGAATTTCTGTCACAAACCGACCCTGTGTAGACCTTGCTTCCGACGCCGTTGCTTCAGCGCTGGCAAAAGCATTATCGGGTGCTTCAACTCCCCCGCCTGTTGCATTCGGTTCGGCTGGAACTTCAGCCGTCTTCAGTCTCTCCGTCTTAGGGGATGAAAGAGAAGCTGTGACGATGGGCTCCGAAACATCAGCAGCTGCAACTCTCTCACCAGATTCAGGCTCTGCTTTCTCTGCTTGGATAGAGGAGGGCACCTGGGTGACAGACGTGGAGTCTTCCCTTGAAATTGATGAAGGCGAATCCGTCTGGCTCATCTGGATACCAACAATGAAAGCCACAGATGCAGCTAGACCAAGTCTGACAATCTGCCCGCCGGTGCGGCCACCAGAAAGAAGAAGTTGCACCCATTGTCCGAATGAAAGATCTTCGCCCTCAGCCTTTTCCTTTGCAGGTGTTTCCTCCAGCACACCTTCACGTATAAGCTGTCTCCGCGTTTCGAGGTGTATAGCCTTCAGGTGTGCCTTCGTTGGAGGCTCAGGATTCTCTGCAGCGTGGATAAGTTTCGACACCGATTCCCATTCCTGATCGACAAGCACACCTTCCTGTTCGAGAGCGAAGCGCGCTTCGAGTCGCACTGCATCAAACTTGCGCGAAGATACGGGCTTTGGGATGTCACTTTCCTGCATCGCTGCAAAAAGCGAATCCCATTCGGTACCAATGTCATCTTCCGGTTCCCAATTTTCCGGATACGGAAAATCTCTAAGCTCAGTTTTCTTTTTGTCCATAAATTTACTCCGCTAGACTGAGGTTCCCGAATTTATCCGAGTAACCTTCTAGTAATGTGCGAAGCTTTCGTCTGCCTTGAAAAATATTAAATTTCACGGCGCCTTCGGAACATCCTAACTCTTCAGCAATTTCTCTGATTGTATATCCCTTTACATCAAAGAGCATAACAGCAGTTCGTTGCCTCGGTGGGAGCTCGGCGATGGCTTCGTTTACTTTACTGAGAATTTCTCCGCGAGCAGCAGCCTCTCTTGGGTCTGCACCAGCGCTGCCTTGAATCGGCAGTGAACTCTCTTCTACATCATATCCTTCTTCCAGCTCTTCGGTTTGGTTTTTTCTTCTTTTTACACGATAAGTATTTGTCTGGTTGATGACTAACCGGGAAACCCAATGTGGAAACTTTTTAGAATCCTCAAGTCTGTGCAAGTGACGAAAGATGCGTACAAAGCATTCCTGCATGATTTCCAGGGCATCGTCTTCATTGCGGACGAGGGAAAAGGTCCAACGAAAGAGATCGTCATGAATTCGGTTAAAGAGCTCATCGAAGGCGGCGGCATCGCCTGTTCGACAGCGGTCGACTAGTTCTGCGGGAACATCACTGAGAGCCACGGTTCTGGGTTCTTTCTGAAAGTTGCACGGCTGAATCTCCTTCGCGACGGTACGCCGGAGGCTTTGTCTCTCCAAAACTCCAGCTATTTCAAGTATAAAGCATTCAGGAATAAAGGACCAGACACTTTATTAGCTGGTTTGTTCAGGCCTTAACTTTTTTTGATTATTCTACCTGACGCTTTTGCAGGTCAAGAAACCCTTCATCAGGTGGAGCGAAATGATGCTCTTTCCAATCCTCACCGATGAAGCGTGACCACGTCGAGAACGAATAATTCTGCCCCTTCTCCAGGTTTACTTCATGAAAACCCAGGTCCGGTACTTTTTCGCCGCTGCGCATCAACGGTGCTCCGGCATTCAAATAGATTATCTTTTCATAACGAGGACTACGAAATACCCAGCGATAGTGATGATGACCATGATGCCAGACGACAGGAATCGCCAGTTCATTCAACTTTTTCAGCAGTCCATCAGCATTCCTCAGCTGAATTCCGCGATCATGCTTAAGGAGCGGCTTAGGTTCTTCCGCCGGGAAATGACACAATACGTGCAATGCCTTCAGACCCTTGCCTTCCGCTACCAATTCATTCTTGATGAAATCCTCATGAACCTTTTTCAGCTCTCCATGAGACCCCAGTCCATTGCTTGTGCCAGCATTGATAGCAAGTACCCCAACATCCTGCCCTGGAAGTCGATGGAGAGAAATCGTTTCCTCCACCTGGTATTTTTCACCCAGCACGTTTCGCATCAGCGGTGCAGAAACTTGTGACCGGGTATAACAATCATGATTGCCGGGTACTGTATAGACAGAAACTTCATTCTTCTGCACGATATTATCGAAAATTTCACGAGCCTTTTCAAACTCAGAACGAACGGCCGTGGTCGAAAAATCGCCACTGAAGAAAAGTACATCAGGCTTTCTTTCTTGTATAAATGAGGCGAGCGCTGGTGCGTGCTCGGTTCTAAAGCGCCTGATCCGTCCACCAACCAGCAGGTTGCCAACGCCGAGGGAACGCTTTCCAAAATACTTGAAGGGATTGACAGGAACGGAGGAGAAGTGAAGATCTCCTACGTGGATAATTCTCATGGCTCGGTCTCGTCCTCATCGGCTTCTGCCTCTTCCGAATCTGACAAAAGATCTGCAATCATTTCTTCGTCCTGTATCAGGTTCATCTCAAGAGCACTGCCGTAATCCTTTGAATGAAAACCCGCAATATCAACAATGGGGAAGGGATACGGGGTCAGCCGTGTATACTGCTGAAAGAGGAAGACAATCGTTATGGGTTTTGTAACAAGCTCCTGAACAACCTGACGATTCTTTTGAGCATTTTCAGAATCAATATTATTGAGAAGCAATGGCGCTAGAATTTTGTCCACATAAATATCTGCGAGCGAATCGAGAGCTTTTGTATATTCAGCACTATTGGGATCAACAGTCCATTGACTTGTTTTGGTAATCGGTACGGTAAAGACAACGCGACGGAAGAGTTCCGTTTCCCGAAGCTGTGCTTCCGGCATCTCGGATTCACCTTTAAAGAGCGATAGAGAATCAGATGTGAGACTGTCTTCCAGTAGAATTCTCAGGTCATTGGGGAGCACAATCCCAGATTCATCACGCAGATCATGATAACCCAAAGTTGGATTGAACGAAAGGTGTGCTGAGGGAAACGGAGATTCATCTTTAATGGAATAGTAATTCTCCTTCGCTTCTTTGTAGTGTACCGGCCACTGACCCGGAAATGACATCCCCAGAATAAGAACCAGAATAAGCACGACCGTTACGCCTGCCGAATACTGAGGCTGGCGATAGAACTTCAGCCAGCTGTGCCCCACGCTCTCTCTCATTTCGTCGAAAGTCTGACGTGTCTCGTCTGGGTGCCTGATCGGTCTGACCAGAGTTCCAGAAAAGAAATCGTGGAGCCCCTGCTTGAAGGGATTGAACGGCAATGATATAGCCGTGCCGATTAAGACCGCAAACGTGAGTGGATTTCGGAGACAATATTTGAAGTATTCGTGCATGATCGAATTCGGCTCGCCGAAGATCGCATCCGCCAGCGGAGCCGTGAAGAAGATTGGAAAGAGTATGAAAGTCCTCATGACACTTTGTCTGATTGACGGATAGGAACCATCCAGATCGGTTACCTCAATCTTCAGCAGCATTTTGCCGATGGTCCTCCCTTTTCCATAAGGACCGTTCAGAAGCACGAAGTAAAAGAAAGCGATTGCTGAGGTGGCGAATGGTGCCCACTCCCCCAGCGAGCGAAACAAATCGGGCATGGAAGATTTCAACAGATGAATTCCAGACAGTATAAGAATGAGGTCCAGAATGAGAGCGAGAAAGCGCACCAGAAAACCTGATACAGGCAGAGCTGGCATGCGCAAGAAACCAATTTTGGTTTCCTTAGGTTGATCGATCATGAAGACGAATACTCGTTGGTGGAGTTGCCATTGGTGGTGCTGCGATGGCGCGGAAAGAAAGGAACGTGACGGGCATGCACGGCGTCAACCTGCAGCTGACTAATCGACCTCAATACCACCTTCGCGGAGCTGTGCCATCAACGTGTTCAGCTGAATCCGCAGCAGATTCATCCTTCTCAAGATGTTGCGCTCTTCCAGAATACTTTGCCTGCAGTAAGAATCTGTCACTAAGATTGAAGAAATCACGTCGCAAACGATCGCCGGATGCTGATGGATGTTGATCAAATTCGACAGATGTCGCTTCCCATCAGAAATATTCTCGCTGATCTTCTCTGCAAGGGCGGCCACTTCGTGCATCAGCAGATTCACCTGGTGACGCTCATGAGGAAGAATCTCTTCCCTGATAGGTCTCACCTTGCCGATTCTGAAGGGAAGGAGCTGAATCTCTTCTTTGAGCTCAACGCGCTCAATTCCTTCAATCATAATATTCCAGCGTCCATCTTCCAGCTCATCAGCGATGAGAACACGAGCGGAACTGAAGACCTTAAATATCGGAGGGCTCCCGAAATACTCCTGTTCATAGCCTTCCCGCAAGTGTGCGAGTGCCATCTTGCGGTCGTTCTCGAGGACATACTTGATCATGTCTCGGTAGCGGGGCTCAAAGATGTGAAGAGGCATATGGGTTCTTGGAAAGAGAACCGCGTCAGGGAGAGGGAAAATGGGTAGATGCGAGTAAATCATCGTCATTATCTTAGGTAAAAAGGATCAAAAAGCCGTAAGAGGGTCAACAGGTCTGTTACAGTCTGAAGGTGAGAAAGCGAGAGAAAGGGGTGCGGGAGACTTAAGAACCCTCACTGCTGAGAGCGCCGGTTGGCGACCGGCCCAGTCAACGAATGACTGGTCGTGCGGCAAATTTGAAAAAAGTTGGGATAAAAAAGAAAAACGCCCTCAGATGAGGGCGTTGTGTATAGCTTTAACTGAAATGAAGTAGCTTAGTTCTGAGCTGCTTCTTTTTCGGTCAGGATGTGGACGTACTTTCTGCCTGACTTGCGTGTTTCAAAGCTGACTGTGCCGTTTACTTTGGCAAAGAGGGTGAAGTCTTTACCCTGGCCAACGTTGTCTCCTGGCCAGATTTTGTTCCCCTTCTGACGAATCAGGATAGAACCACCAGGAACGAGTTTACCGTCGGGTTCTTTACATCCAAGTCGTTTCGAATTCGAATCGCGACCGTTCTTCGATGAACCTACACCTTTTTTATGAGCCATTGTTCGTAAATTCCTTTCTACGAGATGTTCGGTATATTGTTGAGTTTGCTTATTTCAGTTCTGAGCCGTCTTTATTAACGGAAAGGACTCTCACCTCAGTGAAAGGCTGACGATGGCCGTAGCGGCGCTCGTAACCCTTACGACGCTTGAACTTGTAAACCTTAACCTTACGACCTTTGCCCTGACGAAGGACTTTAACGCTGACAGCAGCGCCAGTAACGCGAGGCTCGCCAATTTCGAGACCTCCTTCGGAATTCACAAGAAGAACCTCTTCGAATGAAACTTCCTGGCCGGCTTCGGCTTCGATTTTTTCTACCTGGATAACATCGCCAGGGGAAACTTTATACTGGTGTCCACCCTGCTTTATAACTGCGTACATGGCAACTTCCTTTCAATTTCTATTCAGTGCGAATCGCGCACATTCCCCGAAGCAGGCGGCCACGTCTGCCTGGTTCGCAGGAGCGACAAAGACTTCGCATCAGGGGCATCGCTGTCAAGCACGACTTTCAGGTGTTTTGTGGTAATTTTACTTCTGTTCAACGGGAATCTAGGAAGCTTCTTCAGATCTCCAGATTTTCACGCCTTTTTCAACCTCTTGCAGTACTTTGGCGCGCAGCTCTTCGTAGGTGCCACCCTTCAAGTGAGCTCCCGCCGCGTTAAAATGACCACCACCTCCGCAAGCACCTGCGATGGATGCGCAGTCGACCTTGCCTTTTCCTCGAAACCCAGCGCGAAGAGATCCATCGGGCATCTCGTGCATGAGACAGGAGACCTCGACACCTTCTACGCCTCTCAGATCGCTTGAGAGTCCCTCAGGCTCGTTTTCATAACCGCCGTGAGCCTCGTAGTCGGCTTTGCGTAGCTCGGCCCAGGCAAACGTACCATCCAGATCGTAAGTCAGTGAGGTGTAGGCTTTCGCCATGAGGGCGACCTCTTCCCGGCTTCGTGACTCGAAGACTGCCTGAGCGAGTTCGGCAACATTGGCGCCGGCCTCAACAAGGTCCCCAGCAATCTTGAAGGCTCGACCGGAAGTGTTCGAGTAACGAAAACTTCCTGTGTCGGTCATAATCGAAAGATAGAGTGCACCGGCGATCTGAGGTGTTATTTCTACGTCAAGAACATGCAAAAGTGCGTGTATCTGTTCGCCCACAGCACACGCATCAATATCTATATAGTTCCATTCTCCGAACCGAGTGTTCGTCAAATGGTGATCAATGTTGATCACCTTTCCCTTTGGAGAAAAATCGGGCCTAACTCGATCAATGGAGCCGCAATCAACAAAGATAGTTGATTG
This sequence comes from uncultured Candidatus Sumerlaeota bacterium, assembly GCA_964437365.1. Classification (GTDB taxonomy): domain Bacteria; phylum Sumerlaeota; class Sumerlaeia; order SLMS01; family SLMS01; genus CAYTGM01. The sequence goes on along the minus strand of CAYTGM010000018.1, from coordinate 14,700 downwards.
CGGGTTCCAGTCAGGCAAATCATTTGAGACGAGTCCTATTCCTTCAAGGAAACTCCACTTCTCGGTGAGGGGGGAAGCGTTGTACGCGGCAACGCGTTTACCAAGACTGAGGAGTCCGGCAGCGAGCCCTATTGTTGAGCCGAGGCAGTCGCCATCGGGTCTCATGTGGCTGACAATCAAAAAGTCATCAGCTTGTTTAATCAGCTGAGCTATTTCCGCTGGTCCTGCCACATCTATGCGAGATCCGTCGTTACTCTGTTTAGTCTTAATCATATTCATCTCTCTAATTTGCTCTCATGTTGAAACATTTTGATTTCAATTGAGAAACAGACGAGAAAGAGGACGTGGAGCCTTTGAGTCAACCCTATTCAAAGTGATTTAGCATTTCTTGACATCTTGTAGCCAATACTACAACAAAGGTTGTTCGAGTTGCAAAATGGCCTTCGAGAAAACCAAGATTGTTTTTGTGGTTCGGGTTACAACTCGTGCTTTCCAGGTCCAAACGTCTGTTCACTCTTTCCAGGGATCACTACTTTTGCGGTGGTACCGTGAGGAACGTGCAGTGTTCCTGTAATCTTTTCCCCGTTTTTCTTGATACGACTCCAAATACGACCATGAGGCGTTGGAACCGCCCCCTCAATAAAGTCGAGGATCTGAAGATTTGGCTTAAAGGAGAATTCTTCGAAACCAGGTTTGGTTGGATAGATACCGAGAAGGAATGCCTGAAAGAGATAGGTAATTCCGGCTGACCAGCCATGGCTGTAGCTATCCCATGAATCCCAGTCAGGGTTCATATCAGTAACGGGTCGATGGGTGACGAAATCACCATCTTCACCGCTGACCATTTCCCAGAAAGCCGTAGCGTTCTTTTCAACCATATTGCCCCAGCAGATGCGGGAGAGTTCCATCGCGCCTGCGAAATCTCCAGCTTCAAAGCGTGCTTCTAATTCCAGACCGACAACGAAGGGCCAGATATTATGGTTATGTGCCCAGTTAAAGTCGCCATCGGGCTCTGGAGGATAGATGGTTCGCGTTCCGTACTCTGTCCACATATTCTCTTTCAGGAACGCAAAGGCACGCTTCTTCTGATCATCATTCGCGATACCGAAAAGCACGGCGAGTGAGTTCGCATCACAGGGATAGCGAACAACACCATCGATTGGATTGAGACTGTCTTTGAAAGCGCCTGCTTCGTCGTCCCAGAGCTCTGTTCTGATCTTTTCAGCGAGTTGTTCCGCAACTTTGCGGGCCTCGGATGCCAGCTGAGAGTTGCCTAGTAAATCGAGAAGGTCGGCGCTCCCCCGCAATGCTGCGACAGCCACACACTGACTGCCAGTTACTTCACCACGTCGCAGGAGCGTCCAGGCCCAGGTACGGCGATGGTCTATATGTAAATAACCATTGTTGCCATTTATTCCTTTAATGAGCCATTCCACGCCTCGGGTGAGTGTTGATTGCATGTCCTGTATAAACGCGTCGTCTTTCGTAAGAAGATAATAGCGTGAGAGGAGAGTCATCCACCAGCAGGAGTATTCAGCAAATGGCTGAAGTGTGATGCCACTGCCAGGGATCAAACCGTCCTCCTGTTGACGGTTAGAGACAGCGGCAAGAGAACTGCGCATGACTTCTGGTCCATGGAAGGAGTACATCAGGGAGAGACATTCAGGCCACATATCGCCGATCCAGACTTCACGATCACGGCGAGGTCCATCCCATATTACGTAACGACCATAAGGGCTTCGCCAGTTAGCGGGAAAGTCTCCAAACTGAGAAGGGAGCCTGTGGTTATAGCATCCAGAGTACTCATGTGGCTGAGTACAAATCTGAATCGTATAGACCCCTGTGTACCAGATCTTATTCAGCAGGTCGTTGGAGCAGTAGAAGTAGCCTTTGTAGTCGCCGGGATATCCCGTAAACTGCAGGAGCGGTGAGACATTTTTCCCAGCTTTCTCACTGGAACTCATACCGAGATAGCGGAATGCCCGAAACTGAGGATCGACCCAGACCTTCGCGCCAGAGTTGTAGCGAATCGTATCTTTGAATAGAACCAGGCGTATATCGGGCCCCGAGATAATATCTACATCAAATTCTTCGTGGTGCTCCCCTTCTTCCTGGGGACGAAGGTTTTTCTCATCATACTGAAGATAAATATGGCCTGCCGACTTAACACCAAAATCAAACAATACCCAATGGTTATAATCCTCCGGAAACACAGCACTTTCTTCGTAGTCTTTCCATTCGATTCCCTCGTGATCGATGCGTTCCTCAGTTTTGGGCACAACTGCATACTTTACAGGAGAAACAAGCTGTGAATCCGGTGATAGAACATAATCCCTCCAGTTTTCTTTAATCGGAGTATCTGTCTGACTTGGCATTCGTATAATTCCTTAATATTTATTTAATCAGTAACGGAGATTATGAGGATAGAAAGCAATCGGATCAGCAAGTCGCTCGTCGATCTTCTTTCCAACAGCTTCGACGATATCCGCGACATACTTCATACCTTCTTCCTTCGACGACTCCTGGGCGGGGCGATGGCCACCTACCCCGAGAGTATCCTCAGGTTTTTCCGGGAGGCGAGAAAGGTCTATATGTCCTTCGTCCAGTGCCATTAACAGGGAAGTCTCCCAGTAGGCAGCATGATCACCGGCAAAGGGGTACTTATCCCCTACCAGTTCGTATCCAGTAAAGACATAGGGGATCATCTTTCGATCATGATCTTTGTGATAGGTTTGCTGATGGAAGATATGGCACGCCGCTTTCGCTTGATCGATGAGAGGATAATGTCCCGCACATATTGCAAGAACCTTAAACCCCAGGCTGTTGGCCTGAAACATCATGTGAAGGAGAAGATCCTGGTAGAGGCGGTCCTGTTCAGCAATGGATCGTCCCATGTAGCCTGGATTAAAGCTGTCCTCGGGTAGACCCATTTCTTTGGCGATCGGTTCACTCAATCCGCAGCTGGATTCAAGGAGTGCATTCTCGCGGTTCTCTCCATACCAGAGAGGGGGCAGAACAAGTCCCCCGTGAGCTTCAGCGCATTTGATGCAGAGTTGATGGGCTTTCAGCGTATCGAGACCAACAGGGTTATGAACTCCATGCCACTCGAGTGTTCCAATGGGGAGGTAGGCGACGGGCTTATTGGTCCGCTGTTGTTTGATTTGGTCGGGCCTCAGGCGTTCATATTGAGTATCTGAAGGTTTCATGATGTTCTCCGGTGAGTAAGGAAAGATGAGAATCCGTTCATTTAATGATTGAGTCACTGCTTGCTAGGTACTTAATCATTTAAGCCATGGTGTCAATCCGCGATCACACCATACATCGAATAAATTATGTGTTCCCTTATTCATCCAATTCACCAAGGAACAAGTAAACTATGTCAGAAAAACTTCTCAGTTGGAACCTTGAAACAAAAGATTCTCAAATCGCATCTCTCAGGTTAGGGGATCAGGCAGACATTCGGAGTTTCGCTCCGGCGATTCAAACCACCTATAAGTTGCTGACCTCAAAGAATGCTCAGTCAGTCACCTTTAATCCTGAAGAAGTAACAATGAAATGGAATGAGGGTCTGGAACTTACGCTGAAGCTTGCCCAGGCGGGTGCACCAAATGAGGTGAAGCTCGAGGTTTCCGTATCAAATAATAGCAAAGCTCCCGTAGCTTTGGACCGCGTCTATACGATTCACAAAGCCAGCATCTCTTCGAGCAGAGACTTGAACCGAATTCTTGTTAACGGAAATGAGATGAACAGCCGGTCATCGATGGACCCACTGAAAGGTCGACATGACTCAAGGAGCCTGATTGGATTGACAGATAAAGAAGGAAATCCAGGAATTATCCTGGGATATCTCAACCTTAACGACGCTTTTTACGGCTTTGAAGTATCAGGTTCTGACAAAGAGGCCAGCGAAGCCAGTGCTTTCGCCTTGAGAGAAAACATCGCTCTTGAGCCGGGTAAAACATTAGACCTCTCTCCCCTGCTCATCGTCTGCAATGATTCATTCTCTGCTGCACTTGACACCTATGCCTCACAGTCTGGTGAGACAATGAAAGCTCGACATGTTCCATTAAAAACGGGGTGGTGCAGCTGGTATCATTACTACGGGACAGAGTCTGTTGAAGATGTCAGGCGGAATATCACCCAGTTGAAAGACTCCGAGTTTGCTCAGCATCTCAATGTGGTACAGATAGATGATGGATGGAACTATACATCGAAAGAGGCACCAAGAAATTGGGGTGACTGGACTCCTGGCTATAAGTTCCCAGAGGGAATGATGCAAATTGCTGATGAAATTAAGGAGAATGGATTCGAAGCAGGCATCTGGCTTGCACCGTTTTCCGTCGATGAAGGAAGTCAGCTCCTAAAAGACCATCCGGACTGGCTCATTCAAGATGAAGAAGGAAAGCCCAAACCGTTCTGGGGGGTCTATGGGCTCGACTTAACTCACCCGGAGGCTCTCAACTTTGTAAGATCCACGTTTGACAATGTCTTCAACAAGTGGGGCTATACATACATCAAGATCGACTTTCTAATGCATGCAATTCAGCCGGGTGTTCGCCATGACAAAACCAAAACCTCTGCACAGGCTCTGCGAATGGGACTAGACGTTGTGCGCGAGGTTGCTGGCAATGATCGATTCATCCTTACATGTGGTTGCCCTATGGGCCCAGCCGTAGGAGTGGCTGATGCGATGCGCATAGGAATGGATGTTTCACACCGCTGGTATATTCCGATGAATCTTGAAAGCTGGCCTTTTGGAAACTGCAGTATCTACGCAGGCGTGCGCCATACCGTCTGGAGACATTGGATGCACCGAAACTGGTGGCAGAATGACCCCGATTGTCTATTGGTTCATCGCGATGGTTCACCACCCGAAAAAGAAATGTTTGGACGAGAGTTTGACAAGGAATTCGCCACTGAACCTCCATTCGGGCTTTCTGAAGAAGAAGCAGCTTGCTGGGTTCGACTTGTATGGATGACTGGAGGAATGGGGCTTCTTGGTGAAGATATATCGATGCTGGATAGTGATCGCCGCGAACTCCTTGGGCGAGCATTTCCTCTTCACAATGCGAAAACACAATTCATTGACTACTATGACCAGTTTGAGGTTTCCGTTCTATTTCATGAAGAGGATGGAGTTAAGCGTGTTGGAGTTTTCAACTTTGCAAACAAAGCAGAAAAGGTGGAGCTACCAGGCAGCCAGATCAATGCTGGTCCGGGAACAAGCTTTAAAGAAAGACTTACAGGAGAATCATTTAAGTCTGAATCTGACCGAATCGCCTTCCCTGAGTTACCCGCAAGGTCAGGAAGAATCTGGGAATTTTAGTGCACTTAGATTGAGTGGCATATATATATGTAATAATATAAGAGACCCACCTGTCATCCAGGTGGGTCTCGTGGCATTCGTCAAGGCTTGAAAGATCTTTTGCTAACTTAAAGCTGAGATTTATTTGCAAGGTCGGTGCATTCAGGATAATCCCACTCAATGTCTGGGTAGTCCTGCCACATTTTAACTTCCTGCGTGAGAAGTCCGTATAGCTCGGGTCGTCTTTGATGCATCGTTCTGAGATGTTTGCGGTGGTGACGCAGCCACTTGAGATCGATTGTCGCATGGACAGCGGCATCGCCAGGCTCTTTGATCCTTGGGAAGAGACGCGCTTCTTCGCGTTCGCCCTCAGCCTCAATCGCATTACCCCAGGGACCTGCAAAACCGGTGTTGGCTCCATTCGTGATGTTTCCACCAACAACGCATCCATATGCCTGTGAAGCGAATATACAATAGCCATCTTCAACCTGGCCACCACGTCCGTTAATCCAGAAGATCATTTCTGCTCCCAGAAACGACGTGCAACCCCATGCTTCCGGAAAGTAGCCGTCATAGCACTGAAGAATACCGATGGGGCCGAAGTCCAGATGGAAGACCTTGAACTGGTTGCCAAGTATCCCTTTGGCTTCTGAATCCCATCCCTTGATCGGTGGCCACCAGTGAGGTCCGGGGCCTGCTGCAGGGTGACACTTGTAGTAGCGTCCCAACAAGTTCCCAGATCTATCAACGACCATCGCCGTGGTCGACCACTTATCGTTGTGCTCTTCTACGAATCCAGAGATAGCGTACATGTTGTATTTATCTGCAAGCTTCCAGAATTCCTGTATCCGTTTATGGGTTATGGGGATTCGGTTACCCAGAACATACTCTGGAAATACGATAAGATCAGATCCATAATCCTTCGCTTCTTCGAAGAATTTTGGCATACGTGCGAGCGCATCATCACCGTCATTATTGTCAGTGAGCTGGACCATGGTTACTTTTGCTGTGTCTTTCACGTTTAGTTCTCCTTAATGGTAAGTATAGTCTATTTTTCGTTGTTCACGATTGTTTAGAAGATTGGTTTTCATCTTAAGTTATTCGGCTATGACTTTGTTTTCCTCCTCAAGTGTATCAAGTAAATTCATATATTCATTTCGCACTGATTCGATTCTCTGCCTGAGAGAATCCGATTCCATAACAGGACGTCTCTTCCAATAGTCAAATTGCCAGACATTACCTTCTGCGACCTCAGACTCCAATAGTGCAAGCTCGGCTTCTATCTCATCAAGCGTATTGAGTCTCTCTTCGATAAGTATAGGAGCCTTGTCTCGGTTCCAGGTCCGGAATCCATCTCTGTTCAGATAGATTGGATTCGTGTGTGCTTCGGCTCCTGCTGAAGTTTTCAATCTGGCGGCGATCCATCCCCCATGTGGTGCTTCGAGAGTACCCGACCAGTGAACAATGTTCGAAGATCCTTCATCCAGAGTAACTGACTCATAGACTTCACCAAGAAAGATGATCTCTAATTCGGCTGGGTATGTATGCCTATCGTTGCAGTGGGCGGTAACATTAAGATCCACTGTATAGTCTTCTGGGGTGATCGAGACCACTTCACCATGACCTGTTGAGTCTGCATCAAGGAAAAGCCCTGGTCCATTGCTGACGAAACTTCTACCATTCTTGAGAGATGAAAACCATTGGTCTGCGATGGCAACATCAGAATCAGGATCGACTTTTGTATAGACTTTTGCAATTCCTATTGAGGACCCATAGGCAAAATCACTTCCCGCTGAAACATTCAAACGGTAGCCTAAATTCAGAAAATCATAGTACAGCTTTGTTCCAAGAAACCCCTGCAGAATGCTGCAAAAGTCTGACTTTCCGCGCGGAATAAGAAGCGTCATATCCCGATTGATGTTAAAAGCCTGATGTCCCACATGAGTGTGTCCATAGAGACCGCCTGACTCCCGGACGGAATCAGCCCAGAGGGCATTCAACATATAACGATCAGTCATACGAATCCGCTCATTAAGATTAAGACCTATCGCATGGCCGAGTCTAAAGCGTGGATCCTCGATACCGGGAACAAGCACATAGCCATTTTTCTCGAATCGGTAGTCCTCTCCAAATCCCCACTGACGATACCAGGTCCGAGTGCTGTTTCCCATCTCAAGAATATTGAGGATGTGTGTGTTCGTTGCTCGGGCAAACGTATAGAGATTCTCAGCATCCAGAGAGTCATTCATTTCAGAATGGACGTGATCATCTCCTGCGTACCATCCTAACTCCTGCAGGTTCAGGCTCCTCTCAAAGTTCGCATGAACCTTTTTGATCTCTCCAGGTTTCAAAGTAAGCTTCAATGAGTATTCTTCATACTCCGTCCCCTTAGTTCCGTATAACTCCCACTCCCCCGGTGGCAGCGTTTGAATAAAGCTTCCAGGAATAAGCCAGTAGTGACCTTTCCGCATCCCTGGTGCGTACCATGGGAAGGACTCGGGAGGTCCTGAACGAGCCTGACCGGATATTTTAATCTCCTGCTGGGATAGTCTTAAGTGGTTGGCAGGCGCATATAAGTTGCCGTTATCCAATGACTTCAAACCAAGTAGCGCTGATGTTTCAGCATCATGCTCGTCGCTTACCTGAACATGTACGGTTGCTCGTTCGTGTGTTTCAAGGAATAGGGCATGATAGTAAAAGGGATCCTTGGCCTGATCGTCGAAGAGAGAAAAATGCTGGATGCTCTTACCGATGGGTGCGCCATCTATACGCAAGAAGACCCATGAAGTTCCTTCGGGTGCGACCTCAACAGGGAATGACCGCTGCGGCTCTGGAATTCTTGCCAAATCTACGTTGTCGACGAAGAAGGAATCACCGCTCCCTTCACGGAGAACTTTAACGATAATCCCGCCAGATAATTCGTCGTAGCTAATCCAGGTTTCTTCAAGTGAAGGCCCCGACTTCAAATCTATAGAAAGAAGGTTCCTGTTTTCCTGAAAACCTTCGAGAAATCCATCAGCAAGTAGGTCCTCCGTCGTTTCCTCTTCCCGGATTGAATTGGAGTATTCAACGGGCAGATGATAACCAGGGTATCTGTGCAATTCGTTCAGGAAGGCGCGAATCCCTGCCTCTTCATTGGGGTAGATTTCCTCTGGGGCCCAGATTGCCTCTGAAGAACAGCTCAAAGAGGGGATGAGCAAAAACATAAACAGGTGCAGGGGGTGGCTGACCTGTCTTCCAACTGACAGACTCAGAATAGAGTATAAGATTCTATTGAATACTCTTGTCATTCAGTATCGCGCCCTTGAGCTTCTTCTTTCTCGAGTGTAGTGAGGAGTTCCTGGAAATAAGAATCAGCTGATGAAATTTCGTTCAAGAGAGCCTCTGCATTTTGAGCGATGGGTATATTCCAGTCATCCAGTGGAGCCAGTTGATTCTCTTCGTATTTTTCCTGAATAGAAAGGATCTTTCTCTGAGTTTCATCTAGAACGCTTCTATACTTATCAATCAGCTTGGGTGCGAGCTTTGGATTCCAATGACGAAAACCGTTTCTTTTAATGTAGATGGGAGATGTGTGGGCCTGCGATCCATTGATGCCGTCAGCTCTCAAAGCGAGCCAACCACCGTGGGAAATCTCTAAAGGCAATGATCCTGAAATTTCGACCTCTGTCGGTCCGGCGAGGTTGAACACTTCCACCTCCTCTCCATTCCAGATCAATGCAGCCCTAACTGGAGCCGAAAGGCCCTGAATCCCCGATGCCTTGACTTGCACGGTAATTCTTGTTGGCTCTTCAATCAAGATCTCATCACCAGGTCTATAACGATCATTTACTACCAGGCTGACAATGGGACCATTGGTAACAAACGTATGACCATTCTTAACTGCATCGAACCATTTATCAGCTGTAAATTCCCCGTCAATATGAGCATAGAGTCGAGTAATACCGACCGCTCCGCCGTAGGGCGTATCACTGCCAGCAGAAGCAGTCATTTTGAATCCAAGGTTCAGGAAGTCATAATAGAGAGAGGTTCCAAGAACATTCTGCATGATCGATATAAAGTCAGAACGTCCAAACGGCATACCCATAGCCAGGTCTTTTTCAACCCCCAGGAACCCTTCTCCCCCGTGAGTTTGCCCGTATAGACCTCCCTGTTCCTTGATACTCTCGTGAACCTGGCTGTACAGAACGTAACGCTCTTCATCCCTGGCCATTTCTTTCAAGTTCAGACCAATGATATGACCGAACTCTGCACGTGGGTCTTCCTGACCTGGGACAAGGACAAAGTCTTCTTCCTGAACGCGAAACTCTCGTCCAAAACCCCGCTGCTCATACCAGCTGCGCGATGCGTTGCCCATTTCAAGTACATTTGCAACATGGATATCGGCCGCCTTAGCCCAAGTGATCACATTTTTAGCGTCACTGTCCGACATGACTCGAGCATGAACGTGATCATCGCCGCTGTACCAACCCTCTTCTCTTAAATCTGTCCATCGGTTCAGGGAGACTGTATGCTGAGTTGTCGTGTCAGGCTCTATGATAAACTCTTCTTTGACATAGTCATATTCTGGACCACGGTAAATGTTCAGACTCCACTTGCCAGTAGGCAAGGTCATTTCGAAAGCCCCTGGGACGATCCAATAAGGGCCACGCATTTCACCGGGCAGAAAATATGTATAGCCACGTCCGGGGCCGTAGATTGGGAGGTTGGTGATTTTAGTCATGATGGGGCCTAGATCAATAGCATTCGGTGGCTCCCAAAGAGTACCATTCTCAAGGTTCTTGATTCGTACTAAAGCAGGAACATCAGCTCCCCGCTCATTTCTGACAGACAGCTGAAGAAAACCTCTCTCGGAATCAGCTTTTAACCAGACTCTGCCCCAGTGCGCAGTATTAGTTTGACCAAATGGAACGGCTTCAATATTGAGCTTCGTATTTCCATCTGGGACCTCATCAAGTTTCAGCAGAATATATGTGACTCCATTCTTTAAACAGGGCAACTTTGCCCTGACGCCATCTCCTCTTTGGCTTACATTTACCTCATGAACAGAAAAGGCTCTTTCCTCATCACCTGTGATGACCTTAAGAAGAATGTGTGACTTCAACGCATAGACGTTTATTGGATCTGTAATACTTCCCTCTTGGGGTTCCAGAAAATTGAGTGTACCCTGAGTAGACTCTTCAGCGTAGGACACGAGGAGTTCCTCGCCGAGTTGCCTGTTCATTACTGCATCGCTGTCATTTCTATCTGCAAGTTCCCCCTCCAGGATGCGTTTCTCGTTATCAAAATATGTTTTCACTCTCGAGAGTAGCTCTATCTGTTCTTCTGACTTGGGGAGCAGATTGGAGTTCAGCGCTTCATGAAGGAATGAACTCCGGTTTTTTAATTCAGCTGTTTCAGTTCCATACACAATGTTGCTTGCTGCTCGAGCATTGTATTTGGCGATGAAAAGGAGGCCTGCGACGGCGACCAGGAGGAAGAAAGAGTATTTTTTATGCGTCATTTTTCTTATCTGCTTGACCTGAGATGGTTAAATGTTTAAGCAGTCTTGGAATACTCTCCGCAACAGGAATGTCTGCAAAATGAAACAAAGATTAATTAATCCTTTATTTATTGGCTTTTTTGTACTAATCGCACAACTTATCCAGGCTCAGGCAGCGAAACTTATCTACGACCTGACAGAACCTGTAGAAGCAGATAAATGGCAGCTAACAGTTGCTCCGGGAGCGACCGCCACATCCGGCTATGTAAGCGGAGCCATGCAAGCTCCTTGTGTTCAAGAACAGATGACAGCCCTCGAACGTGAGGTCGAAATAAATACCGAGCTTTATGATCGTGTCATTATTGAACTCGAGGCTATTGAGGGCAAAACTCCTAATGGATTCTTTGCGACAGCTTTCTTTTTCGGAAATCATTCCAACATCATTCGAGAATCACGCTTCCTGGGTAACTTGCCAGAACGGGGTCGTACACAGCTGGCATTTGAGCTTGAGCAATCCGTATTCTGGACGGGTACAGTTCGCAAAATTCGTTTAGATCCCATGTGGGCCACAGGTATAGCTCGAGTCTATTCGATTACTTTTGATCAAACCCCCAAAGCTGATGTAGCACCCAGTTGGGACTTCCGTACAAAAGATGGAAAGCTTGATTGGACTATTGGTGAATTTTCCAATACGGACTTGAAGTTTATGCATCGCGAAGTCAGCTTTGAACCCGACGGAATGCTCGTAACCAGCCAGGAGTCGAATCCGGTAATGCAGGCAATGAATTTTCGATTCAATGCAGCTGACGCTCAGGCAGTTGAAGTGGAGTTAAAGGTCCCATCAGGACGGCCAAGTGCCTCAAGATTCTATTGGGCGTATCCTGACGATCTGGCCATCATCAATGAAAGGATGATTGAGCTTCCGATTCAACAGGGTGGTCATCTGCAAAAGCTGCGGTTCGATCTGTCACGTCATCCAGCCTGGAAGGGACAGATTGGTTTCCTTCTCTTCAACCCGATTCTCCAACCAGGAAAAGTCATTGTTAAAAACATGCGCTTTATCCAGCAGGAAGGCCTTGGGCGAAAGGGACAGCAAGACTCGTTGATTGTATGGAAAAATCATCAGGAGGTAGGTCGAGAACTGGACAATGGAAACTATAAACCTCTACTCATTTTGATCACAAAGAAGAACAATAGTTTCTCTCAGAAGATCGAGAAAGAACTCGCAAACAATCAACGATTCCTCGACAGAACTCAGAACTTTCATCCTGTACATCTGGATTACGAAGACCCGGTGACCTCTAAAGTGTTCGATGATATATACCGAGTGCCAACACTTGCAACCATGAGATACGACTTTAATCGTAAGAAATGGGATATACAGGATCGACTTGCAGGTTCTGAGGTCTCGACGCGCTGCCTTGAGGTTGTTCGATAATCTCCACTCAGGGTACAAAGTCTAAATGGCTTTGATGAAGGCTTTTTCGTATTCAGGAGTTTTGAAAACAGCCGACTTTGCCTTTAATAAAAGACAAATCTATCACTCAGGCGAAGATCCTCACTGTTCAAGACAACCTTAACATTGGGCTCCTGAATAGCATTCCCTCGAAGGTCTTTGACATTTTGAACGGATAGTATTGCATGCGTATTCGGGCTGAACGCATCATCGAAGCGCACTTCATAAACAAGTCCTTTCTTGGTGATTAACTGTGTGATGGAAGAAGGAGTAAGCGAGGCCTGCTTTGTTCTGTCAATTCCCGTGAGATAGTAATTTTCAGGCTCGTGCAACTCTTCTACTGTATTCATCAACTGGCTATACATCAGTCTTATTGTTTGATCCGAATTCGAAATAGCCTCAACGATCAACGGGTCTCTTCGTGCCGAAAATTCATCGATTGAAATGGAACTATTCTTCATATTCATAAATTGGAGCCTCCAGCTTGTTACGACTCCTTTGAAAGCTTGATTCTCGCGGAGCAGCAGTTTAAGGGTAACTGGATCTTCAGTTTCTGGGATATCAAAAAGAAGTGATTTCGACGGAGACCAGGCTTGATCCGTTTCAGTTTGAAACTGAAGCCGGCCCATACCGCTCATAGTTGAAGATAACTGCAAATTTACCCATCCATACTCTCGAGTATTAACCCAAGTAGCTGGACTTAACAGTTCTGCTGAGGATTCTGTTATTGTGAATTGTATCATTTCATCCTGGAGCGTCATGATGCTGAGCCCTGACCCTTCAATCCAGCCTTCCGCCGTGCTCTCAAAACTCCAGGATAGAGGGCGATCTTTAACGTCTGCCCAACGCTCTGAAAATCGATTATCGATCGGAGAAAAATCCTGCCATTTCCTGATATTGTCAAAGGCGAGAAGAGACCCCTCACCAACATCTTGTCCTATATATATACCATTGTTCTGAAAACTGCCTGTGCTTCCTGTATTGGGATATCTAAGAACCTTGTTCTGACTTCCACTTCCTTCACGTGGATTACGGCAATTGTTCCAGAACGTATTGTTATCCATGATCAAATTGGAATTATTCAGCCCTGGAGGGTTAGGACTATCAAGAATGAGTAGACCGCCTCCATCATTGTTGTGAATGACATTGTTGGTGAATGTCATATCATGGCAATCGCCCTCATAGTCAAATCCTACGCCATCATTGCTTGTATTACTTCGGATGGCATATGCAAATTCGCAGTTATCGACAACAAAGTTTTCTGCATGCTGGAAGAAGGCTGCTGTGGTTCCGTCAGAGTAAAAACCAGTACCTCCGCGAACGGTGTCGACACGCCTTGCGGCTCCACCGCTTATATTGCTTAACGATATACCTCCATTCTCGCAACCACTGATAAAGACATCTTCGATATATATATTCTTCACTCTTCCCTTGAATACAGGAGGAAAATACCAATTCGATCCGATTCCCGTCGAAACATCTAAAAGGCTGCAGTCTCTTATGGAAAGTCCATCAAGGATAGTTGTCTGATCTGAGACTGCCCCTCCAGGCGGTGAAGGAACACTTCCTCCAATCCAAATCCCTGCACCCCATGATATTTCATAAGGAGATTGGACGCTGATATCTCCGTCTCCATCACTCCATTCTTCATCCATATTCTGAAAATGACAACCTGCAATCGAAACGTTCGAATTCCCAAACATAGACCCGGTTCCATCCGTTTCTGTTCCTGTATAGCGAAGATACAATCCAATTTTCGCATCTCGACAATCCATGTCAGCCACCTGAAAATGGGAGGAATTATTAATAACGATCGCAGGGCTTTCCAGTAGATCCATCCCGGTTATAATTGGCTTTGGTCCATAACCATAAGCGCCAAGGTGAACAGGAGCCGATTCCGTACCCTTTCCATATAGACGGAGTTGACTTCCTTCCCAGATGTCCCCGCGCTTCAGTCGTACTGAAGAACCAGGTGCAAGCATGACATCATTGATATTAATAAAAGTTTTCCAGGGGTCTTCGGGAGTGAGGCCTGTCCCCTGGTCGTCTCCCTCAGTGAAACTGATAAAGTAGTCGCGTATCCCTTTTGTTAGTTGAATATTATCGATGGCGAATTGATGTCCCCTGACCTGAATCTGAATCCTGTCACCATTTGAAACCTGATCAAAGAAGTCGGAAGAATTAAATCCGACATTGATTCTATTCCACTGATTCGCAATCGGGTGGATCGTATCAGGAGTTTCAAACGGAGCGAATGGAGGATCGTTACTGAAATTTTCGCTTCTCCAGAAGCGATTCGCGAATATACCTGTGAATGAGGTAGGGACCATTTCAACAGCCAGACAACTAAGATTAGGGTCGTCGATAAGTGGATAGACATCGAGACTTAGATTGTACACGGTATCTTCCTGAATAGGTTCTGAGGATTGCTGATAGAATAAGAAGTTGTCACCTTCA
>CAYTGM010000017.1:0-108871 GCA_964437365.1 uncultured Candidatus Sumerlaeota bacterium | reverse complement strand
GCCTAATCAAATGGGTGCCTCTTACCACTCATCCACAACAATCGGTTATATCTCCACAACCCTGGGAGGGATTGGACAAAACAAGACAGAACCTACCAAACCCTGAGTCTCCTCCTTTTCTGGTTCGTGTCTGCTGCTTGTCTGGTGCATGTCTGGTGCATGAGCAAGCACCCGAATATTAAGGAACAATGAGGAGAAACGAAACTTATAAGCAGCAGACCTTCGTTTGCCACTTGACAAAGAGCGAAACTTTAGCGTAAGTATTGGCCATCATCAGCATCCATGTCGCGAAGTCCTTTTCGCACTCAATTAACGTATCCCGATCTCATCGGGGAGGAGATTCTTATGGCCAAGGTCCAACTGCAGCTGCCCATTGCCTCCATCCAGGGCAAGCTCGGCCGTCAACCCAATAGTCCGGTCATTTATAACCTGAACGGTCACCCCGTGCTGCGCTTGTCTGCGCCGCAGAAAGACCCGAAAACAATTCGGCAAACAATCCAACGCAGCATTCTCGATCGTGTCACACGCGACTACAAACTGTTATCACCAGAACAAGTTTCAGCGTGGGAGAAATACATACAAGACCTCCAGAATCTTGGTGCCTCTGGAATCCGGTTTCCGAAGCGCGTCTACGATGCTTTTTCTCAGGTGAACATGCATCGTCTGGCCTCCAGTAACTCGCTCTTGTTTTTCCCTCCGGAACCGCGCGTCCACGTTCCCCCTGCAGAGCCGCCCACCGTGACGCTCCTTGAACCGAGGAAGCTGCAGATTCGTTTTTCTCATCCCTATGGCCCCGGCGAATCGAATTGGCGAATCCGTCTATCTCCCCCGTTAGACTCCCCTGCCCGGAAGGCCTACGCGAAAGAAGTTCGCAGCCCTTTGGCCCAACCGGGGTCGGGCTATGTCGCAGGTATTGGCCATGAAGAGTCGTTCGAAGTTGAAACGGAGTGGAGCTATACAGAGGGGCAGACACTCGGCTTGTCGCTCCTTGCGCTTTCTGACGAGTATGCCCCTGGTGGCGAGATCTTCTATCGTCGAGTCGAGATACTCCCGCCTCCTTAGCCATGTGTTTGGGGGTTTCCTGTTGCCACCTTCTTTTCCTCCTTCAGAGTAATTCGTGGTTATGACGGAGATCAGATTTGCGCGTTGTTGAAAACATTTCCCCCATCAAACAGGCTTTCTACACCCTGCTTTGCAGAATCCGTCCGATTACTCTGACGGAAAGACTCAAACGAATCCTCGGTATCAGGCGCATTTACCTTCGCCTGCACTACGGTGGTATCCACTGGGTAGATCCGGTCTCTTACATTGGACTGGACCTCATTAAAGAGGGTGAGTTCGAACCTGAATTCTCTCAGTTGATACGACTCATCCTTCGCGAAGGAGACACCTTTCTTGACATTGGCGCCAATGAAGGACTCTTCACGGTCATGGCAGCTCTGTCAGTAGGAGAAAGTGGGACTGTCTATGCATTCGAACCCCAGTCTCGACTCACTAAAGTTATCAAGCGAAATACTCAGATCAATGATATACAGACGCAGGTTCATATCTTGAAGATCGCCCTGATGGAGAAACCAGGTAAGCTGAAGCTCTACCTGACTCCGGATGTCAACCCGGGCGCCTCAAGCACAAAGAAAGCTTATCAGCATCGAACTGACATTGAAGAAGTCAAAGGACTTCCGTTGGACGCCATTGCAAGGAAGAGGAACTTAACAGACATCAGACTCGCTAAAATTGACTGTGAGGGTGCCGAACTCGATATCCTCAAAGGCGCAAAGCAGCTCCTTCAGAAAAACAGTATCGAGTTCCTCCTGGTCGAATACCACCCAACCTTTTGCGGAGAAGAAGCGTGTGACGAAGCGCACGAGTTGATTCTGCAGTCAGGCTACAAGTCACTCAAAATTTGTTGGAACCAGAATCTGTATTACCTCCCGAAGATTGATCAAAGCCTGCTGTCTGAACTTAAAGAGTTCATTTCGGATAGTGAGGAATAACCTTCTGACACGCGAGAAGACAGCCCAACTCCCAACACTGAGAAAAGCTTTCGGCCTTCTCTTTATATGCGGTATACTCGCGAGGGTCTTTGGCTTAATCCGCGAGGTTCTGATCGCACAACTCTTCGGTGTGAGTGAAGGACTGGATACTGTCTATCTTGCACTATCCATCCCCATGGCACTGACTGTTGGAGTTGGAAGCGGGCTTACCCGCGCTGTTGTACCCGTTGCTGCAGGACTCAAGCTTCAACGTTTCGCTGGTCTCGTTCGGGGAGGAACACGTCGAGTCACATTCAAGCTTCTGATTGTCGCTGGTTTACTGATAGTTACGGCACCTCTTTGGACCATGTTGCTCACCTGGGGAGAAAACACCTACTCAAGATCGCTGCTGATCGGAGCAGCGATGCTTGGCTCTCTTGCTCTCTGTGCGGTCGGCCCTGCTGGCATTATTGGTGGCGCCGTGAATTCCCGTGGAAACCATACTACTTCATCGATTTCTCCTCTGATATACAACGCGCTTGTTTGTTTCCTACTATATATTTTGAGCCCGTCTATAGGTGTAATGGCGCTTCCGGTCTCCATCCTTGCTGGGGAGTTCAGTCAAATTGCAGTCCACTGGACTGCCTTAAAAGGCATGATTCCGGCAAAAGCAGAACCAATACACAATTCGGACTGGTCAGAACTCAAATCCAAGCTGTGGCCTTCTGTTATTGTTGCCTCCCTTGTGGGGCTCAACGTGTCTATCGACCGCATGTTCGCGACCTGGCTCGAAACGGGTTCTATCGCAGCTCTCACCTATGCAGATAAACTGGTAAATCTCCCTGCTGGCCTTCTAGGAGTTGCCCTTGCCGTTCCCCTCTATACAAGACTCAGCCACTTCAAGGCTCAAGGTAACCGTGAGGCTTTTCGACGGACTCTACTCTTGGGACTGCGCCTCATGATTCTGGGCGGGGTACCTGCTGCCGTTTTTCTTTTCTGGACGAGCGAGTCGATCATTGGTTTGCTTCTTCAACGAGGAGCCTTTGATCTTCAGGCTGTCCAGTTTACACAGACCGCTTTTCAAGGTTATGCTCTGGGCATTGCCTTTATTGCGAGTGCGCATTTGCTGACGAGTGCTGCACTTACCCTTGATAGACCGATGATTATTGTCTGGATGGTCTTATTGTCGAGCATCGTGAATATACTTCTCGACTGGTGGTTTATGAACCTCTTTGGTCTGCTTGGACTGGCCTTTGCCACTAGTGTTGTGGCAATTGTACGCGCTTCCTTGATGCTTCAGGTGATTGCCCCAGAGATACTGCGTTCACGGCAATTGTGGTTACCCGTGATTCGTATATCTATCTGGGGAGGGATCATGTTTGTGGCGCTGGGAGTCACCTTGCCGTATATCGATATCCTGAATACAAGTTTATGGGTTGATCGTATCCTGACGCTGATTGCATCCGTTGTGGTTTGTGGTGTCGTCACGGCTCTTTTATGGAAGTTTTTGCTGAAAGAAGAGTGGGAGGATATTGGGCGAGAACGAAAGCGCGTTGCTTATGCTAAAGGGACCATTGAGTAGTAGAGTATCGACTATATGCCGACAAAGATGACGACAACCGCCTATCGCCTGACAACGACATCGAGTTTGTTTGGTAGCTCATAAGCTTCCCTATACTGCAAAGACAGGATGGTTGATTAACCGTGAGTTATCCCATAATCCCATACCGCGTCAGCGGTTAGAGGGAACAGCCCACCGTTGCCGAAACGCAGTGAAGGCTACTGTGGATTATAAGATGATAGAACAACAACCCCGGCAGGAGTTGGACAAACGAGAGCGAGCTCTCCTCTAGCATTTCATAGGTCAGAAAGATGTATGTCTGAGACAACTTCGTCAGCAAATACGATATTCAGAGCGATCTCTTCCGCACCTGCAAGTAAGCTCCGCTCGGACCCCAAATTATAGATCATTGTTTCTCCGCTCGTTAGAGTAGGCTCACCTAATTTTGTAATAATAGCAGATTTCTCCAAACCAACGAGCTCACCTGACTCCACGAGGGCTCGAGCTTTTTCGGGCGTGAGTGCTTGATTAGACGGGGTTTCAGTTGTCGAGGTATCATGTATATCTGATCGTTGAACAATCCCCAGAAATGCAGTTGTAATCAGTACCGACATGACGATGAATATAATGTTCAGATTCTTCACTTTTTCTTCAACTTCAAGGCTTGGAAGTAAACTAATTCCTTGATGTATCTGAGCAAGAAGAATTCGACATATGCCTCCACCTCAAGATGCATTCCACTACGTTTACTACCCAGGTCATAATAATTGATGCTGATGTAACTAATCTTGGGGAAATTTCATTCTCAACTGAAGAGTGCCAGATACCCCATACCGCGGCAGCGGTTAGAGGGAACAGCCCACCGTTGCCGATACGCAGTGAAGGCTACTGTGGGTTATAAGATAAAAGAACAACAACTCCGGCAGGGGTTGGACATTTTGCATACAACATCATGTCGAACCCCTCCCGGGGTTCTGATATACGTCATAACCACCCATAGTAGCCCCTCAACGGGCCAACTATGGGCTATGAACTCTAACCGCTGCCGCGGTATGATTGGTCCCTCGAAAAACTATAAGAATTCTTCTTAAGTATACATAGAACACAAGACGATGCATCTCAGTACACGAGCGAACTACCCAACATCACATTGAACCCTCATCCGCAAAAACAGAATGGTTGATTTACCGTGAGATACCCCATACCGCTGCCGCGGTATGATTGGTCCCTCGAAAAACTATAAGAATTCTTCTTAAGTATACATAGAACACAAGACGATGCATCTCAGTACACGAGCGAACTACCCAACATCACATTGAACCCTCATCCGCAAAAACAGAATGGTTGATTTACCGTGAGATACCCCATACCGCGGCAGCGGTTAGAGGGCATAGCCCACAGTTGCCGAAACGTAGTGACGGCTACTGTGGGTTATAAGATAAAAGAACAACAACCCCGGCAGGGGTTGGACATTTTGCATACCACTAAAGACTAACTGCGTTCGGGGTTTAAGGTCTAACCGCTGCCGCGGTATGATTGGGTCCTGGAAAAATGACAAGAGGCCCCTAAAAACGAATCTCTCCTCCGGCACATACCGGAGGAGAGATTCAAGAATGAACTGTCTATAAAAGAGAAGGAGCTTATTCTGAAGCTTCTTCTGTTTCCATTTCAAGGACAGGCTCAGAAGAAGGCGCAGATGATGAATCAACCTGAACACTCTTATCGCCGGTAGCCATTGCCTTTTCATCTTCCCCGCCGAACATTCCCCACTGAGTCAGCATTGGAGCGATCACGAGACTCACGATACCCATGACGTTGATGAGAATGTTCATGGAAGGACCTGATGTATCTTTCAGAGGATCACCAACGGTATCACCAACAACGGTTGCCTTGTGAGCTTCAGAACCTTTGCCGCCAAGGTGACCTTCTTCGACATATTTCTTGGCGTTATCCCATGCACCGCCTGAGTTAGCCATGAAGAGAGCCAGAACCATACAGCCGAGAAGCGCTCCGGCGAGCATTCCACCAAGTGTCATCGCTCCCAGGGAGAAACCGACAAGAACCGGTGTAAAGACGGCGATTGATCCAGGCCAGATCATACGACGAAGGGCCGCAGAGGTGGCGATGTCTACACAGCTGGCGGTATCTGGTTTGCCCGTGCCTTCGAGAAGCCCAGGGATTTCTCTGAACTGACGGCGAATTTCAGCGATCATTTCGAAAGCTGCCTGACCTACAGACTGCATCGTAATCGAGCCTACCCAGAATGGAATGACCACCCCGATAAAGAGTCCAATGAGTACACGTGGCTCTTTAATGTTGAGAATGAAGTCATCCATCTCGAGCGTTTTGGCGACGGTAGCGACATAGGCGGCTATGATCGTTAGTGCAGCAAGGCCAGCTGCTCCGATGGCGAAGCCTTTACCGATCGCAGCTGTTGTATTTCCAACGGCATCGAGGTTATCGGTAATCTTTCTTACATCTTCACCAAGCTGAGCCATCTCAGCAATCCCTCCAGCGTTGTCAGCGATCGGGCCATAAGCATCGATGGCCATCGTTATACCAACTGTGGCGAGCATCCCAACCGCTGCGATACCAACACCGTACAATCCTCCAAGGGAACTTGATGCAAATATAATAAGAGCGATGGTCAAAATAGGAACAACCACTGATTGTAAACCCACGGCGAGCCCAGTAATCATCACAGTGGCAACTCCCGTCTCGGATGAGTTTGCAATAACTCGGACTGGCCTTCCGCCTGTGTAGTATTCTGTGACGGCACCGATGATGATTCCCCCTGCAGCGCCCCAGGCAACCGCTCCCCAGATTTTCGTATCGATACCGAGGTAGCTAATAAGTACATATGCCGCCAAACCAAAAAGAACTGTTGCTCCGACTGTTCCCCAGCGAAGCGCACTTGCAGGTGGCATGTTTGACATGAGCTTTACGCTCATGATTCCAAGCACAGAGCAAACGAGTCCAACAGTTGTCAGAGCCAGTGGAAGGAACATTAATTCGTTATGAGTGACGCCTTCACCAAATCCAGCAAGAGCAGCGGTGGAGAGAGTGGCAGCGATAGCGATCGTGGCAATCTGAGCGGCACAGTAAGATTCAAAAATATCCGATCCCATCCCAGCGATATCACCAACGTTATCCCCTACGTTATCAGCGATGACACCGGGGTTTCGAGGGTCATCCTCGGGAATTCCCGCTTCTACTTTACCCACCAGATCGGCCCCAACATCAGCCGCCTTGGTAAAGATACCGCCGCCTACACGAGAGAAAAGAGCTACGAGGGAAGCACCCATGGCAAATCCGTGAATGATATGAGCTCCATGCTCTCCATGATCATCTGTACAATAGATATAGAAGAGAATTCCAATACCAATGAGCCCGACCGAAGCCACTGTCAGTCCCATTATAGAACCTCCAAAAAAAGCCGTGGAGAGCGCCTTACTCATTCCACCTTCTTTTGCTGATACAGTTGTTCTGACATTTACCTTTGTAGCAGAGTACATTCCGACAAACCCGGCAAAAGCTGATGCAATAGCTCCAAAGAAGAAGGCAATCGCTTCCTCCCAGTCCTTTGCGAATCCAAGGAGTAGTCCGATAACAAGTGCGAAGGCGCCTAGCATGCGGAACTCGCGAAACATGAAAACCATGGCGCCTTTATGAATATCAGCAGCGATTTCGGCGAGTTTGCCCTCACCGCCGCTTTGTCTCTTGAGATTCAGATAAATCAGCAGGGCGACGATCAGGCCGCCCACACCTACAATTGGGGGAAGTAGTTCTTTTGTCATTTCATCCTTCCGTCAGCACCTGGAGTGCTGGGTTTCAAAAAAATTAAGCCACGATCGAATCCGAGGAGGTCTGCTTGCTGTCACGGTCCAAGTCAACCGTGAAGGGGCTGAAATCAGGAAAAAATCGGCACTCGCTCTCTCTCTTAGCCCTGAATTCCAGATTCGAGCAAATCCGGGACAGATTCGGGGTTTGGCTTTTAGCGAGACGATTTGTAAGTCAATTAGGTGAAAAGGGGTCAAGCAGTCTTGCACTCAGATTTGCATAAGCTGACTTATTCTCCACTTTTCGGCACAATCAGGAGTGCATTCGACACCTGACGCTCCCTTCCGCCCGACCCGTCTGTCTCAGCTCCATCTGAGGGATGATTGACCACTTCCCCATTAATGACCATTGTCGTGGATCCTCCGCTGTCCAGATCCATGGCTTCCCAGGCACCATATTGAAGCATCAGGTCCGCCATCTCCTGAGGGGTGACGCCCACAGAGAATTCCTCCATTCTGCCATCAACGGTGATCAGGATAACTTTCTTCTGATCTTTTGAGATCCCAACGGCTGTTCTTGGGTGTCGATTCTCGTAATGCATCTTCTTCCAGCCGACGGTGAAGTCCTCGCCATCTGGAAAGGGCATTCTGGGGTCTTCATAGAATCGGCCATTTTCTAGTATCCGGGGACCTGCACTGATTGCCTGAATCACATTATCTACAGAGCGGGTTGATTCGTAGTCTATTTTTACGGTCTCTCCAACGCTCAGGTTTTCTGAGAGCCATTCTCCAGCGGCATCCCGACCCGTAAGAATGTAACCGTCGGCCGGAACCATGACACCTTCTTCATTTTTGCGGATTTCCAGCACTTCGTACTGAGGGGAAAGGACGGCTTCAACAACAGGAGAGACAGATTTTCCTCTTGAAGGAATATTCCATTTGTCTGTGTACAAACAAAGCCATCCTGGATTGCAGTCGGAGTTCATCATGGTAATGGAGAATGTTTCTCCATCTTCTTCTTCCACTTTGGTCTGCCAGGCCCAGCTATCACTCCAGATATCAAGGTCCGGGGTCCCGTCTTCGAGAATTGCGAAAGTACTGCGTTTCCGTGGAGCTATAACAACCTCGCCATCAACAACGGTAAACCCAAGAGGGACCCCACCGATTGTCCAATAGTCACCATTCACCCCTGCGATAGCATCGTGGCGTTTCGCCATAGAAGAAACAGCCTCTGTACCCTGGACATGCTCGCGCGCCAGAACCGCTTTGAAAGCGACAGTATCCTTTGTGAGGTCGACCTCCAGAACATTAATGTTCAGGGGACCTTCTTTTTGGAAGTTCGTGTGATAAACGCCGGGATAGATTTCATCACCGCTACCTTCATAAGAACTGACTTCGCTCTCTCCCTGAATCGAAGTGGGGCTTCCCATCACAGACAAAGCATCGAGATAGATCGTACCATCCCCCTTTTCTTCTTCTACGGTCTCGGCAATATAGACACTGGTGAGTGTGAAAGGGGCAGTTGGTGGGACTGGACTAAGTCTATAAGATGAAGGGTCGGCGGGATAGAGAGGAGCAGAAACAAAGCGCCACTCATTGTCCCAATCGATTCCGGGGTTCAATTCTGTAAAGTTGACACGCTGACTGTTTCCTGCTGCATCCGTGATGACGCCCCGCATCCAGCGTCCTTTGCCATCACCCTTAACCCACATACCGACTTCAACGGCTTCTTCGGGAAGAACCAGATCCAATGGGAGAGTGATGATACTGGTTCCACCGGGGGTGAGTTCATAATCAAGCTTTAAGGCATTCTCCCCCTCATAAGCCGCTTCTTTACCAGAAAGACTTAGTTTTGTTTTTCCTTCAGAAGCATATCTAAGTGACAGTTCAGCCTCAGGCTCCTTATCGAAGGAGTTATATACACTCTTTGTCAGCTCCCCAACTTTGAAAGGAAGAGAGAAAGATTCGTCGCCGAGTTCAAATTCGATAAATCCCTCTGATTCTGACATTGCTTTTATCTGGTTATCACTCCCCCATTCAAGACCTTCTGGAAGTTCCGTCATTAGATAATGAAGTTCAAACCAGAGTGGTGAATCAAGTTCTGCCGTTTTTGCAGCACCAACGATTGAGCGAGACTCCCCTGGTTCCATCGACAGGAAAGGAGGATAGAAAGTCACTTCCTGAGGAGCAAGCACCCTGACATCCGCTGAAACGGGAGTGATCGACTCTTCTCCAGCCAGAGAGAAATCTATACGATAGCTTCCTTCCATTTGAGGCACGACGTGGGTCGTTCCCCAGGTCTCTCCAATGTATCCCCACCCTGAGTTTTCTGGTTCTTTATATTGCGGATCCTTATCCACCTCTACCTTGTGTCCATATTCATTCAGAGCGATCACATCATAGAATACTGGCACACCAGGGATGGTGTATTGAATGGACCCGGGCGAAAGCTCTATTGAAGCAACCTCTCTGCTCTCCGCAGTTGATGTGATGATGAGTCCGTTACTGACTGCTCTCGGACCCGTTGCATCGGAGGGGAAGTTAGCGGTCTGCCCTCGGACAACCATCGAGGTTGAACCTCCGCCGTCCAGGTTGATCGCATCTATACAACCCATTTCTTTCATCATTTCGGCGAGGTCATTGAGTCCAATGCCAATACTTCTTCCAGGCTGCCTTCCATCTACAGTGATCCAGACAAGAGTCTTTCCGTCTTCTTTCAAGCCAAGTGCTGTTCTGGGGTGTTTGGTCGTTCCGAAAGACTGGTTGATCGCCTCTTCCTCGGAAGCGGTCTCGACAACAACTTCTCCATCTTTGAGCAGACGCGGGATGCCACCTACGGCACCAACGACAACTCCTTCTAACCCTTCCAAGGTGGCGTTGAGCTGAAGCTCGGATCCAGTCTTGAGCCATTCAGGTAAAGGGGTATCTGCGTGGATAACAAGTGTCGTGTCATCGAGAGCATGTGTAGATTCTGTATTGATGTCTGTCACCGTGACTTGTGTCGTTTTATTAGGTAGCCACTCGCCCGATGGATTGCTCAGAACAATCTGTTTCTGGTTTTTCCGAAGCTCCTGCGTTCGATCACCTCGCTTCGAGTTAAAGATGGTAGCGTAAGATGAGTTCTCATGGAAATTGACGCGATCAATGAGAAGGTAGGATCCATCTGCATTTTCCAGTTTGACGCTAAATTCAGGCAGCCCAATGAAATGATTTCCCTGGTCATCGAATGCATAGACAGATCTTATTTTTCCTTTTCTCTCTCCAACTCCCACCCATGGACCTTTCCAGATCATTCCTTCGTCAATGAAGAGCCCGACAGCCTGATAATTTCCGTGGAAAAAGTCGGCATTGATTGCTGCGATCACCTCTTTGCCTTCAGAAGAGAAACGTTCGACCATCTCAGGGATTGTCTCTGAAAGGAACATCCCATCTTTTCCTGATTCTGCTTCAAGCCTCAGATCTGTACTTGAAGTGTCTATCTCCAGGATATTGATTGTCAGTGGTCCATCGTCTTCTGAGGTGAAGGTGTGCTTCACGCCAGGACTGACTTCTCTTTGAACCTGGAAGTCGGTACCCTCTGTATATCCTTCTGTGTATGGAAACCTTGGCTGAAAAGCAGTCAGCGAACTAGCAGATAAGGTGCAAACAGCAAAGGCAGCGATTAGATGGATAAATTTAGAAGATTCTGGAATCATCATTGTCCTCGTCGTTGAAGGTTACGCGGACTTTGATTAACTTTGTAGAGTGGTGAAAGTCTTTTTTCGTTCGCCGAGGTCAGCCGGGCTGTGCCATAGCTTCTTTGATGGTTTCGGTGGCATCCTGCATGGCCTGTTCCGCACCTTTTCTTCCAAGTAGATAGGCTTCCAATTCGCGGGAAACGATCGACCTGATGGATTCCCAATACATTTTGCGAGGTTCAAACCAGGCAGCGTCGAGAGTTTCTACAGCATTTGCGTATCGCTGATTATCCTCAAGATAGCTCTGGAACTCAGGAACTGAGTGTGCGCTCTTTCGAACAGGCATATAACCGGTACTTGTGGCCCATTTGATCGTCATTTCTGTGTTCGTCAAAAACTTGAGGAATTCCCATGCACCTTGTTTTTCTTCATCAGAAACAGAATTGAAAATGCCGATATTAGTTCCCTGCATTAACGTCCTGCCCCCTGATTCAGAAGAAGAGGGAATCGCGTAGGCGTTCCAGACGAACTTATTTCCAACGGCAATGTCATTGTAAGGGAAGGAGGCGGTAGACCCGATGAACATTCCTATTTTTCCAGACCCTAGAGGGCTGTTCATGTAACCTGTTTCTACATAACCACGCTCGAGAGTGTTGTCTGCTTTGATAACTCGATCAAGGAATTTGAGAGCTTCCAGATTTTCTTCGCTCATGAGCTGAATCGTTTCTGTTTCTTCATCGAAGAGTTGTATATCGTTGCTAAAAGACATGACAGTGAGGTTTTCGATGAATGGTTGTGACCCGATTCCATAGCGGACAATTTCTCCCCCATCACCGCCAACAATCTTTGTCATCGCTTTCGAAAGTTCGAGAAACCCTTTCCAATCCGACGGTGCTGTCTTCCATCCTAGTTCTTCCATCAGGCTCTGGTTCACATAGAGCACATAGACAGATTTATTGAAGGGTAGAGTCACCAGCTCTTTTTCTCCAGTGTTCGGGTTCTTAAGCGTGTTTTCATCAATCATGACTGGATAAAAGTCTTGTATATCTTCTGTACCGAAGTCGGGGTCCTTCGCTATGAAGGTCGAGACTGGTTCAAGATAACCATACTCATAAAAGCGAGTGGTCCAGCCCGGGTACATCTGCGAGAGAGCAGGAGTTTTACCGGCGTATGCTGAGGCGATCAACTTTTGGCTGAGTGAGTTATAGCGGCCCTGATAGATTGGCCTTACCTGGTATTTCGTTTGTGACTGGTTGTATAGATCAGCTATTTCATTCAGGTTTTTGCTATGCCGGCTGCCCATGCCATGCCAGAATTCAATAATAATCCGACCTTCATCGCTGGTGTTGGCTGCATCTGTCGTGTTCGTGCAAGAGTTTGTCAATAAAGTGACGGCGAGAAGATAAAGGAGGATGATAGAACGGAAGAGCATGGTCAGCTGATCTCTATTTGACTAGGTTTGAGAAGGCGTGACTTATCTTTTTTCCGCCTTAGCTCGTTTCTTTTTTCCACCACCGTGCCAGGTCTCCTCAAGGTGTTTCGTCATACGATGTAGTCCAAAGCGTACATTGTACTTCGTATCCGAATCATGCTCTCTGCCGATTTTACGCTCGATATCCACAAGCTCATCAATGCTCTCGAGAAAAGCTTGAAAAATCGAAGGGTCGAATTGAGTTCCGGACCTTTCCTTCATTTCCTTCAATGTATCTTCAAGGGTAAACGCCTTTTTGTAAGTGCGTTCGTGGAGCATTGCATCGAAGACATCTACCACGGCGACAATCCTTCCGAAGAGAGGAATGTCGTCACCTTTTTTCTTCATCGGATAGCCGTTACCATCGTACCATTCATGATGAGATAGAGCGATCTGTTCTGAGGCCTTGAGCAAGGGATCGTCAGAACCGGAAAGAATCTCGGCACCGATGAGGGTATGGGTTTTCATATACTCATACTCGAAGGATGAGAGAGGCCCGGGTTTCAGCAAAATACTGTCAGGAACTCCAATCTTTCCGATATCGTGGAGAGGTGCTGCTCGGCTGATCAGGTCTATTTCATAGTTTGAAAGTCCAAGATACTTGGAAACGACACCAGCGAACAGACCGATTCTTGCAATATGATCTCCCGTTTCATCATCTCTCCATTGTGCGGTTCGTCCAAGTCTTTCTACAACATCGTGGTAAGCGAGAGAGAGTTTTTCGGTACTTTGCTTGAGTGCTCCCATGTAACCAACCAGCTGATCGGTGCGCTCATCAATGATCCGTTCAAGATTCGAGAGATAATCATCCTGAACCTTGGATTCAGCGGCTTTGTTAAGGATCTGGACGATCGAAGAGGCGAGGAGCCATGGTTCGAATGGCTCAAGAAGGATCTCCGAAACGCCAAGTCGGTAGAGCTCTACAACTTGAGATGCTTCGGGCTTCTCAAGAAAGATGACGACTGGAATACTTGGAAAGTTTCTGGAAACCCGTTTGAAGACTTCTGGTGCGGAAGAATCGTGAACGAGGGAATCAACAAGGACAAGATCGGGAAGGTGTCTCTCCATCGTGTTAAGAGCTTGTTCCGATGATTCAAAGACTTCGTATTCATATCGTGCTTTATCCAGATGATCCTTGAATTTAGAGTTAAAGTTGCTCTCTCTTCCGATAAAGTTAATTTTGGGCGTTATCGTTCGATGAAACACACGGGTCTTGGCAAGACGTCGAAACCGTTCCAACTCGAGAGCTTCCTGCCTTGCAGCTTCGAGGATCTGATTGATCGGTGGCAACTCTTCACCGGCAGGGATCTTCAAAGGATTTTGGTGTTTATAATCGTTCAAGAGAGCACCGTAGAACCGAGTTTGAAAGAAAGGAGATAAAGGAATTGGAATAGGAGTATCATTCAACGCTGAGCATGCAAGTGAGAACTTTCATCAAAATTGCAAAAAGAAATCCTGGCGATGACTGATGAATCTCAATTGCCCGACAATATATGAAGAGAGGAACCTCGATGAGATCGGGAATTAACGTCCTTCATTGAGAATTTGATTGAATAAAGATAACCGGACAATTTTGGCGTTTGGAGCAGGAACCTGGCGCTGGCCAGAGGTGAATGGCTCCACGCGGTACCATCTCTGGGACTTGAGTCGTAGAGGCTGGAAAGTTGTTTATGTGAACCCTGCACGCAGACTACACCAAACGGGAAATGTTTGGAAGGCGGATGATCGATCATTCTGGTCAGTGACGCCACGAGCGACTGTGCCTTTTGCTCCTGGAAAAGTGCCCGAAAAAAGAGTGGGTCAGATCTGGAGAGTTCTGGCTTCGAAGCGCCTTGCTGCGGAAGCCCGAAGATATTGCAGAGAGTTGAAGATGAAGCCGAGCTACTTCTGGTATGGCTCTCCCTGGCATTCTCTGGTTTGTCAGTCCTTTATCCCCAGAGGCACACATCTCTTCCATGTCTACGACGAATTGAGCGAGTCCCCCTATCTGAGTGAGGCTCAGCAATCTCTTCTGAAGCGGTGGGAATCAGATCTCATCACACTTGTCGACCTTGTCGGGTGCAGCTCTGTCCCTCAGCTAGAGACGAGGTCCCATTATGGGGAGAAATGTTTTCTTCTCGAGAATGGAATATCGAGAGAGTTCTTCGAGAGAAAGGGCGATAGACATCGAACAGATGAAACCTTCGTTCAATTAGAGGATAAACTTCGTGCTTCACGTGGAAGCTCATTCGTTTATGGCGGTGTCGTCGACCACCGGATAGATGCAAGCCTTATAGCTGGGATACTCGAAAAATTTCCTGAGAACCATCTTTATTTTCTGGGTACGTTGAGTAGCCGCATAGACAAAAAGCTCTTAGAATTGATCAAAAGCCATAAACGAGTCCATCAATTTGGTCCTGTCCCCTACTCGTGGTACCCAGACCTGTTGCCTCTCGCTGGTGTATTAATTTTACCTCACCTTAAGAATCGTTTCACACGTGGTATGCTCTCAGAGAAATTGACAGAGTACCTTTCTTCAGGTCGGCCGATTGTCTCTATCAACCTGTCCGAAGTCGTTCGTGTCTCGGGTGAATCGAGCAGAAGGATCATATATACTGCAGGAGACAGGGAGCAATTTCTGGAAAATCTGGCAGTGGCGCTTTCCGAAGAAGATGAATCTTCAACCTTGGAGCGACGTCGTATCAGCGAAAGACGTCTGTGGGAAAATCATAGCAGGCTATTGGAAGGGAAACTGCTTAAAGTTAATGATCCTCTCCCTCTGCATGCTTAAATGTTGTTGGTCGTCCCTTCTTGTCCATATGTAACCCCTCCCAAATCATGAACAAACCAGCTGCAAACATGACGCATCCGCAAACCAGGAAGACACGTATATAATCTGGCTCTTCCGTTCTGGACACGAAATAAGCCAGAGAGAGAGCCAGATAAGGGGCAATGAGCCCTCGAATGCCTGTGAGAGTCTGATGAATCCCCATATAGGTTGGAACTTCTTCTTTCCTTGCGAAGATATTCACACCAAGAGTCCAGACTAGCACAGAGCCACCTTGAATTACACCGATTAAGGCCTGGCCGGCAATCACTCCTCCAATAGAATCAGTCAGATAAATAATGATCGGGCATAATGCCCAAACCAGGTTCTGCAACCCCCGCATGAGCAGGATATTCACTTTGTCTATGATGCGTCCCCAAAAAGGTGTGATAACAATCGGAAGGACGAAATTAATAACGAGAGCAATCGACCCTTCCCTGTAGGACGCGTTCAAGTCGGAAGCAAGATATAAAGGAAGAAGAGCCATATATGAAAGTGCTGCAAACCCGAATACGAAGAATGATGCCTCATAGCGGAGAAAATCTGGGTCACGTTTCAGAACGTGAAAGATATCCAGCAAGGAGGGTTCGCGGATGAACTTGCGTTTAACTGGGTCATCTTCAGGAATCCTGCAGAGATAGAAGACAGCAATGGCTCCAAGTATAGCACTTACAGGGTAGAGATAGATGTAGGCATCCTTGTTCCATTCAAGAATTGCTCCGAAGAGTATAGCGCTTCCTGCGATAGAGGCGATCGACAGACTGTGAACTTTCCCCATGGTAGCAGCTCTTGTTTCCGGAGGGTAATTTTCCCTCATCACTCCGCTCAGGGCAACGATCACTGGGGCACGAAGCACGATAGAGATCAGGATCAGGCCCGTAAAAATAAGAGGAGTCTTAATGAAAAGTACAGGAAGGAGGATGAGAAATCCGAAGGCATCAATCCAGGAAACAGCTTTGATGCGCTCGCGTTTAGCAAGATATCTTGACCAGAAAATGGCGAGTAGATTTCCAAGGGGAAGTGCAAGAGCGATAAGAATAGCAATTTCGTCAGGAGCCCCGAGTGACTTGATGGCGACGAAAGCACCCAGGTTCCTGGTCAGTGCAATTGCGGGCCCTCTGAGGAACATATACAGGGCATGATGCTTAAAGGTCTTGCGGTGGATTGACATTCAGGGTGTAACTAATTACCTTTCTGTAAGAAAAGCCCTCAGATGAAAGTGATCAGAATCCTCTCATGCTGTTTCATTCGACTACTCAAGCTATCGGAAGCTACCATACATCAGGTGCGATCAAACATGATCTGATCGACGGCTATATCATCGACAGACCAATCGGTTCTGGCGCAACCTCAACTGTTTATCTCGCCTATTCAAGAGAGAATCCA
The DNA here is from genome assembly GCA_964437365.1 of uncultured Candidatus Sumerlaeota bacterium. Lineage (GTDB taxonomy): Bacteria > Sumerlaeota > Sumerlaeia > SLMS01 > SLMS01 > CAYTGM01. The sequence continues at coordinate 92,218 of CAYTGM010000017.1, read as the reverse complement.
AACAAGCGTTTTGCTGTCAAGTTCTTGACTACCTTTCTGGCTGGAAATGATGAAACACGGGCAAGGTGGGACCGAGAAGTAAGAATACTGACAGATTTATCCCACACAAATATCGTGCGGGCATTCGATCATGGATTCGTTGAAGGTCGCCTTTTTCTGATCATGGAGTTTCTCCAGGGGGAATCTCTGCAGGATCGTCTTAAGAGGCTGGGACAACTTGAAGAAAAAGAAGTACTGGGAATCCTGAAGGAGACTCTCGCGGCACTATCGGAAGCCAACAAGTCCCATGTTGTACATCGTGATATTAAACCAGCGAACATGATTCGACTGCATGACGGGACAGTCAAGGTCATGGATTTTGGCCTCGCCAAACTGACAGACGGTGTGGACGTAACAAGTACCGGAGCGATCCTTGGAACTCCTATCTATCTTTCTCCAGAACAGGCAACTGGTGAAAAGAATATTACAATTCAAAGCGATCTATACTCTGTCGGCATAACCGCCTATCACCTCCTGTGTGGCAAGCCACCATTTAACAACTTGAACGCATCTCTTTTGCTGACACGAAAAATAACCGACGATGTTCCTGATATACGACACGAAAATAGTGAAATCAGCAGCAAGATGGCATTTTTTGTTGCTCAGCTTTGCGCAAGAGACCTTGGACAGCGTCCTCGAACACCTGAAGAGGCTTTAGACCTTCTGGATCAGCTTCAGTCTGGAACATTAACAACAACTCACTATACACTGAAGAAACAGTCTTCAAGTAAAGTCATTGAGGATATTACCCAGGAATTTGATATTGATTCAAGCAAGCTCCTGACAAGCATCTCATCAGATAAGGAGATTGATAGAAAACCAGTCTTTGTGCCCAAGGGAAAAGTACTCTTCTATGAAGATGATGAATCCAGACAGTGCTATATCCTTGTTTCCGGTAGAATTCAGATCCTTAAGTCAGGGAAAGCTATCACGGATATATCGGAACCAGGAAGCTTTGTAGGGGAGATGTCTCCCCTGAATCAGACTCCAAGAAGTGCTACTGTTATTGCACGCGAGGATGCGGTCCTACTTGAGATTTCAGAAGAACACTTCAGTTCTTTTTTCTCACGTCACCCTGATATGTTGATGACCCTTGCAAAGAGCCTCGCTGCAAGACTCCAGTCGACCACATCTCAGTTGAACGAGAGCAACCTGCGCCTCGGACTGCTGAGCAGACATGTTAAAGAAATGTCGGCGACATTCACTAAGAAGATTTCGTGACAAACAGAAACATACAAAAACATTGCTTCCCTGTATATAACCTCGATCATCTTCGCTTAGTAGATACGGGCGTTGATGGACTTATAGATTATTTAACTTTGGGGAATCGTTCCCAAGAGATGAACTCATGCGTTACCTACGCAAATGCTCACACTTACAACTTGTCCTCCCGGTTACGGAAGAAGGGGATCCATTACTGGGAGGAGTTTGATCTGGTTTACACGGATGGAATGTCCGTCGTAAAAGAGATTCGAAGACGCGGTGAGGATTGGTCGGAGAGAGTTAGTGCAGCTGACTTTTTCTGGAGATTCCTTTGGGTGTGTGCTTCTCGAGAGATTAGCCTCTCGCTCATCGGTGGAAGAGAGGGTTTGACCAAAGACTTGAGTAAGTTTGCCATTTCTCGCATCCCGGGTCTGAAGGTTGGCTTTAACCACCACGGCTTTCTTGAAGATAAAGCTCTTCGAGAGAATGTTATCATGTCTCTGGCTCGAACGAAGCCAGGCATTGTTCTTCTTGGAATGGGTTCGCCCCAACAGGAAGAATTCGCATTGGAACTGGCAAAACGGCTGGAAAACACGGTAATCTGGTGTGTTGGAGCACTGTTCGAGTATTTTTTGCCTGGCGAACGTCGCCATGCACCACTGTGGATGCGTGAAAATGGGCTTGAGTGGGCCTTCCGATTGAGTCAGGAACCAAGACGACTCGCTGGGAGATACCTGGCAGGAAACATGGAATTCATCCTCCGAACACGAGGATTCATTAGATAGCTTACGGAGCGGAGCAAATTGCCCAGATCAGAACAAAAATCCCCGGTCACTATCATCGCGATTGTTGTCTCTCTTGTCATTGGGGGTCTCATCGCCTACACGGTCTTTCCGCAAAGATCTGAAAACGTGGAGACGGGTCAGAGCGATTTACTTGAAATCGTATCGGACGAGCAGTCTGGATCCGAACCAGAGAGTGGGCCGAACAATTCTTCCCCGCAAGAAACTGAAGATCCAGCAAGCGAGGATCAGGAGTTACTTGAAGAGGAACCCATCATTGTTGCCGACGCCGTTACCCCTATCCCTACACCAAGCCCAACGAGCACACCAGAACCTTCTCCTTCGCCATCACCAACTCCGGAACCAACTCCCTCAAGGACACCGGAACCGCAAAAACTCAGAGTCACAGGGTTGGTCGATTCCTTTGAAGGCGATCCCATGGCGAACGCCCGATTGTATATCTGCCCTTTGATCGATGCAAATATCAAGTATTCTACAATGAAGGCTTTTCAGGAAGAAGATGGCGTTGTCTTTGCAACGACTAATTCTGGAGGATATTATGAAGTTGATGTTCCTAAATCGAATAACTGGCTCATTGGCTTAATGATAGGTGATGCACCTCAGCCTTTTGTTCGCCAGATAGATCCCGAAGGCGAAACAGAGCAGGTGATAGATTTCCAGTTTCCTCGCCCTGTGAAAATTACTGGAAGTCTTACAGATCAGGGATATGCACAGATTCAGGGAGTTGATTTAGAGGTCAAATGGACACCTGACTCCTTGCTTGAAAAGAAAGCAACGTCCCTTGTCGAAACAGTGAAAACGAATTCAAAAGGATTGTTTGAGGCTTATTTGCACGAACCAGTGGCAGTAGAAATCACTCTTAAGCCAGAGGACGTTCCAAGCGCCTACATGACAGATTACAAAACTGTTACTCTATCAAGAGAAGAGTTGGAGGAAACTCGTACGCACAGGGTAGACTTCCAATTAATGAAAGCTGCCAATTTGAATGGCATGGTATATTCCATGAAGGATGGAGCGAAGATTCCTTCTTCTTCAGCAGTAATAACGGCTAAACCGACGTCGCCAGAGAGAGATCCTTCACAAACGACTCTTCAAACAAAGACAGATGAGGAAGGCCGTTTCTCGTTTAATCAGATGTGGCCAGAGCCTTACGATCTTACTGTTGATAAAATCGGGAATAACAGGACTTACCTCTATGGAGTTAACCCGATCCAGCAGTCGAACCTGGAAATCAAACTGGATGGCTTGTCCTCTCTGAGAGTTCATCTGAGCGGCGCAGAATCAGAGAAGGTCAATGTGGCACTCTTAACTTCACAACAGGTAGCCTCAAAAACGGTAGCGATCTCTCAATCAGAGAAAATTGCCATAGACTTTTCACAGCTGAAGCCTGGGGATTATCTGGTTGTCGCATCTGAAACTGGAAAAGGCTCAAACAGGTATGCTGAGGTCCCAGTCACCCTTGATCGGGGAGTTCTTGAAACGACTGTTGAAGTGGAACTGGAAGATCTATACACTCAAAGTGGTAAACTGACAGCGACCTCTAATCAGGACTATACAGAATACAGAATAAAGACAACCAAGCTTCAAGAAAAGGTTGGGGTATTTGAGCCGGCTCGTTTTTACAATAAGTCTCCCCGACGAGTTCCTTCCGCTAATATTACGACCTCGGGCGAGTTTTCGATTCAGGACCTGATCACTGGTGGGCAGTATCTTATCCTTGCCGAAGATCGAGAAACAGGTGAAGAAACTGGGTCTGCATATATCACCGCAGGAGAAACGCCTTACCTCGAACTGGCGCTTCGCGGAACAGGACGTGTAGCAGGAAAAGTAACGAATTCTCTTGGTGAAGCGTGTGAAGGAAAAGTGATTGAACTGACAACAAGCCTCGGTGTTTTGGATGGGGTGAGTGGGACCATTCAAACTCGCGAAACAATCGTTAATTACGATGGAACATTCGTTTTTGATCATGTCCCTGTTGGATCTTGTCGACTCATGTTTAAAAATGAAGAGGCTTCTCTCAGACTACTCACAGTTGTAAAGAATGAGGAAACATTTCTCAATCTTGAATGCCGCACAATAGTGAATATTTCTTTTCTATTGGACGATACAGAAGACCAGCCATTTTCTACCTCTGAACAGTTTCTGGTGATGGCGCAACCAGGTACAGTTGTTGCCGAGCCAGTGCTTGAGATCTCATTTGACGACCTCAAGGTCGAGCTCGAGCCGGGCGAATATACAATCACACGGACTCAGACGATGGAAAGTCGTTCATTTGTTGTTTCCCCCAGGATGGATGGGGAAATTGAAATCAGTTTTGAATAAGCAGGAACAACTAATATTATGAGCCAGTCAATACATACACCTGGTGCAAAAAAAATCTCTCCGGTTCCATTTCTCGCCGCACTGATCATCTCTTTGATTGGTTTCATTTCTTTATTTCTTTTCGCTGGTCAGTCGACGAATGGAAATACTGACAGTCTCGGAGACGACGCTTCCTCCTTTGTCACCATTATTGTTTTCCTTAAAGACCAGCAAGGAAATCCACTGGCAGGTGAAGAGGTCAAGATTCGCCAAGAGTTAACAGAAGCAGAGGATGTGGAAACGATCAGCACTGGCTTCAAGATGTCCGAAACCGATGAGGATGGTAAAGCGTCTTTTGAAGTCATCAAAAAAGGGAGTGTCAGTTTTCTCTATAAAGACCAACAGTTAGGAGAAACACTCCACAAACTTGAAGATGCCATCACGACTGAGTATACGGTCAATATTGATGTTTCTGATGAGTTAACGAGCCCATGAAAGGTTTTCCATGGCTCTCCGGAGAGGGCATTCCGACGACTCTCTACCTTTTTCGCCACGGCGAAGTTCATGAAAAACACCGCAAGTACCTGTATGGACAGATGGACGTAGAACTTTCTCCAAAAGGCATCAAGCAATCTATACGAGTAGGCAAGTACCTGAAGAAGACCCCAATAGACCATGTTTATTCGAGTGATCTTATTCGAGCTCTCACACTAGGCCGGGAAATATCTCGCCATAAAGATTTACAACCACGCCTGGACCCAAGACTTAGAGAAAGGCATTTTGGTGACTGGCAAGGGAAGCCCTGGGACAAGATTGCCGAAGAATACCCTGAAGAGGTTGAGAAGTATCTGGAAAGCAGGCACACTGTCAGAGCACCCGGTGAATCAGAGAGCTTTATCGATGTACAATCGAGGGTTCTTCCTTTTGTTCAGGAAGTTCTGACAAAGCACCGTGGTGAGAAGGTTGCGATTACTGCTCACAGCGGCCCTGTACGAATCATTCTGGCCGACGCTTTAGGACTGCCTCTTGGATCGATTTTCACTTTCGACCAGGACTATTGCGCGATGAATATTGTCGACTATTTTGAGTCAGGGAGAACTCGGGTACGAACTCTTAATGCGGTCCATTTTCTGAAGTGAGACCCATTTATTTCAGAAAGCCACGCACAAGACGTGCATGAAGCCGTCCCTTCAGGACCTTTTCCGCATTGGCTTGCTCTTTACTGTTCATCCACTTGAGATCAGACTCAATAACAAGAACCCGAGATGGAAACCTCCCCAGCTCTTCTATTTTCACAGCATCCTTTTTAGTAACGACGATATACGAAATCTTATCCTTCCTGCACTTCGACTCAATCTTCTTCAATTGGCGTCGCGTTACTCTTTCATGATCTCTCAAGACCTTTTCGCTACTAATCTTCATGCCCGCATCATTGACTGACTTCCGAAAAGAAGCAGGGTTACCGAGACCACACAGCATATAGACTTTCTTTTCATTTAATTCCTGCAGAGGTACTTCCTTGCCGGATTTCAGAAGAGTCGCACGAGAAACGCTGAGCCCTGTTCGAACAACAGGAACCGAGGGTGCAACCTGTCGAATCTCTCGATAAACCTTCTTCGCGCTCTCGGACTGGTTCCATCTTGTGATGACGATGAGGTGAGCACGAGAAAGAACTTTTGTCGACTCTCTCAAAGTCCCACGTGGGAAGACCTTCATTTCAGATAAGGGTTTCAGACCATCTACAAGAACGATATCTGCCTGTCGATGAAGATCATGATGTTGGAAACCGTCATCAAGAACAACCGTATCTACATCGAACTTTCTCAAGGCGAATCGACCAGCACGGTATCGGTTCGCACAAGCGAGGACGGGAGTTTTTACAAGGTTGCGAGCCATAAGAACCGGTTCATCCCCTGCATCCCTTGTCCCAGCGAGAACCTTTTTCCCGTTGCTCACAACAACAAGCTTGTCTTCGTCCTCCCGACCATACCCGCGTGTCAGTATTACTGGCCTCCGATTCTGCTCATAAAGCCAGGTTGTCAACCATTCGGTAAAAGGGGTCTTCCCTGTTCCCCCGAGGGAAATATTCCCAACACTGAAAACTGTCGCGGGAAGAGTTCGACGTGCTTTAACCCCCGAATCATGGAGAAGTCGGTTGAGTGTCGCACCAGTCCCATAGATCCCTGAAAACAACCCAAGGCTTTTCTGTAATCCAGCCTCCAATGCATTGTGAGCTTCCTGGTCATCAGCAAGACGTTCAAAGATCTTGGTTAGGGGCATTTTTGTCTCCTCGTGCCTGTCATTATTTTACCAACTTAACAGCACCACTCCATTAGTGAGCAATACAAACGTTTGGTAATGATTACCGGAGATAACTTTGCATCTCAGCCTCCCGGAACTCGAATGGCTCTCTTTGAACAAGATGCTGATCCCAGTTTTCAATCAGTTCACTCATTGTAACTCTCTCGCCAAGAGGGCATTGACCAAGTGTATATGCAAGATAGCTCAGTACGCCTTCAACCTTGTATCCCTTTTCAAGAAAACCAGAAAGATCATCGCTGCCAAGTCGCTTGGCAAGACGCCTCTTGTCCTCTCCAATCATCAAAGGGATGTGGACATATCGTGGGATATCAAGACCCAGGCAAAATAGAATATAAGCCTGCCGTGCACCGGAATCCAACAGGTCATCTCCGCGTAGTACTTCTGTGACGCCTGAGCAGGCATCATCAATAGCGCAAGCAAGTTGATAGGAGTGGAACCCATCAGCTCTCTTGATGATGAAATCGCCGCCAACCTGTTCAAGATCCATTTCAACACGACCAGCGAATCCGTCGAAGAATTCCTTCGGAGCTTGTGAGACTCGGATCCTCCAACTGTGCTGCTCCCCCGATTCGATCCGGGCCTGCGCCTCCTTCATGGGATAGTCTGCATAAATCCCAGGATAAGTCTGACCATCATTGTCTTCACGGTGAGGAGCTGACAGGGCTTCTCGAATTTCCTTTCGCGAGGCGAAACACGGATACACAAGCTGACGCTCTTGTAATCGAACGAAATAGTCGGAATATATCTTATCTCTCGCACTTTGCCTCCACGGATCCTCATCCCAAACGATCCCTAGCGACTGCAGATCCCTGAGTTGTTGCTGCTCATGCTCGGTACGAGACCTGGATTGATCGAGATCTTCAATCCGTAATAGATAAGTTCCTCCGCGAGAACGGATCGATAAGTACGATGCTAATGCAGTCCTTAAATTACCAAGGTGCAGGTTCCCTGTTGGAGATGGAGCATACCTGCCTGTGAGCTTAGGCTTTAACGAAGATTTCATATGATGTTCACAATCGGTATGCGCAGACACTTACGCTACGCATTGGCTCCTTGAAAATACGACACCCCCTGCGAAAGTATTGTTTCAGTCTTTCGAATCAACCCCTATCATGGGAAACGTGCTTGCCCCAAGAGCCCCGGAGGCTCATGAAGCTGACGACGTTGCCAACATTTTTCATACTTTCGAGGACAATGGTCATGGAGAAATCTCTTGAGCGATAAGGTTTTAATAACTGGAGGAGCAGGCTTCATCGGGAGTCATGTTGCTCGGACGTGGTGCGATCGAGGCGCAGACGTTACCATACTGGATTCTTTAAGATCAGGGTTTAAAGATAACATTGAAGGCCTTGACTGCGAATTTGTCGAGGGCAGCGTAGAAGACCCGGACCTCGTGAAAAAACTCACCAGAGATGTCGATTATATTCATCATCTAGCGGCTCTAGTGAGTGTTCCTGAATCTGTCGAAAAGCCGATTGAAACACAATCTATCAATACAAATGGAACGATTAATATCCTGGAAGGGGCAAAGGAGAATGGCGTCAAGAAAGTAGTACTTTCCTCGACATCAGCAGTATACGGCTTTGTAGAACGCCCTTTTCATTCTGAAACCGACCTGCCGGCGCCAGCCTCTCCCTACGCGGTGAGCAAGCTTGCTGCAGAGCACTATATGAACACCTATAACAAGCTTCATGGAGTCCCCACGGCCACTCTCAGGTACTTCAATGTCTTTGGCCCTGGCCAGGATCCGAACTCAGCCTACGCAGCAGCCATTGCCATCTTCTCGCAAAAGGCGAGGAAGAACGAAGACCTCACGATATATGGAGACGGCGAACAAACTCGCGACTTTGTATTCGTCGAAGATGTCGTGCAAGCGAACATTATCGCAGCGACTCAGGGTGAAGGTCTATACAATGTCGCCTGCAACAGCCGGATAACGATCAACGATCTTGCTAAAGAAATCATATCGCTTTCAAATTCGAAGAGTGAAATCAAGTATGCTCAGGAAAGAAAAGGTGATATTAAGCATTCCCGTGGAAAGTCAGACAGGCTGGTTGAGCTGGGATGGAAGCCTGCTACTCCCCTTCGTGAAGGCCTTGATAAGACACTCGGCAAAGTATAAGACAACTCGTTTAAGCAGCCTGCCTTGATAATCTAACCACCGATAGACTGCATACCACGGTTGAAAGGGTCTGAAAGCGCCTCTGCAAGATCATAGCGCTCAGCACGTTGCAAAAACTCACGCTTCATGTGACGTACAATTGTCGCTTTGTCTCTCTTGAGAATAGAGTCTGATAGGTCTATTTCTTCGGGTGAGAGAAGACATGCCTTAAGAGAGCCATCACTTGTGATTCTGAGTTTGTTACAATGCAGGCATTTTGTATTCGACATCTGACTGATAAAACCAAGCCTCGCTCTCGAGCCTTTGACTCTGTAGGTTGTTGCAGGCCCATAGCCGGTCTTATTCCCTGAAGCGTTTCCGTCTCCCTCCGCTTCAAGTGTATACCCAAGCTTCTTCAACTCTGTTACAACGCTATCGATGGGAACATAGTTATCGTGGAAGTATTTCTTGTCTTCGAAAATAGGCATGAGCTCAATGAAACGAACTTCTATTCCATGCCGGTCAGAGAATTCAACAAAGCTTTCCAATTCAAGAAAAGAGAGTTCTTTCATCAGAACGGCGTTTACTTTGACGCGGTCAAAAACCTGGCTCGCTACCCGAATTCCTTCTAGACACCTGGCCAGGCTTCCTCCTCTGGTCGCCTCACTGTATTTTTGATCACTAAATGTATCGAGTGAGACGTTAACTCTTCTTAGCCCTGCTTTTCTCAAATCTTCAGCTAGAGCTGCCAATCGGATACCGTTCGTGGTCATGGCAATATCTTTGAGCTTATCCTGTTGATTCACTCTGCTGATCCAATCGATGAGTCCCGGCCTCACCGTAGGTTCGCCCCCAGTGATTCTCAGCGCTTCTATACCAAGATCATTTACAGCTGTGGATACAAGAAACTCGAGATCCTCCCAGCTGAGCTTATAGGCAAAACTACTCCCGCAACCTTGGACAGGATTACAGTAGGTACACGAAAGATTGCAAAGATCTGTCACTGAGAGTCTCAAATAACTGAGCGTGCGGCCATATTGATCGACCACCGATGTGTTCGTTGTCTTCTGCTCGTGCCGATTTGAAACTGTGAGGTTCACGTCACTTTACCTTTCCATGATCCACATAACGATAACATGATTGCGGATAAATGAGGCAAGGTTAATGCCCGCGAGGCTCTTTTCCGTTTCACTGGAACGTTGAAATTTCAGGATTTAGCCAGAAGAAGTATTCCATGGGCAGGAATATAGACTGTTCCTTCAACATGAAAAAGACCCGAAAGTGACACATTGTCACCCTGGACGATGACATTCCAGCCTGAATCGGAAACATGCACCAAACAATCAGCTTCCGTTGGGTTAATATAGATTCGGGCTGCACTCCACGACTCCCCACTTAAACCTTCGCCATTTAGCTCGAAATGAATAACGGAATCTGGAAGCCCGGAGACCTCGAACAATTGAAATCTCTGTTCGACTTCTTCACGTGTCGCGAGTCTGAAGATTGGATGAAGCCTGCGCATTTCGATCATCTCACGGCAGTACTGGTACAGGCTCTTGTGTTCCAGTTTGAGGTTCCAGTTTACACGGTTAACTTCATCTGGCGCATTATAGCTGTTGTGGTTCCCTCCCTTACTCCGTCCGAATTCAACACCAGCGTGCAAGAAGATCATCCCTTGACTGATACACAAGATTCCAACTGCAAGTTTCTGGTATTTTTCAAGCTGTTCCTTCGATGCTTTTGGAAAGACTTTAGCACTTTTGTCCCAGAGAATCAGGTTGTCATGACAATCAGCGTATTGAACAGAATCCCCCGGATGGTGAGCCCAGTCATGAACAGCCCCTTTAAGCCCATCAATCACAGCATCTCTATGAGACCCATTGTGTATATAACCAGCATCTGACCCATCAGGGCTTCCTTTGAGAGCATTTCTGTAATGATCATTGAAAGCACCTACACCAGTTCCGGACACTACTCCTTTGTATGTAATCTCCTCAATCCCTGCACCTTCAGGTCCTGTAGCAGCCCAAGGCTCACCGTATATTAACGCTGCAGGCTTCACCTTGAGGACTTCACGACGAACCTCCCTGAGCGTTTCATAATCTATAAGCCCCATGAGATCGAATCGAAATCCATCTACGCCGAAGTGCTTGGTCCAGTACAGACAACTGTCTATGATAAACCTGCGCCCCATGGGAGACTCACTCTTGAACTCGTTACCAGTTCCTGAACCGTTCCAGTAACCTCCAGATTGATTATAGCGATAATAGTAACCTTTAGCGATCTGTTCGAAACTTGCCGTTTCAGCCGTATGGTTGAAAACAACATCCAGTATAACTCCAATATCTCTTTCATGAAAAGCATCGATCAGTTGCTTAAATTCTCTGATTTTTCTGAGACCTCTCGGCTCCGATGCATACCACCCCTCTGGAGAAAAGAAGTTCCTCGTCATGTATCCCCAGTTATAGCCATTTGAATCCGTGCCATGCCCAAAGTCATGTACTGGAAGAAGCTGGACATGAGTGACACCTAATTCTGAAATGTGGTCGATGGCAGTGGAAAGTTCTCCGTCCAAAGTCGCCCCATCTTCCACGAGCCCCAGGAACTTTCCCCGCTTGAAGTCAGAGACCCCAGAACTCTCATCAATCGTATAGTCACGAATATGCAGTTCATAGATAATGGCATCTGTCGGTCGGAACCCGAGGCGAGGTTCAAAATTTCGACGAAATGAGTGTGGATCTGTTTCTTTTGGATCAAAAATAAGTGCCAGTTCCCCCGGCATTCCGGTACACTTAGCATAAATGTCATCGACTAACCTGTTTTGATCAACCTGGTAACCGTAGAAAAGACCGTGACAATTCTCATGAACAATCGCTTCCCATAATCCATCACCAATATCTCTAAGCCCTATATGACGGGCGTTTGAAGTGGGTACTGGTATATCAGAGAGTACAAGGTCTACGCGACTTGCTTTTGGAGAAAATACGCGAAACGTTGTATGATCTCTATCATAGAAAACGCCCGGAAGTTCCTCCGGGTTGCATTTTTCGGGGTCTATACACCCTCGTCTGCGGATGACTGTAGCTGGTGCGTAACCTTCACAAAAAAGTGTCAGTTTGTCTTGGGGATTGACTCTTGAGTCGAGTAGTATGATCGCGTGATGGGTTCTCCCATCATGAACTTCGACAGCAGTTTGTTCTCTTGCCGGGTAAGCTTCGCCAACATTGCTTTGAACTCGAAAGGCCCCATCTTCAATCTTTTCAACTGAGAGAGCGTGGCTGAGAGAAGCCCTGATACGATTTCTTTCATCGAGGAAAGCACTCTCGATTCGCGGAGAAACGTCGGGGCGATCCTGATAGACCGTTGGGTCTCCGGAAAGAATCCATACTTCGGGCCCATGGTCCAGATTCCAATATCGATCCTCACCTTCTTTGTAGGACCAGTCATGATGCAACCTGGGAAGAAACCCGATTTGGTGAGCCAGCTCTTCCTCACCATACTGGGAAGGATCCAGATCAAAGTAGGGGCCAAACTCATCATGCCCAGCAGGAAAAAGGAGTTGTTCCTCAGGGTTCCTCTTCCCGGACGGATCCCAAGTCCACAGATCAAGACCTTGATAGTTCTTGTCGAAACGATGATAGTGTATTTTGACTACAGACATATAGATTCTGGATCTTTCCAAAAGACTGGAGGTGGGCTACTCATAATTAATCCAGAGAGAATTACAACAGCAATACCGCGTATAGTTTTCGCAGACTTCGAAATTACTACTAAAGCGATGTTTATGAAAGGGAGGCTCCTGTAAGAATAATTCTTGCACAAATAGCAAACGAATGTTTTTAAAGTGGAGGCTTAAAGAAGAGAACGCAAGTACTCACAGGAATTCTGAAGCAACTTATATCGGTGATCCTCGTCTGTAGCTAAGGGCTCCCGCTCCGCTTCAATAGTCAAAGGCCCCTGATAATTCTGACGCCTCAACTCAGAGAAGATGGATTCAAAAGCGACTGTGCCGTAACCGGGAAACCGATCACGGGAAGAGCGAACATCGAAACATCCATACAGGAATTCTTCCTCTGCCAGTCTTTCGTGATCCTTGAGATGTACATGAAAGATCTTACCCTCAAATAGTTGAAGGAATTTCATGGGATCAATATACTGTTTGATGCAGTGACTGGGATCGAATTCAATTCCAATGTGATCACTCTGAATTCTTTGGAAAATCTCGGTATATGCTTTTGGGCAATAGGTCAGATTTATCCCTTTCACCGGGTACCCACGATACATCGTGCAGTTCTCGAAAGCAAGATAGACATCAAGCTTTTCGGCGCGTAATATGAAGGGCTGCCAAACCTTCTCGAATAAAGGCAGGTTCTCTTCCAGGGTCAGGTCAGGGTGCCGTCCGGCGAAGACACCGATAAGGTTTGTTTCGAAAGTTTCAGCAGCAATCTCGATAACGCGTTGAAGACGATCCGCTTCTAATTGCCTCAGCCTTTCATCCGGCTCCAGCATATTTCTGTAGAAGCCAATAGAGGTTACCTTTAATCTACGGGCCTTCAATTCATTTTTGACTTGAACCAATTCTTCCTGCTTAGGCTCGTCTATATCGATGGGAAATTCCGGACCAAGTCGGAGCTGAATCTCCCGGATACCAAGTTGCTCTAGTCGGTCCAGCCGCTCGACTTTCCAGGGAGTTTGAATGGCTAGTTTCTGATTAATCTGAATCTCTCCAGCTGGAGTCTATTGCCCAGGAAACAGTTGTCCCTTTAAGTCATTCCAAGTTGTCTGATTTCTGATCACAGGTATAGATTCCTGCACATTTCCATTAGAATTAATAACGAGAAATGTGGGGAGGCGAACGACATTCATATTCTCGGCGATGGTACCACCCTTGAGCTGGTTGGCATCGAGCTTAAGAAGAATATACTGATTTAACAAATCATGCACTTCTTGGGTATTTGGAACGATCGATTTCAGATAGTTATAGGGACCAATATTAGGGGCGTAGAAGAGTGTCAGGACAGGACGATTCTGAGAACTGGCAACGCGCCACGCTTCATCGGGGTCGTTGAACCAGATGACATTTGAACCTGACTCTAACGCGCTTGCGTTCGGTGCCGACTGATCTTCCACCGCTTTCAGCCAGGGTGATTCAGGCAATGGGGAACTATTTGGTGTCCACTGAATTGAAAGGTTGTCAATGATCGCCTTACTGGTAAAATCACTACTTGTGACCATCGCGCCTGCATGTAACCGCGTATGAGTTGGCTCAGTGATCGGAGAGAAGCTGGTTTCTTTCCCATCAATAGCACAGTAGATTTGATTTTGACCAACAAAGACAATCTGCAGACGATGCCATCCCGGTCTCTTGAGATTCATCTCTGAAATTGGTGCAGCATAAAAGATCTCCGGGTTCGGCTCGTTATTAACGAAAGAGAAGAAAATCCGATCACCCGGTTCCCGAATTCCAAAACGATAAAAGGTATATGGTGTAGTCCAGGCACCTTCGTTTTCAAGCACCTGAGCGAGGAGAGAAATATTTGGGATAGGCTGACCTTCTTCAGGGAGATAAACATCCATCTGATAGAGTGCCTGCCCATTGCTTCCGAGTCGGTCTCTATTGAGCGAAACCTCAGAGAAAATGCTCAGATGGCGATACTCTTCAGAAGGTTCAAAAGCGAGCCCAAAGTTACCACACTCAAGTCGCGCATAACCATCATTGAGTGATCTCCCCATGATGCTTTGTGAAAGAGAAAAGGGTTTAACGGAGTCTTCATTCGAATTATGTCCAAGAACGAGGTCATTAGGAACCTGCCCCTCTTCAAAGCTCTCCCAGCTGTGAACTTTGTACTGTGCCTGTGCAGAGGCAGCAAAGATCATTAAAATTCCCAGTAGCCTGAAAATGACTGTTTTTTGTTCCCTCATCACATTTCACCTCTCTGATTTTGATTCATGAAGTACCTTCACAAACCCCTGTGAGAGTTTGATTATCAGCTGCTTCAAAATGTTTGGGGTTCGGGCTTAATCTAAAAAGTTCCCATACAGTTTGATCAGGCAATTTCATTGCAAAACCGGTGCGCAATAGATTTCATAATTTAATTTTTATGTCATCTTTAGCAAAAGAACTGTTCTCGCCTTGAACTCCATCTTCTCTTGCCTTCATCTCATTTCACAATTTCTATGCGGATACAAGCCAAGAACTTCGCAGCCCGGTCATTTAAACAGGAAATCCAAAGAGCATCCAGAACCGGACCCCAGCAGCAGGAGTGACCTGCAATAAAATATGGAACACACCAAACAACTTTCCGAAGGAAAACTCGCAGGCCAAAACAATCCTCAGGATGAGAAAATCTCTCTCATTTCAACCTTGCTGTTCTGGATCACTCCCTACGGCCTGAGCTCTCTTCTTCTCCTCACCCTGTTCTCAGTTATTTACATCATCAACGCCTCCATCTATTGGCAGGCCGTAATTGATGATGCCTACATTTCCTTTCGATTTGTCGATATGTTTGTTCAGGGCCATGGTTGGAGGTTCAGTCCCACGGGACCCAGAGTGGAAGGCATGTCAAACTTTCTATGGTGTCTCCTTCTTGTCATTCCACACTGGCTGAGTTTCGACCTGATGTATATTTCGAAAATCATGGGCCTGGCTTCCGGGATACTGGCAGTCTGGTTCTCCTATGGGTTTGCCAGAGCTCTTCGCCAAAGAAACGATATATTTAACTTTATTCCCCCATTCCTTCTTGCCACCAACTCATACTTCGGCCACTGGGCGCTGATGGGTCTTGAAACAAATCTCCAGACAGCGCTGGTTGCCGCTGGCTACTATCGTTTTGAACATGAGCGGCGAAACCCTTCAGCGCTTCTGCTCAGTCCGATCGTTGCTGTTCTTGCTGCGGCCCTGCGTATAGACTCTCTTTACTTCATGGCACCGCTGGGGATCTATGCGTTCGCTCTGCTCTTTCAGAAGAGAATCCATCTCTCGTGGCTCATGAAATGGTGCGTGCTCTTTTTCCTTCCGCTCTTCCTTTTCTGGGGTTGGAAATACACCTACTTTGGCGACCCCTTGCCAAATACTTACTACGCTAAACAACGGCATGTGTTAAATGAGGGACACAACCGAGGAAAAGAGCAGCTCAGAATTTTCTATACCGACCAGGCGAATTTTGAAAAACGCTCTGTCAGGATACCCAAAGACCCTTCCTCACATGGCCTCGCCACCGCCGCAAAGGCAGAACAAACAACAGGTCGTTTGTTCCTTCTTGAAAGCAACTCTCTAATCTGGATGAACTTCTGGGCAATCTCACTCCTATTATGCATCCTGGGTACCCTGCTGCCAAGACTCAGACCCTTGAGCGATCAGGCCGAGGACGACAATTACGGTTCTAAGATCGCCTGCATGATTTTCATCCCACTTCTGTTCCATGCTTACTATGTCTATCATGTGAACGGAGACTGGATGCCTTCTTTTCGATTCTTTATGGTCGTTCTCCCCTTTCTGGGGGTTGCGGGTGCTCAAGGCTTCGGATTTGCCTATGAGTATACAATCCTCCTGAAGCTTCCCTTTGCTGCGCGGTTCACAACCCTCTTATCGAGCAGTACAGTCGCCCTCTTTCTTCTTACAGGCACGGCCCGCGAGCAGCTGACCATCAACTCGGTTTCTATCTACGGCAAGAATCAGGAATACTGGGGAGAAAGAGAAGCTTTCTGGTATTTACCTGAAAATATTAAGGAGAATTACCAGAAAGGATTCGTCCCTCCCCTGGGGCCTGTGTCTGATTATCTCCTGCTTGAGACTCAAGACGACGCATGGATCTTCATGAGTGATATCGGTCAGCCTCTCTGGTTTGCTGAACATCTTAATCTTTATGATGTCGACGGCTTAACGGACCCGTTCCTGGCGCACGCTCCGTCACGAAGAGGCAGGCTCCCCGATATAGACGATATCTACCAGGATCTTGTTGAAGAGGAACGTTCAAAAAATGTCGGCATCATCGAGCAGCGCACAGACTCAGTCCAGTCAGACTTGCTTCTGACAAATACCGACCTGCAACGACTCAGGGAAAAAGCGCGCAAACAGAACTTCGAGAACTTTCTTGAGCGTAACGCTGAATATATCATGGAGCACCGCTCACCGGAATATCTCCTGATCTTTCTCAACCACCAGACGAACAACCCGAAATCAAAAGGCTACCCTTATCCCGAAATATCCAGGGAAGTCTACTATCACGACGAGATGGAGAACTACGTAGACGACCATCAGATACCAAAAGTTGGAAATGTCTATAACCACATCTACCGCCGAAAGGATATTCAGCGGGCTATTCCACCAGAAACGAAACTGGAAAGAATACTTAGAGCCATTGAACGAAACCCTCGAATGCCTTCCCTTATCGAATTGCTCTACGATACCTGGCATGAGAATGAAATCGATGATGCCAGGCTGGAGACGACGATCAAAGAAAAGCTCCTTCAAGGTATCGAACGCTGGCCCACTAACTCACGAATAATCCGGCTCGCTTCAAGCGCGCGACTCAAAGGGGATCTTGACCTTGCCTTGAAGATTGCCCAGCAGACCATCGAACGAAACCCAACTAACATTACTCATTACTGGACTCTCTCAGGTATATATGAACAGAAAAAAGACTATGACAAAGCTTTATCAGTTATGAAACAGGCCGTCGAGCTGGTCCAGGATAATGACAATGGTGTCTACTACCAGCTTGCATGGCTCTTCGAACAATCGGGTGACATTGAATCCGCGGAAGAAGCACTTAGAACCGCTGCTGAAAGACAACCGTCTTCTCCCCGCCCATATTCTGATCTGGGAGCGATGTTCGAGCGGGTCGCCAGATCACCAGAGCTCAGTAAAGAGAAAAGAACTGAGTATCTGATCACGGCAAGAGACTCTTTCGAGCAAATGCTTGAAAAATCTCCTGACAAACCACGGCATATTGAGAATATGATCTCTCGTTTAAATCGTGATATACACCGCCTTGATCCTGCCTCTGCTGAAATCAACCAGCAGGAGCTGGAAGCGCAGGAACAACTGGACGAGGAAACTGGAAGAGGCAATATCGAGAATAAGCTGAGGAAATAAAGTGTGAACGATCTCGGTATTTATATCCACGTTCCTTTCTGCAAACACCTGTGTCCTTATTGCGATTTCTTTAAAATTGCCCTCCGTGACAGACCTGCGTCGGAAAGACTTGAATTCCCCAACCTGGTGGCCCGCGAACTCACAAACCATCTCGAACGAGAACGCGAACTCTCCTCTCGAACTTTATCTACCATCTATTTTGGCGGGGGAACACCAAGCACGCTCAATCCGAAAGGTGTGGCTTCCCTCATTCATGATATACAGAATAAGATGAGTACCTCCAGTACTCTCGAGATCACACTTGAAGCAAACCCTGAAAACTTGACAAGTGGCCGGTGTGTTCAATGGAAGAATGCCGGTATAGACCGTTTGAGTATAGGCGTTCAGTCTTTTGAACAGAAAGAATTGGACAAACTTGAAAGGCTTCATGAATCTTCCCTCGTTGCCGACTGCTACCAACGGGCTCGCGACGCAGGCTTTGAAAACATTTCGTTGGATCTGATGTTTGCGTTGCCAGACCAGACGATGAAAACCTGGGAGAGAAACCTCGAACAAGCCGTCACCCTCGCGCCTGACCACATCAGCTTCTATGGACTTACCTATCACGAAGAAACACCCTACTTCGATCAGCTTCGGAAGGGCAATTTGAGCGAGCTGGACGACGACCTCCAGGCGGAAATGTATCTCTTTGGCAGTCGCTTCCTTCGCGAGAAGGGTTATGAGCACTACGAGATCAGTAACTTTGCCAAACCAGGCTTTCGCTCAAGGCACAATCAACGATACTGGCAACGAAAGGATGTCCTTGGGCTTGGCCCGGGAGCTCACAGCAACATTCAAAACCAGAGGTGGGCAGCTCCAGAAGATATTGATAGATGGAAGTCATGCGTAAATGCATCCAATCTTCCGTGGACTCAAAATTCAACGATCAGTGAAGAAACCAGCGAAGGAGAAAAGCTGTTTACATTGATCAGAAGATCTGAGGGCATCAGCAGAAACGATAGCCCTCGCCTTTATCAAGCTCTGGAGACGTATATAGACTCGTTGGGTGAAGATGTGAAAGACGACTGGTATATCAAGACAGAAGAGAAGATATCACTTACGCCTGTTGGCTGGTTGATTAGTGACTACATCGTTCGCCATGTCGTTCATCTTCTGGAGGCAGAGAACGATACTCTGTAATCAGTACGCGCAAGAGACAACTGCCTTGCTCCGAATAGATAAATCAAAGAAATAGATAGGCGAGATATCCGAAATAGGCGAACAGAATGATGGTTCCTTCAACTCTGTTAATCCTGCATCCCGTCCAAATCAAAGCAGCCGTGACGATCTGAAGAAGCAGAACGCATAAAGCGTCAAACATCGTGTCATCTTCCAGATTTGTGATCGAGGTAAAGAAACCGCAAAGCCCGAGTACGCCAAACAGGTTGAAAATATTGCTACCGACGACATTACCCAGGGCGATATCATGTTTTCCACGACGCCCTGCCTGTATACACGCAGCAAGTTCCGGTAACGATGTCCCACCGGCCACAACTGTCAATGCAATGATACGCTCCGACAGACCAAGAAACTCTGCGAAGTCGATCGCGCCAACGACAAGAACTTTACCTCCAATGACCAGACCAACAAGCCCAGCGACTGTCAGGAGCGATGCTCTTCCAAGTGGCATATCCTCGTGTGGATCTTCTTCCTCAAGTTCGACAATCTCGGGGCCCTTCTCTTTCCGTGTCAGTGCAGAAAGCAGATAGGCAACAAGCGCAAGAAAGAGAATGGCTCCTTCCAGGGAATTAATTTCTCTATCCCAGGCAAACCACAGAATAAAGGGTCCCGCCAGGACCATCACGATCAAATCCTTTTGAAGGCTTCTTGATCGCGAGGTTAGAGGAAAGATTATCGCTGTAATCGCGAGGATAATCCCCATGTTCATCAAATTGCTGCCGAGAGCGTTTCCGACAGCCACGTTTGCAGGCGCCTGAAGTGAGGTCGCCAGCTCGGGGGCGGACGTTCCGAAAGCGACAACAGTCAGTCCAATCACCAGGGAAGAGACTCCAAAGTGTGCAGCCAGAGCGGAAGACCCCTGAACAAGATAGTCCGACATAAAAGCCAGAAGAATGGCGCCAATGATGATTAAAACAAGTGATAGGAGCAAAGAATCAAAGCCTCGAAGGTATTTTCTGGTGATTCACAATTCGCAACGTGCGTGACCTTGAGCCGAATAGCGCCACACCGGGCAATGGAAATAGGGAAAAGGGCCAAAGATTTCGCTGTCATGATCGGTGATCAACGATGTCCTTCGGCCCGCACGAAGAGATCTCTCAAACCGCCCCCCCTCACTTTCATTGAATACCTGGTGGAGTCCGATGAAAGACCTCCTATGTGTGCCAACACTTGATGGGAGCGGCTGCTGGATCAACCTTACCCGATCAGGATTTCCTCCTTGCAAGAAACGCCAGATTTCATGGTCCATCCGAGCATCTCTCGGCCCTCCCAGAAAAACCGTCCCTCTCCAGAATCCTTTTATTCCGTCCTCCCGGAACCACCGACCACTTGTCGACGTCTGTCCGACATCTGACGGACGTCTCAAGTCATGGGTAAGACGTAGATAAGACGTCGGACAGACGTCCGTCATCGGGTGAAGGTGTCGATCCTTGGGTGGTGAGTTTCATCAGGGATGACTCGGATTGGAATCCTCCTAAATTCTTGTATATCATCGGGTATTTACCTAGCTGCGACTCCCTGTCACTACAACACTCTTTGTATTTCATGAAATATTGTAGGACCGATGCAGAGTGCAGAAATCAGGAGTAACCCCCCTCTCTGCCCGATGGTGAACAAAATTGGTTGTACCTTGATACAAGCTCCTACCAGTGCCAGAAAGGAGGGCTAAACTTAATTCTTTCAGTAATCTAGAAAACTGTCTCATTTGTGGACATTATTTTGCCAAGTAAGGTCCCTTCGCAGGACCAAACTCATGTACTGTTTGCGCTTATGTTTATATACTTGATGAGTTTGTAATTCTTGAAACCGATAATAAATCAAAGGAGGTTTCACCATGTCTCAGGACCCACAGGACTTTGGGTGCATTGCGAAGAGGAGAGGGTCAGGAGACTTTACAGGAAAGCGTTCGGCCAGCACCATCTTGCTGATGCTTGTCGCGACCATCGCATTACTACTTCAGTCACAATCTGTCAGTGCGGTCACGCTCTCACAGATTCAGAGCCAAATTAACAGCCAGGTGAACAATTCGAACAGTAACATCGCCTGGTCGATTCTAATCGAGAACGAGTGGGGAACACAGACCTATTACAGTCTGAATGCCGACACTCCGCGTCGACCTGCCTCAAACACAAAGATCTTCACAACGGCTGCGGCTTTCGGAATCCGCGGAACAAGTTATGTCTGGAATGGGTATCAACTCGGTTCCAGCTCGACATCTTCACCCGTCCACAGCATCTTGACCTTCAGTAATAACTCACTTGCTGACAGCTTGTATAGCAATGTCGGTGGTGGATCAGCGATTCTTAACTGGTGCTCTTCCATCGGTATCGATATGACAGGCGCTCAAATGTTCGACGGTTCAGGTTTGAGCTACAGCAACAGATTCACATCACGTCAGACACTCATCCTTACCCGCTACATGATGGACAATTACACATATGGCCAATGGGGTTCTCACCTGGCTATTGGATGTTTCTCTGGAACACTGGGTTCTCGCTTTTGCGGAACAGTTGGTTCTGGCCGCGTTCACGCCAAAACTGGTACTCTGACGAATGGTCAGACACTGTCACTTTCGGGCTACATTGATAACCCTAATGACGGAGAGCGTTACTTCTTCTCTATCTATTGTAACAGTGTACCTTCCTCATCTCAGAGCCAGACCCGTCAGATCATGGACAATATTGTCAATGTAATGGGTCAGTCAAATATTCCTAACCCTGGTCAGGATCTCGGCGGTATCATCGTTGACAACAGCGACTCAGGCTATAGCGAAACAGGCAGCTGGGCAAACTCAGCCTCATCCGGCTTCTACGGAACAGAGTCTCGCTGGGCGTCTGCAGTAAACGGAGCGAACACAGCCACATGGTCACCTAACCTTGGTGTGACCGGAAACTACGACGTTTATGTCTGGTATGTTTCAGGAAGCAATCGCTCTCCAGCGGCATCATACACCGTTAATCATGCCAATGGCTCAACACTTCTCTATGGCAACGACAATGGAGACGGTATTATCAACGGCATCAATCAGCAGGCGAACGGCAGCAACTGGGTCAAGCTTGGCAACTGGACTTTCAATTCTGGTTCAGGTGGAAGTGTGACTCTGGATTCTGTGGATTCTTTTAACGGTGGCGACCCTGGTGCGGTTGTTTCTGCCGATGCCGTTCAGTTTGTACTGACTGAGTCTCTGGCAACTGAGGTGATCGTTGACAACACAGATTCAGGTTTCACTGCCCCATCTTCAAACTGGTTCCCAAGCAGTTCCGTAAGCGGATACCTTGGATCTAACTATCACGCCCGTGCAACGGCATCGACAAGTGACGCCGCTACCTGGAATGTTACACTTCCAGAAAGTGGCAACTACGAAGTGTTCGCACGCTGGACAACAGGCGGCAACAGAGCAACGAGTGCTCCTTACATCGTGATCCACAATGGCGGTTCCACAACGATCAATGCTAATCAGCAGCAGAATAACGGAGTCTGGATGTCTCTTGGCACCTATTCCTTCAACTCTGGATCGGCAGATCGAGTCCTTCTCTCATGCTGGACAAGCTCTGGTGATTACGTGATCGCTGATGCGGTAAGATTCGTTAAAGTGAACTGATTCCCCCCTGCACATAAGCAGTAACCTGAGCGGGGCTCTTAGGAGTCCCGCTTTCTTTTTGCCTGGAAAGAGTCTGAAACGCGCTTGCGGACGGACCTGAGGCGGACCTTATTGGAGCGTTGAGAGTAAAGGCTGGAATCACAGTACGAGAGATTAAAGAATGAGTTTTCTTGAGACCCTATTAGATTATACGGACACGGCTTATGTGCTGATTATCTTTTTCATCGGTGCTTACCTGATGTTCACCAGGAAACTTCCTGCCCTCATCACACTTCCCTTAATGGCTGTGTTTATTGTGGGTGGGGTGATGGCTCTGGGCTTTGTGACGAATGGTCCTGGCAAATACATTTCGCTGGATGATATCTTTGATGGCGTGATCTCCAAAGGAGCGATCCGATTGAGCGAGGCCATCATCGTGGCCTTTTTCGGGGGGATCCTTTCGTTTATCATGCAGAAATCCGGGGTTGCTGAAAGTCTCGTTAAACACGGCGCTGAACTGATTGGTGATAACCCTTTGGCGGTCGGTGTCTTCTCTATCGGATTGATTGCTTTGCTGTTTACCAGTATTGGAGGACTGGGAGCCATCATCATGGTATCGATGGTCATTCTTCCAATGCTAGCTACTGTGGGAGTTCCTCCTATTGTTGCGGGGGGGATCATGCTGATCGGAATTTCTGTTGGCGGGATCCTGAACGCTGGCAATTGGGTTCTCTATACAAGCGTTCTGGGTATTCCAATCGACCAGGTGAAGACCTTTGCTCTCACACTCTTTCTTCTGACAGCTCTCATGGGAGTTGTTTTCGTCTGTGTTGAATTGTACCGTGCTGGAACTGTCAGGTCGTTTAAGCAGATTGGAATTACGCTTGGTATATCTGTGGGGGTGGCAGCAGTTCTAGGCTACATCCTCTACATTTCAACAGGGGGGGAAGAATCGGATGAGGTCTCATGGATCAAACTATTCTTCCTTCAGATCCCTGTTCTGGGTGGTCTTATGACAATCGTCTTATTCGCACTCCTTGACCTCTTCACAAAGATTAAGCGATGGCGTCATTCCATACCAACGATCAAATGGTATTCTTATTTGATACCCATCGTGCCACTTGTTCTCATCATCGTTTTCAATATGCCGATCCTTGCTGCTTTTCTTGTCGGTTTTATCTACGCGATACTTGTAACAGCCCGCCCCGGTTCGATGAGTATGACAGTGCAAAGCATGATACAGGGAAGCTCAGCAGTAATGCCTGCGGTGATCTTGATGATTGGGATCGGCATCCTGGTATCTGCCGTGTTGGGTCCTCCCGGATGGAGTCCACCTGAAGCAGCCGAAACAATAGAAGGATTTAAGTGGCCGGTCAACATGGCAATTGCTCCGCTGTTCCAGCGAATCCCAACCGATCCCATCGGCTATACAATTGTATTCGGGCTTCTGGCTCCTCTGGCGCTCTATCGTGGCCCGTTGAATATTTGGGGGATGGGTTTCGGGATTGCAACAATACTCGTGACAGGCGGTCTGCCGGCGGTAGCCGTGATGGTGATGCTGCTTACTGTTGGTCAGGTTCAGGGAATCTGCGACCCGACGAATACACACAATGTCTGGCTCGCGAATGAGTTACGAGTCGATGTACAAAAGCTGATGTGGCGAACGCTTCCCTACGTGTGGGTTCTGGTGTTTATCGGGCTGGCGGTTGCTGCCTTCTCGGGCCTGATCGACTGGAAACAGGAAGGCACTACTGCCGAGGAAAGTGAAGCAAGTGTATCAAAGGTCGAACAGGTTGAGACACTGCCACCGAACCTGCTTTCTAAGGTCATCTATACGGGAGGAAATTCGAATGCCTAATCAGGAAAACCTCCGACAGATAAAGATTGGAATTGATGTAGGTGGTACCTTCACTCACGCGGTTGCCGTTGATATTAGTACCATGGACCTCGTGGGCAAAGCGGTGGTCCCGACTACTCACCACGCCGAGGAAGGTGTCGCGCGCGGTGTTGTCGAGTCGATGCAGAAACTCCTCGATGAAACAGGCATCAAGAGCAATGAAGTGATTCTTATTGCTCACAGCACCACACAGGCAACGAACGCTCTCATTGAAGGTGACGTTGCCAAGGTCGGCATCATCTGTCTTTCCAGTGGAGCAGGCGCTATACGCGCTAAACGTGAGGCAAATCTGGGACAGATCGAGCTCTCACCCGGCAAGTTCCTCTATACAGGATTTCGGTATATCGACACAGCCAAATCCTACACGGATGCAAACATCAGGAAGGCCATTGAGGAGCTGCGTGGTGAAGGCTGTGAAGTCATCGTTTCATCCGAGTCCTTTGGTGTGGACGATCCGACAAAGGAAAACCATGTCGCAGAAGTGGCACAGGAGATGGAAGTTCCAGCCTGTTCCAGTAGTGCACTCTCACAGCTCTATGGGCTTCGCGTGAGAACGAGGACTGCAGTGGTTAATGCCAGCATGCTTCCCAAGATGCTGGAAACAGCCAACATGACAGAGAAAGCGGTTCGTGAAAGCGGTATATCTGCACCTCTGATGGTCATGCGCTCCGACGGCGGAATCATGAACATAGAGGAAATGCGAAAGCGTCCGATCCTTACCATGCTTTCGGGTCCTGCGGCTGGTGTTGCAGCGGCTCTTATGTATGAGCGTATATCCGATGGATGTATGGTAGAAGTGGGAGGAACGACTTCTGATATATGCGTGATCAAAAATGGTCGTCCGATCGTCACTCATGGAGAGATTGGTGGTTTCAGGCTTTATGTGAAGACCCTTGATGTCAGGACCGTTGGTATTGCTGGTGGTTCAGTTCCACGTGTGAAAGGTGGAAAAATTTCCGAGGTTGGACCCCGTTCCGCTCACATCGCAAAGCTTGGGTACGACGCGTTCACTTCAAATATTGAAAAGGTAGAGCCGGTTCTCATTAAGCCCAAAGAAGGTGACCCGGATGATTACCTGGCGCTTAAAATAAATGGAGAAGCTAAGCCGTCTATCACGCTTACGCCGACCGGTGCCTCCAATGTCCTCGGCCTTGCAAGCGAATATGGCAAGGGGGATACGGATAGTATTCATAAGAGCTTTGAGGCTGTAGCAGCCTGGCTGAACACAACGAAAGAGGCGCTTGCCGAACGAATTCTTGATCTCTGCGCAAGAAAAGTAACTGCCATTGTAAAGCGGATGTTGGAAGAACATAAGCTTAAGAACAAGAGTATTACCTTTGTTGGGGGCGGTGGTGGCGCGGAAGCCATTGTTCCATTTTCGGCGAAGAAGCTGAAGCTCGAACATCGTATAGCCAGAAATACAGAAGTGATTTCTGCGATTGGTGTCGCACTTGGAATTATTCAGGACACCGTCGAGCGAACAATCATGAATCCAAGTGATGGCGACCTGGTTGCACTTAGAAAAGAAGCGTTTGATTCCGTCCTTAAGATGGGAGCTGATGCTGACTCCATCCAGGTGGTCGTTGAAGTTGATCGGCAAACGAAGCGGGTCAGTGCAACGGCAAGCGGGACACCAGAATTGCGCACGCGATCTCTCGGTGGAGAACTACCGAGTGAGAAGGAGCTTTGTGATAAGGCTGCTCATCATGCAGGTATAGATGCTTCGAAAATGAGTGCCATTGAAAACGACGGCTGGCTTCAGGTGTTTACCGGAGAAAAGGAAAATAAGATTCTCTTCGGCCTCTTTACAACGATCTGGACGCCCGCGATCGTCATTGATAAAGAGGGGATTGTTCGTCTTCAGGTCCCCGATGCAAGGCTTGACACAATTCCAGCTGGCCAGGCAGCAGAGACGATCTCAACGGTTGTTGAACAATACACAACCTATGGCGATGCAGGAATGGTAATTCCTGATGTCTATATTGTCAAGTCATCCCAAATTGTGGACCTCACGGGTCTCGTGGAGTCGAGCCAGATGCTTTCTGTGGCTCGCGTGGAAACACAAACTCTCGATCCCAATGAAATGGTGACCGTCATATCCATGAGAAAAGAAGGCTAGCCAATGACAAGAGTCATTGTGCTGCTGATGTTACTGGCAGGCAAGGTCGGGGCTTACCCCGTTACCTTCGAGACGGCCTCTGCGCGAGTTAAAACCCCTCAACCCGAGAGTATAGACAAGACAATTCTGGGTGCTCCTTTTACGAATCATGCTGTTTTTCAGAGAGGCAAGCCAATCCGTATTTGGGGTTGGGACAATCCAACTCAGAAAATCTCGCTATCGCTGGACGGAAAGAACCTGGAAGTAACACCCAATGATCAAGGTTACTGGCGTGCTGAGTTTCCGGCGATGGATGAAGGGGGACCTTTCGCCCTGAAGATCAAGGGATCAAGTCAACATATCTTAGAGGACGTACTTATTGGCGATGTCTGGCTGGCAACAGGACAAAGTAATATGCAATGGCCGGTCGCCTGGTCTGACGAAGCAGACACATTTATCCCCAAGGCCGAAGATAATCAGCTCCGCTTCCTCAGTATTCCCTTTAACCCCGAAACAGAACCCGTTCCTACAGTTAAGACCAATGGTTGGCAGACCTGCACATCACAAACGGTGATCTCATTTTCTGCAATCGGATATTATTTCGCTCGCATGAAACGCCTTGAAGAGAACGTTCCCGTTGGGGTGATCAATGCTAGTTGGGGTGGCGCCACGATAGAATCGTATATCGACGCTCAATCTTTTGAATCAAATGAATCCATCTCTGACAACATGGAGGTTCTGCATCAATGGGTCGAGAATCGGAATGATGAAGGATCCATTCAGAAGTTCGAGAGAGATTACGAAACCTGGAGGGAGTTAGCTGGCGAGGACAGCATGCACGACGACCCAGGGAATACAGGCGAGGAGAACGACTGGCACTTACCCGGGTTTGATGATTCAGACTGGAAGGTGATGAAGTTACCTGTACATTGGGAGTATACGGAAGTGGGCGACCTTGATGGTGTGATATGGTTTCGGAAGGAAGTCGAGCTTCCTCACGCTTATCAGAACAGACAACTCAAGCTTTCACTAGGCGCCGTAGACGACACAGACATTACTTATTTTAACGGGGAGCGTGTCGGACAGGTAGACACCTCACTTCCTGAATTCTGGACGATCAAGAGAGTCTATACCATTGATCAGGAAACGAATAGCCAGGCAAAAGCATCGATTGCGGTGAGAGTATTCGACCGTTATCTGGGCGGAGGATTTACAGGTCCGGAAGAGCTGATGAGAATAGAGGTGCCCGACGGTTCTCTACCTCCCATCTCAATTTCAGGTGAGTGGAAATACAAGCCATCGACCCCCCTTATTCAAATGCCTTCGAGACCGGGTGCAAACGGCCATCAGATACCAACAGCTCTCTTCAATGGAATGCTTAATCCTGTTATGCCGTTTTCACTGGATGGAATTCTATGGTACCAGGGAGAGGCAAACTGTGCAAACTGGAAAGAATATGGATTGCTGCAAAATGTGATGTTGAAATCGTGGCGAGAACATTTTGAGCAACATGAATTACCCTTTCTATATGTACAGCTCGCCGGGTTTGATGTGGACTGGACCGGCTGGAACGAGGTGCGGCAGAAGCAGCTGGAACTTCTGTCTCAACCTTACACGGCGATGTCCACCGCGAGCGACCTTGGCGACCCGGGAGATATTCACCCGAAGAGAAAACGGGAAGTAGCAGAAAGACTTTACGCATTGGAAAAGCGAAATGCTTATGGGGCAAGAATCGGGACGAACTGTCCGGTCCCCACAGACTTTGAGATAGACGAGAACATATGCACTATCACAATTGCGAATTCAGGCGGTGGACTCAAAGTGCATTCTGGCGAGGCAGAGGTTACTCTTATAGATAGTTCCGGTGGATCAATAACAGTCTTTCCAAAATTAGAGGTCGACAGAATTCATCTCGAGCTACCTGATAATATTGAAGTGACAGAAATCAGGTATGGCTGGGATCAATACCCAACGCTTGAGATATACAATAGTCGGGGTCTTCCTCTGATTCCTTTTCAACTAAACCTGGATAAAGGCGTCAGTTGGGTAAGAGAATAAGAGTCTGGCGGCCACCAATATATCGGCAGCCGCCATACACACTTAGTCTTCCTTTTTGAGAAAAACGAATCGGTTCATTCCATCGGAAACCACGCGAAGCCTAACGCCAGTTTCAAGGTTAGCTTCTCTGATAGCTTGACGAAACTCAGACATATCTTCAACGATGCTTTCGTTTACACTGGTGATCACGTCACCAACTCGAAGCCCTGCGCGGCGTGCGACTCCGATCTGACTGACTCCGGCAACAACAACGCCTTGTATATCCTCAGATATTCCAAGCTGGTTCCTGATGGGCGGTGTGAGCTCTTTAAGCGTCATTCCAAGATCAATGGGATTGTCGTCTTCGTCGGCCAACGCAACTTGTGATTCCAGCTCGCCTAGAAGTACATCGATGATAAGCTCCTTACCATTTCTAAAGACTTTAACGGGAACTTCTGTATCAGGCTTTACCTGTGATACCTTAAGCCTGAGTTTACTTGTATTATTGACTTCTTCTCCGTTGAATTCCAAGATGATATCTCCGGCCTCGATGCCAGCATCATCAGCAGGGCCTCCTTCAGAGACATCTCCGATCAACACACCATCCCCATCATAATTGAATGACTCAGCCAAATCGTCAGTGAGATCCTGGATGATGACTCCGAGCCAGCCGCGAGAGACCTTTCCATCGGTGATGATATCTTCCATGACTCGAGTGGCCATACTCATCGGAATGGCAAATCCAATTCCGTTAAACCCCCCATCCCGAGAAATGATGGCGGAGTTGATACCGACAACCTCTCCGTTGAGATTAACAAGGGGACCACCGCTGTTGCCGGGGTTGATCGCTGCGTCTGTTTGAATGAAGTCTTCATAGTCGACAATGCCGACGCCGGCTCGACCGGTTGCGCTAACTATTCCCGCTGTGACAGTTGCTTCAAGTCCGAAGGGATTACCGATGGCCATCACCCAGTCGCCCACTTCCAGTGTACTTGAATCACCAATTTTGGCGACCGGCAGGTCTTCTTCCTCTACACGGATCACGGCGACGTCTGTTTTCTCGTCGAGACCAATGACTTCGGCGATTCGTTCCTCACCGTCGTTAAAGATCACCGTTACTTCATCTGCGTCTTTAATAACATGGGCGTTCGTGAGAATATGCCCTTCATCGGAAACGATAAACCCGGAGCCCTGGGACTGGATGGGGGCGAGTTCACCCTGCTGGGGAGGCATGAAGAAGAAGGGTCCCATGCGAGGCACTGCCTGTCTGACTTGCCTTTCCCGTGCTGTTCTGATATTCACAACAGCCGGCGTAGTCTCTCTCGCAACTCCTTTAAATGCCTGTGATAGCTGTTGGGCCTGTTCAAGCCCCTCTGACGCAGCACGTGCCGTATTGAGAGTTCCTGTGGAGCATACGAGGGTTAAGATCATCGAAGTGGCGAGCATTGTGGGTTTGAGCTCAAATACTTTTCCAATCTTTCCGAGGTTAAACATACTTAGAGAATCTCCTCTTATTTGTTAACGATAATTGCCGGGATTCCCCGACGATGACTCAAATGAGGGAGACTGAGAAAAAAATAAAAAGGTTAGATGATCAGGTCAGATCCATGTAAACGCGGGCAGTTTCCACGGAGTACTCTTTGTAGAATCGAGGCAGGTTGTAATAGTTGCTTCTGAGATGAACCCTCAGACCACTCTTCTCGGAGATGGGAGTAGAAAGAGCTTTGGCCATCTGGTATTTGATAACCTGACGTAACATGCGAAGACAGCGACGGGCACCCGTGTATGCAGCTTTGTAGTCGCGATCGATGAGACAGGCTTTTGACTGTGCCAGTCCTTTTCGGACGAAAATAAGTCGCTCAGAATTGTCTATACCCGCCCGCAATGATTGTAATTGTTTTTCGATGTGCGAAATCTTGGCGAGCCTGACTTCCAACTGGTCGACGACAAGTTGGGAAACATAGGGAAGCTTACTGACGATGAGGTCTGCGATTTCCTGAGCTCGTTTGCTTCCAGGAGTGATCATCAGAAGCGCTGTCAACTCCATCGGGCCGGCGAGAAAACGAAGAGATCCTGAGCTGTCACGTATGAGTTCAAGCTCGCGGGGTTCAGGGAAGTCCATGCGCCAGACTCTTACATTACCATCGGGAGGAGCGACTATTTCAAATTCTGTTCGCTCCATATAGGCTTCGTCCACAAAGTAATCTTCTTCGTAGCCATCCATTCGAACAACAAAGAGATGCTCCAATCCATGTCGAAGTGCTTTGGCAACGAGTCTTGGGTGTCCAGTTTCAAGGGGAAAGCTTTCGGGTTGGCCTTCAGAAAAGAAGTTTTGAAAGGCATTGATTTCATGGGAAAGCATCGCAGCTTCAAGCAAACGGTCTTTTCCGGTGCCTGGTAGAACGCCTTCCATCGCTTCATGAAAGTTCATGAGGATACCCCGAGCCCCATTTCCCAGCAGATCATAGACTTGAAGTCGAAGAATTTCTGGCGCAGGAGCCATGAGATCTCGTCGATTCTTTTTGCCTAATTCTGCTTGATATGGATACCAGTCTATCGACTTTGGTGGCAGGCTGGAAATAGTGGGGTCATCTGCATAGATCCCGATTTTCCGTTCAAACTCACTGATTGTCACGCGAAGGTCGGTACAAAAAAGTGGCCGGTTCGGCGACTCATCCGTATCGAGGAGTCGTCGAATTCCAGAAGAAGCGTTCTGGTGAGTACTCCGGTTGGAATTGTTATTCTCAAGAATAGCCGGGGCATATATATCCTGATTGTTCAGCCAGTTGACATTGAGCTGGTCACGATTCAAGTTGACGAAGATTGGATGAAAGAGATCCTTGGCACGGAGACTGTCTCGATCACGCAGGTAATTGTCTAGACCAGGTCTGGTTGCTGGCCGTGGAGAGAGTAAATAGGAATGCAGTGAGGGGCGCGCGCGAAACCTCTCTGCCATATAGCTGTCGTGCTCGACCAGGCGTGGATCAGCAATAAGGACGACCATGAGGCCAACTTCCTCTGCAGCGTCAAAGAAACTTTCGAGAATTGAAGCCGTTCCAGGACTGCATGGTGGGCTCCCGACAACCGTGAATCCCAGTCTTGCAATTTCAGTCAGTGTCGCGCGGAATTTCTCAGGAGGTGTCAGTAGAATACGGGGACCAAAGGAGAAAAACGGTCGTCCATCAAGTCGTACGACACTTCTATCTATTAGTATTCGGCTACTTGCTTCAGCCATGGTTGATTGAGTGCCTGAGGCATGCCTTTCTAATCAATCTCGCTTTCATTAAAGTCCGATCTCTTCAGTACGATGAGTGTAAAATCGTCGAATTGGTCTGCAGGACCACGATGATTAACACAAGCCTGATAGACGGCATTTCTGATTTCTTCACTGGTAAGGTGATGGTATTCCTTCAAAATCGTATAGAATCTTTCTGTCCCAAAGTCCTCTCCGCTATTATTAAGAATATCGGTAACCCCGTCGGTGTAGAGGACAATCACTCCTCCCGGCGGGATAATGACGCTGCTGGATTCATACGGAATACCAGGATCTATACCAAGGAAAATACCACCTTTATCAAGAAACTCAAGCTCTCCATTCGGATGTATAAGCACCGGATGAGAATGTCCTGCGTTGACATATTCGAGCTGTCCACTTACGGGATCAAGGAGCGTATATACCATCGTGACATACATATCATTAGTAACATCTCGATGAACCATCCGGTTAATTCTGGAAACCGTTTCCGTAATCGTCGTTGCCTTGTGCAGGGTTTCCCCCTGCAGGTAGCTCCTTGTGGTAGCTGTCAGGATAGCAGCAGGAACACCTTTTCCTGACACATCGGCAATCGCGAGCCCAATACGCCCATCCTGCATTTTGAGAAAATCGTAGTAGTCTCCTCCCACTTGCTTTGCTGGAAGGGACATCGCTGACAATTGATAGCCTGGCAGGTCAGGATAGGTCTTGGGCAATAAGTTTGTCTGTATATTGCGTGCAATTTCCATTTCACGGGCGAGTTTATGCTGTTCAACCAGTTGGGACTGAAGCTTTGCATTCGTAATGGCAACGGCAGCCTGATTGGCGATTGAGGTGAGCAAATCCAACTCTTCATCGGTGTAGGCCGCTGTTCGCGAGCTTGTATCGACGTAGATGACGCCAATTGATTCCCCTTTGAAAATCAGTGGAGCAACCATCGCAGTTCTGATAGCATTGAGGATAATCGACTCTGAACTGTTAAAGCGCTCATCCATGGCAGCATCTGAAACGAGAAGAGAAACTCCTTCTTTCAGACACCTGTTCACAATGGAACTGCTGATCTTCACTTCGTTCTGGTTCTCACCTGCGGTGACCTTTACAACAAGCGGATCAAGCTCGCCGGTATCATCATCGATCATCATCAAGTAGGTTCGATCTGGGCGAAGAACACTTTGAATGATTGAGATAATCCTGTCCAGAAGTCCCTCAAGGTCAAATACCGAGCGAATCGCATCAGTCACCTGGTAAAGTATTTCAAGTCGACGATTTGGCCCCTTCAGCTCGACCAGTGATGTGGTTTCAAGCCGTGTTGCCTCGTCCGGGTCGTAACCCGCTCGCTTTTCTCCTCGAGTTTTCCCCCACTGCTTCTCCTCAATCATTTTCAGGTTCGACTTGCTTGAGCTGGTTTGCCGGTTGTCAGTCGCCGAGGTTTCGTTCAAGTCCTCATTGGATGAACCTGGAGAGCCGGGAAGCCCATCGACCTCAAAGCGAATAACGGTATTTCCGATCTGAATCCTATCGTGATGCTTGAGCTCATGGGTGCTCTTGACAATGTCCCCATTAACCAGCGTTCCGTTCTTGCTCCCCAGATCTTTAAGGAGAACGCGAGGTCCATTCACATGTATTTCGATGTGATTTCTGGACATTCGTCGGTCGACGATCTGGATAGTATTAGAAACACTTCTACCAATGCTGTTTACAGCGCTCTCTAATTCAAAGGAGCGCCCGGTATCGGTTCCGCTTTCAACGACAAGCTTTGGCATGGAAAGAATCTTTGAGCATCGGTCTCTTAATCCAAGCATGTAACTGTTTTTTCTTTAGGGTGGTCAAGACCGAACGATTCGGGGTCTTCATCGGTTACAAGGGTGTTTCCTATGTTCGCGTTCTGAATGAAGTTGGCGGCATCGTGTTCGGACTCATAGAAATAAGGGATAGCCGGAGGTGGGGATGAGATTAGCTTTGCGCTCTTTGCGTGATTCCCTACACTTTTCCTGCTCTATCCTATTCAGGTTGACATCAGTCACGTCACCCAGATGGTTGTAGAACTTGAAATAATGAGGAATTCGGTGGGATGCCGGCCTCTTTGGCCCTTGAGCGAAAGGTAAGAGTTGCATGGAATTAAGAAAGAGCGGGAAAATAGCCGTTGGAACAATCGCAGCACTGGCGACGATTGGTGCCCTTCATTTTCTTATTTTTCAAAAAGAGGCCTCGAATTACGCTCAGGCCAAAGCAGAGTATGATCAGGTCGTGAATCAATATAGAGCTGAGGGGCGCACTCCTCCCCCAGATCAGATTTTTGAATTCCAGTATCTAACCCATCGATTCGAGCGAGAGTATTGGGAGACTGTTAAAAACCTTCGGCTTAACCTCAAGCCTGTCCACAATGTTGATGAGAACGGAAACCCTCCTGATGTGATGGAGCAGAGGGACCTTTATTGGGCTTATTTGAACCAGCTTGAGGAAATGAAAAGTGAGGCGGATGATCAGGGTGCCCTTCCTAAGTTGACCTTCCTGGGTCAGGGTGGATGGAACTTCACGTCTGAATTGCCTGAATATCTAACGGAAAATCGTATTCAACCTGAAGATGTTCTTGCTCGCCTCCAAAGCGATGACAGCTTATTGGATAACCTTGATCAAGCTTCTAATATTTATCAGCAACGTGATGCTCAATACATGCAACTGCTGGCCCAGCTTGGAATGAATCAAAACCTGCGTGACTTTATCACAGAGAACTTTGGTGAGGTCGCCGCTACCCTATTTACGCTCAATCGTATTGATCAGATCTGGAGTCGACTTCCCGAAGATTTCTTTACCAATCTGAGCGAAAGGCAGCAGAAGGAAAAGCTCTACAAACTTTTCAGAATCGAATGGCCAAAAGACTTCAATGACTACCCGGATTACTTTGCTACTGATCGTCAGCTGGAAGGGCTGGTTGATATCCTTGAGCTGGCTCGCAAACATGAGATTGACGAAATTATCCGAGTAGAAATGAAGGATACCATACCGGTTTACTGGAAAGAGCCAGTGAGTGAAGAAGATAAAGCAGCCGCCCAGGACCAGAATGCTGCAGGCAGAGGAATGGGTATGGGCATGGGTATGGGAATGGGAATGACCGGAGAACAAGGCATGGGGGATCCATTTATGGGCGGTATGGGAATGGGTATGGGAATGGGTATGTTTGGCGGTTCGATGCAAACGCCTACCCCGACTCCTGCAAGTGCTTATGACGCTATTTCTGCTGCCGTTAAAGTTTATGTTGTTGGATCTAACACGTCGGTAATGAGCTGGCTTTACGAGCTCACAAACTCACAACGACCTGTAGAACTAGATTCGTTGAGAGTGTTGCACGTTCAGGAAGATGAATCAAAAATTATCGCGATTGCCTATTTGAACATCGTTCCCTTCTCAGGAGCGACCGGGGTAATCAGCAAAGAGAAGATCGAGCGGAACATCCACGATGCCACAGTTGCGATGCATAAGCTAAAAGACAAGCCAACTGTTCGTGATCTGGCTGTAGAAGATGGCCTCTTAGTCAAAGAAGGAAACAGCTACCTGCCGGGTGAGCCAATGCCTACCCCTTTTGCTGAGCCGGAATCTAATTAACTGTGATAAAGAAATGAAAAATCGGGCAAATGCATAAAAGTGTTTCCCCGCCTGATGATAGTGAATAACCAAATTAAAGAGATTATCAAAAGATTGGAATGGCATTATGGATGTCAGAATTTATGAGTCTGGCGGAAATGTACTAATTCAACTTCAGGGAAGAGTTGTCCTGGAAGAATGTGATCGCCTCAAATCGAGTATCCTTCCCTTTATCAACCCATCCATATCAACAATGAGCCTTGATTTGTCTAAAGTTGAGTTTATTGACAGCGCGGGCCTTGGCGCCCTCGTAGGAATCAAGATAAGTGCAAATAAGCACAAGGCAAGGCTTGCTCTGCTCAATCCAAGTCGCGGGGTAAGTGATATCCTGATGGTCTCCAAACTGGATTCCATTTTCGACCTGGTAACGGGTCAGGACGCAGAAACGACTATCCAGCAACTCGAAAAACCAGAAAACGAGAAATCAGCATCCGGTGACGGTGGGGGGTCGTCTGACAAAGGACCATCAATGCCCTCAATGCCTCAGAGTGCTCAGCAGTCAGGAGCAGCAAGCGAGGACGATCCAAAGAAAGCTGAGCTCGATCGCTTGTGTCGTAGTGCAGTAGAGCACATGAAGCGTGGAGATTTTGAAAAGGCAGCAGAGACATATATCGAAGCATTGGACCTCGAGCCTACTTATCTTCCCGCCAATAACAACCTCGCCATTGTTTACGAGAAGAAGCCTCACTGGCATGCAAAAGCTATCGAGCAATGGAAAAAAGTCTTGGATCTCAGCACGAAGAACAATGACCAAAAGCATATTGATCGTGCCCAAAAGCACCTCAACAATCTTGAACAGCTCGGGTCTTAATGACCAGTAGTGAATTACACCACCAGCTAAGAGAATTACAAAACGGCGACCGTTCTTCGGTCGCCGTTTCTGCTCTCAAGGTACTTCACGTCATCTCCACTGCCCTTCTTCGAGTGCTGAGAATCATTGATTCAGCCTGTTTTGCTCTATTTTCCTCCAGGGAAGAGTTGTGGATTAAACAAGAGTTTCCTGAGATTTACTCAACCCAGGAAAGGAAGAGAATTGCGAATGCAATAAGGTTTAATCGTCGGTTGAATCTTATAGACAGTATCTGTCCTTCAGCTGTGCTGATTGAAGTAGAAGAGCGGAATATGGTCCAAAGTGACGAGGAAGTCATTCTTCTTCTCTTTGCCACCCCCTTCCTGAAAATTGAGGAACGTCTGCTCGGGAAATTGAATCAAGATACCAGGATAATAACTTACAATGATCGGATGAAAATGCAGAGTCTCTTTGAGGGTGACTTTCCTTCGAAGAAACGCTATCTGTGTATTCTTCCTCGAAGAGTCGGATTCATGAAAATGCGATTCACGATTGATGCTTTGCCGGTAAAGAACGACAGTTCAGACAAGGCAGTACTCGAAGTGTATTCACTTTGGGTGAATGATAATCTTGCACAGGTGAGATGAGACCATTGACAGAGAAAAAGAAACGCCATGTCTATATAGCTCTCGATGTAGGTGATGTGCGGATCGGTGTTGCTCTTTCGAGGTCCCAAATCATCTCTGAGCCTCATTCAATCATCGAGCGAACAGGCAGACGACAGACCCTGAATGCCCTTCAGTCGATCATTGAGTCCGAAGCAGTGACTGACTGTGTCATAGGGATACCTCTCTTGCCTAACGGTGAGAAAGGAGAACAAACTGAAAAGACAGAATCATTTGCCAGATCACTCCAGCGACGTTTCCCCACCCTTTGCATTCACTTTATGGATGAAAGGTATTCAACGGATGAGGCAAAAGAGATTCGATTCAGGAATCAAAGTCGAACCACTCAAAAGTATTGTGACGACATCGCAGCTGCATTGATACTGCAAAGGCATCTGGAAAAACATTTCAAAGATAAGGATAATTAGGAACAAAATGAAAATGCAAACTGTCTATGAGAATGCGAAGAACCTCGAGCCCCGTTTCTCTGCTCCAGCCCAGAGGCTTCTTCGAGGGTTATATTTGCTGGTCTGCTTCTCACTGCTTTCTCCAGCCTTTCTACTGGTTTCCTGTAAATCAGTTAGAGGCCCAGAAATCATTGTCCCTGATTATGAT
This sequence comes from uncultured Candidatus Sumerlaeota bacterium, assembly GCA_964437365.1. Lineage (GTDB taxonomy): Bacteria > Sumerlaeota > Sumerlaeia > SLMS01 > SLMS01 > CAYTGM01. The sequence continues at coordinate 54,557 of CAYTGM010000017.1, read as the reverse complement.
ACCGCTCGTGAACAGGCCAGAGCAGCCGACCTTCAATATGAACGTGCGAGAAAGACCATCGCGGACGGCCAAAAGGAGATCGAGTTACAAAAAGCCAAAGCTGCGGCCGCGAAAGCGATCAATAAATTCCCGGAAGACCTTGAGTATATACCTGCGGTTCAACTCCTTCTGGCCACGATAAACTTTCAGCTCGAAGAATACAAGTCTGCCGAGCGTGAATACCGTCGTGTTATAGACAACTATCCCAATATTGCAGATGTCCATTCAGAAGCATTACTAGGCCTCGCTCAAACACTCAAACAACAAAAACGGTTCAAAGAAAACAAACAGGTTCTGCTGACCCTGATCGAATTATATGAAGAATTTGAAGACCCAAGAATCAAAGAGCTGGTACGCATAGCACGAATAGAATATTCACAAATTGAAACAAACTAAATATATCTCTCTTAGTCTGTTTTCACACACCTTGACAAAGGAGAATTGTGATGTCAGCACCATGGAAGAAGTTGAGAAGAAGGTCGGCAACATTCCTTTCGTTTCTGATCGCTACCTGTTTTCATAACACAGCCCACGCGAAAATTGATCTGGTCACCCTCCCTTCACGGGACACAACTGAACTAACGATTTACAACAGCCAGGACCTGACTCTGGTTCGAGAGACGCGATCTCTCAGCTTTAATCAAGGGGCGAACGAAATACAGTTTTCCTGGGCAAACACCCTGATCGACCCAACCTCACTCCATATAGACGTCTCACAGGTTCCCGGCCTGACTGTCATGGATGCAATCTACCCTGCTGGTACAAACCAGCTGATCGTCTGGAATATTGATGCGACTCAGGAAACCTCGGGTAAAATTGAAATTCGATACTTTACAAGTGGTCTGAACTGGGAAGCTGACTATATCGTCAAAGCGAATCAAAGCGAGACCTCTCTTTCTCTGCAGCAGTTTACGACAATCGACAATAAGAGTGGAGAAGATTTTGAAGAGGCAAACACACGAGTCGTCGTAGGTGAAGTCAATCTCGTTGAACTAATCGCAACTCTTGCCCGTACTGGGATTCAGATATCAGCGAAAGACCTGGAGCTTGGACTGGCAAAAATGGCAATGGCCGACGAGGTTCGGCAGGAAGCCATGTTTGAATCTGCCCCATCATCGATGCCCTTCGGCGCCATGCAGAGGAATGCAAAAGAAATCATCAAGAAAGCTGTTAGCGAATATTACCTCTTTGCCATCGAAGGAACGGAAACAATTGAAAACGGATGGGCGAAAGAACTCCCCAACCCCCTGGTCGAGAATATCGAATTTGATATGAGCTATGAAATAGACAGCCAGAAACATGGGCTACTCCCTGTAAAGTTCTACAAGTTTAAGAATAGCGAAGAAAGCAAACTGGGAACTGACCCATTGCCGGAGGGTAATTATTACGTCTATGCAGATTCACCATCTGGTGGTCTTCGCTTCGAAGGAAAAACACAACATGACTATATACCGGTTGGAGAGGATATCGAATTAAACCTGGGGGCAGACGGACTCCTGCTCTATGAGGAGAAGGTCATGAATTTCGAGCGCTCGAACTTTTCTTTTAACTCGGATGGTGATGTTGAAGGCTGGGATGAAACCCGTGAGGTGACACTGGAACTTCGGAACTCAAGGGACCGTTCGATACCCGTTAAACTCTGGAAGCACTTCTCGGGCGATTGGGAACTGGACAACGTTTCGAGATCGGACTATGAAAAGGTCGACCTGGACACAATCAAGTGGGAATTCAATGTACCTGCTTCCTCCGCTTTTGAAATCACCTATGAACTGGTAACGCACCTTGGAACAAATGCCACATCAGGCAGTGTCCGCAGGTAGACCTGCGAAAGGATTATGACCATGAAATATACGAAAGTTTTCAATCTGTGTTCTTTCATTCTTTTCTCCATGCTATCCACTGAACCTGTCTCCGCCCGGACAAAACTCGTAACGCTCCCGGATCGAGACATCACGGTCATCAGCATCGAGAAAAAAGGATATACACTGATCTATGAGGAGAGAGAGATCCCTCTCCAATCAGGAACAAACTTCATTGATTTCTCCTGGAATGGTGTCAGTATCGACAAGGAATCGGTTTTTCTTGAATACCTGGACAACCCTGGAACTTCTGACAGATCCACGAAGACCATCGCGACAGGTTTTCCACCTAACGAAAACGCTCTCACCTGGCAGGTCTATTCACCTGAACCAAGAACAGAACGAATACGAGTCAGCTATTTAATCTATGGAATCTCCACCGAGAACTCCTATGAGTTGATGGCCAATGAAGCAGAGACCTCGGGACTATTCAGGTCCTACTTGATGATTCAGAATAATAGTGGAGAGGACTTTGAAGAAACTCAATTGATTTACCCGGGAATGGGAAGTGGAATACGTGATATAGACTCGGGTGAGACACGCCGGATCCTCATCGATAGCAAAGAGAACTATCCTATCGAAAAAGTATTCGTCGCTCAACCGCGGTATGAGCAATTCAGAGGGGAAGACATGGAATCCATCGGGTTGAAGTACAGGATTTTGAACAACCCTGAACTCATGAGCGCACCGGGAACTTTTCCACCTGGAAAGATTAGACTTTTTGGCGAGGATGGCATGGGAAGCTCAATCTTTCTCGGCGAAGATATGCTTCCAAAACTTCCGAGCAATGAAGACCATGACCTCTCTCTCGGCGAAGTCAAAGACGTCGTTCTTAAACGCTATCTTTTGAAGGCTGAAAGACAGAATATTCGACGCAATGATGATCGGAAGATCGTCTTATTTGACGAAGTCAGAACCATTCGCTATGAGATTGAGAACTTCAAGACTGAGGAGGTGACACTCTTCGTTGAAGAACCTCTTAATGGGGAATGGGAACTGACATCAGTTGACGGCCAGAATGTGAAGACGGAAAGAGAGTCAAATCAGATGCTTCGAATCGAAATCCGTCTTCCGGAAGCGACGAACTCTGATAAAGTAGAGAAAAAGATCATTGATCTTGAGATCGTTTTCAGAAACCGTTTCCCACGAGAAAAATCACAGTTTGTGAACTAGGCAGGATTTCCACATGTCAAAGATCGAATCAAAACTTCAGGAATTAGGCTACCCATTGCCTCCGATTCCGAAACCCGTAGCTTCATATATACCAGCTATTAAATCCGGTAATTTGGTCTATACAAGTGGCCAGCTACCAATGAAGGAGGGCAAGCTGGTTGCAGAGGGGTTGGTCGACCGTGATGTACCACATGATGTTGCAACAGAGGCCGCACGGATATGTGCACTAAATGCCCTAGCGGCGATTAAAGGGGTCATTGAAGACCTGGACAATATTAAAAGGGTTGTGAAGGTTGGGGTCTTTGTTGCTGCACCATCAGATTTCAAATCGCACCCACAGGTTGCAAATGGCGCCAGCAACTTCCTAAAGGAAGTTTTTGGTGATAAAGGGCAGCATGCCCGCTTTGCAGTAGGTTGTCCCTCTCTCCCCCTCAATGCTCCGGTTGAAGTAGAACTGATCGTTGAAATCTAATCACCAGATCAAACTTCCAGTCAAAATCAGGCTTCCACTTCAGTGGAAGCCTTTCTTTTTCCTGTAATCATTGATCTCTTTCACCAGCATATTCAAAGTTGCCAGCAAGAGTGCCAGGTCATCGGTGAACCCGAGCGGGAAAAGAATGTCTGGAAACAAGTCGAAGGGAAAAATCAAATACAAGAAAGACAGCAAGGTGAGAGCCTTGAGTTTGACTGGAAACGCGTAAGATGGATCCCTGAGCATTGCTCGGAACCCTGTAAAAAGCTTCTTACCATATTCCAGATAACCACGAGTTTTATGAGGATCCGATCGATGATCTTCAAGAACGACTCTTTCCATTGTACTAATCCCTTTCGAGAGCTCTCTGAAGATCCTACTTAACAGGAACTCGAATATTCATTCACTAAGACCGAAGCGCATGATTGATGGTTTGCAGGCATACTCAATTGAAGTAGCTCAAAGAATTTCTCATTCAGCCTTATCAGTCTTCAATAGAGGTAATTCTCTGGAAGAAGGGGTTTGCTCTTCGAGTAACTTGCCAAAGGCCAGTCTACCAGCAGATGTTTGCATCATACTAGTAATAATAACGGGAATGGTTTCACCAATATGCGGTTCGGCATCATCAACAACGACCATCGTTCCATCTTCAAGGTATCCAATTCCCTGCTTGTCGTCCTTACCTTCTTTATCAATTTGAATAATGAGCTGATCCCCTATCGTCAGATTTGGTCGCAGGGCTGCCGATAGTGAGTTCAAATTCAACGCCTGAATCTGGTGGAGAGAAGCGACTTTGGCGAGATTGTAGTCGTTCGTCAGGATCGAGGCTCCCAGTTCCTTGGCCAGGAGAATCAACTTATGATCAACATCCTGAACGTCTTCATAGTCTTTTTCAAAAAGCTCAAAGGGAACGATTTCGCGAAGCATCTCGAGGTTTTCAAGTCCCTTGCGTCCGTTGTGGCGCTTGACTGAATCCTTGGAATCCGCCAGAGTTTGCAGCTCATCAAGCACGAACGTAGGAACGATCGGCTTCCGCGAGAGGAAATCCATCTGGTACAGTTCCTGAAGGCGACCATCAATAATCACCGACGTATCAATCAGGATAGAATCTTCTTTTGGATTAGAAACAAAGACACGCAGTCGAGATAGAGAAATCCGATCTGCATTTCTCAAGGCCATCACAATTCCAAAGTACATGAAGAGGAGATTAGATGCAGCCGTTACTGCATCCTTGCTCAAAGGGCTGCCTTCGGGTACCGTATCTCGGATTAAACGACTAAAAAGAAGACCGAAGAAAGCTCCCATTACACCTAGAACGATTTTCTTTGCTGAAAGAATCCTGGTCGAATACTCCACTGCGACGATGAAAAGCGCGAGGACAAGAGCTATTCCCGAGAATAACGGACCGCCAAGAGTTTGTCCTGTTGCAGTCACGACAGGCTGTACCTGCCCCACCCAATACCCGCAAAGGGTCAGGGTAAGGACGAAAAAGATCCGAACGATCCAGATTGGTTGCATACTTTAACTCTCTCGGCGGCCAATGGGCCGCCAATCTTTTACGCAGTGTTCGGGTCCTAACTCAATAGTAATTGAATTATGTGACAGGGAACGGCTGTCATTTTAGGGATTGAGCTGTGTCGTCTGTTACACATCCACCATGACCCTCTGATTCGCATTAACAGAAATAGCTGTCTTCACCAAGTATCTCATCGGTAAGCCTGATAAAAAGCCCAGAGTTTCAGGGGTTTACGCGAAATATCAGGGAGTCCCCCACGGGCAATTCAGGCCTTTTTTCCGATCTCAAAAATCGTTGTGAAAGCAAAACCACACAACATGTGAAAGCCGTTACTCGCCGACCGGGAATGTAATCGCCTTTATTTTCGAGACGCAGAAAACAACTCCATATTGCCACCCTGGATCAAAGTATAAAGCACTGATATTATTTAATTTAAGAAAACCGTGAGGAAGAAATTCAATCCAGTCTCAACACTGGCACCTTCGATGCAATCGTCTATAGACAGCAAAGCGGACAGCTAACTAAATAAATCCAAAGGAGACTTCTCCCATGCAACGTCGCGCTAAAGGTTTTACACTTGTAGAAATCATGATCGTAGTAGCTATCATCGGTATCCTGATCGCTATCGCAGTTCCATCTTTCCTCCGTGCACGTGAAATTTCACGTCGTAACGCTTGCCAGGAAAACCAGTCTAAGATTGATGGTGCTAAGCAGCAGTGGGCACTTGAAGAAGGTGCTGGCGCCTCAGCATCACCATCATGGGCAAACCTTGTTGGTAACGACCTCTACATCCGTAAGTCACCCGACTGCCCAGCAGATGGCGTCTATGCAATTGGCGACATGGTGACAGATCCATCATGTACACTTTCAGCTAACAACAACGGTTTCGAGCACACATTCCCACAGGGAACGTAATCTCAATACCGAAGTAAACGTGCGATATGGACAGCCTCCCTCTGGAGGCTGTCTGTTGTTTTATCCTCCTTTTCTCTTTATTTTTCGAAGTATGAGTCCTTGATTTAGTCAGCATAATTCCTCTCAATTTTTGCGAATTGAAAATACCTGCATTAATATTCTTGTTGCGCGAAATCAGGCAAATATATACCCCTATACAGCCTGAAAGAGTACCCCCCCCAAACGGATAGAGGCGTCTTCTCAACCGATAACCAAGGAGTCCTAAAATGCGAAAGCAGAAAGCATTTACACTAGTTGAAATCATGATAGTAGTTGCCATCATCGGCATTCTAATCGCCATCGCCATCCCCAGCTTTCTGCGAGCGCGTGAAGTGGCTCGGCGCAACGCCTGCCAGGAAAACCAGTCAAAAATTGATGGGGCAAAACAACAATGGGCTCTGGAAACGAACTCGGGAGCAAGCAGTCAGCCCGGGTGGAGTGATCTGGTCGGTGTTAACTTGTATATCCGGAAATCGCCGGAGTGTCCCGCCAGTGGGGACTATGCCATTGGAGACATGAGTACAGACCCATCTTGTACTCTCTCAGCAAATAACGGTGGCTTTGAACACACGTTCCCTCAAGGTACATAGCTCTAAATCAGAAACTATTGGATATTGAGCGTTGGTTTGTGCACTGATGCAGAGCACGAATAGACGGTAAAGAGTGACCGCCTTAGATTCGTTCCAATAGCTCTGTTCTCTTGAATCTATCGAGAGAAACTCAATAGTATATAGAAGAGCATCAAATAACTCACTCGGAATGAGACTTCAACTCATTCATGAGTGCTACGGAAGGCACATATTCCGGAGATCTGGAGATTACCTCTGAGAGAATCTTCTTTGCCTCTTCAGTTTCACCCGCCTCGAGTAGAGCCATTGCCAATAGATGTTGAGCTCTGGGTACCCCAGGAACTAGTGCATCGAGTTTTCGAAAAGTAAGAATGGCTTCTTCTATCCTCCCAGCCTTTTGCTGATATCTACCTAAATTCTCAAAAATCTCTGCCTCTATCATATAGTAGGCGGGATACTGTTGACGAAAACGCATCAAGAGTTGCTTCTGGCTGTCGATAGCTTCAGCCCAATCCTCCTCTCCTGCGTGAGTGAGAGCCTCTTGATAGTATGTTTCAAGTTTTTCTGGATAGATCTCTTTCGCCTTTTCAAGATGCGAAAGAGCCTCCTCATTATTACCAAGGCCTTTCTCGGCAACGGCGAGATTTATCTGAGTCCACCAACTTTCTACTTTATCATAATACTTTGTATCTAACACAGGCGCATAGTTCAAAAGGAGTGATAGACAGAAAACTACCCCAAGGATTAGAAGCCGTCTTCCCTTCTTCTCTGACAAAGCCGAAACGACTTCAGAACAAAAATAGCCCGCAAGAATAAACGCGGGAGGTATTATCAATATCCGATGCCGTGAAATATCGAGATATAATGCGACACCGCTGATATACACAGAACACCAGATCAATAGAGGAAGCAGTCGACCATGGGCTTTAACAAACCTAGAGAAGCTTTTTCGACCGTACAACGAGCAGAGAAACTGACCCGTTAGCAAGATACAGCCAGAGAGGAGGAGGGGGCCAAAAAAGAACAGACCTGGGAGTAATCCAAGAAGCCAGGATTTGTCTTTGAAGTAGAGATAGTCCTGAGTACAAGCAACCTCATACTGATTGAATAGTGCCAGGTATTTCATGGCTATACCACTCAGAAATTTACTTGTATCCTGAGTGATATATTCTAATGAGCGCCCTTTCCAGAAATCCCTGACCTCCTGAAGGGTCCCAACACCCTCACCTTCAATATAAGGCATATTCTGATAGATCCTGAACTCAAGTCCTGGACTCGACTTGTCCCACCCCCATCCATCGATACGGTTTCCCATGTGAAAGTTTAATTCACTCCCCGTTCCCAAAGGCGCAATTAATCCATCAAACATTATAAAGTGACGCAGTGCGTTTGGACTCATGGATAAGACATAGGAAAGAATAAAAAGCGAAATTATACTTAATGAAAACTTCTTGGAATTTCTTTTGATTAGAACCAGGAGAATAAACAGGAAAAGTATGAAGAATGGAATCGTGATGAGCGTCGTCGGTCGAGTAAGATTCAACAGGGCTAGAAGAATCCCGGAAATTATCGAATATGTATATACTCCCTTCACACTCCCAATACGCATAACCAAGCTAATAAGATGTAGGAATGTCAGAATAAAGATGGAAAGCAGGAACATGGCAAATGATTCCATATAGCCAGATGAAGAGAAATAGACAAATGGCCAGTGCAGGGCGATTCCTATCGAAGAAATCAGTGCGTACTTTCTTTGAAGACACTTACGACCAACGAGATACCAAATCCCAACCGCAATAGAATCCAGAATTATCAAGAAAGGGTGTATGTACAGAAAGGACTGTCCAAGCAGGGCAAAAAGAAGCGCAACAACGTAGGCAAAGAGTTGAGGACGATGATAAGGACCGACACTCTCTCCAAGCCAATCACCGGAGCTCAGAGTCAAAGCTAACTGATAGTGTTCATACGCGTCTGAAGTTGGAACGTGTATCAGGGGAGAGTCTGCGACCAGGAAGAAATGTAAAAACCTGATTGTCAGTGCAATAGCAATCAGAAGGAGAAAATCGCAAAGGACTCGGGATCTCATTCACTGCGCTCCTGTCTATTCCCCTTTTCGTGGACACCCGGTGACTTTCCCAGTTTCTTCATCGTCAATGCCATTCCAAGTAGAAAGAATATACCAACAGGTCTCTGCAAAAAATAGAGGAAACCCAAAACTTCCGCACTCATTGAACTATGATAACCTGTCCGCTGCCAAATCCACCACAGGCTTGCTCCTCCTAATGTCCCCCACAGAATAACCGCTGCCCGTGGAGTAACAAGACTCCGTGATACCATCATCAAAACACACGGTAGTAGTAATGTATAATGATGCTCCCAGCAGTCTTTATAAAGAAAAAACCAACCAACCCAACCAACCACAAGTAGCGACTCTTCAAGATAGGAGTCTTTCCTAACAAAGAGGTATAGATACAATAAAAGGTATGAAAGGGAGAATAATACTGATATAATGGCTGAAGGATCCAGATAAACAGGTGTTTCATTTTTGTATTCGAACTGGGCAAAACTGTGTCCTGAAACTTTCCAAACTAAAGCATTAACGCCTGCCTGTATACCCTGTGCGCCGGCGTAAGGTGGCGACTTCCGAATCAACAACCCCTTCTTCAAATCTCTCTCAACGGTCTCATCACCGTAGTTCTGATCGCCCGCCATCAGATGATACCCTGAATAGACAACCACCAGAACGATCATCGTGACGACCACAGGTAGCCTTGCTCCTTTCCGAAAAAGAGCTGGCACCAGTGTCAGTGGAATTAATTTAACCAGAATAGCGTAGGTCCAGGGAAAGAACCAGTTTCTTCTTCTATCCAACCAGAGAAGAACACCCCAGTAGATCAAGCTGCCAGTAAACAGGGAAAACTGACCCAGGTGAAACTCGGCGATCATTGGAAACCAGCAAAATGAGATGAGAGCCAGCAGCAACGAATGTTTCCCGCGCGACTCACCTAGCGCCAAAAGGTAATTCCAGAACAAGAGACCGAGCAAAAACGCCACCCACAAACTGTAGGCAAACACCGGCGGAAGGACATTGAGCGGAACAGATAGAAGAACCAGAGCACTAGGTGGATAGCGAAAATCCGTAAAGTAAGGAATATTCTCGGAGGTCTTACCTTCGGGGGACTCGGGGTCAGTGGCATAAGGATCTGCTCCTCCCATCAGACGATCGCCTGCTGCGTAAATCGAGTAGAAGTCCAAGCCCGGAATCTGACGGGACAGGTACCCGCTATCAACAGTCAGAGGGGCAAGTAATCCGCCGGAATCGGGGCTTGAACGTCCAAAGGGGAGCATCAGGAGGCAAAGACTGATCGCGAGAAGGGTCAGGGTCCATTCAACGGCGGAAAACGCCTTTAAAGCTTCGACACCAAGTCGAGCACGTCCGATCAATCCAACCGAGTCATTTTTTCCGTCATTCATAGAATGTGCTCAATAAGGCAGCTTTTGACGAGAGCTGAACAGAGTCACCTCACCGGGTTCTGACCTTTTAAAAAAGACCTGAACCCCTGTTCCTTAATTCTCACCCTAACACATGAAGAGGAAAAAGTAGAATCTTCTCCATCAGGGGTTCGATGCATGATGCTACCAGTATCGATGCATGATGGAACCACTGGAATGGTTCCATCAAGGGTGTATCATCCTTCCTGGGTCCTCGCATTCCCGGAAAAGGCCAGTCGCCGGTCATTGGAGGAAAATAGAAAATCCTGTCTCCCGTGGCTCTTGAATTGACGACTCAGCCCTCAACCTTACTTTTCCAAAAGATTTTAGAGGGAGATCAAGTACCTGATGAGATACTTCATTCGTCTTTTGAGCCTGCTGTTTCTTCTGCCAACTGTTTCAAGAGGTCAGGAGGTCACTGTAGATAACGCTGACCCTGAATTTTCCATCCTGAGCGGGAGCTGGGGACCTTCTGCCAACGCGGGGTTCTACGGCACAAATTCACTGATCATTTTCGCAGGAGGGGCACAGGAAGGAAGAGTACGGTGGAGTCCTCAGCTGCCAAAGGCAGGCATCTACCAGGTGGATGCCTGGTGGGTTGCCGCAGGAAATCGTGCCCAGGATGCGGTCTACGAGATTGTTGGAAATACAGGGAACACTCCCATTACCGTCAATCAAACAACGGGCGGCGCTCAGTGGAACGACCTGGGTGAATTTGCCTTTCAAGGTGATGGCTCCGATTACGTAGATCTCACTGATAATATTACAACAGGTGACTATGTCTCTGCAGATGCGGTTCGATTCACCTTCGTGAGGGACTTGCCAGAGGCTCTCTGTCCTGTTTCCCCGACAGAAATCTTCACAGCAAGCGGAGGCGGTTGTGGAGGATGCGGCGGAAACATCCTCCCGGGAAGTATAGACCCTCTCCCTCCTCATGGGATGAAGTGGTCCATTCATTCTGATTTACCGGAGAAATTCCTGACCGAAGGGGTTCTCTATGCTACGATCCCCGAGCTTCCCGAAGACAACTCCGGTAATCCTCTTCCACAGTCCGTCAGGCAGCAGGTCAATAACGGATTCACAAGCATCGATGATGATTTTGAGGTTTTCCTCTTCCACATTTCTCAGCCGGGAGATGGAAGTGCTCCGCGTAGAATTGTCACCTGGGTTGAAAACAATGGGAGCGAACCCGTGGAGATCACTCCCCGCCAGGTGATCGTTACTAAAGGAGTCATCGAGAACGTCCACGAAATGGAATCGACCCTTGGCAGAAGGGTATTTGAAGAGGACTGGGACACACCGATATCAAGCTTCATCCTGCAACCAGAATCGGGAGCTGCTGTTGCCTATTCGAATGGATTCTCAGGATTCGGCGCCGGTATAGATGCCAATATTAACTGCTTTGGCCTGATCAGGACCGAAGTACAGAAAAACAATCCGAACGACCCGGAACCCAGCCTGGATGTCTACGCCGTTGCGATCCCCTTCACCTCCGAAAACCTGATTAACAGCACGACGCCTTCGTACCTTTCTTTTTCCGCACTTGAAGATGAAGGGTCCATCGATCTGACAATCCCTCCTGCGGGATGCCAGCTGTCCCGCGCAACAGGCACGTTCCAATCTTTTCGCTGGAAAAGTGACGAGAATATCCTTCTCAATGCCGCTTCTCTTCCGATCAGCGGTTATCAATTCCAAATGGCAACGTCACAAGTTCAGGCTGTTGCCTGCAGCGAGCTTGCGCAAACACAAGATCTGATACTCCATCCGGGCTACGCTCCTAACGATACCGTTGGAAACTACATGATCGAATATCGTGTGGACTTAAGAATAGCAAATCCGGACGCGTCGAACGTTCGACTTATCGATCTAACTTTCGGGAAAAGTGGTGCAGATATTGGCCTGGTCTATCAGGTCATGGAAGGATCGGAGATGCCCGACGACGCAACCCTCAGCAGCCAGTCTGTCAGCACGCTCTGGGCCGGACCAAATCAGAGTTCACTGACTAAATCACTCCTTCAAAACGGTCTGATCAGGATCAACCCGTGCGAGGAGAAGATTGTTTCATTGCGGTTCATGGTTCTTGGGAACTCCAGTCTCCCTTTTCAGCTGAATGTTCTTCCAGCAGGCACAGAACCATTGATCTTCACAGACATGATGGTCATTCGATAATTCCTTTTTTTATCAGAGGTCGCCATTCTTTGGGGTCTGCAGTTAAAAACCTCTCGCCATAGCTCCGAATCAGTGACGTAATCCCCTTCCCGTTCAGGGAACACTGGTTTTACGGACCTTAAGCAGTCCTGGAATCAAGTTACATGCAAAACAGGATTGCACATTTATGTCAGAAGAAACACCCAGGCAGGAAATACTTTTTTCAGATCTCAATCTTTCAAAGGAAGTTCTCGCTGCCATCAATAAGATTGGCTATGAAACGCCCTCTTCTATACAAGCAGAAACGATTCCCCATCTGCTTGAAGGCAAAGACCTGATCGGTCAGGCTCAGACGGGAACGGGCAAAACCGCCGCCTTTGCTTTACCGATCCTCACGAAAATAGATATCAACCAAAGGAAACCGCAAGTTCTCGTTCTGGCGCCAACCCGTGAACTGGCGATCCAGGTATCAGAAGCTTTTCAGAAATATGCCTCTGAAATGAAAGGGTTTCATGTTCTTCCAATTTACGGCGGTCAGCCCTACAGCGGTCAGCTTCGTGCTCTTAAACGAGGCGTCCATGTTGTGGTAGGTACACCGGGCAGGCTGAGAGACCACCTCGAAAGAGGGACACTAGATCTCTCAACTTTGAAGTGTCTCGTTATAGACGAAGCCGATGAGATGCTTAAGATGGGTTTCTGGGAAGAAGTCACCTGGATCATGGAGAAAATGCCTTCAGAGCGCCAGACAACACTTTTCTCCGCCACCATGCCTCCTCCTATTCGCAAGGTTGCTGACAAACATCTGAACAATCCGGTGCATATCACCATCAAAGCAAAGACAACCACCGCAACAACCATTACACAGAAGTACTGGCTGGTCAGTGGATTACACAAGCTGGACGCATTGACGCGTATTCTGGAGGGAGAGGAATTCGACGGAATGCTGGTTTTCGTGAGAACGAAGACGGCTACCACACAGTTATCGGAAAAGCTGGAAGCTCGAGGATATTCCTGCGCCCCACTCAACGGTGATATACCACAGAACCAGCGTGTTCAGACTCTGGAAAGACTACAATCCGGTGACCTTGATATTATTGTGGCCACCGACGTCGCAGCTCGTGGTCTCGATGTTAAAAGAATTACCCATGTGATCAACTACGATATACCTCATGATACGGAGTCTTATGTGCACCGTATTGGGCGCACAGGACGTGCCGGTCGCGAGGGGCAGGCAATCCTCTTTATCTCTCCGAGAGAAAGAAGGTTACTCCAGGCCATCGAAAAAGCAACGAAACAGAAGATTGAACTGATGCAGCTTCCAACGCGAGAAGAAATCAATAGCCTTCGCGTTGGCAAATTCAAAGATCGAATCAGTGAAACTCTTGCTGTAGAGGATCTGGGATTTTATTACCAGATCATTGAGGAGTATAGACAGGAGCATAACATTCCTGCGATTGAAATCGCCTCAGCTCTGGCAAGACTTCTCCAGGGCGATACACCCTTCTTCCTGGAAAAAGAAAAGCCACAAAGAGCGAGAGAGAGAAGCAGTGAGAGAGAAAGCGAACCAAGAGGAAATCGGGAAAACAGGAAACGCGAGCCCATCAAGGCGAAGGAAGGCTTTGCACTCTACCGGGTTGAGGTTGGTCACCAGAACCAGGTGAAACCGGGGCAGATCGTTGGTGCGATTGCGAACGAAGCGGGACTCGAGAGTGATTATATCGGGGATATTCGTATACACGACGATCACAGTGTTGTGGAGCTCCCGGAAGGAATGCCGAAAGAGATCGCGAAAATACTGCGTAAGGCTAGAGTCTGCGGCAAGCCCCTGATGATCGAACCTCTCTCAGATCAAACCGGTGAGAAAAAGAAGAAGTCGTTTAAGAAAGGACCAAAGAAAAGTTCGCACAAACCGGGTGAGAAAAAAAAGGGGAAGAAGAAAAAAGGGAGAAGCGCCTAGCTTTCAGCAAGGCTAATTACCTTGCCATTCATCTATCTCATCTCAGATTCTCACCTATAACAAGAGATTAGCTTGTCATGAAGAATCTGTTTTCAAATATTCCGAAGGCTCGCGGGGCAATTTGCCTATTCATACTGCTCATTCTTGTGACGCCTTATTCAAAGTCTGAGGCATGCTTCTGGGACAGAGATACCACCATCATCGAGGCTGAACAGAACCCAAGTGCTGTGAGAGCCATTTTTGGTTGGTTTGTCAGATACCCCGACCTGTATTACGAAATGCGCCTTGAGCGAATTCAGAAGGAATTAGCTGAAGGAACTGATGATCCTAACTTGTATGACGACGCCTCAGTAGCCGCAGATAAGCTTGGGGAATATGACCTGGCTATTGAATTAATGGGACGCAAGAAACTCCTCATAGACAGCAAGGAATATCCTGAAGAGGTATTGAACGATCACCTATATAGATATTACGCAAATCTCGGTACTCATAATGCACATCGCTGGTTAGCTAATGGTGCTGACCGGCGCGATATCAGTGACCTGCAGCAAGCGGAAAAGCTTATCGAATACGCCCTGGAAATAAACCCGGAGGCTCACTTTGGGCGAGAAGAATATCAACTACATGCCATCAGGTGGATCATGGACCCACCTGAAGATGAAGGGATGGGTATTGCCACTATCTCAGAATTCTCCTTCAAAGGAAAAGGGAGAGTAAATTCGGGTAACCCTCTATACTCAGAAGCTGCTGAAGGTCTCTCAGGGTTGATTCAGCTCGGAGGAGCCTGGGAGAGTCTTGATATCTATGTAGCCCTCGCTGAAGCACTTGGTGGGAGCCGTGATAACGCCTTGGGGTTTCAGGCAATCCTCCGCGCAAGAGAACTGAGAGAATCCGGAGCGGCATCACTCCATCCATTGATTTCGAAGGATGAAGAATCATTGGATGAATATTTGGATATAAAGAGACTTCTTCCGAAACTCGATATGGCAGATGTCAGACTGGACGCCGAGACGGAACTTCATCGGAGACTTTCGAAGGAAGCAGCTGATTGGCATGCAAGACAGATTGAATTTATGAATTCGAAACTTCTCAAGGGTCAGCACCCCGATACCCACCAGGACTTCTGGGAAAATGCACCGTCCAACGATGTACCTGACGTAGAAGCCCTCTACCCTTCAAAGACGATTGTAAACTTAAAAGTCTTTCTTTTCGATGATCAATACGTTGGTGCGCGGATTATCATTGGAGTAGGTCTCCTTATTATCTCCGCCTTTGGACTAACAAACTATTTTCAAAAGCGATTCCGGCGTGCAGCGTAACCTCCCCATCATTCTCTCTCTTGTTTTTGTAGCCTTCCACCTGCTGCATGCCAGCTCGTATATCTTTCTTTGTGATGACGCTTACATCAGTTTCCGTTACGTAGATAATTTCGTCAACGGCCGAGGTTTTGTTTTTAACCCTGGTGAATACGTTGAAGGTTACAGCAATTTCCTCTGGGTCATCCAGTTGACTGTTCTCGAGTACCTGAAGGTCGGAGTTGAGAATGGCGCCCTGCTTCTGGGGGTCCTCTACTCCGTCGGAACGATGATCGCCACAGCCGCCCTCCTTCGTCTCTTCTCGGAGAAGGAGACCTGGTATGTCCTTCTTCCTTTTGCGATGCTCCTGCTTGCCGTGAATAGTAGCTATGCGGTTTGGACAACCGGTGGCCTGGAAACCCGAAGCAATACCTTCTTTATTATTCTTGGTCTCTATACGGCGCTTCTACCCTGGAAACGGTATTCCCATCCTCTACTACTTGCCGGATTGCCATGGGCAGCTGCTTCGTTAACGCGACCTGATTCGCTCGCATTGATGATAATTGCTTTCGCCTGGTTTGTCTGGGCCAATCGGAGATGCTATAAGATCATCCTCGGTTATACCCTCCCTTCTTTAATTATAGTCTTATCCCATTTTCTATGGCGAAAGTATTACTATGGTGAATGGCTTCCGAATACCTACTACGCCAAGGTAGGTGAACCCTGGTGGGACATGGGATTGACATATATATGGTCGGCAACACTCGAATACAGCCTTTGGATGCTCCCTAACGCTGCTTTCGCCTTTTTCATCTTCCAGAATAAGTCCGCAAAGAAGCTACGCATTATTCCGATCCTTGCGCTTCTCTCATTTCAGCTGGTCTACCTTGCGCGCATCGGCGGAGACCACTTTGAGTATCGCCCCCTGGATATCTTCTGGCCTCTCTCTTCTGTTATTTACGCATCATCGCTCGGCGTTTTCCTTGACAAGCTTCCTCCCCCAAGAGCCGCGCTCAGCTACATCGCCACAGCGGTGTTCTTCATCCTTGCAACTTCTCTGATCCCTTTTATGGCACGGTCGACAGCCGCTCCCATCCAGCAAAGATCAGAAGCAACATTGAGATCAGTACCGATCAATCTCGAGGACTGCCCCCCCTTCAACCTGATACCAGGACTATCACTCCTGACGAATGCCTGGAACAGAGCGACAGAAAAGACAATTTCACACGCGGTTGGTGTGCGGTACTTTGAGCATCGCATCAATGCAGACTTCCTTCTCCGTCTATACACACCATTCGAAGGACTTCGTGAGAATGGTTTGATACCCGAGGACGCTGTTACCGTGATGGGTGCTGTGGGAATTGTTTCCTATTTTACGGATCTTCCGATTATTGATCGCTATGGGCTGACCGACAAAGCGATTGCACGAAACCCAAAGACGGAAGGGAAGCGCCTCATGGCTCACAACAGGATTCCACCAGATGGCTATCTGACTGAGCGCGGTGTCAATATGCTGGACCCTTATCTTCGTGATGAGATGCCAGTAGACTTGAATGAATATCAGGGCTGGTATTTCGTAAGGTTGAATAAGGAACTTATCCTGTCGTTTCGCTCACCTGATCCAGAATGGGTAGAATCAGCCTTTGCCGGCAGGATCATTCAACGACCTTAGATTAGGTTGGATTGAATATGCTCTTTCTTGTTTAGTAAGTCATAAAGTAGAACTTATCTGGAGAAAACTTATGATTGGATACCAGGACTTCGCACCTGTAATGCTCAAAAAAGGAGGGTTGTTCTCCGTACCGGAAATGAGCGAACTAAAGGAGAGTCTGAAGCAGGCCAATGAATGGATCGACAAGCATCATGTAAATGTAATCAATGTCGAAACTGTCGTACTTCCCAATATACACAGACGCGGGGAAGAAGGAGGCGAAGATCCGCAACTTTACACAGCTGGAGAACAAGGCAGTCTCTGGTACCAGCTTATACGCGTCTGGTACGATTATTAGAGTGATCTTCACGTGTAATGGTTAGATAAATGGTGAGCGAGAGAGGTGGATCTGTGTGCTTGAAAACGCAGTCATAGTGGTGCTACTTCCAAGCTTTCAGGTGCTCAGAGCTACCACTCGCAGCCAGCATATCATGAGCAGGACTTCTGAAGATCACCCAAATCACTGAACATCGAAACTGCTGTTGTAGTTTCCTCCAGAGTCTTTTCGTGGAGTGAAGTTCTCACTGTCGAAACGCCATTCACCATCAACGATGTACTTGTAGAAGTACCTTCCTCGGGGCAGAGTAATACGCGCTCCCCAGAGATTGGGGTTTGACTTATTTCGATACATGGGAACCTGCTGCCAGTTATTAAAGCTGCCGGCAATGCGAACGTCTGATGCATCTGGGGCGTTCGCTGTGAAGAGGACATCGTTACCATTGACGATTGGAGAGTGCCTCACCGTTCCAGCAACCATAATGGAATTAACTGTCCCGTACACATTGACTCTCCCCAGTGGATTCCTGGGATCTTGGCGATAGCCAACATCAGGGATGTAATACATGTACTCATAGATCTGCCCAAGCTCCAGATAGACATCCTTGGTATACATGTTTCCCTCTTGATCCATGGGAACAGCCGTTTCTCTCCAATCGTTGAAGTCACCCGTTAAGAAAACTGTCTTTCCCTGCAGGTCTGAATCCTGATAGATAAGCCTGTACTTCTGCTTATATTCTCCGGGCTCGGTCACATCAACGGCTGCTGTTTGAAATGCCTCGACGCGCTCTCCTCCACTGTTTGCCAATGCGTATTTGAAACGTTTCAAGTATTGCATAAAGGCGCGAGGGGATTTACTCCCGATCACGCGATCAACCTCTCTCCCTTGGGGATCCATGAGGAGTATCGTTGGAACTCGAAGAATCTGAAAATCTGACGCCTGTTTCTTGTACTGGCGCACATCAACGGCGATGGGAACCAGATCTTTCATTTCACTCTGAACTTCCGGGTTTAGAAAAGTTTCCTGCTGCATCTGAAGGACCGGACGTGAGCCGGGCGTAAAGAAGCAAAGCACCCCAGGTCTGCCTTCATTAAGCATGACGTTCATCCCATGCTCGGGGTTCGTCTGCCAGGTGAGACTGCCCTCCTGAGCCCTGGCCAGGATTGGAGTGAGTATCATTGAAAGAAACAGCAGAAAGAGCGGAAGGAAAGGTCGTGTGAGCTGAGAATACATCTTGTTTGAGGCCTGAACATCTTTGCAAGGCAGTGTGCAAAACATAACAGGTTCCTTTCAATTCTTCGCAAGTCAGCAAAAGCAGTCACTCATAGATCACTGATTACAAATCATTTATGCCATTGAGCAAGATTGTGTAAATCAGCGCAATATTTGACCGCTCCAACTGGTCCTCAGTAAGGCGAATTAAGACCGAGAAATCAAGGAAACAATTTTCGGGAGGGGTCATTGCTGTTGCGCCGGATCATGTTCTCCACGTTTCTTTCATCAGTCTTTTCAGCTCAAACTTTGAGGAGGGTTCAAGAAAATGAGCCAGTCAAAGAACACATTCGGCATTATCAGTTTTATATCGGCTCTTGTTGGATTTTTCACCTGCGGCCTGGGAGGTCTCATCGCCATTGTATTCGGAGCCATGGGTCTCGCCAGAGAACCCAAGACTTTCGCCATAATCGGTTTGATTCTTGGAGTTCTGGAGGTCTTGATATGTATCCCAATCAGCGTGTCCGTTGCCGTCCCATCGTTTATTCGCGCTCGTGAAATCAGCCGAAGAAACGCCTGCCAGGAAAACCTGGTCAGTATAGACATCGCAAAAGAATCCTGGCAATTGGATAACAATGTGTCTGCTCATTCAACTCCCACATGGGACGATCTTGTCGGCCCGGAAGCCTACCTTATCGAAAAACCAGTATGCCATTCGGGAGGCAGCTATACAATCGGTCACACAGAGGAAAATGCTGAGTGTTCCTTGAAGGATAAAGGAGAATTCCCTCATATCAACCGAACCGTAACAATCAATACAGGGACTTCTTACGAATAAGGACTTATCAATAAAGGATCCATTGGGCCTCTGATGCTTCTTCAAGGGAGTATAAGTACCTTGCATTCACCACAGGTTTAAAGTCATCGACGGGGTGAGGACCGGAGAAAAAGAGTGCGCCTCCATTGTCCAAGGATCCTCGACCACCCACCGCTTGAATCTCAGACCCGGGATCTAATTCAAGTCGTGAGTCAGAATACTCTGAATAAAAGACAATAGAACCGCCACTTCCAGAACCACCAAATCCACCTCTAGGGTCATCTCTCATGTAATCAGTGGGTGCGCCAAGTTCAGGCGGCTCCACATCTCCTCCGTCTGCAGTTGAGCTATATCCATTATAGACGTAAGGTTTTCCATTTCCACCCAAAGTCCCGTTCGCATGTATAGCTGATGTCCCTGACATTGAAAGTAGTTCGGCAAAGTGCAATCGAATGATTCCTCCGCCTCGTCCTCCTGCACCGCCGCCAGCACCGCTATTTCCGTAGGTATTGTAGAGTACCCCTCCATCACTCCCGCCTGCGCCGCCGCCTCCTGAACCCATTCCGGGCACAAGTGTTCCAGGAACCTGACCACCGGAGCTCGAGTAAAGAAAGCCTTCCAAGCCATCAATCTCAGAGGTATTTCCAGGGGCAAATCCCCCGAGGCCTCCCGCGGGACCATCTCCGGTCCCGCCAACTTCCTTGCGCCCCCTGAGTCCGGCTTTCATGTACGGGACTTTTCCTGCCTGACCACCAGAACCATAGGTGATAATCCAGAAATAGGGAGGAGGACCGAACTGCTCCATGCCTCCCGGCCCACCGCCACCACCAGAGCCTCCCGAAAACCCTGCCCCCGAAGCGGAAAGAATTCCTTCAATGATGATCGCCTCTGCATGGATTTCGACCATTCCGGTCATGCTGGTTTCACCATCGTAGGGCTTTACGGTAACCGTTGCGGAAGTTGGCACTGTAAAGGTCTTAACGTTTTCTTGAATTCCCCAGATCACATCTCCATCAGCAAGTGACAGATCAGCGCCCTGATGATCCGTAGGCCCTATCTCTGCAGCATAACAACAGATATACAAAGAACACACAAAGCTGAGTGTATATAATATTCCTGATAAGTTGAAATATAAAGAGATTTTCAGCACTTTTATCCCGCTTACTCCAAGTTGATAAATCATAATAAATTCCTCATACCGTCAGCGCAACCTCAATAAAGAACCCATTGCGTAACAGAAGAGAACTCCAGAACGGAGCTATATTGAGCCACAATCATTTCAGGCGAGATCAGAGACGAATCAATCCCACGCATGATGACACCACCTCCGTTTGAGAGATTCCCTCCACCTCCGAGGGAAACGACTCGTGCGTTTTTATTTAAATCAAGGAGAGGTTCCTCACCAGAGATGTGGATCAGAATACTGCCACCGCTACCTGAACCGCCATATCCTCCGCCGTTGTAATAGCCATTATACGATGGTTCACCCTCTTCCTCGGGCTCGACATTTCCTCCATCGCAGCCGTTGATATAATATCCTCTTGGCTTTCCATTCCCTCCCCTTTGTCCAGATGCGGTCACTCTTGCGGCCTCGCCCAGTTTAAATGAACCCGTTGCGAATAGACGAATCGCGCCGCCTCCTCTACCGCCGGCTCCACCGCCTCCACCTCCAAGTGCTCCTTCGTTATAACCAACCAACCCTTCTCCTCCCCCACCTCCTCCGCCCCCTGACCCCATCCAGGTCTTCAAGTCTTGTCCTAATTTGTCATGATTCGGTGAAATATACGAACCATCGAGGGCATCCTCATCACTAAGATTCCCGGGCCTGTAACCTCCGAGGCCTCCTCCTGGACCATCTCCTGTTCCGCCAATTCTTCCCATGCCTTGTATATCTTCCTTCTCATAAGGAACAGTACCGGGCTGACCTGACATGCCAGTTTGGAATGTAGGAAAAGGGAAGGTGAAGGTTTGAGTTGTTCCAGCACCGCCCCCTCCCCCTGATCCACCTGAGTAACCAGCTCCGTCAGCAATCAATGCTCCCTCAATGATCATGTGATCAGCTGTAATTTCGACCATCCCTGTGGATGTGGATACACCATCAAACGATTTTATATAAGCACGAGAGCCTTCTGAAATAAACAATGTTCCAATCTGTGAGTGAACGCCCCAGATGATATCTCCATCCTCAAGTGTAAGATCGTTTCCCGCATGGCTCTGAGGAGGAAACTCACTTATTCCGTATATATCATATGGAAACGAAATAAACAATAGGAGAAATAAAGCGAACACTCTCATTTGCGCTGCACCTCATTTATGGTATACTCGCTGGAGTTAACAAGCACACCCTTTGAATTAAGCAATTCCATTGTCGTCAGGAAACCTGTGTATTTATCAATCAATATGCGATACTCTATACCATCCTTCTGCCCTGTGACCGAGCGAAAATTGCTATCACTTTCGCCGACAAGCTGAACCTTTTCCAAGCCGAGCAAAGTCAATGGAGCGATAATGATTGGCCGGTGAACGATCCAGGGGGAAAGGCTTTCCCCCTCCTGGATAGAGAACTGATTCCTGACAAAGGGATCCTCATCAACACCTTTACTGATCTCTTCGACTACAACAGGACCATTTCTCTCGATGAAACAATACTTCTCCAGTTGCTCACTTGTCTCGTCCAGAAAGTGATATCTCTTGATCGTATAGTCACCGCCCAACTCATATCGTACCTTCTCTTCCACATAAGTGTGCTCTTCCCCATCCATATAAGACCCCTTCATACTGGAGTTATATGCAAGGATTTGAGCCAGGTTATTCTGCTCTCTTTCGAGGAGCTTCTCCACCTCCGATGAGTCCTGATTGAAGGTCACACTAATGAGGAAAATCAGGGAAACAGGGAAAACCAGAGCAAGCATCGTAATTCCATAGAGAACTGGCTTTTGAACCAGGATAGACATTTTGGGTAGAACGAGAGTTCCAGCGAGCGCTTTCTGTTCGGAAAGGCTAAGACTCGTGAGAGCGGCAAATGCTCCGAAAACCTGCTTTTTCTTGAGAGAGAGCCGTTCTTCTGGCATCTCTAATTCAGTAATTCTCTCTCCGAGTCGACTGAGGGTTTGGTCGATGCGCCTCCCCACCGTAGACGGATGTACTTTCAGTATTGCTGCGATTTCCTTCTTTGTTTTTCCACCGATAACATGAAGGCAAACCATCTGGCGTTCCTCTTCCTGGAGATCTCTTATCGCCTCTTCAAGGGCCGCATAGCGTTCTTCCCTCTTCGCACCATCTCCGGAAGTATCTGCAGAAGGTATCTCGGGGATTCTTTCGAGATCGACCTGCTTCTCTCTCTTGCGAAAACGTTGCTCCATCTTGTACCAGTCCCGGGCGAGATTCTGAGCAATGCGCAGAACCCAGCCATAGAGTTTTCGGTCATCTCTCACCCTGTCGATATGGAGCCAGACCCTTAGATAGGTTTCCTGAACCAACTCTTCGGCCCTTTCGGTTTCACGAAAATAGGCGATTCCGATAGCAAAGATTTGTGCATAGGTCTCCTCTACCAGTCGATCGACTGCTTTTCTGTCGGCCTCTTTAATCTTCTCTATCAGGTTTTTCATATTCTGACTTCACCTAGATTTGCCTCTCTACTAAAACAGACGACAGAGTTTCTCAAAATTGCAGCTGCGGATTCATTTTTTTTTAAAAGACTCTCTGAATCCTCTCTGCTCAGGATCAAGAGTGCACGCCTAAAGTGGCAGAAGTGTTAAGATTCACAAGAATGCCCAACGCTTCATTCTTCTTCCCCACTCCAATCCAGTATCATTGCCACTTTATCTTCAAATAAGTCCTCCCGGCCAAGAAGAATAGCGCTTTACCTGAGTGACGACTGACAACTTTCCGTCGTCCGCGCGATCCTTCCCACATGATTTTTGATATACAAATGCCACTGTACGTGCTTCTCCGAACCGAATACTGATCCGGAAAACAAATTCACAGATAATTAAGGCACGTCTATATGAAAATCATTCTTCACAAAGGCTTCACCCTGATCGAACTTTTGATTGTCGTTGCGATCATTGCCATCCTTGCGGCGATTGCAGTTCCTAATTTTCTCGAAGCGCAAACGCGGTCGAAAGTAAGTAGGGTAAAGAACGACCATCGAACACTCGCAACTGCTCTTGAGGCCTACTTTGTCGATAATAACAGATACCCCCCGGATCAGGACAATAACCCCCTCAATACGAATGAAAATGGTTTCTACAAGCTGACGACCCCAGTTGCATATATGACCACTTTCGCGAGTGATCCGTTCTCTGACCAAACATTCAACAGTGCGAACAGTTCGAGGGTCGCCGCATTTTATGTGATGGCTTCCGGATCCAACAACAACCCCCTCACATCAATTGTCAAGCAGGCCTATACGCTTATCTCACTTGGCCCTGACCGAACAGACAGCTCGAACGGACAGGACAGCTTTCCGGCGAATACAAACTACAATGTGTATGATCCCACCAATGGCAGTGTGTCAGACGGTGATATCTATCGCTATGGGGGCGAATATAGATCGGGAAACTGGACAATCTGGGGGATTCCTTACCAGGAATGGAACCCGTCCACAGTTTTTCCCAACTAACATTCTGGTTTCAATTCACTTTTATATATAAATTTTGAGGAGCTTCAAAAATGCGTTTATCAGTCGCAGCCCTGCTATTTGCAGTACCAGCCATTGGCCTTTCACAGCCAGCGGTTGACCTTGGAACAAACACGCCGCAGAACTTTTCTTCTGTTATCGTGGAACCTTCAGTTGCTATGAACCCGACAGGAACTCAGTTCGCTCTCGCTTACGGCGATGCCAGCAATGACATCCAGCTTGAGATCAGGAATATCTCTGACGGAACCATCGCCAACAGTGCTTCGATCGCTTCCGGAACATCTGGCTATACAGGTGACGGTGAAATCAACGTAGCCTGGTCGCCCGACGGAAATATCATTGCGCTCGGCTACAGCCCTGGCGACGACGGCGGAGTTGAGTTTCAGCTCTACACTCCAACAGCAACAACAATCGGCTCCCTTGTGGTTCTTGCCGACGGCGTTAACGACCCTGACTTCGACTTCTTCTCAGACGGAACAATCCTTGTCGCCTACGAGGGTGGTGAAGGTGCGGATGGTTCAGGAGGGTTCATGAGACGCTTTCAGACTGATGGTACGGAAATCACAGGTTCCGCTCAGGTCATGGCACAGGGTTCCATCACAAATGACCAGAACGACCCTATTGTCGCAATCATCAGAGAAGGAAGCTTCGTAAATGATCTTATTGTCACAGCATGGGAAGATGCCGGTACAACACGCTTTACAGGGGATGACGATACCAACTACCGTATATTCAATTCAAGCTTTGTTCCCCAAACTGCTATTACACCAATTCCAATGACAGGTGCTGAAGGAACACAGGCTAAAATTGGCAATCCGGCTGTTGCTGTTTCACCTGACGGAGAATTCTTCATCGCTGTTGAGGGTGAGGAGATTGGCGATGACGAAGCCGTTTTTGCAAGTTTCTTCGATGACTCACAGGTAAACGTGACTCCTGCCGGTGTTACTGTTGCCGACGACTCAAACCGTAATAGAAACATTGCTGCCTATTACTACCCACAGGCAGACGCTTTCGCAGTTACTTACAATGGACGTAATACCGGAACTGCCAGCGTTGCTTTCTATGACGTTGCAGGCAACAAGCTTGGCTCAACAATCAATGTGGCAAGTTCGGAAACTGCTGACGCTCAGGATTCTTTCTTCGCGTTCGCAGAAAACGCCGGCGTCGGCGTCTGGAGAGACGACGTTGATGACGCTGGCTACTTCCGTATCTTCACAATTGAAGCTGGAACAACCAACGTTCCTAACTGGTTTCTTTACTAAGACACTTATATACCTGACTGACTGGGAATGGAAAAAGGCGGCTCTCGAGTGAGAGTCGCCTTTTGCTATCCTTCAAATCTCACACAGGCTCATTCCAGTTTCAGCGCCTCACTAATATCTTTCCAGGAAATCACTTTGAAGTTCTGATTTCCCCCTTTATTAAGTCCGTCCTGAACAACAAGAATCCCCTCCGGAAAACGTTCATCGATATAGTTACTGCTGACTTCCAGACCATCCGTATTTGATGCCCCATCAATTTCATCTCCTTCATCTATACGAAAAGTTCCAATATAACCGTATGGCTCGTTTCGTTCGAAAAGCACATACTCGTTTCTTCCCTGGCTCGATACAACAAGGTAACCTTCACCACTCTCTTCCTTATAGATAGCCAACCCTTCAATATCGGCCTTGTCGATCGGTGCTCCCCTTTCTATCGAGTAGATTTTCTCTCCTTCCGAAACTCCATCAGGTTCTGCATCAAACTTCCAGATGCCTCCCGCTTCTTCTCCGATATAGATGATCTCTCTTGCATCATCGGCAACGAAACCCTCCACCTGAGAAGGAAGAGAAAGTTCACGGACAACCTTTCCGCTCACCTTATTTTCTCCCGCTGCGTGAATCTCTACCTGAACCACTTTTCCCAGCTTCGACCCAACAAAGCAATACAGCTTCCCCGTTCGAGGACTGTGGTAGAGCCCCGAACCGTAGGGATCCAGCGGGAGTGGGATCTCGCCTTCACGGATATCAATGAGTCGTCCATTTTCGCCATCCATCTGATAGATATTGAGCGACTTGCTGGTTCTATTCTCGGAAGTAACGACATCGAGCTGCTTTCCACCCATCATGACACCTTGCCGAACATCCACATTATTCAGTTCTCCGTCGAGATTTTCGGAAAGAACTTCTCCATCAAGATTGTAGACAATAAGACCGGCATCTTTATTCGTTCCGATAATGAGACTCTTTTCTGGCGATAAAGAGTGATACCAGATGGCCGGGTCATCAGCCGCATCTCCCTGAGAATTTACAGGGGTTGTTTCCACCCTCGCGAAGACAGATGGAGGGCTGGGTCGGGTTGCACATGAGGTTAGGCTTCCGAGAGTGGCGAGAAAAGCTCCGAAGAGAAGTGAGTTTGCTTTCATGGTTATTCCTAAAGACAAGATTAGAGAAAAAAGGATTTTAAAGGTTGCTGAAGCGCTGCGTCAAACTCTTCTGACACGTCACAAAAGTGACATAATTCTCAAAAAAGTGAAGTTTTTTTGGACAAAACTCCTGTTTGTCGTCCATAGGTTAGTATCCACGTCCAGAGAATCATGAGAGACTTGCTGAATAGCGACCTCTCATGATTCCATCTGTGGCGAGGAAAACAAATGAGCACTGAATTAGAGAACTCCTGGGAAAGCTTTCTGAAGCAACCCAGCGAGAAGACATTTTCCCGATTGTACCAGGAGGTGCTCCCCCTGGTTTACACCATCTGTTATCGCCTGACGAAAAACTCAGACGACGCGGATGATGCATGTCAGTCCACCTACTCCCGGCTGATCAGAGAAGTGAAGACGAAGGCACATGACTCGACCATTCCAGCGCGAACATACATATGCCGCACGGCAGCTCGCGAAGCCGACGCTCTCCGAAAGCGCCAAAGTCGACACGCCCATCGGGAGATAACAATGGAGAATATCAGCAGCGCAATAAACCATCAAAGTGATCCTCGATCAGAGAACCAACTGCGCCTGACGGTGGAACGCATGTTGGAAGAGCTTCCGGAAGATCTCCGTGTTCCCGTTCAGCTTCATTACCTGCACGGATTTTCGCATCAGGAAATTGCCGATACTCTGGAGGTCCCACGAACAACTCTAACCAGCAGGATGAAGAAAGCGCTCTCAATACTCGAAGAGAAGTTGAAAGGAGAAGGCATCAGTGACATTGCAAAAGCACTGTCGGTCCTTCTCACCGCAGCAACCCTTTTGAAACCTGAAAAAGCATTATCTGCTTCAGCTGTCTGGTCTTCTGCAACGGCAGGAGCCTCCGCCATATCCCTTTCCTCACTCCTTCTTTCAACGAAAGGCGTCACGGCACTCCTCACAGTAGCGGTACTTGGAATCACAGCAGCAGCCCTCTATTATCATGAATCAATCAATGAAAAAGAATTGGACCAAACAATCGTAGAAACATCCCAGTCATCTTCATCGACGTTCAAGAAAAATGAAAATGCAATACCTGAAGAAGAAAGCATCGCGATGCCTGTCAGCCTTCAACAGTCGGAACCCGCGCAGTCCCAGAAGGCCGCCAACGACCCATCAGGTATCACCGATTTGCCGTATAGACTCACAGGCGTTATTACCGACGAGCAGGAGAACCCTATCCCGGGAGTCACCGTTCGGTTCGGTCATCAGTTCGGGCACTACATGAACAAAGAAGTAAAGACGGATGTTGATGGCCGATATACCCTGGGGTTTGAAAATGATCAGGCACTGAGACTTGCAGCATACGGCCAAGGATGGGCGCCAACCTGGAGAGACACAATTATCGCGGGACCGAAGGAAAAGCCGAACGTCGTCAACCTCACCCTCGAGAAGGCCATCACGATGAAAGGGCTTGTTCAAGACGAGGAAGGGAATCCTCTACCCGGAGTCACCATTCGTCCCTATGCCCGTGGTCGAATCCTCGGCTACCCACTGCCTGGGCATGAAGAGGGAGTCACAACAGGTGAAGATGGATCCTTCAAACTTCCTGATGTTCCTTCAGAAATATTGAACTTCAAGGCCTCACTGAAGGGTTACAGTACATGGGAAGGCGAGGCAGATACTGTAGATATGGCGAGGTTCACTCTTAAACCGTCTGCCTACATCTTTGGATATGTGACAGATGCAGAGACAGGAGCTCCCATTACAAATTACACGATAGATTTTTTGAATAATTTCACGAATCAAGAAGTAGAACATCCTGAAGGTGAAATCTATCTTGATAATCTGAGTGAGGGAGAAGCAAGGTGGTTGAAGTTCAGCGCAGAAGGATATTTGCCTTACATAGACTTCAGGGTCTTTCCTTCTACAGTGGACGACCACAAGGATTTAGAAATCAAACTCACGAAAGGTCTCGAAACGTCTGTCGAAATCATCGATGCTGAGACGGCGACCCCGATCCCAGGAGCGCAGGCGTTCAATACGATTTACCAGGATGGATTTCATATTGAATGGTCGAAGCTTGATCGAGATTGGGAACCTTCACGAATCAACCCTGCCTCAACCTTGGAAACGGCCTGGGGAGATGCGAATCAACAAGGCATCTATACATTCAAAGATGATCCCAATTTACCGCGTACAATCGGTATCTGGACGCCAGGTTACGCCAGGATGCTGATTACGCCAGAAAATCGCGAGCAATGGAAAGTGGGTGAAGCCTCTTATGTTGTTGCTCTGCGAAAAGGAGGAACGGTGGGAGGGTTTCTCTCCTTCGATGGGGCTGGTTACAGGGATATGGGGGTATCCCTCAGCCCCTCACGAGAGACCTTTAACGGCTTTTCGACAGAGATCGATGAGGCTGAAGCAGGCGAAGACGGGTGGTTTGAATGGGAATCACTTCCTGCCGGAAAATATACATTCTCCGTCGAACGGAAGATGCATTGGATAACAGCTGACTGGTATAGTATTGATTTCGAATTGGGAGAAGGCGAAAATCGAGTTCTTGATCTTCATGAGCCACTTGGCATTGCAAGCGTCACAGGCAAGTTGGCGTTCGAAGGGAATATACCAGAGGGTAAGTGTCGCATTTGGTTTGATCCGATCGATCGCGACGACTTTCAAATGCATATCGCTGCGGATGGATTCGGGAACTTTCAAGCGGATTACCTGAAAGAAGGAAAATACCGAGTCAAAGTCAGCGAATCCATCAACCACAGTGAAAGTCGATCATTCACTGAGATCATTGATATTCAGGACGGGAAACACATTGAGCTGAGCTTCGACCCCAAGGTCGAGAAGAAGCGCGTCAAGCTTTCGCTGGATATAAGTAACCTTAGTCAAGAGATCCTTAATCGTCAGGGGTTATATCTCAAGCTTATGCCCGCTGATGAAATTACTTACGGCGTGACTGATGGTTGTGAATTACGTGAAGGACACGTCACCATTGAGTCAGAACTATCCGGAGATGTCCGCCTTGCCATAAACTGTAACAATAACGAGAGTGGAACCAAAACCATCTTTACAACACTTCTTCCCGAAGTCTATACGATCGCTGAAGATTCGATGGTAACAAACCTCGGGGAGCTCACACTCCCAGCGCTCTATCCTGTTGATATCAAGTTCAACGCTTCTGAAAGAGCAGCTGCAGGGAAGGACAACATGATCATCTTTGCAAGTAAAGATAAGGAATTAAGCATGGATGGTATGTCAGCAATTACATCAGTCCCTCCAGAATTTGGTGAGTTTGAACGCATACATTTTCTGCCGGAGGGCGAGTATTACCTCGCCTACAATAACCCGGAGTTCCCTCCAGATCAGATCTGGCATCATGTAACTGTTGGTCCCGACCTCTTTCCGGAAGTCACGTATACACTTTCGGATACGATTCAATTCTTTGCAATGGTCTTTCTTGAGGATTTCGAATCACCAGTTGAAATCCTAAGTGTCTCTCTGATCAGTGACGACGGAGAAATCTCACGAACCATAGACGCAGGAGACACAGTAGACATGTCAGATTTTGTAGGTGGAGCCTTCACCGAGGACGGCGACTTCATTGTGCCTGAAATGAACTTTATCCGATTTGGAAATCTTAAAGAGGGACCTGCCACACTCACGGTCAATGTAAAAGGGCATCATCCAAAGACGGTAGAAATCGAAATGGATGACCCTGAGAATAAACTCAACAATGTGCTGCCCATCATGGATCTAGTTCCCCTGGAAACTTCCAGCGACGGCTGAACAGATTCTGAATGAGTTCAGAGTTGGGAGTAAGACCCCGGGTTAACGCTTTGCGACCCGGGGTCGATTTTTATCTATGGATTGCTTTATTTCTTGTTGTGGGATGCAAACATTCGATCTATACTTTGATCTTATAATGGTAACTTATAGTTTTCATCTCATAAAAATCGGGGAGTTTTTGTGTCTATTGAAATTCGGAGCCAAGTGGGAGAAGAGAATAGCGAGCTCTATGGAATTGAAGAGTTCCTTTGCTGCGAGCATTACGGCTATTTCTATTCAAAGTCCGGTAAGAACTTTGACTACCTTCATATGGAGATCACAGCCTATTTTCTCTCACTCTTATGTCAGTATGGTGAGATAGAGAAGGCCTTCAAGACCGGCGATTTTCTTCTATCCTGTCAGCAAAAGAATGGGGCTTTTCCCCATTCAATACCTCATCGTACGGTCTCAAACAGCCGTTTTCACGAATGTCATATATTTGATACAGGAATATGCGCACGAGCCCTATTGGATCTGTACGATATAACGGAAGAAACGAAATACCTTCGATCAGCAGAGTCGGCACTGGACTGGATCGAGTATCATTGGGATCCGTATAGTCAGGCACCTCGTAGCATGTATGACAGCTCGATAGACAGGTGGGACCCACCAGAGCGCCGAATGTATTGGAGCACCGCTGGTGGATGCTATCTCGGAAAACTGCTCATCCCATTTGCCATGAGCGGAAGAGACCAAACGATCGAAACCTGGCTCGAGTGGTTAACATCGATGCAAAGAGACGATGGATCATTCCCGGCCTCACCTAATCAAGGCGACTGTCATACTCACGCCATGTGTTATGCTCTCGAAGGATTGTTCTACCTTCTTGAAAACGGGTATTCCGGGAAAGTCGAGCTTGAAGAACACCTGCGCGCTGGCATTCAATACTTGGCACATGTTGCAGATCTCAATGATGGACTTCCCGAGTGGGTTAACAATCACACTCCCTGTTACAGGACAGATTCACAAATACAGTATATACGATTGGTTAACCGGTTAAAGAATACCGGGATAGATCTCTTCGGTCAGAAATCTGCCGTGAAAGCCTGTAATCATCGTCTCTCTACTCTGCGGCATGACGTGGGATGGCGAATCAGCACAAATCGAAGAGCGATCGGTTCCTGGAACATTGTCTTTTATTTAAACGATAAAAGACTCAAGGAGACAGAAGGAGATATCATCTGATGCGCCTTTTGAGTCTCGGTACGTTTCCTGTCTATCCACTGGAATTTGGAGGTCAGCAACGCGTACACGCCATAGCTCGGGAATTACTGCGTCAGGTGAAGGGGAACTCAAGTTTACCCTCCTTTCGATATACGCATATTCATCCCTCTTCATCTTCATCAACCTCTTATTATCCAGGCTGTCGGCAAATATCGCTCAAGCATGAGGATGGCCAACGTCTTACGAAACGACTTTCGGAAGTCCATCTCCTGAAAGCACTCTCTGAAGACCGAGGTGCCCGAAGAGTGATTCTGGAAGAAAGCAGAAACCATGATGCAATCCTGCTGAGTCAGCCCTACCTGATGAGACTTATCAAAAAGTCCCGTAAACCGATCATCCTGGATATGCATGATGTTGAGGCCCTGGTAAAGTCGAGTGAAGTAAAGTCGGAAAAAGAACGCACTATACTCCATCGAATTGAGAAGGAGGCTCTTGATCGAGCCGATCTTGTCCTCTTCACAACTCAACAGGATGCAAGTTACTGCGAGTATACATACTCTCTACCGAAGGAGAAGTACAGGGTCGTCAGAAACAGTGTATCTTCTATATTTCACACCAAGAGCTTACGAAACAAAGAGAAGGCCTGCAGAAAACTTGGCATCCCAGCGATCCTTCCCACGGTCCTGTACCTGAGCAGTGCCCATGCTCCGAATGTCAGATCAGGACATTGGCTTCTTGATAACATTGCACCTACCGCCCCAAATGTACAGTTCCTCATCGTTGGGCCTGCCTGCTGGCTATATAGAAACCGAGAGATTCGCGGTAATGTTACATTGCTGTATGAAAGATTTGGAGAAGAGCTGAACAGCGTCTTTGAAGCGTCAGATATTGGCATCAACGTAGTCCACGAAGCGCTTCCCGGATCTGACCTCAAAGCGCTGGAATACGGTCGACGTGGTCTACCGATCCTGGCGAGTCCCATGGGGGTTCGAGGTCACAACATGGAAGCTGGCACTCACTATTACCCTTACACGGATCGAGAGTATGCACTCTGGCGCCTGATTGAAAACAAAGACTTGCAGGGTCACCTGATCTTTAATATGAATGCTCACCTGAAGTCGCTCAACTGGAAAAGTGAAGTTGCAGCGATTAAAGATGATATACAAGATCTGATTGACGATAACCGTAAACGGAACGAGAGTATATCCATACCCAGAACGTCGATAGCGCATTCGCTGAATGAGTTCGAATCAGGATTAGGGACAACACTTTCCTCACCCACAGAAATCTGCTTCGACCTGACAAATGACTGTCACGTTCGTTGCCTTCACTGCTATCGTACTTATCTTGGCAACACCGCAACGTATCTTCCCCTGGACGTGTTTTATCGCATCCCTGACCGATTCTATAGAAACGCGAAACGAATCGAGTTGTCAGGCATGGGAGAACCAATGCTTCACCCCAAGTTCAATGAGATTCTAAACGTTGTCGGAGCCTATCAGAATGCTCAGGTCAGCTTTAACAGCAGCTTCACGATCACAGATGACCGTACGCTCTATCGTATTGTTGAACTTGGTTGTACTCCTGCTGTCTCTATAGACGGAGCGAGAAAAGAAACCTTTGAGAGAATCAGGAAACGCTCGCGTCAGGAAACAGTGTTCAATGCAGTGTCGCAGATGGCCGCGCACGCACAGAAGGTTCAGAACCCGAAATTCTACCCACGTATTCAATGGACTCTCTACAAAGACAACTTTCGTGAGTTGCACGAAATCATCCCACGAGCTTCAGACTGGCAGATTAAAGAAGTACGTGTCCAGCCGCTGGCGCCGCACCGACCGGAAATGAATGACTGGTGCATCGACCCAACCGACAATGAAGTGATCGATTCTCTTTGCCAGGCCTACGAGAGAGCCAACGAAGATAACGTCTATCTCTTTCTTCATCCGCATTTACTCCGGAGTGAAAGCCTGAAGGCTCTCGCAGAGGAGAACAGCAAACGTCAAATTCCGTGGGTGAAGACCGCTGGCATTCACTATTATCCTGACCATCACAAGTGCAGCTACCCCTGGACCCAACTCAACATCGATTCTGACGGGTATATCGTTGCCTGCTGCTTCTCGGATTACCGGCTGGGTCATGTCCACAATCAGTCGGTAGAAGAAATCTGGAATAATCATTTTTTTGCTGAATTCAGACGCGACGTCAATACGCCGAAAGCCTCTAAGTTCTGTACCGACTCTCCCAGCGGAGGGGTTTGCTGTCCACGCATCCAATCCCTTTTTACGAAGGAAAACCAATCACATTACTTACAGAAAAAGGAGCCTGCTTCAGTCAATGGCTCAAGTTAATATGAACGACTACCAGGGAAGATCAGTTCTTGTTACCGGGGCTGATGGCTTTATCGGATCGCATCTTTGCGACGCTCTTGTTGAGCGCAGAGCAAACGTAACAGGAATCGTACGGGGTAGTACACTCAATGGGTGTGGAAGCTGGTCGCTTCGCTCTCTCGAAATGTCAACTGCCTCAAGAATGAAGCTACAAGGCGCTGATGTTGCTTCGCCTGATATACGTAACGTCATCAAAGAAGCGAACCCTGAAATTATCCTGCACCTTGCAGCGATTGCTCATGTCGACTATTCCTTCAACCATCCCGAGGAAGTCTTCCGGGTGAATGCCGGTGGAACACAGAACATCCTCGAAGCCGCAAGGCAACTTCCTTCACTCAAACGACTTGTTGTCATCTCCTCCAGTGAAATCTACGGGAGCCGAAAGCGGGACAAGATAGACGAAGAACATCCGCTTAAACCGACATCTCCTTACGCCGCCTCAAAGGTTGCTGCAGACATGCTGGCACAGAGCTATCACCGCACCTATGGAACCCCGGTTGTTGTTTTGCGACCATTCAATACTTACGGGCCTCGACATACCTATGACGTTATACCAAAATTCTTGCGGCTTGCACTGGCAGGAGAACCTCTCACGATCTACGGTGACGGCCAGCAGGACCGCGACTTGACCTATGTGAGCGACACGGTCGAGGGAATGTTGCAGGCAGGAATAGCCAAGGAAATAGATGGAGGTGTCTATAACCTGGGGACGGGAAACACGGTTTCCGTTAACGACATTGCCAGAGCTATTAAATCGCTGACGAAGTCGTCGTCAGAAATCGTGCACGTCGAGAAACGAGCGGCTGAAGTTTCCAGTCTCATCTCTGACCATGAGAAAGCCACCAGAGCCTTTGGCTACCAGCCTCGTGTCAGTTTTGAGGACGGCTTGCAAAGAAACCTGGACGAGATGCAGAGGAATAGCGGAGAATGAAACCCGTCCAATGACGTGAGCGTTCGAATCAAACAGTAACCGATTACATCCTTGCCTTATGGTCTGTTGACATTTCGATACACATCAATTCCTGAGAGCACCAAGGATCAATATCCACCCACCAAAACAGACTTTCGCTGTGTATATTGATCTCTCTCAGAGTATTTTCAAGTTTCTCCTAACTGCGAAAAACCTGTTATAGCTGCTTCCTACCTGCTTGCCACCTGCTTACTACATGCATTTGGAAGCAGGTTGGAAGCATCTGACAACGAAGTTGAAACAAGATTAATCAGAGGAGATGCGTCATTCCGTAAGCGGTAACGATGCAACGCTCCCCAGCTTAGTGGTCATCGTTGTTGAGGCACTCAGGAAGGATCTCAATTCCTGGTAAACCACGGATAGACTCGGATGAACACGGATTAGGTGGAACGACATAGGTCGTGAAACTCCAAATCCAAGGATGATACAAATCATCTTTCTCATCATTTGAATCATGTCTATGTATCTGATTCTCTACCAATCACTGGAAGTATATAGAGCCTCCCGCAGCGGCGCAGAGATGCAGAGAAATACTCAAAAGCGCAAACCTCTCCGAGCACAGCGAGGCATTACCGTAGGCCTCATGAATTATCTTGAGGTGAAAATGGTGGGAATGTTCCAGGCAACCGCCCCAACGGTTTCGTTGAATGATTTTCCCCATCTTGTTCATCATGTGAATCATGTCTATGTATCTGATTCTCTACCAATCACTGGAAGTATATAGAGCCTCCCGCAGCGGCGCAGAGACGCAGAGAAAGACTCAGAAGCGCAAACCCGTCCGAGCACAGCGAGGCATTACCGTAGGCCTCATGATTTATCCTGAGGTCAAAATAGTGGAAATATCCCAGGTAACCGTTTCAACGGTTTCGTCAATTGAGTTCTTCCCATCTTGTTCATCTTGTGAATCATGTCTATGCATCTAATCCTCGACGAAACTCTTGAAGTACATAGAATCTCCCGCAGCGACGCAAAGACGCAGAGAAATACTCAGAAGCGCAATCTTATCCGAGCACAGCGAGGCATTACCGTAGGCCTCATGATTTATCTTGAGGTGAAAGTAGCGAGAGTATCC
Organism: uncultured Candidatus Sumerlaeota bacterium; assembly: GCA_964437365.1. Lineage (GTDB taxonomy): Bacteria > Sumerlaeota > Sumerlaeia > SLMS01 > SLMS01 > CAYTGM01. The sequence continues at coordinate 18,608 of CAYTGM010000017.1, read as the reverse complement.
TCGCCAACCGTTTCAACAGTTTCGTTGAATGAGTGCTTCCGTCAAACGCATCATGGTTCTAATGACCCCCACCAGACCTGATCTCATTCAGATCGCCAACTTTGGAAAGAGAGAAAAGAAGAAAAACCACAGATGGATAGGAGTAGACACAGATTTAGAACTAATAGAGTTAGGGAAGCCCTGGAACCATTGACTTGTGTGGGCGAAGTCTTGCAGGAAGCTCCAATTTCGCTTGATCAGCATTTCTTTTTTAAAAGCCTTGTAAGGATTCAGACAAATTGGCTACTAACCAAAGTGAAAGAAGCTGATTCTATGGATACAAAACAACAGGAAGCGACTTTATTAAAGTGGATACAGGAATTCCAGGGGATTCTCTTTAAGGTCGTCAGAAGCCATGAAGCCGACCCGGAAAACCAGGACGATCTCTTTCAGGAGATTGTCATTCAACTCTGGCTTTCTCTCCCACGGTTTCAGAATAGCTGCAGCGAAAGTACGTGGATATACAGAGTCGCGCTTAACACGGCCTTTGGCTGGCGACGAAGCGAAACGCGTCGTCACAATAGAGGAGAACATATAACAGCCTTTGTCAAAGCCGAAGCAGAAAATGCGAACCAATTGGACGATCTGCATAAAAAGGAAAAACTTGAGAAATTATACGCCGCTCTTCGTATGTTAAAAGAAGATGAAAAGGCGATTATGATCCTCTATCTCGACTCATTATCCTACCGAGAAATAGCGGATATACTGGGCATCTCAGAAAGTAACGCAGGCGTAAAGATCAGCCGGTCAAAGAAGAAAATCGAGAAACTCCTGAAAGGAGATAAGTGATGAACCTGGAAGAATATGAAAATCTATGGCACAGCGAAGCTCACGGTAAGGTTCACACCGATAGAGAACTCCTGGAGAAAATCATCCTTGAAAGAATCCATGACTATGATCGGAATATTCTCAGGCGTAATCTGAGAGAAATCATTGCCGGATTCCTCATGATACCTGCCTTTATCGTTATAGGTGTATTTACGAGACAACCGTGGTCCTGGTATCTGATCATCACTGCTATTGTATGGCTGATTGGATTCATTCTTGTTGATCGTCATCAACAGAATAGACGACGTGGAGGCCCTGCTGATTCTTTCTCCGCCAGGGTTGAGCAAAGCATCGTCGACCTTCGCCATGATATCTGGCTGCTCAAGCGCGTTGTCTACTGGTATCTGCTGCCATTCTACGTGACCATTTGTGGATACTTCATTCATCTGGCTATACTCGGAGATAAAGAATCACTTCTATTTTCACTGCTGCTCCTCGTCTTTGTAACAGCACTGTACACCTGGGTCTGGTATATCAATCAACAAGCCGTCAAGAAAGACCGTCTACCCCGCCTGAAAGAACTAATAGAGATACAGAGATCACTTCATTCTGAAGTAAGTTCAACAGGAAAGAGATAAAGATTCATTGCAGGAAGGCTTCATAATAACTTTCCAACTGAAAGGCAAACTCATGAAGAATGACTATATATTCTACATTCCACTGTTAGTACTCTTCCTCGTCACAAAGCCACATACGATCCCAGCCAGCTCGAATACGGATATTGTGCCGCTGAAAGATCGGATCGAGAACATTCGTAAAGAATACAAGATGGTTGCTCTGGGAGGATCTCTCATTCGAGAGAATGAGAGCGATCTAATCTTGATGACCGGAAAGCGGAAAAAGGGGGCAGAGATAGACGCACTCCCCGACGACCAGTTCCACATCGGATCATGCGCGAAGGCCATGACTGCAACCATCATTGCCATGCTTGTAGAAGAGGGGAAGCTCCGGTTCGATCAGACAGTCGGTGAGAGCTTCCCAGAGCTGGCAGAGGAAATACTTCCTGTCTATAAGGATGTTACGCTGGATCAATTGCTCACCCACCGGGGTGGCATTGTTGCCAATGTTCCACCAACTCTGTGGATCAAGCTGATGAGTACACAAGATTCGGTACATCCTGCAGAGCAAAGAATGAAACTTATTCGTGGAGTCCTTTCAACAAAACCTGCGGCAACTCCGGGAACGGAGAGTGTCTATTCAAATGCAGGCTATGCCATTGCAGGTGTCATCGCTGAAAAAGCTTCAGGTGTGACCTGGGAAGAGCTCATGAGCGAGAAACTCTTTAAGCCTCTGGATATGCAGTCTGCCGGGTTCGGACCTCCTGGGATGGCTGACTCCGTGAGCCAGCCATGGGGTCATTACGAAGGGCTTCTGGGTTTCTCCCCTGTCTTTCGTGATAACCCACCGGCGATTGCCCCTGCTGGCACCGTGCACTGTTCACTCAAAGACTGGAACAGATTTATAGCCATTCATCTATCTCCCGAAGACAGACCAGAGTTAGGACTCTCCAAGGAGAGTATCATCAAACTGCAAACACCGGTAGAAGGATCGAACGAGGCTTATGGCTGGATCATTGAGGAGCGTGCCTGGGGAGGGAGAGTGTTGGTGTTTGTCGGCAGTAATACGATGTGGTACGCTGTGATCTGGATGGCACCCGAAAAAGGTTTTGCAGTGACAGCTGTGACGAATCGCGGAAATCCGAAAGCATTCGAAGCTTGCAATAAGGTGATCGAGGAACTCATCAAAGAGGAAGAGTTGCTTCGTTCGCGCGGAAAGTGAGTGATTCAATGCATTGGGATCCAGTTCTGCATCTGAGGGATATATATGTATTTGAGTTCGTTGATCTTAAAACGCATCTACATGTCGAAGTATTTAAAGCTATACTGTAGGAGATGAGATGATTCGTATTTTTTTTCAAATTCTTACTGCGCCCTCCCGGCAAATCCATTGACTTTGTAGAAAATCAAAACGGAATAGTTCAACCATGATCAACTGGCTTTTAGACCTCATTTCCGGGGCTCCGAAACTAACGCCTGAGCAGGATGCATTTCTTGCATCAGCAACTTCAGAATTTAACAGTTCCCTCGAAGAATACGAATTCGTTCATTCAGATGATTATGACGAATGGAAGTACGATCAATACTCCGGTGTCTATAAACACCTTAAGGAGGGAAAGACAGTTCTCGAGGCAGACGCACAGATTGCAGGATCCGTTTTTTCCAGTGCAGGGACATGGGAATGGGCTTGGAATAACCCAAACGTGGAAGAAGCAGCGAAGGTGGATTCATATCGGGTCAAGGAATATGGAGAACGGGAAAACATTGAATATTTTAAGACTGGAATCATTCCTCTCGCTGGGAAAAGCCAGGGAATTTACTTTTCCTCGGTTGCGATGAAACTGAGTGGTTCTCAGACAGTCGTAGCTGTTCCAATGGGTGAGTGCATGATTTTTCTTCTTCTCAAGAATATACGGATCGTATAGTCTCAGTCACTCTTCCTGCCGCTTGATTCCTTCAGCAGTGTAACATCTTTTGCCAGTGCCTCGTTCTTCTTCACGAGATTCTCAAAGTAGACCTGTTGGGAGTTACGAAGGACGACTATTTGTCTTCTCTGTTCTCGCATGATATACTTCACGGTGATCAACAAACCAACAGCAAGCAGTAAGAAAGGGAAATGAAGTCCTGTGATCGTCAGAGCAAATGAGATTCCGAGAAACATCACCATGCCGAAAAGCTTGGAAAACTCCTGAGTCTTCACGAAGAAGTACGCCAGGACTATTGCTGGAAAGACAATTTCATAGTTCATGATTGAATGACCTCAATACGCAGTGATTGAGGTCTAGTATCTCATGTGAGACGAGAAAAGAGAATGAAGACTCAATCAATGCAGCATGTTGATTGTAATTAGATATTCGTCTACAGAAGAATTCGATGCAAGGTCATTTCAGACAAAGAACGCAGTCCTCGACAAGAAATGTATAACTATTGGAGCCAGATTCAATCCTGTGCTGTCGAACTCGCAAGATCGAAACAGTAGAGTTTTCCGTCGAAGCTGGCTGCCACGATTGACCAGTTTCCGAAACCGTGTACGTCGGCAATGGCGGGTGTTGCATAGATCGTGGAAGAGAGCGTCTTCGGCCAACCGAAAACCGGAAATCCCTGATTGTTCCATAGATGAAGCTTTCCATCTACTGAAGCAGTCAGAATGTCTGGAAAACCATCGGCCGTCAGGTCAGCAATAACCGGAGTGGCAAAGATATCTCCGTCGGTCTGGACCGGCCATCCAGTAATCAGGTTGCCCGACAAATCCCAGGCGAAGACTTCACCAGAATCACAGCCAGCAACGATCTCCTTGAGACCGTCTCCATTCAGATCAGCTGTAACAGGAGTAGAAGAGGAAGATTGCGACATCACTTGAGGCCAGCCGGTTCTCAGAGCTCCATTGTTTTCGAGACTCCAAAGATAAACATACCCCATATTCGATGCAGCGACCACCTCCAGGATGCCGTCACCGTCCACGTCGTCTACACGCGCCGTAGAATAGAACTCCTCCTCGCCAGGATTGTTGGATGGTAAAGGAGTATGTGTGATCATATTTTCCGGTGCCGAAGGTGATGAAGTAATGGTCCACCGGTAGACGCGGCCATCCGTCGAAGAAGAGACGACAAGAGTCTCCTCATTGTTCAGCGCCCGAACTGCAATTGAAGGCGTGGCGAGGTACGCACCGTAGCGGTCTTTGTTCTGAGTATTGATGGCAGTCTGGAGTTCTGTGATTTGCGTACTATAGACATCAGTGAGTCCATTTCCGATCCACATCAACACGTGGACCTGGCCATCACCATCACGGTAGAGAATCTCTTTCCCGGGATGCTGAACTCCATCGAGATACTTGATCACATCAAAGATAAAGGGGGTTGCCTTTGCACTGGCAAGAGCCCCTCCACTAAGAGGATAAGACTGAAGAAGCTCTCCGGTTTTCGCGAAAACCTTAATGGCAGCGTTCCTGTCATTCTGGTCGTCGCCAGCTACAATGATCTCGGGGTCACCGTCTCCATCTATATCGCCGATGGCAGGAGTCGCTGAGGTTCCATCACCAAACCCCAAGACTCTTGCTTGGAGGTTTTCGAACGGAGTTCCGTCATGATTATAGACGCGAAGATAGTCGTCCAGTCCTACTGTGATCACTTCAAGTCGACCATCAGCATCAAGATCGTAAAGGATGGGAGATCCCTGAATCCTGTGAGCAGAAGAGTATGGTCCACGTGGCCAGCCTCGTTGAGCGTGGGCGACCGAACAAAGCAATGCCAGAATAACGGTGGATAGAGTCGTGACGTTTTTCATCTTTCAGTTCCTCGTCCTCAAGGTTGGTGGTTTCGATACCAGTTTGGATTTTTAATGTCCTTCGTTCGATAGGTCTTCGCATAGTCGATAAAGTCGGGGTAATCATCCCAGATCTGCGACGAAGCCTGTGGTATCACCCAGTATATATTGGGGATGATGAGACCTGCGTTCAGGTAAACTCCTTCAAGCTCGGGATGATCAGAAGAGACGACGTTACTGTCTCGGATGTTGTCTCCGGTTGTTGGATCATATACAAAGACTTGCTCACCGGTATTGCGATTATACATCCAGATGTCAAAAGGAGCTCGATCCATGTCACCCAGAAGATTTAACTCAGGCGAACTGGGAATAAAGGTAATCAGGGCGAGGTCATTGTTGATGCTATCTTGGGGAAGTCCACCATAGCTCCCATTCTTTGAATCAAGAAAGAGCGTAATGTCCTCTCTCGCGGGATCTGAAGGATCGTAAAGATAGAGTCCTTCAACGAAGTCTGCAGGGTCATTAATCGAGGACGATGCATTCCAGCGTTCCACACTGTACTGTGCAGTTCCCTCAAATCCTTTAAGGCGAAGCTTAAGGTCATGGCTATGACCAGCGTTGCCAAAGACGCCTCGTGCATAGATCACGATCTTCGTTACATGCCCCTGATCATTGAAATACTTCCACGACTTCATGCGTACACCAACATCATTGAAGTCCCAGTCTATAACTGCCTGGTAAGTCAAGTCCTCGAACATCACCATCATCTGCTCTTCATAAGTAGGGTTAGTGTTCGGGGTGGCAGGTACAAGGCGCGAGTGAGTGCTCATGTTATGTGCATGATCGACGGAGAAAACATAATACCGGTAGCTTGTTCCGTTTACAACATTTTGATCCTGGTACTGATGCGTATTAGCTGCAACCTGGGCGATTCTTTCTCCATATATCTCACCTTGAGTGATACGATAGACGAGATAATAGCTCACGGCAGGGTCATCGACAGGCTCCCAGAAGACGTCGACATATCCATCATACCCAATGGCTGCGAGCTCTTGTGGAGGGTCGGGAACACCAACTGTATATGAGTCGGAGAAGAAGCTTTCGTTTCGTGCCTGGTCGATTGCTTTGATGGAATAGACCCAATCTCCGGGGATCGTTGAACTGACGTTATCAACGTATAAACCTCGCGATTGAGATCCGGAGAGAACAATATCCTCAGCAATAAGGTGTTCTTCTGCAAGAGCACTCTCGGTGGAAGATCGACGATATATCTGATAGTGCAAGAAATCAGACTCCGTATATCTATCCCAGGTGAGTGTAATTTCACTGTGATCCGAAAAATATGCTCTAAGTCCGGTTGGAGCTTGTGGTGGGTATCCATTGTCCACCAGAAAAGGAAAATGTAATGGATTACTGGGATTCGGTTTCGTCAGCCCATCATTTCCGAGCCAGTCGCTTATCTTTAGAGTCAGGGTGGTTGGTCCATCATCTAAAGAGGAAATGTCTATTCGGGCAGTGCTAGAGGTCTCGGAATCAAATAGAAGAGGCTTCCAGTATTGATCGCCTTCTGTGAGAACGTATTGTGCTGAGGACTTGTCCACACCAACGAAATCATCAATTAGTTCTATCTCCAGTTGTATTTCATTGTCAACGATCGCCATGGGTTGCGGAGAATGGATGCTGATCTCTGGAGATTTTCGATCTATACTCACCAGTACTTCATCAGCCGAAGAGACGTTCCCAGCAGCATCACGAGCGAAGAAGGCGAACTCCTGTGAGCCGCCGTGCTCGGCGGGAAGAGAGATTCCACGGTAACCGGGCTCTTCATCCTTTCCTGCCACCGGAGGGTTGAACTGGAGGAGAGGACGCAGAGAATGATCCAGAACCTGAACGATACCGGAACCGTTTTGATCTGAGAGTTCAAACTGGAAGGGGATGCTCATCTCACTGGTCAGTTGGGGAGCTGAAGTAATAATGAGTGGATGAGTGCGATCTATACCAAACTCAACAGGAATAGCTTTACCAATATTTCCCGCCTGGTCCGTTGCCGAGGTATTGATGATGTACTCTCCCTCTTCAGTGAATGTTTCACCAAAGCTGAGCGTGCGAGTTGTTGATAGATCGGTATCGGGAGCCGTCCACTCAACAACCCCGTGACTGGTAACCACGTCGTTCGAAGTCGTCGTCCAGAAAACAGTTACGTCGTTCTTGGTCCAGGTCGTGTTCTCTGACTGTATTTGTAAGGTGGGAGGTGTCCAATCGACCTCCGTCAGATCACGTTCAATTGTGACTTCGCCATTTTCACCAGTCAGCCGTGCTTCGACTAGAACCTCTCCTTCATCTAAATCCGAAACCTGTAAATTGAAGGCTCCTGACGCAGGATTGAACGGATGCTGAACCCAGCTTCCTCTATTCGAGCGGTACTCAAGAACGGCCTCAGCAAGATTTGCAGAAGATGCAAGTCCACTATAATGAAGGAGCGTCGCGTTTGTTGGAGTTGTGTGCAGAGGCGTAAGGGAAAGTGCGAGTTCTGCAGGTGGTTGCTTACCTTCAACCTGAGCCTGGTCCACATCGCTGGCTCTTTCATCTGCGACTGAAACAGCTGTAACAGAAAGGTCGTAAATACGTTCTGGGAGGAGTTGCTGATGATCAATATCTATACTGATTACTGCTTCCGATCCATGCGATAATGTTATCTCCTGTTCGTCTAAGGCGGAGTAAGAAGCCGCTTCACCGCTGAGGCGTAGCATGTAGGTATCATCAACGTCTCCTGTATTCCTCAGCAGAACCTCGGCCGTGTCCTCGTTTGAATACAGTTGTTTCGTGAATGCGATTTCTACGTTTTGTGGGATGACTTCAAATTCGACGTTTTCACTTTTCTGAACTCCAGAAAATTCCTCTGAGACAGCAGTTAGAGAAAGCGCCCAAACTCCTACCGGGATAACTTCTTCTGGTTCGAGATGAATGCTTCCTGCAATTGGTTCAGTAGAATTTGATGGCAAGTAGATAACTGATTCTGATAATGAGACCGAGTATCCCGTTGATTCTCCAACCAGAGAAACCGTGGTTGAAGTATCACCTAAGTTGGCTATACGGAATGAAAACTCTCTTCTGGCAGTTGATGTAAACTCTGTTCCCGTTTCTTCAACTTCCAGGAAAATCTCGGGTTGTGTGTCGAGAGGAACAGACTCAGAAGGCAATACATCAATTCGCCCTTCTGCATAATCGCGAACTCCATCAACCCCTTCAATCGTTATGAGGAAGGGATACGTGGTGTCGATTGTCGTCGCATCCGTGTTTACGATCAGCTCTACAGTTTCTGTTGTCTCTGAAGAGAGAGACAAAACCGACGGAATCGTATAGTCAAGAACTTCGATACCTTCTACTGATATATTGAACTGTCGGGAGAAATTTGACGGGTTGTAGAGCGACACTTCGAAAGATGTACTCTCTCCTGCATAGACCGATTTATGACTTGGTTGAATCTCGAGAATATGCTCTCCTACTACAGAAAGAGCCGGAATACTAAGTGTTTCTGTAGTCAATTCTTCGCTGGTCTCGATCACGTTTTGAATTATCGTACCATGACTGATTTCTCGTCGTTCACCTGGCAGAAGATTTTCTACGGAACCTGAGATTGGGAATATCCTCGATTGTGCTCCGTAGAGATCGGTTGCGATGGAGTATTCGAAACTCTCACTCGAAAGAGTGGCGTCATCTGGAATAGAGTCTGCATAGATCTCATACGATTGGTCGTCATAGTTATGTGTGATTTGTGTTTGAATACCCACTGGCTGATAAAGGATCTCTTCGATCTTTGCCTGGAAGAACTGCTCAACGTTTTCAGGATTTGCGGTCATATCCTGAATAAAGAAAGTTCGTCCAATGAGCCCTGCTTCCAGCACAAGTCCTTGCAATGTCTTTTCAAACCCGCCTCGCTTTAGTCCTGCGAGAGTTTCCTGGGGATCAAAATTCAGGAAATCATCATCTGAAACATCAAAATAAGGAGAACCGAACTGCCAGTATGATGGATGATCCCAGCCGATGATCATATTTATGTAAGCTCGTTTGTTGATGATTGCTTCAGCAGTGAGTTCAATCTCGGTTTGCCATGGTCCTGTATTTCTGAAGTTCTCATTTGGCTCGTAAGGATATGATGAAGACACTCCGGACTGACCTGCAACGCGGTTACATTCATCGAGAGGCAAGTCAGAGTTCTCATCCGTGACAACGATCAGGTTCACTCTCGCATCAGGGCGAAAGTCCAGATAGGGATCCCAGTCATCACCAGGATTTACGTAGAGAGGCGTACAACTGGCACCAAGAACTTTTCTGATCACTTCAAAGGTTGGCTCGATACCGCTACCGGTATCGTTCACTCTGTCTAGAACTTCATAGAACTCGTCTGGGCACGACGTAAAATCCTGTTTGAGTTGATGCTCAAAACTCATTGTTACAAGAGCAAAGCGTGCATTGATATTTCGTTCATCTAGATCTTCTACAAATTGAGTGAATCCTCCTTTGATCGCATCGATCTCATCTTGCATAGAACCACTTATATCGAAGATAAAAACGAAGTCTGCCTTATAGGAATTGGGAATTTCACAGTAAAGAGAATCAATAGCGAAATGACTGTCTATACCATCCTCATCAACATCATTAAGGACCACCTTTTTGATTTCTTCTTTTTCACTCTTGAATCCTGAAAAACGATGACCTCCGTTTGATTCCATAGGGAGAAAACCATCATATATTCTCCTGTTTGAAGAGTCAAATATCTCAGCATAGACGCCGGGAGAGCCGTCAACTTGCGGCGTAATCAGATCAAATCCAAAAGAAGAAACGGGACGATCAAAACTGAATTCAAAAGTATCCTGTTGAGAAACAGGATCAGCTAACTCTGGTTGTGCAACGGGGTCATTGGGGTTCAAGTAGGGTCCTGCTTCGACGATCGCCGCTCGCTCTTCATCGGACAGCTTTGAACGTGTAATGAAGTATTGCATGAACTCAGCATCTACGCCTCCAAGTCCACTGACATAGGGCTGCTGTACGCGCCAGCCCTTGGAGCTGTATTGCATAAACTCAGAAGTAATCTGATTTGGATTGTCAGGGACCCACTCCTCGCCATTCACCCAGATAAAGGGACGGTCTCCTTCATTGCACTGGACGACGATGTGTGACCAGCCATCGATCTGATAATCGGGTTTACCTCCACCGGGGCGTCGATATGCATGATAGGAGCCCTGTGTTTGGCTTCCAATTCTCACTGCGATGGCTGTGTCATCAGCACGGAAGTTCGAAACATGAATCGAACTATCAACCATCATCCCCCACTCACCGTCCCCAAAGCTTCTCATCCAGTAGCCATAGGTCATGGTATTCGTTCGACTAGTTTCAAGAAGTTCTTCCCAGCTTCTAAAGTAATCATATGACCGATCGCTTGATGTGGATACGAAAGGAGCGGAAGGCGTGTATGATCTTTCAACCTGAACGATTGTATAGTCTTCCTGATCGATAAATGTGGTCGTGTCCCAGGGATAGCCCGTCAGGTCAAAGCGCTCTCCTCCACTTCCCCAGTTGGTTGATCTACTGTCAGGAAGAAAAGGGTACCAGGCATCAGCAGACCTGTGAACCTGCAAAGACAGCTCCTCCGAAGTCATTGTACCTGAACCCGCCGATAAATCACTGCCTCCCGGGGACAGAAAGTAGTCACCGGTAGTAGAAGTCAGGAGTGATGTACCATTTTCGACTGGTATATCATTGTTGCTTGTAACAAAGAGAGGGTTTTTCTCACTTGAAAACGTAACGCAGTTGAGGTTCACACCTCTAATATCTGTCGCAGATCCTGTTGTAATTGTATCAAAATCAAGGGCTAATGGAGGGGCAGCGCATTGCGAGAAAAATGTATCGCGATTCAAGAGGACTACAGACTTCTCCTCGGCGATAGTGGACGGTATAATCTCTCGGTCCAATTCAAAATTAGTTTGGACAAGGTGATTGCCGGGTGGAAGTAAGACAGGTTCTGCGTAGACCTTAGCCCCGAGATGTCCCCCAACGACAATATCGGTTGAATTCGAATATCCGGGTAATGCCTCTCCAGTTTCCTTAAGTAGAGAAACCCTGGCTGTATAGATGCCGACAGGAAGCCCCACGGTTGAAAGTTGACCTATTTCCACAATCTCATAGTCGATTGAACCTGAAATATTGTGGGGCAAATCACCCAACGTCTCCACAACTTCGCCTGCCTCATTGAGGACTTCCGTGCGAATCAACACCGAACGATCAGCGTTACCACTGTTGAAGATATGCGCAGATAGATCCGTGACCCCTTCAGTCGGAACAATAGACGGTGAGGCGGCAACACTTGTCACGTCAGCAAAAGCCGTTCGAATGACGATCTGAGCATACAGCATCCGACTATATGAGGGTTCGGTATTACGTCTCACTTCGATTGGAAGGCTTATAACTCGATCACTTTCCAGTGACTGCTCTACCGTGATAATGACGGGAGCTCCTTCGTTACTTTCACCTGGACTCAGATCAACTTCGTCCTCACTCAACGATGCATCCAGACCATCTATACCCTCAGATAGAACAGAAAGAGAATAGTTCGCGTGAGAACTTGAAGTGTTTTTCAGTTCTAAAACGAAATCCGTTTCTTCATTCTCTTGCAGAAATCTAACAGGCGGCGACAATTCTATCTCAAACGAAGCAGATTGAAAATCGTCAACCCTTTGCTTCAGTGTGCAGAAATCCTCGGCGAGGCTTTCATCACATTCCTCTATCCGTTCGATCATTAAATCCAAGTCAGGAACCAAATGACGCACTTCCTGATCATACTGGATCAATGTTCGCACTTTTTGAAGATTCCATTCTGCCTGAGCACATAAGAAACCGTCAGAAGGAAAGAGAGCCCAGTCATCTGCAAGGTTGCACAAACCTTCCAGGTAGTCTTCCAGTTCCCTTTCATTTGGAGCCATTGCTTTCCCTGAATAAGAAACCGAAGGATCGCTTTCGGAGCATCCGTTATGGGAAGTCACCCAGTAGAAATAATCTTGTCCCAGGATCGCAGTAGAATCTTCAAAAGAAGCTCCAGCAATATCAGCAAGGAGCTGAGCAAGTTCAAATTCATCAACACTGGATCTATAGATGCGATATCCAGTAGCATCAGTTGCTGGCTCCCAATCAATAGTCACGAACGCCTGACCGTCAGAGACAACAATCTCACCAGGAGTGTTTACGTCAGGACACAGTATTGATCCTTCATCTGAAATATGGCCGCTTGATATTCCACAAACATTCCTTGCTCGTATATAGTACTGATAGCTCACCCCTGGAAGTGCGGTCATATCGGGATACTGCTCTTCTAAAGTCTCACCGATTTTCGCTGAGGTTTCAAATTCTGCACCTGCTTCCGCGCGAAAGACCTCATAGCTCATCGCGTCCGGAGCCCGATCCCAAACAAGCAACACCTGGTTGCCGAATTCACTGTCTGAAGCCGTGAAGTTCTCTGGAACACCTGGAGTCCGGCAATCCGCATACCCAGATTCCCCCGCACCCGGTTCACTTGCTCCGCAGGAATTTGCTCCAGTCACCCAGTAATTGAAAACCTCCCCGCTCGGTCGAGACGTATCCGTGTACTCTGGAGATTCTGTGACCGCAATGAGTTCGGAATCCTCAAAGGTGCCGATTCCACGATACACTTCATAATATTCTACGAAAAGGTTTTCATCCCAGCTTATATAGACAGAGTCAAGAAACGTACCATCTGACGCCTCCACGCCTCCGACAACTGTGGGGATCTGGCAACTTGCATAGCCGTGGTCGGGTTCAGACCATTCGCCTTTTCCACAAATATTTTCCCCTGCAACCCAATAATAATAGAGTGTATCGCTGGTAACGCTATCATCGGTATAACTGGTTTGTGGGATTCTGCTTACCTCTATCGCATTTTCTATGAGAGGATCAGTAGAACGATAGACGCGGTAATAGTCCGTCTTATCCATTGAATTCCAATGGAGAATAATCCTCTCTTCATACTCACCCTTGGAGGCATTGAGACCAGTTATCTGACCTGGCTTTTCACAAATCAGGTTGCCTGCATCAGGAGTACTTGGAGCCCCTTCTCCGCAATCATTGATTCCACGTAGAAAGTAATAATAGATAGTACCTTGAAGCGCATTAGCATCCTGATACGAGGTGACGTCTGGGTCGGGAATGGAACTGACAAGATATGCTTCTGAAAAGTCGGAAGATTCGGATCTCCACACCTCATAGGAAACTGTCAAAGGAGATCGGTCCCATGTGACCGATATATGCTCTTCTGAAATTCCATCACTTGAATTGACATTATTAACAAATGGCAGCGGACAGCGTCCTGGTCTCATTTCCAGAAAGAGTATTCTTTCAACGGGTCCAGCAAATGACAAGGAGGAATTCTCACGCAGGTCATAGATCTCATCTGCGACCGAGTCCTGAAGTGTCAGAAACCGAAAAGCAAGGGCCGCATCATCTTCTCCAGACCAGCTCAAAGTGACACTTCCCTCCACATCGCATCTGATCAGGATGGGAATTGTATATATACTTGAGCTTTCATCGAGAGCGGCGGTATCAATTCTGTATTCCATCGATGGATAGTGCTGTTCTTCCCATCCCGCAGTGAGAGACTCTCGATACGCTACCGCATCCAAACTATTGTAGGGAAGCACCGGAGGATGCAAAACATCGAATGAATCCAACCCAAATATGCCGAGCTTGTTCTGGTCACTCTTCAAAACTCCCTCATCGTTTGTGGCGGAAGAACTAAGAGAAAATTCCAATGCAGACGCCGTCGTTGCTTGAAAACTAAGGACAAAGAGAGCAAAGTAAGTAAAGAGATCTTGTAACAGATACTTTCGGTTAGACACAGCAGTACCCTCTCCTTTGAGTTCCGATGAAAATGCAAGAACACAGGAAGCCCCCGTTCCAGAAATATCCCAGCCGTAGTCCCACCCGTGTCTTGTGTTTTTTAAGATGCGCGCATCAACGGGAAAACCGCCTGTCGCGGCAAGGAAAAAGTTCGCACTGTCACAAAGATTTCTTATTCTATATATACAGATTTATTAGCGGTGTGACACGACAACACTTTTCTCTGTTTTTATCATGCCAGGCGAGTGACACGGCTAAACGATCGCACCATCTTTGCTCAGAATTTACCCTCCTTCACGCAGCTTTCGAATCATCTGTTCTGAAGTATGTGGCTTCCGCTTTGCCAACCTAGCCTCCTGAAGATCAGGTCAAAGGTGTAGAAACTCTCATAAGATGTAGAGTGAAATCTGGGGAGTCCTTCATCATAATGCGATGTTTTGTTTGCGGGCTCGGAAACTTTGGATGATCCAAATGGCTCAAGCATGATATCGAACAGTTGAATTATGGAGAATGCAAGATGGGCGCATGGGGTTTTAAACCTTGGGAAAATGATACCGCAGCAGACTGGTATTCTGACCTTTTCGATGATACGAATTTACGTGAGCATGTTATAAAAACGTTGAACTCAAGCGTTGAGGATGAGCATGAAGAAATCAGAGCTGCCGCCAAAATTCTCAGCGACCTTGGTAGAATCTATATATGGCCCATTGATTTCCTAGAGGACGATGTGAAGCTGGCTATTTCAAAGCTAAAACAAATCCTGAATCATGAAGCACTGGACTTACCTGAAGAAATCCTAGAAGAAATACGAAGTGAAATAGAAGTATTGTCCCAATCAGATATACTCCAGAACGAATAGCTTAAGTACGAATTTATTGGGGATAGTCGGGAGGCATTTCTTCGGGAAGCTCATCCTCATCATAGGCAACACCTAGAGCCATTACTGCCTTTTCTGAAACATTGTACATCCACTCCTCTTCTTTCGTCATTGGCTTACTCTCAAAATCTGATGACTTCGCGTTGTATCCTTTGTAGTAATCGAAATCGAATCTTCGAAGTTTCGGATGCGCCATGACCGACTTCACATCATTATCCTCTATTTTGGTTTCCCAAAGTCTAATTGTCTCAAGAGCCGGTAAATGCAGAATTGGAGACAGGCTATCTATTTTTTTCAATTCTTCGATGTCTAGTTTTATTAAATGATCTAATTCTTCCAGCCCCCTTAGACTTGAAATCTTGGGCGTATTACTGAGGGATAATTCTTCCAGTTGATCAAGCTCGTTCAAAACATCCAGGTCAGATATCTTGGGTGCCAATGTTATATCTAGCCCCTTTAGCTTTGGACATTGCTCGATTCCAGAAAGACTCTTCAGCTTGGGACAATAATACACTCCAAGGTATTCCAGGTTCTTGGGCAAATCAATCGAGCGAAAATCAATTTCCGGATAACTGTAAATGAAGTGGGATTTCAGGTTCAGGCTCAAAGCATTGGAAGCATTGAGTGTATCATAGTGCAGCTTAACAGATATCAAGTCCGTCAAGTTATCAAATGTCGGGACTGTTGCTTCATAATCCAGCAGCAAGAGTTCCTGTAAATTCGGAGTTTCCCTCAAGAATTCAAATGATTCATCTCTATAATTAATCAGCTTGAGTGATTTCAGAGGATCTACATGCTTTAGAAAGTTGTTCTTGCCATTAAGATCCTTCGGAAATTCCCACCAGATCTTATCTACGCGAAAATCCTGGTATCTATCTCTTATAGCGCTATTCCTCCCCTCAAGAGGGCAAAAGTATATACGACCATTACTTAAATCATATCTGTATGAGTATTTCATCTTCTCTTACCACAATTACTGAAACTCTCTCCTCCAACCTACTCGAAATTTACTTGAGGGAAGTACATCAACACTTGATGGCAGGTAGTGGAAATCTATCTGAATCTGCCAACAATATGCGATCTTTCTTTACTGCTCCAAGTACCATTCGGGGGATTCCCATTCTAGACACTTCTCATTTGCCTCATGCAAGAGATGATTTGCCTTACTTGAGTAAATAAGAATACAGAGAAACCAATAGCTAGCAGGAAATACTATACAGTGCTTTCTCGCATCTTGCAAAACTTGTTTCTTTACCCATGAGACGTTTGATCGACCAAGAAGTGTAGCAGGGTTAGAACAGATCCTTGGGAAGCGGCAGCGGGGAAAAACCGCATCAGAAAGATAGTCTTCACATAAAATCCCACTTTCCTTCTTTTATCTGCTTCTTAATGATGAGTTTCGCCGTATTCTCCAACTCCAGTGAAAGCTGAGAAAAGTCCGGAAACAGACAGTACCGCAACTGCAAATTAACACCTATCGGATGGTTAAGCTGCCAACTGCAATACACACTTCTGCCCTTATTTCATCCTTATATTGTACTTCCAGCTTTATGAGCCTTGTTTCTTATTTTGATCTGTCTTCTTATATGCAATCTTCAAAATCTTCTGCTCAATAGGGGGAAGATCTGCTATATACGGCTGTAGTATTTCAACTTTTCTACTGAAGTAATTATGTCTGTAAGCTTGGCGGGCTAATGCGAACGCACGTTGTCGTTGAAGGCTTTCCCAATCTGATGACTCTTCGTCCCTTTCAAACGCATTCAAAAACTCCGCTTTCTCTTCTTCAACGATTTCCTTATCAGATATGAAATCGTAGCTCACAGACTCACATAGTCTTGGATTATTCGCCACGAAATAGTAGATAAGGCGTTTCTGGTGTCGGTTCTTGGTGCTTATTAACCATTTTAGTGTCTGGGCCGTCGGGCTAGAGTCTATCAATCGTTTACTGGCAAGAAGACTTATTTCCGGATGACCCGAATGACAATGTAACTTGAAGAACTCCACTGCATCTGAAGGAGCGACACTCAATCGCCAATACTGATGGTTAATATCCTTTTCGCTGGCCAAACTCCTGTAAATCTCCTGAGCTCTTTTGGTAGGAAATGAGTCGTATCGAATAACCTGTGATGGATGTACGACGGCATTATGGAAATCATGAGGTATCGAATCCAAAGACAAATCCGAAAACTCCTCCGTGTCCTCAACTGAGTTGGGGATGTGAGTCATGAAGGTAGTCAGGTTCAGGAAACTTAAAGATGGAATAGTATCAGGCGTTTCGGGGAAAAATGTTAGTAGACATCCACTCAATGTTCCTCTAAAAACAAGATGAAGACTGGTCCCAGAGACATCGATCAAAATGGGTACTGATATATTCCGAACTTGCCTAAGTTGCCCGAGGGCGTCTATAGAATCTAGATCATCAAAATCTTGGAGGGAAAGAATACGAGTCAACAAATCAAGGGAAACCTTGTCGAGACCATTGACATACTGCACCAAACCTAATCGAGAGTTGAAAGCTTCGAGAAAAGATGAAGAAAGTGACATTGTTTACTCTGTGAGGTACCATTCGGGGGATTCCCATTCCAGACACTTCTCATTTTCCTCACGCAAGAGATGATTTGCCTTACTTGAGTAAATGAGAATAGAGCGAAACCAATAACTGGCAGGAAAGACTATACAGTGCTTTCTCGGATCTTGTAAAACCTGTTTCTTTACCCATGAGACGCTAGATCGACCAAGAAGTGTAGCAGGGTTAGAACAGATCCTTGGGAAGCGGCAGCGGGGAAAAACCGCCTCAGAAAGACAGTCTTCCTGGGTGAAACAATATATATCACCCATCTCCATGTTAGTTTCGTTTCGTGTATACATCATGTCTATGAGAGATATTCAATCCCAAACAATCAACCTACTACCTTTTTCTTCAAACCCCAATGCAGAATTTGAATAGAATTCTTTCTGATGCCGCTTCATGATGACTTCAAATAAGTTCATAATTATTGAAGAGTAAAAGTGCTCGACAAGAGAGTTTTTGACTGCACCACGCAGCTTTCGAATAATCTGTTCTGAAGTGTGTCGTTTCCGCTTGGACATCTTGGCCTCCTAAAGGTCAGGTCAAGGGTGCAGAAACTCTCATAAGATGTGGAGCGAAATCTGGGGAGCCCTCCAGCTGCCCTTGATCACACCATACCATTTCTCCGCCCTACTCTCTAAACTATTGAACCAAGTGTCTCAATACTTATTGGCAGGTAGGGACCCTTATGATCAACGGACGTCATTTCCATAGCAGCCTTCATTAATATTCATCTAATAGACGACTTTTCCGAATAACTCACTCTTAATCCCCCAACTTTTAATTCTTTTAAGCTGATCTTTGTCACACCAGACCTTTTCCAATCCCTTAAGATTGAGCAAATAAAGTGCCTCTTCTTCGGTAAGTTCCTGTCCTTCTATACACATTTTATTTACTTTCGAAATTGCTGTAAATCGATGTCTTCTCTTGAGAAATTCAGTCTTGTCCAAATCCAACATATATCCCTTGAAACGATATAGAAACCGATCATCTCTAATTCCTGTTGAATGGCTCAATTCGATAGATGTCTGAGCATCAGACTTTATTTTTAGGACTGCATTGTCAAATT
>CAYTGM010000016.1:0-109661 GCA_964437365.1 uncultured Candidatus Sumerlaeota bacterium | reverse complement strand
GATGAAGGATGAAGGATGAAGGATGAAGGATGAAGGATGAAGGATGAAGGATGAAGGATGAAGGATGAAGGATGAAGGATGAAGGATGAAGGATGAAGGATGAACTTGACTCATTATAAATAGAAAGACGAACGTGTCAAGATATACATCTATACTTTTTCATGACTCCTCGAACTTTCTTTCCTTTCGTTCCTGTTCGAGAGTCAACCTTTGCCAAGGAAGAGATATCCTTCTTCATGCCTCCGCCTACACCCATAAAATTCCGCGTTCATCCTTCAACCATTCACTCTATCTTTGCCCGAGGTCCTTCAACTCAAGGTACCCGGGCAGCGGAAAAGTCTCTATGGTATCCAGGTAGCCCAATAGTTTTGTGCGTGTAGAGACAGGAATAATCAGCTCTGTTTGATCCTCATTCCATTCAAGACCTGTGATACCGGCTTCCTGCAATGCGCGAGTCATCGTATCAATATAGACATCGGGAGTCTGGAGTAGAATACCTATTTTAATCGTCGTCATCCCGTCACCCTGCTGCTCGGGATTTCCGGGGATAAGGACTTTTTCTCCTGCCTGAGACTCAGACTTCTGGAGCAAATATTCGACAGCTTCCTCCAGTTGTTCTTCAAAGATTGAATTCAGCTCGATTTTCCGTTTCATCCAGTCGAATTCAAAGGAGATTCTGCGGTCAACCTTCTTACTGTACTCTTCGGTTTTCCGCAAGAGTGCAAAGAGGTCCGCTGGACTGAAACTACTCTCAATCTTGAAGTGGTGTTTACTCATTTGTCGCGTTGATCCTTACCTCTATTGTTGTTTATAGACAGAAATAACTTTCGATCCGGGATTCTGCTCCTGGATAATCTGCTCAACTTTTTCTGCTTCCTCTTCGGATATAGTTCTGAGCTTTACGGTATCTACTTTTGCTTCCCCTGAGTGGTTTCCTCGTGATTCTCGAACCCAGCTCTTGGGGTAGGGGCGCATCGGAGTGTTCAAATGAATTTCATCGGGCTGTATCTCTGAGAGAACCTCCGCCATTTGTTCGACTCCATTTACGTTTGCAGGCATGAACATCGACTGAATGGCGAGTTTTCCTTTAAATCCACTCTTCTTGAACTCTTTTATCCCTGTAACGATCTGTTCATAGGAGACGCCTTCTGCTGGTCGATTCATCCGTTCCAAGGATTCATTATCCCAGGAATCCAACTTACAGGCAACCACGTCTGCTTTTGCCAACCGCTGGCGCGTTGCTTCATCTCCCAGCATCGTTGCGTTAGTAAGAACCATGACAGGCTTGGAATAATGGCGGTGAATATGATCTATCACTTCACCAAGGTTGAGCGCGAGGGTGGGTTCTCCGTTCCCACTGATGGTAACAACATCAACCTCACTCCATTTAACTTGAGCCAGATCGTCGATAACTTTCTCGGTTTCGACATAGACCTTCTGTTGGTCCGTAATATTCTGAATAGAACCAAGCTGACAGTATATACAGTTAAAGGAACAGATCGAGCTGTGAAAGAGCAGGTCGACGCCGAGACTTCTTCCAAAACGCCATGAATGAACAGGGCCGTACACGGTAGATACGGGAGGATTGCTCATCTGAAAGCAACCTTTCAGCGACCAGTCAGTTTTCTCGCATTGCAATCCATGAGTCCTGATGGTGTGCATAGATAATCCATCAGTTCATCATGATCTTCCCTTGGAATACTGAGTCCTTTTTCAAAAGCATGATCAGCATCAAGTACTTGCCAGTCCCAGGCGAGACCGATTCTTAATGTGTCTTTGCGAGTTTCTTTCAGGAAACGGTCATAGTGACCTCCGCCTTGACCCAAACGACCTCCGCTTGTTTCAAAAGCAAAACCAGGAACAAAGACCGCGTCAATATCGTGAAGATTCGCTTTATCGCATTTATTCCGATCAGGCTCCATAATGCCCCGGTAGCCTTCTTCAAAAGATTTCATGTCTGGAACGCGATAGACATCGAGCCCTCTCCCATCGTCTCGAACACGAGGGAAATAGAGAGGCCGCTGATGAGAAAGCCACATCCGGAGAAAGTAACGACAATCGATTTCATTGTTGAAGGGATAGTAGGCCAGAAGGCGAGTCTCGTTATTGAACAGGAGGGTATGCCACAAGCCATCGTAAATCTTGAGCTTACCATCGACGACCTCTTCTGGAGTAACGAGTTGAAATCGTTCTCTCAGTTTCGACCTCAGTTCTTTCTTTTCTTTCTCGAGAGACATCGCTTCCCTTTCCTGGTGTAACCCTTCAAAGAATATTCATTTGCAGGAACCCTATGAAGTTCCGAAGTTGAGAGAAAGGGAAATCGCACGGTGGGGAAAGAATAATCGAGAATAGACTCTCTTATTTCGAGAAAAGTGTGGATTCTCTCATATTATCCAAAGATTTCGATAATCAGTCATTCTTGTTCTGATCATATTCAAGTGCGAGCTCTTTCATTTTGCGTAAGTCCATCTTCCCTGAACCCAGGAGAGGAATCTCCTCGATCGGCAGGAAGTCATTCCACTTTGGCCTCCAAAGTCCGGGGATATTCAACTCTGGATCTGCAAGCTTCTCGCAGGCCTCTTTAGCCCTCGCCTCTGAGGTCGTGTAGAGAACCATCAGCTTCTCGCCTTTCTTGTCATCCGGTACCCCAGTCACAGCAAATACCTGCTCCTCTGCGTCGACAAGACTTTGAAGATGTTCCTCAATCTTGACATGAGGAACCATTTCACCGCCGATCTTTGAAAAACGAGCGAGACGATCTGTGATCATCAGAAAACCATCTTCGTCAACACGGGCGACGTCACCAGTCTGATACCAGCCATCGACAAGTACCTCGGAGGTCTTTTCGCGCATCTTAAAGTACCCCTTCATCACGTTGGGTCCTTTAACGTGCAACATCCCGGTCTCGCCCGGGGCTACTTCTTCGCCGCTGTCAAGGTCTCGGATACTGAGCAGGACCCCAGGGATCGGTTGCCCAACCGTTCCCTCCTTGACCCCACGCTGGAATATTCCAGGTTCGCGATAATTTGCCCCGTTTATGGCCGTTACAGGAGAGGTCTCTGTGCATCCGAAACCCTCAACGGGACGAAGACCAAACTTTTCTTCAAACTGATCTGCTGTCTGAGTTCTAAGTTTCTCGGCGCCAGTGAGCACAAAACGAAGTGAACCAAACTGCTCGGAAGAAACACGTCGTGTATACGATGAAAGAAATGTGGGGGTTCCGAAGAGATGTGTCACCTCGTACCTTTCAACGAGGACACCAACGGCACGACCATCAAGTGGGTTTGGATAGAAGACAACGCTGAGGTTCTTCATGAAGGGAAGCCAGAGAGTACTCATGAAACCAAAGGAGTGAAAGAAAGGAAGAATACCCAGAAAGCGTGGAGAGTTACCTGTATCTACATAGTGGAGAGTTCCCACGCAATTGCTCCAGATATTCCAGTGCGTCAGCATCACGCCCTTGGGGACTCCGGTCGATCCACTACTGAAAATCAGCGACGCAACATCGTCAGGCCGTGTTGACTTCTTTCTACCCAGAATCCTCTCAAGTGTTGAGACCGGGAGAATGATGGTGGAAAAGATCGCAGCTAGAATTTCCTTCTTCGCTATGCCTTCTCGTAGATCTTCCAGGTATATCACCCGTGGACCTTCTGGAAGATCGACGGAGACCTTCTCCATAAAGAGGCGAGAAGTGAGGATCACCTTTATCCGAGAGCTATCGCAGATCCCCTTTAAAATAGATGTGGAAGCGGTGTAGTTCAGATTAACAGGCACCCTCCCTGCCGTTAGAGCTGTGATGTTGATCACGGTTGCTCCGATAGAGGGAGGCAGAAAAATCCCGACGCACTTTTGTCCTTTCCAGATACTCTTCAGCCTCGTACCCAGTATATAGACTCCAATGAGAAGACGTATATTAGGCACGAGCCCATCAGTGCTGTGGTCCGAGTACCTCTTACTGAAAGGTGACTTCTTGAGAGACTGTAAAGCCATGCGATGAAGAGGAACCGTATCCTCTTTCCTGAATTCAAAAGCTTCGGCAATCTCATGGGTGATGGCTCTTCGAAGAACAGGAAGCGGTGTTCCAGCATTCAAAGGAATTCCAATGGAAACATTAATCGCGCGACGTTTGAGTTCCAAGACTCTACTCAGTCTCCACTTGCCGCTGGGGACAGCAGCAGCTGTTTCAAAGGCACCATCGATACCGATGGGTATAATAGGCGCATCAAGATCCTTCATAATGCGCTCAATACCACGTTTAAGGGGTTGAAGGACTCCGTTTCTTGTCAGCTGGCCTTCGGGGAAAATACAGACAAGACCCCCTTCCTCAATTTCCTGAGTGGCAGAACGTAGGGCTTGAATCAGTTCTCTTGGGCTTTGAGTTCTTTCAATAGGGATAGAATGGGTCAGGCGTGCAAAGGGATAAACGAACCAGGTATTATAGACTTCCTGGCTCATGATGAAACGTATCGGCCTGTCTATAATAGATGTAAGCAATATACCATCGAGATATGACTGGTGATTGGGTGCGAGGAGCGCTCCTCCAGTCTCCGGGATATTCTCAACTCCTTTTGATCGCGTCTTATATATCACTCTGAGGAAAAGAACGATCATAAATCGGAGTGGAATTCTGGGGAAACGCCAGGAAATAATGATGCCCGCCAGCAGCATGATAATGCCACCAACAAGAAATACGGTGGCGGGATTTTTGGACTGACCAATAATTAGAGTAGGTAGAATCGCTCCGCTTATCATCCCGATGGCCGTGAGAACATTACAGGTGGCCCAGACGCCTCCCCTGCTCTTCGGGTCACTGGCGTGCATGACAAAGGCTTCGAGAGGAACGATGAAGAAGCCAGACATGAACCCGACAACTCCCATCAGGGCAGGAAGTAAAATAACATAGACCTGAGGAATCCTTCCAAACTCCTGCTTCAAGGCGACAAGTTCGTTGGGTACCGGAGTCGCCAGCCAGAAGATGACGCCGAAAATGAACATCCCCACTGCACCAAATGGGATTAAACCCAGCTCTATACGATTGTTGGAGATCCAGCCGACTACAAAGCAACCTATTCCCATAAATACGACGATGGGAAGTAAGGCAAAGCCGACTTTGTCGGGAGTCAAATCAAGTATATTCGTCGCTGTCAGGATGGCTGCTGACTGGAACATGACACCGACCATCCACCAGACCATCAAGCCAAGAGCTCCCCAGCGAAGACCCACCTTGCTCATGATGATACTTCCATATTCCTGAAGCATCTCAAGGGGATTCACACGAAAAGTTTCTTCAGGATTCGCGACAGGAGTTTTATCCATGAATGAACTTGAAACAAGGCCAGCGGTGGCAAGCCCGACGAGGACGAGTCCAACAACCCAGAGTGAATCCTCAAAAGCACCGTATAGCCATGGACCTGCGATTGTACCGAGTATAATAGCAAAGAAAGTAAACCCCTGGAGAATTCCATTCCCCCAGCCAAGCCGTCGAGGAGGCAGGATCTCGGGAAGTACTCCATACTTCGAGGGACTGAACAAGGCAGACTGAAGACCCATCAGAAAAAGAATGAATGCCCCAAGCCAAAGCGCCGATCGGCCGAATAACTTTTCTCCGAATAAAAAGCCAAAGAAGGCCAGGACCATGATTCCAATCTCAAGAACCTTAGTGCCTTGAGTGACCCGAGTCTTTGAAAATCTGTCCGAGAGCCACCCTGCCAACGTAACAGCTAGAAAATATGGCAGCATAAAGGCGACATCTATACATGTCTTGTAAAAGGCAGAAAGAGCGTTCGTATCCTCTTCTAACTGAACAGGGTCTGTGATCCCGAGAGCCACATGACTTTCCTGGGCGGCGAGACCCGCGACAACGATCGCGAGCATCGTCAACACGAACCGATAGATGTTATCACTCAAAGCTCCCTGAAACATGGTAGCGACCAGCCCCCAGAAAGTCCTCAGTTTAGGTTCGAAGTCCTTATGTTCCTCTTCGATCTGCTCTCGAACTTCCTGAGTGTATTCATCCATCTGATTATTGTTCCTTTTGATGGTCTTTGGATTGACTTAAATCCCAGCTCATCCAAACACGTTGCTTGTCAGTCCATCCATTGGATGTGCATCATTCTCGCTCTGGATGGTTATTGAAAAGTTGTTGCCTGCCATGAGACAGGCCATGTCATTTCCAATGTCTCAACAGGAAAGGCGAAAAATGGGAATACTGGTTTATTTTGACGGAGACTGCGCTGTTTGCAATGGTTGGGTGAGTTTTGTGCTCAAACGGGACAAAAAGCACCACTTTCGCTTCGCCCCACTTTTTGGCGACACGTTTGAGCAGGAAATGCCCGAGAAGCTCAAACGCGACATTCCCGACTCCATCGTCGTACAGAAGCCTTCAGGAAAGCTTCTCATATACTCCGATGCCATCCTCTACATCCTTGAGGGATTGGGTGGCGGCTATAAGGTTTTTTCTGCCCTGTTCTCGCTGATTCCTCGTTTCATCCGTGATTTCTTCTACCGCCTGTTCGCCCGGATCAGGAAGGTTTTCCAGAAGAAAGGGACTCCGGCTTGTCCCATGCCACCACCGGAATGGAGACCTTACCTCCTTCCGTGAGCTGGATCTACTGACATCGCTCTACCCCACCCTCCTCTGATTCGTCTTGCCAGATACCTGGTGACGCGTTAAATACCAGCAGTTTCCGGCGAAAGGTATCACGGTGGATCAATACGCCATCCATAGACTTCACGAATTCATTCCCCACCTTGCCAAGAGGCAGCCTTTCCTTCTCGACCTGCTTCCCTACGATGAACGGCCGACAAGCCAGATCGACTTGAAGGAATGGGTCTGGAGTCTTTCGCAAAGACGCCTCATGGAGATTTGCTCGTCCTGGGTTGTCGAATCCATCCACAAAATGGATGCGACTTCGCCGTTATCTGCGGAAGCTCTACGCGTATGCCTTTACCTTCCAGGCGAGTTCGACGTGATCGATGCAACCTCCGTTATATACGGCAAGAGGCCTGCCCCCGAGGCTGTGGAAATCGATAGAATACACAGATCACTGAACCAACTGGTTCACCTGGGCCTTCTGATACACCTCGCGGACAGTGACCATTACTGCCTCCCCTTCCCGGTTCGACTGTCAATAGAGGGCTTCCAGGTGAATGATCAGATGGAAGAAGACGTCTATAAAGAACGAATCATCCGCTATTTCTCGGCTATCGCAAAAGAGCTTTTTGAAAAACAGATCTATGCTTCCCCTAAATACTGGCGCTTCCCAAATATGCTCTCTGCATTCGAATTTAATGTGGACCTGATCGAGAAAAACCTTGGGTCTGACCAGATCGACTGGTTTCATGATGAGTTGGATATATCAAATGTCCCGTATCATCTCGCCAGAGCACTCCTGCATTTCTCATTATTCTTTGGTCGCTCACTGGTCGAGTTGAAATCCCGTGCAGGCTTTCGTCTTTTATCAGCTGGAGCTGTCGCTGCACATGCAATTAATCGTAACTCTGAGGAAGCCCATTGCCTCAGCCTGCTTGGACAATTCTTCTTTTTGAGGTATGAGTACGGGAACTCAATCCGGGCTTATCGCCAGGCAGAGTATATATACAAGAACATTGACGACCCTATTGGACATATCATCGCTTTAGGCGCAATTGGCATCGCTCATCAGGAGATGGGAAATCGAGAGCTGGCGATCCAGGAGCTGCTTCGAGCCAGAAGCGTCGCTGCCAATCACCAGTTGCATGAAAAGGAACTGGACACAGCAAACTGCGCCGCAAAACTTCTCCTTGAAGTAGGCCGCGCCTTCGAATCAATTAAGCTCACCGATGAACTGATTCTGAAGTTCAACAAAGAGAGTGCTAACTTTCCTTCCTACGCCGAGCTACTCATGCACCAGGGAAAAGGTTATCGTATTATCGGAGAGTACATCGATGCAAAAAGGCAGCTGTACAGCGCACTCGCCTTGTCAAAAACCAGTTCCCATCGCACCGTTGAAAGCGCGACCTATATGGAAATTGGGCGAGTACATCTTGAGCTCTTCGAGAATAGAGAAGCAGGTAAATGGTTTCATCGTGCTCTTGCCCTGTATATAGAACTTGATGACAAGAAAGGACAGTCGGAAGCCTATCTGGCACTGGCAGAAACCTTTCTTGCCGAAGACAACTTTCATCGGGCGGAAGAATACCTCGAGCGATCTCACCGACTTGCTCGCCGTCTACGAGCTCACGAGATCATTGCCTCGGTCTGGGAGCTTCGCGCCGAGATCGCCCTGGCGCAGGAAGATAAACTCATGGGCCTCTCACACCTGCATGAAGTAGTTGCCTGCTATCGCCAGACACGAGAGACCGGTCTGCTCATCGAGAATCATTTGAAGCTGGCAGAGTTGTATACAGATTTTGAGTCCTACCTTGCCTGCTGTGTTGAATTACTCAGAGCACAGGCAATCGACCGCGCTTTCCACCCGGAGCCCGATAAATCAAGCGACATCAAAGAACGGCTAGAGTCGGTTCATGAATATCTTTCCGATGAACAGTTCTCCCACCTTGTGGAAGAAGTGACGGACGAGCTGGAATCAGGTGAACTTTACAAAGGCCCTCAGCAGTACCGAATTTAATTTTGTATGGGATAGAAGCCACCTTAATACTTTCGGTGCCTGATTTCGCCCTTATCTTGAGGACGTATAATTCTTTATCAACGGATTTCGTGAAGAATTGAGGTTCGGACGGACCATTAACCAGCTGTTACAATTACATAAATGAGTTCCTGAAGCAGTTGTCTGATTGACAATATACCCTTAAGGCTTAGGATTTATTTCAAAGAGAAAAACAAGTGTCCACGAGGCTGAACTGCCAAGAATATCACCAGGTTCAAACTTAGGCACGATGCATGAAGATTAAAGGCCAAACTCTGCAGTGCCCTCGACAATATCATCGGAGTCATCAGATAATATGAGAAAGCATCGATTCACCTCTATAGCCGTCTTAACTGTATTGTGTATATCCAGCTACACAGCGGTCGACGCCGCTGACCTTCAAGCGCAGAAAAAAATGGAGAAAACGGAGTACCCGACGCGAGTCTTCTGGGGCGATACGCACCTGCACACAAGCAACTCATTTGATGTATATTTGTTCGGAACTCCGAATAGCACTCCAGATACCGCCTATCGGTTTGCAAAAGGTCTACCGGTTATCAACCCAACGAACGGAACTCGCTGGCAGATCCAGAGTCCATTGGACTTTCTCGTTGTTGCGGACCACGCCGAAATGGTCGGGACGATCCCGCGGCTCTTCGAGGAGGGCGACAAGGAGCTGACCGAAACAAAGACGGGACAAGCCATGCTTGAACTCGCCCCTGATAAGAATCCGGAACAACTCCAGAAGGTCTACGACGCGATTAATTATGTAGCATCGGGCATGGACAACGAACTTGGTGTCAATGCCACGCAAATGGTCAACGATATGCATGGTGGGAAAAAGCGTGAAACGACATGGGAGCGCAATATCGCCGCTGCTGAAGCACATAATGAACCCGGCAAGTTCAGTGCATTGATTGGGTTTGAGTGGTCTTCAAATGCCGGAGGAGCCAACCTTCATCGTGTGGTTTTTCAGGCTGAAGACGGTGATGTCGCCAGGCAATACCTCCCATACAGCTCCCTTGAGAGTGACGATCCAGAAGATCTCTGGAAATGGCTGGATAATACGTCTCAAGAAGTTGGCGCGACCTTTGTCGCCATTCCTCACAACCCCAATATCAGCCTTGGAAGGATGTTCCCTCTGACCCGCAACAACGGCGAGCCTATCGACGAGGGGTATATCGAGAAACGCGCACAATGGGAGCCCGTAGTCGAAGCCACACAAATCAAGGGCGATTCTGAAGCACACCCAATGTTGTCACCCAATGATGAGTTTGCTGATTTTGAGATCTTCGACTTCGCATTGACCCCCGACGGGACCCGCCCCGAGCCAACCAAATCCGACTATATCCGGAACGGACTGATGCGAGGCCTCGAGGTAGAGCAGGAATTCGGCGCGAATCCGTACAAACTCGGCATGATCGGCTCAACGGACTCGCATACTGGCATCTCTGCCGTAGTCGAAGGAAACTTTGCCGGAAAGGGCCAACACGATGCCCGCCCCGAGATGAGGCCACACCACACAGGGATCGGTTCAAGCAAGGGTTGGGACATGGCCGCTGCAGGATACGCAGGAGTCTGGGCCACTGAAAACACCCGACAGGCACTGGTTGAGGCCTTCAAACGTAAAGAAGTCTATGCAACCTCAGGACCACGCATCACTCTGCGTTTCTTCGGTGGATACGACTTCGAAGAGGGCGACGCCAAGGCCGATCTGGTATCAAATGGTTACGGTAAGGGAGTACCAATGGGCGGAGATCTGTTCGATGCACCAGAGGGCAAATCACCAACTTTTCTAATCGCCGCTCTCAAGGACCCTAACTCGGGAAATCTTGACCGGATACAGGTCATTAAGGGTTACCTCAATGCCAGCGGTGAATCCGAGGAGCGCATCTATGACGTTTCCGTTTCGGATGGGCGTACCATTGGCAAAGATGGGCGATGTGAAACTCCGGTCGGTAACACAGTTAACCTTAAAACTGGTGAATACACCAATGACATCGGTGATGTTGAGCTTCTGGCATATTGGCAGGACCCGGACTTCGACCCGAGCCAGCGCGCATTCTACTACGTCCGCGTGCTCGAAATCCCAACACCTCGGTACTCGCTGCTGGACAGCCTCGCACTTGGTATCGACTGGAATGAGACTAATCGTCCGGCCACAATACAAGAGCGCGCCTATTCTTCACCGATCTGGTACACACCATAAAGGATCGAGGATATTCAAGAGGATGTCACTTTTGGGTTGCGTGGTATCCGTTTTCGGCTATGAACCCTGTTTCGCAGAAATGAGCTCCGTCTCAAATTCTGCTCCAAAGTGCCTCCATAGCTCAGTTGGTAGAGCAACGGACTCTTAATCCGCGGGTCGTAGGTTCGAATCCTACTGGGGGTACCATTCATTTCAACACACCGATCTTCCCAGCAAATTAAGATAAGATTTCTTCCGCTGTGTCAGCCTTCCCGCGCTCGTGTTCATGAGGCCTGGACCCTTCTCAGAGCGATTGGCCGATTGGCTGATGAGCGACCCAGATAGATTTGTCTTCACTCAAACTCTGGGTTCGTGCAACCTTCCGGGGGCTTACATGTTGGCAAAGGTCTCTGTCGCAGGGCGGAGAATCTGAAAAAGAATTTTGAGACTGCCTTCAACTTATTTGAGGTTTTTTGATATCCTTTGATCGCGATCATTTCCCTACTGATCATTGTTTCAATATCCATCCTCGTAACGAGGATTGCGACGGTGGCGCTAACCCAAACGGGGATGTCGCGCGAAAGTGCTCGCTTTCAAGCCAGATCGGCCTTCACTGGTTCGGGGTTCACAACAACGGAGTCTGAACGAGTGGTTAACCACCCGGTGCGAAGACGGATCATTATGCTTCTCATGTTTCTCGGTAACGTTGGAATCGTGAGCGCCATGTCCTCTCTCATTATCAGTTTTGTGAGGCAGAACGAACAATCATCCATGATTTTGAGAATGAGTTTTCTGGCTGCGGGACTGTTAACCCTTTACCTTGTCTCAACTAGCGAATGGGTCGACAAACACCTTTCTAAGCTGATTGCAAAACTCCTTAAAAGATACTCACGTATAGATGTCCGTGACTACGCCAGCCTGATGCATCTATCCGGTGAGTACCGAATTGCTGAGATTAAAATCGAAGATAACGACTGGTTGAACGGAATCTCACTTGGAAAAGCGAAATTGAGAGACGAAGGGATCGTTATTCTTGGGATAGAGAGAGCCGATGGCAGCTATACAGGGGCACCGAACGGTGATAGCAAAGTATACGCTGAAGACGTTTTGTTGGCTTATGGAAGGGAGAAGGCTCTCGCGAAACTCGACGAAAGAGACAAAGACGCTGGACAGAAAGAACATCGCAAAGCTGTCAAAGAACAAAGAAACGTCGAAAAAAAAGAACAGGATAGAGAGAGCAAGATGGGGAAAACCAAAGAAAAACAGAGTGCAGCATAAGGGGTGTACTCACATTTTTCAAACGACTTAACTTATGAACGAGAAGCATTATGAATCTTCGAATGTGTATGACTCTAACAGTCTTTTGCCTGTTTCTTAGCTTAAATTCTCTTTCTGCTAGAGAGATATCCGTTCTCTTCCTTGGTAACAGTTTAACATACTTCTACAATGTACCCGAACAAGTTCGGTTTATGGGACAAAACGAAGGAATTGATATTCAGATCAGGCATAACCTGCTCCCCGCCTATAATCTTAATCAACATTTGGAAAATCAAATGAGCAGAAAGCTTTTAGAGGAAGAGGACTGGGATTATGTGGTATTACAGCAACAAAGCTATATATCAGCCGTCCATCATGACCAGACAGAAGAAGCACTCAGCCAACTGGTACCGTTCATCAAGGACCAGAACTCGACCCCGGTTCTGTATATGACCTGGGGACGACTCCATGATACGTCCCCATTCAGAAACTATCAACAAATGCAGAAGCAGGTCAGTTTAAATTATATAAATGCAGCGCAGAAGTTTCGCACTAGCCTCGCTCCCGTCGGCATGATCTGGGGAGAGATCATCAAGGACAATCCGGAGTTTTCTCTCCATGGACCTGACGGGCTTCACGCCAATCCGAAGGGCGCCTACACGGCAGCACTAACTATATACAGTGTTTTGACAGGCGAAAAAGTCGAAAACATCGTCTATCGCCCCTCCGGAGTTTCAGAAAGTGAGGCATCATTCCTGAAGGCAAGTGTTGACGAAAAGATAGAAGAATTCGCTCCTTTCCTCCACCCCGATTCTCTTGATTCGTACAGGAAATCGCATGTCCGTCAATGGAGTGCTCCCTGACCTGCCCCCCTGTATCGCACATATTTTTTCGTACAGGTTTGAGAATTGTATTCGCTGAAGTGCTCCAGCTCAAGTCTTACCAGAGAAAGCGAAGAGACGGCTTGCCGAGGACAGCCGTCTCTTGCATGATTCCTGTTTCATTTTATCTTTGAATTCTACTCCATCAGTCCACAGAGAAGTAATCCAATTCTACGGGGACGGTTCCGACTTGACCGATCCTCAAATTGTCTATCCAGGTGCCTTCAACAGAAGTTGGAGCACCGGAATGGTTCTCACGGAACCCAACCGATACGGCACCACTGGTTGGACCGCCTTCAGGGATAGCCCCCTGATAGATCGTCACCCCGCCAACGGTTGCTATAAGCTGCGACCCTGCTCCGGCGGAAGGATCAATCCTGAGTTCAAAGTCAGTCCAATCACCTGTAAGCGGAGCTGAAGCCGAACCGAGCAGTGTCACTGGGGCACCATCGGTATTGTCATGAGAGGCCCATACGAACTCGATTGTCCCTGCGTGATCTGGGCGTCCATCATCTAAATCAACACCTGCAAGGTTCTCATAGATAAGCATATATCCGTTTTCATAGCTGTTGGCATCTCGGCTGGCAGAAAAGAAAGTGCTACCCTGCGTTGCACAAAAACCGACAGAAATCGCCTGAGCTGGTTCTGTGTTATCGGGCAAATAGATATCCCCTGCGACATGGTATCCTGTGGTAGTTGTCCCCAGGGATTTATCACCAAAGAATGCCATGACACCGCCACCTGAGGTATCTATACAGCGATACACATCATTGTCTGTGGGAGAAGGGCCAACCGCAGAGGTTGTGACTCCAAATGATTGAAAGGTCTGCCAGGCCGATGAAGGAGCAGTAGAAAAGTCATACTCGACGGGTAGGCCTGTAATATCAATCGTTCCGCCGTTGGAAGCTCCTGGAGTGGCCAACTGAAGTGAAAAGTCTTCATAATTAATGTTCGCATCCTGGCCATCAGGATATCTGCCTAGAGCTGACTTCTGACCTGAAGAGTCTGTACCACCGGCGACTCGACCATTCCAGGGATAGCCTTCGTCAGCGACTCCGAGTTGCTCAAGACGGAGCAGTTCATCAAGACCACCAAATGCCTCGTAGACCACAGAATCGTAGACGCCACCAGTCAGACTATCATAGAGCTGAACTGCGGAGGGGTCGTTATCCGAGAAATCATCGTCTAAAGTACCGAGTCCTGTGGAGTCATCCACATTCGTTACATCTGTATCGCCAAAAACGAAATATCCAAAACCTCCACCGTCATCAGGAATCGAACCAATCACAGAGATTGCGTCACGCGTCCCGCTTTGACCATCGATTAGAACAACTTGAAAACCTGACGGCAGAGACCCTGCAGGGCCGTATATCTCGACATACTCCCCGGAGGACCCATCATAGCGCAGCTCATTAATGACATAGGTATCTCCAGTCGGGTTAGCATGGCGATAAAGGATCTCATCGATAGTGATCGTTCCCGCTGACGCGGCTGTGGATTCAATGAGAAAACCGGCGAAAGCGATGTCCTTTGCTCCCCCACCATCTGTATCTAGAATACCGTCACCACTATTGAATGCCGGTTCTGAAGTTGTATATGCTGAAACTCCGTCGTTCAGATTCCAGGTCAGTGTTTGCCATCCAGATGAAATCAGGGAAGTAGCTGGCGACATCTCAAG
Source organism: uncultured Candidatus Sumerlaeota bacterium (assembly GCA_964437365.1). Taxonomy (GTDB): domain Bacteria; phylum Sumerlaeota; class Sumerlaeia; order SLMS01; family SLMS01; genus CAYTGM01. The sequence goes on along the minus strand of CAYTGM010000016.1, from coordinate 95,030 downwards.
TTCGCCCTCTGAATCGAAAATGAGCATCCGAATTGTCATATCTGCATAGCTTGCAGCCGTGTGAACCGAAGCCTGAATTTCGGTTGTGGTGTCGAAGAAACCGATCGCTGCATTGGTATCCGGGATAGATGTATTCAAGTTCGATGCAAGAATTTCATGTCTGAAGAACAGCTTACCTGCCGACTCAAAATCAACATCGAGCGCCATGGCATTTGTTGTACTTGAAGGCTGCCCTGACCCAGCGGGTGAAACCACGAGCGATCTTGAAGAGTCAAAATCGGTGTCGCCTGAATCATCTGGCCCATCGTTTGGGTCGTTCCATCTGAAGTTCAGCCCCTCAAAGCCTTCCAGTACCACATCTTGAATTCCTGGAGAAGCAAGGAGCTCCTGACATGCCTGGTAGATATGAGGATAAGTTCTTGTTCGTGTCACGGAAGAGGCTCCGATCATATCATAGGAAGTCCCCTCGGCCATCCACATAAGTGACCAGAAGCCAACTCCACCAAGCCTGCGCCCAGCGTAGTCACCGGTTCCTGGGTAAGAGAGAGCAGAGCCTACCTCCATGGCGATCGCCCGTGGGTCTTCCCAGGTCACCACATAATCAGCTCCGCCATCATTGTAGGTATAGTACCCAGCCTCATCTCCAGTTGTGTAATTGGCAGTGTAGGGACCACTGTATAGCTGATTCAATGTTGTGTCGTACATCGCATCAGTAAAGCCCCAGGAAGTCGGATTAGATCCTGTGGTATTATAGGCTGTAACTCCTTCCCAGCGTCTGCCGTAAGCAGAGATGACGTAGATGAGTTTAGACGGGTCGATGCCATCGTCTGCCGTAACCGTATCAACATCGTCAAAATAGAAGTCCATTTGAGTAACTGCAGAGAAGCCATTATTGTGACGTGTAATGGCTGTTGCGGTATTGCCTGATGCGAAATCGTACCCGCTATAGAAGATATAGTCGAGCCCTGCCGCCACAAGCTCCGACATATCCCACTGAGTAGTATTGGGACTTGGGTCGGCATAAATACTTATTTCATGGTTGCTGAGACCTGCTGTGTCCAGATCACTTCTAAGCTCAGCGATAAAGATTTCCATTCCATCGGTTGCTGATGCCGACCAGGAAAACGGCTCAAAATCGAATGTGACACCATGACTATAGGAATCAGCGGAGAGAAGTGCAACTATATCATCAACAAGATCTGATCTCTTTCCTGCGTCTGTCATCACATCATCGATAACAGTTACATCAAAACTATCATTGAGAACTGTCATGAGAACTTTTGTACCAGCCGCTTCAGCTGCACCACCAGCAAGGAGGTTACTGTCACGACCTGTCCAGGTTCCTGGATTGGTAATGGAACCTGTGTTATCAAAGGTAATAAATGTGGAAGCAACATGAGTAAGTGCTTCCCAGTGATAGTGGTCCGTGTATGTAACAGAGCTGCCGTATGTTTGAGCATATCCTACTACAAGGAAATCATCGTCTATATCGGGAGCTGCACTTCTGGGGGTAATCCTGCTGTCTTTGGACTCCTGTTGTTTCTTAAGGGGAAACAGCGCTCCGTTTGCCTCAAGTTGCAGCCTCTCATAGTAGTCCGATTGGGAAAGACTTCCAATAAAGTCGTCTTTAACCTCTTGTTGATGAGGAGAATTCTGTGCGTGAGCATCGGTTGAAAGAATTAGCGAACTCAGCAATAGGGTCCCCGATGTTATTAAAATTCTTTTTCTCTGTTGCTGCATTTATTGATCTCTCCTTGGCGCCGGTTTGTCCGGCGCAAATAATTTCACCCTGCAATATTCAGAAAATTTGCCTGTCTGTATGTTGAATAGACGCGTAACAATTAGTAAACACATACGCAATAACTAATCTTGAAAAGTTCACAAAGAAGCGGCATCACAATAGGAGTGAATGATATAATTGCTTTCGACCTAAGGTGACTTCAGGGTCAGAGCAAACCCTGCAAATAAAGTAGGATGAATCGCGTTCGACGAACAGAGATCAGCTGAAGGCCAAGTCAAACCGGGAGATCGATAACATGTCGACATCTGCTCCATGACCAGTGGACGTCTTGAGTCAATGGTAAGACGTAGGAAAGACGTCGGACAGACGTCCGTCACCCGGTTTAAGGGTATGTTCGATCATTGCATTGTGAAGGCTTTCAAAATTGAGCGAATAATCAATTCAGAAATAGAAGATGGCCTGGTTTGAATACCAGGCCACCACGTAAATGGACTTCTAGTAGGTCGTATCTACTGTTTTGTGATTCTTATCGCATCTGCAATCACGACTGCTCCACCGCTGGAAGTAGCAGAGTTCAACTTCACGCTACCACTACCTTCATCAAAGGTGAAGTTTCCAAGGTCCACCCAAACCAGATTGTTCTGAGTTTGATCCACAGTAATAGTCTGGTTGCCGCTGGATGTTGAGATATCGTATTTGGCAGCCGTTGCACGATTTGAGCTCGCTCGGAAGATTGCTTCAACCTTCCAGGTTCCTGAAACAGGAACATCAAGGTTCCAAGTTGCGGTCAATGATCCACCAGCTGAAGCGAACTCATAGGTTCCGCCGTTGTAGCCGGAAGATCCACTTACAGCCCAGGTCCCGTTTGTTGTATATCCAGGTGAGCCGTCATCATTGTCGATAACCGAAGAAGACTCATAAACAACAACGTTACTAATGAAGCTGTTCGAACCGGACCCACCATCGTGGTCGTTAACGAACACGAGGTAATCGTAAGTGCTTGCAGCAAGTGTTTGACCAACAGGAATCGTATAGTGCGTATAACTGGATCCCGAATAGTTATCATAGGTTGTGATGCCGTATGCCTGAGTTCCATATACTTTCCAAGTTTGATCTGATGAAAGGGAAGTATCCGTATCGAAGGCGATCCCACCAATTTCTGGTTCAGTTCCAGTTGATCGATAGTCAAACTCGATAACAGTATTTGACGTCACAGAATAGTTCAGATCGATGGTTTTCCAGGTGTTTCCGTAGAGTCTGATTGTATAGCCATTGTCAAGGAGTTCGTATGAACTTGAATCAACATCCTGTGAACCATAACCCGCCAAGGTGAAGTTATCAAGATCAAGAGCATTCAACGGAGTTCCACTGCTTGGAGAAGCGGAAGCCTCTGAGCTGTTTGAGCTTTCGTTGGCATTGGGAGTATTGTCAACGGCCGTTATGACGTAGTAGTACGCAGTACCATTCGTTACACTGGTGTCGCTGTACTCGCTGGATGTCAAAAGCGCACCGTTGATCTGTGAATAGCCGGAACCACTGGTGAGTGATCGATAAACATTGTAACCATCCAGATCGCTCTCAGAATTATCGCTCCAGTCAAGATCGACAACGCCGTCTCCGGCGATAGCGGAAACTCCTGCGGGAGCAGAGGGAGCAGTCGTATCCTCTGGCTGAGCTGATGCTTCAGAGCTGTTGGCACTTTCGTTGGCATTAGGAGTATCATCGACAGCGGTCACAACGTAATAGTATGTTGTAAAGTTAAGGGCACTATTATCTGTATAGTCACTTGAACTCACGAGTGAGCCATTGATTTTTGTGTATCCGCTTCCACTTATTGTAGAACGATAGACATTGTATCCATCAAGGTCAGATTCACCATTGTCATTCCAGTCAAGACTGACACTGTCGTCGCCTGCAGTAGCTGAGAGTCCAGAAGGGGTGGCAGGTGCTGTCATGTCTTCAGGCAGAGCGGAAACCTCACTGCTATTAGAACTTTCGTTTGCAGAATCATCAACTGCAGTAACAACGTAATAATACGTGGTAAAGTTGCTTACTAAGTTGTCTGTATAGCTGCTGGATGTCAGCAGACTTCCGTTTAATTTTGTGTACCCACTGCCGCTTGTGGATGAACGATATACATTGTATCCTTCAAGGTCAGTTTCAGAGTTATCGCTCCAGTCAAGTGAAACGGTAGTGTCGCCAGAAGCTGCACCCAGACCTGAAGGCGACGAGGGAGGAGTAAGATCAACCAGTTCTGCTGAAACCTCTGCACTGTTTGAGCTTTCATTGAGTGAGGTATCAACACCTGTTACGACATAATAGTAAGTGGTGTTTGAGCTCGCTGATGAATCAGTGTATTGACTCGATGTTAGGAGTGACACGTTAAGTTTTGTGTAGCCACTGCCACTGGATGTTGAGCGATAAACATTATATCCAGCAAAGTCAAGGTCTGTAATATCATTCCAATCAAGGTCGACAACAGTTTGAGTTGGCGTTGTTGAAAGACCTGAAGGGCTACCTGGCGCAATTGTATCCGCTGATATCCGAGTAAACCGAACTGCATCTGCGATGACAACAGTTGATACCCCAGTGCTATCTGCTGCGTCAAGTATCACAGTCAGATCCCCTGAATCGAATGGAAAATGCCCGATAGACACCCATGTAAGGTTATTCTGTGTCTGATCGACAAAGCGCGAATAGATACCGGTATTCGACTGAATTTCGTACTCAACATTGTCGGAGCGATTCGTACTGGCACGATATTGAACTGACACTTCGTAAGTTTCAGCAGTCGGCACGTTGGCTTTCCAGGTTGCCGTTGCTGCGTTTCCTGTTCCTGCGAACTGATACGTTCCTCCATCGTAACCTGTTCCTCCGCTGGTTGTCCAAGCACCTGTTGTTGTATAGACAGGAGATCCGTCATCATCATCGACGATAGCCAAATCAACTTGTGATGGAGTGGGTGTTGGCGAAGGAGTTGGGGAAGGCGTAGGTGTGGGCGTCGGGGTAGGTGTTGGTGAAGGAGTCGGCGTTGGAGTAGGAGTGGGTGTAGGAGTTGGTGTTGCTCCTCCACCAATATTAAAGAAGTCAATAGCGTCTGACATCATAGCGTCACGAATGCTGGCTGAAGTAATTGTTTCGAAAGGAAAGGCAAGGTGAAGAAGCTTGCTGGTTCCAGAGTAAGACACTGCAGCAGTGGCTCCACTGGAATAACTCAAGGCAACTTGCGAGCCATTTACAGTCGCGATAGTATCCGCAGTTTCTACGGGGTAGCGTGCGCCAGACGCAGGGTCAAAATTGAAGGAAGTAAGTCCGTCAAACACTCCACCAGACTGAGCGCCTATGATATATGTACCTGCATCATCGCTGACATAAGAGGCGCGAAGCACATCCTCGTAAAAGTCGATATCTGCCTGGGGTCGAGTTGATCTGCCGAGATCCCATCCAATTTCTGCGCCAGAGAGAAAGAAATTATTTCCAGAAGTTGAGAGATAAGATGATACAAGGTTTTGCTCAGAACTGCCGAAGGTTTCATCGGCGGTAGATTCTTCACCGAGGATCCAGAAAACGGCGTCATAGTTGCCCAGCGAAATATCACCATCAACAATAGCTTCATTAGAAGCACTGCTGATAGACACATTGGTTTTTGCCAAAGAGTCAGCGTGTTCGATTACGTAGTTGAATGCCTGAAAGGTTCTGGGATCCAGGCGAAGGAGATCAATGCCTGCATTTGTGATCGATTCTTCGGGGACAAGTGACTTGTCATTTCGATCAAAGCCATTAACGATCAGTACCTGTCCTGTACCTGCGGATCCAGCGACTGTTTCTGATGGGAAAGACTGTCCCCCACTATTGACCGCGGCGACGCGATAGTAAGTTGGAGATCCTGTACTCAGGTTCGTGATTGAATAACTGGTTCCTGAGACTGTCGTTCCGTCATCAAAACCGAAGCCATTTGTTCCTGCATAGACGATATAGCTTGATGCAGAATCGCCAAAATACTGATTTGTGCTGGAATCTGGTGGTGCATCCCAGGATAGAGTCGCTGTTCCATTCTCGTTTGCAGCAAGACGAAGGTTCGTAGGCGTCTCTGGAGGTCTATTGAGAGAAATGGAGTCACGGCCCTCATAGTAGCTAATGACCCCATCAACGATAGCTCGCGCTACGGCGTATCGAAACTCAGGCTCGCCATAGGCTCCTGCATCAGTTGCGTTATCGTGAAAGAGGCCTTCGATGAGGAAACCTGGGAGTCCAGTTCCAAGACTGCTCTGATTGTTCTCACCGAAGTTCGTTACATTCTTACTGCGCACGGTCCATCCCGGGAACCATTGTCCCTCAAGGTGATCATAGAGCGTGTCGTGCATAATAAACTGTAGGTCTTCGGAAGCCTGAGTTGCCGTGCTATGCCGGAAAGTGCTTAGTCCCCTGGCACTTCCATTAAAAGCGTTTGTGTGCCAGGCAAAATAGAGTGCATCCTCAACGGAGCCGTCTTTCTGACTGTGCTCCCACCTTGCATATTGTGGTCTGTCTGACCAGCCGCCGGATTCATCATCATCACCTGTATAGTTGGCTCCACTATATCCAAATCCATTATACTGGAGGTAAAGAACCGCTTCTTCCTCCCAACGTGGTCGACCGCTAATCCCATTGGTATGACGTGCCACATCACCGAACCCACCTCCCCAGCGAACCGCGTCGGCAGATACGTTTGTTGCAGATGTATCGTTACTGTTGTTTGTTAGTACAACTTTTCTCTCGCTGGCGGGAGCATTCGCCTCAAAATAATAGTTTCCAAGAAGGTTCCAAGTATAACCATCTATTTTCTGATTCACACGAACTTCAGAAATGCCACCACTGTGATGGATCAGGTACTGAGCGTCGTCGGCTCGACCACTGAAAGCTGTCCAACTTGCATAGACATTATAGTAACCATCTTCAGGTATACTAGCAGTCCATGTGGCAGTTGCTGTCGGAGTTCCCGTTGTGAGCCCGTTGGAAAGTCGGTTTTCACCGCTACCCTGGTCGAAGGGGTTAATAGTAACACCAGTCCAGCTTGCTCCAACCTTGTGTTTGAACCCATTTAAGCTGGAGTTCGACCAGGTTCCAGTTTCACTGTAAGCTCCATCGCTTAAAGTATCATCATTGTCAACAATCGCCATATTTGTTTGATGATCAGACTCGCGCACTGTCTGGACTTTAGCACCAGCATTCCTCAGAGCAGGGAGAACGTAAAGGTTCATGATTTCTGCGCTGTCGAAATCCTCAAGAATCCCAAAATTGTCACCACGTTGAACGCGATATCGGTTTACAGCGGTATAGTCGTCGAACCAACCGTGAGACTGGTTAATATAGATGGTTTTGCCACTCAAAGAACCTTGAGGCTGAGCAGGGTTGATTGATGGAATGGTAGCGCGTGTATCATTGATAATAGACTCTTCGGGAGAAGAAATCTTAAGACGCTTTGACATCTCCACAGAAGCCTGATCAACTTCCTTTTTCAATTCAGGAGCTTTGTCATCAGGAAGCAGCTCCAGTATATCTACTACTTTTCCAGTTCTCGGATCACGTGCGTATATAAAGTAGCGGTTGAATTCCTCCTGGACTAGCGCGCTCATGAATTCAGCACCGATATGAGACATGCGCTCAGGAGTAAACTCCTTGCTGTTGAGGAAATCCTTTGGAAAGTCGAGTACGATGCGAATCTCTCGATCACCATTTACTTCAACATCATAATCATACTCAACACCGATCAACGTGGTTCCGTCGGGGAGATTACTATGATCAAAGTGTTCCGTAGGGATGAGATCCCCTCTAGTTTGTACGATGTCCTGTTTCATTTGAACAATAGATTGAACCAGTGCCTCGGCTCTCACTTCAGATCCTGATTCTTTATAGCTCGTCCTGACATCGTTAAGAATTTTTCCTCGATATTCGCGTACGACATCGATTTTTTCACAGGGTACACCAGCAAAAAAATCGCACGCATAGACCTGTTGCGCTCCCATCCCCAAAAGAGACGCAAGGACCAGTTGCCTGATCCTACGGGGGTGATGCATAGCAATTCTCCACACAATTTTTTTTTGCAGAATCTTTAATTCTTAATTATCACTGAGGTTTAGCGCGTTATAATATGCAAGGAAAACTTCGTCCAATCATCTGTGAAGCATCTCATTTTGCAAATATCAGGGATCCCACTATACAAATAGAGTTGTAGGTCGAGCGGGGCGAATTCTGACATTTGCTGAAGTAAATTAAATCTGCTACTGTATATATGAGGAATTTAGAATAGAGAGAGCACCCTGTCATAAATTGCAGGGTGCTCTTGGGAATGTTCGTTTCATTCTCTAATATGCGGATCAGTACATTGACCAATCCGAAACTGCCGTTGAAGTAAATGAGTTCGGCTGAAGTTCCTGCCCTATACCGTAAACGAGATATGCTTCAAGGCTGGTTGAACCACTGGCGGGAACGCTTACTTCCCACTGTAAAGCAACTCCTGAATCCTGGGGTGTATCTTGTATAAAGTCGTCGTCAGTATCTCCATCAGTATCCCCATTGGTGACGATGTTATTCTGCAAGGCAGGTGGAATTCCGAAGTTTTCCTCTACACCCAGACCTGCAAAGTTATTGGCACTGGCCCACCAGAAGGACGCACCTCCGCTATCGCCAAGACCAAGGAGATAGGCAGGATTAACATTGGAATCAAGTAAGTAGCCGGTGCTGAGATCTATGGCACCTCCAGTTCCTGCGAGTCCAATTCCTGGCGCTCCCACGGTGTTTACAATAGAATAATCACCGAAATCAGAGCTTGTAAACCCAGACAAGTTGCTCGAAAAGGTTGGAACGTCTCCGTCGAGAAACCAGACGATCGTTAAGTCGACTGCGCTGCCTCCGCTATTGTCAATAGTCCAGGCATACGTTACAACGGCACTTGATCCAGGTCCATCATTTACGCTGATATCCAGTGTTCCCGTAAGATTGGGGATGGCTGTTGTACCTCCGAAGGCGGTTATGTCTGCGGAATTGGTAGACGCAGTAGTGCCGGTATTGCTCCCTACAAGGTCATTTTGATGAAGAGGTCCGGTGAAGGCGCCAGGATCATCAGAGAAAGCCTGGACAGTTCCGTCGGAAAAGTACCAGGTACAGTTCCATACTGAGCTTCCTGGGCCAGTATTGAAGGAAAATCCTATGTCATCAACATCAAAACTAAAGTTGCTTGACGATAGTGTGGCTGCCGAAGCGGTTCCTGCGAGTCCAGTCACCAACATCATGATAATGATTTTTCTCAAATTGATTTTCAACTTTTTCTCCTTTTGGAAAACTATTTTCATGTTTAAGACTAAAGCGAATTGACTTACTGCTTTGCAAGTAAAAAACTGTTTCAGCGGTCCAATCTCTCATCAAGGGAACGCCGAAAAGATACTTAATTCGAGAAGGAACGATTATGAAACTCTTTTGGATTCAGAGGTTTGCAGTATTTAAGGGCCTTGCCTGCTTTTTCTTGATCAATCTGTTGGTGCATTCTGCAATAGCTCAGAATCAAGAACGACTGAGTGAGGGGGCTTCCCGAAGCACTGATATGGCAGTGGAAGAAGATGAGAAGGAAAACGTTCAGGATATCTTTCTCGGTTTTTGCGATGCATTAAGAGAGTTGGATCTATACAAAGTATCTGTAACTTCGTATAGTGACCAGGTAGAGGAAGATGGCTCGAAAATTCAGATCGAAGCAGAACATGAGTTGATTGTAAGACAACCAGACTCACTTTATGTTGAAAAGAAAGGCGATCTGCTTCACCGAAAGCTCTGGAAAAACTCTGAAACGGCGACTTTATATGACGCGGGAGCTAACGTCTACGCACAGATTGCTCATGATGCTACTATAGACGATCTTATAGATTTGCTGGCAGATGTTTATGATACACCGATCCCGTTGTCAGATTTTATAATGAGCGATCCATGCAAGGCGACTGAAGCAAGCTTCGACACTATTTCCTACGTCGGCCCATCAACTTCGGGCGGAGTAGATTGTCATCACCTACTCGCTTCAGGGATAAATATAGATGTTCAGCTCTGGATAAAAGCAGACCCTCCAGCTTATCCGAAAAAGTTTGTGATTACCTATAAAGATGAAGTCGAAACTCCTCAATTCATGGCCGTCTTTCATAGCTTTGAAGAGAGTCCTGAAATAGAAGAAGACACTTTTCTACCAGATCTACCGCCAACTGCCACAAGGATCAAACTCCTGAAAGCTGATAGAGGTACGGAGGATCAAGAAAATGACTCAGAATCTCAAAGGGGAATGGATCAATGAAGCTTTCAACGCGAAATCAGACTTGGGGTTTATTCCTTTCAATAACTATCGTATTGAGTTTGTTCCCAGTAATAACCTTTGCACAAAGGAGTTCGAATAGATCATCTGCTCGAGCTTCAAATGCAAGGTCAGCTGTGCAATCCAGAGCCAGCAGTTCGAGCTCTTCGAGAAATCGTAGTTCAAGGACCAGACCGAGTGCCAGCCGAGGTTCTACACGGCATTCGAGTTCAAGCAGTTCAAGAACCCGACCTTCATCCAGCAGGGCTTACTCTTCCTCAAGGAACCGAGTCTCCAGCTCTCAACGACCTCCGACAACGACGAGAAACAGACCTTCTTATTCCTCAAGTTCGAGCAACAACCGTTATAGCTATAAGTACAACTCTTCTCGTGGCCCCTCTGGCAGTACTCGCCCTTCGACGAGACCGGCACCGCAAAGACCTTCGCCCGGAATTTCCCCGGGTTCAAATTACCAAAGACCGGTCACTCTTCCGGCTGGTCCAGGTTTGACAAACAGACCCGATAGACCTGATAGACCAGGTCGCCCTGAGAGACCGGACCGTCCCAACCGACCTGATCGACCCGACAGGCCTGACCGTCCTAATATCGATGTAGATATAGATGACAATATTGACATTGATATTGATCGAGATGACGATGGAATCAGCATTGATATTGATTCAGATGACGATGATCGCCACCATAGCCACTATTACCCGGATTACTACTATCCCCATGGAAACTACTATACATCTCCACCGTCTTCTTCTACTCAACTATACGTAAATAGCGTTCCTTACTATTACTATGCTGGGTCGTATTTTGTCTACGATACAACAAATCAACAGTATCAGTCGGTTCCTCCCCCAGTAGGAACTATAGTGTATGAGCTTCCGGGTGAATATAGAGAGTATCGTACCCAGGAAGGTTCTGTGTATTACGTTGTTGGCGAGATCTGGTATCAGCCCGTGATGTACCAGGGACAGCTGATGTACCAGGTTGTTGAAGCAAAGCAGTGATTCAGGCGATTAAAGCGAGATTGAAAGTGAGTGAGATTAAGTCTATGTATTAATCTCACTCAATTCACTCGGATTCGCGCGTAACACGGTAGACAATAATATTATCGTGGATGAGGGTGATAAGCTCTTTATTTCCATCATCGTCGACATCAACAGCAAGCAGCTCCCGGGGCTCTGGAAGAGCATCGAGGTTGATGCGTCTTGCAATCGTGCTCTCGCTGTCAAATACCTTGAAGGAATAGAAACGTGAGAGATGGTCTATACCATCAATCTCACGACTGAGAAAGAATTCCATCAGGTTTTCCTTCATCTCAAGGGCAATAATTTCCTGCTTGCCTCCATCGACAATATCTACACCCCAGGCAATTCCGTAGCCACCATCATCATCTTGAGGTGCAGCTTTACCAAGAGTGGAAAGCCCAAATTCAAGTGGCTGAGTGTAGATCAACGTGATTCTATCTTCTCCCGTAAGAATAAAATCATCTTTCTGGTCGCCATTCAAATCACGCAATTGAATAGAGATATAATCGTTGGTATCAAGGTCTATATCAGTCAGGTGCGAAGAGGTTCCTTCATCGCCGAGCGTATAGATCGAAATCACATTTGCTCCGCGGTCTAGAAGGGCGATATTACTCGCTCCACGGTCTTCCAGACTGCCGGAAGCAACGCCGTTGAGTCGGGAGTCTCGACTTGGACCATTCAGTTGATTTTCGACAACAATATTCTTTTCCTTGTCAATGAAGAACGAGCGAACGAACTTTTCTTTAACTGCCACTGGCAAAGTTTCTTCACCAACTCTGATTTCCTCCAGGGTATTGATCTTTGCCCCTGAGAGAAGTCCGGTTAAAACTGAGGAAGTTGCTTTAAGCGGCTCGAATTTTCCTTCATCATTCTGTAAAAGAATAATGGCGGGTTTGAAATCCGCATAGACAACGAGGTCTTCTTTACCATCTTTATTTAAATCCATCCCTTCCATTCCAACAAGGTTGGCTTTCTCGAAAGGGTCATTTTCGGATTGGGCGATGACGGAGACCCCCTCTCCGTTTAGTTCACCCTCATTGGAAATCGGAAGGGCAACGACATCAGTGCCACCATTGACTTCTTTGAGGACGACAAGTTGGTTTTTCTCATTTATTTTAAGAACATCAATTCCGATCGGTGAGCCCTCGATCGGTAGAATCCGTGGAAACGGAAGTGTCTTTGATTCGTTGTCATACTTTGTAAAAGAAATCGCCTTCTCTTCCTCAGAAAAAAGTATCAGAGGCGTTGGTTCTCCTCTTTCCGTCGCAAAAGGGAGGATTGCATTAATCCCTTCGAAGGTGGGAATAACTTCATCTGAGAAACTGCCAATACGACTTTGTCTCAGCAACCGTAAGACAGAAAGTTCTGGTGAAAAAAGAAGTATGTCAGGACGACCATCTCCGTCTATATCTGTAATAACCGAGGATGTCTTGTCTGACTCATACTCAGCATCGAACGGAATGGCGAACAGAGGCGTTCTGGGTAGCTTCGCCTGCTTCACAATATCTTCAGAGGTTTCTTCAAACTGGAATTCCGCAAGTGTACGAGTTGAATTCTGAACAGTGATTATTGAATCCCGTTCTCCCCTTTCCGTCAATAAAGGCTGCACTGTTCTGAGCACATTGCTCTTTACGCGAAACTCATGAGGGAAAGTCTTTTCCTCGGACTGCAGCCTGATGACGAGATCCTGAAACTGGTTGGAGTCATGATAGATGATATCCTTCCTCCCGTCGCCGTCGAAATCCATGAAAAATGGATCTCGTGCCGGTCCGCCGGTAGTATGAAAAACGAGGTCAGGCTCGAGTGACAATCCGCGCTTCTCTCCAAGGAGAAGCGTGAATGTCTGCTCTGAAAAGATTAGTAAATCTTCTCTTCCATCGCCATTCAAGTCCCCAACCGTCAATCTTTCGGCATCCAGGTCTGTTTCGACGGCTGGTTCCAGGCTTCCGTCATCTCCCTGATACATCACGATCAGCTGTGACGGAGACCCTGCGAGCACCAGGTCTATACGTCCGTCACCATTTACATCTATGGCTCCTGCAGCACGTATCACTCGATCAAGTGTGGCTGTGTCGGAAGTAAACCGACCCTCAATCGACCCTGACTCCTCTTCCTGCTGATAGAAAATCTCCATGATACTTTTTTCATTACTGATCACAGCGATATCGAGCAAACCATCACCATTAAGATCTTCAACCATGAGATTTTTACTCCGACGATTAACTTTAAAGATCATCGGTCCCTCGAGGGAGAATTGCTCATAAATTTCGGGTAGTGGTTCTTCAGATTCTGCGAGAGTGAATCCATGACCTGTTACCAGTAAACTTGTGGCAAGGATGGGTACGATGGAGTCTCTCAGAAGTTTTTGTAGCATCATGTATGTTTGTTTTCCGTAGTGAATTGACTGAACAACTAAGTTAGCAGATACACTCTGTGGTTATCTGTACTCGGTTTCATTTCTTGATCCATTATACGAGGTTTCTTCCCCCCGATTGCTCATTCTTTCTCTCTCTTCACGTTCTCTGATGGCTGAAGGACGCGGCGGAACAGCTCGGCCCATGGCATCACGGCGTTCCGCTTCGTTCTGATTTTGCCGAACAGTTATGCGCTCGCTATCTGTCAGCTGTGGATTGGCCTCTATTCTAGATGGGTCATTGGATGCATTGCGGACATTTGGTCGTCTTTGCCCCTCTCTGTCATCCAGAAGAGTCTGGGGTGTGCGGATTTTGACTCCCTCGGGAACAGGTTCGATAATCGTTGCAACTTCCGTTGGGCGAGGCTGGTAGAGTGCAACGTAAACGAGCACTCCCAGTGAGGCAATAACCAGTGCAAATAGAAAAATAATGCTTTTTTTCATAGTTCGGGCGTCATCAGACCTTAAAACAGGAAAGTTGAGGAAACTTGATGGAACGGAAAGGCGGTGTCAATGTCCCCTTCATCATGACTCCGAGGAAGCCCGGATGGTTTAGAATCTCCAATAAAGCTTCTCTGTCATCGATTCTAAGATCTCCCGTATAGCTTGCACTCAGGACTTTCCATCGCAGCTGGCAACAAGTTGAGTCTCACAAGCAAAACAGTATGTGAATGAGAGCTCGAGTATCAATCAAGTGTTTAAATCTTCTGAAGGGGGTAAACGTTGGAAAGCCGACTTTCGGATTTTATGCCGCCCCTGACCATTCAACCTGGTACGTCGGAAAGCCTGGGGGCACAGGACGAACCAGAGATGCAAGCCTTCCATGTCGCAGTTTGTCAACATGATCAAGAGTGAACGTCAGAAGTCCTGCCCATTATATGCTGGCTGAGAGCAGAAGCCCTGAGCGCCTGAAAACCTCGAAACAGCACTATTATTACTGGTTTCCAAGCGCTCAAACCAGCCCTCTCGCTCACTATCTACTGGGACAATAATCCTGGCCAACCACTCAAGCTGATGTCTGCGATTGAATAAGTCCGGGACATCCTGATGCCTCTGCGTGGACAAGGAATGCCATTCTGTTCGTCTTTGAGGACTATGATATAGACGGTCTTCATTTGGATCGCATCCGCACTTCCGTGCCGCAGTTTTTGCACAATGAAACCTCTGAGGCCCGCATTGCAGGCGACGGCAACCCCAATAACTTACCATGGGGAGCCTGGATGAGAGATCAGATAATGTGGGGCCTGCGTCGAATTTACGGTGCCACGGTGTATCGAAAACCGCATATAGAATTCGTCGTGGCGCCTTTCGTAATCTGCAGTCGTGTAAATGGATGAGGTGGACATCAGAGCAGAAAAAACGGGTGTTGGCACTGCATCAATCAGAAAACACCTGGGAAAAGGGGATGTAATAGAAGTGGATTTGTTTCTTATGCGAACCGGAGGTTGGATCGTTCGCTAAAAACTGAGCACTTGAAATCGGGGACTGATTATGTGACCATCCTGTCCAGATTTACAGACTCCTCTCTTTAGCACAGGAATTTATGAAAAAAATCAATCTGGGCCTTATTGGATGTGGAATAGCTGCACAGACCCTCCATTGGCCCGCTCTCAAGAAACTCAAGAATCGATTTGAAATTCACGCCGTATGCAATCACTCAAGTAGAAAAGGTCGTAAACATCAAAAACTGACACGAGCTAAAGAGTTCTATGAAGACTATCGCGACCTCCTTAAGGATGACCAGGTTGAAGCCGTTGTTATCGCTCTGCCAATACACTTGAACTATCAAGTCGTCAAAGAGTCTATAAAAAGAGGGAAGCATGTTTTCGTAGAGAAACCTCTAGCCGCAAACCGTTCAGAAGCAAAGCGGCTTATCAACCTTGAAAAAAAGACCGATCTCATTACCATGGTGGGCGAAAATTTTCGTTATAGACCTGATCTCAATCTCTTTAAGAAACTCCTCGATCAAAATCGACTCGGTGATGTCTATGCGGCAAACTGGTCGATTGGTGTTAACATGACGTCTTCAACAAGTATCTATGCAAAGTCAGTATGGAGGCAGGAACATCAATACCCTGGCGGGTTTCTTACTGACGGTGGTGTGCACTACGTTCACGCGCTTAGATATCTGTTTGGTCCGATGACGCGAGTGTACGCTCGAACTGCTTCAGTCAATTCGCAAATCGGCGAGTTGGATACCATCAATCTCGAAATAGATACCGAAGCAGGCATTCTCATTTCTCTCAAAATGTATTATTCTTCTCCCGGTCATTCTGATAACCGTCTGGTGGTTCATGGGAATAAGGCAACAGCGGACCTTGTAAAAGGTGGGGTTGAGGTAAAGAGAGGACCGCGCAAAAGGAAACTCTTTCGCGCACGGCAGCAAAGCCCCGGTTACCGGGAGGAATTTGAGAATTTCCATCAGGCGATAACGATCGGCAAGCCCGTCAGAACCTCATTCGAAGAGTGCTATGAGGACCTCAATGTCCTCTTTTCTGCCTACCGATCAGCGGATGGTGGTAAGCCAGTGAGCCTGAAATCAAGCTGAGCCAGCAGGATCAGCGCGAATGGTGACGATGAGCTTTCAGGCGCGGCTGTCGCTTCTTCTTGCCTTCACCATGCGGCTCTCTAAGACTCTGGACGACAGATTCAAGATGGGGACTATGCTCCAACTTAAAACGACTCTTTTCTAACATGATGACTCTCCTTCAAGTCCATATGAACATCGCACTACCTCGAAAGGGAATACTTTGAATAATATGACTCTCAAAAGACTCGCAAAGCTCTCTGGAGCTGGCCTTATCACCGTCTCGCTCACCTGGTCAAGCTCCAGTGCTCAATCGGACAATGGGGTTTCAGACGGCATTAATTCCACCCTTGCAAACGAAGGAGCACAGGTCTGGACTCTTGAAGGGGGCGGAGAAGTAATTGGCAAGCTGGTCAAAGAAACCAGCCTCAATACCTACGTAGACCTTGGCCCGAAGATAATCGAACTCCCAAGAAACTCTATCCAGGAGCGCCGCCCGCTGAAGGAAATGGAAGAAGAAGCCCGCAGGGCAGCCAACGAAGCAGCGAACCGCCCGAATTATGATCCAGCGGAAGGTAAGATCACCTTTAGAGAGAGAACTGATTTCTCGCAGGCACTCTCACAGCAGGAAATACTTGAAAAAGTAAAGAAGTCTGTCGTTCTGGTTTCTAACCCTGGCGGGCTTGGAACAGGATGGATTATCGACGAGCAGGGACGTGTCGTTACCAACCACCATGTTGTTGGAAATGAACTCTATCAGGATGTGACCATCTTCAAAAAGGACGGAGATCAGTGGGAGAAGATAAAGATTTCGGATTGTGAAGTAGAGGCATTCAGCTCTCTATTGGACATTGCGATTGTCCGCCTGGACCTTGAGCAGGTCGAGGAGAATGATATAGACCTCACAACAATTCAGATTGCTGCCCCCACAAGTCTTGAAGCGGGCGACCCTGTCTATGCAGTTGGGAATCCAGGCATGGGAAGCTTTGTTCTCGATCATACGATCAGCGAAGGTATCGTTTCTTCACTCGCCAGAAACTTTAACGACGTTCTGTATTTGCAAACAACTGCCGCTGTAAACCCAGGAAACTCGGGTGGACCACTGGTGAACGAACGAGGAGAAGTTGTCGGCCTTGTAACCCTCAAAGCCATTTTTCAGGAGGGTGTGGCCTTTGCCCTGCCTGTTGATTACATTCTGCATTTTCTTCGAAACTCAACTGCCTTTGCCATATCTGAAGCGAACAAGAACAAAGGCTATCGTTATCATCACCCAAACTGATCAATAGAGGAAATCCTTCTTGTTTTTAAAACTACACTTCCAGAAAACACTATGTGCACTGCTGATTCTTACACCTCTTGTATCGATCGGTTTCTCCCAGGAAAGCAGTGAAGACTCACCCAATGGTATAGACGAAACCTCGATTAGAATTCCCAGGAATGCTCACATGGCATTCTGGATTGATGACGTCTCAGAAGCTCGAGAGCAATCATCGGAGAATGCGTGGGTTAAACTCATGCTCAATGAGGAGTCGGGAGTCAGTAATTCTGACCGTACGATCACAGAAGTTCTCTCACGAGCTCCCTTATCCCCTGCCGACCCACTCTTTCCTGTGTGGAGTCTACTTTTACCCATCATAGACACCGGAACCCGGTCAGGACTCGACTCAGCGCGTGCCGTCTTTAAACTGGACACCCAGGAGCTTTTTGAAACTTTCGACGGATCTCTTGCTGTTTTTTCTACCATGTATGATCTATACGTGGACAATGATACAGAAATTGTTGAATGGGACGTCATTCTCGCCGCTGAGTATGAGGAAAACGATAAAGAAAAGATCGAAGGATTCCTCGAAAAGGCTCTTGAAAAGGTTCCTTCATCACCAAACAAAGAGAAGCGTGAATACTGGGGTTTTGATGTTTTTCATATCGAGTATTACCTGGAAAGCGAAGCAGAATTAAATGACGAACTGGGACTTGGACTCGTCCAGGAAATCCCCGTCATTATTGAGTATGCTTATGTGGATGGATATTTTCTTCTGGCTGAAGGTCGAGGAGACCCTCTCAAGTCTGCCATACGCGCAGTCAGTGATGCTGGAGAAGGAATTCGACTCAGTGATACTCTTGAGTATAGACGCCTGAGCACTGTCATGGGAGAAGAGAGAGGTCAGTACAATCTCTACTTCAGCCTTCCTCTTCATGTGAATGAATATCGGGAGCTCCCTTCACTGAAAAACAACGTGGCTCTACTTTCTTCCCTTGGTCTTGCGCGCACCAGCCCGCTTCTTGTAAATGCAACGTTGAATAAAGACCGAACCAACCTGAAGGCGGTCTTGCGGGCAGGTACTGAAAACAATGGCATTTTCTCTATTATGTCTGAGGATCCCGGCGACTTCCAGAAGGTGCTCTCTCTTCCCTCTGATTCACAACTCGTGGGAACAATCCAGGTCAATATGGCTCAACTATGGCAGCAACTGCTGAATATTTCAACTTTCTCACAACCACGACAGAAGCGTATAGCAGAACTGATGCTCAATGCTGTGAATGAAACGGCCGGTATCAACATCTATGAAGAGCTTCTATCTGGAAACGACGGCGAGTTGCTGAGCTACGTCCGTCCCGGTGGTGATAATGGAACCAACGGAAACAGCGATCCATCAGCCTCGTTCATCTTCCCGATGAGAAACTCAAGACAGGTGGAAACGTTCAATGAACTGATCACTTTTTTCCACGGGGAAGAAATGAAGTTACTCCAGTTGGAGAAAGAGGAGTTCAATGGATATACGCTCTGGGAGACCCCAGAAGCTGAACAGACTAGCCGACGTTCACGGCTCCACTTCTCGGCCACGCCGAACGGATTGATATTTGCCAACAGTGGTTCAGAACTGAGGGAAATGGTGCGACGCCTGACAAGCTCAGACCCCTCATCCACAATTCAGGAAAATGAAGCATTCAAAAGGTTCTTCGATGAGGAAGTTACCGAGCTTACTCGAGGATTCGTTTTCCAGCCTGCCAGCACCATACAGGAACAGTATCGCAATATCGTACGCTATCAAAAGGGCCTCAAGACCGACACCGATGCCATTGAAGAACTTATCACCAACTCCGTTGGAAATACCTGGTGGAAGATCAATTCTACCGATGATGGTTTTCTCTTCGAAATAAATGTAGACCAGCCCTGATCAAATTCATGCGATAGACAACCGGATTCTTATCGATGACCCAATACCACATAGTCGCTCTCAGCCATCTTGCCTGGGAAAGAAAGCTCTTTCAACGTCCGCAGCAGCTCATGAAATGTTTCTCAGAGCTCGGCCACCAGGTGTCCTATTTTTCACTTGTTGGATTAAAGCGCTATCTGAACATGAATACGGAAGATCGATTGGACGAAGTTAATGAACGACTTTTTTTCCAGAACCTCCCTTTCTTTCCACTAAGTCACCGTTTTGAAATATGCGGAAAACTGAGTCTCTCTTTCCTCAAGGCCAAAGCCCTACCCTATATGAGAGATGCTCCCACTGGAAAGCGGGTTCTGTGGCTCCAGAACCCTCACTATATCGCTCTGGTGGACAGGATTCCCCATGACATTCTGATATACGATGCGATGGATCCATTTCGAGCCTTCAAGAATTCTAAACCTCATGTCGTTGAAGAAGAAAACAGGCTTTTGAAAGAAGCAGACCTGGTCTTCACGGGGGGGCGGTCTCTTAATGCGCAGATAGAAGACTTGCACGACAATATCCACTGCTATCCCAGCGGCATCGACTTCGATCATTTTTCCCGCGGGGCTGAAGAAGGACCCATTCCCAAATCAATGGCTAAGATTCAAAAGCCCGTTCTTGGCTATTTCGGAGCGGTTGATGAGCGTATAGACTGGGATCTCATTCAGCATATCTGTCGAGAGCGCCGAAACTGGTCTATTGTCTTTATTGGCCCCTTAGTCCTGATGGACAAAATCCCCATCGACGAGCCGAACTTCCACTGGCTCGGACCGAAGAAATACGATTACCTGCCAAAGTACCTCAGAACCTTTGACGTTTGCCTGATTCCCTGGCTCGTCAATGATCTGACAAAGTTCATGAGCCCCACCAAGACTCCCGAATATCTTGCGGCGGGGCGCCCCGTTGTCTCGACACCAATACCTGATGTGTGTGCTGATTATTCTGAAGAAGTGCTGATCGCAAAAGACCCTGATGAATATCTCACCCAATGCACGAAAGCACTCCGTCAGGGAGTGGGGAAAGCGTATCGCCCTCCTCAATCCATGAGCTGGATGGAGACTGCTGAAGCGATGATTGAGAAGGTCGACGAGACCCTGACCAGGTAAACCATACTTCTTATATTTGTTTTTCTACCCCGCCATTTCTCAGGGCAAGGCGCCTGAGAATCTCGAATGCGAGTATGAGAGTTTTCTGCATCACTGATGGGACGTATCGTGGTCAGGTATCGCCGGTGAATATGTTCGTGATCGTTGTCGATCTTAAGTCGTATCAAAAATTCAATTACCCCATTGCCAATTACAACCACGGTCAGGACACTGATTTTGGCGAGGCTTTCGAAGATCGCTCGAGAATTCCAAAGACCCACCTGGAGGCTGTGCATTTCTGCCTCTTTTGCGACAGCTACCCGGCTCCCTACCGGGTGGCTGACCTCTGCCCTACTTCTGTTCGAGGTCTGACGGACGTCTCAAGACGTAGGTAAGACGTAGATAAGACGTCGGACAGACGTCGGTCATCTGGTGAGGGTGACAGCGAAAGGTGTTTTGTAGACTCTGCTCGTCGTCATTCCATGTTAAACACGGCTGAAAAAAGAGCCATTTACCTATTTTCTGGCACACGATCGATTCAAGGGTTGATTTCTACAACTCCAGGAACATCAAATGTTGTTGGCAACGTCCTGACCAACTTTATTTCCTGGATCAGGGAGGTTGACTCCAGCTGATTCTTCTGCCATCGAATGATCTGATATTCGATAAAATTAAATGAGAGCTAAGTATGACCATGGAAGAAAAAGAAGAGGAACATGTTCCCGAGATGCTGACACACAGGGGGATCGCAGCAGAAACCTTTAATCGTTGCTGGCAATACATTGAGCGTCACCCTGATCTCACAGAGGACGAGCAGGAAGAAATGCTCCGGCTGGCAGAAGTGTCTCTCTGGCACTGGTGCAATGTTCCAACAATGACAGATCAGAATCGCGCCATTGGGTACTGGCAGCTTGCACGCGTCTATACACTTGCAGGGGAATTTGAGAAGGCAAACAGCTACGCCGATAAGGGGATTCATATTGCTGAATCGGCAGAACTTCTCCCATTTTACGTCGCTTACGCCTATGAGGCTAAGTCGCGACTCCTGATTTCTCGAGGTGAGAAGGAACAGGGAGCTGTGTTTCTGGAGAAAGCCTGGACTAAACTCTACGAAATAGAAGAACTCGAGTCACGGCACGCACTGGAAGTTGACCTGAAGGAGATCTCTTCAATGATTTCCGAAACGGTTTAGAATATTTATTATCTATACATGGATTCTCTTTATCCAGGATTCATTCCCCCGCAGATGTTGCCCCATGAAAAATGGGGCATTTTTTTATCCCCTTCCCCCTTCTACACTTGCTTCCTGCTCCTCATCCTGATGAAAAGTCAGTAAATTCCTGAGAGAGGTATTATATGAAAAACGAAATAGAAAAAGTTGCCCAGAGGTCGACTCTTGGAGTCAAAACTCTGGTCGCATCT
Source organism: uncultured Candidatus Sumerlaeota bacterium (assembly GCA_964437365.1). Taxonomy (GTDB): domain Bacteria; phylum Sumerlaeota; class Sumerlaeia; order SLMS01; family SLMS01; genus CAYTGM01. The sequence goes on along the minus strand of CAYTGM010000016.1, from coordinate 73,279 downwards.
GTTTTTTCCGCTTTATTGCTGATTTCGTCCTGCGGGCAGAAGAATCGTCTGCCGATCGAAATTGGCCCAACACCAGATTATTCGGAGTACTATAAAGCTCCCGCGGGCTCGGACCTCCCAGAAGTCCCTCGTGAATTTCGAGCAGCCTGGGTTGCAACAGTAGCAAACATCGACTGGCCATCAGAACCAGGACTCAGCACAGAGCAACAGAAGGCCGAGGCACGAGCGATTCTCGACAAAGCCGTTGAGTCGAATATGAACGCGATTGTCTTTCAAGTTCGTCCCCAGGCAGATGCTCTCTACGATTCGAACCTTGAACCATGGTCTTACTATCTGACTGGCAAGATGGGTCAGGCACCTTCCCCCTACTACGACCCTCTTGAGTTCTGGGTAAGAGAATCACATCTTCGTGGACTGGAGCTTCACTGTTGGTTCAATCCCTACCGTGCGAATCACCCTTCCAACAAATCAGGTCTTTCTGATGATTCAATCGTGAAGACGCGCCCAGGCCTCGCTAAGCAACTGGGAGATAACGGATACTACTGGCTCGACCCAGCGAAGAAGGAAGTGCAGGACCACTCAATCGCTGTCGTCATGGATGTCGTCACGCGTTATGATATAGACGGTGTTCACTTTGATGATTATTTCTACCCTTATCCTTCTTACAATGATGGTGAGGATTTTCCTGACGCTGATACATATGCTGAATATCAGGCAGCAGGCGGCGAGCTCTCTCTTGCGGATTTCCGACGCAAAGGTGTTGATGACTTCATCGAGCGCCTGTACCTTGAAATCAAGGTCTCAAAGCCCCATGTTAAGCTGGGTATTAGTCCCTTCGGTATTGCTCGCCCCGGAAAGCCTCGTGAGATCCAGGGGTTTGACCAGTATGCAACTCTCTATGCAGATGCAGAGAAATGGCTGAAGGAAGGCTGGGTTGACTACTATACACCACAGCTCTACTGGCCGATCAATCAGATCCCTCAGAGTTACGCGCTTCTACTTGGCTGGTGGGCGGCCAATAATCCGAAAGAAAGAAACCTTTGGCCCGGACTCTATACAAGCAAGTATGGAAGCAAGTCTAACGACGCTTACGATGTAGAAGAAATTGTCAGCCAGATCCTTCTGGCACGCGGAATAGATGGAGCCAGCGGGCATGTTCATTTCAGCATGAAAGCTCTTCAGAATAATGACGAGCTAATGGATCGCCTTATGGAAACTGTCTATACGGAACAGGCAATCATCCCGGCCTCTCCCTGGATCAGCACAACCCGCCCCCCAAAACCAAAGATCCTCCCTTCGGTTGAATGGGATCAGAATCGTATCGCCATTAACTGGTCTTATACGGGTCGCGAGAGTATCCAGTCATGGGTTGTCCAGATTAAGCGTGGGAACAGCTGGGAGCACATGGTGATCCCAGGTCTTCAGCGTTCTGTAACGGTCCCTCTTGTAGAGAAGAGCGTTGTTACAACGTCCTCTAACCAGGGCCTTGATACGGAAGAAAAAGTCGTCGAAGGCGATCCAATCAGTATCGTAGCAGTCTCAGGCGTTTCTCGAGCCGGCATTCAAGGCTATTACGATATAGAAGAAATTGATCGCGACTAAGGTCGTGCTTGACGGAGGGAGGAGTTTTCCACAACGTCTCCGCCGGTCCTGGTTAAGACCCAATGACTGACTTGAAATCTCCAGTAAGGATTTAGAAAATATGGCAACGATCGACCCAATACGTCTGCGCCCGGGAATGAAGATCGTCATGGACGGCAAGCTCTACCTGGTCACCTCTTTTGATCACAGAACACCAGGAAAGGGACAGCCTTCTACTACGGTTAAGCTCAAAACCTATGACGGTGGAAACGTGATTGAAAAAACCTTCAAGGGAGCCAGTGACCACCCGGAAGTTGCTGAGTTTGAACAAAGAACTGTCCAATTCCTTTATGATGATCAGGACGGATACCATTTCATGGACCTCACAACCTATGATCAGATCATGCTGGATGAGGATTTCCTTGGAATGCAGGCGAAGTTCCTGATTCCTGAAGCAGAAGTCATTATGTCTTTCTGGAACCAGAAGCCTGTTGGACTCGACCTCCCAGCAAAGATGGTTTTCACAATAACGGAAACGATGGATGATGTTGCCCGTGGAAATACCAGTGGCAACGTACAAAAAGATGCTACCCTGGAAACAGGCCTGGTTATTCAGGTTCCTTCCTTCATCAAGACTGGCGAGAAAGTTCGCGTCTCAACAGATGATGCTTCATACGTAGAAAGAGCCTGATTCTATCTTGGGCGATTCGCCCAATCAGAGTAAATTTCACGAGCGGTCAGCAAACCACTGACCGCTCTTCTTTCTTTTTACCAGATCTTCGCGATCACACAGGGTTTTCTTTCAAAGCCCTGCATCCTATTGTGGTCAGCCAATACCGGTGCTCCTGTTCAAGATCGCATTTGGACATGGGTCGCACCATTCATTCTATTATCATTGCTGGTGTCATCAGCGAGACTTCGGCTGATCGCTGTCGCGGTCTGGACTTCAAGTTCAGCGAATCCTTTGCTTCGTGACTGAGGTGATCTCGGTGAGGATTCATTGGCGGGAGCAGTTTCGTGATTCATGTAGTTTTGTTTATTAATAAACAAATAATTACTTTTCCTTGACGATCCACCCTCTTGCTTTGTTATCTTCCATCGAAGGTGTATGAGCAGCATGAAAGGAGAGGGTTGACCTCATGGAAAACTCGTCAGTCATCAATGATATATTGCGTCGCCTCGAGGCCTGCGAACGTCGTCTCAATGAGCTGGAAGGGACACAGTCGGAGGAAGTTGGAGGAAGCAAAGCTCCTGTATTGACCGAAATATCAGAAGACACGCCTCCCTATTTGAAGATTGAAGAGCTTACTCAAGAGCCGAAGGAAGCAGTAGATCAGGCGGTCGCTCGATCTATCGAAGAGCCAACAGTTGATCGTGTTAAGGCAAGAGTTCAACCGCCGGCTCCCGCCGTTGAACAGCACCACATTTCTCATTCGACGGCTGAAAAAAAGGATTGGTGGAGCGAAATAAACTGGGAGTTCTTTCTGGGCACTCGCTTTCTTTTGTGGCTCGGGGGTCTGTTTCTTCTCATCGGTGCGGGTTATTTTGCAAGTTTGATTCAGCCAAAGTTAACTCCTCAGTGGCGTGTAATTCTTTCTTCTCTTGCTTCATTCTGCTTCATTGGCTTTGGAGCTTACTTAACACGTTTCTACCGATGGACCGGGCGCAATATTATCATCATCGGCATTTCTCTTCTCTATCTGACATCCTTTGCAAGTCATTATATACAGCCAATGAAAGTATTTGGCTCCATTTTACCCGCAGTATTGTGCATGTTTGCCTCTTCTGGGTGCGTACTTTATTTGGCGCAAAGATGGAAGTCTGAGATGTCGGCCCTATACGCGGTCTTTCTCGGATTCATCGTCAGCTTGATTCTGATCAGTCAAAATGGTCAGTCAGCTCTTATCTCTCTTCTGATAATTTCCGTGATCAACGCTATTCTACTCTGGTCTAATCAATGGATCAGGCTTACAACTTTCGCGATGCTTGCGAACTATGCCGCCATGGGCTGCTTTCTTCTGTTCGAAAGCCAATCAACCATCATTGCCAGTTATACGACTTTTGCGATTGTTTTCTCAGTGATCCACCTTGTCTATGCCGGAGCATATGCCTTGATGGAGGAAGATGAAGAGTGGAAGGGAGATGAGGATAATGGGGAGAAGCCTGGCGTTGCTCCCGAGCTCCCCCGATGGATGTTTGTCTATTCAAATTCTTATTCTATTCTGAACAGTCTTCTCTTTATCTCACTTTCTCTGGGGCTCTGTTTCCTTGCGAAGGAATGGAAGTCCATTGAGTGGATGCTTTTCTGGATCGGGGGTCTGGAATCTGCCAGATTTTTGATTCCTGTCTATGCGAAAAGAAACCTGACTCTTGCACATGGAGTCATTGGTTTTTCCTTAATAACTCTTGGGTTCCTCGCCTACCTTGAAGGTCTGGCGGAGAGTCTCTTCTTTTCTATACAGGTTCTGATAATCGCCGTCATTTCCGGTATGAATCCACGCATCCGTTCGTTCCGTATTTTGGCGATCTTTCCAGCCATGTTTTCTTCTTTTTATTTTCTACCGGTCTTAACCGGCGCAAAAAGTCCAACAGTCACTTCTCTCTTAACTCCCCTGCTTTTACTGCTGGCAACACTCGACTGGAAATATGTGTGGAGAACAGAAGCTGAAGGAGAAGGAGAAAGACAAAGTATCCTTTCCGTCCTTGAGCTGTTCGGAGAACAGGCTAAGGCCCTGATTGGGTTCGGGATCTTAGCAACCCTCATCGTGAAGCTTTCCAAGGTCTCAGATCCGTCATCAGGGAATATCTATCTTGGCCTTGCAGCCATAATGATTACTCTTTTCACGCTGCTTTCAGCTCGATCCTGGATCTGTAGCCTTGTTCCCTTTGTTGTTGCCATGATCCTTCTTGGACCAGTCGGAGGCGGCCCAGCGATGGGACCCACCTTATTGTACGCGGTCCTTTTCATCATCCTTGTTTCTAGCCTCGAATTTGGTCGTAAGTTTTTTTTCAACGCACCTTATCGCATCTATATATCGGGCTTTGGCGTCCTTTTGAGTAGTCTTGTTACCTTGATCCTGGTCTTCTTTCTTCATCAGTCACTGGATTTTATCTCTCCTGTCATCTTTATTCTTCTGATGGGTTTGCTGGTGGCGGGGAAAGGCTTCCAGCAGTGGAAGTCATCGGCCATTTTCCTTGGTGATCGTCTCTGCAACCGCGTGAAGGAAGAGAAACCCTTCGGACATTCTCTCTGGATTATATCAGGCTGTATGCTGGCCGTATTGAGTTATCCCGTCATTGCATTTGTCGATTCAACAGATCGATTACTTCCGTCGGGCATCTATGCGCTGATTATGGGGGGGATACTGATTTACCGGGCAATGTATAGTCAGCAGAAGGATCTTCTTGGTGTCTTGTCAGTCCTGATGGGACCCCTCCTACTCACGCTTTCTCTGATGTCTTTTCTTCGAGTGAGTCATCTTAGCTTTGTCTATGCTCTGGTCGCAGTGACGGGCTGGTTTCTCCTCAGCAATCGTTTAAAGGTATATTCCTCAATGGCCTTTTGTGGACTCCTTTTTGGGGTTGTAAGTATTTTTCTTGGCTTCCGAAGCCTTGAGGAAAGTGAGTCCCTCTGGACGACGGTAGTTTCGATCCTTGTTGTCGCTTCAGGAGCGATAACACTGACTTACAGGAACTACGCTACCCGAGAGGGAAGTGTCGCAGAGAATCTCTTCATCAAGGGAATCAATTACTCTTCCCTACCTCGAAGGGGGATCATTGCGGCGTCACTCTTTTCCCTGATGGTTCTTTTAACTCATCTATCGAGCTATACAACCTGGATGGTGACGGTAAGCTGGGCCTTTCTGGCTCTTTCGCTACTAATCTACGGTTTCATTTTGAAAGACCAGGTGATTCGATATTTTGGCATGGGTGTATTTCTGCTGGCATCAATTCGACTCCTGCTCATCGACCTTGAGGGACAGGATACAATGGCGAAGGTCGGCGCCTTTTGTGGACTTGGAGTCGTAATGGTTATTTCCGCAGTATGTTATGCGAAAGTCCAGAAGGCTTTGGAGAAGGCCGCTCACAAAGAAACTGATGATGCTCCTTCGATTTCTTCAGGTGATGCTGCAGAATAGTTTGAAGGATGGTGGTGAAAGAGCGACTGTCTACTGTCCAGGCTCGGCGTCCTTCATTTTTTCCTGGAGGTTTTCCTTATGCTTTTGTTCTTTGTAGAGACGAATTGAATGCATAATCTGTTTTCGAGCGACGTCGACCGACTCCCAACCGAGTGGGTGTGTCCTTGAACCTTCCAGATCCTTGTAGACGGTGAAAAAGTGCGCAACCTCCTCAAGAAAGTGAGGTGGAACGTCAATTAAGTCGTGAAATGTCTTGAAATAGGGATTACCTACGGGGACGCAGAGGATCTTATCATCGTGATCGCCCTTATCTAGCATCCTAAAGATTCCAATGGGTCTGACCTCTACGATGCATCCAGTAAACGTGGGCTCATTACCGAGTATAAGGACATCCAATGGATCGCCATCATCATAATGAGTCTGTGGAACAAGCCCATAGTCTCCAGGGTAGATCATTGGAGAGTAAAGAGTTCGGTCGAGCATAAACATCCCTGTGTGTTTTTCCAGCTCGTATTTATTGCGAGAGCCTTTTGGGATCTCAACGATACAGTTGATTTCGTAGGGAGGGTTCGGCCCGGGTGGCAGATCGTGAAGCGGATGCATGGAATCCTCAACGTCAGGTATAATGGAACTGGCCGTGGGTTTAGGTGTTCTCTCAGTTGGCGGCAAGAGAAAGAAAGGGGAGAAAGTATTTCGGTTCATAAAGCTGGGTTTATAATGGTGTGAAAACAGGGCCCAAAGGCCTACAACAAAAGTGTAACATCATCAGTAAGTTCGGGGAGGACTTAAGATTAGCAATTGCAAACCCCATAAACCTTTCTTTACATTTGGGTTCTGAATGTTCCCAGACGGAGTATACGAAGGCCCATGAAATCCCTCAAAAAAGCAAAAAACACATCTGAACAGCAACGTTCACAGTCTCTCTTACAAGATAAATTGACGAATGCGTTCTTGTTACTGGGGAAGAAATTCGCCGAAGCGAAGTCGCCCTATGAAGTTGGCAGAATTGCGCTGGAAGAAGCAGAATCCATGTTCGGGTGGGATGCCGCTTACCTGAATCTCTATTCTGAGGATGAGGACCTGGTTTACTCCGTTGTGACTTTTGATACCGTTGATGGCAAACAGGAGGAATACCGAAATGAATTTGAGGGCTCCGCTCCCTCTCCCATCACACGCCTCGTTCTGGAAAAGGGTGCCCAACGTTTTGGCGAAGATGACTGGGAACGACTTCGTGTTATGGGGACATCACCCTTCGGTGATACAGGGCGGTTTTCGCGATCAATGCTCTTTGCCCCAGTAAGAAGTCGAGAAAAGAAAGTGGCCATACTTTCTATACAGAGTTACGATCCAGATATTTATTCTGAGGAACACTTGCGCATTTTTCAATCCCTTGCAGATTACTGTGGTGGTGCGCTTGACCGAACTTATGCCGAATATTCCCTGCGCCAGAGTGAAGAACTGTTCCGACTTGTTTCGGAGCAGATTCCATCTGTGCTCTGGACAGTAAATGATCAGTTCGAGTTCACGATGGTTTCAGGCAGAGGTCTTTCACCGCTGTCTATCAAGGCTGATCGGCTTCGAGGCTCGTCACTCAATGATTTTGTAGAAAAATATCGGGTTCGGGGGCCTCTTCTGGACAAGCACAATCTCGCAATAGAAGGGATCGCGGGAAGCTATGAAATGAGTATTGGAGAGCGTGTCTTCCACTGCCATATTGAACCCTTCTGGGGTCCGGACGGTCAACAGATTGGATGCCTTCAAGTTGCTCATGATATAACAACAAACAAGAAGGCAGAGGTCGAACTGAGGAGATCCAGGGAACAACTGGAACAGATGATCAACGAAAGGACTCAAGACCTCCAAAATGCACTGTCACTTTTGAGAGCAACATTGGAAGCAACAACAGATGGAATTATCGTGACAGACATATACGGTCGTATCGTAGATCACAACCAGATAGCTCAAAGAATGCTGGATATAAATCATCGATCTGGTAGAGACTTAAGGAGGCTGATTTCTTCACTTCTGGTGATACCTGACCGGTTTGAGGAAGCTTTCAGACTCCTGGAGAGAAACGAAGGCGCAGAAACATCCGAGCTTCTCGATTTGAAAGATGGCCGTATTCTGGAGTGTAACTCTAAACCGCAGAAAATGGACGACACCTTTCACGGTCGCGTCTGGAGCTTTCGCGATATAACGAGAAGACACCAGGCTGAGGAAAGGCTGGCCAAGTCAGAAGCAATCTACAGACAGGCAATCGAGAACGCAGATGGTGTGACTTATAGACGTTATCTCGGCGACAGAGGCTATGACTTTGTCAGCTCAGGAATCGAAGATGTCCTCGAAATATCACCTGAACAATTCAGTAGAGATGAATTCGTGCGTCTGATTTACGAAACGGAAATGATTGGCAAGGGCGACTTCAATACCCTTGAAGAGTATGAAGAAGCATTCATAGAGGGACGTGTCTCGCAGTATAGACTGGACCACCGCGTCTTTACACCGACAGGAAAAGAGAAATGGATTACAGATAGTGCCATCCCCTTGCGTGATGAGATCACAGGAAAGGTGATTGGGTCATTAGGGATTATTCAGGACATCACTGTAAGAAAACGTACGGAGCTGGAGGCCCGGGAACAGCAGGCCTCAGAAGTAAAAGAGCTCCAAAGTGAGAATGAGTTTCTTAAGAAACAGCTCCTTCAAAAATCTGAGAATATACATCCAGCCTTCACTGATATCATTACCAAGAATGATAAGATGCATCTGATTTTTCGGTATATAGAGTCTATTGCTCCGAGTGATCAGGTCGTACTGATCCAGGGTGAAACAGGTGTTGGCAAGGAAATGATGGCACGTGCCGTACATGAAGTCAGCGAACGCGAAGGCGAGTTTGTTCCGGTCAATGTTGCCGGCCTGGATGATGATATATTCACTGACACATTATTTGGCCATAAGCGGGGATCATTTACGGGGGCTGCCACCGAGAGGAAAGGCCTTGTCGAGACAGCAAGAGAAGGGACACTTTTTCTTGATGAGATCGGTGATCTAAACCCAAGCTCTCAGGTGAAACTCCTGAGACTCCTGCAGGAGCGTGAGTTTTATCAGATCGGATCTGACAAACCCAGCCAGTCAACCGCCAGGATCATCGTCGCAACAAACAAAGATCTGGATGAAGTCATTAAGGACGGTCGCTTCAGACAGGATCTATTCTACAGGTTACAGACTCACCGGATTATCGTACCTCCACTTCGCCAGCGCCCGGAAGACATTCCTCCACTTCTGGATCACTTCATCGAGAGAGCAGCAGAATCCCTCGGAAAGAAGAAACCCACCGTACCTCAAGAACTGTATAATCTTCTGCAGACTTATTATTTCCCTGGCAATGTCCGTGAACTCCAGTCGATTGTCTTCGATGCGGTCAGCAAGCATACCTCAAGAATGATGTCTATGAAGGTTTTCCAGGAGAGAATTCGCGAGAGTCAGGAAGAAGAGAGGCGGTCTGTAAACGGCGATGGAGAAACCCTTCAGTCCGTTCCCGTTCGTTTTTCTGATGAGCGCTTGCCGACAATCAAGGAAGCAACGGAGTTGCTGATTCAGGAAGCCCTGGCTCGGGCGAGCGAAAATCAGAGTCTGGCTTCTCAACTTCTTGGAATATCGCAGCAGGCGTTAAGTCAGCGCTTGAAACGCCAAAAGAACAGCCAATAACCCAATAAACATTCCTTGTAGTTAAAACATGTATTGTAGCGAGCTTATATCGTTGATTCTACATACCTTAGCTTTATTTTCTCCCAAAGATATAAATATAGCTTGTCGAGGATCACATCTAGAAGATGGAGAGAGACGAAAAGGCGATTCTGGACCGGAAGAGTAGTGTGGCTTTTTTCACTTATTTGCGACCCAAGCAAATACCCCCTAAGCCTAATAGTATCAGCCCTTTACAACAGAACCTCGGAAGATTCTAAATTGCAATCTACTTGCGAGGGATGACCATTCTGGGCATCGCTCAATTTTCTTGATATTCAGCGAATTTGCGCACACCACTTGCCATAGCTATATTCACTATAAACTCTCACAAGGAAGACATTCTACAGATGAAACGTTCTTTTACCCCCAAGACAATTGGCTTTACTTTGATCGAACTGTTGATCGTAGTAGCCATCATCGCAATTCTTGCGGCGATCGCCGTTCCGAATTTTCTCGAAGCGCAGACACGCTCAAAGGTCTCACGTGCAAAGTCAGACATGCGAAGCCTGGCAACTGCCGTTGAATCCTATTACGTGGATAACAACAAGTACCCGTTCACCCTGCCTTTTGCTGCTGATCTTGACGGATACGGAAATGTGCGTGCTTCGGACATGCTGACAATCCCTGACGCCATCACTACTCCAATCGCCTACATCACAAGCCATATCCCCGATGTCTTCAAGAATGGGCGCAATGTTGATGGACCAGGAACAGGCAGCAGTTTCGGACAATCCTTTAATTCTGGTGACCCTCAGGATCAAACATTCATGTGGCTGAATATGGGACAAGCTGGTCCAGAGCCGGGTGACCCAGGACTTGGATTCGGTTTCTTTTCTACAGCCGCTGCGTGGAACGAGCATTTTGACCAGTGGGGATGGTGGCAAATGAGAAGTGTTGGTCCTACAGGATATTACCCTGGTTCTGCTAATTACCCTGGTGCTGCATTCGCCACGATCAATGCGATCTATGATCCAACCAACGGAACTGTTTCGCTGGGACAGGTCATCAGAAATCAGAAGAGCGCTGAAGGCAACCAGTCGCTCTAATCTGCGAAGTATTCCTCTCTCACACACCCTTGAAACCGCCGATTCCCCACTCCGGAATTGGCGGTTTTTCTTTTGTCAGCTTTTTGCGTTCAACCGACATTTTTCCATTGCAACGATTCATCACTTATCGTTCCCTTTTGCCCCTCCCAAGGCGGGCGATTAGCTCAGGTGGTTAGAGCGCTGTCTTGACATGGCAGAGGTCACAAGTTCGAGTCTTGTATCGCCCACCACTTTTTCCTCCTCAACAAACGATTTGCCAATGGGCTCTGCTTTGTGTCCCTCGACTTTAAGATGGCCTTGATAAAGTTCTGAAGTTTTTTTTGCAGCTTCCAAGGTGAAAACCTTGTCTCTATTCCCCTTTCACAGGTTTATTATTTCAGATCTACTTCTGAAGGAATAACCTGATGTCTGCTACCCTGCCCGAGGTTCAACCATACGATTCGACCAAACAACTTCTATACACTTGCTCACATGTCCTGATGGTCGAGCCGCATCAATTTCATTTTAATGATCAAACGGCGAACACGAATGCCTTTATGAAGAGGACCGGTCTCAGTAATAGCGAGATAACCAGGATCGCTCTCAGGCAGCATCAGGAATTGAGAAGCCTCCTCGTGGCCAACGGAGTCTATGTTACTCTTTGTCACTCAGAAGAGAACACACCCGATGCTCCCTTCTGCAATAACTGGTTTTCAACCCACCCGGCAATGAAAGGCTTGAAGGATGCTCGGGGAATGATGGAGGAAGACCTGCCCCCGACAGTGATTCTCTATCCTCTGATGGCTGGAAACCGTCGACTGGAGCGACAAAACCACCTGATCGACAATCTTTTCCGTCGTTTATATACGCGAGTCATTAATATGACTCATCATGAGGAAAATGGAAAGTACCTTGAAAGCACGGGAAGCCTCTGCATGCATGATGCCAACAGGTGTGTCTATGCGGCCATCTCTTCAAGAACCAACCGGGAACTGGCGGAAGCCTGGGCGGAGAAGATGGGCTATAAACTGATCGCATTTACGGCGACAGACGACAACGGTCTACCCTATTATCACACGAACGTGATGATGTGGATCGGGCATGGTTTCGCAGGTGTGTGTCTTGAATCTATCGAAGATTCATATGAGAGAGAATACGTTACTTCTTGTCTCAGGGAGAGCGGTCTCAAGATTATCGAATTAAAGAGGGATCAGATCAGTCAGTTTGCCGGGAATGCCATATCCCTTGCTAATAAAAACCAGGAACGTTTGCTTGTGATGTCTACACGGGCCTGGGAAGCATACACTTCAAAGCAACAGGCGGCTCTTGGAGCGAGATGCAAAATCATACATACTGATTTATCCGTTTTCGAGGATATCGGGGGTGGATCTGCCCGGTGCCTCATTGGCGAGATATTCTAACCTTCAGTTGCTCCTGTTAATATTGAATGCCATGCTGAGTTCGTCGTATGAATTCGAGGCAGTGATCTTGCTGCCTCTTCAATGGTGAAGATTTTACGGGCTACAGGAGCAACTGACCATGGGCATAGATGACAGCTGGCGCGACGACATTAGTCGTGCAAACAGAGCTGAGCTGGAGGAAAAGCTGAAGAAGTTTGGGCCCAGAGTGGCTGTATCCATCATTCTTCTCCTCATTATTTTTGGAGGCCTTTTCTCAACCTTTTACCAGATCGAACCAGAGAAAAGAGGGGTAGTGCTCCGTTTCGGGAAGTTCCTTTCGATCTCAGAGCCCGGACTTCACATGAAAATACCATTTGGTGTAGACAGAGTCGAGCTTGTAGATGCTCCACAACGCGTCCTAAAGGAGGAGTTCGGTTTCCGCACAGTGTCTGCGGGAGAGCGAACTCAATACAGTGCTCAACAATTCTACAATGAGTCACTCATGCTCACAGGTGATCTGAATATTATCGTCGTGGAATGGGTCGTTCAGTTTTCAATTCAAGATCCTCAACAGTATCTCTTTAATATACGCGATCCTGAAGAAACGCTCAGAGACGCTTCTGAAGCGATCATGCGGCGCATCGTTGGAAATAGACTGGCCAGCGATGTCTTAACGCGTGGTCGTGTCGAAATTGCAGACCTGGCACGCGAGGAGATTCAGAAAATCATGGACAACTTTAATTCTGGCATTCGTGTGAATACCGTGGAATTACAGGATGTTGTACCTCCGCCGAACGTACAGCCTGCATTCAATGAAGTAAACGTTTCGAGGCAGGAACGTGAACGTATGATCAATGAAGCGGAAAAACGGCGTAACCAGCAGATTCCTCGCATTCAGGGAGAAGCGCAACAATTGATCGCAGAGGCCGAAGGTTATGCTGTTGAGCGAGTCAACCAGGCCGAGGGTGAAACGGCCCGCTTCAAGTCCATCCTTGACGAATATAGACAGGCACCCGATGTAACAAGGAAGCGTCTTTATCTGGAATCGCTCAAAAAGGTTCTTCCTGCTGTAGACAAGATATACGTCGTTCCAAACGAAGGAGTGAATCAACCTCTCCCCCTCTTGAACTTAAACGAGGGTAGCAATTCAATGACAGGAGGGACCAAATAATGACCTTTCAGGTAAAAACAATAAAGTTTCTTTTTCTGGCAGTTGTCTTGGGGCTCTTTGGGATCGTCGTCCTTTTCTCAACACTCTTTGTGGTAGACGAAAGAGAGCAGGTCATCATCACGCAGTTCGGCGAACCGGTTGGAGAGCCAATCAAAGAACCAGGCTTAAAGTGGAAGCTTCCCTTTATTCAGGATGTTCGCAGGTTTGACAAACGACTTCTGACATGGGATGGAGATGTGAATCAGATCCCAACTCTTGGTCGAGAGTTTATCATTATAGACACAACAGCTCGCTGGCAGATTACCGACCCCTTGCTTTTTCTGAAGTCTGTTCGCAATGAGGTTGGAGCGCAAAGTCGCCTTGATGATATCATTGATTCAGTCGTGAGAGATAAGATCTCCAATACGGAGTTGGAAGAAATTGTTCGTTCCAAGGATTATGAGTTTAATCCGAGCGATTTGCCAGATGCTTTGATAGAGCGAGAAGATGTAGACTTGAAAAAGAAACCTACAAAGGGACGGGAAGAACTAACCCGGGAAATTCTGGAAGAAGCTCAAAAGACCATGCCACAATATGGAGTCGAGCTGGTTGATGTGAGAATCAAACGTATCAACTATATTGATTCAGTGAGGAAAAAGGTCGAAGAGAGGATGATTTCAGAGCGTCAACGAATTGCCGAACAGTTCAGATCTGAAGGGCAGGGACGAAGCGCTGAAATCGATGGACAGACCGAAAAAAAGGTCCGCGAAATTCTTTCCGGGGCGAAGAGAGAAGTAGAGGTGATAAAGGGTGAAGCCGACGCAGAAGCGACCCGTATATACGGTCAGGCATTCGGCGAAGACTCCGAATTCTATAGCTTCTTCAAGACACTTGAAAGTTACGAAGGAATTATTGGAAAGAATACGGTCTTGATGCTGCCCATTGAATCAGAACTGTATCAATATCTTGCTTCTGAGACAGCTCTGACGCCTGCCATCTCAGAAGAAGAGTAGATCTACGGGTGACTTCTCAGCCTGCTTTATCTGTTAGTACAAGCCAGAGGGCGTGTATCATTCCCGGCAGACCACCCAGAATTGTGAGAATGATATTGATCCAAAAGTGAGTAGATAGCCCTACCTGAAGAAACGCAGCTACAGGTGGGAGAAAGATCGCCAGAATGATCTTCAAAATGAACATAAGGAATACCCCTTAGGATGAATTGAGTCCTTTATGGACAAAGCCAGACTTGCATCTTGAAAAGCTTTTGCTCCATGGCTTAACTATGTCTAGGAATATTTTGCGCCATCCGGTTAATTCAGGCCCATCAGACAAGAAGGTTCTCCAGACATCATATGGTCAAACCAACAATTACTTTCGAAGCAATTGATTACATTCGTTCTGGAAAGCGAATTCTCAGCAACATTAACTGGCAGGTTCACCAGGGAGAACAGTGGATCGTCTTTGGTCCGAATGGTTCCGGCAAGACATCCATCATCCAACTGCTTATGGGTCATGAGTGGCCTCACCGAGGTCAGGTCAGTTTCGAAGGTGCTCGCTATGGCGATGGGGCCTTTCTACCAGGTATCAGAAAATCCATCGGCTACGTCAGCTCTGCCCTACTGCAACGGATATCCCCATATCTTAAAGTGAGCGATGTTGTTTTGTCAGGTCTAGATGCAACCCTCAGGACATATAGAAATTATAACGAAGAAGAAATAGACTCAGCATATTCACTCATGAAAGAGTTCGGACTCCAGAACATGAGTGATCAGTGTTTTGGAGTATGCTCACAGGGAGAAAAACAACGAGCTGTCATTTGTCGTTCCCTGGTTTCTTCACCCAAAGTATTAATCCTGGATGAAGCCTGCGCAGGACTTGATCCAGCCCAGCGTGAGCATCTTCTTCAGGACATCAAGAGTTTGCTGGCTCGCAAACCGCAGGTGATCCTCATTTACATCACACACCACCTGGAAGAGACCACGGAAATTGGTACTCATGCTATGGCACTCAATGAGGGTAGAATAGTCTCGAGCGGTATAAGAAATGATGTATTATCGAAGCGAACCTTTAGAGAGGTTTTCGGTATTTCTGCTCCTTTCTATCTAAACCAAATTCTAACCTGATTAATCACTCATAGCCCTCGATTATCCCTTGTACATTGGCTGCTGTCTTGAGAATCTTCTCTTCGTGCATCCAATACTTTTTTCGGAATTTGAAAATGTCAGAAAAGATCGATTTGTATACTCAAAACAAAATTGACCTGAATGGTGAATGGAACGTCGCCAGTATTAATGATCCAGCAATTGAGGTAACTTCAAGAGTCCCTGCCCAAATACACTCAGCGTTGAAGGATGCAGACCGGATCAGTGATCCATACTTTTCTGACAACGAGAAGAGTGTTGAATGGGTTTCACATCATGACTGGAAATTCGAGAGAGAGTTTGAGCTCCGCGAAACATTCCTTCGGCAAAGTCCTGTAGAGCTTGTTTGTGAAGGCCTCGATACATTTTGCGATATCCTGATAAACGGAGAAAAGGTCGCAAGCACGAACAATATGTTCAGGGTGTGGCGATTCGATATATCCAAATATGTAATGCCCGGAATGAATACAATTACGGTTATTTGTAAGGGGGTTCTACCGATTGCCAAAGAGCTTCAAGAACACCGACCTATGTATGGCTGGGGAATTGAAGAAGGTGGTGACAAGTTCCCGGGTGGTGCATGGATCCGCAAATCTCAGTGTAATTTCGGATGGGACTGGGGCCCCAGACTTCCAACATGTGGAATCTGGAGAGAGATATATCTTGTCTCAAAGAAACTCTGTTCCATCGATACTCTTCGAGTACACCAGGTGGTCGAGGAGAGCCAGGCTATTCTCACATGTATAGCTGATACTAGAGTGCCAATCACGGATGCCGATCTACAATGCGTCTTTCAATTATTTGATGAGACTCACCTCATCGAAGAAAAACGTACTTCTTTGGAATCAAACGAAACAGAGGTGGAGTTCACCTTACAAAACCCGAAGAAATGGTGGCCGAATAACCTCGGGGGACAACACCTCTACACTTTGAAAGTATCCATCCAACAGGCTTCAGAAATACATCACGAAAAGACAGTCAAAGTAGGAGTCAGAGATCTGAAACTTGTCACTGAAGATGATGAATGGGGGCAAAGTTTTCGGTTCGAGGCCAATGGAGTCCCATTCTTTGCCAAAGGTGCCAATTGGATTCCTGCTGATACATTCCCTTCATCTCTAAAGAGAGAAGACTACAGGCGCCTTCTGAGCTCTGCAAAAGAAGCAAACTTCAATATGATCCGTGTCTGGGGAGGAGGGATATACGAAGACGACGCTTTTTATGAAATTTGCGATGAACTCGGCCTGTGCGTCTGGCAGGACTTCATGTTTGCATGTGCAACGTATCCGACTTTTGATAAGGAGTGGATGAAGAACGTTGAGATTGAAGCAGTGGAAAATCTGAAGCGGCTTCAACACCACGCATCTATTGCCCTTTGGTGTGGCAACAACGAATTGGAGCAGGGGCTTGTTACGGATGAATGGACGGATCTCTCGATGAGTTGGGAAGACTATAAAGTCCTTTTCGATGATCTTCTCCAGAACATCTGTAAGAAATGGGATCCTAGTCGTCGCTACTGGCCGTGTAGTCCTCACACGCCCGAGGGTGATCGAACAGATTTCAACAATCCGGACAGAGGGGATGCTCATCTCTGGGATGTATGGCACGGTAAGAAACCTTTTGAATGGTATAGAACCACTCAGCATCGTTTTTGTAGTGAATTCGGCTTTCAATCTTTTCCTGATCTCAAGACAATCGCCACCTATACAAGACCTGATCAGTACAATATCACTAGTTATGACATGGAGTTTCATCAGCGCAGTGGAATTGGAAACAGTACCATTATTCATTATCTCTTGAGCTGGTTTCGACTGCCAACTGGGTTTGAGTCGACTGTCGTTCTTTCGCAAGTCCTTCAAGGTTACGCGATGAAATATGCAATTGAGCACTGGCGAAGAAACATGCCTCGGTCCATGGGTGCTTTATATTGGCAACTGAATGATTGCTGGCCGGTTGCCAGCTGGGCTTCTATCGACTATTTCGGTCGTTGGAAGGCACTACACTATATGGCCAAGCGGTTCTTTAACCCTGTTCTGCTTTCTTTAGTAGAGTCAAAAGAAGGTTCTATAGAAGCTTTTGTTACAAACGATTATAACCATGATCTTGATTTTGTTCTTCAATGCCTTGTGCATACAACAGAGGGGAAACTGGTTCATGAAGAAACAACAGAAATTACCGCTCACGGATTGAAGAGCACGATGATCAAAAGTTATGACTTCTTGGAGCTTCTAGACAATGAAGGACCTTCAAACCTGATTGTATCCTGCAATATCATGAAGGATGAAGTAACGATCTCTGAGAATATTTCGACGTTTGTACCGCCAAAACATTTAAACCTGAAAGCTCCGGATACGACCTTCAAGATTTCCTCCGGACATAACGGAAAGGAATATCAGATCAGGATAAGCTGTGCCCGACCAGGCTTTCTTTCGTGGATTGATCTTGGTAAACTTGATGGAAAGTTAAGTGACAACTATTTCGCACTCATGCCGGGTCGAGTAAAGATTATAAACCTGCAGTTAGACGAAGATAGTTCCATCGAGAATCTCGAGAGGTGCCTGAAAGTGCAGTCTGTATTTGATACCTATCAAGCTTGAGGACTTTTTTCATTCGACATCCTCGAAGGTAATGTAATCTTCGCGAGTCAGAGAGACCACGTTTCTATACAACGGTTCCTCAAGACTACCTTTTTCTAAATCATATAATCCGATCACCATTTGCATTTCGATCGGTGGAAGGTACTGAAGCTTGGTCGGTTCTCCACCTTTGATATAGAATCGATATTTTACGCCTTCGCTTGAAAACATCACTTCATAGCGTTTCTCTTCAGAAATTTTTGGTAGTTTCAGTGTGATTTGCTCTGTCCCCAGGTAATTCTTCAGATCGAAAAATAACTGACCATCGATACCACTAAAGGCGACATCTATACGATCTATTTCCCGCATGCCACTGAAGCTTAGCCCGTGGATGCGTGAGCAAAGCCCAGTTTCATAGAATCCGTACTTTGAGGGACCTGGTTCAAGGGATATCGTATTCAACCACCCAGACAGTATACCGGTAACAGTCATATTCTCGCTATAAAGTTCCTCGGGAAGCTTAACGTAAACCTCACCACGACACTCTTCAAGATAGATCTCATTGATCTCCTGCCCGCCGTTACCAAAGAACTTATTCGTACTGCCAAATTGATTACGATAGCCATCCTTCAGAACGAAATAGAAAGGATATCTCAAAGGTTTCGGGAAAGTCATCATTCCGTCCTCGGAAGTCTTATGACGGATCTGCCAGGGGTTTTCTTTAAAGTAATCCTCCCAGTCATTTCTGGCGAAAAGCATGTCTCTGGTCATGGAGAAGACCAGGTTTGCATCATCCAAAGGCTGTTGTGTTTTGCTATCTTTAATAATAACAGTTCGAGGATCAGACGAGAGTCGAATCAAAGCAGTAGCTGGTTCGAGGACGCTCCCAGAGATTATTTCTCGTATATAGAGAGGAGCATAACCTTCAGCTTTAATATAAAGTGGTATCGCTCCATTTCTATTAAGTTCATTCAACTGAAAATATCCCTGTTCGAACCTTTCCCCATTGATTTCAAAGGCAGGGATTTCTGAGTCTGTCTTATTATCTATAACTTTTCCAATGATAACTCCATCGTTGCTGGGAGCACCTGCAGGTTCCGAAGGAACTCTTCCAACTGGTTCAGATTCATTGACAGAAACAGGCTTGTAGGAAAGCATGATAGACTGCTTGTCGCGAGAGGAGAGCCCCTCACCCCACATCACGATCCGGTCGTATTGATTTTCATAGCTCTCAGGAGTCGAGGGTTGAGTGAACAGCAGAAGAATAAGCGCCGCTACCGAGAGCAGCACACCACAACTTAATAGAATGATCCGAAAGAAAGAGCGCATTGTTGCTCATATTCATTTATTATACTAATCTGTAAACTACGGATACCCAGATAATTATCAAGCCTTATCATGTTTATTCAGCGAAAACTTATGGGCGTTTGTGAAAAAGATAGTGCCCGACCCACCATTCTTTTCCCTCTTTGTATCCCCACAGCTCTGCGCACGATAGGTAGAAGATTCTCCATCGATGGAACCATTTCACCCCTTGATCTTCACCGTAAGTTTCATCAAAGAGTTCAATGATCTCTTCCTCATGCTGGTCCATATTTTCCAACCAGTGCCGGGCTGTCTTTTCGTAGTGTTGGCCATTTACTCTCCACTGCTTAGCGAGGAGCAGATCCTCCTGAAAATAATGAAACAAGTCCTCTGAGGGCATAATTCCTCCCGTGAAGAAGTATTTACCCATCCAGTTGTGCTCCCCTTCTGTTTCAAAGAGATAGGGTGTTGTCCCGTGGCAGAAAATATGGACAAACATCAGAGCATCGTCTTTCATCCAGCGCGAAATATTTCGAAAGAGATTCTGATAGTTTCTCATATGTTCAAACATCTCGATTGAAACAACGCGATCGAACTGCCCTTCTTCCAGCTGTAAGTTATTCACATCACATGTAATGACCTTAACATTATCGAAGCCTTTTTCTTTGCATAGAGAGTTGATATGTTCCCGTTGACTGGAAGAGTTGCTCACCGCGGTAATCTGTGCGTCCGGATACTTTTCTGCCATCCAGAGCGTTAGAGACCCCCAACCGCAGCCCAGCTCAAGAATGCTCTGTCCCTGAGCCAGTTTCGCTCTCTTGCAGTATATATCCAGCATATTCTCCTCCGCACGGTCGAGATCATCATAACGAGACTTGTAGTAACAGCAGCTATACTTCAACCGTGCTCCCAGACACATCTTGAAAAATTCAGTCGGGACCTCATAGTGCTGCTCGTTTGCAGCTTCTGTTTCGATAGCAAGTCGATCCGCCTTCAATTGATGAAGCAGCTGTTCCCGTACTTTTTGCTGATGATAGGGGGTTGACCTGCGAAGCTCTTTAGTGCGCTGCCCAAGCAGCCCTCTTATTCCTATACTTATTAACCAGTCAGGGACCATCCCCTTTTCTGCGAGATTAATCCCTAAGCCCAGTGGACTTAACTTTTCGGAAACCATGGTATGAACATACTCGTTTCTTTTTGGTATCGGCGGTAATCATCACCGCGACTTGCGATCGCCTGCTTTTCAGTATGAGGGATACCCGTAATTTTAAAGAGGAACAAAAGCATCAGGGCGGGTCCCCAGAAGCTTAACCACCAGAATGAAGTTCCAACAGCGAAGAAGATATATGCGAACCAGTGCAACCATTCAAAGAAGTAGTTCGGATGACGAGAGTATCTCCATAATCCTCTTCGGCACGTCTTACCCTTATTTTGAGAGTTTTCTCGAAAACGCGCCAGCTGGAAGTCGGCGGTTGTTTCTCCTGCAATGGCTCCGACACCAATCAGGAGCCCTATGAGGTCGAACAGAGTCAGCTGTTCTGCCGGGTGGTTAACGACCAGCAGAAAAGGTAAAGAAAACATGACCGCCCATGAGGCTTGAACCAGGAAGAAGTAGAAGAAATAACGGTGAGCTTTGTCACCCCAGTGTGCCCGCAGCCTTTGATACCTTCCGTCTTCTTCTTTGCCATAAACCCGATTGATGAAGAGAAACGTCGCCAGCCGGAATGACCATAATCCAGCGACAAACAGAAAGAACATGCGCTTTTCAATGATCGCCGTTCCTGCGAATGCATAGAGGAGCACGAGAACAGCGAGCCCGAGCGACCAACCCACGTCCACAATCGAGGCATCATTCTTCCACCTCTCCACGAGAGACAGCCCTGCCATCATGGCAGTGACGATGATTGATCCGTATAGAAGGAGTTCGAGCGTACCCAACGGGAAGTTATCTCCACATGTGTTGAATTGTCCCGAAATGGGGCAGTTTACCGGGAAAGGTGATTCTCACAACTTTAGATGGCAGATGGCGTGCCGTGACCTTGACGATCACCTCTAAATCAGAAGAGACTCTTCTTCGAGGGAATAAGCTTCAGAAATGCACGGCTAGCTAATGCTCTACTTCTGGTTACTTATTATTCTATCAACCATCATCGTGGGTTCTGTGATGCTTTTGCTTGGGAACCTTGCCAGAGAGGTTCCTGACAAGAAGGAAGCCTACCAGAAGACGCGTCTGAACCCGGATCAGTTGCGACTACTGGCCTACGCCTTAATGGTACTTGTGCTCTTGCTAGCCACTCTATGGGAGCTTGAGCTCTGGTATTAGAGTAATCTTATATATTTAATGTCTGGCTGGAGGGAACTTTTTTAATCCTCAGAGGCGGATGCTTCATTGTAAGCTGCCCGGAAAATTTCCCGCTCTTCAGGCGAGACAAGCTTCTTCAGGCTCTTATCCAATTGCTTGAGATTCCTATCAATGTATCTCTGGTGAAGAGGTTTCCTGATAAAGGCTCTTTCCAGGTCAATCAGCGAGAATTGATAATCTTCGCCCATGAAGATGTGTGGGCAATTCAAGTGGGCGTGACAGAAACCGATCCCGTGAAGGCGGCTGACATATCCACCAAGCTTTTTCAGAATCATTTCCCGTTCAGCTTCTTCAGGACCAGCCTTGAAAATACTGCAAAGGTCCTGTCCTGCAGCGGGAGCAGTCAGAAAGTAATGCTTCGTATGAAGCGGAGGAGATACCTGAGCAAATGCTGCCAGAATGGGTGCTGTGTCTATACCTGCTTCTGCTGCCTTGCAGTTAGAGTCCCATTCACGCATACATCTCAATCGACCTGCCAGATCTCTCAATCTTCGATGGAGCTTGTCGGGCATGTATATCTTACAGAAAACTGAAATTCCGAAGAGCTTTTTGCGCGAGGTGACCCCTTGGCCTCCGCCCTGGCGTAAGAGCTGCCCCTCTTCTTCTTCAAGTTTGCGGGCAAAACTCCCCCAGTCTTCGATCTGATCCGATACTGATTTGTGAACAACCCCACGGACTCCGCCTCCATGAATATCGAGGAACTCGTTTCTGTGATTGGTCATTTGTAAAGTAGACATGCTACTCATTCCTTCATAGAGGGAAACTGTTCACTAACGGAGTCGATGATATGAGAAAGCTCACTACACTTGCAAACGAAAACGGGCGCATCAATGAAAAGATGATGCGCCCATTCAACCGTCTGGTTATATTCTCGGGAAAGAATTAGTCTCCGTACTTCTCTTCGTAGCTTTCTCTCAGATTTGACACGACGTTTGGATCAGCAAGCGTCGTTGTATCTCCAAGCGTACGGCCCTCAGCAATATCCCTGAGAAGACGTCTCATAATCTTTCCAGAACGTGTTTTGGGAAGATCTGCTGCAAAGTAAATTTCGTCCGGCTTTGCAATTGGACCGATCACCTCACCAACGTGTTTACGAAGTTCCTGAAGAAGATCCTGGGAGGAGTCCACTCCAGACTTCAAGGTGACAAAGGCCACGATTCCCTGGCCTTTAATTTCATGCTTCTTGCCGACAACAGCTGCTTCGGCAACTGAATGATGATCCACCAGCGCAGACTCAACTTCCATCGTTCCAATACGGTGACCCGAGACGTTGAGAACATCGTCCACACGACCGAGAATCATGATGTTCCCTTCTTTATCTTTTTTCGCTCCATCACCGGCGAAGTAATACTTTCCATCGAAGCGTCCAAAGTATGTTTCCACAAATCTCGCATCATCACCATAGATCGTACGCAGCATGGAGGGCCATGGTTTACGAACAACCAGGTATCCTGAACCTTCATTGATCTCTTCACCCTGCTCATTCACAACGGCGATATCGAGACCCGGATAAGGAGGCCCTGCAAAACCAGGCTTCATGACAGTAACGCCGGGCAGACCGGTAATCATGTGGCCGCCTGTTTCTGTCTGCCACCAGGTATCTACAATCGGACATTTTTCAGCCCCGATATACTTGTGATACCACATCCAGGCTTCGGGGTTAATGGGCTCACCGACGGTACCAAGAAGTCGCAACTCTGACAAATTGTGGCGCTCAGGGTATTTCGTTCCCCACTTCATGAAAGCACGTATTGCGGTTGGTGCCGTATAGAAGACAGACACATGATGCTCATCACAGATTTTCCAGAAGCGATCCTTTTCAGGATAATCAGGAGCTCCCTCATACATCAGACAGGTTGCGCCATTTTGAAGTGGACCATAGACAATATAGCTGTGTCCGGTTACCCAGCCCACATCAGCGGTGCACCAGAAGACGTCTGTATCTTTGAGATCGAATGTATATTTAGAAGTGACATACGTCTGAACCGAGTATCCACCTGTTGTATGTACAATCCCTTTAGGCTTCCCCGTCGTTCCAGATGTATAGAGGATATAAAGCATATCTTCTGAATCCAGCTCTTCAGCAGGACAATCGTGGCTCGCATCATCCATCAGACGATGATACCAGTGGTCTCGGCCTTCCTGGATGTGACAGGGAAAAGGTTCCCCGTGAGGACGTTTTACAACAACAACGTTCTCAATGGATGGACACTTCTTGAGCGCCTTATCGGCCTCTGATTTCAGCTGAAGGAGTTTTCCGCGTCTCCAGCCGCCGTCAGCGGTAATAAGAAGCTTACACTCTGAGTCATTGATACGATCCGCCAGCGAGTCGGGGCTGAAGCCGCCAAAGACAACGCTGTGGATGGCGCCGATGCGAGCACAGGCGAGCATGGCGATCGCTGCCTCAGGGATCATCGGCATGTAAAGCGCCACGCGATCCCCTTTTCCTACTCCAAGGCTCTTCATCGAGTTCGCAAATTTACAGACCTCGCGGTGAAGCTGAAGGAAGGTGTAGGTTTTCTTATCTCCCGGTTCCCCTTCCCAGATAATCGCAGCTTTGTTTCTTCTCGGTCCATTGAGATGAACATCGAGACAATTATAACTCAGATTAATTTTTCCACCTTCAAACCACTTTGTATGCGGAAAGCCAGCGCTGCAGACACTGTCCCACTTCTTGAACCATGTGAGTTCTTCAGCTTCTTTACCCCAGAAGGACTCGGGGTCTTTAAGTGCCTTTTCGTATACAGAGGGATCGGCGATGTTGGCTTGCTTCTTAAACTCCTCCGAGGGGGGAAAGTGGCGTTCCTCGTGAAGAAGGTCGTCCATCATTTGATCACTTACCGACATAGCACATCTCTCTCTTTCTTTAGTTTAGACAAAATGTCACTCATTATACATTTTCTCTAGGGAAAAAGCGTTTTAGCGGCGCGTCAAGGAAATCATCAACGCTCCAAGAATTTGCTGATATTGTTGCAGATTGATACGGATTCTGACACAAATCTCCGGGAGATTTCCGTGGACACTCCATGAGTTTGCCGAGAAACGTTGTCATCGAACATTAACGTTCACGGGAAAGCTCGCATTACGCAGGAAAGATTGTCGGAAACTCTTCGAATTTAACACAGAATTATGGTCTTCACCACCTTTACCTTCCTTCTTTTCCTGCTTGCCGTTTTCTTTCTACACTGGTCGGTCAAATCACGCAATTATCAGAATGCGGTGCTTCTCATCTCAAGCTATGTCTTCTATGGGTGGTGGGACGCTCGCTTCTGCCTGCTCATGCTGGCATCCAGCCTCATCGACTGGTATTCCGTGAAGAAGATGGTTCAGTCTTCCAATAAGAAAGGGAGACGACTCTTTCTCACGATAAGCATTGTCTCAAATCTCAGTTTTCTGGGCTTCTTCAAATATTACAATTTCTTTGTCGATTCAGCGAGCACCTTGCTGAGCACTCTCGGATTTGCGACAGACAGTCCGACTCTATCGATTCTTCTCCCTGTTGGAATCAGCTTCTATACATTTCAGACGATGAGCTACAGCATTGATGTTTACCGAGGAAATGCTCAGCCCGGGAAGAGCTTTCTCGCCTATCTGACATACGTTTCATTCTTCCCTCAATTAGTTGCAGGTCCTATCGAGCGTGCCTCCCGTCTGTTGCCGCAATTTGCCAAAGCCCGGGTCTTTCATGATGCACAGGCAACCGATGGATGCAGACAGATCCTTTGGGGATTCTTCAAAAAGATGGTGATTGCCGACAACCTCGCTCCCTATGTCGATCAGGTTTATTCCTCACCAGAGTTCTTCACTCCCCCGCAACTGATCCTCGCAACCGTCTTCTTTGCCTTCCAGATCTATGCAGACTTTTCTGGCTATTCAGACATTGCTGTAGGCCTTGGGAAACTCTTTGGAATTAACCTGATGCGGAACTTTGCTTTTCCGTATTTCTCTCAGTCTATTGATGAGTTCTGGCGACGCTGGAATATCTCACTTTCTACATGGTTCCGAGACTATGTCTATATCCCTCTTGGAGGGAACAAAGGGACGAGTCATCTCATCGTTCGAAATATCCTGATTACATTTGTCCTGAGTGGCCTCTGGCATGGAGCTTCATGGAACTTTGTGATCTGGGGATTGCTGAACGGGGTTGCCTTACTCCCAACCTTCTTCCTTCGCGACTCCTCGAAGAGAATCAAGTCCACTGATCCGCCTGGTGGTAACTCTCTTGTTCCCTCACCAGGTTTTCTCGCAGCAGTCTTGGTCACTTTTTCCTACACCTGCCTGGCATGGGTCTTCTTCAGGGCGATGACATTAGAGGATTCATTCTTTATTCTCCAGCGAATCCTTACCTGGGAAGCTGTTTCCGATCCTTACTACACAACGACACTGCATGCCGCTGTCTCTCTTCCTACGATGCTGATCTTTATAATGGGACTGATCGTGATTGAGTGGGTGACAAAGAAGCATGAACACCCACTGCAATTTGGCAAACTACCAGAGTACATCACCTTCCCCATTTACACGGGAATCATCTGGTTTATTCTCTACTGGGGAACACACACTTCTGGACAGTTTATATACTTCCAGTTCTAGGACTATTGATGGCAGGTTTTGTTAAAAAGCTTCTTCTCTTTCTCGCGATCCAGATCATGATCGCCGGGCCTGTCTATCAACTGTCTGTCAGAAAAGACCGCGATTTATTCTTTGAAGAAATGATCAACAAGGAATTTCGCTATCTGGAGACTCCTCCCGACCGTCTGATAATTCTCGGAGGTTCGAACACACCGTTCGGCTTTGAGTCAGAGAAACTGAAAGAAGAGCTTCCTTTTCGACCAATCAACCTCGGACTTCACGCCGGCCTGGGGACGTCATTCTACATGCAACAGTATATCTCCCTGGCAAGCAACCATGACGATGTGGAAGGCGATCTTGTCATTACAGCGTTTGAACACCATTTCTTCACGAAGCAACCTGGACCTTTACCCCCCGTATTAATCGACCAGTTGCAGACCTACCCAGACTGCTGGGAGTATCTCACAACGAAAGAGAAGAAGCTTGTCTTTGACAATTTACTTCTCCTTGTTGGCAGCCGCACGCGAACTGCCTGGTTCAATACATTTGCGCTGGATAAACAGACGTCGACCCTCACCTACCGTGAATCAAGCTTCAACAGATACGGTGAAATTAAGCCCAACTTTCGCAAGGGAAGCAAAGCACCGTTTCTTTATCGCCTCATTATAGACAGACACTCTGTTGAAAAGGTCGTCGACGAAATAAACACTTTTCACGACATGCTCGCAGAGCAGGGAACCCGGATGGTCTTCATCTTTCCTCCCATCCCTGAGACAGCATACGACTTCGAGTATGATCGCCTCCTTCTTATTCAATCCGTCTTCGATGAAAAAGCAGACTTTCCCGTTTTAAACACCGTCCATGAAGCTGTCTATCCCTCAGAGCTCTTCTACGACACTCCCTATCACATGAATGAAATTGGCTCAACTTTTCGAACAGAAGAGGCCATTCGACTCGTTGACAAATTCCTGAAAGACAGTGACTTACAGGAGTAAACTAGTTAGAGCCTTTCATCCAGATTGTATTCCGATATTTCGACTGACTCTAGAGTCAACGAAATTCGAGGGTCGTCACTACTTGCACCTTGTGTATTCACATACAGGTAATCGAATGACAAGAGCATCATATTTCCCCACAAAGCCTCGGGAGAATGAAACCAGACCTCGTATGTAGATGGGCTTTCTAGAGTTGGAACATCTGCAGTTTGATTAACCGAATCGATATTCAGCAATTGGGCGAAGTTCAATGAAGAGTCATTTATTCTCATTCTAAAGGTGGGTACTTTTTCTTTCTGAGCTTCAAGAGCACTGCTGGTGATTCGGAATGAAGCCTTATAGACCTTATCAGCTTCAAATGGTATATCCGTAACCGTCGACCATGACCCAAACTGAACGGTGTCCTTGTCTATTCCCTTCAGCGAATTATCCTCTCTTCCCTGGATCAAAAGGCCCTGATCATTCAGGAAGATATCCGGTTGTGGAAGGAAGCCATTCGTATCTGTTTGAATCTCCCACTGGTTGATAGCATCCTGATTGTTTCGTAAATCCTGGCTGAAGATCGTCATCGGATTCGAGAACCCTCTCAAAACCTTCTTATCAACTTCTAATGATTCAAGACTTACATTTCCTGAGGGAGCGTTGCTCTCGTCAAAATTCAAGAGTTCGAAAGCGAACCGGTACTCATCACGAACCGGGTCTGAAGGAATTAATTGTCGATAGGATGTAGAATCGTACCTTGGGGAAAATAGTCCGGCGCCTGCCGACGTGATAACAGTCAGGTGACTGTGAGAGAAATCATCTGAAGATGTTCTAAGCCTTAAGGTTGGCACCATTGAGGGTTGTTCGATTGGTGTAGACAGCTCCCAATTTGCCATTAACAGCTCTTCATCGTCAGCGGTTGTAAGCTTGAGAACAGGTGATTCCCAGAGGCCAAATGTCATCTGGTTTGATGAAAAGTTAATATCGATCGAATCGAGAGTCTCGTCATGGAAAAAATCAGGTTCATCAAAAACTGACAAGGTCAGACTCGTCCATTCATCTGTAGACTTGAATTCGAAAAAGCTGTCTATATTTTCATAGAGTGTTACTTGTCCTTCGCCGGCACTATTGACAAGAATGTCTGGATCTTCATCACTGTCCATGTCTGCAAGTCTCAGATCTAACACACGATTAAGGGACCTGCTGACAAGTTGAGGTGAATCAAATTGAACAATCCCTTCGACAGTGGAGTTTCGTACCCAATAAAGATCGCCACCATTGCGTTCAGTTATAAAGCAAAAATCTGACAATCCATCCTGGTCTATATCTCCAACTGCGAGTCGATTCATTTGTTCAACTTCCTCAAAAAAAATGCTATTTTTAATGAATGATTGCGACTCAGTATACTCGTTTTCCAGCCATATCAATTCTGCATCGTCACTTAAAGTTTCCAATAGGTCAAAACTCCCATCACCATCTATATCAATACTCAGGAATACTCCATTAACATCCTCTATGTTGACCGCAACGGTCTCTGAGACTCCGAAAGAAACATCTCCCTGTTCTAACAGATTCCGGAAAACTCGAACTTCATAGCTGAAACCATTAGATTCACTGAACACGAGATCGAGATCGTTATCGGAATCGATATCGATGAGGGGTCTGGGTCCAATGATAGATGCATCTGGATCGTCAATAAGCAGCGAAAGATTGAAATCGCTTTCGGGGGTATTAAGTCTATTCTCAAGAAAGAAGAGATTCGGAGAGGATGGCCCTTCCAACAAAATGTCGGTATCACCGTCGTTGTCTAAGTCGGCTTCCTGAATAAAGCCATAGGATCCCGGCAAGATGTTAATAGCAGAAAGAAACGAAGGATAGGAAGTCATACTTTCAGTCTGGTTCTCGAAATAATGAATTCCAGCGTAATTCGGATTCGATGGGAAGGAGAAGACCCCCAGCATGAGATCGTCGTCTCCATCCAAATCGAAATCATCGGCGAGAATAAAATCGAGATCCCAAGAAGAAGATTCGGAATGAAAATCAAGTAAAGGGGCACGCTCCATCGACTGGACGAACGGGTGTTGATAGTAAGCTTCAACACCGACTCCCTCTCTTCCAACAAGAAGATCTATCAAACCGTCCGAGTTCAGATCTGAAAGAGAAAACTTCTCCGTTCCTTCAATGATCTTAGTCTCATTTACTGTCTGAACAGCCATTGCAAAAGGGTCATCACCCTCTCCGAGTAGATTCTCGGTGAGGTAGATACCACCTCTTTCCGCTCCAGCGAGGAGAAGGTCATCATCCAAATCCTCATCATAATCGAGAGGGAATACCGCCTGAACATCTTCAAAAACACCCGAGATTTTTCCCTGTAAGAGGAATGTTTCTTCCGTGTCGAAAAGGTTGCGCAATAATCCCAGTCCCCCTAAAATCAGGTCAGGGTAGCTATCCTTGTCAACATCGCTAACTCCAAGAATTTTCGCCCCTGAGTAGTTGTTGTCGAAAACGATCCTGGAGGAATAAGTGTTTGTACCCTCTTCCTGTAAGTTTTCATGCCATCCTAAGATTTTCTGAAAACCCGACGTATACACAAAATCAACATCGCTATCCTGATCCACATCCAGCAGTGCAAAAGAGTCTATAAGGTTGTTGATCGGCGTAATACTGATTGGATCAGAAAACCCATCGTTCGTGTTTAGCCTATTTTCCATGAGAACGAACAGAGGGGATTCACCATTGGTGAGAACCATTCTCGCAACCACGTCAAGGTCCGTATCGCCATCAATATCGATTGTTCTTAATTCTTCGAAGGTATTCGGGCCATGTGCGATTGTGACACCGGCTTCGAATCCTTGTTCGTTGGGTATGACGTTACGAAACCAAAGAAGCCCTCCACTTTGATCGGGCGCAGAAATGATGTCTGCCTTGTTATCGCCGTCGAGGTCGGCAGCGATAGATTCTTTAACACGTTCACCAAAGGAAGAAACGGATATAAGCGGACCAAAATCGCCCTCAGGCAACTGCAAACGGTTTTTCCGCCAACCGACCTCATTCATTCCTACAATAGACATGATAGCATCAGGGTAACCATCTCCGTCGAGATCCTGAAAATCGATATCACTGATATCCTCGAAAAGAGAAGGTTTATGAATGAAATCGTCCTCAGATTCGCCGAGTCTGTTTTCAGACCAGCTAACTGTTCGAAAATTTGATGCTAAAGCAACAATATCTCCGTCTCCATCATTGTCTATATCTGTGAATAGTATTTTCTCTCCGTCATCCACTATCGGCGGAGTGAAGTATTCGGGCTGTGAGAAAGTTGAGGGGGTTGATCTACAAACAGATGTAGAACCGATGGATAGAATAAAGAAAATAGACAAAAGTTGATTTGATAATCTGGATGACACGATCATAATCCAGTCCTCCTTGATGAATAATAAAAAGGGAAATGATGCATGTACTTCTTGGTTTACTCGAATTTTGAGTTTTGGTTTTTCCCCAGCCTTACCAAAAGAGTGAATAAGTTCCGTGAAACTGTCAAGGGAGAATCTGCTATAGACTTTTCTAGAAGAATCGGATCTGCCGAGATTACATCTTACGATTCTGAAAACGTGTACAGATTACCAAACAATCTAATTTCGAACCGCACACCGAATACAAGATTCAAAATCGATATTAAAAAAAGGCTAATTTTCACCTATGAATAGCTACTTTCGCTGCGAATATTGATCCAAGCAGGGATTTCTCACTGTTTGAATTACTTTGCTCAATACACGATCATCCTGCTTTCAACTTGCTTGCCACCTGCATGGAACATGCATTCCGATGCAGCTTACAAGGTGGTTGATACAAGGTTGCATCTAGATTGATCGGAAGAAACCACCTCATATGCAACCGATTACGGCTTTCTCCTCTCCTTAATTTGAGAGGAGATTCATGAATGATCGGGCAAGAAGATGAGTATTCAATGAAGTCCAATTCTGACATCCATTCAAGACAACGCAGTGCATATGTTCTTGCAGGGATTGCTGTCCTGGCGTGGTCGACCGTTGCCACAGCTTTTAAATTGGCACTGGAGGACCTTACTCCTTCTCAGCTCCTGTTTTACGTCGCATTTTTCGCGATCGCCATTCTCCATATTCTTGTGCGTCTGAGTGGAAAGGAGCAGGAGATGGCGCGCTATACAGCAGCGCAATTCTGGCGTTCGGGAGTGATGGGTGCATTGACTCCTTTCGTTTACTACACGATCCTCTTTCTTGCTTATGATCTTTTACCCGCTCAAGAGGCGATGGTACTTAACTATACATGGCCGTTGGTTCTGGTGTGTCTCAGTGTAGTTTTGCTCGGTCAAAAGCCCACCAAAATGGCTATGCTTGGATTAATCATCTGTTTTGTTGGCATTATCGTTATTGCTACGAACGGAGCGCTTCTTTCTTTCCAGTTTCATTCGCCGCTGGGAACATTCCTGGCCCTGGTAAGTACACTTATCTGGTCGTTGTTTTGGATCTATAACGTAAAGGATTCTCGCGACGAAGTCTGTAAGCTGTATTTATCGACGTTGTTCAGTTTTCCTCTGATTACGATTTACATGTTAGTCGTGGACGGATTGCCACCTATTTCCTGGTCAGCTATCCTTTTAGCCTTATATATTGGAGCCTTTGAAATAGCTATCACATTCGTTCTGTGGCTCAAGGCGCTGGCCATGTCTCCTTCAACGGCGAAAGTATCTGGAGTGATCTACTTTGCTCCCATATTATCGTTGCTCTGGATAGCGCTTATTCTGGGAGAAGCGATTACGGCTTCAACTGTTGCTGGGCTGGTGCTTGTGCTTGCGGGGAATGTTCTGAAGGAGAGGTGAAGCAATGACCGACAGGTTTGAGCCCTGGGAACACTGAACGCCGGACCCTAAAGCACCGAAAGTGTGCCACCATACCAGCCCAGTACTCTCCATCGGACAGATATATATACCTTTTAAAATCTCGCGCAGAGGCGCAGAGAAAGGCCTTGAGTAAGCTTTCAACATTATTCAATTCTGTTCGATGGTTCTTCGGCTATATATTGCTTCGAGT
This sequence comes from uncultured Candidatus Sumerlaeota bacterium, assembly GCA_964437365.1. Taxonomy (GTDB): domain Bacteria; phylum Sumerlaeota; class Sumerlaeia; order SLMS01; family SLMS01; genus CAYTGM01. The sequence goes on along the minus strand of CAYTGM010000016.1, from coordinate 41,244 downwards.
CAAGGCCTCGAAGCTGAAGGCGGCGTCAGGGCCGCCGCACTCCAAAGTATTGGCATCTTCCTTCTGGGAAAGGTGAGGGTGCTCGGCTCAGTTTTCGTCAGAGTAACTGTCCGATTAGACCCTGAGAGCAAAACATCGGCTCAACGCATAGCCCCATCACCAGAGACAAACATGGTAAGCTTTCCCAGCGACTGGTTCATCCCGCTGAAACAATGGAACCTCAAAGCACCAAGGGTGCGTCACCATACCAGCCCAGTTTGAAGCCCAGCGAAGCGGGCGCAGGGCTGGGTACTCGGTTATATTAAATCAGAAGGGCTGAAAGTCTGACCTATAAAAACCAGTCATGAACCATGTTTTCAGTCAACCCACCGGATAGATACCTATACAGTTTAAATTCTCGCGCAAAGGCGCTGAGGCGCAGAGAAAGGCGATGAGTAAGCTTTCAACATTATTCAATTCTGTTCGATGGTTCTTCGGCTATATGTTGCTTCGAGTCAAGGCCTCGAAGCTTAGAGCGGCGTCAAGGCCGCCGCACTCCAAAACGGGAATCCCTCTATACAAATCCCGACAGGTCCACACGGGACCCATCGGGAAGACTATAGTTTCTTGATGATTTATCGGAGGTTGAAGTTCACGCCAGCTTTGAAACAGGAGCGACCTTCCTGGCAATCCTGGTGATCAGCCTGTTTTCCATCGGGACCGATTTCTTCACTTGTCTTTGAGCACCAGTAGCCCATGGCCTCTTCCTGATGCAACATACCCGGCCGCTCGTCGGGACGATAGGCCATTGATTTGCACCTGAGCGCGGTGCAACAGGGCTTGGGTTTTTCTTCGAATGATCCGTCTGCAGGTGATTGAGCTTTCATCAGACAGTCTCCTTTCCGCAGGCTTGGCGTACGGCACGTCTTACGGCAGCTTTAGCGATGCGGACTCGATAAGCATTATCACTCATCGGCATGGCATCCTTAATAGCAGCCAGAGCTGCTTCTTCTGCTTTTTCCTCTGATATATCTGCGTTCGTCCCTAGGACTTTCTCTGCTCGAAGGGAACGCCAGGGAACAGGAGCAACGTGGTTCAGAATGACGGACCACTTGCCGTTCATATAGACAGCAACAGCGCTGGCGAGTGGCCAATCGAAACTCTGCTTTTCACGAAACTCAATATATCCCGACTTTTCAGGAAACTTCGGGATTACGATTTTTGAAAGTAACTCTCCATCTTCGAGGGTATTTTCGGCATACATGCTCTTATCCGGGGTAACGAAGAAATCCTCTGCTTTAACAACGCGTTCAGAATCTTTTTTCTGGAGATGAATCTCCGCATCAACGGCAACCAGCGCTGGGGCCACGTTGGATGGATGAATGATATGGCAGGGCCCGCCACCAAAAATAGCGTGATAGGAATTTTCACCCTCCACGGCGAAGCAGGTAGAACCGCCTTTCTTAAGGCAGGGATACTCTTTCGCTCTGAAATACCAGCAACGAGGCCTTTGAAGCAGGTTGCCAGCGACAGATGCGCGAGCTCTGACCTGAGGCGTTGCAGCTTCTCCTGCCGCATGAGCCAGCGCTGGGTAGGCAGTCTTGATCTCTTTGGAATCACCAATTTCCTGAAGAGTAGTCATGGCACCGATTTCGACACCATTACCTTCTTTCTTAATGTAGGAAAGAGAATCTACCTTATGGAGACTGACGAAGCGATCTCCTCTCTCAGTCCGTTCTTTCAGCATATCAAGGAGATCTATACCAGCGCCTTTGGCTCGATACCCTTTTGAAAGCGCCTCGACAGCGCCTTTTTCGTTCTTAGCTATCGCGTAATCGAACGCTTTCATGCGACACCTCCTTGGTCTTTTTGTTCAAGTGCTTTAATAACTCGATCCGGTGTGATCGGCAAGTCCCGCACTCTTGCGCCGATGGCGTTTGCAACGGCGTTGGCAATTGCTGCAGAAGTGGGGATTGTTGTTGGCTCACCGATGGCTCGGACTCCGGTATCACCCTCAATCACATCAAGAATCGGATGAATAATGGGGACGTCTTTCGGACCAGCTATCTTGTAACTCAATAGATCCGTATTAACCTGTCCTCCAGTCACCCTGTCGAGGCGCCTGTTTTCAAAGAGAGCGAAACTGACCCCCTGGATAACACCACCACAGATTTGATTCTCGGCAGTCAGCCGGTTCATGACCTGACCACAGGACTGGATCGCAGCGACTTCTTTCACTTTAACGATGCCTGTTTCCGTGTCGACTTCAACGCGAGCAAACTGAACACAATCGGACACGCCTTCGCCGAAATAGTCTTCGTTAAAGCTGCCTCGGACAGAGAGTTTTTCAGAGTTGATGATGCTACAGGCGTCTTTCCACCCAATGGACTTGCCGTTCTCGCGAACGACGAAATTGCCATCACTGTAGTCTATACCGTCAGCCGCGACGCCCGCTTCTTTCGCAACGATTTCCTTCATCTCATTGAGAGCCTTTTGCGCTGCATCCCGAAGAGCTGGAGCTGTAAAGCGTGAAGTCACTGAACCGCCACTGGCAGGTCCTGGTGGATAGTCACTGTTTCCAACTTTCCCTCGCACTTCTTCACGCGTAAGGCCCATATGATCGGCAACGACATCGACGACCATAGCAGAAGCGCCAGTGCCAATATCCTGAATGCCGACGCGCACTTCAACCTCTCCATTTCGGAAGACGTCTATATCAACTTCGCAGCGTCCCTGAGAATTCCCCCAGGAGGCTCCTGCGCAGCCATAGCCGGTTTTGATCACTCCTGGTGCCGACCCATCAGGCTGACGATTACTCCAGCCAATGACTTCGGCTCCCCAGTCAAGCTGCCTTTTTCTGCGGTCGCTCTGTTCGTTGACTTTACGAAATTCGACGGGGTCCATTCCAATCGCTGCCGCCAGTTCATCAAGCATCGATTCAAGGGCGAATGACCCTTGTGGGTATCCGGGAGCGCGGAAAGCCTTCGGCAGGCCCGCATTCATCCAGACATTTTCGTCGGTCCGGATAACATTTCCAAAATCATAATAATTGGGGTTTCGGACTCCCCCACCGCGTCGACCAAATCCAACGGTACTGGCACAATGAATTCTTCCGCCGAGCATCTTTCCGTTCTTATCAACGCCTATCTTCATGTACTGTATAGACCCGGGGCGATTTCCGCCATCGTAGTGTTCTTCTCTTCTGTCCAGTAGCACACGGCAGGGTCGTTTAAATTTCCTGGAAGCATCAGCAGCGAGTGTCCCTTCAGGTCCAATGCTGAATTTACTGCCAAACCCACCGCCGACGAATTCAGCATGAACGGTAACGTCGGAGCCGGAAAGTCCTGTATGGTCCTTGAAACCATCTTCGCATCCAACCACAGCCTGGGTGCTTGTCCAGGCTTCCAGTGAATTACCACGGTGGTCTACCGTTGAACCATGAGGTTCGAGGCAACTGTGCGTTTGAACCTGAGTCGTATAGGTGGCTTCGACGACGAGCTCAGCCTGATCATAGATACGCTGGAGTTCCTGGACCTCTTCTGAATTGACATCGGGGACGCCTTCGAAGAGTTGCTCCGGCTTTGAACGTGCATCAAGGCGACGGAAGCTGAGACCAAGGGTTTCTATGGCATCCTCAATGGCATATTTACTTTCAGCCACGATATGGCCGATTCTCTCGCCGGGATATTGACATTCATCTTTGTCGTAGGAAACTGCCTCTAGAACACCTTTTACTTTAGAAGCGGCATCGAAATCTGCACTGACAACTGTTCCTTTACCATAAGGAAACCTGACGTACTTTGCATAGATGACTTTATCGGGGTATTGATCGGCGGCATACTTGGCTGTGCCAGCAACTTTGACTCTGACGTCTGGTCGAGGTAGTTCGTTTTCAAGTGCTTTGTTATTATCGATTCGAATCATTTGAGGCCTCCGTTCTTGCCGCAGGCTTCGATGGCATCAAAAATCTTTGTGTATGTACCGCAGCGACAGATATTGCCCGAAAGACCGTTTTGAGCTTCTTCGAAACTGGGTGAGGGATTTTCTTTCAAAAAAGCTGCGCTTCTTACGAGAATGCCCGGGATGCAGAATCCGCATTGTGCAGCGTCGTGTTCACAAAAGGCATCCATGAGAGGCGCGTAGGCCGGATCTTCTGCAATACCCTCTGAAGTCACAATTTTTGATCCGTCTGCATCGATGGCGAGCATCATGCAAGACGCAACACACTGATCATCGACGAGGACGGAGCATCCTCCACAGGCGCCGCGATCGCAGATCTCTTTGCAGCCTGTATATTCCGTCTTGCTTCTAATCGCATCAAGTAATGTCATGCGAGGTTCAACTTCAAGTCGTTGACTCTTGCCGTTGATATTCAGAGTCACTGTTTGCGGACTACTACCAAACTCGATTAAATCTGAGGTTTCTGAAACGGTCGAGTCTTCGGCGCTACTCCGTCCTGGGAGAACAGTCGCAACCCCCGCTGCAACGCCCATCCCCTTCAAAAACTGCCGTCGCGAAGACCTCAAGAGAGTGGACGAGTCTTCCACCGGATCTTTGAACTCTTTGTCTGTCATGACTTAACCCTTTCGATCAGTGTTTGTGATGGATTCGAATCGTTGTTTCAGGGAACGAAAATAGAACATGATTTATCCAACAATAATTTCATATTAACGAATTGTGTGATTTTCTGGCTGGAAAGCAACCAAAGCTTTTGATAAACAGATCTTTACCCCGGAAATAGCAATAATTGGGACGTCTGAAATCACCACAATTTCTGAACGACCAGATTTGCCTCAACTGATTCCACGACAAGGCATCCAGTTGTGTCTGTCAAAATTCCTATCCGATTTAAGCTGTCTACGAGCGCTCACTTGAGCATCCCGGAAGCCTAGAAGTAGCACTATTCCTATTTTTTCCGATTACTGAAAGGTCTACTCGCGCTCAACGTCTATTCGGACATTGATTTTGAGAATCTCTTCTAAGAAGAACGTTTTAAACGGTAGAGTACAACTGACAGAGCGTCGCGAATCAAAACCCACAGTGTAACATTATTCCTGAATCTTCTGGCAGATGTATAGACTAAACCTGTCGTGGGAATTATCTCAGTATATTTACTGACACTTTTTGACAGATCGACGTCTTCGAATACCGAGGACTCTCTGAATCCTCCGATTTTCTGAAAAAGAGACTTTTGCAAAAAGATCCCCTGATCTCCGTAAGCGATTCCCAGAAAGCGTACGCGCTTTGGAGCAATCCAGTCCGCAATTTGCAGGATGACCGACCGACTGATGTAACGTCGGCGGAGACAGCCGACTTGAACTCCCTTACTCAAGCTACGAGAAAGAGCGACCATGGCTGACTTTGTTAAGATGGAATCTGCATGGAGGAAAAGAAGGAGGTCGCCTGAGGCTGACTCTGCACCCAGGTTCATCTGGTGTGCGCGGGATTTTCTTTCAGAAGTCAGCCAAAGATCGCACTGATTGCGACATAGTGGCTCGGTTTGATCGCTGCTCTTCGCATCAACAACGATAATCTCCAGCTTTGATGAGAATCTTCGCAGGGATTTGAGACATTTTGGAAGATAACGTTCTTCATTGAGAACCGGAATAATAACAGAGATACCAGGAAGAGACTTTTTCATGAGAATGATGATCGATTAAACGGAACAGAAAGGATTCACCCTGTGGAGAGTGGCCTTAATAAGGATGTACATCAATAAAACTCGGACCGGTTATTTGTATAGATACATGGTATATCTGGAAATAACATGAAAGACTTACGAGAGACTTTAATCCTTCAATAACGACTTAATCTCGTTATTGAAATCGTGAAGATCAGTAAATTGCTTATAGACTGAAGCAAACCTCAGGTAGGCAACCTTATCGATATCCTTCAAACGTTTGAGAACAAGCTTTCCGATTTGCTCGCTTGTGACTTCCTGTGTAGGAGTTCGAAAGGACTCTTTTTCGACATAGTTAATAATAGATTCGATCTGGGCTTCGGTGACGGGTCTTTTCTTGCAGGCCTTCTGAAGTCCAAGGAGAAGGCGGTCGCGCATGTAGGACTCTCGCTTACCATCTCTTTTGACAACAACCTGCTCTGCTCTTTCAACGACTTCGAAAGTTGTGAACCGTCCATCGCATACGGGACAGCGCCTGCGGCGTCGCGTTTGCTCGCCGTTATTGACCGTGCGAGAGTTGATAACCCTCGTATCCAAGTGATTACAGAAAGGACATTTCATTATTTTGAACCCTCTTGGGGTTCTTACCTAGCACTCAAGCGTAGCGGTTGACAAGCACTCTCAGCACCTGACGTGAGACAGGTCCTATAATACGCTGCATCACTTCCCCATCCTGAAAGACAAAGAAAGAAGGAAGCCGATCGAGACCATAGCTCTTTTTTAGCTCTTCAAAGTGATCGGCGTTAATTCCGAAGCACCTGATAGAGTTGGAGCATTCTTCTGACACAGCATTGAGTCGTGAACAGACGGTTGCCTGGTCGCTGCTTTCGTTGCTGTAGAAGCCAACGAGAACAGTTCCATGGTTTGAGAGGACTTCATTCTTGAAGGTTTCCTCAGACAGGTCAGTGGCAAAGGATAGGGGGGACAAGAGAACATCTCCGACCAGAAGTTGTATGTGAAAGGCAATAGACCAGTCACAATAACGTATCAATTTGACGAAGTGCTTACTGTGTCAACCTTCGTATGAACTGGAAAGAAAAAAAGTCGGGCCTCTTTCGAGGCCCGACAAGTTTGCTTGATCCAGATATCGTTCCAAAGAATTACAGGTGTTTGTCCAACATCTGCGCCATGGCATCCTTAGGGATCGCACCGTTAACAACTTCAACGGCTTTGCCTCCCTTGAAAACCATTAACGCGGGAATACTGGTAATACCAAACTTAGCTGCTGTCTGGGGAGCTTGATCCACATCGATCTTCGCCACGACAGCCTTTCCATCATAATCCTTGGCCAGTTCTTCAACGAATGGTCCAATCTTGCGGCAAGGCGGGCACCAGGTCGCCCAGAAGTCAACAAAGACAGGTTTGTCAGAGTTAATCACTTCTGTTTCGAAATTATCGTCATTGATATGTAGAACGTCGGTAGCCATTTATTTTTTCTCCAATTAATTAGGTGGTGTGTTCTTTTTCGAATCTCGACCGATAGTTAACGATCTTTCATGTCCATTTGGTGGGGAGCATCGTTAATGCCAATTATCTTCCCCTTCATTCTTTTGCTGCAGCACCGACTAGTGACTGGCCTGCATCGACGTAAATTATTTGACCCGTGATGCCACTCGCGAGGTCGCTCAATAGAAAGGCTGCGGTGTTTCCAACTTCTTCTGCGGTGATGTTTCGCTGAAGCATACTCTTCTTTGCTGCTTCGTCGAGCATCTCGCTGAAGCCACTGATTCCCCGCGCGGCAAGTGTCTTGATGGGACCAGCACTCACGGCATTCACCCGAACTTGAGATCTACCTGCGTCCCACGCTGCATACTGAGTCGCAGACTCGAGGGTCGATTTTGCAATCCCCATCAGGTTATAATTCGGATAGACGTGTTTGGTATCATAAGTCAGTGAAATGACAGAGCCTTTTCCTGCTTTTTCGAAGAGTGGTTGTGCTCCCCGCATGAGTTCAAGGAGTGTATAGGCACTGATCTGGAGAGCTTGATTCCAACCTTCCAAAGAGGTCTTCAATAACCCCGGTGTCAGGTCGTCTTTCCCCGCAAAAGCGATCGAATGAACGAGCCCGTCGAGGCTCCCCCAGCTTTTTTCAATCTCTTGAAACACACTCTTAACGGATTCGGGTTGAGTAGCATCCATTTCATAGCAGGAAAGGTTCGGCTCTACGGATTCAGCGAGGCCGCGTACTCTTCCTTCGACACGTTCATTCTGATAGGTAAGAGCTACGGTAGCTCCTTGAGCCAGAAGCGACTCTGTAATCGCCCAGGCTATTGAGGACTTGTTGGCAACGCCAACGACGAGAATCTTTTTGTCTTTAAGAAACATAAGTTGTCATCCTGATGATTTCCTGACATCTGAAGTGATCTCAAACCGAGGGCAAGCTTAACCCGGATGAAGGTCGACCGCCATCTGCGGAATATGCCATGAAGCATGAAGGCTTGCCACCGGGAACAAAGCACTCAAGGATCTTCAGGAATGTAGCAGGATGAACATTGCAGGGAAGACCATGGCAAACGATAAACTCTATCTCATTTACGGTAACGATGAAACAGAAGTCGGCAATGCCCGGTACAATCTGATTCAAAAACTCATGACACCTGAAGAGAGGGATTCGGGACTGACGGAGATTCGTGGACCCGGCAATCAACCTCTTACTCTGCAACGTTCTTTCAATGAGATCGTTCAGGAACTTGGGACATCGTCCTTTCTGGAAGACTCCCAGAGGGTCGTTGTTATCTACGACCTGAAGGATCTGACAGACGGAAAATCGCCAAGAGGTGGAAAGAAAACGACGACGAAGAAGACCAAGAACATTAACCATGCAGACCGACTTCTGGACTGGCTGAAGGATGTATTTTCCACTACGGGGAATACGGCAATTTTTGTTGTTAATGAGAATGATGAGAAAAGGAAGAGGCTTGCCGAAGCGTCGCCGCTGGCAAAATACCTCCTTTCGGAGGCGACATGCTTTCAGTGTCGGGAGAAGCCGATACAATTCGAATTTGATAACCACCTTTTGAATGGAAACGGCCCTGCGGCAATTGCTTTGCTGAGAGAGTGGATTGATAAAGCCGGGAACGATTCATCAGGCAGGCTAAGGGTCTATAATACCATCGCAGGCTTTATAGAACTTGTATATCAAGCCTACTGTTTACAGCAGGCGAAAGAAAAGAAAGTTCCTGCCACACAGGTCGAAGTACAGGATTATCCGTCGCTTTCAAAAGTACCGTCGTGGAAGGCAAAGAAGATCCATGCTATTGCAAGTCGGTTCAGCGCTGAAGAGATGCATCAGTTTATCCGTGATATACATCAGGTACAGAGATATATGTATCCAAGCGGAAATGAAGATTATGTTCCGAACTGGGAGGAAGTCATCGAGCTGCTCGTTTTCAAGCTCGCTTTTCGATGAAGGGGATTTTGCCCGCTGCTTTATTTCTTCCGATACTGCATATAATGTAGCGGATGACCTTTTTGACGAGCTTTCAGCTGAAAGTTTGTTTCTATGTCGTGCTCCTCTGGTTCAAGGTCGAGTCGCTTATCGAAGAGCTGGTCGAGAGACTCACAACCCTCAAAGAGTTCGATAATAACATCGTAGTAAGATGAGACATCTGTTTTAATCGTGAGCAAGCCACCAGGCTTCAGCGTTTTCTGCAGGATTGGAAGTAGTCTTGGTTGAAACAGTCTTCTCTTGTGATGTCGCTTTTTAAACCAGGGGTCACTGTAGAGAATGATATAGGCATCAACGGAATGCTCCTGGGGATACTCTTCAAGAAAATAGTGCGCATCACAGCGAAGCATTCGTGTGTTATATATCTCAAAGCGCCTCCATTTATCCTTGGCTCGATGAGCCTGTTTTCCATCTTTCTCGATTCCCAGAAAGTTTACCTCGGGGCGCCTTCTCGCTTCTTCTTTGAGGAACACACCGCTGCCCGACCCGATCTCAATTTCGATCGGAGCTTTGCGTCCAAACATCTGGTTGAAGTCGAGAGGTTTCTGAAGTTCTTCGAGCCGTATTTCCAAATCCCAGCCGCCCTTTGGATCTTCCCGAACGGGGGGAGCACATATCTTTAAATCTTCGGATGTTAATGTCATTAACCTTCTTGAATGAACTCCTCAATATTTGATGATTGGACGAGCGCTTCGGGCTCTGCCTGGAGAATTCTGGAGGCACACGCACCGATCAGTTTTTTCACAGAGTCTGTTATCTCGGGCCGGGACAGGCGATCCAAACCAATCGTAATTGTACCATCATCTTTCTGGTGCATACGGATAAAGAAGGCTTTATTGAAACCTCGCTCCACGGTCAGGCAGCGCAGGAGCAGGCTGGTCTTGTCGTGAACAAGATAAGCTTCCTCGGCTTTATAGACAGTTTGATCTTCCTGAAAAGAAACGGGCTCGAAAGCGAGCCAGATATCTTCAACGGTCAGTGGCCCTTTGATTACAACGTGCGGCATTCTATCACTCCTTAAAGTGAAATCAGTTCTTTGGGAAAAGTTGTTAGAGTCTTTTGTCCTTTGTCCGTAACCAGGACATCGTCTTCTATACGTACTCCCCCGGTTCCAGGCAGATAGATACCGGGCTCAACAGTTACGACATTGCCGGGTTCCAGGTGATAGTCACCCGCCAGCTGGGAGAGGCGCGGAGCCTCATGAATCTCGAGCCCAATGCCATGACCGAGTCCGTGGCCGAAATACTGGGCATAGCCAGCTTCCGCGATGATGGATCTGGCAACCTGATCTACCTCCGCTCCAGAAACTCCAGCTTTTACGGCCTTGATCGCTTCTTGGTTCGCTTCAAGACAGACATCGTATATCTCTTTGAATTCTTTCCGGGGCTTTCCGATGACGAATGTTCGAGTTATATCTGAGCAATACCCGTTATAGACAACTCCAAGATCAATAGTAACGGGGTCTCTTTCCTTTATCTTGCGATTTCCTGGGTGATGATGCGGACGGGAACTATTTGGTCCGGATGCCACAATGTTTTCGAAGGATTCACCTTCTCCCCCCAATTCTTCAGCCAGAGTACGGATCATTCGACTGATTTCGATTTCCGAGACACCCGGTTTCAAGTGGTCAGCAACATGATGCATAAGCTCCTCAGCGATCTTAATCGCTTTGCGAATCGATCGCAACTCGGAGCTGTCCTTCGAGATTCGCTGAGAACCAGGCAGAGCAGATTCTTCCATGAGTTTCGCTTTACCCACCCAGGTATTCATCTGCCTGTACTGGTTGAAACTAATCGAACCCTCAAATCCTACTTTCTTGTACTGCTTTTTCCTGAAGTGGGCAATGTACTGCCTGTTTAAGTCACCACTTTTATAGATCGATACATTGAGATTCTCCAGTTCTTTTGTCGCTGATTCTCCGTATCGTGGGTCGGTAAAGAAGAAAGCCGAGCGATGATCGACGATGAGGACAGAATAGGTACACCGAAACCCTGTGTAGTAGAAGGTATTCTCACGATCCAGAATAATGAACGCATCAAGATCCTTCTTTTTCAATCTTTGCCGAAGTGCTTTTAGTCTTGTTGAGTGAATTTCTTTCATGTTCCAGTTGCCTGACAACCCAGCTTAGTGTTGCCGATACTCTGTGGTGAACGTGAGTCAGTGACAAGGCAGAAAAGGAAGTGAAACCTTGAGTGTAGAAATTCTAAAAGGCAACAAGGATCAGGATCTCCTTAAGTGTGCTGAGATCCTGAAGAAGGGCGGGTTGGTTATCTTTCCCACAGAAACAGTTTATGGCATTGGCGCTGACGCTCGAAATGAAACTTCAGTAGAAAGAATCTACAAGGCTAAAGGACGTCCCGCGAATAACCCTTCCATCGTTCACCTGCCATCATCTGACAAAGCGAAGGTATGGTCTGAACGCTGGGATGACCGCGCTGAGAAATTGGCACAGGCGTTCTGGCCCGGTCCTTTGACAATGATCCTACCAGCGTCCCCCGATATAGCCAGAAAGACACTGGCTGGGGGCAGGACTGTGGGATTGAGAGTTCCAGGGCACCCTGTTGCACGAAGGCTACTTGAGTTTGCAGATCTTCCAGTCGCCGCTCCCAGTGCGAATCTATCAAACTCGCTTTCACCTACTCGAATCGATGCCCTTGATGACAAGCTCATGGCAAGAGTGGATGCCATTCTCGATGGAGGCGAGTGTGGTATCGGTATCGAATCAACGGTTATCGATTTGACTGATGAGAATCCAATCATTTTACGTCCGGGTATGATTCAACGACGAGAAATAGAAAAGGTACTCCAGCAACAAATCCTGTACAATAGTGAATCACCTGGAAGGTCAGAAGAGGAGGGCATGAAATCTCCAGGTCAGTTTACTCGTCATTACTCCCCTCGAAAGAACCTCTATATTGCAAAGACAAGGGAGATCATGAACCAGCGACCAGACATGGTATTCCCAATCCTGCTGGGAGAATCATTTCGGAGTGAAGATTCGGCCCTCATTCTTCCCCTCGATCCATCAGGGTATGCTCAGAAGTTATACTATGCGTTGTGGCGAGCTGACCATTCGGATTGTATTGAGATTTGGATCGAGAGTCCCCCACTGGAGGAGCCGTGGAGAGCCATTCACGATCGATTAATCCGAGCATCGGGGAGGTCCCACCTAGAGTGATATTCAGGTCGGGACTCGCTGCCGCCTGTGTAAGGAAACACTGACCGATGAGGCTCGAAGTCTTGCGCGTAAAGCTAGAAACCTGTGCTTCGAGACACATCGAGGTGGGAGTAACTCTCTCGTGTAGCGGCTGGCTCACGAGCGCTTCAAAATCGGGGATACCCTTGTTTTTCATGGTGCAACCAATGAGTATATTTGGTATTTTCTCTCATTTGCTGGATCTGAAATCTGTGAATTTGATTACACAATAAGATGAACAGGTGATAGAAATAAAGGCTTATTCTTCAGCAATTGTGACGAGGAGACTCCCAAGCACCCTCCTAAGCCCAATAAAATCAAAAGTCTACAACACGCCTTAGTATATTTGCACACTCTGTTTTCTGGCCCCCTTGCTGCTTTCTCTCCAAGCTAGTAATTAAATTGAAAGGTTTTTAAGGATGCGGCAAGCCAAAGGAAGATCCGTCAGAGCCTTCACGCTCGTTGAGATAATGATTGTTGTGGCTATTATCGGAATGATTATAGCGATTGCATTACCAACCTTCTTCCGTGCGCGTGAACTCTCTCGGATGCGAGCCTGTCAGGAAAACCAACAGAAAATTGATGCCGCGAAAGAACAGTGGGCTCTTGAGAATGGAGTTTCTGGTACAGCATCTCCGGACTGGGAAAATCTGGTTGGAGTCCACGCATACATTAGAAAGAGTCCTGAGTGTCCAGCCTCGGGAGAATACACGATCAATAATATCGATACCAACCCAACTTGCAGCTTATCTACTCAAGATAGTTATCCCCACGAGTTTACCGTCAGACCTCCTATTAACAATGGTGGAAATTGATCACCATACTCAGGCTGTCACTATTTGACACAATCAAGTTTCTGATCGAATCTCCTTGAGCCGATCTGGTTTCTAAATTCGAGGAGAGCCGGCTCTTTTTATATTCTTTATCGGGTACAGATTTTGAACGCCCGCTCTGCATATTCGTATGTCTAACGTTAACAGTCTTTTTCGTGATTCTTCGACCAAACCTTGGTCCTCGTTGGGCATTCAGTTTTTCAAGCATATTCAGAGTTTAAATTCTGTGGAGACAACACATCAATGGATTCAATGATCAGAATTGAGAAGCTCCGGAAAAGCTTCGGCAACTTTCTCGCCGTAGATAACGTTTCCTTTCAAGTCTCTAAGGGAGAGGTTCTCGGCTTTCTCGGACCCAATGGAGCGGGCAAATCAACAACGATGAAGATGGTCTGTGGCTTTCTGCCACCGACCTCAGGTTCGGCTGTTGTCTGTGGCCATGATATTCTTAAGGCGCCGTTAAAGGCTAAGAAGACGATTGGCTATCTGCCAGAAGGTGCTCCGGCCTATCCAGATATGACCCCCGATTCTTTCTTGAGATTCGTAGCTCAAATCCGTGGTTACTCAGGCAAGGAGTTAGCAAAACGGGTGGACCGGTCCGTGGAGCTAACCTCTCTGGAGTCTCACCTGCACGTCCCGATAGAGAATCTCTCAAAAGGATTCAAGAGGCGTGTGGGCCTGGCGCAGGCAATCCTGCATGATCCTCCGGTACTGGTAATGGACGAGCCCACCGACGGCCTTGATCCCAACCAGAAATTTGAAGTGAGGAAACTGATCAAGGAGATGTCGGGAGAAAAAGCGATTATCCTCTCAACCCACATCCTGGAAGAAGTTGAAGCTGTATGTACTCGCGCGATCATAATCGCGGCCGGGAAAGTCATCGCAGACGGATCGCCATCAACGCTTCAAGCGAAATCATCTAATCATAATGCTGTCTTTCTCCGCGTCCGAAAAGAGGGTGCAAACGGGGTGAAGGCAAAGCTTGCCGAACAAACGTGGGTCAAGTCTGTCGAGGAGTGCGAGGCGATTGAAGGAAGCCATGCATATCGGATTTTTCCCAAAGAGGGGAAAACGATTCTCCAGAAAACAAGTGAGATTGCTCATCGTGAAAACTGGACTATCGATATGCTGAGAGAAGAGCACGGGAAACTGGATGAAGTATTCCGTGACCTCACTGCAGAAACAACGATCAAAGCTGGAAGGGAGAATTAATCATGAAGAACGCCTGGATTATTTTCAAACGCGAGCTGGCCGGTTACTTTATTACTCCGGTTGCTTATGTCTTTATCGTCATTTTTCTTTTTTTAGCAGGGATCTTCACGTTCTACATCGGTGGTCTATACGAGAGGCGCCAGGCAGATCTGGTCCCCTTCTTCACATTTCTTCCCTGGCTCTACCTCTTTCTTATACCAGCCATATCAATGCGGCTCTGGTCCGAAGAGAGAAAATCCGGTACAATCGAGTTGCTTTTGACACTACCTGTAACAATGCCACAGGCCGTCATTGGGAAGTATCTTGCGGCATGGGCTTTTACGGGGATAGCACTAGGGCTCACTTTCCCTCTATGGATTACTGTCAATTATCTTGGCCAGCCTGATAACGGTGTTATTCTTGCCGGATATATAGGAAGCCTCTTAATGGCAGGTGGCTTTCTGGCCATCGGGTCATTTGTTTCAGCGATCACAAAAAACCAGGTGATAGCCTTTGTCATCAGTGTGGTTATCTCACTTCTGTTTATTCTGGCAGGTTTTGAAGTTGTCATCAATTTCTTTCAGTCCTGGGCGCCTGATTCTGTCATAGGTGCAATCAGTCAGATGAGTTTCCTGACGAATTTTCAGAATATCAGCAAGGGCATCATCGACATTCGCAATGTTGTCTATTTCTTTTCTTTAATTGTCTGCTTTCTGGTTGCTAACGCGATCGTGGTAGACATGAAGAAAGCCGATTAAGGGAGAATTTCAATGAACGCTAAGATTTCAGGAATCACAGGACTTATTATCTTGGCCGTTATTTTGGTCGGCCTGAATATTATATCCCAGGCAGGTCTGAAGGGTACTCAGATTGATCTAACGGAAGGGAAAATATATACTCTCTCTGAAGGATCAAAGAATATCGTCAAGAACCTCGACGAGCCAGTGACCCTCAAGTATTTCTATTCTAGAAAGCTCGCCTCGGCAAATCCATTGATCGCAGACTACGGGAAACGCGTTGGAGAGTTCCTTGAGGAATTCGAGAGAGCATCTGAGGGGAACATCGAATTAGAGATGATTGACCCTGAGCCTTTTTCTGAGGCGGAAGAAAATGCAGTGCGCGCTGGTCTCCAGGGAGTCCCCATTTCTCAACAAGAGCGGATATTCATGGGGCTGCAAGGGATCAATACGATTGATGGAAGGGAAACGATCCCTTTCTTCAGTCCAGACCGGGAAGAATTTCTTGAGTATGATATTGCCAAGTTAATCTATGATCTGGCTAACCCGGAAAAAAGGAACCTTACGATCATTACAGATCTTCCGATGCAGGGTGACAGAAACCCTATGGCAGCCATGACTGGTCAGCAGACCGCAGAGCCGTGGGTTATCTATAGCCAGCTCAATGAAATGTATGACGTCGAAGTACTCGCAAATGCAGATACTTCTGAGGTACCTGATGACACTGATGTTCTGATGCTTGTACATCCGAAGAACTATACGGAAGATTTAACCAAAGCAATTGATCAGTACGTCTTGAAAGGTGGAAAGACACTCGTCTTTGTTGATCCACTTGCTGAGTCAGAAGAGGTTCCTGAAAACCCTCAGAATCCCATGGCGGCCATGCAGGCACCAAAGAATTCTGATTTGCCAGAGCTGTTTAAAGCATGGGGCATCAATCTCGTAGATCGCAAGTTGCTTGGAGATAAAGAGTATGCCCAGACTGTTCAGGCAGGATCGCGAAATGCACCCAAGCTTGTTGACTATGTTCTCTTTCTTGGTCTTGAAGAAGATGCTATCAACAAGGAAGAACAGTTTTTATCTCAGCTCGACCGAATCAGTATGGTATATGCAGGAGCTCTTGAGATACTCGATGATAAGACAACTGACGTAACTCCTCTCCTTAAATCTTCTCCAGAAACTCAATTGATCGACGTTTCAACGGCCCAGATGTTTCCCGATCCGGAGAAGATCCTGAGGGACTTTGAATCACAGGACGAAAGTGAACTGCTCGGAGTTCTTGTTTCTGGAAAAGCCAAGAGTGCTTTTTCCAAGGATCAATGGGAAGGAGCTGACGAAGAGTCTGAAGAGGACAGTACCGACGCTTCTGATGCCGATTATATACTCGAATCAGATAACATCAACGTCGCAGTTTTCTCGGACACGGATCTTCTGACAGATCGAACATGGGTACAGATTCAGCGATTCATGAATATGCGTATTCCACAGGTCATGGCAGACAATGGGAATATGATCATTAACCTTGTTGATCACATGAGTGGCAGCAGTGACTTAATCAGCCTGCGCAGTAGAGGGAAATCAACACGTCCCTTCACTCGTGTTGAGGAAATGCAGAAAGCAGCAGAGCAACGATCAGCGGATAAAATCGCTGAACTTCAGCAAGAGCTGGAGGAGACTCAGCAAAGACTGAGTGAGTTGCAGCGTGAAAGCCCAGAAGGTGGTTCGATGGTGATTGCGAGCGATGAGCTTCAGGAAGAGATCGAGAAATTTCGTCTTCAGGAAGTTGAAACTCGACGTGAGCTTCGTAGAGAAGAGCTTTCGCTCCGCCAGGACGTCGAAAAACTTGGCCAGAAGCTTAAGTTCATTAACATCGCCCTGATCCCAATCCTGGTTGGACTTTTTGCCGTTTCGCTGGGAGCAATTAAAGTCAATCGCAGACGGCGCCGTTGATATATAGACAACGAGACTTTCTTGAATAAACATTAAAGGGTACTTACTGACATGAATAACAAGACAATCGGAATCATAGCAGTGGTCGCAATCGTGGTTGTTCTCGGCGCCATGCTTGTCTCGAAGGATGACTCTTCTTCAAAACAGGTTAAAGCCGAAGAGAAAAAAGGTGTTCTCTTTCCTGAGCTTCAAAGTGCAGTTAACGAAGTAACCAAGGTGGTTCTTACCGATGGCAATGAGACGATGACTCTTGTCCGGCTTGAGGATACCTGGGGATTAGAGAGTAAGGCCAACTACCCCGTCAAATTTGACTCTGTAAGAGATATTGTGAAAACTGTGGCGGAAATGGAGTACCGCGAGAAAAAAACATCCAACCCTGATTACCACCAGATGCTGCAAGTACAGAGCCCTGATCAGGAAGGGTCTCAGTCAAAACAAGTAACAATCTATCAGGATGACAACATTGTCGCAGATCTGATTGTCGGCAAAGCCGATTATTCAGCCTATGACGAGCCTCATCAATTTGTTCGCATGAGTAATGAGAATCAGGTCTGGCTCGCCAAAGGTAACTTGTCCGCAAACTTGACAGAACGCTCGTATCTTCAAACCGATGTGGTCAATATCGACGCCGAAAGAATCGCGTCTATAGCAATCGAACATGGGGACGGTGAAGAGGTTCTGGCGACTCGAAGTGAGCCGACCATATCAGCGTTTGAATTAAAGTCTAAACCCGAGGACAGAGAGCTCAAGAACACATACGTGACCAACGAGTTTTCCAGAATGCTTTCCTCGGTTCGCTTTGATTCAGTTGAACTGGCCCAGGAGATTGAACTTCCTGATGAACCAACAGTAACATTTACTGCGGCAACCTTCGATGGACTCAAGCTCAGAGCAGAAGGCTACGACAAAGACTCGAAGAAATACTTCATCATTTCCAGCGAATTTATTGAGGAAAAAATTGAAGAAACCAATTCAAAACGCCGAGCAGAGTACGAGGAAATGCAGGCGGCAGAGGAACAAGCCGAGACCGGAGATGCAACAGAAGCTCCCGAACTTGAAGCGGGACCAGATTTGGTTGATCCCGAAGAGATTAAAGAAGAATCAGAAAAACTGAATAAACAGCTCTCTAAGTGGGCATATGTGTTTCCTACATACGTACAGGATCGCTTCACACGACGAAACGAATTCTACTTAAAGGAACTTGAAGCTGAAAACAGCGAGCAGCAAGATGAGACCGTCGAGCTTCCGACGCCTAACCAGCAGAATATACCACCAGAAGTGATGGAAATGTTACAGAACCAGGCGAATGCACCTTCACCCGGTGGTGATCAGGAATAACCAACTACAACCATTCGCTCTGGTGTCCCAGCATCAGGGCTTCTTCCTGAGTATCTAAGAGTTCCATTAATTCGCGCTCGATCTTTTCGAGCGCGTTTTTCATTGTAGATACGGCGACAATCGCAATAACAGATCGCTGCCATTGATCGTGATAATCAGCTTCAGTTGCTGAAACATTATAGTCTCGACGTATCGCGTTCAGGATGGGTTTCAGAACTCGCCTCTTGTCTTTCAAAGAAAGGGCATTGGGGAACTGAAGATCGAACTGGAGAAAAAGTATATGCATGTTAAGGAGCAGATTCGGAATTTGAACATCTGCCAGGTCTCTTTGAATTCCAGAAAGCTTATTACTCCTTGAGACCCACGGCAAGGACACTCAACAATTTGCAGGTTAATTGCTGAAAAGGATCAGAATTGTTAAAATGAATATTCTTGAGAAAGTCAGAAACGTCCCTGATTTCCCCAAACCGGGGATCCAGTTTAAAGATATCACCACATTGCTCTCTGATGCCGAAGCGTTTAAATTCGTTTTGGACTCGTTAGAAAAGCGATATGCAGATTCCAATCTAACGAAAGTTGTTGGTATCGAATCACGAGGATTTATTTTTGGAGCAGCGCTGGCTGACAGACTGGGACTAGGATTTGTTCCTGTCAGAAAAGTGGGCAAACTCCCCGCAGATACCATTCAGAAATCGTACGCTCTCGAATATGGTGAAGCCGTCATTGAAATCCATTCTGATGCTTTAAACAGTGAGGACAGGATCATCATCATCGATGACTTGCTGGCTACCGGTGGGACCCTTGAAGCATCCGTGGACCTGGTCTCACAGCTCGGAGCGAATATCCATGAAATATGGATTCTGATAGAGCTTGGTTTCCTGAGAGGGAGAGACCGCCTGGAAGGAATTCCAATTCATGCTGAGGCAATCATTGAGTAGGAGATTTCGAACGACTACTCTCAATCATGAATTCAACCTTAAAAATAATCCGCGACCGCTTCGTAGTTAATTCACTTCTTCTGGCGATGAAGATTGTGTCATCTTTACCCTTGGAAGTGGTTCAAACACTTGGAACCTACCTCGGCAAACTCGCTTATTATATCCCTGGATTAAGGCAATCTCGTGTTTTCAAGCACTTGGAAATTGCCTATCCCGAGCCTGATTACGATGATAAATTCCGGAGGAGGCTCGCTCGCAAATCATACGAGTGCATGGTCAACTACGGGATGGAGAGTATGTGGATTCAGGCATGGGAGAGAGAGAAGGACCATGATCGACTTATCGTCAAGGACCCCGAAAATTGGGCAAAAGTAAAAAAGCATCTCTCCGAATCCGATAAGGGGCTGGTGATCTTTGCCTCGCATCTGGGGTCCCCCGAACTTTCTGGATGCTGGCTCCGCGATGAGTTTCCTGAAAGACCGATGATGAGCATCACAGCCCTGTCAAAAATAGAAGGGTTAACGGAGAAAATGATCGAGCTCCGCGAACAAACAGGGTGGAAAATGCTGATCAGAAGGGATGGCATTCGTCCTGCATTACGCCATATCTATGGTGGCGGAATTCTTGTCATGTTTGTCGACCATAACCTTGAGGGAAGCGGAATTGCAGCGCCTTTCCTCGGGCAACCGGCTCATACCCTACTGGCACCAGCGAGGTTGGCCTTGCAGAGTGGGGCAATGATGACGACCATGACCTGCGTAAGGGGCGAAAAAGGGAAATTCTATTTCTATTGTGATGATCCGATCGTCCCACCCCCAAAATCGAGAGATAAAGAAGAACAATTCAAGAACGAAGTTGAAATTACACTAACGTACACGAAACGCATTGAGTCTTATATCAGGAAATATCCAGAACAATTTCTGTGGATGCATAAGAGATGGAAAAAACGAAAACAATCCTTGGATATCTCACACCTATCCTAATAACGACCCTGGCATCACCGCTTAGTGGCCAGATAAAGCTGGAAGGCATCGAGCTTTCTGTCTATACGAAGAACCTGAATGTACAGACCTCGTCCGCAGAGAAAGCAACTCTCACCTCTGACGGGAAACGAGTACATGCAGAAGGTCTCTCACTGAAAATGAATCTTGAGGATAACAGAGAAGCTTCAGCAAAAGCAGAAACGGGGATCATTGTTGTCAAAGGTAATGATGCAACTACGGTGGAGCAGACTCCTGCTTCAACAGATACCGATGACGAAGAACTTGAATTCACTCTTTCTGAAATTACCAGACTCTCTGATCAATTCAATGAACTCGCCGCGTCTGGCGACCTCTACATGGAATCAACCAGCGATGGCCCTATAGCAGAAGTTAATAACTCCATGACACTTTATTCTACACGACTGATCTGGTCTGACAAAATGGAACGATACATTCTGCCCGATGAACTGCGTCAGGATGGCAAAACGGAAGATGGCTCAAGGCTGGAAGTAAAAGCTGCCGCAGCTGTTTCAAAGAAGAACTTTCGCGACTGGGTCTATTACGGCACTCAGGATACGTCGATTGTTATGACTTACGAAATTCCCACAAACTGAGCCTTCAGTACAAGAAGAGGAAAACATGAAGAATATAAAGATCTATACAAAACTGAATCAGGCCATCGCAACGATGATCCTTACAGCTGCAGTATCAACTGCATCAGCAGAGTCGATCTTTAGTGCACTTGCTGGTCCAGGCGAAAAGGTCACACTCAAAGCAGATCCCCCTGCCAAGGGAGGTGAACATTACCTTCGAACAAGTACAAATCCTGATGGTTCCATTGATCGATTTGTTGGAAAGGGGCGAGTCATTCTGAGGAGCCCAAAGTTGAACCTCGAGGCAGACGATTTAATCTATATGGCGTCCCTTAACTCGCTGGTAGCGAAAGGCAACGTCAAGATTGATCAGACTGAAGTTCAAGCGACCGCAAGAGAACTTAATTATGACATAGAAACCGATACAATCACGCTCACAGGCGCGCCAAAAGTAACACAGATTGCTGAAGGTAGTGTCTCTAAATTTGAAGGAATGGAAGAGTTTCAAATTAAGACTCTGGATGATGGCAGCACAGATATACGTATGAATGGAGGCGATGAGATTATCTGTGAGATCACATCTCCTGACATGCCTGCTTCAGGCGCAGGTGCAGTTACCCCACAGGAGACATCTGATGGAGGACTTTCTGGTCTTGGCGGAGATGTTCGTATATCAACTCAGGAACTCAACGGTGAAGAGCCTGCTGTATATGTCAGCACGCTGAAGTCTGGTGAGATGGGACTCTTTAGAAGCGTCGGATCAACACTCCTCAATAGCCCCGAGATGAACTTGCGCTCCGACCTGCTTGTTTTTGATCCAACTCAAGATACCGTAGAAGCACTATATAATGTCTTCGTAAAGCAAAAGGGAGTTGAAGTTGACTGTGGACGCATGCTTTACAATCTCGACTCAGAAGAAATCAGAATGACCATCGATCCTGTTGTTAGACAGGAAAAGCCAGATGGCATTTCAACTCTTTCAGGAATGGAAGAACTCATTATCACCAAGAATGAAGACGGTTCCTCAAACATTACAACAACAGGCGGATCTCCCGTACAGGAATGGGAGAACTATGAAACTGTCAGCACCAAGAAACCCGTGGTTGCTGAAGAGCCCATCGAAATACAACTCGAAGATGAATCTGCCATCAACCGAATAAGAAACTGAAAAACGTGACCCAGGAAGTACAACATAAAGAGAAAGTCCTCGTGGCCATGAGCGGCGGAGTAGACTCATCATTGGCTGCCTACCTTCTGAAGAACTCGGATCGAGAACTTATAGGCGTCAACATGCGTACGCACAAGCTAACGCCGGAAGAAATTGCCATGGGAGCTCAAATTAAGACTTGTTGCTCCCCTACCGACGCCAAAGATGCACGCGCATGTGCCGAGCAGTCAGATTTTCCCTTCTACGTTTTAGACGTTGAAGAAGAGTTTAAAAGAGACGTCATCGGACCATTCATCGAGTCGTATAGAACTGGAAGAACACCCAATCCCTGTGTACTCTGCAACAGCCATGTGAAACTTGGCCTTCTCCTCGAAAAAGCAAAAATCTGGGGCTGCTCAAAAGTAGCCACGGGACATTATGCTAAAGTTACACGGGTGGATGAGACAGGCAGGTGGACCTTACAAAAAGCGGCAGATAAGAACAAAGATCAGACTTATTACTTATTCGGCCTCCAGCAGCATCAACTAGATATGCTGGAGCTTCCTCTCGGGGACCTTGTGAAGAAAGAGGTTCGAGAGTTGGCATCCGAGAATGGCATACCGACGGCCAGCAAACCAGAGTCTCAGGAAATCTGCTTCATTCCTTCCAATGATTATCGAGCCTTTCTGAGAAAGCAGTTCGCCTCCCAAGGTGTCTCTCACCCAAAGGGGAAATTCATTTCCACAACGGGTAAAGTTCTGGGAGAGCACGAGGGCATACCCTTCTATACAGTGGGACAGCGGCGAGGCCTTGGACTATCAGGCGCTCACCCTTACTATATCGTTGAAATAGACGTCGAAAATAATAACATCATCGTCGGACCTCGAGAAGCAGTGCTATTCGATGGCCTTCACGCGACGGACATGAATTGGATGGCGGTGGAAAACCTGACGAAACCAATCGAAGCAAGTGTCCAGATCAGACATCGACACAAAGCAGCCCCAGCCATTGTTTATCCACCCGACTCAGAAAATCGCATTCATATAGAGTTCAAAGAACCGCAGCAGGCAGTTTCACCTGGACAAGCTGCAGTTATATACGATTCTGAAGAGAGAGTTATTGGTGGTGGATGGATCATTAAAGGGTATACGAAACCGGACAAAACTGAACCATGAAACCTGACCAGAAACTCTATAAAGTAGATGTCAAAGAAGATCATGACACTCTTCGCCTGAGGCCTTTCCTTCAGAATAATATTGCAGACCTCTCATCTCGACATTCATTCCTGGTCATCAAGAATGGCCTTGTTTCGATCACAAGAGAGAACCAGACAGAACAGATCTCAAACCCGGACTATCAATTGCAGAAGAGTGACATTGTCACCCTCGATTTTCGTCATGGGGTTAAAGGGCATGGTGACCGACAACATCAACGCATCGTTGATCAACTGAAAGTTGTTTATGATGATCAACACCTTGTTGTCGTGGACAAAGCTTCGGGAGTACTCGTGCAACCAGTAGAAACTGAGGGCCGAAAAAAAAGCGCGGACTCCCCTCCCGTTGTCGAGATGCTTAAGCACTACTGGAAATCCAACGGGAAGCAAGTAACGAATCCCTACCTTGTACAACGTCTAGACAAAGAAACCAGTGGTTTACTGGTTTTGGCGAAATCCCCCCAGTCAGCAAAAAAGCTTCAGGAACAAATATCGAAAAAGAAAACCTTCCGCCGAGAGTATCTCGCAATTGTCCAGGGAACTCCGTCGAAAGAAGAGGGCACATGGGAATCCAACCTTGGTATGGGGACGATGGGGATGCGTCAAACTCTTCTCAAGGCGGGTAAGAATACCAAGAAAGCCATCACACATTACAAGGTTCTGGAAAAGTCGGGATCATTGACGCTGATGAGTTTTCGACTCGAAACTGGGCGAACACATCAAATCCGAATACATTGTGCAGAGGCCGGCATTCCTGTTCTCTTTGATCCTGTCTATCCAAAGTTGCTGAATAGACTGCTGGCATACTATGCAAAGAGAGACATGCCAAAGGTCGTCGAGAACCATCCGTTGAAAGGGGTCGAGAACCTTTTGAGCAAGGGAGTTATGGAAGTCAAAACGACTACACAAAAGAACCGTAAAAGAATGGCACTCCATGCAGCACGCGTCGTCTTCAAGCATCCAGCAAACGGTAAACAGATAGATCTGAAGTCAGACCTTCCTGAATCCCTTCAGAAAATCTTCAAACGTGGGAAGCCCTAATCCAATATTTCTGCAAAGACTTTCTTCTTTTTCTTCTTATCGCGATTGTCATCATCATAGCGCTCAATGGCATCCTTCATCGCATCACAAACCGTTTCCATGCATTGAACACGAGCAGATCGCTTGCAGTTGGCTGGAATCACATGCCAGGGGGCAAAGGTGGTTGATGTCCTTTTAACCATCTCATCGACAGCTTCTCTATAGACTCCCCACTTATCGCGGTTCCTCCAATCCTCTTCGGTGAGTTTCCACCGTTTGTTTGGATCCGTCTCGCGAGCTTTAAAACGATTTAACTGCTCCTCCATGGTGATATGAAGCCAGAACTTGATGATCGTTGCTCCAGAACGGTAGAGCTTCGCCTCAAATGAATTAATCTCCTCATAGGCCCGCTGCCATTCTTCTTCAGTGCACAGACTTTCAATTCGTTCTACAAGGACGCGACCATACCAGGAACGGTCATATATTCCCATATGGCCTGCCTTGGGAATGTGTTTCCAGAAACGCCAGAGGTAGTGATGATTCAACTCTTCCTGGGTCGGTTTTGAAATCGGAATAACGTCGTAAAAGTGTGGATCCAGGTAGGCTGTTAACCGCCTGATCGTTCCACCTTTTCCTGCTGCATCCCAGCCCTCGAAAACGACAACCTGAGAAAGTCCCCGTTGTATAGATTCGTACTGCAGATGACGTAGCTTTACCTGCAATTGTGACTTACGAACATCATACTGCTGTTCACTCAGACTGTTTGAGAGATCAACTTTATCCAGTACGGTCGGCATTTCCTCAAGTACCGGTACAGAAATATCCTCAATTTCCTCCTCTTTCCGAACCATCGTCTTGCGTCTTTCTTTCTCATTGAGTGCATTCACCACATTCTCAATGATAGACTGATAGACCTTCATTCGACGGTACCGTTTATCCCCTGACTCGACAACAATCCATGGTGCATAATGCATTGAGGTCCTCTCAATCATCTCCTCTGCCGCCTTGGAATATTCTTCGTAGTGTTTAAGCTTTGTCCAGTCATCTGATTTGAAGGAAAGCTTAAAGAAAGGATCATCCTCCCCTTTCTTCAACCGTTTCTTCTGGATTTTTTTGGAAATGTGAAGCCAGAGCTTGATGATAACAGCTCCATCACGAGCAAGCATCTCTTCAGTCTGATTGATCTCCTGATAGGCATGTGACCACTGCGATTGCTTGAGTTCACCTTTGACGCGGTCATCAAAAACACGTGTATACCAGGAGTGCTCAAAGAGGGCCATTTTACCACGTTCAGGGTGACGAATCCAGTAACGCCAGAGCCAGTGGTGCTGCTCTTCTTCTTCCGTATGATGCTTTCTACTGTGGATTGTGAACCCGCGGGGGTCAAGCGACTGACTCAGTTTGCGAATCGTATCGGTTCTTCCTGCCAGTCGAAAGCCTTCAATCAAGACAAAGACTGGTATTTTTGCCTCTCGAATTTTCTGCTGAAGTTCCCGTATATCATTTTCCAGACGAGGAAACCACTTTCTATAAGAATCTTTCTCAATCTTTTTGTCAGGATCGATCGTTTCAAACATTATCTTTTGTAACCTTCAGCAGTATAATCCAATCAAAAGTACCTCGCGCGCATCAGATTCAGTATACGTCGATTCATTTTTCTAAGTCTGGCAGACAACGCAACTGCGATATTCTTCATGAAGATCATTCCCCAATCAGGGTGACTCTCAAATGTCTCCATAAGCTGATCATGTGATAGAATAAGATACTCACAATCTTCGACAGCTACAATCGAAGCAGACCTGAGCCCGCTTTCAAGGAACGACATCTCACCGATAACCTCCCCAGGTCTGATTTTGGTAATTCCCACTTCAACATAAGGACTAATGGATTCGAGCCTCACACTCACAAGTCCTGACAGGAGAATCAATAAATCTTCCGAACTCTCCCCCTCAATGATCAGGTGATGTTCAGGTGGAGCTGATTGATATTGAGCTGCTCGCGAAATCTCCTTCACAGCCTCCTTTGGAAGGCCTTTAAAGACTTGAAGAGCATAGAGCCGGTCAAGCAACTCAACTTCCTGTGCCTGCTCCATAATTACATTCCTCGAATCAGCCTGGTAATTGATGCCGCCCAGTGATCATTTCGGTAGATTCGAGACTGATCGCTGGAAAATCCGTGTCATCAGGATAACGATAGTCCCGCTCACGAAAGAAGGCAACAGTAAGAATAAGGCAAGAGCACTCACTTGAGAATCCGGCGCATAGTGAAGCAATGTTTGAACGCGCACGGCTGTTGTCGTAGGACCAGGCGGCAACAATATGAGACTCGCACCAGTCTCACCCAGGATCAGAGCGAACGACAGAAAAAATGTGATAACGCCACCGGGAATTATCACCGGCTTCATGATCAACTGAAGACGCCTGAATACACTTTCACTGTGAAGTCGCAGAACTTCGAAAAAATCAGATGGAAGAGAGCGAACAGCAATTTCAATAAGTAATGCACCAAGAACCGAAAACCTGAGAACATGGACCAGCATTAGAGGGATCGTCGTCGAATCAAGGAAGAAGAGAAAATCTCCGAACCAGACAGGAAATGTTTCAGCAGGCGACAAAAGAAACGTCTTCATTCCAATTCCCCAGAAAGGACCAGGAAGAATAAAGTAGCTGAGCAAGAGAAAGCGATAAATGTTGGCACTCTTCAATACCGACAGCGCTATTCCTGTCGTTATAGATATAATGACAAGGATTGCCGCTGACAGTGCTGAAAGACTTAAACTGAAGAGATAGTCTTCCCGGGTCGTAATCCAGGTACTCTTCAATGTCCGCAGGAAACCTTCAGGTCCTGAGGCAACTGTATAGAGAAGAACAGCTGTCAAGGATACAGACACGGAAGCAATTGCAAGAAGAGTAAGAACTGTCCAGAAACTCCACTTTGTATTCTCGTGTCCGGTTTCATATCCGCCCATGATCCCCGATTTAGAATCTTCTCGCAACGTTCGGGATACGCAACGGTAAGCCAGAATCAATACTGGGAGTACCGTTGCGAGGAGAAAAAGGAACGACTTGATCGCATTTGACGAATTATAATCAACTGCAAATGATGTGTAGACCTCTGAGACAAGAACAGGTTGAGACCTCAATGCCTCCGGAATTGCGAAATTTGTGGTAGATAGAAGGAAGACTAACAGAAAGGAAAGAGCTATATAGCCTCCAATGCCTCTCAACAGTCCCCGGTGAAGAACTTTCATCAAGCTACCATCAAGACTCATTGCTTCAACAACTTCTTTGGAGAGAGAAGAGAATCCTTTCAACAGGATAAAGAGAGAGATCGGGAAATAACACGCTGCCATACAGACGGCTGCTCCCGTCAATGTATAGATCGGTGAATAAACCTGATCCATTGTTAACCCCTGGCTACCATTCGCCTTCTCCAGCGTCACCTGAACAGGAAATAACCCACCTGGCGAAAACAGTTTCACCATAACAATGGCCATCAAAGCAGTTGGGATCAATAAGGGAAGGATAGCGACAGGGAGAAGATATTTACGGTACTTCTCCAGGTGTCTCCACAAGAAAAATGCGGGGATATATGTGGTGGCTAAGCTAAGTACCGAGGAAACCAGGCTTACGTATAACGTATTCAGCACAAGCTTGAGAATCGAAGAGAATGGAATAGTAACCTGACCAGCTGAACCAGCCAAAGTTTGCGTCTCGGAGATTACCATCCATCCGATCAGAAAAACAGGAACGGCGCAAAAGATACTGAGAAACAGATGAGAGCTGAAAACGATGCCTGCCCTGTGACTCATTTTGATTTCGATCTTCCCCAGTAGCTGTAATGCTGCCGGTCTCCCAACCACAATCCAATATACTCTGAAAGCTCAAAGACAGGCTTCAACAGTCTGATGAACCATTTCCTTTTGCCAAAAGCAAAATATACATACAATTCAAGATCATCTTTAAGAAACAGATTATGTTTCTCTCGCACGGCTTCAAGCTGTTCATTGAGAACTTCAACGACCTGGTCGGCACTCACATCCTCGTTTGCAGAGTCCTGCAAAAGCTCGTCTGGAATCGGATGATGAGGATACCGACTCCCTATTTTGCGAAGAAACCACGGTCCTAATCTCTCAAAAACTCTCTGTTTCAGCTTTGAATCCGATACATGCTCATGACAGACAAACAATCCCTGCTTTGTAAGAACGCTAAGTATATGCGGAAACACATTTGAAAGATCTGGCACATGGTGGAGAGAATCCTTCGCCATTAACAGATCAAATGTCGCCTTCTTGAAAGGCATTGCAGACGGTTCTCCGCGAACATAGTCGATGCGTTTCACTTTCTGTTCGCGAGCGTGCTTTCGAGCGAGAGCAATCGCCTCGAACCCAGGATCCATTCCGATCACGTGAAGTCCCTGACATGCCGCCTCCAGACCAAACTGTCCTCCTCCACAACCGATATCCAAAGCCTTCCTCGGACTTAGCTGATGCATTCGCGCAAAAAGAAAATCCCCAACATCATTTGCGAAAACACCCCACTCCTTCATCGAGTCGCGATCGTCTGGTTCAAGAACTCCTTTCACATAGAAAGGAGGATGTGATCCTTTTGAACGTAAATCGAAAATCGAACGATCACCCACATCCCAGAAACGGCGCATGAAGCGTCCCCAGTGTAATCCCTCTTCAAGAATACGCCTCTCTTCATCGCTTCTTTCTAAAGAGTCCCAAAACCGTTCCATTCTGTCGGATATATTGGAATCCACCTTATCCACTTCCGAGCGGTATTTTTCGAGGAAGAGTTTTTCTCTGACATCATCGCGAACACCGTCTCTCACAAGATCAGCAACCCCATCCTCAATGAGGTATATCCTTCCACAAGACGCACATTCAATCAAGGCATCGATCATTTCTTTCTGCTCTTTGCGGAGTGTAGTCAACACATCCAGGTTTGCGCTGGATTCCTGGCAGACAGGACACGCAAGCAGTGCGAGGTTACTCTTATACACGTATAAAACTCTTGTTCAAATTGATGGAACTTATCACCACCGAGGATCCTTGTGGGCAAATAAGACTAATTTGTCTCCCTTCTTGAACTCATAATGGCTGGGAGGATTTGTGATGGTTCTGGCATATGGGGGATCGTTCTGCTTCTCTCCGCTAGAGGCCTTCTCAACAGCAATCAGCATCGCATCGTAGGTCATCTTCAGGCGATTCTGGAGTTCAAGAAAGGTCTTCCCTACCCACTCCTTCTTGATTTCTTTTTTAAAGAGCTGGTTTCCGTACTTTGCAGAGAAGATCTCATCGACAATTTCGGTCACACCATGAATCCTGGTGCTGGTTGCCATAATTGTGGCGCTATACTCGTCACCAATGACAACTTCTTCGATACCTGCCAGACGAAGATGTTGTTCATTATCCCGAGACAGGAGCTCTGCACAGGTAAAGATCCTGGGATTGAGTTTTTCGATCATCAGAGCTGCAAGGATTGTGCGGGCATCACGGTCCTGGTCAGATCGATCTGGTATAGATTTATCCGCAAGAAGAATCGCCTGGTTAGCAGATTTCACTCCGGCAAGATTGAGAACTTCCATCTTTGTATAGTCGTCTTCTATAAAGAAAAACCGGGGATGTTCTTCAGGAAGCTCAACGTAAGAGGGTTTCCTCTCTGCGATCAGAATGATAGCACGTTTGCCCAGACTTTCCGTTTCCAAAAGCTCCTCAAGAAGCTTTCGAGATGAACGGTTCCACCCGCAAAGAATAACATGGTTGTCCAATTCATCGGGATTCAATGCTTTCGCGCTCATACCCATTCTCAGTCTTTCTGTAATGACAGCTGACACAGTACCAGTAAAGAGGGCAAATATTGTCAGCCCCCCTACCATGATGACAAGTGTGAATACCTTGCCAATAACTCCTGTCGGCATCGCCCCCACCGGTTCCCCCGCCATGATCGACAGTACCGACCACCACAAGGTATCAGAGAGTGTGTCAAATTCTTCTTTGGAATCATCCACCAGCGCAATTGCCGCTCCAGCAACAACCACAATGATAATCGAGGCGATGGTGATTTGCTCTCCCCAGGTTTGGCGGAACAAACCGCGAAACCTGCGGTTACTTTGCCTCAGCAGAGGACCAAGACGAAAAATCCTTAGAAGCCTCAATGCGCGGAGAAAACTGGCGGTAGGAAAAAGCAGCGGGAGGAGAGAAAGGATGTCTACCCAGTAGGTTTGAAAATAAGTGGGTTTTGATTTCGCCACAAGGTAACGTAATGACAGTTCTAAGAGAAAGATCAGGTTGATGATCCAGCCCGCCAAGGCCATCGTACTATCCTCGGGGTGCATCGTCTCAAGGATGAGCATGATCACTGAAGAGACGATCAAAACACCGACAATATGGTCAGCCTCAGGACTGTTGATCCAGACTCTTAGAGTTCGGCGATATTCATCTCGTTTTTCTTTTTTTGACTCGGACAACCAGCGTACCTCACTTGTTCGAGCGCCACTTCACAAACGGATTACAATGTACCCAGTCTGCCTCTTGAAGGAGCCCGAACTCTTTCTGCTCAATGCGACTATAACACAATCTTTGCAGGAGACGAGCAAGTCGTAAAACCTCGACAGAGTCTTCATTTACAGAAAGAGCCTGCCTCAGATTTCGTTCAAGACCGTCCGAAATCTGACCCTGAATGATCTGATTGACCTCAAAAAGGTAAGTGTCTCTTCTTTCCGACCAGTCTTGCATACCCCTCAAGTCATTTTCGAGCTGATGTCTGAATTCATTCACCTGGTCTGATTGATCAAGATCCAGTGCGGCGCCCGTGAGATGTGCACGTATCAGATACTGAGGTATAGACGTTTGAGAGTGTAGAAGCTCTCCTCCGAACTCGATTGCCTCCTGATGAAAACCATGAAATCGCAATGCCTCAAGCCTGCCAAGATTATATCTGCTTTGAAGAACTGGTTCCTCCCGGGTTTCAGCTATCTCTTTTTTGAAGATGTCCGCTTCCTGTTTTTTAGTGAGACTGTCCCATATTTCACGCAAATAATGACCGTGCTGGTGAAGGCCTCGCTCATCAAATTGATCGCTCAGCCAGACAATCATCTCTGAGTTCCCCCACCTCAGCAAGAGGTCACCAATACCAAGAAGACTCGCCCCCTGAGGATCATCAAGCTTTAGACGACTCCAATTCTCAAGCAGTAC
This sequence comes from uncultured Candidatus Sumerlaeota bacterium, assembly GCA_964437365.1. GTDB lineage: Bacteria > Sumerlaeota > Sumerlaeia > SLMS01 > SLMS01 > CAYTGM01. The sequence continues at coordinate 9,797 of CAYTGM010000016.1, read as the reverse complement.
CCGCAGGATCGAGTTCGCCTCGCGAATCACCAATTCATTGATCAGGGCAGATAGGTATTCATTCTTCGACTGTTGTTCGGCTGAGCTCTGAATATACTGCTGTATCGACTCGACAAACTCCTCATTCTGACCCAGAGCGGCGTGCGACAGTGGTTCACAGATAGCCTCTTCCGGAAGGGCCGAGCGATGAAACTCTTCTCCGGCAGCCTTGACTGACTTGAGTGACTTCTTGAAATCACCCAACTGATATTCGCAGACAGCACGAATAATCATTGGGTGACTGAAATCCTCCATTTTCTGTATATCGCTTCGATGTTTCCTGATAATATTTAACGCCTCGTCCCACAACCCAGAATGGTAGGTCTCCAGCAAGAGAGGCCCCCAGAGTGATCGCTTAGCGTGCAGTTCGTCATCACTGAAAGATATCAGCAGCAGCTCACGCGCTGCTCGGTGCTCTTCGTGTGAGGCAAAGAGATAGGCGATCTCTTCTGGATCCTGGTCTTGAAATTTGAACGGCTTTGCCTCATAGCTTCTCCCAGCAGCACGTATATAAGAGGGTAGCTTAAACTTGTTGCCGACCTCGAGAAGATAAACAACTTCTTCTTCCAGATCTGCTGAGTAGCGTTCAAACAAAGGTGTGTGCGACTTGATGAGTCGCTCCACGATCGCCTCAACTCCATGAGCTTCGCATAATTGTGCATAGTAAATCACATTGCTGGGATCTTCCAAAACAAACCCGCGCTCAAGAAGCACATCAATGAGACTGACCTGCTCAACCAGTACTTCCTTTTTCGCCTGTGTCTTCAACATCGCTTCGAGAAGAATCAGGTGAGCTTCGAGGGTCTGATTTGTACCCGGAGGACTCAGATAGGGCCCCAGCGAGGGTTCAATTTCCTGATATCTCCCCAGCTTTAAGAGCATATCTGCATACCTTAGACGGATGCGGGAAGCATGGATACCTTCTGTGCTGTCAAGAAATGGACGCAACGTTTCGAGCACAACCTCAAGGTTGCCATTCTTCTCCTCACGGAAGGCTTTAATGTAAGCGAGATCCGTGGAATCAGAGAAGTCTTCTCGAGAGGATAGATCATCAAGTATCTTTCCTGCTTCCTCACTCTTTTCTTCAACAAGGCAAAGATAGGCTTTTGCCAGTCGAACCAACGGGTCATCAGATTTCAGTGAGTGATCCAACTCAAGAAGCCGAGTGATCCTTTGAATGTCATGCTGACGAAAAGCTTCGGCCAGTTGATGTAAATTTGGGTCTGTTGCTGGAGAATCGGACACAGTAGGTAATTCATTTCCCGTCTATCAAGTTTGGACCAATCAGGTGCCTGCGAGAGGATGATGAAGACCTCCCGTCTGGGGAATCAATCATCATTCTTATCACTATTCAGGATCGACGAGATTGATCAATCCGGGTGATGCCCAACCGCGAGCTTACCGAATTGGAGTGAGGGATTTTGGCAGACGCTCTTATTTCTTCACTGCCAGGTAAGATGCGTTCGGGGTTCGTCGAATCGCTCCGGGTGTGGACCTTGATTGAAGAGTCTCTTTTCTCAAGACTCTTTTTCTGCGGTGTCTTGTGACACTGAAAAGCATTCCACTCTTGGACCAATAAGTTCGGGTTAGTCTTTTTCCGGGGAATACAGAATCAATACAGTGTCCGTCCCGCCATTTAACAATCCTGGCAGCTCCCGAAATGGAATGCCGTCGGATCATCCTGATCGAACCGCCCTTCCAGATCTTTCTTCCAATCTTCGTTCTCTCGTGCTTCGATCTGGCGCAAACCTTCCCCGAGTATCGTCTCGTAATCCTTCAATGTTAATGCACCCATGAGCTGTGTCTTTAGCTCACGAGCGTGCGGAAAGCCCTTCATATACTGCACAACATGCTTACGAAACTCTCGTAGTCCAATATCTTCGCCCTTGCGCATAGCCATCAGCTCTGCATGACGCATTACGGCTTCTATACGTTCTTTGACAGTGGGCGCGGGTGGATCTGGCTCACACCTGAACCTGGCAACAATCTCACGGAAAATCCATGGGTTGCCCATGCACCCTCGACCAATCATTACGGCATCAGCATTGAAATCCCGAACCATCCTGACGGCATCATCAGCATTCTTTACGTCGCCGTTTCCAATAACCGGTATAGAGACTTTCTCTTTAAGCGACTTAATAATCGACCAGTCTGCCTTGCCCTTGTAGCCCTGCTTTCTGGTACGGGCATGGACGGCAACGGCGTCGAGACCTTCCTCTTCCGCTATACGGGCGATGGTAAAGGCTTCTTCGCCGAATCGCTCCCAGCCGGCGCGGAACTTAACAGTAAAGGGAACCGGAACGCGACGGCGAATTGTTTTGAATATATGCCTAACAAGCGCAGGCTGAGTCATGAGTGCAGAACCGCTGTTCGTATTGACAACTTTATTGACGGGACACCCCATGTTCAGATCAACGATGGCAGCCCCGGCTTTAACAAGATCTTCGGCGGTTGCGGCAAGGTTCTCCGGATCTGAGCCAAAAAGCTGGGCGCAAACCGGTCCTTCTTCCATAAACATATCAAGAATCGACCAGGATTTGAGTCGTCCTTTGCCGGAACGGGTCATGGCTTCACAGCTGACCATTTGCGTATAGACGAGGTCACAGCCCTGCTCGCGGGCGAAAAGACGCCACGGCCGGTCGGAGATGCCGCACATAGGTGCTGGAAGTACGGCAGGGTCAATCACCAGGTCTCTAATTTTGAGAGGAGGCAAAGGTGCACTTAGCTCCTCACGCTGAGGAGAGGCCGCTTCTTCTGGTATTGCTGTCTGATCGGTAACGCTCAAGTCTTCTTCCTGGAGCAGATTTGCTCGAAAGGAGAGGTACCTGACGAGTCGACCCTGAATCAAGGGGACATTTGCCCCTTTTCATGCCCTGGCGACCCAATATGCATCTTGATCCGAAATTCTTTTCATGGTGCACTTCTACGGATTACTCTCATTCTATTCAGCAAACACGATTTCCAACAGGGAATGAAACACATATGAAAGACCGACGCTGGCTTACCCTATCTGCACTGACCCTCTTACTTTTTACTGGGCTGATTCTTTCCGCGGAGGACGCTCCTGAGAAAATCTACCATAACGGTACCATTATCACCATGAATGACGAACAACCAACCGCTGAAGCAATCGCCGTCAGCGATGGACGCATTGTTTTCGTTGGATCGAAGAGCGACGCCCTCGAGATGCGCGAGGGGGGCACCGAGCTGATCGATCTTGATGGAAGAACGATGCTCCCTGGATTTGTCGACGCCCACGGCCACGTTTTCATGGGAGGTCTGCAGGCGTTGTCCGCCAACCTGCTGGCTCCCCCCGATGGCGAAGTGAAGAACATCAGATCACTGCAAGAAACACTCAAGGAGTGGTCAAAAAACAACCAGCAAGTCATTGATCGTATGAACGTCATCATTGGCTTTGGCTATGACAATGCAACCCTTGCAGAACAGAGACACCCAACCAAAGCAGATCTCGATCAAATATCAACGGAGGTACCGGTGCTGATCATTCACCAGTCCGGACACATCATTTCCGTGAACTCCAAAGCCCTTGAGGACTCTGCTATCGATGCTTCAACACCAGACCCAGCTGGAGGAGTCATCAGGAGAATTGAGGGAGGGGATGAGCCCGACGGTGTTCTGGAAGAGATTGCTGCCTTTACAGTACTCTTCAAGTTACTTGGAGACTTGGGAGACGAAGGAGGAAAAGAGTTTATCCGCGCGGGCACAGCACTTTGGGGCCGGTTTGGCTATACGACAGCCCAGGAAGCACGGGCGACTCCAGGTACGGTGCAGATGATCCAACAGGTTGCTGACGCCGGTGAGTTGAAGATCGATCTCCTTGTCTATCCTGATGTTCTCGTAGACAGGGATTTCATTCGAGACAATTATTCGCCAACCTATGAGAACCGTATGCGTGTTGCCGGCGCAAAATTGACAATTGATGGATCACCTCAGGGGTTTACCGCCTGGCGAGATAGACCCTACTATGACCCTGTGGGCAACTATCCACCGGGATACGTTGGCTATGCAGCCGCAACGAACGAACAGGTCATTGACGCCATTGACTGGGCTTTCGAAAACGACATCCAGATCATCACTCATGCAAACGGAGAGGCAGCCTCCGATCTACTCATCGCTGGTATAGACGCTGCCCTCAAAAAACATGGAGATGATGATTTGCGTCCCACACTGATTCATGGTCAATTTCTGCGTGAGGACCAGGTTGATTCCTATAACCGCCTTGGTGTTATTCCTTCTCTTTTCCCTATGCATACCTTCTACTGGGGTGACTGGCATCGAGAGCACACCGTGGGACCTGAACTGTCGAATGATATATCGCCCACTGGCTGGTGCGTTGAGCGTGGCATGAAATTCACCTCTCATCATGATGCTCCTGTCGCCTTTCCCGACTCTATGCGTGTTCTTGATGCAACGGTGACACGTCGTTCCCGATCGGGAGACATCATCGGCCCTGATCAACGAGTAGACGTCATGACAGCACTTAAAGCAATGACCATCTGGCCAGCCTGGCAGGTTCACGAAGACGACCACAAGGGATCTATACAGGTGGGAAAACTTGCCGACTTTGTGGTTCTGGACAAAGACCCGAGGTCTGTTGACCCCGAAACACTCGATACAATTCAGGTACTTCAAACAATCAAGGAAGGTGAAATCGTATTCGACAGTGAGACGAGTATGATGACAGGGATGCTGTTAGAGTCCTCATATAAAAGGGAGCTTGCATTCGGTCAGCTCTTCCAGGGCTCTGCGTTTAGTGCCGGCACGACTCACAGCTGTGGCTGTCATGCCATTGGCAGTTTTGCCGATGCGCTCGTTCAGAGTTGGCGAGAGAAATAGCCTTCAGTTTCTCTCACCGATCCATTTTCACGAGAAGCATCGAATTTGAAATGAATGAGCATTACCACGAGTCCACCCTGAGATCCAGATGGTGAGGTGACCTGCTGTGTTTATGGTTTGTCCAATCGTTGCATCTGCTTTTCGCGACCACCGGTCGATGTAACCGCTTTCATCAAGACCCGCCCCACCCCTGGTCTGCTGCTTTTCTCATGCATGTCTGCTCGGTGTCTGGTGCATGTCTGGTGCATGAGCAAGCAACCGACAATTAGGGAACATCGAGGAGAAACGAACCCTATAAGCAGGGGACCCCGGATTGGTGGAGGCGTGGTTCAACTTTGGGTAACCGTTACGGATCATCGGAGTGATGAGAGCGTTGGCCTCATGTGCAACCTTTGATCGCCCAGATTTGAGCCATAGCAGGACTATGCTCAGGTTGCGGAAACAGAAAAACGCCACTGGATAGGCCGAGGTGCTTTGTTCGTGGGATTGCAGAACGATCTTGTTTCTTCGCAACAAACCAGGGCCAAAGGCCCGTCAACATACCAGCCCAGCTCGTAGTCGAGCGAAGCCGACGAAGGGCTGGGTTACTCGGATAAGAGGATCCGTAGGGCTGTAAGCCCGATCCATGATTTCATGTGATAGATCGGGCCTTCAGCCCTCTTTGTTTGAATGAACTCAGTACCCAGCCCTGCGCCCGCTACGCTGGGCTTCGAGCTGGGCTGGTATTGAGACGCACCTTTGGTGCTTTGGGTTGCTGAGACCGGTCAGTCACAAGACCAACTGTAAAGAGTCATTTGAGGTTCGATGAGGAAAGCCGATTCCGATCCCGAAACTCGATTAATGGCCGTGTAGAATAAGATAGGATTCGCCTGAGCAAAGATAGGACCTGCCAGCCCGACCTGTTACCTTTACTCACCCAAATCTGAACAACGCCTTGTGAAGGGACACCACGGACCGGTTCAAACTCTCCACCTTTGGCGGAGTACAGTGAGGGTCCCTCCCCACTCTTTTTTGCAAAAAAACTCCAAGATTTCCCTTCTTCCGCGGACATCAGTCGATAGAATCCCCATCATGAGGAGTCACAAACGACGCAGATGCACGATAATCAGCTTTGGAATACCTACTACAAGACCGGTCAGGATGCCGATTTTGCAGCCTTTCATCGAGCCCTGAACCCCTACGCCTACACCATCGCCTTCACGATTCTCAAGAGCGAGGAGGATGCAGTCGATGCGCTGTCCGCCGGTTGGGTTCGGTTTCTAAAGGAACACAGGAGTCAGGCTCTTGAAGACGCAAAGTCAGCGCTCGGTTATTACGTCGTGCGAGAAGCGCAGAATCTGCGCAAGCGTCGTTCCCGACTTCAGAAACGCGAGGTCAAGGTGGATGATGCCACACTGGAGTTTCGCCAGACAACAGACGGTCAAAAACTAGTCCTGGAGAAAGAACAGGAAACGCTTGTCAGAGAATCAGTCGGCGAGCTCCCCGACAAACTCCGCGTTCCGACAGAACTCTTTTACTTCCACGGTTTGAAGCAGAAAGAAATCGCGTCTATACTCGACCGACCCGAAGGCACGATCTCATGGCAGATATCGGCGGCATTGAAGAAGCTCGAACCAAAGTTTCGCAAGCTGGGTCTGGGAGCTCCGTCCGTAATATTCGGAGGTCTGACAGGAGGCGGTATGCTGCTCACTCCCCCGGCAGGCGCCATGACGGCAGGTCAGGTCCTGCAACAGGCGTCGATGGGAGGAGTGCTCGCAGGAGGCGTATTTGCTACTCTCGGAGCAGGAGCATTGTGGAAACTTCTGGCGGGAAGTGCGTGTATAGCTACTATAGCAGCGATCGCTGTCTTCAGCGATCCAAAAGATAGTGCTTCTATTGCTGAAGGTCCTTCCGCCCGAGAAGAAAACTACTCAGCTGTCGAGGGAGCTCTCGAGGTAGACGACGAAGAGACTCGTGATTCAAATAAAGAAACTGATCCTTCAGATGATTTACAATCACGGGAAAACGATCGGCGAAGAATTGCACAAACCGAATCTGAATTGAGCACCTCAACGGAGAATAAAGTTAAACTGAATACCGTTATATCGAGTAATACAACGGATGAAGAAAAGGGTTCAATTCAGACTCGCTCGATTTCCATCGCTGCGCTTGATGATAGTCTATCTCCTATAAAAGCATATACAGTTGTGATGGATCCTCGGGAATCCAGGAATAGGTCAAAGGCGGGTGTTGACATGACTGTTGAAATTCGTGATGGATCGATGGCGACATTCAGAGTTTCTGCTACTGCCTCACCAATATTCAAGATATCTTCCGAAGGATATGTTACGAGCACTTTAAGCTTAGGATCGGAGACTAAATTTGCCCAAGACAAGGTTCACAGAATCGTCCTCCCCAAATCCGAGCAACTAAAGGGACAAGTACTCACCGAGTCTGGTTCGCCTATCTCTGGTGCCAGAATAAAGGCCAGATTCGAGACTAAATCATTGGATAAAGGCGGGACAAGTCTCCCGCTACGCTACTCGGCTGAGAGCGATGAAGATGGCTACTTCATGTTTAATGACGTTCCTGAAGGATCAGATGGCGTTGTATTCATCTCGCACCCTGATTTCAGATTCGAGATACTGGATCCAAAGAGCTTGGACTCAAGCACGATCACGATGCAGCAAGAAGGATTCAATCTTACGGGAAGGGTCTGTGATCTTGAGGGGAATCCCATAGTACCCCACTCGTTAGTACTCAGGTTGGATGAACACTATTTCGCATACTTTCACACAGAAGTCGACGAGAATGGAATGTTTAAATTTAGTGGTCTCCAAGAGGGTGATTATAGACTGGAAGCAAAGAATCTCATTCCCTTAGACAGGACATCATCTCGACTATCTGGAATTAGTGGCAAAGTAACAGTCGATGAAGAATTTGAGAATACTACTTTTCCTGTTAGAGGTGGCTGGAAAGTGCACGGGACTGTGCTAGATCGAACGAATGATATTGCTGTCAGCGAATATCGATTTAGAATAACGACGAAGCCATCGAATCATTACAATTCATTCCAGAAAGAAGTCGTCACCGATGAGTCCGGTAATTTTGAAGTCGATATTTCCTTAGCAGATTTAAAACAAGTAATCGATTTGAATTCATCTAAAGTGGAGCTTGCAATATGGGAATTAAATGGGAATTCACATGATCTGGTAGAAACTCATCAAAACTCTTATTTCTCTTTCAGTGTGAGGTTCGATGAGAAAAATAAGTTTTTGGAAATTCCGGTCAAAGCGAAACCGGAAAGAAAACCTATTCTACTCAAAGGTAAAATCTATTCACCAGACGGCAAGCTCCTGCAAGAGCCGACCACTGTCACCGTGAATAGAGAGACCCAATTTAGTACCAATAGAGATGGATCTTATGAATGGATTTCCTCAGACTCGGACCGCCAAACTCTCATGTTATCTGTTCGATCCGAGGCTGGCTGCTTCTATGAGGAAGTTGTCATCAACCATAATAGAATCAAGAGTGAAAAGGTTTTGGATATACACCTGAAGAAACCAGCAACGATATCGGGGAGGGTGATCAATGCGGACGGAAAACCAATTCCCAACCTTCCTGTAAAAGCCATTACTTCAGGAACGCGGATTTCCGGTACATTCGCAAAAGAGGAAACTAATTCTGATGGTTACTTTAAAATTTCTCTTCTTCCTCCGGGCGAATTTAGTATAGAACCTGACAACCACAAAAAAGGGTACTTCCAAACCGTAATGCCAGACCCCAAACTTGTCACTCTAAGGGCTGGGGAAGTGAGGAGGGATTTCAATTTTGAATTCATGGCACCTGTTCTCGTAGAAGGAAGTGTATTTGATGTGGAAGGCAATCCACTTCAGGGAGTTGCGATTCGCGTCAATTTTGGAGAAAGTACACGTTCAGATCGTGACGGAAAATTCATTTTGAATAAGCTTGTTGAAAACAGAAATTATGATATTTCGTTTCGGAAAGAAGGATACGAAACACTCAGGGTTCTTGAATATACTATACAGGACAATTTGAAAGATATTGTCTTGAAAGAACGTAGAAACTACTTCACACTCAAGCTGTATGATGGCAATAAAGCAGTTCCATTTTATATTGGTCGGGTACATCATATTGGGGGAGGCAAGGTAATAGATACTCATTTTCTGAATCGCTATAACGAAATGGAAGTCAAAATGCTTCCTCATGAAGAGTATCACATTATTCTATTTGAACAAGACGGCGATGGGCAGTTTACGGGCAGAATGGGTGAGAAGAGAATTAAACCTGGAGAGTTAGACGCATCTGTACAAACAAATATTAATGTACAGATGAATGCAGCGCAGAGCTTAGAAGGTAAGGTTCTCCTGGAGGAAAGTGAGACACCGCTCACGGGAGTGGATCTTCGTATTAATCGAGGGGTAGTAGACTACCACGACCCTGAAGATTATTTTCCATTACATCTTTCTACGAAAATAGACGAACAGGGACATTTTTACTTTAATTCTGTCCCTCGAGGTGGGTATAGCATTTACCTTGGAGACGACTATCGAATAATTGAAGACGGGTGGATTAAGATACCTCTGCAAGAAGGCGAACAACTTACGTTCACTGCTGCTAAGAGAGAACAAGAACCCAAGAAAGAGTTGTCCCTTCAGGTCTATTTCCCTCAAGAGTTGCAAGACAAGGAATTTCAATATCGAATTAGCTCTTTTTCTGATGTTATAGAAGAAGGAAAAATCACAAATGGAACCAGGATCCAACTGAACAGATGGGATGGAGTTCATGCTTACTTAGATGTCTATGATCCTCTATCTGGTATTAATCTGATACAATCCAAACAAATCTCAGTTTTACCAATCAAAGAGGATGCTGAGATTATAGACGCGAGTAACTACGTT
>CAYTGM010000015.1:0-112635 GCA_964437365.1 uncultured Candidatus Sumerlaeota bacterium | reverse complement strand
GCCTAATCAAATGGGTGCCTCTTACCACTCATCCACAACAATCGGTTATATCTCACAAAGGTTTTCCTCGGGAGGCTCATTCTCGACCTTGAAAGTGATATCACGGAAGGGGTGAGAATTCAGGTATCGGGCTTCTGCCCGCCAAAGCCAGGTTTATCGGTCTCTGGATTCTCGGTCTGAAATTGATATTGTGCGTGTAAATCCAGGCCATGAGCAGGTTGCAGTCTCCAACGATTCTCGCTTGAAGTGTCTTGTTTTCTCCATGACATCGATGACGTATACCATCTGGAATCGGTTACGTAGTCGTTCGTGTGGCTTGCGAGAGAAACTTTCTCATATTTAAGCAAAAGTTCTGAGACTCTTTTTGTATGATCTCCAGCATCTTTAGAGCTTAATAAAAAGTTCCGGAATAGAGGTGATTTTTATCGCGATCCTGATTTCATGGTGTACAATCAAGGTTGCCTTTTAGCAAGGGACACAGTTTCTCTCTCCTCATCACATATTCATAACGCACCGTATCGAATTGAACCTAACAGGAGAAAAGTCATTGTCAGAAATTGTTTACGTTTCCGGAGAATATTTACAAAGAGAAGATGCAAAGATAAGCGTCTTTGACCATGGGTTACTCTATGGGGATGGTGTCTTCGAGGGAATTAGATTCTACGAGAGAAATCTGTTTCGCCTGAGAGAGCACCTTGAGCGTCTGCGCAGCTCGGCAAGATATATCAACCTGGGTCTTCCGCATACCCTCGATGAGTTGGCGGAGCTGATTAAAGAGACTTGCAGGAAGAATGACTTTGATAATGGATATATACGCCTCATTATTACTCGTGGTGTTGGGTCGCTGGGACTGGACCCCTACAAGTGTGTCGACCCCGGCGTTATTATCATTGTTTCGAAGATAAAAATGTATCCCGAAGAGTATTATGAGAACGGTTTGCCAATGATCGTTGCGGCTACCAGACGCTTCGACTCAACCGCGATCAGTCCGCGGGTAAAGTCGTTGAACTATCTGAACAATATCATGGCCAAGATGGAGGCCATTCATTCTGGAACTCTGGAAGCCCTGATGTTGGACCAGCATGGATTTATTGTGGAATGTACAGGAGACAATTTCTTTATCGTTAAAAAGAACGTTGTCTACACTCCTCCAACTTATCAGGGGGCTTTGCGAGGAGTCACAAGAGACGCCGTGATCGAACTTGCCAAAGAAGAAGGATATGAGGTCAGGGAAGAGCGGCTTACACTCTATGAGGCCTTTGACGCAGATGAATGCTTTCTTACAGGAACGGCGGCGGAAGTGATCCCCGTCATCAGCATCGATGCACGTGTGATTGGTAGCGGAAATCCAGGACCTGTGACTGGTAAGCTCATTGAGAAATTTCGATCAATCACGAATATTGACGGAGAAAAATTCTAACTGGTTCTGTGCCTCGCACCCTTCGAAAAAAGATATCAGTCATCATTCCTGCTCATAATGAAGAGGATGCGATTCAATTCGTTCTGGCCGATCTGCCCATGCCATTGTTGCATGAGGTCCTCGTTGTCAATAACGCCTCAACTGATCGGACTGCCGAAAGGGCTGCTGAATTCCATCCAAAAGTTAGAGTCATTGATGAACCTCAGGCAGGTTACGGTCGTGCCTGCCTTACAGGGATCGACAATCTTTCGTCTCAAACAGATATTGTTGTCTTTATAGACGGAGACTATTCAGATCATGGGGAGCAGCTGCCTCGCGTGGTTTCGCCCATTCTGAAAGGGAAGGCAGACATTGTCATCGGTTCTCGCAAGAGAGGTCGGTGTGAACGAGGCTCACTGACACCACAGCAGATATTTGGAAACTGGCTCGCGACCTCTCTGATCTTTCTGATCTGGGACAAGAAATGGACTGATCTTGGTCCTTTCCGCTCTATTGACAGAGATGCCCTGGAAAGAATCCAGATGCGAGACGAGAATTATGGCTGGACCGTGGAAATGCAGATCAAAGCAGTGCAACACCGCTTGAAGATGAAGGAGGTTCCTGTTGATTATCGCTGTCGGATTGGTACATCCAAAATATCAGGAACCATTAAGGGAACTCTGTCTGCGGGATACAAGATTCTTTTCACGATCTTTCGCTATGCGCTGTTCCCATAAGGCCAGGAACGATGGAAGAGAAATCAGACTTTAAAGATAACCCGCTGGTTAACCGACGCGTGTCTGCTTCCACGCCCGATACGGTACGCGATGCCCTCAACAAACCGTCCAAAGTGATTTGGGGGATTTGTGCTTTCATTTATGCTGTTGCTGGAATCGTCATGGCGCTCGGTGAAGATGCGTTGAACGCCCAACTGTTGATCGGAGGAGCTTTCCTTTCGGCGTTCATCGTTGTCTCACTAGCATCTCTCTTTGTCGTTTCTCTCGTTCATTATGTTGCGATCCGTTCCGGCAAGGTTTCTTCAGTTCTGTTTAGTCTGCTCCTGGTTTTAGGAGGTCTGGGGTTCTGTTTGCCTTACCTCGTTAAATTCCTGCGGGGCTATATGGGTTAAGAACCTAACTCATCACAGCTCGGAGAAGTCAGTTGCGTCAGGGCTCTTGTCGTTAATCATACTTCTAACTATCCGGTATTTTATGAGCAACCGCTCACTTTTAAACACTAATTCAACATGAGAGGAAGACCGAGGATCTATGAATCTTAATTCATTCACCATATTATCAATTCTGTTCTTTGGATTCTGCTATTCAAGCCTACCAGCTCAGGACGAAGATCGTGAAGTTGTTGTCTACACGGCTCTTGACAAGCAGTTCAGCGAGCCGATTCTCGACCTTTTTGAGCGACGCACCGGAACTGATGTTCGCGTCGTCTACGATACAGAAGCTGTTAAGACCGTGGGGCTGGTGAATAGACTTCTGGCAGAGCGCAACCGTCCTCGTTGTGATGTCTTCTGGAATAATGAGATTCTTCGAAGCATTCAGCTTAAGAAAGAAGGTCTCACAGAAGCTTATATCTCACCAAACGCTGAAGACATTCCTGATAATATGAAAGACCCAGAGGGGCACTGGACGGGATTTGCCGCCAGGTCACGGGTTCTTCTGATCAATACGGACAAGTTGCCCGATTCAACTCTTTGGCCGCAGAGCATCAACGATATCGTCGATCCGAAGTGGAAAGGTCAGGCAGGTTTTGCCAAACCTCTTTTTGGAACCACGAACACACATTCTGTGGTCATGTGGACGGAGGGCTCGCCGGAAGCTGCAAAGACTTTCTGGACCAGGGCCTTCGAAAATGGCATCATGTATCCTGGTAACGCTCAAGCTCGAGATGCCGTCGCAGCAGGGGAAATCGCCTGGTGTATGACTGACACGGATGATGCCCATGGAGCGATTCTCGACGGTGCTCCAGTGGACATCGTTTATCCCGAGAATGGACCGGCAGGGGAGGGTGTTCTGCTTATGCCTAATACTCTTGTTTTGATGAAGAACTCTCCCAACGAACGAGAAGGGAAAGCGTTAATTGATTTTCTACTTTCTACCGAGGTTGAAGAGCTTCTTGCGTCTTCTCGCTCTGCCCAAATACCGGTTCGAGAGGGGCTTCAAGGCCCCAGGCTGCTAAAGACACCAAAAGAATCTGAGGTTATGGAGGTCGACTGGGAGAGAGCTTACGAGGGAATTGCTCCGGCTAACACCTGGTTGAGAGAACAGCTTGCAGGAAAATAAGCGGGCTTTTGTGCTGACACAGGTACCGTAAAACTCGAAAAAGCTCAGGAAAGAACAAGCCAAGCCCGTAGATCTGGAAATAATAGAATGAATGTGAAGTACACAATAATCCTTATTCTTCTTTCGGCTGTCCTGGCTGCAGGCGGTCCCTCTTTGGCCGTTGCCCAGGACGGAGAAAATGATGAGGCCAGGACGAGAGCCGAAGAAAGAAATCGAGGACGACAGTCTAATCAGCAGTCCAATAATAACCGGAATCAGCCTGGCCAACAGGGACAGCCTAACCCTGCCGGCAATCAGCCTCCCCAGGCATCTCCGAACGAAAACAATGCCCAAAGGCAACGACAGGAAATCAGGGAAAGACGGGAAGCAGAACGACGAAACCGTCAGCCTGCAGAACCCACCTTTGGCGAGCTCTCCGTTCAGATCGACACCACTTCAAGACTCTTGAGGATTCATCCTGAAGGTCGTCCAGAAATGTCAAATATACAGGTTACTGTGGGAGAAGAATTCACGACAGAGATAACCTTTGATAATCAGGACTCCCGAAACATGACAGGAATCCGTGTTTTTCTCTCCTTTGACTCTGAGTATCTGGAACCCGTCTCAATTTCGGATAAGAAAATAGCTCCATTTATCAAGGGTGAGCCTGTTGCTCAGGTGGATCCACTCTATGGATTGCTTCTATACGAAGCCGAGCTGACCGAACCTGTCAGTTTCAAAGATGTGCCGCTGTTAACCGTGAAGTGGGAAGCAACGAAGATCAGTCGAGGTAACAAGATTCGCTTCGGTTCCAGAGATGATAACTATACGGTTGTCGTTGGTGAAGGAAATGTCGACCTTCTTGGAAGTCCTAAGACTCCGGGAGACGGTACCCTTGATATGACTGTTGTTGTCGTACCTGAAAGTCTCAGAGAGGCCGAATCTTTCCTTAATGATCCCCTGATTTTTCAGGGAACTGATGAGAAGATCGGTCGGGTTAAACTCTTCATTGAGCCCCAGCCAGATCCCATTTACGTCGGTGATACCTTTTACTTTGATGTGGTCCTCGATAACCGCAACCTTTCAGCGATTGACGGTGTTCACTTGCTCCTTTCCTTTGATCCACAAGTGATGGAAGTGATTGATGCCGACCAGGATAATTTCATTACTCTCCAGAAGAATATCCTCGACGGGATGTTCAGGACCGAATTTCCGTGGACGATTCATATAGACAATGTGGTCTATCAGAATCGTGGATTTATTTCCTATAGAGTTGGGACTGGTGACCCTGATATGACTCGTGGAAAGCTGGAGCCTTTCGTCCGTGTATACGCTGTTGCTACAAAAGCGACAGCAGCAACTCCCGTAGTCTTTAAATTTGCCAAGAGAAGTCGTGTGCCGGGAACACGAGTTACCTACAATGGTCAGGACTGTCTTGGAGATCCACAAACTTTTGGAGATGGAGCCCGTGGAGTCGCTTTGAAGATTCTTCCTCAACCGATTCAACTCTCCTCCTCTTCCGAAGAACAAGTTAGTTTAAGCGAATAATTCATGGCGTCGAAAAAAAATAATAAGAAAGAAAGATTCAGCAACTCAGTTAGAATTGAGAACCGAAAAGCGCGGTTCGAATATGAAGTTGTTGATACCTGGGAAGCCGGGATTGCCCTGACTGGGAATGAAGTCAAGAGCATCCGGCAGGGCCAGGCAAGCCTTCAGGAAGTCTATGCCTCTGTTAAGAATGAGCAGATCTGGCTTAAAGGAATGCATATAAAGCCTTACGAAGAGGGTGGGATCGGTCAGGACCCGACCCGTGATCGTAAACTTCTGCTCCATAAGAAGGAGATCAGCAGGATCATCGGTTTGATTGCTCAGAAGGGATTTACGCTGATACCCTTGAAGCTCTATTTTACCGATAAGGGGTGGGCGAAAGTTCTGCTCGGACTTTGCCGAGGAAAGAAAAAACATGATAAGCGTGAAACCATTCGACAAAGAGATTTAGACAGGGAATTACAGAGGAATTTGAAAATTAGATAATGCGCAGGTTACTTTCTTCTATATTGTTTGGATTGATTCTGGGTTACTCGCCCTTTTCCGGGCAGGCTATATACGCTCAGGAAACTGATGAACAATCAGAACGAGGCAGTTGGCCAGAACCTATCTTTCAGGATCCGGAGTTGGCAGAGCGACGCGAATTACTCCTTTCTCACGGAGTTAATCCGCAACCGGAAGAGATGATTTATTTCCTCAATGAGGGGTTTTCTGAGAAACAGCTGCTTGGTGAACTTCCAGAAACGCCTGTTCTCAAGTCCGAAATAGTAAATGCCTGTATAGAAGAGCTCGGTGTGACCGGTTCCGTCGCAGCCGTGCCTGTCCTCACTCAACTCGTTCAAAAAGAGTTTCCTCCAGGCGTGGATAGAATCGTGCGGATGGATTTTGAGTCTGTCCCAATCGATGAGAAAAAAGATGCGATCACTTTCATGAAGCGAGCGCTCTGCTTGAACTCGATCACCGCGCTGGGATATATAGGCGAATCAGCTCCGATACCAGTAGTGCTCGAAGCGATCAGGTCCGAGACAGGCACTATCTTTACAACAAAGGGAGGTATTTCGCTCGGATTGATGGGAAGCAACGAAGGGATTGGACCTTTAGTCCTTCTTGCCTCCGAGATCGAGTCACCCAGTGCCGTTGCTGCATTTGATGCTTTATATATTTTGACAGGGCAAAACTACGGAGTAACGCAGAATACCTCCCTGGCGAGGAGGCAACTCCTTTTGTCTCAGCTAAAAGACTGGTATGAGAAAGAAGGTGCTGAAGCTCCTGTTTACCGTGCCGAGGTCCTCAGGAGAATGAAGGCGCCAAGGATTACTCCCCAGCCGGACAGCTCAACTTTGAGAGGATTGCTGAGAATGTCACGGGACGTTTCAAGCTTTGAGAAACGCTATGCAGCGACAGAAAAGCTCAAAGGTGTGGCAGCAGAGAGATTTGACGATTTAAAATCCATATGTCTTGATGAAATGGAAGATCTTGATATACGGCGAGCAGCAATGCTATATTTATCTGGAGCCAACCCTAAGAAGGCGCGGCGAGTACTCGATAGACTGGAAGATGATCAAAACCAATCTATCGCCCAGTATTCGATCTCTTTGCAAAAAGACGTCCGCGAGGCTCTTGAGGCAAACTAAGTATGACCCCACGATTTTGAGTTGTTTTGACTGACACTCTAGAAGTTCGAGATGTTCTCGACGCTTCTCCTCTTGCTGATTTGGGTTCGACTCACCAGAGGAATGATCAACTGCACAGTAAATCCACCGTGTGTTCCGCGATCGAGTTTCATTTTTCCACCGCTCCGTAACATGAAGAGATCCAGCAGCTTAAGAATCAACGCGCCTCCATCCTTAAGTCTTGGATGCGAGTCGCCAAGCTGACCAAGGCGGCTCATCAACAGCTGAGGTGGAGTATTAAGCGGGATCTTTCCATCATCTTCAATTTCAACGAGGATATTTCCCGTCTCCACTTTTTGCGGACTGACCTCAGTGCGAAGCCAGCAGTGACAGTCAGGGTTCTGGGCGAAGGTAAAGTCGAGGAGCTTTCTGAGAATTTGTAGGAGCGTGTCCTTGTCACCTGAACCGTATGTGTTTCGCGTATGTGGATCGAGCTCTATATTTACGTGATAGCGTGAAGCAGCATTGTGAGCAACGATGTTAAGCTCCTGCATGAACTTCTGCATCGGCATTGGGTCTATAAGCGGAGAAACGTTTGGCTGAAGCAATGACGCAAGGCTGGAGATATTTCGTACCAGGTCAAATTGCCGGTCCATGCTCTCTTTCAAGCCCTGAGTACTATCCCCAGACATACTGTAAGCTGAAGAGAGCTCCATCTTGATGGTAGGGTGGTCCAGGATCCGGTCATTATATTGCCTTAGGAGTTGGGCCGTATATAAGAAAAGTTCCGGGTCGAGAATCTTTTGATATCCCCTTTTGTTCGTGGGAACAACGGGTCGCTCCTCTTCTTCTTTCTTACCTTGAAGTGCCTTGAGGAGGTTGGGATTGCTGTCCCTCAGCCCTCCAGCCATCAGGTTGACTTCTTCTTCAAGGCTCTTTGCCTTGGCTTTGTATATCTCAAGCTCATAGAGAGGAACGGCGAAGGTTTTGATGATCCTCAGTACTTCAACCGTTTCTTCGTGGGTTAGAAACTCATTCGTTTCCAGTTCATCCAGAATGAGACCAAAAACGATCGATGTATTTCCATCATCAAAGCAGATCGCTTCATAGAAACTGAGCTCATGACGGTTACTGTCACCATCGGAGGACGGACGGTCGTAGTGGACGGTCATCGGAAGCTCTTCAGAGAGCATTCTGATCCCACCTTGCGTTGGCGCGAGAAAGAGATCTGCGGTCTTTTCTGTGACTTTGATTTTTAAAGGAGTATCATCGGGAAGGTTTTCAGATGAAGAGGCAAGAAGGTAATTTTCCATTTTCGGGATACGACTAACCCCGAACATATGGATTTCCTGTTCGGGGCGGGCTTCAGCCAGCGTTTTCATGAATACCTTGGACCAGCCACGGATAGAATTCTTCCGAGATCCATCGGTCAATTGAGACCGGTAGATCTTCTCGAGCCATTCATGCCTGATTAGGCCGTCTTCGTTTGCTTCTAAAGTCATACTCTCATGATTCTGAGTCGCTGAGAGGTATCGGGGTCACCAGCGACGCTTCGAAATATTAGATCAAAGTTACTGGATACGAAAGCGGTGAGAAAGCAAAAACTTTCCAATTTCGATAAATCCTCGCCTCTTAAGTGTCGGCGATGGAGAATCGGCCTCAAAGAAAGCTGTATTAAGTTAGGAAAGCAATGTCGGTTGAGAGAATTGAATGGTGGATGGGATTGGATTCGAACCAATGTAGGGAGTTATCCCGCCGGATTTACAGTCCGGTGCATTTGACCGCTCTGCCACCCATCCACGATGTTTTGCGGTCAGCTGAGAATCACCTTCTCAGTGAAGAGCCGAGAACGTAGGAGCCCCACTCCCCTCGGTGCAAGAGGAAAATCCCAAGTGCTTGAGATGAAATCTCGAACTCTCTCGATCCCCCCTTTGATGGTGGACCATTGCCCAATACTTTTTCTTTCTGTTTCACCAATATCCATCATCCGGATTCTCTCGTTCTGCCTTACAATTCCCAGAACCGACCGTTCAGGATTGCGTTTGGACCCAAGCCCGACCATTCTAACCCTGAAATCAAGGTGGGCACTGCTAACCATGATTCATTCTCAACAGTTTAGAGCTTCCCGATGATCAAGAATTCTCTACCACTTCTTCTTACGATCTTGTTTTTTAACATCACTGCGCTTGCCTATTCCCAGCCAGGAATGGAGCCGGGGCATAACTCCATTGTCCTGACCGAAGAGCAGATCACCAGTGGAACTCTGATGCTCAACAAGCTACTTGAAGAAAGAGGAGAGAAGGAAGACGAGATAAGTTTCAAGCTCCTGAGAGAGACGGAGATCGGATCAAAACCACCTCCTGTATATCCCGAGGAACTCCCTCTCTTCGATGGTCAGAAAATCAAGATGATCGGATTCATGACCCCCTACGACAGCCTGACGAACATGGAGAACTTTATGCTCATGTCCGTTCCAACGGGATGCTTTTTCTGTGCTCCTCCTGGTCCTCTCGAAACTGTTTTCATACGTCAGAAAGATAAAGAAGAATATCCGTATATGTATGGAGCGATCGAAGTTGAAGGTACTCTCAAGCTCTGGAAGCAGGATACCAATGATCTGATGCATAAGATGTTTCTGTTTATTATCGATGATGCAGAGGTGAAACTAATCGAGGACGGTGAAGAATCCTGATAAGCAAGGGCTCCGCTCAAGATAAACACCCGAGAACTACAGCGAGTTCCCAGTAATGTCCTCTATACAGATACGAGATTTATTCTATAAACATCGCTCCGGAACTTTTCAACTATCCATCGAGAGCCTTGATATTCCAACAACGGCCTCAACCGCCATTATCGGTCCCAGTGGTTCTGGCAAGACAACCCTTCTGAACCTGATCTCTGGTATCCTTCCACTGAAGAAAGGTACCCTGACTGTTGACGGGGTTGCTCTCAATAGAATGGCCGATCACGAGCGACGATCTTTTCGAATCAACAACATTGGTTTTGTCTTTCAGGATTTTGAACTGATTGATTATTTGACGTGCTACCAGAATATATACCTTCCCTGTCGATTGAACAAGGCGCTGAAGAAAAAGGATGTAACGAAAGAAAGCATCACAGCTACGGCAGACAAGCTAGGTTTGAAAGACAAACTGAATCGTTATCCGCATCAGATTTCTCAAGGAGAGATGCAGAGGGTAGCCATCGCTCGAGCCCTGGTGACGGCTCCCAAAATGATCCTCGCCGACGAACCAACCGGGAACCTTGACCCAGACAACAAGCAAGCGATCGTTAAGTTACTTCTCTCCTTCGCTGAACAGCAATCATCAGGACTCCTTATGGTGACCCATGATCATTCGCTGCTGGAGTATTTCGGAAACGTTATAGACTTCACTCAATTCCACCAGGAGCAATCTAATGGCTGATGCTCTTTACCTGGCTTGGCGTTTTCTTGTCTATAACCGCATTCGCTCTTTTCTATTATTGACATCACTAACGCTCGTGATTTGCTTGCCAGTTATCGTTAATTCAGTTGTGAGGATTAGTGAGAAAGAGTTAACGAAGAGGGCTGACACTGTTCCATTGATTGTTGGAGCACGGGGATCCTCTCTCGATCTGGCAATGAGCTCGCTGTATTTCCACAAGAATGAAATACAAACGATCAGCATCAGGGAGTTTGACAGAATCAATAATCTCCAGATGTCCATGGCGGTTCCTATCTATAATAGATTTCAGGCATCAGGTCATCCCATCGTCGGTACTTCCCTCGAATACTTTGAACTGCATCAGCTCGAATTCGAGATGGGTGACCCAATGATGATACTTGGTGACTGTGTTCTGGGGTCTGAAGTTGCTCGTAATCTGGGACTTTCAGTAGGGGATTCTGTTGTGTCGGATCCTGAGAGTGTTTTCGATATAGCTGGTGTCTATCCGTTGAGAATGAATGTTACAGGAATTCTGGCGCCAAGCTATTCACCTGACGATCATGCTATCTTTACCGATATTAAAACGACATGGGTCATTCAGGGGATCGGGCACGGGCACGAGGATTTGTCGAAGAGCGAGGACCAGTCTGTCATCCTGGATAAGAAAGAAGGGACCATTCGTGCCAATGCTAAACTAAAGGACTATCAGGAAATCACACCAGAGAATATTGCATCCTTTCATTTTCATATGGAACCTGATGAGCTGCCGCTTTCTTCCATACTGGTTCGTCCTGATTCGCAAAAAGGAGAAGCTTTAATCAAGGGAGAGTTCATTTCCAGAAATGATTCCTGTCAGGTGATCGCTCCCGATGAAGTCATCAATGAACTGATCGGAAGCATTTTTCAAATCAAGAAATTCCTCGATATCATTTTATTTATGGTAATGTTTTCAACGTTGTTGCTAATCACTCTTATCATGCTCTTGACGATGAAGCTAAGAGCAGAAGAAATGAAGACCATGTTTCGCCTTGGTTGCAGCAGGGGAACGGTCTTCCGCTTGCTATTAGCTGAAGTCGTTCTCATCTTCGGTGCTGCTTTACTTTTGTCTGGAGTAATAGCAGGGGTGACTCTATATACTTCTGCTGATACTTTCTATTCGTTTCTCATGAGTCAGATTTAAGAATTGTTTTGGCCGCAGCAACCCCCGCCAGATAACCAGTCGCCCAGGCCCATTGAAAATTAAAGCCACCGATGCGCCCATCAACGTCGAGAATTTCTCCACAGAGATATAGCTTACTTACTTTGCGCGATTCAAAAGTGGCGGGGTTAACTTCTGAAAGATCAATTCCACCCGCTGTCGTTTCGGCAAATGTGTAGCCACGATCTCCCATAACAGGTAATTTCAAATAGACTATTGTAGTTGCCAGTTCTCTGCGCTGCTCTTTCTTCAGGTTTGACAACTGAGTTTCTAAACAACGTCCTGCAAAGACTTTCGACAATCTGTCCGGAAACAGGCTGCATAAAGCTGTTCGGACTGTCTGCTTCGGATGGTTCCTGGTTTTCTCCAGGAGCCAGCGATCAGCATCTTCCACGTTTTTGAGCTCTGGAGAACCTGCATAGATGCTCAATTCGGATAGCGGCGTTGTCAAAAGCTTCTGGTTGAAGAACCGGGAAAGGTTCATTGCCGCCGGACCGCTCAGTCCGAAGTGTGTAAAGAGCGTTGAATCGGTGAATTCTTTGACGAGTTTATTTTGCTCGTAGAGACTCAACCGGAGGTCCGACGATAGTCCTGACAGCCCTTTGAGCTCCTGGACTCGTTCTTCCTCTTCTGCCTGATAGACAAGAGGTACAAGTGAGGGGGTTGTCGCGTTGACTGTATGACCCAGCTTTCTCATCCACTCAAGCCCCTTGCCATCACTTCCTGACTTTGGAAGAGCAAGACCACCGGTTGCGACCACCAGGCACTTGCAGGAAAAGGCTTCTCCTCCATCCAGATAGACACGATAGTCTGATTCGGCGCCGCCGCTGATGTGAGTTACGCGACTACCAGTCCTGAGCTGAACATTTAGAGAAGATACTCTCTTGAGCAAGGCATCCAGTACTGTGCGTGCTTTGTCAGTCACGGGAAAGTACTTTCCTGTGTTTTCAAGCTTCAGTTCGACGCCAAGCTCCTTCATCCATTCTAGAGTACGGTTCTCGTCGAAGGCCTTTAAAACGCGTCGGATTACATGGCTACTTCCCCCAGCATAATCATCGGGAGAGATTGTCCTATGAGTGACATTGCAGCGTCCACCGCCGCTCACGAGGATTTTTGCGCCCGGCTTCTTCGCAGTCTCAAGAAGTAAAACTTTTGCTGATGTATTGTATAGATGCTCTCCAGCAAAAATCGCTGCTGTGAGACCGGCAGCCCCAGCTCCAATAATAATGAGATCGAAGAATGTGTCCTGCTTTGTCGTCATGAGAGGCTTCTGAAAAGAAAGAGAGCCAGAACTAACATTTCTGGCTCTCGGTCAGGTTTGATTCTGGAGTAAGTTTTTTCCTAGCCGGCTGCTTCGATGATTCCGGCAAAGTCGGCGGCCTTGAGGGCAGCACCACCAATAAGTCCTCCGTCTATATCCTTTTGTGCAAGGAGCTCTTTCGCGTTACCAGGTTTCATAGAACCACCATACTGAATACGCACGGCATCTGCAACCTGGTCATTGAAAAGCTCTTTAAGAAGAGCTCTGATCTGCGCATGAACTTCCTGAGCCATTTCTGGTGTTGCCGTCTTACCTGTTCCAATTGCCCAGACGGGTTCATAGGCGATGACACTTTCCTGAACCTTGTCTGCGGGCAACCCAGCGAGGCAGCCTTTCACCTGAGCTTCAATAACGGCTGCTGTCTTACCACCTTCACGTTCTTCCAGCGTCTCACCAACACATATGATGGGCTTCAGCCCAACTTCGTAGCAGGCCTTGACCTTGGTGTTAACTGTGGAGTCAGTTTCACCGAAGTATTGACGGCGCTCGCTGTGACCGAGGATGACCCACTCACACCCGGCATCCTTCACCATCTCCGGGGATACTTCACCGGTATAGGCACCTGACTGAACCAGGGATCCATCTTTTTCCACGGCATAGGCGTTCTGTGCGCCAAGCATGACATTGCTGCCTTTAATCTTATCCTGAACGATTGCGATACTCAGAAAAGTTGGGCAAACAGCGATGTCGACATTCTTCTGGCTCTGGACAAGAGGCAGAAGTTCAGTGACAAGGTCAGCCGCTTCAGAAGTCAGTTTATTCTCTTTCCAGTTTCCTGCGATAAATGGACGTCTAGACATATTGATCATTCCTTCATGGATTAAGTCGATAGGGGGAAGTCAGTGATCTTGATCAGATCCTACTAAAAGAAAAGCAGCCCTGATGACCAAGGCTGCTTTCATACATTGAACTCTGAAGTGAACCTTAGCCCAGTTTCTTAACCAGATCAACGCAGCGGTTTGAGTAGCCCCACTCGTTGTCATACCAGGAAAGAACCTTAACAAGGTTGCCAATGGCATAGGTGCTGTCTGCATCAAGTGTTGAACTTGCTGGGTCATGGTTGAAATCAGAACTTACAAGTGGCTCATCACAGTAATTGAAGTAAGGAGCCAGAGAACCAGAATCAGCAGCTGCTTTGAATGCCGCATTCACTTCTTCTTTGGTTACATCTGCTTTGAGTTCTGCAACGAAATCGACTGCAGAAACGTTCATCGTAGGAACGCGAATCGACATTCCGTCGAGCTTTCCTTTGAGGTGAGGCATCACAAGGCCAATGGCCTTTGCAGCACCTGTTGATGTTGGAATCATGTTCTGTGCTGCAGAACGCGCACGACGAAGATCTGAGTGCATCAGGTCAAGAATTCTCTGATCGTTTGTGTAAGAGTGAACGGTTGTCACGAGTCCCTTAACAACGCCCCACTTATCGTCGAGAACTTTAACGAGAGGAGCGAGACAGTTTGTTGTACATGAGGCGTTAGAGATTACTTTCGCGTCAGCAGGTACATTGTCACAGTTTACACCCATCACAACTGTGTAGTCGACATCTTTGCCAGGTGCAGAAATGATAACTTTTTTGACATTGCCTTTGAGATGCTTGCTCGCACCAGGAACATCGCGGAAAACGCCAGTAGACTCGATGACATAATCAGCGCCTGTTTTATCATGGGGAAGGTTTGATGGATCTTTTTCCTGAGTTACCTGAATGGTCTTTCCATTAACGACCAGGTTACCTCCATCAATTTTCACTTCACCATTAAAGCGACCATGCGTTGTATCATACTTGAGCAGGTGGACATTTGTTTCAAGAGGAGCGAGGTCGTTAATTGAAACGACTTCCACGCCTTCTTTCTCGAGCGCGGCACGGAACACGAGACGGCCAATTCGACCAAAACCATTGATTGCTATTTTTACAGCCACGGGACATACCTCCGTTTGGAGTGATTAATATTTAAGCTTGCGCTTACCGCCGGTTTTTCCTTATCAGGATGAAGACATTATTCTCTTCGCGACCGACGATAAGACCCTTCAGTCTCACCGTTGGAGGGGTCAAGTGTTCTATCCCCTCATTTAAATCCTTTATTAAAAGACCTATAAAACCGAAGAATCAAGCCCCTCTCGTGACTTAATCACGCACCAGTGCAGCATAAACCAATCATCCTGCTTTCTTCCTGCATTCTGCCTGCTTTTTGCCTGCATACCGAAGCAGCCTGAAGCGAGGAGAGAAGCGACCCAAATCAAGGTAGAATAAGACAGACCCCACGAAGGTCTGATCTGACTCGGAAAGCTACTTATCCATCACTTCTCGAAAGACTCGTTCAATGTTACCGTGCATGATTTTGTGGATTTCTTCAGATGAGAAGCCTCTCTTCTTTAGTGCTTCTACGAGATTTTGCCAATGGCCGGCAGTCTCCAGGCCCTCAACATTTGCCCAGATTCCGTCGAAATCCGATCCAAGCGCGACATGGTCGATGCCTGCCACGTCGATCGCATGGGAAATGTGGTCAATATAGACATCCAAACCAATTCGTTTTTCCTCTGGAATCGCTTCGCTGATTAGAACCTTTCGTTTATATCTGTATTCAGGGTTTCTTACCTCCCCATCGTAGGCCACTTTCAACTCTTCGAGTTGTTCAGCAATTTTCTCTTCTGCTGCTTCGCTGATCTCGTCCCACTGATCAGACAGATACCCCGGAAATGCGACAATTCCGATGACACCTCCGTTCTTTGAGAGTGCTTTCAGCATGGCATCACTGATATTTCGTTTGTGGTCGAAGAGGGCTCTTACTCCTGAATGACTTGCAACCACGGGGTCTTTAGAAACCTCGATGGCATCATAGAAGGTCTCATCAGAGACATGACTGAGGTCGACAACCATGTTCAGACGATTCATCTCCTGGACTACTTCTCTCCCGAACTCGGTGAGCCCCTGACCGGGTTCCCCCTCTTCGGTGGCTGCACCAGCCCAAAGAAGGTTATTCATCCAGGTCAGCGTCATTCCGCGCACTCCGAGGCGGTGATAGGTGCGGAGCATCGTGATGTCATCCGAGATGGGGTTTCCCCCTTCAATGAAAAGGAAAATCGCCGTCTTCCCTGACTCATGAATTCGGTCGGCCTCAGCCATGGTCGTCGCGATGGCAATTCTATCTGAGTGCTTTTCCTGCTGCTCATAATAGAGATCGATCATCTCAAAGGTCTTCTTGGCGCCTTCCATACCTGGATTCCTGGTATCATGAACCCAGAGGGCAAAGACTTGTGCTTTCATGCCTCCTTGTTCCATAAGTGGAATACTTGTGCTCATGTATTCCGGCGCCTCAACCAGGTCGAAATTGCGCTCCATCATTCGATAGAGGACATCGCTGTGCATATCGATGACGGGAACTGTTTCATTTGGAGCCGCCACCGCGAGTGCGGAAGCCATGGTACATGTAGCGAATAGGATCTCTCTGATCATCATGAGCCTTTCAAAGGGTCTTTCGAATTGATTCTTCTCATTCTAACGCCCTCTATATTTTTTGTTTCATTCTGGTATATATTTTGGTTCTCAAATCCTGAACTAAGGGAAAATACAATTTCCCCAATGGTTAACTCAACGCATTTAAGCGAAAATTGGCGTTGAGCCACTTTAGACAATCCGATTGCCTGATTGCCGATACCCAAAGGCAGGTCACTAAATTGGAAAAAGCCATAGATGTCCAAAATCTGGTGGTTGAGTACGGTAAAGGCCAAAAAGCCTTTCGCGCTGTGGACGACATCAGCTTCTCCGTCTCAGAGGGTGAGTGTGTTGGCTTCATTGGGGTGAATGGAGCGGGAAAATCGACAACGATCAAGACCCTGTTGGGTTTCATCTTCCCCAAATCCGGGCAGATCAATGTCCTCGGTGAAAAAGCCGCTTCCACCGCCAGTCGACAGCAGATTGGCTATCTCCCGGAGGTCGCTCTCTATTACCCTTTCATGAAGCCACTGGAGCTTCTCAAATTGTACGGTGGTCTCCACGGACTTCGCGGCGCCGATTTGAAAAAGAAATCCTATGAGGTTCTTTCGCGTGTTGGACTTGAGGGAAAAGAAAGTATCCTCCTGAAGAATTTTTCCAAAGGGATGCAGCAACGAGTTGGGATTGCGCAGGCGTTGATCGCTGACCCGAAACTGCTGATTCTTGATGAGCTTTCTTCTGGTCTCGATCCGGTTGGTCGACATGACCTGAGAGATCTTATCCTTGAATTAAAGGAACGAGGCAGAACGATTTTCTTCAGCTCTCACGAGCTGACCGAAGTCGAAGCTCTCTGCGATCGTGTCATTATTATTCATCGTGGAAAAGTGATTAAGCAGGCTGCCACCCATGAACTGATGAAACCACTCAATCAATTTGAGGTTGTATTCGAAGCAGGGGATAACATCGACCTGCCTGACTCCGTCACTAGACTCAAAATTGAGAAGGAAGGTGCGCAGTCGAGCGTACTCATTGATGACGTTCAGTTGTATAGTCAGGTTCTTGCCGATCTTGCAAAAAGTAATATTCCTATCATCAAGAGTTCTTCCAAATCTATTTCATTGGAAGACTACTATATAGAACTGGTAAAGCAGCAGGGTAAAGAGCGATGAATCTCTATGCCATGTGGCTGATCGCTTATTCGGTTCTTCTAGAAGGTATCCGTCGCAAGGAAATATATGTGATTGTCCTTCTTTCAACGCTCATGATCGGGGCGGTTTTGACAGTTGATTTCTTTGGCCTTGAAGGACTGACAAAGTTCTACCGAGAGGTCGCTTTGAAGGTTATGAGTGGGGCGACTGCCATAACGGCGATTGTACTCAGCGCACGTCAACTACCTAGAGAGTTTGAAAAGCGGACCATTTATCCTCTTCTGGCTAAACCTGTTTCACGGCTCACATTTATCCTGGGCAAACTTCTGGGGGTGCTTCTGGCTGCGGTTTTCTGTTTTTCCCTGTTCATGGGAATATTTATTCTGGGAAGTCTATACCTTGGTGGTGATCTCCCCTTTGTCCATTTGATTCAGTTTGTCTATTTACAATTAATTCTTATCCTTGTGGTTTCAACCCTATCCTTTTGGCTCTCGCTCCTTTTGAACTTGGATGCTGCCATAACGATTGGGATTATCCTGTACCTGATGGCGTCATTGATAACATCTATATCCACCTATGTTTACGATTTTGCGGACCCTTTGTTTCAGTTCGTTCTCAAAGTGTTAACATTCGCACTCCCCCAATTAACACTATTTGACTTTTCCGAAAAGGCTGTGCATGCTGGTGAATGGCCTCTCCTCGGGCTTCAGGCGCTTGCTTCGCTGACAATTTATGGCGCTTTTTACGCTGGTACTTACTTTTCCCTCACGATGCTTTGGTTTCAGAGGAGGCCTCTCTGATGGAACTTCAACAAGCAACAAGGTGGCAGAGAATCTCACTCATTGGATATACGGTCTTTCTCGAGCTTATTCGAAAAAAAGAACTCTATGTGCTGGCTATTCTGGGAAGTATTTATTTCCTTCTCGTTACGGTCTTGAGTATCGTCGGGATCGACCGACCGTCCACTGCAACCTTTCTACTTAACCTGGGCCTGACATTGTCCTGGGTTGGCTCTCATCTTCTTGTTATTATTATTGCGGCTCGCCAGGTTCCCGATGATCTGGAAAACCGCACGATCTTCCCACTACTTGCGAAGCCAGTTACCCGCACGGATTATTTACTGGGCAAATGGGTGGCAACTACTCTTTCTGGTATCCTGATTTATACTGTATTTACCGTCGCGACCCTTCTCATTATCCCGAAAATGGAATTCTTTAGTCAGCCGCTCTTTGTTCAGCTTTTCCTGCTACAGGTTCTTTCGCTCGCAACGATTTCTTCCGTAACTTTACTTTTCTCTGTCATACTTCCACGTGGCGTTCCCATCATCGTATCAGGTCTATTACTCGGTTTTGGAGGAAAAACGGCCGGCTTCCTTGCTGCAAAGTTTATGAACACACCGTTCGAAGAGATCGTCAAGTGGCTGTGTGGCTATATACCAGACTTCTCAAAACTGAATCTTATTAATCGATATACTGATGGAGTTAATCCGCTGGATACTACAAGTCTGCTGATTCTTGTTTTCTACGGACTCCTTCTTGTTTTTATTCCTACTGTCCTTGGGTGCCTTGTACTCCAGAGGAGAAGTCTGTAGAATGAAGTTGATGAACAGGATTTTCAAATGAATAAGGTCTGGTACATTTCCATAGCAGTTGCCCTCTTCGTTCTCCCATTCCTCACCCAACTTGTGGACCCGAGTTCTTATCAGGGAGGCAGGAGTAGAAGTCATACTTTGAGAAGTGAGCGAAATAGCAGTGCCCTCGCTAGAATGCTCGGAGAGTTCCGAACCAGTATGGGCGATATACTGTTCCTCAAAACCGAGCGATATTTGCATAACGGAGTGGCCTACTCCCTTCATTTGAATGAAAATGAGCTTGCAAACGCTTCGGATAATGCGGGGGCGACTGATGATTCAGAGGCAGAATCGATTATTCCCTCTGAGGAGAAGGACTTTCGCGGCTTCGTCGGAGATCTTCATCGCGCCGTTAAGCCTTATCAGGATGCTGATGTTCCTCATGCCCACACAGATGGAGCAGAACTTCTTCCCTGGTACCGTGTCATGACTCTTGCCGATCCATATAATGTGAGGGCTTATTCCGTGGGTGCATGGTGGTTGAAGAGTAAGAACCCGGAAGAAGGCATGAAGTTTATAGAAGAAGGGATAGAAAAGAACCCGGATGCTTTTCAGCTGTACCTGATGAAAGGAAAACTCCTTGAATACGAATCTTTGCAGCTTCGTGGGCAAGGTACTGAAACAGAGCATTTGAAAGAATTGGAGGTGGAGGCTAAAGAAGTGTTTCGCCAGGCTGCAGATCTTGCCGCTGAGCAGCGACCTCCCGGTTGGACAGAAGAGAAAGAAAACAACTTTTGGTATTATTACATTGAGGAGGACGCCCGAGCTGCTATGCGATTTTGTGTGATCTACGAAAGCCGATACGGAGATAAGTCAGAGGCTTCGAAGCTCGCCAATAAATACCTTTCTGTATTGGGCAGCGACGGTATTATTGAAAGATACAAGTAATCACCAGCAAGAGCATGTTTCCACTCTTTCAGGAGAGCGAAAGGTCTTTGTCAGGCGACCGTCTATATGCTATGAAAGCAGGAATAACCCCGGAGAGGCTTCCACAAAAAGTGATAAGAAGAAAAGCATATAGCTCGAGGGTTTGTAACTGAAACGGATTGATCGTAAGGCCGGTAGAATCTGAAATCATCCCGGCGCCAATATAAGTAGCAATGTGTCCCAGTACGATGCCTGTGGCAGCACCGGCCAGGGAAAGGAAGAATGCTTCCATCAAAACAATGAGAAAGACCTCAGAAGAGTGAGCCCCTAAAGCACGCATGATTGCCAGCTCTTTCTTGCGCCGCTCCGTTGATTGATAGAGAGTTGCTACGATTGTCAGTGTTGATGTAATAACGATCAATAGTGCTACCGCAAGTAATGTCTGCTGCAACGGTTTTAATATTCTTTGATATAGACGCAGCATCTCACTAACAGGAATCGCAGACATCGCCTCGGTGTTGCGATTGATTTCATCTCCCAGCCAGAGCCGCATGCCCGGTGTTTCAAGTTGTATTAGTACGGATGTTACTTCCAGCTCACCAAAATCTGGTATAGCTTCCTCGTTCACGCCAGTTTCTTCACTTCCTTCTGCATATCGAGCGAAGAACCCCCAGTTGTCCTCGTCATCGCTGTTTTCTGCATCTGAACCCAACCTCAGGTCTATTCCCACTCCAAGGTCGGATAATTCCTGGCTACTCAAACGGTCTCCATGAACATTCCAGACAGATATAAGCGGAACCAGAATGACACGGTCTAATGAGGTGCCGGACTGTTCCAGAATACCTTTAACAATAAAGGGACTTTCCCCATGCTCTTCAAGGTTTCCGGCAGTTGAGAGCCCATGGTTCCCCAAGAACGAATCGCCGATACTAAGCCCTGACTCTTTTGCTACCTGATATCCGAGAACAGCCTCCATCTCTTCAGTGAAAGCAGAACCTTCATCGAACGCCAGCAGAGCTGTCTGACTCCCGTTCTCATTTTCTCGTTCTGTTAGTTCAAAAATATGTTTTTCGGTCCCAACGATTCGAAACCCTCTGTAGCTGTCTCCAAGTCCAATTGGATATGCCTCCTTCACGACAGAGTCGTTCTTAAGTATATAATACCTCTTGTAGGGAATATTTCCCGTTGGAATATCGAGATGATAAACACTGCTCAGGACCAGCTGAAGTGGGCTTCCTTTTGCTCCGACAACCAGATCGAACAGTCTACTTTCACGCTCAAATGCTTCTTGGGTAGCACTTCTAAGACCCAACGTCGCAGAGATCAAAGCCATCCCAAGGGCAACGGCGAGAACCGTTAGTGATGAGACAAGTGGGCGATGGCAGATATATTTCCACGAAATCGAAAAGAGGTTCATGTAATTGTCTGCTCCGGCGCATCTTGAGTTACCAGTCCAGTACAGTCAAATTGGTTCGGGAATTGTCCGGCAATCGAATGATCGTGTGTCACAAAGAGCAAAGCGCAGCCGAGGTTTTCACAGGTCTCAATAAACAGATCGAAAACTGCCGACCCCGTTTGAGGGTCAAGCGAACCTGTTGGTTCATCGGCCAGCAGAAGGACGGGATTGTTAATGATGGCTCTGGCAATCGCAACACGCTGCTTCTCGCCGGTCGACAGATTGTCTATATGAGTGTTGAGCCGATGAGCGAGACCTACTCTTTCAAGGATCGCCACAGCTTTTTCTTTCTGTCCTTTTCTCTCAGCACGACCAAATCGTTGAGCGATCAATACATTTTCAACCGGCGTAAACCCCGGTAGTAAGTTGAAGCTCTGATAGACGAAGCCAATATGAGCTCCTCGAATGCGATCAAGGTCGCTCTGTCTTGAACGAGTTATATCTCTTCCTTCAAAACTGATGCATCCAGAGTCTGGTCGTGTAATCCCTGCGATGATCTTCAGCAATGTTGATTTCCCGCAGCCGCTGGGTCCTACTAAGGCCAGCTTTTGACCGTGGGCCAGGCTTAGACTCTTCAAATAAAATGATACGTTCGATTCTAGAGTATTTCCAAGCTGCTTTCGGCAGTCCTGTATATCAAGAAGGATATTAGGCACTCTACTTTCTGGCATCAGTGATCGTGGCCAGCATGGCTGTGATCCATTCCGATAGATTCCATTATCTTCACGACGATCGGTTCCATGCCCTTCATGATCCGATTTCTTTCATTGAGTGTTTTTTGATCTTCTTTGTTCATTTCAATCAAGAGGCTTTCCAGGTCGGTCAGGTAGACTTCTACAGAAGGGATGCCTTCGACTTCCTCTGGCAATTCACCGCTCAGTACAGATTCCGCTTTCCTGGTCACATCCTCGAGAAGGGTCTCTTTTTCTTCATCGGACATATCTTGCCAGCCATGAATATGAAGGATTTCGTCCAGCTCTGAAAGCTCAGGCCATGATATATTCTCATTCACTTCAGTGTGAGAATCCACTGATGCGGAGTTATCTCGATTTTCGCTACAGCCCATAACCCCAAAGCTAAAGGTCGAAATCACCAATACCAACAAGAGCTTCCTGGTTATCCGGCAAGAATCAGAGCTGTTAAATTTCTGGAACTCCAAAGAAGACTTTTTTCTAATGATTGAAGTTAGGGAAAACACTGCCATCAATCCTTTCGCTTAACAGTAATATTCTGTGATGATTAGTTAAAGCAAGGAGCTTTAGCATTTCAGCAATATGCTGATTCTGCTTCTATTTTTCATAAGACTTCTTCGTAAGATCAACGGGTATCCTGTTTCCAGAGGTACAAAAAAAGCGGGCCCAGGCTGGGCGTACTCAAATGATCAGGGTGTTCAAGGGGGATTCTCGTATAGAGTGATCTTCAGAAGTCCTACTCGTGTCACGCTGGCTTCGAACAATAGCGCTGGGCGCCTGAAAGCGAGGAAACAGCACCTCTATTACTGCGTTTCCAAGCACATAGATCCACTCCTCTCGATCATCTTCTATCTAACAATTGCTTCTGAAGATCGCTCTAAAATCTATGTGACTTAAGCACCACTACTTTGATTAGTTTTCAGATCGATGCACTTCGACCAGAGTTCCTACGATGAATCCATCCGGGTGTATGACCTCGAAGGACCGGCCACCTCGTTGGAACTGCCCACGGGTTTCCAATGGAGTCAGGCCCAGTTGTGGATTTGGCCTTAACTCCCAATATAGTTCAGTATTGGGAACGGAATTGACGATAAATTCGTAGTCGTCGGCAAGAAAAAGCAAAGTCTGAGACGGAGCAAAAGAAAGGTTCACTGGCAAGCGATCATCCTGCTCTTTAAGGTAGGTCGCGAGGTCTCGCCACTCGCTGTTGAACCCCTTTGGTACCAGAGGATGGGTCGACCAGCTGAATGCGAGATAAAGCTCCGCGATCACGTGTATAAGGAATACGAAAGTAAAGATCGCTTTAGCAGCCACCATGGACTTTTTTGAGATCCACTTCCATAAGACGAGAGCTCCTTCCACAATGAAGAAGGTAAAGACAGGCACGATCATCAGGAGTCTCAGCATATTCGGAGCACCAAATGATAAGAGAGAGGCGAGGCTTCCAATCACCAGCCATGAAATCAAACAGATAGTCAAAAACTTCCTCTCTGGAATGAGGAAGGACACGATGAGACCCAGATAAAAGAGTAACCCGGTTGTGAGAAAAACCACTGGCAGACCAGTGCCATGTCTATCGTATTGAGGGAGACCCTGTTTGTTGGCTTCGAGGCCTTCAGTAAACCATGCCATCACGGTTTCTTCTTCGTTGGTGAATGAGAACTGAAAAGCTTGAGGAGGTCCCGGGATATTATGCTTTTCGACATGGTCCCCGCGAAACAGTGGCATCATCGTAATGTCGAAGGCCTGCTTCAGTAAGCGATTCGCAGCATCCTCACGCTCAAAAAGAGTTGCCTCATCCACGCGCCCTTTAAAGTGCTCTGGATTGTTCAGGTAATTCAATCCCAGCGGAAGAAAGACGATGAAAGCAGTCGCGATCATTGTTAGATAGCCCTTAGCCAACCTCTTTCTCTTTTCTTGATGAATAACCAGACCGGCTATCATACTGATCAGCATGATAATCGGAAACAGGCGAAAAGCGAGATAGGTATAGGCACCCAATCCCAGAAACACGCCCGCGGGTATTGCGTCAGACAGCTTCTCCCTTCGATGAAACCGGAAGAAGAAAAAGAAAACTAAAGATGCAAACAGAGGCGCGAGAATCGTTCTAAATGCAAGCCCTGAAAAATGTATATGCCAGCGGAGTAAACTGAAAATCCAAACCGAGATTGCTGCAAAGAGAACTCCGCGAATCTCTCTCGCCAATAGCCAGACTGCAGGAATCGTTAAAGTCCCAGTGATGACACTTACCATTCGGAGCGCCTCAGCAGTCGTACCACCTGCTAGAACTCCGAGAACCTCCATGTACATGTACAACGGTTCACGCATGTGCCCGTTCGTATCGAAGAAGATGGGAATTCCGGGTTCCCGAAGAATGGACAAGGCATCAAGACCGTTAATTGCCTCATCGTACCAGAGGCCAGGAACCTGCAGGCAGAAAAGCACACGTACAATCAGACCCACCAGAAATGCCAGTGCAACATTCACCAGTTCTAACCCGGTGAAGGGCGCCGGAGCTGTCTTCTTTGAGTCTTCATAAATCATATGCAAAGCTTTTGGGATTCGCTTTCGAGAGGCAACGAAACAATGCTCTAATCTCTCGACTTGTGCTCGGAGACTCATGACATTAGCCTTCAAATCTCATCACAAGTAAGGCCTGGAGCAAACATTTATGATCGAAAAGTGCGCGAGATGTGGCGAGAAATTCGAATGCCGTCAGGACGATATCTCCAAATGTCACTGCTTTCAGATAAAGCTATCCTCGGCGCAGACTCACGAACTTAGAGAAAACTATTCGGGGTGCCTTTGCAATAAATGCCTGAAAGAGTTTTCACAGAATAAGGGTTGATGGTCGAATTTCCTGATATAGACAAATGCTCCTTCCGGTGAAACATCAGACAAAGCCCGGTTTCACTTGAGTCCTTCCGCGGGAATCAGCTAAGCCTCTCACAAATATTCAAGGAGTCCCATTTATGTCAAAAAAAGCTCACGAAGTTGACTATCAGATATTTGGCAACGATATGCAGTTCGTTGAAGTCGAGCTGGATCCCGGAGAAACCGTCATCGCCGAGCCTGGCGCTATGATGTACATGAAAGACGGTATCGAAATGGATACGAAATTTGGCACAGGTGAAGAAAAAGGTGTGATGGGAAAACTTCTGGGTGCTGGTAAACGGCTGATGACAGGTGAATCGCTCTTCCTCACACACTTTACTCACCGAGGTGAAGGTAAGTCGCATGTGGCATTCGGAGCTCCCTATCCCGGGACGATCGTCGCCATGGACCTTAGTCAATATGGAACGATGCTTTGCCAGAAAGACAGCTATCTTTGTTCAGCACTTGGAATTAACGTGTCGATGGCTTTCACGAAAAGATTTGGGGCAGGGCTTTTCGGAGGAGAAGGTTTTATTCTTCAAAAGCTCGAAGGTGATGGAAACGCTTTTGTCCATGCAGGAGGCACGCTCCACTATATGGATCTTGGACCCGGTGAAACAATTCGTGTAGACACTGGTTGTATCGTCGCCTTTCAGGAATCCGTTGGCTACGATATTGAAACAGTTGGAGGGATCAAAAGTGCTCTTTTTGGTGGCGAAGGAATTTTCTTCGCTGTGATGAAGGGTCCAGGCCGTGTTTTTCTTCAATCGTTGCCGTTCTCTCGCCTTGCTGGAAGAATCTTCAGCGCAGCGCCGCAAACTGGGGGGCGTCGCAAGGGTGAAGGATCTATACTTGGTGGTCTCGGTAACATGATCGACGGCGATGGAATGTGATTCTACTCCATTAACCCTTTAAACATCTATATTCATTCAGGAAAGGTCAATTGATGAGTCTAAAGCCTATTCAGTCCTATGAGAGTTTCAGTAAGTACTATTGTGCACCTGAAGGATGTCCGGTAACACTCGATTACAGTCTGACCGGAGTCGATGGTAACTTCCTGAAGAAAATGGATAAGTCTATACAGGGCGCCTTTGCTGCGATGAAAGCCCTCGAGGGTGGAGCCATCGCGAATCCCGACGAGAATCGCATGGTGGGGCATTACTGGCTCAGAAATACGGACCTCATTCCTGATGCTGATTTGAAGAAGGAGGTTGAGTCCGACCTCAAAGAAGTCTTTTCCACGATCAAGAAGATCCATGACAAGAATGCCATCGATAACGTTCTCACCATCGGTATCGGTGGCAGTGCACTCGGTCCTCAGCTTGTTGCTGATGCCCTTGGCAAAGATGACGCCGATAAGATGACTCCTTATTTCCTCGATAACACCGATCCTGAAGGCGTTGAGAGAACCTTGAATCAGTTGAAGCATGAACTGAAGAGTACAGTTGTACTCGTCATCAGTAAATCAGGCGGAACTCCTGAAACTCGAAACGGGATGCTTCTTGCCGAAGAGTTCTGGAAAAAAGCTGGCCTGAATTTCGAAGATCACGCCATCGCCATTACAGGGCGTGGTTCCAAACTCGATAAGCATGCTGAAGCAAACAATTGGATGGCGCGACTTCCCATGTACGATTGGGTGGGAGGTCGGACCAGTGTTATGTCGGCAGTTGGACTTGTTCCTGCCGGACTCCAGGGGATTGATATACAGGAGTTCCTTGATGGCGCCAAAAAAATGGATGAATATACGCGCTCGGAGGATGTGAAGGAAAATCCCGCTGCTCTTCTCGCCCTGTATTGGTATCATGCAACCAATGGTAAAGGGGAAAAGGATATGGTTGTTATTCCTTATAAAGATCGCCTTCTTCTCTTCAGCAAGTACCTGCAACAGCTGGTTATGGAGTCGCTTGGAAAAGAGCACGATCTCGACGGCAACGTGGTTGAGCAGGGAATCACGGTATACGGCAACAAGGGCTCAACTGATCAGCACGCGTATGTACAGCAGCTTCGTGATGGCGTGAACAACTTCTTCATGGTCTTCATCGAGGTTCTTAAGGACGGAGGAAGTAGTCTACAGGTTGAAGAGAATGTTTCTCCTGGCGATTATCTGTCTGGGTTCTACCAGGGAACGCGCCGTGCCTTGGCGGAGAAGGGACGTGTCTCGGCAACGATCACCATTGATGAAGTCACACCAACAACGCTCGGTGCTCTCATCGCCCTTTTTGAGAGAGCCGTTGGTCTCTATGCATCTCTTGTGAACATTAATGCCTATCACCAGCCCGGCGTTGAAGCCGGTAAGAAAGCCGCCGCTTCCATTCTTGAACTTCAAAAAACACTCCTGGAAGCTCTCGCAAATAGCAAAGGGGAGAAGAAGAGCGCAGAGGAGTGGGCGAAAGTAGTTTCATCCGACCCGGAATCTGTCTTTAAGATTCTGCAGCACCTTTCTGCAAACAATCGAGGCGTAAAGATGACAGGTGGCAGGACCCCAACAACAGCTGTGTTCAGCGGCTGAAAAGAGAACATACTTATGGCACATCCTCAAGATGGAGGGGAGAGGCCGCAGTGAGGACCTCTTGTTTAGGGAGCCGAGCTTTGGGCTGGAAATTCCCTGCAAGTTGATTGCCATGCTCAGCAGGTGTTGGGTAATCTCAAAGTATCCACTGCCGGTTCAGAAGCTTACCATTTCATCATTCTTTCATATCGTCTCAAATACCAAATACAATCAGGATCATTCCGTAACATTTGAGTGGGAGATAGAAACCATGATGTTTCAGAATAAGAAGCTTATCAGTGGCCTGCTCATTGTTGCCCTCGCACTTGTGTCGAATGTGAAGGGGAGCGGCATCACCAGTTCTTGCGGCTATGACGTAAACTTTGCAGAGGGAGATCACGGGTGGGTGCAAGTTGCCTCGGAGGTTTTTGAAGCACCAGACTTCGAGGTCATGCCTGAGGGATTAGCAATTTCTCCAGGAGGGTCCTCGAGCTGTTTCGGTTATTGGAAGAGTCCGCCCTTGTCGGTGATCCCAGAATATAAACTGGAGTTTCGTTTTGAATTAAGTACCGATGCTTCTCTGGGAGAGGCGCCTGCCATTCGCCTTCGAGTTAATGAGGCTAACTTGAATTATTCAACGATGATCGTTCTGGAAAGCAATAACGCTGACGGTCCGGGGGTGTCTGAAGAAAGAGAGGTCTATACACTCGATTATCGGGCTCCTCAAGGAGCGACAGCGCTCGAAGTGGCTGTTGATCTCTTGTCCTTCAATGAAGAAGACGATCTTGACGCAGGAATCATCCTGCATTCCATCGAGATCGAGTGTGTTGAAACAGTCCCCTTGCCTGTAAAGTCTATTGAGGAAGAGAATCATGGAGATCCTCTTAATAGTCAGTAATTTCAAGTCCATGAAATTGAAAGACCACAAGGAATATCAATGAATCTATTTATCTATCGCAGATTAGTGCAGATTATAACTGCACTGACGGTCGTTTTGGCAGTAAACGCTCAGGCTGAAAATAATCGCTGGTTGTTTATCGATACATGGTCTGGAATCCTCGTGGAAGAAGTTGCCAAAGATGGAAGCAGGACCTACGATCTTCAACACTATAGCACTTGGGAACTCAACAAATACACGATAGAGATTACCTCCAGCAAGGATACCTCTAAAGACATTATAATAATCGTATATCGAGTAGATAATACGAATTGGAAGGAGCATGGGAAGGAGGAAAAGTCGTTTGTTCTGTGCCGAAATGATCGTGGAAACTGGGATCTCATTGGTGGGACTGTCAGAGATCGCACCAGGTATCGTGGGAGCAACCTTAAATCTATCGAGTCGCTCCCTTTCAACAATGAGGACTTCGCCCATAGAATTCCGGATAGTATAGATCCAGAGCTGATTTATGACTGGGAGAAGAATAAAGACTCTTTACAGGAAGTACTGGAACAATCGGGTAATTCGAAGTCGGATCCTTTATTGGTAATTTTCAGGATGGACCTTGCTCTTCTTGAGGAAGAAGCAGGGGAACTCAAAAACCTATTGAGAGAATACAGACAGGAATTCGAGCAGTCCACTTCTAACTTCTTCCGAAGTGTACCACGGTATTACGATATCCAGCTCGAGAAGATGGCGATATATGAAGAAGACCTGGAGTCATTGAGATTCGTACTTGCTCGACACCAAGAGAATGCAAGTATACAGATACAGACTGAGTTGGATCTCGAATCTTTCCGGACGCGCTATAACGCCCTCACCTCAGATTATCATTATGTCGGTTCGCTCAAGCCACTCCTTCTGAAAAAAAGGAATCATTATCCTCCTTTTCTGCTGATCCAGTTTAATGCGAAAGTAATGATGGTTCTCTCCGAGTTCGATATGATGAAGGGGAGAATCGATCATGCAGCAGAAACACTCATCGGTAGTGCTCTTCTGGGTGCGATGATGAATAACGAAGGCCTCATCCAGTTAGAGATAATGATCGGTGTCGCTGTTCTGGCACTGACGATCGATTCCTTGGAAATACTTGTCATGAATGGCTATACAGAGTCGACGCACTTTCATGATTTAAGGGATTCGATCCATTCATTATACAATAAATATATTCTGTACTCAGAGGAGCAAGAGTTTGCCTGGGCGATGAATAACCGAGAATACAGTGTACTCCAGATACTAGCAGGGGAGAGACGTGTAAGGCGAAAGAACGTCAAAGCTCGACTGGCCATTTTACGTTTTCTGGCGGATATACAGTTAAATAGACTTGAAGGTGCGGCTCTTTCTGAAGGGCTTATTCGGCAATTCCTCCTTCCGGACCCTTTTCTCGATGATCGAGATGTTCAATATCGATTGGATGAATCAGGCGAGTATACCCTTTGGAGCGTTGGGCCCGACAAGATCAGTCAGGAGGGCGCAATTCAGTACGACCCGACAAATGGAACATGGAGTCGCGGTGATCTGATACTGACTGTTCCGGCAAAGCGTAAATACCCTTTCCCGTCATCTCCGGGGCGAATACGAGTTTAAGTCAATGGATGAACTCTTGAAACATTATGATCAGGGATTGCCAAGAGATCCGTTTGCAGATTGGCGAACATCGAGCTACTCGATGAGTGATACGGAACCCCCGCTTATCTGGTCTTTTGGTCCTGATCAGGATCAAGTTTCACAGATGAGATCCACCAATTTTTATTACTACAGAGATGAGAGCGGGAAAAGGGGTACCGTAATTAGCACTGAGATTGAAACCGAATCGATTGAGGAGCCAGGTGAAGAGGAAGGTGAAACGGGTATATCCGCTAATCCTGATGCAGAAAATCACTTCACTATTACAAACCCTAGAGTTAAAGGAGCCCTCATTTATTCCTTCAACGGGCGAGGCATGTTTATATATGGTGACTCTCTTCCCGATCAACCTTCCTACGACCCGACAAACGGTATCCGAAGCGCCGGAAATATCTATCTCGATCCACAGCTCTATCAAAGACTATTATCAGAAGAATAATTTCTGACCCAAAAGGCTCTTACCATGACTAAGACATCTCTTACATTGATCTCCTCCTTCATCATTTTCTTTACGAGTCTTTCTCCTGTAGGTGCAAATGTGGAGAAACAACAATGGCTTCTCGTGGACTCTCAAAATGGCGTACTCACTCAAGAATCCATGCCTGATGGAACGATGACATTTAAAGCTGAGTATATAAACGAAGACTCTTTTCCCGTATATAATATAGAAGTTGTGCAGTCGATATCAGAGAATGAGATTAGAATTACTCTTCGACACAAGAGAAAGAACTTCCGGGATGGTGAGGAGGATCTCCTGACGGGAACTCGCATTCTTGCACTTAATGACAGGGGGAATTGGGACCTGGTTGACGGATCCTATGCAGAAGTACGAGGAATTGAGCAGCAACCGACGCAAGAAATGGCATCTCTTCCTTTCAATAATGAGGACTTTGCAATTAGATTACCTGAGGGTATAGATCAAAATCTTATTTTCGAATTCCCTGAAGGCAAAGAGAAACTCGAAGACACATTAATAGCAGTAGACGATTCAACCTTTGATCCTCTTGTCGCTATTTTGAAAATGGACATGGCTCTCCTGGATGGAGAGGAGGAAAAGCTTGAAGGCCTGATTATAGATTACTCCGAGGTTTTCGAGGAATCAGATTCCAACTTCTTCAGACAAGTTCCGCGTTACTACGAAATACAATTAGAGAATCTGAGAATCTCCAAAGGAGATAAGGAAATCTCACGGTTCATGTTCCCCAATCCTGAGAATGAATCTTTGCGAACGAGTGTATTCGACTCCAATCAGCTTCGATCAAGATACAATAAACTCACATCAGATTTCCACTATGTTGGCCCACTGAAACCTCTCTTGCTGAAAAGCGGGACTAACGTTCCGAACTTCCTGATCGTACAGACTTTAACCAAAGTCATACGAGTGATATCAGATTTCGACCTGATTCAGGGTAACCCCAATCAGGCAGCAGAAACTCTAATAGGCGGTGCTCGCCTTGGTGTTATCATGAACAACGATGGCATCTATCTGATTACACAATTGATAGGGATAGCCGTTGTTAGTTTGAATATTCCATCGCTTGAATTACTTGTAAAGAGCGGGGCGCTCGCACAAGAGGACCATAGTCGAGTGAGGGATGAAATTCACTCTCTATACAATGACTACTTATTGGATTCAGCAGAACAGGAATTCGCTCGTGCGATGTATAACCGAGAGGCTAGTGCCTATAGCTCATTTAACGGAGAAGCACAAGTTAGACGGAAAACCGTTAAAGCGCGTCTTGCTCTCCTTTCCTTCATGGCAGATATACAACTGCGTCAGCTAGAAGGAGCAGAGCTATCAGAAGGCTTAATCCGTCAGTTTCTTCTTCCTGATCCCTATGGGGAAGACAGAAACCTCAGTTACCATCTTGATGAATCAGGCGACTATACCCTTTGGAGTGTTGGTCCGGACAAGATCAGTCAGGAAGCCGCGATCAAATACGACCCAACAAACGGCACATGGAGTCGGGGAGACCTGATCCTCTCTGTCCACGCTGAACGAGAATACCCATTCCCCTCTTCGCCAGAGCAACTTAACTTCAATTCCATGGAAGAAGTGTTAAATCATTATCCCGTGGGACTTCCTCCTGACCCTTTCGCGGACAGCAGAGGGTTGAGCTACACGGTCAGTGATACTGAGCCACCTCTTATCTGGTCCTTCGGACCCGACGTTGACCGGGCTCGTTTTGAGAAGTTCCAAAAGAATATCATGATAGGCAGGAATGAGGCGTTCGGGTTCAATGCATCTCCTCCCATGAAGTTTGGAGATACCAGACTTGAAACGATGAAGGTCAAGGAGCCTGATGAAGAGGAACCCGAACGAATGACGATTCTACCTGATACAGCTCATGCCTTTTTCAAAGACAAGTATATCTATCT
Source organism: uncultured Candidatus Sumerlaeota bacterium (assembly GCA_964437365.1). GTDB lineage: Bacteria > Sumerlaeota > Sumerlaeia > SLMS01 > SLMS01 > CAYTGM01. The sequence continues at coordinate 80,328 of CAYTGM010000015.1, read as the reverse complement.
TCAAAACCTTCCGGAGGAACCGATGTACGATCCTACCAATGGAACTGTCAGCGAAGGGAATGTATACCACGATCCTGAGCTTCAGCAAAGGTTGTTGGAGGAGCTGGGAGCGACCAGAAAATGAATATCTCTTTATTCAATACAAACTCTTTCAACCGAATTAATATAGAACAGGGTATGGGTATAAAGACGAAAAGAATATTGGACTGTTTCGTCGAAGAGGGAGCCCAAGAAATCGAAGAGGTCATTAATCTCTCTCATCAGAAGCAAGTTCACTTTAGTCTATTCGGGCACAGGTTTACTTTATTCGTTATGAGTAAATTAGATTTTGTTCCAATGATCAACACGTCTGTTTCTTTCTCTTCCGACATCCCCTCCTTCAATGATAGACGCTCTTTAGAGCTTAAGTTCCTCGATCTTGCACACAAGTATGCTGAATTCGATATTTACCTGTCTCCATTGTATGAGATAATGATCGGAAGTGCCATCGACTGCTATATCGATTTGTGTTTTGGAGATGAAAACAATAGGAAAACTGGTGTGGATGTGAGAGACTACTATGACTGGTATCAATCATTGAGTATTGAAAATTCACAATCCATTCTCTCCAGTGATCCTGTCGCCTTGAACATAATGTATACGAAAGAGTTCTGCTCGGAGATGAAAAAGGCGCTTCAAGTACAGATCAATTCAACGCCACCTTTTCATCTAATAGGGTAGTCTTTGAAGCATGATTTATATTATATGCCATTGCGAGTAAGGAATCCACTCACAAGTCAGGGACAAAAAACTGATTAGCTAAAGCTCTTAAATGGTACGTAATGGTCCACTTTTGGATAAGCCCAGCTTAAGCCGGCTCAATGTCTATAATCGAAAATTCCCCCCTGAATGAATTCAGGGTCTAACCGGCTTAATGTCGGCTCAAGCCGACACAGGATGGTGCGATAAATCTGTGTTCTGGGAGCTATTAATCTATTGTATGAGAAACTGTTGATACGGTTAAGACAGAAAATGGAAATCCGATACCTCAGGTTCGAAACCTGAGGCCTGGGGTATAGCGTCGCACGGCTCGGAGGGGCTGTAGATTCCATCTGACTAAGAATCTTCGCGTACTGAAATCGTTTACAAGCACGACTAGACTGCAGATTTTCTCGGTGTCTGAAAGAGGAAAAACAGGAGTTCATCATCGCATTAACCTGCTATTAACTTGCTTGGACCTTGCATGGAACATGCATTCCGATGCGGGTCTCGAGGAGGTTTCAAGCTTGTTGAAGCAATATTAGTCCGAATAGGGGCTGTCTGTATGCGGTTACAAGATGGTCAGCGATAGTAATAAAACAAATAGAGCATCCCGCAGCGACGCCAAGGCGCAGAGAGGGCGTATGATCAGGTACTGACATCCGAAACCTTCATCGCTTCCAGTTGAAACACTTCTCATAGAAAATGATCGGCAATCTTGTTGATTATTTTCTATCCCCGATATAGAGTGAACTGAAGATATATATATATTCCCTTCATGTGTGTCGTTCTCCGGGCCTCAGCGTATCCGCGCGATTCATAACTCCAGCACTTGCGTTTCTTTGAGTTAAGATTTCCGAAATGTTTGGGAAGTTAGTTCTAGCGTCTTTAATTACACTCCGTACTAAAATGAAAGAGATATACTCGCGCAGAGGCGGCAAGGCGCAGATAGGGAGTATGTACGGGTGAGTTACGCACCTCGGAGTGCCGTGCCCCTGACACCGCCTTCACCAATACCTGCCGTTCGCCCTGCACAACCGGAGGATTACTGGAGATGAATTAGAGTGATCTTCAAAAATCCTGCTCATTATCTGCTGACTGCGAGCAGCGACTCCGAACGTCTGAAAGCCTCGATATAGCACCACTATTCCTGCATTTTCATCCATCCAGATCCACTACTCTCTTTCACCATCTATCTAAGCATTACTATTGAAGATCACTCTAGTTGAGTTTTCTGGTATTTTCCTGATTCATGTTTTCCCACCTGGAAAGCACAATATTTCAGTTTCCCTCAGTCCCCGTTCGTGCAAGAACAAGTATTTTGTGTTAGGATCATTCCTTCTTGATGGTTACTCTTATGATAAGCTTTCGTTTTGTACGTACCCTTACTGCTCTCTTGACTGTTCTTACTTTGTCCGTCACGGCGCATGGGCAAACTCATCGCATTCGCGAACAGATTAGTGAGTTGAAGTCCGCTCTTGAGGGGCAGCGTGTGGGGCTTTTGACCAATCCGATTGGTGTCGACGATGACTTTCAACTCATCGCCGATGAGCTGGTCGCGGATGAGAAGATTGAAATGGTCTGTTTCTTCGCTCCTGAGCACGGTTTGCGCGGTGATCATCAAGCGGGTGGGGGAGATTCAGACTATACGGATTCCATAACAGGCCTGCCGGTCTATTCACTCTATGGCACGCGCCGGGCACCGACGCCGGATCAACTTGAAACGATCGACGTTCTTGTGTGCGATATTCAGGATGTCGGTGCACGTTTCTATACGTTCGTCTGGACCATGGCGTATTCACTGGAGGCAGCGGGGGAAAACGGTGTGTCTTGCGTTCTTTTTGATCGTCCGAATCCAATCGGACTTAAGCTTGTCGAAGGTCCACCAATTCCGTTCGACGGAGGGCTTGTCGGTCCTGTTTGGCCGGGTCATGATCTTGGTGTTCCAACGCGTCATGGGATGACTGCGGGAGAAATTGCACGGTTGGTGAATAACAAATGGCTGGTGAAACCGGCGGACCTTGTGGTTATCTCGGTTCCTGGTTATACGCGCTTGGAGTCATTCGAGGAGACTGGGTATCCATGGGTTCTTCCGTCGCCGAACATGCCGACGCGCGATACAGCTCTCGTCTATCCGGGCACATGTATTTTTGAGGGTGTGAATATGAGTGAAGGGCGGGGAACCACGCGTCCCTTTGAACTGATCGGCGCGCCGTGGGTGAATGGGGCCGAATATGCCGATGCCATGAACGCGTTGCAGCTTCCGGGGGTGCGGTTTCGTGCGGTCTGGTTCCAGCCATCTTTTGATGATTATGCGGGTCAGCGATGCGGCGGAATCCAGGTGCATGTGACGGATTCCGCGACCTTCGAGTCCGTCCGAACCGGTATTGAACTCCTTCGCGTGGCTTGTCAGCTTTATCCCGAGGACATCACGCTTTCAAACTACGTCAATACGTTAAGCGGAATACCCGATCTCAGAAATCTCATCAAGACACAAACCTGGGAACAACTTGAAGAAACCTGGCTGGATCGCCGCGCCGAGTTCCTTCTGCTTCGCGAGGACAGCTTGATATACGGAGAGACTCCATTGGAAAGCTGGGTCGTGCGTTGAACAGAGGAACGGTGTTCGGGTGTTGTCGATAGAGTGTATTCGCGAATCTTGTTTATCATCTGGTTTCAGAAATCATTCATCACGAGATAATGCTTATCAATCCTGTCTCGAGTAAATTGGGGACTGCTCGTTCAGACGTCTTAGAAAAGAGACTTTCCAATTTAACTCAGGAAACTATTGTAGTCAGTTTCTGCTCGATGCGAAGGGTGTGACCAATTGATCCCCAACCATAACCATTGAGTCACGTTCTGTTCTTGGGAGCAACTGGGGGTAGAGCTGCACTTACACGCTCAATGCACGATATGAGCGATTCTGATCAATCTGAAAAGCTACAAGTCATTGATATGACTGATGTTATGTGAGATATACATGGTGCCCAGGAGAGGAGTCGAACCTCCACACCTTTTGGGTACTGGAACCTAAATCCAGCGCGTCTGCCAGTTCCGCCACCTGGGCACGGGGTCGACATCCCTATCGATTTTGACTCCGAAAGCAAGCGCAAAAGTGACCCGGCGCCATTTTCCTTGGCGCTCTCTTTCTTTCCGACTAATTCATGCTACATGATCAAGGTACTTCTCATTCTTAGGGGCTTCGAAGCTGATGGTCCAGGTCGACTGGTCCTCTCGCTTATGAAAGCCTGGAATCCCGATGAACTCGAGGTTTCAATCTTTGCGCTCGAAAAAAAGGGTCCGCTCAAAGAGGCATTTAAAGACGAAGTTGCCAGGCTGAACGGAGAAGTACGATGTGTTAAACATGACAACTTTGCGGCGATCTTAGGGAAGATCAGAACTGATATTCCCAAATGGGTACAGTCGTTTGATGTCATTCATGCCCATCTTCTACGATCGGACTTTCTTGGAAGACGACTCGCCTCGCTATGTAAACTTCCCTATCTGGTAACCGAGCACGGTCTTCATGCCTGGAGTGAGAAGGGGAAGTATCTGAAACCTCTCGTCAAAAGATGGTACCGAACATCCTTGCCGGAAAATTCAAAGATTGTTGCGATCTCTGAGTTATGTCGCGGGGAGCTATTACAAGAAGGAATAGACGCCTCTCAGATTGAAGTCGTTGAGAACGGTATAGATATGAGTCTTTTTTCTGGACTGGGAGAGACTCCTCCTTGCACAAACGATACGCTGAAGATTCTTGTGGCAGGAAGTCTGATCGCGCGCAAGCGACCCGAGCTTGCTTTGAGGGCTTTTATGTACCTCCGAAAGGTGAAGCCTGGCTCTCAGCTTGTCTATGCAGGCGACGGACCTCTCAAAGAGACCCTGGAAAACCTCACTTCGCAGATGAACCTTGAGGATTCCGTTCAATTTGCAGGGCAGGTTGATCAGATGCCTGACCTGATGAGACAGTCAGACTTACTGCTTCATGTGGCTGAAAAGGAACCGTTTGGTCTTGTCCTGGCAGAAGCTCTTTCCTGTGGGTTGCCTGTGGTCGCCGCTGCAGAGGCAGGTTCAGGAGATTTGTTACCTGCATATCCTCGTTCTCTCCTGGTTGAAGGTTCCAATCCACAAGTATGGGCGCGTTCTATATTGGATCTCCACTCTCATTGGGAGAAGAACAATCAGAATAGTGAGCTTTCAATTCCTCAGCGCGAATTCTCAAAGCAACGATACGATATACACATTTGTGCGAAAAAATACAGAGATCTCTACAAGGATCTAACAGGGCAATCTGGCAGGGTTACCAGTTAGTATCATCCTCGTGTTCGTCTTGAAGACTGCCTTCCTCTTCCCAGTCATCGTCCTCTTCATTAAGTTTTTTATGAACATCTTCTGAAGAGATTGTTTGGTAGAGTGACGGGTCGGAGGGACTTTTCTTCCATTGGACAAGTGCTTCCAGCAGTTGATCAGGATGAGGGTGACCCAATGTGATATCTGCTTTCAGGCCTGAATTGGTGAGTTGAACACTGGTTATCGTATTGGCGGTGATGGTGTATTTATTATGTAAGGCTTTCTTGAGTGTTTCATTTCCCCAGGTGTCGCTGAGGGTCTTCACAGAATCTGGAGAATCAAAGAATAAGAGGTGTATACGTCCAGATTCCAGGTTTGTATACAGTTCTCTCAGGGTTGAATCATTGGCTGCTGGATAGTAGAGAAGGAGTTCCTCAGCCTTGATGCCAGCTTCCGTGAGTTTTTGCTGGACCTGCGATTGTGAATCAGCACCCCCAAAGATGATGACTTCTTTAATGTTTCCAGGACTGACGATCAGGTCGATCAACTGATCCTGTTTTGTCATTGCCTGAACAACTATGGGTCTCAGCCCCGCTTTTTCAAGTGCATGGGCCGTGGCAGAACCCACCGCAATAATTCTGCTATCAGCGAAGTATTCTTTCAGGGGGAGGTTTGATTGTGCTTCGAGGTTTGCTCTCAGGAGGTTTACTGCAACTTCAGAGTAAACCAGAGCCAGTGTTGTTCGATTGAACCTTCCATTCAGTGCGAGGATTTCCTCTTCAATTTCAGGAAAGAGTCTGTTGTTAGCGATGATATATTGCTGGACTGTTGCGCCCGCATCCTCAGCGGTATAGCGCCAATGGGGAGATATATCGTCAGTACAGATGAAAGAGATATCCAGGCCCAGAAGCATTTTCTGCTTCTCCAGGTTCAGGAATTGAGAAAGATTTACGACGTCACCGATGATAAGAACGATTGGCGGAGGAAAGGACGACTGCTCGAAATCCGCTTCCAATTTTCCCAATGTGGTAATGCGAGTTTTTTGTTCGTGTGTTCCACCTCGGCTGATCAATGCAACGGGCTCATCCTCGGTCCGGTTCCCTTTCAGTAGTCCTTCCTTAATAAGTCGGAACTGGTCTTTTCCCCAGGATTCAAGTACGACAATCGTGTCCGCTGCGTTGGATATGGCGACCCAGTCAACGATGTTGCCGGTGCTATCGTCTCTAGCTCCGGTGTTGGAACTTTCTGAGGGTGAGATTCTACTGAGAAGCTGTCTTTCCTGACTCTGCCTAAGTCTGACTCCCTGGTCTTTCGGTATAGACGGAGTCTTTTTCCTCCGCTTGATCTGGACACCTCCTTTTTTCACAAGACCTGATGATTTTCTTTCTTCTCCTGAGCTTTGCTGGTCAGGAGGACCCTCGGATTTTTCCTGGAAGGGACCTTTGGTGACGAGGACCGAGCGCGACAGACCTGATTGCAGGAGAGGTATCCCGGCGCCAACAGAGGCAGCGAGAATGGCGCTGACACCCGAGACGACTTCGAAGCCAACGTTCTGGCTCAGGCAAAAGAGAGCTTCTTCGCTGCCACGACCCAGGAGGTAGGGGTCACCATTTCTAAGTCTTGCGACCCGCTTTCCATCGAAAGCTCTTCGAACGAGCATTCGATTAACCTCTTCCTGAGTGGGTTTATTTCCTTCGTTATCTATCCCGATATAGACTTTTTCAGCTTCGGGGTTGAGAAACTGAAGGATTCTCTCAGATACGGTTTCATCATAGAGATAGCTATCGATCTTTTCAAGGACCTGAAGGCATCTTCTTGAGAGGAACGCAGGATCACCGGGACCGATTCCGACAATATAAACTTTGCCCAAAGCCATAGGTAACTACCGTTTGCTGTTGCTGAAAACCATGATGAAATAACTTTCCGATTCCAAGAGCATCATGGTTAACTGCTCAGGGTAAAGTATTAATACTCTGTATTTTGAGTCATTCTTGTAATTATGGACAGAACAGCAACTGAGCGAGGCAGGTAGATTTGGCTTCACTCAAACGTGGGCATAGTCGTGCTGTATCGAGGCTTGCGTGCTGGTAAAGAGACCCTCTCACAGGCTGCAAATAAAGGCAGAAAACAATGCGAGTTGCTCAAAGGCATTTGAGAGGGGGAGAAGAATATTTTGAAAGGATTACTTGATTTTTGAGGAGAGTCTGGGGCGGAACTTGTCGTAAATAACCTCGGCGTCTTGAATTTCGTCGAGGGTATCTTCCGGATCTTTCCCGAACTCCATTTGCCAGATGGCGAAAAGCATTTGTGGGTCAGTATCAGAAAACACCTGATTGCGGTTATAAGGTTTTGTTTGCAGTGCAACCTGGAGTGTCTGTGCTTCTTTATACTTCATGATGGATTCTGACCTTCTCTATACTAATTGAGCCGCTTTTCTCCCTGCAGGGGCATTAGCAACCCCTTTATAGAGTGAGGTCAAGAGCAACCGGGAGTTGGACGGTCCAAACTTGATGGGGGATGCTTTTAAGGGGTCAGATGCGTGTGTTGTCGATCAGACGAACATCTCCGATTTTCACGGCGATAATAACAAAAGTATCTCCTCTGACAACATGATCCAGAGGCTGAAAGGTGGTTCGGTTGACGATATCAGCGTACTGGACTTCGACGCCGGCTGTTTCGAGTGTCGAGCGAACGGCCTGCAGAAGTTCCCCTCGGTGGAGAATTCCCTGTTTTTTAACCAGGAAGTGAACACGTTTAAGTGCCCTAGGAATACAGAGTGCCTTTTCTCGTTCAGCTGCAGAAAGAAGGACGTTACGGCTTGAGAGCGCGAGACCATCTTTGTCCCGAATTGTGGGAACTCCCACTACCTTGACATCAAGGGCGAGGTCGTCAACGAGGTGAACAAGAATGGTGTACTGCTGGGCGTCTTTCAGTCCAAGTAGAAGAAAATCAGGCTGAACGATATTTAGGAGCTTCAGGACGACCGTGCAGACACCACGAAAATGCCCAGGGCGATACTTGCCTTCAAACTCCTTACTCAAATAACTGACGTTAACGGTCGTGAGAAAGCCGTGGGGGTAGATTTCGGTCTCGTCGGGGTGGAAGAACAGATCCACATCTGCTTTGCGAGCCAGCTTTCGATCTTTCTCAAGATCTCTGGGATATTTTTCCAGGTCTTCCTTGTCATTGAACTGCTTGGGATTGACGAATGAAGACATGATCACGACATCGGAGAGCTCTTTCGCTTTCTCGATGATTGAAAGGTGTCCGGAATGAAGAGCGCCCATGGTGGGAACGAAGCTGATGGTTTTTCCAGCCTTCTTCAGTTCCTTCACCTTTTGCTTCATTTCGGCGATAGTTTTGATCGATTTCATACTGGCCAAGATATCTTCTTCCTGAATCTTACCCTAAAGTTCCACGTTGATGGTTGAAACGGCAAGATTTGTGTTATCCCATCAGTGAGTTCCTGATAGAAAATCCGCTGCCTGTTTAAGGGCAAGTAGACTTTCTTCCTTACTGCGGCAAGAAAACTTTGCAAATAACGCCGATTTGACTCGAGTCAAAGGCATTCTTACATCAGTAAACTTCTGGAACTCGGCCCCTCAGGCCTATTGAATACAGGACACTCAATGAATAGAAAACGACACATTGGCACCCTTTTCACCCTTCTGATCTTTACGATATGGTACATTCCCTGTTCCGCGCAGGATGGACAGTGGGACGATCAGCAATCGGATAGTCTTTCAGATTCACTTTCGGAAAACGTGAATATTGATGAGAGTCTGCTTCTGGAACCGGGTGAGCTACCAGATTACGACTTCCTGAGACTGAAGACGGACCGCTCGATAAAGCTTGTCGAAGATTATCTGCAATCCTATGCGCTGTTTGTTGAAGATGTCTCGACGACAGAAGTCGTTTTCGCAGAAGTACCTGACTCAAGTCGTTTTTCGCGGATGACTCTGGATCGGCTTGTCGCTGAAGCAAGAGAGACAAACCTCACGCTCATCAATTCGCGTCGTGATGTGGAAATAGCACGTTCAAGTTCACGCTCCGCAGAGGCGCGTTTCATCCCCTTTCTCGACCTTGTCGCTTCTTCCAGATACCAAGAGGAGAGGGACGCTAATGCCACCACCACTGATGCAGAATCTGGGGAGACAAAAGAGACTGTTCAACGGAGTCAGACCGGGACGTCGACAGCAGGTTTTGAGACAGGAGTGGATCTCAATACGGGAGGCCAGATCCGGGCAGAAGGCTTTGTCGATCGTGTAGACAGTAATGTTAATCTGGGTCCTGCAACAACAACTGACCAGAGAGATTACTCCTCAAAGGTAGAAGTTCGATATATCCAGCCTTTATTGAGGGGGGGCGGTATTGCCGTTGGAACAGCAGACCGCCGACGCGCCAGGTTACAGGAAATGTCGGATATACTTTCTGACCGTATCACACAGCGTGATGAGATTCTATCGGTGATTCAGACGTATTTTGAGATTCTTCAGAGTGCCCGGCAGCTCGGAATTTCTCGCGATGCCATCGAGCGACGTCTGGTGTTCCTGGATGAAACAACTCAGAAGTATAACTTTGGCAGGGTGGACGAATCAGAGATTCTGCGTGCAGAGATTGACTATCTCAATGAGCTTGAAACGGCAATTGGCCGTCGTCGTTCCCTGGACGAATCAAGGGAGGATATGCTGATTCTTCTGGGCATCCCTCTCGACACAGAAATCAGCTTTCTTGATGTTTCACGCGAGTTGGCCGGCATCGGACGTGTAGACATTCCTTCGCCGGAAGAGTGTGTGGCGGAAGCTGTTAATAACAGACCGGAGTTGATTCTTTCAGACATCTCGGTCGCGCTGGCAGAGATTGATCTGGAACTTGCCAAGAATGACGTTCTGCCTGAGTTGAACTTCGATGCAGGCTATACGCGCTTTGATTCATCGACAAATGAGTCGAGTGAAGGAATTGGGCTTGAGAATTCAGGTTGGGATGCAGGGGTTGATTTTCGTCTGCCTTTGCCGAATATAGAAGCTCGCGAAGCTCTCAAGCGTTCATACCTCAGCCTGGAGCAACGCCGCACGAATCGTTTGGCACAAGAGAGGAATCTAATACGCGGTGTGCTCTCAGCTCGCCGAAATGTCCTGACGACGGAAAGTCAGCTGACCATTTTGAGTAAGAGTGTTGAGCAGGCAAGGCGAAGTCTCGAGTTGATTCGGGCTCGATTTGAAGTTGGTTTCGCAAACGTAACGGAAGTGCGACTGGCTCAGGACGATCTGGTTGGGTCTGAAACACGATATGGAAATGCACTGTTGAATTACCAGATTTCTCTGGCTCAACTTTATGTGGCACTCGGAAGACCGCTTGTATAGTCAAGGAGACTACTATGATAACATCAGCTAAGGTATCAACTTTTCAGGCTCTATTCTTTTCGTTAGGTGTCTCCTTTGTTTACGCGGAGATTCCAACCGCGACTGTTCAAAGAGGTGATTTTAAGAAGACTATCACGTCGATCGGTGAGATGCAGGCTTCACAGAGTGCGATCGTCAACGCACCCTATAGAGGTACTGTCATTCGAGTGATTCCTGAGGGATCCCGCGTCGAGGAGAATGACCCTGTCATCTGGATGGATACAGAAGAGCAGGAGGAACAACTGAAGGAGGAACAGGCCCAGCTGGCCCTCGCAGAGAAAGACCTGGAAGCAGCGGAAGAGGACTATCGCCTTCAGGAGGTTCAAAACGAATATGACCTTCAGAGCGAACAGGCTAAGGTAGAGCTGGCCGTTCAGCGACAAGAGGACGCCCGACAGAAATTCGAGACGGAAAAAATACTTGTAGAAAAGAAGATATCTGCCCAGAATCGATTGGATGAAGCACAGCTAAACCTCTTGCAGGCTTCTGTTGAGCTTCGTAATGCGCGCATTAACTTGAAGAAAACAGAAGAGAACCTCGCCTCAAATCTCCGTGTTAAGAAGACTCAGATCGACAAGGCGAAGCTTGCCGTTGACCGACGACTGGAGCAGATAGAAGAACTCAATGAACGTATAGATAATGCTGTTCTCCGTGCTCCCGCAGCAGGAGAGGTTTCCTATCTGAAAATCTGGAAGAATGGTTCTTTGAGTAAACTCTCCGACGGGGATAGTGTCTGGCCACGATTGAACCTTGTGGAAATACCTGATCGGTCGCAGATGCTGGCAATTGTTCCGGTTAATGAATTGGATATATCAGAAGTCGAATCAGGACAGCCAACGATGGTCTATCTTGATGCGTTACCCGGGCAAGAGTTTCAGGGGATCGTGGAAAGAAAGTCTATCGTTCCCATCGAAAACACAAGCAGACGTTCAAGTGGAAATGAAAATGGCGGGCCGAGAGAGTTCGAAGTGCAAATTAAGATGGGTGAGCACAGCGACTATTTCTTCCAGGGTATGACAGCCTCAGCAAGCATAACTGTTGATGAAATTGCAGATACTCTGATGGTGCCGATAGAAGCGATCACCCTTGAGGGAGACGAAGTTGGTGTTTTTCAGGTTGGTACATCTCCTACCTTTACTCCTGTTACTGTAAAGGGAGTGAATAACTTATACGCTGCTGTTGATGGGTCACTTCAAAATGGTGACGAAGTTTATCTCAGGCATCCTGTTCTGAATGTAGAGGAAGCGACTGATATGGCTTCTCAGGCCTTGCAGCGGGTTGAAAGAGGTTTGAAGCAAAAGGCTGTGGAAGAGAACAGGCGCCCAACAGAAGAACCCGACATGTCTGAAAAAGCAGCATTCAAGGTTTCAGCACAGGAATCAAGTGGATGATTATAGATATAAAGGATCTCCATAAAACGTATATCATGGGGCCTGTAGAAGTACATGCTCTGCGAGGGATCAATCTGGAGATTGAAGAAGGCGATTATGTGTCCATAATGGGACCATCGGGGAGTGGCAAAAGTACCCTGATGCATATCATCGGCTGTCTGGACAGGCCTACAAAGGGAACGTACGAGCTGCGTTCCCGGCAGGTACAGTCTCTGGGCGATGATGAGTTGTCTATAACAAGAAACAAAGAGATCGGTTTCGTCTTCCAAAGTTTCAATCTCTTGCCGAACATGTCTGTTCTTCATAATGTTGAGCTTCCGATGATATACGCGGGAAGATCGAAGAATGAGCGTCAGCAACAGGCTAAGAAGCTCATTGAACTGGTTGGTTTAGGTGATCGTGCCGGACACCTTCCCAACGAGTTGAGTGGCGGGCAGCGTCAACGTGTCGCGATCGCTCGCTCGCTCGTGAATGAACCGGCGATCGTTCTGGCAGATGAGCCCACCGGTAACCTTGATTCAAAAACAGGTGAGGAAATTATGGAGCTATTCGATACTCTGTCCAAAGAAGGTCGTACCATTATCCTGGTGACGCATGAAAGAGACATCGCGGAGCACTCGCACAAGGTCGTCAATATCAGAGATGGTGTTGTAAACGAGATCGAAGTGCTTAAGTCTCGAGAGACATCAACTCTTTAAACTCATCTGGCAGGGGAGCCGTTATCTTGATCCTTGAGTTGTTCCGCCAGAGAAACACAAGCTTTCGACAATGAAGAAAAAGTCTGTCGGAGTTATCCGCACAATCCTTATTGTAAAGGTAATCTCCCTCTATGGGCCAGCCAAGCCATGAGAGGTGAACCCTGATCTGGTGTGTTCTTCCGGTCAACGGATGGACAGAAAGGAAGGCCTTCTTTCCGGCGCGCATATAGACTCTGTAAGAGGTTTGTGATTCGTAGATCTTTTTATCTCTTTCCAGCTTGTCTGTTTCAATCGTCCATTTCGGGAAGCTGGCGCCTGCTGCAAGTGTGATATCTTCTCTTTTGCCGGCAAGTCTATATCGGCTTTTTCGGCCTTTCATGAGTGGAATTGTTATCAGGGCAGATGAAGGTTGAGGACAGGGGGCAACACAGGCGATATACTGTTTCGTGATTTCTCTCTTTTGGAATAAGGATGTCAGGTGGCTTTGTGCCATCCTGTTTTTCGCGATGAGAAGCACACCGCTTGTTCCCTTATCGAGCCGATGTACCAAAAGTGGTTTTGTTGTAAGCCTCGCTTTTAAATCGTCCCATAAATTGAGAGGATCATTACGGTCCTTGAGCAGAGACAATCCCGGGTTTTTATTGATCGCCAGGAAGTCATCGCATTCATACAGAATATCGAGTTGATCAGGATCCTTCTGCATCACGCTTCAGCTCAGACAGTAATCCCAGCGCTTCGATTGGTGTAAGCCTGTTTGGATCAAGGTTTCGGAGTCTTTCGATGGCTGGGTTGGGGGCGGAGTTTTCAAAAAGTGAGAGTTGTTGATCTTCCCATGGCTCAACGGTCGGAAGAAGTTTCACGGACTTCCTTGTCCCCGAGACAACAAGGTTCTTTCTACTGTCTATATTTTGTGAAACTCTGGCCGCGACAGGTTCCCCCAGTTCCAGCTTATTAAGAATTTCACGTGCACGCTGAACAGCAATTTGAGGAACTCCAGCAAGATCAGCAGCATGTATTCCATAACTGCGATCAGTTTTGCCTCTGACTATCTGATAGAGGAATGTGATTCGATCGTCTGATTCATCAACAGCAACGCTTAAGTTTTTGAGCTGCGGAAGGGCCTCTTCGAGTTCTGTTAACTCATGATAATGAGTGGCGAAAAGCGTGAGTGCCTGTCGATTGGGAGCATTGTGGAGGTACTCGCAAACGGACCAGGCGATAGACAGGCCGTCGTAGGTTGAAGTACCTCTGCCAATTTCATCGAGTATCACAAGTGACTGATCTGTTGCATGACGAAGAATATTGGCAAGTTCAACCATTTCTACCAGGAACGTTGACTGACCTCTTGCAAGGTGATCCATGGCTCCCACGCGCGTGAAGATACGATCACGCAACGGGATCGAAGCAAAAGACGCAGGGACGAAAGCTCCCATGTGGGCCATAAGAGTGATGAGAGCAACCTGGCGTATATAGGTAGACTTCCCGGCCATGTTCGGACCTGTGATCAGTGAGATCTGAAACTCTTCCACATTCAAGAGAGTATCGTTAGGAACAAAAGGAGGATCATGCTGAAGGGACTCCAGAACTGGATGCCGACCTTCCTTTATTTCCAATCTGCCTTCATCGTTGAGTTCAGGTTTGATATACCCTTGGGAGAGTGATACTTCCGAAATGGAGAGTAGACAGTCGAGCTGGGCGATCTGCTGGGCCGTTTGAATCAGCGGACGCGCAGATTCCGATACGAGCTCCCTCATCTCTTGAAACAATCTTTGTTCTATTTCGCTGATTCTTGCTTCGGCGTTAAGAACCAGTTCCTCTTTCTCTTTCAGCGAAGGAGTGATATAGCGCTCACCACTCGTCAAGGTTTGCTTCCGTATGTAATCCTCGGGGACACCATTCTCTAGCTGACGAATCTGGGCATGTGAGAGTTCGAGATAGTAACCGAAGACTTTATTGTATCCCACCTTGATATTGGACAGGCCAAGGCGGTCAGCTTCCTGTGCCTTGAGCTTCGCGATAAAGCTTTTTCCACCGTGGGCAATCTCCGTGATTTCATCAAGTTCATCACTATACCCTGGTCTGATTATTCCCGAATCCCGCATCGTAGCAGGCGGATCTTCGACAAGTCCAATGGAAAGGGTTTGCTTAAGATCCTCCATGAGGTCTATACGGTCTGCCAGAGTATTTAGCAGAGCTGATGATGTCGATGAGAGGCTCTTTTTGATCTCAGGGAGCGCCTGGAGTGCCGATCTGAGTGTTGCGAGGTCCCTCGGTCCTGCGGTACCAACGGAAGCTCTGGACACGATCCTCTCGATATCCCTTACCTTGCCCAATTCACTGCGCAGAGACTGTCTTAGAGCGAGGTTGGCGTTAATCAGTTCAACTGTATCAAGTCTTGCATTGATCTCATCAAGGCTACAAAGAGGTTCTAGAATCCACCGACGAAGCATCCGGCTGCCCATTGGTGTATTTGTGCGATCAAGAACGCTGAGAAGAGTGGCTTCTCTACCTCCGCTATGTTGATTCCTGACAAGCTCAAGAGACCTTTGAGTCACGGAATCAATCACCATCGTGTTCTTTTTGACACGTACAGAGAGGTCGTATATATGAGAAATAGAGCTTTTTTGTGTATCCTTCAAATATTGAAGGAGGGCTCCCGCTGCTCCAACTCCAATGCTGTAATCACTTGCCCCGAAACCATCGAGGGTCTGGACGCGAAAATGCTCGCAAATGACTCTATCCGCAACTTCACGCCGAAAATCGGAACGCGGGATACGTGTAATAGAGATTTGGGACTCAGCGAGGACGGGACTCAGAATGTGGGCATTCAAATCCTCGGGCAGAAGGATCTCTCTTGGCTCTAGTCGGCTGATTTCAGTCAAGAGGTTCTCTTCAGCATCTCCAGGGGCAATTTCTGTTAGAGCGAAGTAACCCGTTGAAATATCAGCCAGTCCGATTCCCCAGGGACCTGTAGGTGCCTGATCAAGTGCCAGTATATAGTTGTTGCTCTTGTCATCAATGATACCTTCCTCAACCGCCGTCCCCGGAGTAATGACTCGGACGACCTGTCTTTCCACAAGGCCTTTTGCTTTTTTCGGATCCTCTGTCTGTTCCGCCAGCGCTACGCGCTTTCCGGCCCGAACAAGCTTGGCGAGATAGGTGTCAATAGCATGATAAGGAACTCCTGCCATGGGGACCATTCCGTCTGCACCAGCAGACTTTCTGGTAACAATGATATTCAGGATTCTACCTGCTTCTTCTGCATCCTCGGCGTAAGTCTCGTAGAAATCTCCACAACGAAATAAAAGGATCGCATCGGGATTAGCCCCTTTGAGTTCCCAGTATTGCTTCATCATTGGAGTTGTTGCTTTAGCAGGCATTCATGATTCCTGTAACTGTAATTGAATATGTCTTATATGCTTGAGCAAGAGTACAGATACTCACGGTTTGAGTGGATTAACGCCGGAGGCCTTCAACTTTCTTCAAAACATCCTTATAGCCAGCGTCGATCTTGCAAATTTGCTTATAGACCCTTTCAGCACGGTCATACATCTTTACTTCTGCAAATAAACCACCGATTTCATAAAGGATATCCATGATGATGGAGACTTCTTCAGGTGGGTCAGTCTCAAGATTAATGTTTATACCCTTAAGAGTTTCGACGCAAAGATCATCCAGGCGTTTTTGCATATAGGCACGAGCAAGTTTAGCAAGAGCCCTCCTCGCCATAATGGCATCTGATTTATCGCGAGATGCTCTCTGGTAGTAGGTGATCGCGTCGTTGTAATTTTCCATCTCCGTTGCCAGATCACCCAACTGTTCTAGTGACTCTGCAGAACCTTTCCCTGCATCATGTTCCTGCTTGAGAAAGTTAAAGCGCCGTTCTCCGAGAGCCTGATCTACCAGTTTGTTCAGACGATCAATCTCTTCGTCCCTTGGAGCCGTCAGCTTCAAAGATTTCAGAAATTCTGCTGCATCTTCTGCTTCGTCAGCCTCAATGGCTGCTACTATGACTTTCTTGAGTAGATCGGGTTGTTTAGGGTTTTCGGACAGGAGTTTCTTCACGTACTTCTGAGCACTTTTGTAATCGTTAACTGTCAGATAGGCTGTCACCATTGCACGCTGGATATCTTCGGTTTCCTCTCCACCGTTAGAAAGGTAGAGGGAATAGCTGTGAATCATATCGGAAAAGCGGCCATGGTAATGATAGGTGTCTCCGAGGAACTTCAGAGAAGGTAGATGATGGGGAGACTGGCGCAGGATCTTTTGTGTATGGTCTCTTGCTGTGGATACCTTATCCAGTGATCTATCCACGAGCAGAGAAATAACTTCGAGAGCGTCATCAAACTGGCGTTCACTGACGAGGAGATCACTCAGGAAGTCCATCACGCTGAAGGGAGCTTCGGGAGCATCACAGTATTTACGGAGTATTTCGATAACGTCGTGTTTTAAGCCTGGATGTCTCTCAAGTATATCATCTGTTAGAGTCAGAATCTTGTCAGTGTGATGCCCTTCTACAAGTCTTGTCAAAGCCGCAATCTGGAGGTCAGGGTTTTCCGGTTCATTCCTGGCTCCTTCGAAGATCTCAGCCACTTCGTCCGTCAAAATAGCTTTCTCTATTTTATTCAGCAAGCGTTCCATCTGATGGCGCTCTTCGGCAGAGGGGAGATGCTTGAAACCTTTTTCGAGGATCGACTTCGCTTCTTCCCATTGTTCCTGTTCGAAATGAATCTCCGCTTCTAGAAGATAAGCTGCTGCTGGCGATTCATCCCGCTTGTTGATTTTATCAAGGATCGCAAGTGCCCTTGTATCTTTCGCGTTGCGTCGTAATACCAGAGCATACTCAACGTTTAATTCAATATCATCAGGGTTTTCTTCAATAACTTCGTCGAGAAGCTGTTCAAGTCTTTGTGTTTGTTCAAGTTGTCTATAAATCTGTATCAGTTCAAGACGGACTTTCTTTTGTTCCGGGTCTGCCTCGAGCGACTTCTCCAGCCACTTGATTCTCTGGTCTTTCAATGCCATCCGGTCTGCCTGGCGTGCCAGCTCGTTAAGAACTCTCGTATTGCCTGTGTCTTTATTGAGGACTTCCCGCAGTAAGCGCTGACTTCCCCGGAAAGGGATTCCTTCTTCCTCGGCAATCTTAATGGCGATGTCTACGACTTCTTGTGTATGGCCCAGATGGAGAACAATCTCGGCATAGCGTCCAAGCGACTCTACATCTTCTGGTTCAGGTCCTTCTTTGCTGACTTTATAGGCTTCTTCAAATTTTTTCTGATCGTATAGCTCCTGGACGAGCGCATCTCGAATTTCATTGTCGTCAACAATCTCATAGAGCTCTTTTAGATATTTCAGAAAACCTTCGGAGTCCTTTTCTTCGCTGCAGCTCTTGCAGAGGGCTTCAAGAATATCCGGATCTTTTTTCCCTGCCTCATGGAGCTGTTTCAAGGTTTCAACAACATCTCCCCGGACACCTCGGCGAAACCGCGCAAGAGTAACAGAGCGAAGCATACTTACCTGCCCTGGCTCGAATAGAAGAGAAAGGCGGTTCGCGAAAAGTGCGGCGCCAGACATCTCTTTCTGGTCAAAGGTGAACGCCAGCGATTTCCATAGCTTTCTGTTGATCAGTTCAAAAAGCATGAGCAGTATCATTGATAGAATGACAAAGCTGATGAAGAGGATAATCATCAATTGATCAAGGACAGGAGTGTCCTGCTCAATGAACGCATATCCACTCAATGCTTCACGTGAGGCCAAAGCGGGTAAACATACCACGCCTGCAAGGGTGACGATGTTAAGAGCCCACGGTCGCCCTTTGATCCTCGAATCGAAAGAAAGTATATATCCTATCAGCCACAGGACAAAAACAGCCCCGGACCAGATATAGTGATGCTCGGAGGCAGTTACTACGGCATCCGTCAGTGCTGAATTGGATGATATTTCCTCGAACCCGGGCCAGCGTTCCAGGATGACATATACAGTCAAGCCGATGCCGGCCAGAAAGCCCATAATTGTTGTCGCAATGGATAGCTTTCTCACACTCTACCTTTCAAACAGTCGAACATTGATACCTCTTAAAATGAGCCATCAGGCTCAATAACCCATCTTTACGTCTTTGCCGATGTCACGAAGCATCGAGGTATATTGATAGGAGGGGTGCATGAGGCAACCAAGAAGAAGTTCGTGGATGGAATCGCGCGAAGCAATAGAGATAAGCAGAGTGCTGATGGTAGAATAGGGATTTATCTAAAAACGGGACCGCGCGCCCAAATGGGCGCGCGATCCCTGGAGGAGGGGAGGGAGGAAAATGGTTCGTTGGTCGAGTAATTACCTCCTGAGGGGATTGTTAGCACCGAGTGCTTAACGTTCTGAGAGTCTTCCAGATGACGTGAGAAGTCAAGCAGTAGTTCTCAGTATCTGATTGAAGGTGGTATAATGAGACCTTTTCCCTCAACCAAAAGGAAGGTGCGTTTTCACAGCCCGGATCGCAAGCAAAAAAGCACACATCTTCAGAAAATTCAATACGCCACAAAGACCGTCGGTCCAAAAATCATGAAGAACTATTCGATTTCATTCGATTCACCTGAAGGCAGCCTCGACAGGGCTCAGGGACTTCACCCTTCTTCCAGGATTTTTGAAATGAACGAAATCGATCCGTCTCAATCAGCTCCATCAATGAGCTTAAACGAAGGTCTCCGTATACTCCCGTGTCCTCTGGCTTTTCCTCAGGAGTATTGTATGGTCTGACATCATTCACATTCAGGTAACAGCAGCTTGATACCCTTCCTTCATAATCCACGAAGAGATTCGTCATCGGTCGAACTAGACACTGGCCTTCATAATCCATACGCCTTGGATGAATCTCCAAGCCAATGCCAACCTCTTTTGCGACTTCTTTCGCTTCTTCTAAAATTCGGTCATGGTCTTCAACGATTTCGGGTGAGAGATCTGGAGCGATGCCTGTATTCCACATTGCATCGGCAAGCTCTTCTCTGTTGATCACCGTTTCGATATGTTTGGCCACAAATTGGTCAAAGCCACATCTCGCAGCAAGTCTTATGGCACCAGGAAGCTGTTGATAGTTATGCCTCATTTGAACGAATGACCACTGCATCACGGTTTGTGCACCGGTTTCACGTCGAAGCTTGTTGAATGCTGTTAGCCTCTCCACAAGGACATCAAAAGTTCCCTTACCACGGACGTATTCGTAGGTCTCCGCGTTATCCGCATCACAGGAAACGGA
Organism: uncultured Candidatus Sumerlaeota bacterium; assembly: GCA_964437365.1. Taxonomy (GTDB): domain Bacteria; phylum Sumerlaeota; class Sumerlaeia; order SLMS01; family SLMS01; genus CAYTGM01. The sequence goes on along the minus strand of CAYTGM010000015.1, from coordinate 60,566 downwards.
AATGAGCTCGAGATTTGAATCCAGAATCTTTTGATCCAAGGGAGGGCGAAGAAGCAGCCCATTCGATGTAAAGCAAGTCCATACACCCGCTTTTCTGCATCGGTTCACGATCTCGGGAAGATCCCTGTTCATCAAAGGTTCCCCCCACCCGGTCAAATGTACGTACTTAAATCTGCCGATATAGGGCTCGATGTGCTCCTCGAACATCTTCAAAGTAAACATGCCCTGAGGCACTCCCTCAAAGTGTCTTGGGCACATGACACATTTCAGGTTACAGGCGTAGCTGGATTCGATGTTGAGCGTATGGGGAAATGGGAGGGAATCCTCTTTTTGAGAGATCCGTCTGCCCAGGGATTTTAGCTTATCAAGTACGGGAGCCATAGTGAATCATGTGCCTTCCATATAGTGCAACCAAAGGTGGGGCCACTTTCTAAAGGCTGTCAAGCCATTCACTGCCCTCCTGTCAATCTCTGAAAGCCCTTTCATCTTCTTTCCATCCAGCAATACCATCCCAAGTGAGAGATGGATAGGCCTTCACTTTCAAATTATCTGGTTATTGAGTTGCCTCTCTTCACTCTGATTCCTTTATTGAGCCCATGTCCGAAGCATCAAAACGCCCGAAAATCCTTCGTGTAATCTACGACCTCCAGGTTGGAGGCGTACAACGAATGCTACTCAGGATGCTTCCTATCTTGAGAGATGAGTATGGATACGCCCCTGAAGTTTGTTGCCTAAAGGAAACGGGGGAGATGTATCAGGATTTCCTGGATGCTGGCCTGAAAGTCCATGTGATTCCCTTTCAAAGCCGACTCGATCCACGTGGGCTCATGAAACTGAGAAAACTTATAAAGGCAAAGAAGTTCTCTATCGTGCACGGACATATGTATGCATCGAACATGGCTGTCAATTTCGCCACAATAGGTCTCAAGAATACTCATGCAATTAACAGTTATCATTCACAAACTCCATGGCGGGGATCAAGCCAGGGAAGGATGATCCGGTGGACGAAGAACATTCCCGAGAGGATTGTCGCCGTTTCAGAAGCTGTCAGAAGCCCCCTGCTCAAACTCTCACTGCCAACTGATAAGTATCGCATTATTCATAACGGTGTTATTGTTTCCGATAGTTGTCCTCCTCTTCCAGTCCGTCAGGAAGGTTCACCTGTTTTACTGATGTGGGCTGGCAGATTCGTAAAGCAGAAGAGAGTCGACAGACTTGTGCTTCTTGCAGATCAGCTGAAGAAGAAAAGAGTTCCCTTCTATCTCACGCTGGTTGGAGACGGCCCAACTTTTCAGAGGATCAAGCAACAGGCTTCCGACCTGGGATTGGCAGACGAAGTCTGTTTTCTTGGCTGGAAAAAAGAAATAAAGGAAGAGGTCAGGAAAGCAGAGATATACGTTTCGGCAAGTGATCGAGAAGGATTCCCCAATACACTTCTTGAGGTATGTGCCCAGGGGAGACCCTTTGTTGTGCAGGATATTCCTCCAAACAGGGAAGTTCTCGGAGAATCGGAAGCCGGCATTTGCTGCGGAGAAAACCTGGATGATTGGGTTGAGCAAATCTCAAAGCTGCAAAAAAATCGAGAGAGGATCGGTCAGATGGCCGATGCTGCCTACAAGCGAGTACACGAGTTTTCTGTACAGAATACCTGCCTTAAAACACATGAAATGTATCAGCAACTGTTCTGATAAACAGCTTAGGACCCTGGAGGAGATCCTCGTCCGCGTTTTCCGCTGCGACTACCCTCAACGGGCCGTTCATCTCCCCAAAGTGCTCTCGTATTCGGGAAATACATATCACCCCAGCTATGCGTCTTTGGCCGCCACGGCGTAATCCCTCCAGCCCAGTTGGGGTAGAGAGATCGACAGATGATATAGTCGATGGATCCGATGGTCAGGGAAACCGCTTTGAATGCCAGGTGGCTCAAGTCATAACCGATATTAGGTTGAATGCCTGTGTGGGGGCTCCATCCAATTCCCACATGCGGTGCCCGGGCGACGCGCGTTTGATCGGCGAAGTATTCAAAGGTCGTTGTGACAGTAACCAGAGGTGCATCCACGACATCACGGACCACGGTAACCGGCGTAACAATGACCTTTCCCGCAGTTCGAGCTGTTTGACAGCCGGTGCTCATGAATACAATGGCAAGCAGGACAAACAAACCTGACAATCTTTGAAATAAACGGCTGCTAACGTTCATGGGTCATCCCTTTCAATGGTCCTTAATCAAGATCCTCATGATTGAAAGGTAAAAGGAATTACAGGGTCAAAAGATTATTGGAGGCGTGAGGGCTCAGGAGCAGGAGATTCTGCAGAAGACTTGGATCTATCCCATGCCGGCATCATGAAAGTCATCACCAGGAAAACATGACCAGTGGTTTCCAGCATCTCTTCAAGGGCAATGTGAAGAGCATCTTCCCCGGGGATGAAGGCGAAAGCACGTCGTGCAATAAGAAGAGCTATCACATAACTCATCCAGGTCCCAACAAATCCTGAAGAAATGGCAGGAGTCGTCATCTCACCACGAATTCGCTTCCTCCAAAGGGCCATCCAAACAGCAGCGATAATTACGTTCAAATAGACAAGTTCACCGGTGTCATCGATATGAATTTCACGGAAGAGAAGGGCACCCGTCAGGAATATCATGATTTTGTAGAAATCAGCTCGATGTACGAAGTAGCGGACGATCGTTAGAGCAAAGGCAGCCCCGGTTAACCAGATGGCGATCGTCTCATGAAGATCTTTCTCCAAAAGCCCGGATGCGTTCGTCTGGCTGAGAATGACCGTGAGGAGAATTGCAAACAAGGGGATTAAGCAGATTCCCCACCGAACGGACTTCAGGACTTCACGAACGTAAAACGCTGATAGTAATTCATTTAAACGATTCTTCAACAGGTAATCCGTGCCTTTCTGCAATACGAAGCACGGATTTGTCATCTTTCTGTCACTTTAATGACAAGGCCAATCTTGACTCGAGCGTTACCTCAGTTTGACCTCGCTCCCTCCAAAGCCTTTTGAAAGACTTTTTCCACTGTATCGATTTCGTCTTCTTTCATGTAGGTAAAGAGTGGTAAGTTCAAGACGCCGCGACAGACTTTGTCCGCGATGTCACCACCAACCTTGCCATGAATAAACTTCTCGGCCCCGGGCTGCTCTGACATGGCGCCCGGGTAGACATTTCCGAATCCAATTCCATTCTCCTTCAACGGTTCCTCGATTTTCGGGCGCTCTGCCGGGTCGAACAGACTGACCGTCAAATAGGCGTTCTCCTTAATTCCCTCCGGAGGAGAAACATAGCACACGTCCAACTTCTTGTAGAGCTCTCTATAGCGCTCTGCTACCTTGCGTCGACTTTCAATACGGGCGTCTATATACTCCAGACTCAAGTTCAGATAGGCCGCGTCCAGCCCGCCAATTCGGCTATTCCAGCCAACCAGTCCATGTCCGTAGTGGGTTGTTCTTCCGTGGTTTCCCAGCTGTCTGACTTTCGTAGCGAGCTCCTCGGAAGAGCAGAATACTGCACCTGCATCACCGCAGGCTCCAAGAACCTTCGCAACATAGAAAGAGATCGTACTTATATGAGCACCCTTATAAATGGATTCTCCATCGACATCCACATCGAAGGCCTGAGCACCATCTTCGATCAGGACAATGCCCTTATCTTTGCAATAGCTTCTGAACTTCTTCAGATCTTTACTGGCCCATCCATATAGATGCACAAGGATTGCTGCTTTGGGTTTATACTTTTCACACGCTTCCTTGAAGAGTTCGAAGTCCATCTGCAAGTCTGTCGGATTGATGTCCACCGTAACAGGATGAGCATTCACATTTACAACCGCTTCGAATGTTGCCCAGAAAGTGGCATCTGGGATCAGGACCACGTCATCACGTCCCACATCACAAGCTCTCAGTGCAAGTTGAAGAGCATCCGTTCCATTTGCGCACGCAACAACCGAATTCGCACCGGTTCTGGCAGAAAGGGTCTGCTCAAGTTTTGATGCTTCTGGACCACCAACGAACATGGTGTTGCGCGAAACCTCCGCACACTTGTCTGCCCATCGCTCAAGAAAGTCAGGCTCAAAGCGACGAAGATCAATAAATGGGACGCTCATATTTAAAGTATCCTTATTACATTAGAGTAGATGATCACCGATGAGGGGGAACCCCTTCGGCGAAACGGGGGGATGCTGAAACTTCTCTCTTACAGGATCAACACCTAGAACAAAGAATTCTCACTCTCTTTTGATAAAGTTCTCTGAAATATTTCCGCAATAATCGACGTGCCGGTTCAGGTTATGCTTCCATTACCAGTCGGACCAACCCCTCTAGATCAGGACTATGAACCCTCTTCTCCTTCAAATTACAGATCAAGGTCTCTACTGTGCACCAGGAGATTTCCACATCGATCCCTGGGGAAAAGTCAAAAAGGCTCTGATCACACATGCTCACTCTGACCATTGTCGGTGGGGGAGTGAGAACTACCTTTGTTCTGAAGAAGGAGAGTCGGTGACGCGGCTCAGACTCGGCGATGTTTCGCTCGAATCGATCGCTTATGGACAGTCGCGTTTAATCAATGGCGTAAATGTCTCCTTCCACCCAGCAGGTCACCTCCTTGGGTCTTCGCAGATTCGGATCGAATATAAGGGGGAGATTTGGGTCGTCACCGGCGACTATAAGCGTCAGGCTGATCCCACTTGCACTCCATTTGAACCCATCAGATGTCATACGCTGATTACAGAGTCAACTTTCGCCCTCCCTGTCTATCGTTGGCCTGACCCCGAAGATGTCTATCAGCAAATCAATGCCTGGTGGAAAAGCAACAGCGAGAAAAGCAGGACAAGTATTCTCTTCGCCTATGCGTTGGGTAAAGCGCAGCGTCTCTTGGCAGGCCTCGACCCTGACAATGGTCCGATCCTTCTTCACGGAGCGATGCAAAAACTTACTCAGGCATACAGAGAGTCTGGTATAGACCTTCCGGAAACAGAATACGCCGGGGTGGAAGAAGCAAAAAAGTACAAGGGGAAGGCTATCGTCATCGCTCCTCCTTCGGCTGGTGGTAGTTCCTGGATCAAGAAGTTCCAACCCTACAGCACTGCCATGGCCTCTGGTTGGATGATGGTCAGAGGAAACCGGCGACGCCGGGCTACGGATCGCGGATTTGTCATGAGTGATCATGTCGACTGGAACGGACTTCTGACAACGATCAGAGAATCAGAGGCAGATAGAGTTTTCGCTACCCATGGCTACACAGATATTCTTGTTCGCTATCTTAGAGAAGAAGGTCGTGAGGCTGAAGTATTGAGAACACCTTGGGAGGGAGAAATAGATGATTCCTCGGAGGGGGATTCATCATGAAGTACTTTACAGAGCTCTATACGCGACTTGACGAATCCAACAAAACAAACGATAAAGTAGAAGTCCTTAAGGATTATTTCCAGAATGCAGAACCCGAAGATGCCATTTGGGCTCTGTCATTTCTCACCGGGAATCGTCCAGGAAGAGTTGTCTCAAGCACGCAACTCAGAGAGTGGCTGGCCGAGGTCACGAATTATCCATCATGGTTGATAGACGAAAGCTATGATATTGTTGGTGACCTCGCAGAAACGCTTTCCCTTCTCTATCCAAAGGAAACAAAGGGAACCGATATTCCTCTACATGCTCTGGTTGAGAAATATATTCTTCCCCTGAAAGAATTCAATGAGAATGAACGAAAAGAGATAATCCTTCTTCTTTGGGAATCACTGTCAAGTCAGGAAAGATTTGTCTATCACAAGCTTATGATGGGAGGCTTTCGCGTCGGTGTTTCGCGTAAACTGGTCGCACGCGCACTCGCCGAAGTTGCCGGTATTAACCCGCCGATGATGGCTCATCGACTGATGGGAAAATGGCATCCAACGAAGGAGTTCTATTTGAATCTCCTATCAAGAGATGACTTTGAACGTGAGAAAACTTCTCCCTATCCCTTCTACCTTGCGTCACCCATTGAAGGTAGCGCCGAGACATTAGGAAATATAGACGAATGGTTTGTTGAGTGGAAGTGGGATGGCATTCGCGCCCAGATTATTAAGAGAGAAGGAACGCTGCTGATCTGGAGTCGTGGGGAAGAACTGGTATCAGACCGCTACCCTGAAATCACTGAGGCGGCAGAAAATCTTCCTGACGGGACAGTGCTGGATGGCGAAATACTTACCTGGCAGAATGGCGCGCCTCTTCCTTTTCAGTACCTTCAGAAAAGGATCGGTCGAAAAAACGTTTCGAGAAAATTAATGGAAGAATGTCCTGTCGTTTTCATGGCCTATGATATTCTCGAGCTCGGGGGAGAAGATATACGGGATCGGAGCCTTGAGAATAGAAGGGTGAAGCTTGAAGAAACTCTCTCCTCCATATTGGAAAAAAGAACTTTAAAGGTCTCGCCCCTTGTTCCTTCTAATTCCTGGGAGGATTGTGTGTCCTTGAGAGAAGAAAGCCGGCAGCGCCGCGTTGAAGGCTTTATGCTGAAGAGAAAAAACTCTCCCTACAAGGTCGGTCGCGTCCGAGGCGACTGGTGGAAGTGGAAAGTAGATCCGTTGACGATAGACGCCGTGATGATTTACGCACAACGTGGCCATGGTCGAAGAGCTAATCTTTACAGCGACTATACATTTGGAGTCTGGCATCAAGAGGAGCTCGTACCCATTGCGAAAGCATATTCAGGCTTAACCGACAAAGAAATAGGGCAGGTTGATCGCTGGGTCAAAAAACATACTCTTGATAGACATGGACCCGTACGGGTTGTCAAACCAGAGCAAGTCTTCGAGCTGGCTTTTGAAGGAATCCAGGAGTCTAAGCGCCATAAGTCTGGTGTCGCACTGAGATTCCCAAGAATGGCGAGATGGAGGAAAGACAAGAAACCTGAAGATGCGAATCAGCTGGAAGACGTGCAGAGGCTCTTAATGGAATTGCATCAGAAATCGGCTGAATAGAACAAACTCACCCATTGGCGTTTTGACCAGCTGAAGCAAGACTGGCGGTTGAGAGCTTATTTTCGATAGACTGTGGCATGGTTGAAAACGAAGGAGGAAAGTGCCCGCAGCGCACGCCCTTATTAATCAGCTCCTCCAGCTGCTCCATCGCATGTTCACCTTCTATCGAATTCCTCTCCACATGGGAAAGAGTCGTCAGGTTAATTCCCAACTGTGTATAGTAGGCATCACGCTCTTCATTAGCTTCTGTACCTCGGCTGTATCCTGCTACAGCTCCGCCAACTCCAGTTATAGATGAAGCGATGATAATCGTCATCGTTATCATCATCATTTGTACCAGGCGTTCCATAATAAGTTCCCCGTAAGTTCCCTTTCAATGTCGTTACTAACCAAGACGTAAAGCAGTGCCTGGTGTTGCGTCGATTCGGAAAAAAAGTTTCTCGAAAATTGCAGCGCTGATTGGAGGGAGCAGAAGTGATTTAGAAATCTTTCCTAAATTGAGAGCTAGAGGGAATCATTCGTCTTTTTTCATGGCACTAGATAATTCCACGCGGCGACAATCAGGTGGCTAAAATCGTGCAACATATAGACATTTCAGTACTCAATCAGTGAGCATCGAGAGTGAGATGGATCGGACTAAATTCAAGAGAATCAGAGGTGGTAGCATCGCTGCAAGGGAGGGCAAATTTTGCATGTGAAGATGGCGGCTTCTTTTTGGACAAGCTGGATCCAGGATTTCGACTCTTCGTCTCTCCGAATCGAAAAGTAGATAAATTATCCGAAATCGAAAGGGAGTGTGCGACGAGATGGGAGCTCTAAATGGGTTTATTCTCCTTCTGATATCCCATGAAATTTTGAACGGGGAAAGAAATCTAATCTGAGTGATCAAGAACCCACCTCGACCGTGACCGAAAAACGTTGCGAGTGCGCGTTGGTCACGAAGGCTCTCTGGCTTCTTTGAGGTACATTGACAGTCTAAATAGTACACATTAGAGTTCGGTGAACTTTGTGCAAAAATATGTGCAATCAGTTTGCGGCATAAGTGTTTCTTACCCTTGGTGGCTATCTTGTCTTCTGGCGTAAGGTTTCTAAATGCCTACTAAAACAGTGGTTTTGCTGCTTTCGGACGAATGGGTTTCTCAGTCCTCTTTTGCATAAAAGTTGCACCTGCGCTCCAAAAAATCCTTGCCAAAAGGGAAGTATTTGAAGCACCCTTAGCAATTAATCGGGGATTTCTTTGTGAATTCTCGGGTAGTCAGAAAAGTAATGAACACAGAAAGGAAGATCGAATCATGAAGTCCCCCTTGAAATTTTCTAGCATCGCGCTGGCCCCAATTATGGGATTGCTGGTGTCAACGGCTCTTGCAACGCCAACAGTTGATGGAACGCTCACGGATGGTGATTACACACTGATCGATGACAATACCGGTGGACCATCTCCAGGTTTCGGAGCCGGTCATGAAATTAATGCGCTCTATGCCTTCGCTGAATCGGGAACTCTCTACCTCGGTATTGCCGGCAATGTTCAGGATGGCAACCGCATGGTCGTCTTCATCGACAGCCGCGCAGGCGGATACACCAACGGAGATTTTGGAAGAACTTCCGCCCCTCAAGGCGTCGATGATTTTAATAGTGGGACAAGCTTTGACGCTGGCTTCGAAGCAGATTACGCCCTGGTGGTCGGGACCAATGCAGGGCAAACCAACTTCTTCGTTGATCTCTACACTCTCGCAGGTACTTCCGGCGGAGGTGGTGGGTCTAGCTTATTCATTGGAGATATCTCCGATGGCGATGTCGCTGCAAACGTTGCAAGTGGATCTACCACCCAAGGTATTGAGGTCGCTTTGACCATGTCGACAGACGGTGTGGGAACCGATCTTGAAGTGGACGGAACGGATATCGACCTCTTCGCAATGTATATGAGTGATGGTGCTTTCCTCAGCAACATGTTTATTTCTCCTGCGGGTGGCTCTGATGGCAACTATGGAAATGGTGCGGTTGACTTTGGTGCAGCTGCGCCTGACCCTGTGAATTATTCTTCAGCTGCCCTTCCCGTAGAGCTGGACAGCTTCCTTGTTGAATAACCTATAACGGCTACCTTCGCTCCTTTAGCGAATTCTGGCCGGTCATTCGTGACCGGCCTTTTTCATTCCTTCTCTCGTAACCGTTTTCACCCCCCTGGAAGTCCCCTGCTTTTTAGGTTCGTGTCTGCTGCTTCCTCCTTAATAGTCTCTTGCTTGCCGATGCACCAGACACTGAAGAGACCCCTGGTTTGGTGTGTGGCTGAAATGATTCTTCAAGAGCGAAAACGTTTTCAGTTGTCACGGTGAGTCTCATCCTTACCCTAACCCGGTTAAAGAAGAGCCAAGCCCACCACATGAGAGATTGTCCTATGAACACGTTCGGTAAAGTCAATGCAGCTCTGATCACATCCCTTGCAGCAACCTTCGGAGCTTTATGTCCTGTGACATCCTCCGCTGCTCCGCTAAATCCGAACAGCTTTACAACTGTCGGTGATGGAGATTTCGATCCGGCCTCTGATGTCACGATTGATACCTCAACTCTTTCGATGACCGGCGGTGAAACAGCGACAGGGGTCGATGATGGAGGCATCGCGGTCTTTACGTTTGACTCTTTTAACCTGGATGCTGCGCGGACGATCACAGCAAGTGGGTCGCGCCCGCTGGCCCTTCTCTCTAAAGGAACGATGATTGTTGCTGGTAATATAGACGTTGCTGCAAGCGGCGTCACAGGCGGGCCAGGAGGAGGAAGCGGCGGGTCTCCGGGAAATTCTGGTTCAGGAAGCGGTGCAGGAACGGCAAATGATGGTGCGGGGTTCGGGGGAGCTGGGGGAGTCGCAGGCGGTTTTTTTGGTGGTGCTGGTTCAACCTACGGAAACTTGACAACTCAGCTGCAAGGCGGCAGCGGTGGCGGTGGCCGATCAGGCGGTGGCAGCGGCGGTGGAGGTGGCGGTGGACTTGAACTTGGCTCCACGGGAACACTGACGTTGTCTGGTAATATAGACGCTTCCGGTGCAAATGCAGGAAGCGGCGCCGGTGGAGGTAGTGGAGGCGGTGTTTTTGTTCACGGTAACTCCGCGGGGGATCTCGACTTCAGCGGAACTATTGATGCTTCAGGTGGTAATGGCGGCACGGGATCCACTTCTGGTGGCGGCGGTGGAGGCGGCGGCAGGATCGTCCTCTGGTACGTCAATACAAACACAGGTTCGTTGAATGTTTTGAGAGGTTCGGGTGGAAGTGTCACAAACACTTTTGTAGGAACGCCTGGCGGCAATGGATTCAATGGTCAGAGTTCTACAGATACATTACCTGTAGAACTGGACGCATTTTCAGTCGAGTAAGAGGTTGCAACTCAATAACCAGGGAACGGGTATTTGAAAGCGCCACTATCATCAGAATCTGATTGATGCGGCATGAAACCTGACTTACATGTTCAATAAAGATAAAATGAACCACATAGAACTTTAATGAAATGCCGAACAGAGAAAGGCTGACTATCATGAGTTGCACAAAGTTGAATCATCAGGCTCGCGTTACAGGAGGGATGTTTTTCTTCCTTCTACTTTCCGGCGCCTTAGTCCACGCTAATGAAACCGTCACTCATGGGGACATGGGACAGATTGATCCCGCCCGCATCAAGGAAATGAAGACCCTTGGAACCCGCAGCTTCTCACCCTATGCCAATGCCAAATTTCCCACTCGTCCATTGTGGGGTGATCAGCATCTCCATACCGGCTGGTCTTTTGACGCAGGGTTTGTAACAACCCTGAGCCCCGAAGACGCCCTCCGCTTCGCTCGCGGAGAACAGGTTAACTCGACTTTTGATGTCCCTGCAAAACTCTCCAGACCTCTGGATTGGGTCGTCATGACAGACCATTCCGATTCTCTTGGATTTACAGCAGAAGTCCGGGGAGGTTCTCCGGAACTCATGGAAGACCCTCTACTGAAAAAGTGGAATACGGAGATGAATGCCGGTCTAGACAGAGCTTTCCTTGCCGCCATGGAGGCGATCGAAATGCAAGGGGAAGGAACTCTGCCTGACATTTCCAAAGATAAAGATTTCCTTCAGGATACCTGGGTGAAGTATACAGAGATCATTGAAAGGTACAATGAGCCGGGTCGCTTTACCGCTTTCATCGGTTACGAATGGACCCCGAACCCTTCTCAAGGTAATAACCTCCATCGAAATCTTGTCTATCGCGATGGTAAAGATTTCGCCGATCAAGTTACGCCATATACCACCTTCGAGAGTAATGATGTGGAGAATCTCTGGAAATGGATGGGAACCTATGAAGAAACAACAGGTGGTAAGATTCTCGCCATTCCTCACAACGGAAACCTGTCGAACGGAACCATGTTCGCCCTCGAGACCTATACCGGCGGCCCGTTGACCGAATCATACGCCAAGGAAAGACAGAAGTGGGAGCCTCTCTACGAAGTCACTCAGATTAAAGGTGATGGAGAAGCGCACCCGATGCTTTCCCCAAATGACGAATTTGCCGATTTTGAAACCTGGGATAAAGGAAACTTGAACCTTATACCAAAAGAAGACGATATGATTCAGTATGAATATGCACGTCAGGCGTATCGCAACGGGCTTATGCTTGAAGAAAAGCTCGGCACCAACCCCTTCAAATTCGGGATGGCTGCTGGTACTGATTCACACACGGCATTAACTACCGCAGAAGAGGATAATTTCTTCGGTAAACACTCGGGAGTTGAGCCATCAGCGAGCCGCTGGGAGCACCTGGCTTTCTCGTTCGAAGATCGCACAATACTCGGTTGGGAGATGGCCTCGGCGGGATATACAGCCGTCTGGGCGCATGAAAATACACGGGAATCAATCTGGGATGCAATGAAGCGACGTGAAACTTACGCTTCGACTGGACCTCGCATGTCTGTACGTTTCTTCGGTGGCTGGGAATTCACGGCTGAAGACGCTGCAGCGCGCGAGCCCGGATGGATCGGGTATGATAAGGGGGTTCCTATGGGAGGCGACCTGACTGACGCACCTGCCGATACAGCACCTACTTTCCTGGTCGCTGCGCTCCGAGATCCTATCGGGGGCAACCTGGATCGAATTCAGATCGTTAAAGGGTGGCTGGATGAGGATGGGGAAACCCATGAGCAGGTATATGATGTCGTCTGGTCAGGAGACAGGAAAAAAGGTCCCGATGGAAAAGTTCCCGCGGTTGGCAATACCGTTGACGCTCAAAACGCCACCTGGACGAATAGTATCGGAGCACCTGAGCTTATCACTGTTTGGGAAGATCCAGATTTTAACCCGGACCTGAAAGCTTTCTACTATGCACGGGTGATTCAAATTCCGACACCGCGCTGGACTGCATATGACGCGAATCGATTTAAGGTAGAAATGCCTGATGAAGTTCCAATGAGCGTTCAGGAACGCGCCTATACATCCCCAATCTGGTATACGCCATAATAGAGGATTCATGAAGAAACTTATCAAGGAGCCGCTCCTGCATTTCCTCCTCGCAGGAGCGGCCGTTTTTGCACTCTATCAATTCTTATCACCATCTGAGGAGGTTCCAGTAGAGGAAATAGAGGAACCTCCAAAGATCCTTATTTCACAGGGCCAGATCGACCATCAGATCGCCACGTTCAAAAAGGTGTGGCAGCGATCACCAACCGAAAAAGAAGTTAATGCTCTTATTGAAGCTCACATTGAGCAAGAGGTCTACGCGCGAGAAGCGCGCAAGCTCGGACTGGATCGAAACGACTCTGTTATCAGGCAACGACTTCAACAGAAAATGGAATTCATCGGCGAGGAATTTGAAGTAGAAACTCCAACTGAAGATGATCTGAGAGCTTATCTCGAAGAGAACAAAGAAACCTTTCGACTCGATCAGCGCTATACATTTCTCCAGGTTTTTCTGGACCCGGAAAAATACGGTGAGCAGTTTGATGAATTCACCACCGGCTTGCTCCAGCGGCTGAACAGAGAGAAAGATCAGGCCGATATATCGAAGCTCGGGGATAGCTACATGCTTCCTCAAGTTTTCACCGATGAAGCCGAGTACTCTATTAGTTCGCAACTGGGTAAACAATTCGTGGATTCACTCTCAACACTTGAATCTGAGGTCTGGCAGGGGCCTATCGCATCAGCCTATGGAGCCCATCTCGTCTATATCGTTGATAAATCTGGGGGGCGTTATCCTGAACTTGAGGAAGTCAGAGGAAGAGTCTTACGCGAGTATGTCCGCGAAAAACAAGAGGAAGCTAAGAAGAACTTCTATCAGTCGCTTCTTGATCAATATACCGTTGTTGTAGAGGAGTCGGGCGATACTGAATCGATCCCTTCCAAGAACGCATCTGGTGGGAAATAGTCGATGCGCATTGTATTCCTCATCCTGCTCGCTCTCTTCATCTCCCCCTTGTCTGCACATGAAGTACGTCCTGCTTACCTGAAATTGCAGGAAACAAGTCCAGCTGTCTATGAAGTAATATGGAAGGTTCCAGCGTCTGGTGACAATCAACGGTTGGGGATATACGTTGAGTTCCCCGAAGGTGTGAAAACTTTGGAGGAGCCTTTGGGGCTATTCCTGAACGGTTATTACAAGGAACGTATGGTGATTGCAGAGTACGAGCCTCAAGCCGGAGAACCTGTCTTCATCAAAGGCCTCAGCAGAACAAAAGTCGAAGTCTTCGCAGAAGTCAATCGCCTCGATTTGCCTGTCTTTACAACACGAGTTTTACCCTCCGACCCTTATCTCCGATTCACCACGATCACCCATGAGGGTCAAAGGGCAGAGAAGCTTCAGCGAAGCTCATATGAAGGGTTATTTGTCTTTGTTTTCGGCGCACTCTATACGATCTCCCTGGTCTATTTGAGTAGAGATAGGACGAGCTTAGCGGCTGCAGGCTTTGCGTTTGTTTTGTCAACTGTCTTTGGCTGGATCATGGGCGCCTATGGAGTGTTTACGTTGCCATTGGTCCCTGTCCTGGCGTTCGCAGCTCTTGGTCTGGTCTATACAGGCCGTGAGATGCTGCTGGAAGGTGATGACCGTCTGGCGAAGAAGATGCCCTGGATGGGTTCACTCGTTTTCGGTTTTTGGTACGGTGCGCTACTGACATCACAATCAAATGACGAGAGTAGTTTAGTTATGTTCACAGGGATCGTCGTTGTGCTTCCATTCATCGTGATGATCTTGGACCGGCCTCGTAGAGAAAAGAGTTCGCAAGGAGACACTTTTTTGAGAATGAGCATGGGCTATACGACGGGAGTTATTGGGTGCTTCTTCCTGTTTCTCACTCTTGTCAGACTCATCTCGAAAATGGTTGGGTCCTCTGGCTGATGGAAGCGCGAAGAAATCACAAAGGCTTTGGGCACAAAAATGGGGACAAATTCAGAAACAAAAACTCTAAGTTGTGCAGCTTCAATGCTGGAAGATGAGATGGCGGACAGGGAGGGATTCGAACCCTCGATACAGTTTCCCGTATACACGCGTTCCAGGCGTGCGCCTTAAGCCGCTCGGCCACCTGTCCACAAAGGGCTTGAAAATCAAGGTGATCCTGAGGGTCAGGTCAATGGTTAATTGCTCCATGCCCTTCACTTGGGACAAATTCACATCTTTTGGTTGATTCTGGAAATAAAGCGCTGGCATAAGCTTTGCCCCCTGCAGACAGGTAGAAAAGAAATGGCCCTTGCAGTCAGCCGCTTTTCCAGTTTCCAATCTGCAACCCAACGAAGCGTGGATAACGAAGTCACCTAGAAATCTATTGGAGAAAAGTTCGATGGCGGATAAAGAAAATAAGCTCCCCGAAAATGCTGAAGGCAAATTCTATGTAGATGATCAGTGCATCGATTGTGATGCCTGCCGTGCAACTGCACCAGATAATTTCGCTCGCGATGACGAAAAAGGCTACTCGTTTGTCACCAAACAGCCTGCTGATGAAACAGAGTTTCAACTCTGCATGGATGCCCTCGAAGGGTGCCCTGTTGAAGCAATCGGTTGCGATGGCGACGAATAAGTTTACTTAACTATTTGTTAACGCACAATTATCTGGCTCTCCCAAGGGAGGGCCAGTTTTTATGGTAACAGATAGCGTGAAATCCCACCCTTAAAACTCGCTTTGTATGTGATCTCCAGCTCAGGCCTGAACTTCTTCTTAAACTGGGCCACCGATGGAGTATTTGCTCCAACCCAATCATAGGTAATCGGACCAACTTCCTCCAGAATCTGATCAGTGATTTCTGCATGGAGCAGAGAAGGAGCCCCTTTCAGGCTCTCTTCCTCTAGTGATGCAGCACCGAGGAGGTAATAAAGCCGTTCTGAATCTCGGGCAAATACTCCACCCGCAGAGATCTCTGAAGATTCCTCACTCCCAATCGTTAACGCATAAGATCCGAGGCAGGACCGGGTACTTTCCATCTTCTGTAAACCCATGATCCTTTTGAAGCAGCCATCAGACACCCAGTTGGGTATGCTCTGGCGTTTCTTCGTTTTCCCCCAGAGAGACAACAAATTCTCAAGTTGATCACTCTCTTTCAGGATCTTTGGATTATTTGACCGAGCCTTCCTGATTTGTCTTCGGGCACTGTTTTCAGCGGTCCGCTCGAGCTCACCGGGCTCTTTCAGGTGGTGTATATAGTTATACCTTGGAACGACTTGCCAGCCTTCCCAGATCAGAGGTCTCAAATCTGACAACTCGGGCTGGAAGATCACTTCAATGTAGTATCCCAATGTTTTGGAGAACTTACTGAATGCTGAGAAAAGATCTTTCAGGAAGCTTTCGTTCGAAACTTGATCTCTTGCCAGCAAGACACCGCACCACGGGGCTGGGCTTGGGTGAGACAGAATCGTTAATCCTCTGCGCTTACGTCTGATAAACGAGAAACCTGCAACGAGAGTCTTGTCCGGTGCTTCAACGACAACTCTGACTGGCTCACCAACGTCTTCGGCGGCGAATTCAGTCCAGTGCCAGAAATGAGGGAGACGTGCTCCGTTTTTGAGCCACAGATCATGCCAGGGTTTCTGATCTTCCTTCGTTGCTTCTCTGATTTCTAGCTGACTCAAACGCGGCGCTCCTGTCTGGAAATCCGGGGCGTCCAGAACCAGGAAGACGAGAAGCTGATTCTGGAATGATATTTTACATCGAAATGATATCGTGGTTTCATGGTATCTTCAGTGATTTCAAAGCTTAAGACGTTCTTTATCTTCAAAAAATGCTTGAGGACATGATAAGAAATTGTTCCTCTTTAATGTCGACGAAATTATTTAGAAACAATAAACTGGAGGTTTACCATGTCCGACAGTAGTTCTCCTGATGCTCAAGGTGTTGAACAACGTCTTGAGACCATCAACAAGAAGATGGATGAGGCTCAATCAGCAAATTCATCGGCGAAAAACGCTGGCCGTATCGTAACCATCGTTGTCGTCATTGCTGCATTGATTGGGATGTACCTGATGCTTTCTCCGTTCTACAAAGCATATCAGGAGAAGGATAAGTATGTGGCAGCAATTCAGACTGAACTGACGGAACGCGTTCAGCCAGAGGCACAAAGGCAGATCACGGAAAGTGTTCAGGAGTTAGCTCCAAAAGTCTGGAAAGAAAGTCTCAGCAGAGCTCAAGGACGTCAGGAAGATTTAATGGCAGCGGTTGATTCAGAGCTGAGTGTCCTCATGATAAATCTTCAGGAATTCACCACTGAAGAACTGGCTGATTCAACAACAGAAGTCGAACTTCATCTCAAGAAACGGCTCGGAGACTCGTTCCCTAATCTTCAGGATGAAGCAAAAAGGGAAGTCGTTCTTGGCAATGCCAGCACAGCTCTTGAAGGTGCGGCCAAACAGGTTGTTGAAGAAGAACTTCAGTCTCACATCGATTCTCTCTCGAACATTGAAACGATGCTGATCCAGTTCCCAATCCCTGACTCTCTGGAGCAGATGAGCGATGAGGAGCTCTCCTCAGAAATGCAACGCGCTTTGAGCAACTATGCTATCATCGTCCTCCGCGAGACAATGGATCCAAGGACGAAAGAGGTTCTCAGCGAACTTACTAAAGAAAAGGAGGGAAGCTGATGTCAGATTCTACAACAGCAAAACTCAATTCTATTGAACAGAAAATCGATGCTCAAATAGCTCGTGCAAAACGTCATCAGATGGTTACGATTGTCATCGGTGTGATTCTCGTCATTGTTGTGCTTGGCTATACAAGCTATATATCCGGGCTTCTTCGTGACGTACTAACGCCAGAGTCGACTGCTGAAATCGCCAGTCAGTCAATCATCGACCGACTCCCCGAGGTTCTGGACGAAGTTGAAAAGAATGTGGAGTCAGAAGCGCCAAAGCTTGTCGATGACCTCATTACTCAGCTTATTAACGAACAGATCCCATCTTTTCGCGAAGCAGGCGAAGAGCGTATCAAGAGCGAGAGCAGTGAGCAGATCAGGAACATGACCGCGTTCCTTATTGCTCAAATTGATACCGTTATCGACGAGAACGAGGAAAGAGTGAATCAAATGGCTGAGCTCCTCGAAACCACTGAAGGCAAAGAGCAGTTTCAGCAAGAAATGTATAATCTGATGAAAGAGTCTCTTAATGATAGTCAGATTCAAGTTGAGCTAGATAGTTATGGCATCGCACTTGCCGAGATTGAAAGCAATCTGGTTCGTCTAACCGCAGACACCAAGGACTTAACAAAGGAAGAGCAGGCCCTTTTTGAACTTCTGGCTGTTGTGCGTGAAATGGCTAACCGTTCCGAGTTCGAACTGAAGGAACTACCTGCTGTTGAAGGGCTTGAAGAAGTCGTGGAATAAAGCGTTCTTCCTTTAGAGGAGCTCCTTCAACGCTCCAAATAAAAGAAAACTCTCTCCCCGGTTCATCGAATCGGGGAGTTTTTTTCTCAATCTACTTCAGGAGTCATGTTTGTCGTCGCTCGAAGAATTCCTCTCCAATCCCGTCTATATGATTCCAGTCCTCTTTATGATTCTCGCTCTGGGGATTCTGCTGGGGAAGATTCAGGTTAAAGGCTGCTCTTTGGGTACCAGTGGCGTTCTTTTCGTTGCTATTCTCTTTGGGCACTTCGGAGCAAACATTCCCTCGTATATTTCTGAAATCGGTGTCGTACTGTTTGTCTATGCGGTCGGGTTACAGGCAGGGCCTCGATTCTTTAAGATGTTTCGATCACAGGGGGTATCCTTTGCGATGCTTGCCGTGGTCACTCTTGTATCGGGTGTTCTGGTCACTCTGCTCATCGAGAGAATTTTCCACTTTGGTCCCGCCTTATCTTCAGGGTTATTTACTGGTTCTCTTACCAGTACTCCGGGTCTTGCTGCTGCTATAGACGCCTCTCCCCAGGGTGTTGACAGTGACCTCTGGGCTGGCAGTGTTTCCGTGGGTTATGGTATCGCATATCCTTTTGGTGTCGCGGGTGTTGTGCTCTTTGTTCAACTCTTTCCCCGTCTCCTCAAGATCGACTTGAAAAAACTGGGTGAGAGTGAACGACAGGCAACAGCAATAGCAACGAAGCCACAGGGGGCCTGGTATGTTGTCGCGAATAAGCAGGTTGTTGGACTTACCCCAAGTCAGATCATGGAAATGCATATAACAGATGCCAGTATCACCCGCCTTGAAAGGGATGGTGAGAGGGCCTTCTCAGCAAGCGAAGAGGAAAAGTTGCGGCTTGATGATCGAATCTGGGTTGTTGTCAAACCAGGTAAAGACAAAGTCATTGAAACGATGATCGGCCCTAAAGACCTGAACAAAGAGGCACCTTCCCCGGGGACGGGAGACATCGTGTCACGGGATATATATGTCACAGAGGACAAGATCTCAGGCAAATCTCTCGCTGATTTACATGCGAGAGAGCAATACGGTGTTGTCGTTTCCCGGCTTATTCGAGAAGAGATGGAGTTCATTCCTCGTGGATCTACACGGCTTGAGGTCGGCGATCTGATCCGTGTTGTAGGGTCAAAGGAAGCCATCGAGAGGTTCGTACAACTTGTCGGGAACCTGGATCGCAAGCTTCACGAAACCAACTTTCTTCCTCTCTGTATTGGATTAGTGATCGGTGTATTACTTGGGAATCAGCAGGTCAGTGTCCCCGGAACCGACCTCTCTTTGAAGCTTGGCGCTGCCGGAGGTCCTCTCTTCGTTGCTTTGATTGCTGGTCACTTTGGAAGAGTTGGCCCCTTGAGTATACGCATGCCCGTTGCAACGAAGATCTTCATCCGTGAGCTCGGCCTGATGTTCTTTCTTGCTGGTGCAGGCGTTAAGGCGGGAGGAAGTTTTATAGACGTCTTGCAGCAACAGGGACCCATGCTGTTTATCGCCGGAATATTGATTACTATCATTCCCATGTTCGTTGCATGGGCATTTGCCCGCAAAGTACTGAAACTGGAAATACTCTCCAGCCTTGGTGCGATCTGCGGAGGAATGACCAGTACACCGGCACTCGGTGCTCTCAGCGCTGCCAGTGAATCTGAATCGCCTGCGGTTGCCTATGCTACTGTCTATCCAGCTGCGTTGGTTCTTGTTACCGGGTTTGCGCAGATCCTCGCGCTCATGATGATCCGCTTTCTGGAATGAAAAAGCCCCGCTCAACGAGCAGGGCAGATCTTTCAGATTTCACAAAGAACAGACTTCTATCCTTTGAGGACAGCCTGAATCATTTCAGCTACCTGGTCAGGTCTCTCGGCTGTCTTGATGCCGCATTCTTCCAGTGTTTCAATCTTACTTTGAGCGGTTCCTGAACCACCACTGATGATGGCACCGGCGTGGCCCATTCTTTTTCCGGGAGGCGCCGTCAGTCCCGCGATAAACCCGATAATTGGTTTCTTCGCGTTGTCTTTGGCCCAACGGGCAGCGCGTTCTTCCATGTCGCCACCGATTTCACCGATCATCACGATCGCATCGGTGTCTGGATCTTCGTTAAACAGCTTCAGGGCATCTACGTGAGGAAGACCAATGATTGGGTCGCCACCGATACCAACACAGGTGCTTTGTCCGATTCCTGCGCGCGTCAGCTCCCAGACGATCTCATAGGTAAGTGTACCGGAACGGCTGATCACGCCCACTCTTCCAGGTTTATGAATATGGCCCGGCATGATGCCGCACTTGGCTTTACCAGGAGTAATGACACCTGGGCAGTTCGGTCCAATTAAATGTACACCAGCTCTTTTCGCTTCATGGACCACTCTCATCATATCCAGAGTTGGAATTCCTTCGGTGATCACCATGACAACCTTAATACCATTCTCAATGGCCTCGAGCGCCGCGTCTGCTGCAAAAGGAGCAGGAACATAAATGATCGAGGTGTTGCACTGTGTTTCCTTAACTGCATCGGAAACGGTATTAAAGACGGGAACATCTTCCAGGGTTGTCTGACCGCCCTTACCTGGAGTCACGCCAGCTACCACGTTTGTTCCATAGCTCTTCATCTGCGAGCCATGAAACTGACCTTCGCGGCCTGTAATGCCTTGAATCAGCAGTCTTGTTTTATCATCTACCAGAATTGCCATATGTTGAAACCTTGGGGGAAAAATTGTCAGCTTTCTTGCGGCACGAACCGCGAGCCTCGGTTTATTTTCCTAGAGCGAGGGTGGGTCAAGCTTTCTCCACAGCTTCCCAGTTTCCCTTGCCGGCGTAACGCCCCGGGGAGTTTTATCGAACACATCATCATCACTCAGGAGAAAGCTCATTGCAGATACTGGTTACTGGCGCCGCTGGCTTCGTTGGAAGTACACTCTGTGAACGATTAGTAAAACGCGGAGATAAAGTCTGGGGGCTTGATAATTTTCATCCCTATTACAGCGTCGAAAGAAAAAGGTCCAATGTTGAGGGTCTCCTGAAGAAATCAAATTTCGAGCTGCTTGAGAAAGACTTTCGAGAGCGCGAAGAGATGATAGATCTCGTTGCCGAGAAGAAACCAGACGTCATCGTCCACCTCGGAGCCCTCGGCAGTGTCCGCTACTCCGTCAAGATGCCTCATCTCTATCTGGAAACCAACATCGTTGGTACCGGGAATTTGCTGGAGGCCGCGCAGAAAGCCGGACTCGATCGCTTTGTCTTTGCCTCAACTTCTTCTGTTTACGGTCAGACAACCAAAATACCGTTTGTAGAAACTGACCCAACCGATCGACCTCTCGCTCCCTATCCTGCCTCCAAAAAGTCAGGCGAAATTCTTGGTCATGCTTACGCCAACATGCACGGCATGAACTTTACGGCTCTTCGCTTCTTTAATGTGTACGGACCAAAAGGCCGCCCCGACATGATGCCGTATATCATCCTCGAGAGTATGCTCCAGGATAAAGAGATTACGCTTTTCAATGACGGAAACATGAAGCGCGACTGGACCTTCGTCGAAGATATCATCGACGGTGTCGTGGCTGCGATCGACAAGCCCATGGGTTATGAGACCTTCAACCTTGGCAGGGGAGAGCCTGTGCTCATGTCAGAATTCGTCGAAGTCTATCAGGACCTTGTCGGCAAGAAAGTCCGTAAGAAGGTGGTTGATGCTCCCGCCAGCGAACCTCTGGTCACCTATGCCAATGTGGATAAGGCTCGCGAAAAGCTGGGATATAACCCGAGCATTTCTGTTCAGGAAGGTCTCCAGAGATTCATCGACTGGTATCACGAGAACGTACAGTCGACCTGAGTTTAACTCTCTACTTCGTTCAGAGCTCCTTACTGATGTGATCACCCGCACCCACGCTTGGAATGGGTCGGGCATGGAACTGCTATCGAACGAGTATCGATGCACTCCAGTGGTTCCATCATGCATCGAACATGGTTCCATACTGGTAGCATGTATGGGCAAGGATGAGTGCAGAAGGATGAAGGAGGGATAATAAGGATGAAGGATGAATGAAAAGTGTCTCGTCCTGGCATGGGGTTACTCTCAAACAGTACCTTCGCTGAACGTCCATAAGGACATGAGACTTTAGGGATATTACTTATCCTGATCCGAGCGGAGCGAGACTTTAGCCGAGCCTCGGGTTTCAACCCGAGGTTGGCAGATATCTCTACACAGAATAACCGTTTCAACGGTTTTCAACAGAGGTAAACTGTTGAAACAGTTGTTGGGGTGTGTGTGAGGTTCGTTGACCTCGCACTGAAGTACGAGGCTCGACTAAATCCTCGCTTCACTCGGAGGAAGTTCAGTATTCAGGTGGGAATTCAACTGCTCCCGCAGTTGGTAAAGTGAGTTAGAGAATCCGGGATTTAACCAACGAAGAAATAAAGGCATGGTGGAGGAAACTATAAAGAGTCAACTTTAGACCAGGACTTGACAATTGGAATAAGGGGTGGATCCATCGCTGGGAGTGTGGATCTCCTGATCCATCGCGTAGTACTTCGTTGTCGTTGAACGTTGTCAATATCCTCTGACAGAATAGAGGTGATGGCTCAGGGATGGATATCGGTCCCTACGAGTTCATTGGCAATATTCCCCAGCCTCAAACGGACGGAGCCAACGCCTGGATCGCGGACTGAGTGCATCCGGGTTGTGCATCCCGCGGAGACGCAGTGGCGCAGAGAAAGACGGGCGAGAAGTAGTATTGTACATCGGCTTTCCCATATCTCATCGGTCGGACATACCGGCGTTGGAGTTTATACTCGCACTGAGGCGCCAAGGCCCAGAGAGGACGCAAGGCACTGTCAAATTACTTGAGGCCTGTCATAACTTAAGAGGAAGAGTTGACGCCTCTCAGCAGTAGGCTCATCATAATAGAGCATAATAATGTGAATAACCGACAAGATATTGATTTCAAAGAGTCACGAGCACCCGAGGGAAGCGATCTTGAACGAATGTAAACTAGCTCTCTTAATATTGATGAACGTGTTCCTGACCGTTTCCGCGGACTAAGGTCAGATAAAGGTGACGACTGAAAACAGCTGTGATCTTCTAACAACGCCATCGTGCAATCAAGTTTTTGATTTGAGAGAAGAGATTAGTATAGAATTTGTTGATCTACCCGTTAGTGACCCCATTTATCCGAGTGGATTCAATGTTTCAGTTAATTATCTAGGACCGGATATCAATGCCCCGTCAGTTCAGAGTTACTCTGCATTGGTTTTTTCTCGATTTGAAAGTGCTTTTCAAATTACACCGGCATTTCCAGGAGTTTATCGAATCAGATGGCGAGAACGGGTGGGTGCCACTGGAGGTGAAAGCGAGTATTCCATTCAAGTCTATGTCTCTAATCCTTGCGCTAACAGCTCTGACCTTGTCTATGCGCTTGAAGAGCAAACAAGTGTAATCCCCGCCATAGATTTTGAAGGACTGAAATATCGTAGGAATATTCTCACATTGGATAATACAATTTCCAATATCGGAACTCTGACTTTGGAAAATACCGAAGGTCGCTCAGTAGTGATATACTCGATTTTCCCTTTCTATAATGAAAGCTATCTTTCTCTCAATCCTGTAGACATGGATTTTCCCATTCTGCTCCCTGCTGGTCAGTCCCTCCGAATTCCCATGATGGGTATAGTAGACAACGCTGATCAAATAGGGCTCATAAAGACCTTTTCCACTAACATGGCAATCTATACTTCTTCCGAAGAAAATCCTGTCGCCATCATTCCATTTCAACCCATACAGGTTTTTCCGACCGCTGCGGACATAACAGATCTTCCTCAAGAGATACTCAATGGCTCCTACAGGAGTAGTCCCGACCCGCGCTCAGACATTGACCCAAGAGAGGGGGATGACTGTCTGCCTCTTTATTCTTCGGAGAACCCAGAGCTCATTTCTTTACCTGATCCTTTACAGGCATACGGAGGAACAAGCTGGATCGCGGATTGAGTGCATCCCGCAGTGACGCAGCGGCGCAGAGTCGTGCCTTTGGGGGATCAACTTTCGGAGTGCGGCGGTCCTAACGTCGCTTTGAGCTTCGAGGCCCTGACTCGAGGCATCTGAAGAGAGGTCTTTAACAGTTGTCTATATATCCATGTTTTTGTCTTTTGTTTATCAAGGTATTGGAGTGTCCAACGAAATCCTGATCATTATATGCTGGCTGCGAGCAGTAGCTCTGCAAGCCTGGAAACTTCGAAATAGCACCATGATGAATTCGTTTCCAAGCACATAGATCCACCCCTCTCGCACATCATCTATCTAACAATTACTTCTGAAGATCACTCTATAAATCATACCGCGGTAGCGGTTAGAGATCATAGCCCATAGTTGGCCCGACAGGGCCTACTATGGGTATAGATATAAATAAATCGGAACCTCGGAAGAGGTTCGACAAGAGAGTGCTTTGTTTTGTCCAACCCCTTCCGGGGTTGTGGTGATGTGTTTCTTAACCCCTGGTAGCCTTTGCGACGCTCGGCAACCAGGGGCTATGACCTCTAACCGCTACCGCGGTAAAGGTCTGATCTGACAGAACCACCGTTGAACCATATTATATACGAACCACAGAATCCAAGGGGCACAGAGAGCCATCTTGAGGTCACGATTCCTTGTTGGTTCCAGCGGAACCGAAGCGAGTAGCCCGGGGTGAAGGCGTCAGCATGCAGCCCCGGGAAAAGAAAAGTTAAAGAAAGTTCTCTCGCCCCAGAGGGGTGACAGAAAGAGGTCTAAAACTATCAAGCCTGTATTCTTGTGAAGAGGTCAAGATCCGCTGGCTATTCTTCCGCTCCTCTGGAGCGGTACTTAATTTTCATTCCAACCCGGGGCTGCGCGCATCGCGCTTACCCCGGGCAACTCGCTTTGGTCCCTCTGGGGCCATTGACAAAAACCATTCATCCTTTCATCCCAAATCTTCGGCAACCCATACCGCGGCAGCGGTTAGAGGGCATAGCCCACAGTTGCCGAGCAGCGCGAAGGCTACTGTGGGTTATGTGTAGAATGAATAACAACCCCGGCAGGGGTTGGACAAAAGAACAAACACGTGATGTCGAACCCCTGCCGGGGTTCTTTTATATAACTTACCTGACCCATACTAGGCCCTGTTCGCGCCAATTATGGGCTATTACCTCTAACCGCTGCAGCGGTACATTCGATACTTTTGAGAAGCACTAGGGTGTGCCACATCCCTCGGACATTCAGTTCTTTCTAGAGGCCGACAACGATAACCGGCTGGCGCCTGTCAACGACTACGAGCTAGTTTTCCGAAAAAGTCTTGATTCGAGACCTGCCATAAGCTTTAATAGTTGTGTTGAGCAGATGAGGAGAAGGAGAGGAACTCATGGGGAACACTCAAACACAGCATACGTCTTATTATTTGTCACTTAAGCAAAAGGCATCCTTTTGCTCAGGGGTCTTTGTCAGCCTGTTCATTTTGCTCGGGAGCGTATCCAGTGCTCAAGGGCTCGACAGAATTGCAATCGACTACTTGAGAACCAATGTTGATGGGGTCACTCGAGGGGTCGTCGAAGAACCGGATTATTTCAGGATCTTCAATGTCGCCATTACTCTAACCAACGAGTCAGGCATTTATCCGGAAACGGAGGAAGAGCAGGCTCGCTACGAACGTGTTGTCGAATACTTCGCAGATTCTGTCTACGAGGCGACAGGTGGTACTCATTATATCGGGACTGTTGCGTTTATTGTGGAAGGAAAGGGGTCCCAGGCCTCAGACATAATCTGGGGAAACTCAGGGTGGCCAAGTTCCACACTATCTGGTCGGTTAGGTCAGAACGTGGAAGGTCCATGGATCGGAAAGTCAGGGCGTGTCTATTTCTATGACAACCTTGAGTTCAGCACTCCTGTCAATGTGCTGGACACCCCAGAGCTTGGTGGTTATCTGCTTGCTCATGAGTGGATGCATTATGCTTATGGGGTTTTAGATGAAGCAGCGCCAGTCGGTGAGAGAATTAAAAGTATATACGATTCTCTTCCTCTCGATACTGCTCCCTTGTATTCACTGATGTCAGATCCAAGTCTTCCCGCCGACACAGACGATCCAAGATTTCTGGACCTTGCTGGTAATACACAGTACAGGTGGGGTGTATCTTCAAAGCAGTATCGATATTATCATAAAGGTGGAAGGAGTGTTCTTGCTTCTGACAGGTCGGAAGATCCGCTCTATGCATTACGGTCCTCACGTTTTCCGCGCGCTGAGTATCCTGAACTTGTCCTGAAGAGTGCTCTCATCAATAGTGGACTGAATGCCGATCTACCAGGCAATTCCAGAGAGTATTTGAAGTTCCTCTGGTTAAGGGATTCAAATGCAGACCTGATGCTGGTTCTTGATGTGTCTGGAAGTATGTTTGGAGAGAAATTGGATTTTGTTAAGATTGCTGCAAAAGAATTGGTTAATCTTGTTCAGCCTGGTACACGCCGCATCGGTCTCATTTCCTTCAATTCTTCACCTGAGCTTCTCGTTCCCCTTTCAGAAATTGTGACTCAAAATGATCGAGATGCCTTGTTGGAGGCGATAGACGGTCTAGGGGCTGGGGGAGGAACGGATATCACGGAGGCAGGGTTCGCTGCCTTAGGAGAGTTTTTCGCCAATTCGTTGAGTCCCACGCGCGCTGTCTTCCTGTTGTCTGATGGCGTCAGTTCGACCGATCCGAATGATCTTGTCGCCCCCTACCAGCAGGAAAACGTTCGCATCTTCTCGTTTATTTATGGAGACGGTGCGGATGTTGATACGATGACGTCTATTGCCAATGCAACCGGTGGACAGGCCTTTATTTCCCCTGTTGATCCAGAAATTATTCGGAACGCTTTTCTTGAGGCGAATGGTGCGATCGGCACCAGCAACTTCGTAGAAATCCTCAGTGACTCAATCCCAACCTCAGGTACCTTGCGGAACGACTTCATTATAGACAGTACGATCCGGGCGATGACTGTGACTTACTCCATTGAAAGGTCTGGTGGAGAAGTTGTTCCGGAGCTGTTAGACCCCATGGGTCTTGAGGTGACAGCAAAGGATTGCTTTGAAACAACAACAAGCATGACCTGTATTTATGAGGTCGAGAATCCTGAAGTCGGGACCTGGAGTTTTGAAATATACAATAATCAAGAAGAAGCAGAGATTCGTTACGGAGTTTTTGTCAGTGATATAGACCTTGCAACATATACTCTTGAATCAAATCTCTCGGAAAGCGACCGTGGGTACCTGCCAGGTGATCGTATTAACTTCACAGCACGCGTTGAACAGGATAAGCCTATTGAGAATGCAACTGTTGTCGCGACGGTGAGGCAACCTGACGGTGAATTGCTTTCTATCACTTTACAGGAAGGAATCAACTCACCCTTCTATTCTTCATCCGGTGGAGTTTATCAAGGAAGTTTCGTGGCTGAAGAACCAGGAGAATATCAGATAGCGATACGAGCTACGAACCCCGACCTCGAAGCAGCAAAGCTTCCTGTTTCTGATCAGTTTGGTTCGGGCGTCCAGGAAGAATCTCCTGTGATCGTTGAGTCCTTGCTGGGCGAAGACTTTCAGCGAACGACGACACTCTCTGTGACCGTTGGTGGTAGCAGCAGAAGCCAGAAAATGCCAGTATATACACCAACACCAACGATCATTCCTGATGATGCCGCATCTGGGGTTACACCTACTGTCACGCCTTCACCGACCATCGAACCAGATATCGGAACGATCACACCCTCTCCATCTCCAACACCTTCTCCCACCCCAACTCCAACCCCAACGGCGTCACCTACTCCTGCAGGGACAATGCCACCTCCTCCGACTCCGAATCCGCCACCTTCTCCGTCGCCAACACCTTCTCCATCGCCAACGCCTTCGCCAACTCCCACACCGTCACCGACCCCTTCTCCGGTACCTGATATCGTGACGGCTACAGTGACGCCGGTAGATTATGGTGATGAAGGTATTGTTCGCGAGTTGGCCTCTGGTGAAATGAATGTGCCTATAGGACCCTTGGCACCAGGTGAAACAGTCAGCTATACCTTTGACCAGTTGAATATTAACGAGATGACTTTTCTGAGGCTACATGGTGCTTTAAATCCCTGTGTCTTAAGGGTCAGCATAACAAACCTGGAGATAGACAGGCCTGCGATTACTCCCGTAGATGTGGAACTCAAGGAAGAAGGAAGACTGGCACCAAGTATTCCAGTGACCTTCGAAACACTGGCAGAGCACCGAATAGACATTACTAATCTCACCGCAACAGAAGCAGAGTTCTTCCTGTCAATTGGACCTGCGATGATCAATGAAACAGGTTCTCGGCTGATCAGTTTTGATTTTGAGGATGGCGATTCGGATTGGTTTCATCTGAGTCCTAGCGTCTTTACTCCTTCATTTTCCCAGGTGGCCGGGGGACAGATTGTTATCCAGACCCAGGACAACCAGGGAACGTTCTCTTTCTGGGAATCTCCGATGATGACCATTGATTACCTGGAGAATTCCAACGCGGTTCCAATCATGGGAAATAACAGCAGTAGCGATCTATACAGAGTACGTACAGTTCTTCGGAGTGATCTTCCAGATCCTTCACGGGCACCAACAGTCAGACTTCGCTCCTCTTCAGCCTCATTTTCAAGGTCTGATCTTTCCATTATTACTTCTACACAGGATGGAAACCTTTCACCAGGAGTGAACGGCACGGTGATGGATCACTATTATCGGATTCCAGGCAATGAGACAGATTTCAGGTTGGACTTTGATATTCTGAACTTCCTATCAGATAATTCTCGAGATGCACTCATGGGACTTGATGTTCTCTCGGTAGAGTCATTGGGTAATAATTTTCTGGAACAGGCCCGGGTTGAGCAGGAGATTAGTTTTCTGGATGGGCAGACCCACGGGTGGACGTCCGAAGGAACGGGAGGCGCACTGGTCGATCCTATTTTTCAAAACTCTCAGGAGCTCGGCCTTGAGATTTTTGGTGATTTTCGAAACCCGGACGCGGTTAACTTTGGTTTCTGGTCGAGCCCAAATGATGAACGAGCCGTCATGCTTGAGGGCGGGCGTCTGTACCGGCTTACCTTTACCATAGGCTCCAGTGCTTTCGGAGGAAATGCCGTTGATCTCCCAACTTTTCGTTTACGAGTGAATGATACCTCACTGAAGACCAGTGCTTATGTGAACATCGAGTCGATTAACGAGAACTCTCGACTTCCCCGCGCAGGATTGGATGAGGTTTACCAGGTTTATTACTTCGCTCCACCAGAGGTTGACTCAGAGAAACTTCTGGTGGCGTTCGACTATCTTTACGTACCTGATCTTGCCCCGAATCCTGATTTTGGTGTTTTCTTGAAAGGATTAAAGGTCGACTCGTTTCCTCTGACAGGGGGGCTGTAACGTTCAATCAATCAGCAAAGCTGTGCGAAAAAAAGCGATACCAGGGGACAACTTTTCTGCCATGCTAAAGAAAGAAGTGTGAAAAAACAGGCTGTTTCAGGCAGTTATTCAGAAGTTTTCTGTCTGTCTTACAATTTTCACTGGACACAAAGAACATTTCTCAGACAGTTATCATTCAAAATCCCAGTTCTCGTTTGTGAACTGTAAATCAGCTTTCTCGACAGGTAAGAAAGCTAACTGACCGGAATAATCTTCTCATGTTGTCGCAAGGCGTACTCGTTCTAAACCGAAACTGGATTGCTGTTCACGTTTGTAGTGTCAAACGCGCACTGACACTCCTGTGTCAGGACTACGCACGTGTGATCGGTGATGATTATCAGATTCACGATTTCCAGTCATGGCGAGAGCTTTCCCAGGCTGTTGAACAGAATGACAACAGATTTATCCATACGCCCTCTTTCAGGCTACTGGTACCTGATGTGATTCTCTTGACCGGTTTTTCGAGGATGCCTCCTCGAACAGTCAAGTTCAACCGGCGAAACATTTATATGCGTGACCACTATACCTGCCAGTACTGTGGCATCCGCCCGCACAAAGAAGAACTTACCATCGATCATATTATACCAAAAAGCAAAGGTGGTAAGTCGACTTGGGAGAACGTGGTTCTGGCTTGTCAGAAGTGTAACACGAAAAAGGGCAGTTACTCACTGAAGGACTGCGGTATGAAGCTACTAAGAGAACCGAAGCGTCCTCACTGGCTTGCTACGCTCAGAAATACGCTGAAGGATCCTGCCCGTCCCATCTGGCAAAAGTTTGTCGATGCTGCCTATTGGAACGTTGCTCTCGACCAGGATTAATTCCCCTGTCAGCTTCCTGACACTACATAAACAATCATTGATGATCACCCCTTAGACAAATCGGCTGGGGGGTGTTCACTTGACCTCGAAACTTATTTGCGATTTGATCTCCTGTTATCAGGGGGAAGTTTTCGGTGGGGGAGTCATCTTGTTACCTCAACAGGCAAACCTATGAGTAAACTTAGTTCGCAAGGACGACTTGGATTCTTGAAATGGAGTGGTCCACTCACTCTCCTTTTGCTGATTCTTTCATGTAACCCCAGGAATGAATTTCAGCCTCCACCACCACCCGAGGTAGATGTTTCTAGTCCTTTTCGTCGTGATATCGTCATTCAATCTGAATACGTCGGTACACTTGAAGCCTTCGATGAAGTTGATGTTCGCGCCCGAGTCCAAGGTTTTTTAAATAGCATTGAGTTTGAAAGTGGTCAGTTCGTTGAGAAAGGTGATCTGCTCTTTACGATCGAACCCGAACCCTACATTGCTCAAGTGAATGCCGCCAAAGCGCGGATGAGACAGGCAGAAGCTCAAGTTGCTCTCGCGAAGACTACTTTTGAAAGAAACGAAGAGCTGTTTGAAGCTCAGGCAATCTCAGAGTTGGAGGTACTCCAAAGGAAAGCTGAGCTGGAAGTTGCGACTGCAAATAAGCTGGAGGCAGAAGCAGCTTTAGAGTCGGCCGAGCTCAACCTCAGCTATACAAAGGTCTATGCGCCGCTGCCAGGAAAAGCCAATGCAAGTACTTTATCTGTAGGGAATCTTGTACAGAATGGAACACTGCTTGTCAGTATCGTCAGTCAGGACCCACTCTATGCGACGATTACCGTGAGTGAGCGTGAGATTATCGATGTTCTGGGAAACAGGTCGAAGCCCTTTGAGGAAAGAAACCTTCCGCCAGTGAAGATCAAGCTGGCTAATGGAGATATATACGAAGAAGAGGGTGAGATTGCTTATGCTGAAAACATACTTGATTCGCAAACAGGGACGATTACATGCCGAGCCGTTTTTCCTAACCCAAACCTCAATCTCATCCCAGGTCTGTATATTGATTTACTCTATCCTATAGAATACAATGATGTTCTTGTGATACCTGAAACATCTATCAGCAGTGACATGCAGGGGAAATACGTTTTGACGATTGGTCAAGACAATGTGGTTTCCCAGAAGTATATAGTGACTGGGCCTCTTTCCGGAGAGGAACGTATAGTAGAAAGTGGACTTACAGAAGAGGATCAGATCATCGTTTCAGGGCTGCTGAGGGCAAGGCCAGGGATTAAGGTGAATCCTTCAAAGGTTGCAGCCTCATCACCCAAAGAACCCACTCCTCAGTCTCAACCCGAGCAAACTCAGACCGAAACTGAGGAACAGTGATCTCTATGAAAGAACCTTACGTTCCCAGTTATTTCTTTGTCAGGCGACCCATTTTCGCAGCTGTCATATCTATTGTCGTTGTGATTGCTGGACTGGTTGCTCTACCAACTATACCCATCAACCGCTACCCTGAAATTTCTCCCCCTTCCATCAGTGTTTCTGCGTCATATCCTGGTGCAGATGCACAGACAATTTCTGAGACGGTGGCCGCGCCACTTGAGCGGGAAATCAATGGGGTCGAGAATATGCTTTACATGAAGAGTACAAGCTCGAGCGATGGCCGGGTGCGTATCTCAGTCGTGTTTGAGCAAGGGACCGATCTTGATACGGCCAATGTACTTGTTCAGAATCGCGTGGCACTTGCCGAACCTGGACTGCCGGAGGAAGTACGTCGACTAGGTGTGTCAGTCAAGAAACGATCTACTGATACCTCTGCTTTCGTGGCTGTCTATTCTCCAGATGGTACTTATGATGAATTGTTTCTCAGCAATTACGTGAACCTAAGAATCAGAGATGAAATTGCCAGAGTAAAGGGAGTCGGTGAGGTTCAGTCCTTCGGGGTGGGTGAATACAGTATGAGAGTCTGGCTGGATCGTGCACGGATGGAAGCAGCCCAGATTGGAACTCCAGAAGTGCTGGCTGCTATACGTGAGCAGAATGTCCAGGTCGCCGCTGGTAAGATTGGGGAGCAGCCACAGCCCGAACCTCAAGCTTTCGAGTATATCCTGAATACAAAGGGGCGTCTTGTCACAGTTGAAGAGTTTGAAGACATCATTGTGAGGGATGTAGAGGGTAAGTTCTTGCGGTTGAAAGATATCGCCCGCGTTGAACTTGGCTCAAGTACCTATAATTTCAAAGCAAAGTTTAATGGGGCTGCCGCTTCAGTTCTAGCCATCTACCAGGTTCCCGGTGAGAATGCTGTTAGTGTTTGCCAGGGCATAAACCGAAAACTGGAAGAGCTTTCGGCCGGTTTTCCCGATGATCTTGAATACAAGGTTACCTATGAAGTACAGACCGTGATTCTCGCGTCCATTAAAGAAGTTATCACGACCCTCCTCATGACGCTTCTTCTTGTTGTCTTGACCGTCTATATTTTCTTGCAGAATTTCCGAGCGACCATCATCCCATCAGTCACAATACCTGTCTCCCTCATTGGAACCTTCATATTTATTAAGGTACTCGGATTTTCCATTAACCAGTTCAGTCTCTTCGGGTTGGTTCTGGTCATTGGCATCGTCGTTGATGATGCGATAGTGGTTGTTGAGAATACAACACGCTATCTCGAAGAGGGAATGTCACCGAAAGAAGCAGCTGATAAGTCAATCAAGGAAGTCATCGCTCCAGTGATTGCAACAACGCTGGTGCTTCTGGCTGTCTTCGTTCCGACCGCCTTCATGGGTGGGATCACCGGAACCCTGTTTCGCCAGTTCGCTGTAACAATCTCCATCGCTACAATCTTCAGTTCAATCAACGCTTTGAGTTTGTCTCCAGCGTTATGTGGAGTCTTATTGAAGTCAGGAAAGCAGACCCCGGGTGGCCCATTGGGACTCTTTAATAAGGGACTTGAGAAAGTCACTGGTGTATACAGCAATTGCGTATCTCTTCTCCTCAGAATGTCGTTTCTAGTCGTGCTTGTCTTTATTGGTTTGACCATTCTTGCCTATCTTGGGTTCAGACAATTGCCGAGCTCATTCGTCCCGCAAGAAGATGAAGGATACTCCCTTGTTAATGTCTCCCTTCCTGATGCGAGCTCTCTAGAGCGGACAGACGAATTTCTTGGCCAGGTTTCCAGCGTTCTTACTGATATACCAGGTGTCGAGGATTACCTCTCTGTTACTGGTTACTCTATCCTTGATGGATCGGCAGGAACGAATTCAGGATTTGCTGTTGTTGTTTTCGAAGACTGGGAAGATCGCACTACTCAGGAAACACAATGGCAGTCTATCATGGGAGTCATGAACAGGAAATTCTCTGAATTCAAGAAGGGCCAAACCTTTGCCCTGACACCACCGTCGCTTCCTGGAGTGGGCGTCAGCGGAGGATTGCTTCTTGAAGTCCAGGACAAAGCAGGCGTAGGGACCGAGGCATTGAGTGCTACCGTACAGGATGTGATCCAAACGGCTCAGGCTCAATCCGGAATCGCCAGCATGAGAACGACTTTCAGGTCAAATGTTCCTCAGTTGTTCATCGATATAAACCGAGATCAGGTCAAAAGTAAAGGTCTGTCATTGTCCGACGTATACGGAACGTTGTCTGCTTCAATGGGGTCCAGTTACGTCAATGACTTTACCTTGTTTGCAAGAAACTATAAGGTAAAGGCTCAAGCGGAAGGACAATTCAGGAACGAACCTCAGGACATTCTCGCGTTGAGGGTACGCAATAGAAACGGAGAGACGATCCCTTTTGCTTCGTTCGCTGAAGTGACAGATACATTTGGTCCAACAAATGTAACGCGATATAATAATTACCCGTCTATAAAACTTATTGGAGCGCCTGCGGATGGATATTCCAGCGGTGATGGGATGCAAATCGTTGAGAACATGATGGCAGCTGTGCTTCCCAATACCATGGGATACCAGTGGACAGAGCTTTCATTGCAGGAAAAACTTTCTGGTGCTGGACTGGGGATTATTTTTGCTCTGTCGATCATCTTCGTTTATCTTGTGCTTGCTGCTCAATATGAAAGCTGGTCCGTTCCTCTGGCTGTCGTATTATCTGTTCCAGCTGCGCTACTGGGTGCCGTGGCGCTGGTCATGGCGAGAGATATGACAAATAATGTCTATACTAAAGTAGGAATTGTCCTGTTGATTGGTTTGGCAACAAAGACCTCTATCCTGATCGTTGAGTTTGCGAAAGAACAGCACGAGAAAGGAATGTCGATCAGAGATGCAGCCCTGGAGGCTGCAAGGTTAAGGTTTAGAGCCGTTTTAATGACAGCTTTTTCTTTTATACTCGGTGTGATTCCTCTCTTGATTGCATCGGGAGCAGGTTCAGAGAGTCAGAAAGTGATCGGAACTACCGTCTTCGGTGGAATGTTGCTTTCAACACTTTTGAGTGTATTGGGGATACCCGTCATGTATTACGTAATTCAGAGGATTTCCGAAAAAACAGGTGGGCAAAAGAAATAGAGTCCCAGAAGAGTTGCAGCTTATAGATTATGAATGATGTTGTGCTTTTTCAGCCTCGAATTCCACAGAATGTTGGGGCAGTCATCAGGTTGTGTGCGGCCTACAACGCAAACCTTCATATAATCAGGCCAATTCCTTTCAGACTCGACGATAAGAGCCTCAGTCGGGTTGGAATGGATTATCTCTCGCTCGTTAATATATACGATCATAATTCGTGGGATGATTTTCTGGAAAAGAAAAAAAATGCACATCCGATTTTCTTTTCCTCAAAAGCGACGACTTTGCTCCCGGCTGTAAAGATAAAGGACACCAATACTCTCGTCTTTGGAAGTGAAGAGGCAGGCTTGCCAGAGGCAATAATGAATCAATACGCAGAGAACCTGGTTCGTATCCCCATGGCCAACCCGGAAGCTCGTTGCCTGAATCTGGCGACTTCCGTCGCAATTGGTCTGTATGAGGCTAATCGTGAATCAGTTGGATGACGTAGAGATTACTCCAGGTCTTTCAATGTTCAGGGAGTGGTGGATCCACTTTCGATCATCAGGAGTTGGCGAAGGACAGCTCCCGGGTTGTCATAAATTTCATCGACGTGCTCAGAGAGAAAGTCGTCACTGTGAGATCCGCGTATTCCAAGTACTCTTGCTCCGGCTCTTTTTGCGGACTGAATTCCAGCGAAAGAGTCTTCAAGAACGAGACAATTTTCGGCACTGACACCTAACCTGCGGCAGGCTTCAAGGTATATATCCGGCTCTGGTTTGTTCTTTTTAACCTCGGATGCACTGACGACGATATCGAAATGATCTTTCAATCCGCTCTGGGCAAGGTTTAATTGAACTTTTCTGGCAGTCCCTCCGGTTGCGAGCGCAAACGGTATATGCATTTCTCTGAGAAAACGGATAATATCGAAAACCCCGGGTAGAGCTTCAGGTGCTTTCTTTTCGAGACACAGCTCTTCGTAAGTTTGATCTCTCTCCTCAATGAAGTCTTCGAGAGTCATCTCGATTCCCATTCTTTTCCCAATCATCTCGAGAATGATTTCGGGACCCGGCCCAATATATTCATCCAGTTGGTCGTGATCAAGAGAGTGTCCCCTTCTCTTCAGCATGATGAGAAAGGTTTCCTGGGTAAGCCACTCACTGTCAAAAAGAACGCCATCACCATCAAAGATGACTGCTTGAGGCAAATTCGACATCACTCTCTGATTTGCCCTTCTCCGAAAACGATCCATTTCAGAGTTGTCAGCTCCTTAAGACCCATAGGGCCTCTTGCATGAAGTTTATCCGTGGATATACCAATTTCTGCGCCAAGACCGTATTCTCCACCATCGCTGAATCTCGTTGAAGCGTTTATATGAACGCAGGAGGAATCAACAGCACTGAGAAAATTCATAGCTTTCTGGTGATCTTTAGTAACAATGGACTCTGTGTGATGGCTTCCATATTGATTGATAAAATCCACAGCTTCCTCATAGTCCTGAACAACTTTTACAGCAAGGATAAGATCCAGATATTCCTCGTACCAATCCTGCTCTGTTGCCTTGATCGCCTCGGGTACAAGCTCACAGGTGATAGGGCATCCACGCAACTCAACTCCTTTGTCTATAAGAGCTCTGGAAGCTTTCGGGAGAAAGTCTTGAGCAACAGCCTTGTGAACCAGCAGGGTTTCTGCCGCATTACAGACCCCTGTCCGTTGCGTCTTGGAGTTGACAATGATTTTAACTCCCAGGTCAAGATCAGCATTCTCGTCTATATAGACAGAGCAGTTGCCATCCAGATGCTTAATAACCGGAATATGCGAATCCTCTGTAACTCTTTTGATAAGTGACTTACCACCCCGTGGAATAATCAGGTCTACGTAGTCGCTAGCTTGAAGGAGTGCACCAACTGCTTCACGGTCAATGGTGGGGACGAGTTTGACCAGATTTTTTGGAAGTCCGGCATCAGCAGCAGCCTCGTTCATGACGGATGCAATGACCGAGTTCGAGTAGAAGGCTTCTTTCCCACCTCTCAGGATTACGGCGTTTCCGCTCTTAAGACAAAGCGCACCAGCGTCAGCAGTCACATTCGGACGAGATTCATAGATAATTCCGATAACACCGATTGGTGCTCTCATCTGCCCAATTCTAAGACCGTTGGGTCTTGTTTTGACTTCCTCGATTGCTCCGACAGGATCTGGAAGGGCAGCGATTTCCTCAACTGCAGTTGCCATGGAATCAATTCTCTCGTCTGAGAGCTCTAAACGATCAATCATGGCCTCCGTCAGCCCGTAGTCTGGGGCTTTTTTCAGGTCCTTCTGGTTTTCCTGCTTGATTCGTTCAGAAGAATCTCTCAGGGCCTTGGCGATCGCTTCAAGGGCCGTATTTTTTTGGCTGGGAGAGAGCAGAGCTGCCTTTCTGGAGGCAGAACGGGCCGCTTTCCCCATATCTTCAATTAATTTCGAGTGGTTCATTTTTTCTTCTTCTGATTGCACTTGAATGCCTTTGTCTTGATCATCTGTCTCTTCGCTTTGGTGAAGAGAATGCCTGTTGATGCCATCAGGAATTCTGGGTATGCAAGACAAACGAGGGGCGGGGTTGAATCTGATATTTAGAATGGCTGGCGAATTTCACTTGCTGAGCCGGAATTTAATCACGATCTTAACGGATCATTGAGAGTCGCAGGGATAGTGCTTCCTACATGAAGAAAGACAAGCAACCGAGAGAAGACTCACGTACCTCTGACCCAGATCGAACCGCGTTTATTATCCCTGGGTCTGATCTGGAGGTAAAGCAGAAGGCTCTGCTTCCGAAGGGAGTACGTCCTATTCTCGTGTGTCTTCAGGGGAATCAGCGCGGTCTGCGATTTGCCATCGAAAAGCAAGAAACGATTCTTGGTCGGAGTCGTGATGTAGATTTTCTTATCGATGATATGCAGTCTTCTCGCAAACATCTCAAACTTATCTATACGAATTTGGAAGATCGGTCGAACTATCCCGTTTGTACGATCCAGGACCTGAAGAGCAGAAATGGAACTTTCCTGAACGGATATCCATTGGAAGAGGTTACAACCCTGAGTGACTCAGATCGCATACGGGTTGGAAGAACTGTTTTTGGCTTTTTCGTTCGAGATGAAATGGAGATTAGTCATCAGGAGTCCATGTATCGTCGAGCAACACGCGATCCTTTGACTGGACTTTTGAATCGAATTCAAGTGGAAGAAGAGCTCGACCGTGTTATCTCAATCGCCCTCGATAAAGAACGCCCAATGTCTATGCTGCTGATGGACATTGATAATTTTAAAAGTATCAACGACGAGCATGGGCATTTGACTGGCGACCTGGTCTTGAAACACATGGCAGAAATCATCATGCAGCAGATCGGAAAGAAAGACTTTGCTGGTCGGTGGGGTGGAGAAGAATTCGCCTATGTGGCCCCCGGAAAAGATCTCAAACAGGCGGTTGCCCTCGCTGAGTGCATTCGTGATGAGGTTGAAACCGTTCCCTTTCGCTCTCAGAGTGATGAAATTCACCTGACCGTTAGTATCGGTGTCGTTGAGCTAAGCGAAGTGACTTCTACAGACCAACTTTTTCAGATTGCTGACGAGCGTCTTTACAGTGCGAAACGAGGCGGCAGAAATCTTGTCATTCCTCGACAAGAGGACCTTTGATTTAATTGTCAACCTGGTCCCGATTCATTTGAACATAGTAGGTTATACCAAGGCTGCTGAGTCTGCTTTGTCCTCCGGTCAGCGATATACCACTCGCATCTTCCGGTGTGCGAGAGCTGATCTTAACCAGCATCCTTCCGTTGTAGGGCATGATAAACCCCTCATTCCTTATAGTTGCTTG
Organism: uncultured Candidatus Sumerlaeota bacterium; assembly: GCA_964437365.1. GTDB lineage: Bacteria > Sumerlaeota > Sumerlaeia > SLMS01 > SLMS01 > CAYTGM01. The sequence goes on along the minus strand of CAYTGM010000015.1, from coordinate 22,220 downwards.
TCCAACCTCGACTTCTCTCCATCCAGGGGCATTCGTCTTGTACTGATAGACTTCAACTTTGACTTCCTGGCGATCTTCCAGGATCGAGGGATTGATCTGAACTCCGACAACCTCTGCTTTGCTGTTTTCGAAAGGAAGCTCTACAGCAAAGATCCCTTCTGATTCGCTCATTTTCAATACCTTCTGACCACTTTCCAGTCTGAAGCCATCATAACCTTCCATCGAATAGTTGATTAGCGAAACCTTCAGGTCTTGCGGCGGAACAATGAGGTTTCTCTGGTTGGAGAAATAATCTGCCTCCAGAGTCACTCTTCTCAAGAGAATCTCACTTCGTAAGTCAGGTTCAACGTTGCTGATCAAATTGGAGATCGTTCGCTCAGGTTCGTATAGACCGTAAAATTCTATCTGGCCAGAGTGTGGTGGAAAGAATTGTCCTGAGATCGGTGGATTGATCATCGCATTGAGGAAGAGGTTTGCGTTCGCATAATTTACCTCTGACTCTGTTTCGGGACGTGCCTGTACTTCAAAGGACTGTCTCATTGGGCGTCGAGGAAGTTCCTTTGTTTCTCCAGCTTTCAGCTCGCCCAGCGGATATATTCTATCTCCGTAGATGACAAACGACTCTTTATAGACAGATTCAGAATCGTTTATGATAGTACCTCGAAGGCCATCGCCGGTGTAGGTTAGTCGTGGACGAATTCCTTCATCAATATTAGCTGTTCCTCTAATACGAAATCTTTGAGCATCATATGTACTCAGTGGCCAATTTGAAATAAAGACATTATTCTGCTGGTCTTCAAAATCGAAAAGAGGAGATGAAGAGGCCCCAAGAGCATCCAGCCCCACCCCTCCAAATGCTCGAGATCGAAGGTCCTGGATGGTTTTCCATTGGTACAGGTCGTCTGTCGCCTGGTAGGGATCTGTCGGTCGAAAGAAGTAATTCCCTTCCTCAGAAACAAAGTATCCGATGAACCTTTCGACCTTTCCTGACATGTCCTTTGCAGAGAGTGTTTCTACTCTGACCTCTCTGATGATGTTCTCTCCTCCTTTTGTCCATTTCCCGAGTGCGTAAATCATGATGAAAAAGAAGAAAACAATAACAGGAACAGAGAACCACGCATATTCCAGTTTCTTCATTTTGGCAAGAAGTCCAAAGTTAACGGGACCAACGATAATCGTATAGATAGCACAAATTAATATAATGATAAAGACATTCGGAGGGCGAGCCGCTCGACCGGTAAGAATCTTCATACCTTCCAGTGCGGGAATGAACTCATATTCATATGACCCCAGATCGCGAATCGGTATAATTGGAAGCCAGGCATCAGAGATTACTAATTCAAGGCTTCTCGTCAGGTTCTTCAAATCGAGGGAGAAGAAGATGACTTTCCCAAGTCCTGAATCTCTTTTGACAGCGATCGGCTGTCTATCAATTTCGAGGATAACTTCTGAACCAATCTTAGGAGTCGCATTTGTCAGAACAAATGATTTGGTCTGGTTGTTTTGCGCAGTTCGGCCGCTTTGCGTGATAACTTCAAATTCACCGGATACCCTTTGGTCCAGCCTGACAGATCCATTAATTTCAACGGGCAGAAGATCTTGCGAGAATTCATCAGAATAACTGATGGTTTCACTTCCTCCAAGGAAAACGAGAGTACCTCCCATCTTAACCCAGTCTTCCAGTGCCTTCGCTTGTTGTTCACCCATGCCGATTCCCGGCCATTTGGAGAAAGTGATAATATCGACTGAGTCGTATGCTGACCAATGGTCGGGCAACAGGTCGGGGGATAATGTTGAAGTAAAGATATTATCCGGTTCCCCTCGGAATGTCGGGAGGGGAGGTCTACCGAGTTCATCACTGATGTGTACCTGGAGTAATTTGTCTTTGTCAACCTGCTGAAGGTCTACCTGAAGCTGTTGAAGTAGTTTACCATTCTCACTATTGATACGAAGAGAAGGAATGCGATCTATATCCTCTGCAAGTTTGATATAAAGTGTATAGCGCTTTTCGGAAGATGCAGGCACGTCAATTCTTCTCAGGTACTGAACCTGAGCGCTGTTGCCCTTTACAGGACTGGTCAACATCATCAACTGCCCTGTGAAGTCCTCTGCTTGTGTCGAACTGCTTCCATCCGGGCGATTCGAGATGGAAACAAATATCGGAACCCAGGAGCCAGGGCGGTAATAGCCGCCGTAGCCTGCGACGACACGAACATTCAGGCCGCTGATTCTATTTCCGCCATCAGAGTCTTGTCCCAAAGCTTCCCACGTGGTAGACATGAATGTAATGAGGGTGAGCAGAAGAAAAAGGTATATCTTAAATTTATGTGGTGAATATGGTCTATGCATGTTGATCATTCGAAGGACAGTATTTCCCGGTTTATCTCGACCGTTTTTGGTCCGATTCCCTTAACATTCATTAAATCACGACTGTTTCTAATTGGACCATTTAAAGTTCTGTACTCAAGGATTCTCTGGGCAATCACGGGTCCAACCCCTTTGAGGTTCTGTAATTCAAGGAGCCCCGCCTTATTGACTGCAACACGAGCTGGTGGGAGCTCCAGACTGGAAGACCCTTCTCGGTGAGCTACCTGTAAAGTCGACTCTGATCCCTTCCCAACTTGCTCTTGGCCAGGGGCTGGAATAATTTTCGGTTTCTCTTCAAGAGTCAGGAAAGGTTCCAGGCGTTGAACGGTCTTTGGGCCAATACCATGAACGTTCTCAAGGTCAGAGAGATGAATGAATTCGCTATAATGAGTGCGGTAATAGATGATAGCTTCTGCCTTGCTTGGGCCAATTCCTGGAAGTGCTTCGAGCTGACTGGCCGTGGCTTTATTAGGGTCCAGTCTACCAGATTTGACTGCGAGAGAGCTCGATTCGGTTGGGTCCCTCTCAGTTACCCTCTTATTAACCGAGGACTTCTCTTCGAGAGATGATACAGCATCGGCCGTTTCCATGCTGGGTGCTGTTGTTACATAGTGAAGATGATCGCTCCAGGTACCGAAGAGAGCGGCTCCACCAATGAGAGAAATAAGAACAAGCACGACCGTTTTTTCCCCTCTTTCAAATCCTGAAAACATGTAACTCTTTTGCGCCCTCCCTTTAATAATCAGGATTTTTGGGGAAGAGTTCTCTCAAAAATCTCGTGGAGGATCTGCCAGAGACTTAGAATAGACTTGAAAGAGCCCTTACGTATCTTCTCCACCAGATCTCTCAAGTCTTCCTCCGTTTCCTTAAGGGCTGGAGAGAGAGATGGGTCGCTGGCTTTACGCGTGTGTTCTAACATAAACTCAAGAACATCTGCGAATTGAAGAAGGTCACCTTTGATTCCTTCTGATGTCATTCCATTCTCTTCTGAAGGCAAGAGATAATCGCTAGAGCCCGTGTCAAGATCGGGATCCTCAGGGATGAGCACGGGAATAGGTGTTAAAGCAAAGTCAACAATCTTGATCCGCTGGTCTTGTCCAATCAACATATTCTCAGGTCTGATGTCACCATGAGGGACTCCACGCGTGTGGGCAGTATGAAGGGCTGACGTTATATGCATAGCCATTCTGATAATAAGTGGGAGCCCCACACCGCCGAGTTTATTCAGAAAGTCAGAGAGGTTTCCACCGGGCAAATACTCAGTGGCTACTCTCAAGATTTGTCCTTCTCGGTCAACCAGTGTGATTTTTCCCAGATTGGGATGGTTGAGTTGAGCGACAGCAAGCATACGACTTCGGAAGTCTTCGAGGCTTCCAAAATTAGTTGGAAGGCGATAGAGCTTTAGAGCCACAGGAAAGTCGAGTAGACGATCGCGCGCCTTAAACACTGCGGCTCGAGGGGACTCTGCAAGAATACCTTCCAGGATAAATCTTCTCGAGATTGAATAGTAAGACCTGACAGAGCAAGAGGGTTCGTCGTGTTCAAAGCCCAAGGCTAAATGACCGACAATAATTTCATGGCTGTCTCTACCGTTTCCAACATTGGTCGGGATCTCTGGTGTCACGCCAGGAATATTGCTGTCTTCCGCGGCTTTAGCCAGAAAGTGAAGCGGTGTGTTCTCTCCGTCATCCCCGTCAAACTTAGCGGAAAGACGCCTCATATGTTTGATAAACAAGAGTCTCTGTTGAACTTCTGGCAGGCTGTTTGACCGGTCGAGGGCGATCCGGTAGAACTTCTCCGCCTCGTCTATCTGATGTAAGGCTTCCAGGTCATGAGCAATTGATTCAAGAAACTTTCCTGAGGCCTTGAAGTCACTTGGCCCTTCAATAACAGCATCAATCAATTCGAAAGCTTTTGTGGTTTTCCCCAGGTCAAAATACGTTTCCACAAGGCGGAGTCTAATATTCTCGTCGGTGGGTGATTTCTCCAGCGCTTTTTCCAGACATTCCGCACCAGCTTCGGACATTCCCGCCGAAATATACATATAACCGGCCTCTTTATGCTTTTCTACCAACGAGGCACACCGGGCTGCTTCTGAAATCTTTCCTAAACGTTTCCAGATTTCCATGGAAACTTCCGGTTCGGAATCCTCCAGTTCCCTGGCACGGGAAGCAGAGATCTGATCCTTCCGAAGGAGATTCACAGCAAAAGGTGAAGTTTCATCGCCTCCCCAGGTCGTATCTTCTTCGACATCTGTGACTGGATCCTCCAAGGGAACATTTTTTAGAGGTTGCAGGTTGCTATCAGAACTTGGGGGTGTCTCCGGTGCTTCGGAAGCTTCCTTCTCTGCCAGCTGAGAAACCTTAGGTCCCTTTTTCCGGCTTGTTGGCACAGTTGTGCTCATTCGAAGGACTATTAGTCCAACGAGTAGAATAAATACAACGATCAATCCAAGAAGAGTATAGGGCGTAAATATTCTCTCCACCGAACCCGCTATTGAGACAAGGTAGATGGCAAGACCCAGAGAGACTTCAGTGAATGATCTATTTAACGGTCTTTGTTCCAATAGATGTACCATTCTGAAGGTTTCTAAGACACCATAAATCAAGGACTTAGGGGTGTTTCTGATACAAAAGTAAGAGAACCCTAACCCAGTCAAAACCGCAAGAGATTATCGACACCCAATCGTATCAAAGTAGGGAGCAGGATACTGCTGGTTTTGTAAAGTGCTTTTACGACAATCCCAATCAATCAATGAACATCAACAGGACGGCTCCTGAACCTGAATACCTGTCTGTTCGATTCCTGCAACTTGAGAAATATCAAAGGTCTTCAGGAAGAAAAAGCACAGGGCCACCTTCCGCTAAGATTAGCAAAATGGCCGAATACTGATACGCCTCAATCTTAGGGAGACCAGGAGGTGGTGGCATAATTGCCGCATCCCCCACTTTAAGATCATTCGGAAAAGAGATGTGTCCGATCTCAGAGCGTAAGGCTCCCAAACCTTCTTCGAAATACTCATGGGGAGAAGTCTTTTCCGCAAAGAGAGCTAAGTAGTCAGCATAAGGTATTTGATTAGAAACCTTGATTTGTCCATCAGGGGGACCATTCTCCGTCGCATACTCAATCAAAGATACCGTTCCTGCTTGCCATATGGCAGGTGGCGAATTGCTCAACTGGACAACACCTCGTGAAACCTGCAGGGCTTGAAAGGCTGCAAAAAGAGTGAAGATAATGCTGACATTTCTCGTATCAAGACTATAAATCCCAGAGTTAAGCAGCTTGAAAAGAAGCCCAGCGGCAAAAGGGCCAATGACCAGAGCATGTATACTCCTCAATGCATGCGGAATCCCTTCGATGGTCATGGAGGCTGGAATCCACAAGACCATGAAAAAAACGGCACCAAATATCAGCGGCTTGAGTTTTCTACTCTTGGAATTCACCCCGAAGTAATACGCCGCCAACGGAATCAGTACGGCCATCGCTATCCCCTCCCCCCATCCGAAGAATCCACAGCCGGGCAAGGAATGGCGAGGGTTGCTATCACCGTTTAAGAAAAGGAAGTCGGGGGAGATATGAGAAAACAGGTTACCCACAAGAGTTGTGATCATGTCAGCAGGACCACTGGAGAAGATAGAGACCTGGTCAAGTCTTGACGAACCTGCTGTTAATGTATATACAAAGAGAGATAGAAAACCACCGAGAAAGATCATGCCAGGCAGAAGAATTTGTTTCCACGACACAGCCCTGCAGAATGTCCCGAAGGAAAAAAGAAAGAGAACACCCAATATAAGAGGTACTGCTACCCTCGCCGGAGCATATGCATACATCGAAAGAACACTAAAGATAGAGGCCAGCAGAAACCAGGCGCCTCTCTCTTTACAACTCTCGCTAACAGCTCTTGCCAACGCGGCAAGGGTTAAGATCAGAAACAGGGGGACCAGTATCCCTTGTTGAGCCCAACGGGAGAAAAGTATCCCCGTGGGTTGAAGTCCCGCGAAAGCAGCAACGACGAGTGCCGCGTTCTTTCCGAGAACCTCAAAAGCAAGCCAAAAAAGAGCAGGGACCAAAAGCAAGCCTGCAAGAAAAGCAACGAACCGAGTAGAGCTTACACTTAATCCTCCTGCTTTGACTGGCACAATGGATAGATAGTGGTACAGTGCCGAAATACGATCTTGCCCCTCATATACTTCAATGAAAAGCGGGAAAGGGTTTGATATCGTCAAACCATCCTGGCCGGGTATAGCATGGCGCATCGTATGGAGAAGTTGGTAAGTGGTATATCCTTTCTCTGCCTCATCACGAAACAGAGAAGGTGGTGTCGAATCAAGGTCTATAAACCGGAGAGCTGCTGATATGAAAAGAATACAGAAAAAGATAAACCAGAAGAGTTGCTTGTTTCTACGAGTTGTCGCTGCAGCTACTTCTTTTGTCACTTGCTATTTCCTTCAAGGCGCCAGTCTGCCTTGATGAGTTTCAACGGGTAGCCCTCGATACGTCTGTACATTCCTTTTTCATTTACCAGGAGTAACTCATTCTCACGAATTTCAAGGCAGAATCGACCAGGTAGCTGAAGGTGATCATCGTAGAACTTACATTCAGTTGGGTTGAGGGCCAGTAGATGTGTTCTATAAGTATCTTCAGGTGCAGTTTTATCAAACACATCTGAAACCGTTAAGGTTTCTTCTTCCAGAAATACGAGATATTGCTTCGTGTGTCCTGGAATGCGATTGAAGTCGTATAGATTGGTGATCTCTTTAAGCGCCGTTGCTTCAAGGGGTGAGCGTGAAGGACCATCGCCAGACTTTTTTACCTTACCGTCTTCAACCTGATAGCAAGATAATCTCTTGGTCTTTTCATCGTCGAGAAACATTCCCGTAAGAATGAAGTCTCCTGCTCCCGAAGGTACTGAATATAAGAGAGCAGATTCGATGTTCTCCGAGAAGAGAATTTCGTCTAATTGCGTTCCTTCGGAGTTCAGGATGATTACTTTGTGGCTGTCGCAAAGTGCAACTTTTTGATCTTCATTAAAGAAGACCATGGAAGGAGGGATCAGACCCTCTCCTTGAATCGTTTTTACCAATCTTGAATCGACCAGCGACCAGAGCGCAAAGAGATGTTCGCTTCTATTGTATGCACAGATTAATTCATGAGAGGAGCTATAGACAAATTTCGTAAAATCGGTTGCTTTCCTGGCGGCATCTGGGAGGGGAAGATGGTGTGTGATTCTACCCAGCTCAAGATCAAATGCATGCAATTTCTTGTCATCAGCACCCGTAATCAGTACGAAACTTCTGGAAGGATTTCCTTCCAGAAGGGTTGGTGAACTCAATACCTTCTTCTGTGTCTTTTGCACACGACGGGCTATACCGATCTGGAAGGCTGAGTACGGAACGGGACGAGGCATTAGTCCGTATATCCTATAGCCTGAAGGAACTCTTTTTCAAATTCCTCTTTGCTTTTCTTGAGTTTCTCGTATATTTCCGCAGCGCGATCTACTGTTGCTGGCTTTTCTGGAGATGTCAGGAAAAAGTAAAATTTAATCTTTGGCTCTGTACCGGAGGGTCTTGCGATAGCCCGGCTACCATCCTCGAGGTCGAAGATGAAAACATCGCTGGATGGAAGATGAAGTTTCTCTTTCGAGCCATCGGCATTGAGAATCTCACCTGTGTCCACTCGAGTAAACCTGGCCACTTTCGATGACCCAACCCTTGAAGGAGGGTTCTCTCTGATCTGATCAAGAATGGCTTTTATCTTTCGTGAACCTTCGGCTCCCGGCAGAGTTATCGCCTTTTGCCACTCGTAATGCACACCGCATCTGACAAAAATTTCAAGCAATCTGTCCAGCAGAGTGCGATCGTTTGCCTTTGCTGAGGCAGCCATCTCCGAGACGAGACACGTTGCAACAACCCCGTCTTTGTCTAGACAGTGATCTCCGATGAGATAACCGTAACTTTCTTCACATCCAAAAAGAAACTCAGGAGAGCTGTTTCCACCAGCGTTCCATTGTCTTACCTGTTCAGCGATCCATTTAAATCCCGTGAGCGTCAGCGGGCAGTCTGCGCCAAGAGAGGCCGCTACTTTTTCGACTAGAGGGGATGTAACAATTGTCGTGACGATTCCGGGTTTCCTGACATCGCTTTCATTTTTCTTTAGATATTCATGAATGAGATAGTCAGCAATTAAAACACAAATCTGATTACCAGTGAGAAGTCGATATCCTTCAGTGGTCTTGATTGCTGTGCCCAGTCGGTCCGCGTCGGGGTCAGTTGCAAGAACAAGATCCGCATCCTCGGTTTGTGCCAGCTTTATCGCACGGTCCAGGGCAGCGCCTTCTTCCGGATTCGGTGAAGCAGCCGTTGGGAAATCGCCATCGGGCTTCATTTGCTCGGGTTCACAAATAATGTTTTTGAATCCCCAGGACTCCAATGCCTTGGGGGTCAGTGTTCCACCAACACCATGAAGGGGTGTATAGACGAGCTTCAGGTCGGAAGACCTCGCTGTCTCCTTGTCCCGCTGCTGCTTACCAACGGCCCCTATGTAGTGGATGTCCATTTCATCGCCCATAAGTTTAATCAGACCCTTGGCGATCCCTTCTTCCAGCCCAATAGTTTTAACCTGTTCATCACTCGTGATTTTTCGAACTTCTTCGATGATGCCTTTGTCGTGGGGTGGAATCACCTGGCTACCATCATCCCAATAAACTTTGTAGCCGTTATATTCTTTAGGGTTATGGGATGCCGTAATCATAATACCTGTATGGCAGCCGAGTTCTCTTACTGCGAAACTCAAATACGGCGTAGGTCTCAGTTCAGGAGACAGGTGAACATAGAAACCGTTCGCAGCGAGAACACAAGCTGCACTCTCTGCGAACTCCCTTGAGCGATGGCGCGAGTCATGAGAAATCGCTGCTCTCAGGGGACCCTCTTTCGTCGCATGTTCCCTGACATAGTTGGCGAGGCCCTGAGTAGCCCTTCCTACGATATAGCTGTTCATTCTGTTTGTGCCAGCACCGAGCTTTCCTCTCAGCCCTCCCGTCCCGAATTTCAGCTGCTGGTAAAATCTGTCTTCCAGTTCACTGGCAGCCTCTGCATCCACCAGGGCTTGTATTTCCTGGCGGGTTGCCTCATCATATTTTGAAGACGTCCACTCCTCGATCCGAGTCAGAATGTCTTTGTTGTCAAAAGAAAGGGGGGTCATAGGTTTCTCCGCAGAAAGGATGTTCTAAATATCCATGTCACATAGGTAAAGTCACAATAAGATTTCATCGGGTCAAGGCGTCGATCAATTCTTCGGTGCTTCCTCTAAACTCTCAATCAGGCAGGCACTCCATCAGTCAAAAGAGAGTACCGATTAACTCTGGTCCTTAAAATCCTGGTAGAGGAGAGAAGGCTGAATCCCTTTGTTATTCTGATACTTACGAGACTCATAGAGCTCAAACTCAGGAGTGATCTGATGATAGAAGATTTGACAGATTTCTACACCCGAATAGATGCGTATTGGTTGAATCGCACTTATTTCAAGTGTCCAGAAGCCACGAAACCCAACATCCCCGAATCCTGCGGTTACATGAACGAAAAGTCCCAGCCGGCCAATGGAGGATCGACCTTCAAGCATGGGAACGAATCCATACGTTTCTGTGAATTCGGCAGTTCGACCCAGATAGAGGCGTCCCGGTTCAAGAACCAACCCTTCATCGGGGATATTAAATGTCTTCAAGGTGGGTTGCTTTTTCATATCCAGAACTTCGTCCTCGTAAACACCAAGTTCTGAATGAAGGGTCAGGTTGTAGCTATTCGGATTCAGACGTTCTTCCGTGTAGGGGTCTATCTTGATTTGGTTGCCTATATGTTTTGCGATCTCTCGACCAGAAAGGATCATATGTGAATGCCTTTTTCAGATGTGATCATCTTGAATCAATGGCATGAGCATGATTGAACAGGGCTGTTGGGCAAGAGAAACTGGCGGAAGGAAGAGAAAGGAAAGGACCACTCTAGCGCTCTATTCTAAGATCACGCACCGAGAGGTCCTCCTGTTCGGCGACCTCTGATTCCACAGGCAGGGTCTCCTGAGTTGCTACTTCAAGATTCGCCGGCAGAATCCTCATCCGGATCGTGGGAAAAGAGAGCGATGACTTCAGGTCGAGTTTCTCGTAACCAAAATACCTCACGGAAGTAAGATCTGGTGCTCCTGGTCGTGATTTGACAAAACCGATGTCTGTGCTCGTCGTCGGTGCGATGGGAAGAAAGTATAAATCTGCAAAAACTTCCGTCGGCAATGCTCCACCATTGGAGAGGGACATTTGATAGAGTGCCAGACCTCGATCATTTCTTATTTCATTTCTCTTATGCATATCCCATGGAAAATTTCTGTGATAAGGACCATCGTGTATATTCACTCCACGAATCACGAAATTGAACTTGTCTTTGTCTATTGCCTGAAGAACAGAGGAATCGAATAAAATTGCGAAGTTGAGCGCATCTATAAGGGCTCCTTCCGGGTTGTTCAGACGAACACGCACCCTAAAGGGTTGGCCAACTTCTATCTCCTGGGGACCAATCAGCTGAAGACCAACGGCGGAATCAGCCGCGACAGAGCCAAGATAGATGTCCTTAAGTTCCTCCGCCTTCCCTTGAAGTGGTTTCGCCTGCTTTTCAGGGTCAGTGATCATCAACCCACCGGACAAAACCCCATCCGAAGCATTACCAACACTCCCAAGGATATTTTTTCCTCGCGCATAGATAGCCGTGTGAATATCCTCATCACGTTCAAGCTGCGAAAAGGCAAAGTCTATTCCTGTAAAGGGTGTTTCCCGTTTTGCCTCCCATAATATTTTCAAGAGGACGGGTTGAGGCTGAGAGAGTGGACGAGCCAGTTCGGCGTCATAGACGAGGACAGCGTCTCTTGTTTCTACCTCAAACTTAGGCTCACTTTCCATGAATGATCGCAAGGTCGTATCGAAGACGCGGATGGGTTCAATGAACCTCTTATCAAAATCTATGGCCAGCCGGACTCTGTCTACCGGGTTTTGATCCACATTAAACAGATAGACTTCGGTGACGAATTTCTCACCGGGTGCCACAGCAGCATTGTAGGCAGAAGCTCCATCTTCTTCCAGAAATTGAAGACCCATAACAACTGTACTGAGTTCCACAAGAGTCTGGCTGTCGATTTCTTCGCCTGTATCTTCATTGAGTCCTGCATTTTCCGCCGCCTGTTGAAGCTGCTCCTGTCTTCTTTCCTCTTCAAGTTTCTTTTGTTTTCTTCGTTCATCAATGATCTGCTGTATGCGCTTTTCGTGACTCCTGAGGCGCGCCCGGCGGATATTGAGGTTATTCTGCGCAAAACTAAACCCGGGGAGAAACACGATGAATCCCAAAGTTAAAGCAAGCAGCAAGTTGAAGTAGAAAGGTTTTCTCACAATTAGTTACTCTTAATCTGTTCCTCTAAAGTCTTCTTGAGGGCGGTCTGGGGTAATTTCAAACGTCCTGGTGAATTTCACTTCATGACCATCCTCGGATATATAAGTCAGATAGTACGAATACTCTTTCCCAACTTGAATGTCAGAATCTGTCCAGAGCGTTACTTCTCCGGCCTGTTCATCGCTCAGGTCAACGACGATTGGCTTTTCGTGGAGTCTTTTGTAATAGGGCTCAAGCTTCTGCTTACGGTACACACAAATAGAGATATCGTCCTTTTCTCCCAGGTTTGTCAATGACGAGAAAGGAACCACTATTTGAATAGGACTTGCCATCGGGGTTGAAGGTTTAGCCGTTCTGTTTTTACGGGATCCCATTGCACAACTGCTGACGGAAAATAGAACGACTATAATCAGGTAAATAGGAAGGTGCATTCGCAACGGCAAGGGCATCCAGGCATAACCTCAAAAAAAAGAATGGTGGAAACGGTCAAACCCCGTTTCCACCATTCCAAACCGTTTTCCATCCCACAGGGCAAACGGTTCCTTATCCCACCGTAGGACTAGATCCCATCGGAAGACTTATTAAAGAGCAAATCGTTAACAAAATAGGCAATTGCTGCCCATGAGCCAAAAACAAGAACGAAAACCAGCCCGATCTCAAACTTTGCCAGCCCGAAACTGCCAAACCACTCTTTTCCGATTGAAGAGACGGAAATGAAGTAAACAAATGCCAGCAGGGGAAAGAATACCAGAGTTGCGAGCGAAAGAGTTTCTGCAATCTTTGACCCTTCGGATTCACCCAAAGAACCAATATTAATACTTTCTGAAGAGTTGGGAAGGCGTTCGATCGTTGTCAGGATATCTTCCGATTTCGCCAGCATCGGCTTGATGCTCTTGCCATAGATTTTCTCGAAATCAGAGATGGTCCTCATATCAAGCGGGTCTTCCATCGCGAGAGCAAGGGCACCCTGGTGGAATTGCAGCGGAACAGCACGCGCACGACGACAATGTTCCTTACTAACGTACGAAGATACTTCAGCAGATGGAACAAAATCAGTCAGGTCAACCATCTCGGCACCACTGGTTTTCTTCAACAGTGCTAACCGGATTTCTTCGGTTATTAATTCCATATCGGCCAGAATCCGCACAAGGGATCGCTTTGACCTGGAATACTCTTTCAAAGCTTCCGCATGTTGATCGTCATCGATCAGTCCTTCTTCGAGGAGCATATCAGCGATGGAGGAGGTGCGCTTTTGGGTCGCGACAGTCATGGGGGGTGGCTCCAAACATTGGCGAGTAAACAAATCGGCTAAATTCCGACCAATTGTTACGACCTTAAATTCCCGACTCATATTCGGTCAATAAGAATGGAATTAATTAAAATGCGGTGGTATTGCAAAATGCAAAGTCAAAAAAGAGCCCGCCTTGCATGATGCAAGGCGGGCAGGTCTCGTGAAATCAACACAAAACTAAATTCGAGCCGGGGGACGACCACCGCTGGCTGGACCACCCAGCGGACCGCCCATACCCATCTGTCTCTGCACTTCTTCAACCTTCTTCGCATTCTGAAGAAGCACATCACGAGAAATCAAATTCTTACGGTATAAGTCCACGAGGGCCTTATCCATGGTCTGCATGCCATACTTCGCCCCAGCGTCCATGAAAGCAGGGATCTGGTGTGTTTTACCTTCACGGATCATGTTTCGAATCGCATCCGTACCAACCAGAACCTCGATCGCAGCGATACGGCCACCACGCTGCTTCTGCAAGAGTCTTTGACAAAGTACCCCTTCAATCACACCAGCAAGCATCTGTCGGATCTGGTCCTGTTGGTGAGGCGGGAAAACGTCGATCATACGGTCCATGGTCTGTTGAACATCGACAGTATGCAGAGTTGAGAAAACCAGGTGTCCGGTCTCGGCTCCAGTGATGGCCATTTGAATTGTTTCAAGGTCACGCATCTCACCAACCAGAATCACATCGGGATCCTGACGCATGGCATATTTAAGTGCGGCCCCAAAACTTGTCGTGTCTTCATTAATCTCTCTCTGCTCAACCAGAGACATCTTATGCTGGTGAATATATTCGATCGGATCCTCAGCGGTAATGATGTGTTTCGGATACTCTGCGTTGATCTTATCTATAATAGCTGCGAGGGTCGTCGATTTACCGGATCCTGTGGGTCCTGTAACAAGTATAAATCCGTTAGGCTTTTTAACGAAGCTTTCACAAACTGTTTTCGGCAGGCCCAGCTCATCAAAACCTTTAATCTGATTCATAATCAGACGAAATGCAGCTCCAACAGAGCCTCTTTGGAAGTGCGCATTCACACGAAAGCGAGCAACTTTCGAAACACTCAGTGAAAAATCCAGGTCCTTATGTTCTTCAAACTTCTGTTTTTGAATATCTGTGAGAATTCCGTAGACGAGTCGGCGTGTATCAGCCGGTGTCAGTGGGGGATGATCCAGGTTTAAGATGTTCCCATCCACACGGATAACGGGAGGTCGACCCACCACAATATGCAGGTCAGATGCGCCATACTCAACAGTATAGCGTAACATTTCGGTAATATCGAGCACCAGACTCTCCTTCAGAGCTTATGATTTCACCTCATAAAACACTCGATGAAGTCGCTTGAGTCAATAGAGATAAGAGATCTCAGTACAAACCCTCACCCGAACTACGGACTTCTCCGATCACTAATCCCGACTTTCCTCTTTTTCAGCCTCTGTCTCATCTTCGTCACTCGCAGCTTCCTCCTCAGATTCACTGGGCTGCTCGCCCTCTTCTGCTTTCTTCACACCAAGAATGCCGCCAACGGCACCCAAGGCATTCTTCGACATGTTCGCTGCTTTTCCGGCTGCTTCCCCCGTCACGTTGAGTGCTTTACCGGCACCTTCTCCAACCACGTTGATGGAACCCGTGACAACGGCTTTGCCTGCATCAAAGACAACTCCCGCCGACGCAAAAGCGTTCGCCAGAATGGTCTTGAACAGGGAGGTCACAATTTCAAGTCGGCTCTTTCCTGCGATAGGAACGTTAAAGGCCAATGGTGAGAGTTTTCCTACACCAGCAAAATTTACTTTCTGTAGCATCGTCATGTTCGATTTCGTCACGATGCCAACACTGTCCTCGAACTCGAGGGAGGATAAAGCAAACTTCACATCTCCCGATAGTATCCCCTCATTCAGGTTAATATGTGTAAGAAGACTGTTCACAAACCCGCGGCTTATCCCTTGTGCTGCCATAATGGGTATATTCTCCGAGTCTACCACAATGGCCATTTCGCGCATTTCATCCTGGCTGGTAACCTCTCCATCTGCCTGAATATCTATACGCATATCATGGTCAGTAGATGTCACCTTCGCATCAATATCAGCCAAGGTACCTTCCTGGTAGGGGTAAGTGAGCCCACGTGTTTTCAAGTCGACGAAAACCTGAGAAATCTCTGAGTCTACCGCGGCCTGGAGATCCTCAGTGAACTCGAGTCCAAAGACATCCAGAATGAGGTCAACATCATAGGTCTCATTGTATATCATCCCTGAAGTTGCCAGTGACCTCAGAGTCCCCGTTGTTACTTGTTGCGCGCCAACCACTGGAACATTCGCCATGGACACATCGTAGATGAGAGTTCGCGACTTATCAAGGTTCGTCAGTTCTCCGTCAGCCATGATGTCTATCAACATGTCAATATCATCAGAGATAACTTTGACTGTGGCCGTAGAGGTTGTACCTTCCTGAAAGGGGTATGTGATCTCCCTCGCATTCAGGTCGAGGCTCAGTCCTCTCATTCCTCTTTCTGTTAAACCAGCAATTTCTTCGGTAAAGATGAGATCATCAAGGCGGAGAGAAAGATCAGCGTCATGCAGTTCTTGAGCAATCTTTCCTTTTAAGGCTAAAGAAGTAAGCGTGCCCCTGTCTACTTTAGGAACTTGCAGGAGAGGAATATTCTTCATTTGAATATCGTAGTCCATGTTCCGTTCAACACTCGTTTTTGTCACTTCTCCGTTTGCAAAGATATCCAATAGAAGATCAGCCGCTTCAGAGGTTACTGTGATTTTTGCTGTGTTCTGATCTCCCGACTTGAAGGGAACTGTTATGTTCTTCGCATCGACAACAACTGCAGGATCCGACAACCCGACTTCGTTCAGTCTGTCCAGTTCGTCGAGATATTTCATCCCCTCGGTGGTGAGAGAGAGATCTACGTTATAGACCCCAGGCGATATTCCGCCATCAATCGTCAGTTTCTTGACAAGACCCTCCTTGATTTTCGGAGTCATAATTAAAGGTGCGTTCTCTATGTTAATATTGAAATCAAGGTTTCTATCAACGCCTGTTTTCGTAATCTCACCATTTGCAAAAACGTCAATCAACAGATCAATGTTTTCAGAGGAGACAACAACTTTAGCCTCATTCTGATCACCGTCTTGAAAGGGATAGGTGATGTCATTTGCATTTATTGTCAGGGCTGGGTCGGAAAGTCCAATCTGGTTCAATGGATCAAGTTCCTCCAGGAATTTCATGCCCTTTGTGATTAACGATAGATCGACATTATAGACGCCGGGTTTCGTGTTCCCTTTGATTGTGAGTTTCTCAACAAGTCCATCCTCTATTTTAGGAGTCATGACGATCGGTGCGTTCTCTATATTGATATCAAACTCAAGAGATCTGTCGAGCCCCTGACGTGTTAATTCTCCGTCGGCAAAGATATCTATGAGCAGACCGAGGTTCTCAGATGTGACGACAACTTTGGCCGTATTCTGATCGCCCTCCTTGAATGGGACGGAAATGTTTTTTGCCTCTATCTTCACGGCAGGGTCAGAAAACCCAATCTCGTTCAGCGGTTCTAATTCATCGAGAAACTTCATGCTCTTTGTGATTAAGGCAATATCGGCATTGTAGACACCTGGAGCCATGTTCCCTTTAACCGTCAACTTCTCCACCGTGCCTCCATCTATCTTCGGCGTCATCACAATCGGCGCATTGTCTACCTCGATGTCAAAGTTCATATTTCTGTCTACTCCGGGACGCATCAGCTCACCGTCGACAGCCACTTGAGCACGAAACTCCTTAGACGGAATCTCAAGATCGACTGTTGCAGCAGCTCGATTTCCTTCGTTGTATATGAGAGCCAGATCGCTTACCATCGCTTTTAGTTTCAGGTCTTCCGGTTCCAACTGCGGGTCTGGGAAGAACTTGTCTGGCAGGTTCAATCTGGAGACCTCTAAAGCCACATCTGCATCCACAATCTGCTGGTCAAGAGTTGCGTTTATATCAAGAAGGTTCACCAGGCCTGACTCTACCTGGGGTACCCTTTCCAGCGGAAGGTTTGCGAGATTCAATGATAACTGAACCTTGCGATCATTATTCAGGTTCGTCAGCTCGCCTTTGGCTGCCAGTTTCAAGGACATATCATACTCAGACATTTTAAACCCAAGATTTAGTATCCCTTCGGTTCCCTCTGAGTATGGGTAACTCACGTCCTCAAGTCTGAGATTAAAGTCCTCAATAACCTCTGCTTCATCTTCTCTCTCGTGAATGACTTCTTCTATTCGCCATTCCTGAAAGGACAGGTAATCGATCGTGATTTTGGGTGGGGCCGCACCTGCCGTCTCTTTTGTGGTGGCAGAGTTGGCAACTGGAGGTGCACTTTCTTCTGATTCTACAACCTCAGAATCAGCTTGTGCTACTTCTACTTCCACCTGTGTGTCCTGTATAGATGGACCTGTCTCTTCCGTAACAAACTTCTTCGGTTCTCCCGGTGAAGTAGCATTCTGAATCATTGTCAGGAAATATTCCAGGTTTTCAGGCATTGCATTGATTCGAGAGGTAGGAAAGCTCTCGGCGACCACGTGTAAACCGTTCTTTTCAAGTTTTGCTACACGGATTGCTGGTGCGGGATTACTTCGCAATATATCCTGAATATCAACTTCCAGAATCAATTCAGGAAGGACAAGCAATGCACCTCGTTCAAACTTCTCAGGGACGGTAACCCGGAGTGCTTCCAGGTGAAGGCGTGTGAGGGGGACTTCTGAGTTTGTTATCTCTTTGGGCACAAAGTTAAAGTCGAGTATTTCAAGGCCTGAAAATTCAACCGCTGAAGTTGACGGGGTCTCTCCAGCAAACGCGTCATACATATTGAACTGAAGATTGTTGATAGCAAGTCTGTCCACCCTGATAGCTTTCGGAGCACCAGACTTCTCAACTTCGACCGGTTCCTCTGCTGGCGCTTCCTCAGTGGGTGGCGTCTCAGTCTCAACCGGGGGAGCTTCCTCTTTCTCGAAAGCTTTCAAGAATTCAGCGAGTGAGCGGCGTCCATCAGTCATGGTATCAAAGTTCGCCTGAGGAGCATCAATCTCGACATTCTCTATAACAATTGTATCACTCAAAAGCGATGTCAGTTGTACATCCGCTAAAACAGAATCTATACGAAAGATCTGGTCGCTGTGCATGCCTTCTGCAGAGGCCACTTCCAGACCTTCAAGCACAACCTTCCCCTGCATCAGGTAGAGATCTACGTTGGCAAGTTTGACCTCGGTTTTCAGTATCTTCGTGGCATTCTTCTCAGCCTGTGTGACGATGATCGATGGGAGGACCATTCTCACAATGATGAGCAGAATAACCACGAAACCGGAAAGATAGAGAAAGATCTTTTTCCAAGACCGCTTTCTCTTCTTCCCTTTAATTGGCTCTTTCCGGGGTTCTTTATCAGGTGTTTGTGTGTCCAAAGCCGCCAGTACCTCTCTTCGTTTCAGGTAACGAGTCTACTTCGACCCAATTGATCGTTTCGACCTTACTCAGCACCAATTGTGCAATACGCATCTTGTTTTCAACAACAAATGGCTTCTCTCCCAGATTTGCCAGAATGACCCCTACCTCACCCCGGTAATCAGCATCGATAGTCCCTGGCGTGTTTAGAACGGTCACACCATGTTTCAGAGCCAGGCCACTGCGAGGTCGAACCTGGATTTCAAAGCCCTGGGGAATAGCCACAGACAAGCCCGTCGGGATCAGTGCCAGTTTTCCACAGGGGATTTCGACAGGCTCCTTAAGAAAGGCATGAACATCCATCCCACTGGAGCCCACAGTCTGGTATTCTGGCAAGGGTGAGTCGCTCTCTGTCTTGAGCCGTTTGATGTAAATGTCCAAGCTAAGCCTCCAAATATCAATTCTCTACGATAATGCAGAGGATAATCCAAGATCAGGCAAGCTAAAACGACCCTGAACCAACCGTTTGGGAATCTGGTGTATAAGGAATTCTATAAAACTTTGTTTTGAAGCGGACTAGTTCTTGTTCACAAGTTTTCCACAGGCCATGTGGCTTTGCCTCGTTTGGCCTCCTTGAGCCTTTCGCGCCCGTGCCAGAGAAGCTTCAGTGTCTCGCCAATGGTTACGCCAAGGTTCAACTTAGACTCCCCTTCCTTTCTGTCATAACGGAGAATGAAGGGAATCTCTCGCATCTCCACCTCACCCAGACAGGCAATGTTCACCAGGAGCTGATCCGTACAGGCAAACCCGTTTCGAGTAATCAGTTCGTCTCCATAATGCTCAAGGGCGTGCTTAATCAAAGAGGACTTATACGCCCTGAATCCACAGGTGTAGTCGCGAACCCCGGGAAGTTGCAGGAACAGCTTAAAGAGCACAAGAGCGCCATAACTCATCATCATTCTGTGAAAAGGAACGCCAACCTGCTTTGATCCCTTGCGATAACGGGATGCGATCACCAGGTCTGCACCGTCGGTAATTTCCTCCAGCATCTGGATCACGTATCTGGGAGGATGAGTATTGTCCGCATCCATACAGACGATTACATCTGATTCGCCAGTGGACTCCTCCACGGCAGCTCTCAGTCCCGTTTTGATAGCTTCGCCAAGACCTTTATTCTTTTCATGCTGGACAAGTTTAACAGGCATCTTCTTCCCATAACGCCTTGCAACCGCCGCCGTCCGATCCTTGCTGCCGTCATCAACGACGATCACAATCGGATTTGCTTCTTTGGGAAGCTTTTGAAAAAGACGCGCAAATCTCTTCAGGAGAGGTCCGAGGCATTCTTCTTCATTGTAAGCGGGCAGTGCCACAATCAGGCGGGAGTGCATGATTTCAAGCCTATGGGTTTAAATTTTGGTTAGGGATCCGGTTAGGAGAAATTCCTGAACTGATCCTGAAGGATCAGTACCGCTGCAGAACGATCAGGACGCAAGCTTTTCGGAATAAGAAGTAAAGAAAACAAAGCATCGGGGTTTCTAATTCAACCTTATGAGGGCGATCACATGGCTGGTCTCAAATCATTACCAGCCTTCATTAACAAAGCTAGTTTGCGACACTGGATCGTAAGCGTCAACATCCGCCTCAGTTTTGTAAAGAGGAAAGAGATTCAGAAAACGACAACGTGGTCGTTCATCTGCCCCGGTCATCAGAAACAACCGAGGCAGAATCCAGTTATGGACCAAATCTTACAAGGTCACCTTCGCTTACCGTCCCATTGGTCGGATCATACTGTTGTATGCTCCCCATGTTCATCATGCCACCCATGGGCATCACCATGATCTGATAGATCGGCAGATCGCCTTCGACGGCAATCTCCTGAGCCATGGTTCCCATCTTCAAATCAGGTCCGGTAGAAACCTGCACCCACCTTGGTTCGGGATAGGAGCGATCCGTCATCGGCTTTCCATTCACGCGAGCGCGGTAGGCAAGTCGGTTCTCCGCGTTCGGCGTGTTCGTTGAATTGAAGTACATGAACGAATGCACATGGTCTTGCATCACGCGCGGTTTGAAAGTATCCAGAGGTACACGTGACATATAGGCAACAGGCGTCGTCAGTGTATACGGAACAAACGGCATTTTGCCTGACATCATGTTCATCACATTCCCCCTGCCCGCTGGGTCCAATACGTTGGGAGGGTAGCGATTGTAGTCAACCGCATAGGCTTCAAGCCCCGTTGCAACGGCTCGCATGTCAGTCTTAACCTTGGAAACCTTGGAACGTGTCTGGGCTTCCAAAAAATTCGGCACGGCAATCGCCGCCAGAATAGCGATGATCGTAACAACGATCAGTAACTCAATCAGCGTAAACGCACGAGGTACGTTTCCGAATATAGACATTTCAATATCCTTGTAATCGAAAGGTTTGGGTTCTCTACGTAGACTCAGCAACATAGATATACTGCACACTTCAAGAAGCTTGAAGGGCTCTAATTCGAATTGAAAGTGATCAGGATCATGAAATTTCAGGAGGAGGAGAGTGGATCTCAAAATGACCGGTCATCAGCTCATTCGCATAGAAATAAACGAAGGCGCTGTCTATCAGGCTGGCTTCAGATAATTCCACTTCAGCCATGGCTGGATCTGTGAAGTTTTTGAGTTGGAAGAGAAAGGCTGTGTGATTGGGCATGGAGTCGTGACAGGGAGGGTTGGAAACCCAGGGCTCTTTATCTCCAAGGCCCTCTGGTCGATTACTTTCGCACCCACAGTGACTCACCAACTTCGAGTGAGGACAACTCAACCCGCAAGACGACTTCACCTGAACTCCACAATGTGTTGTTGTTGCGTGGCAAGCTCCAGAAGCACGAGCGCAAACTTCCTCGAACTTTTGTTCAGCTCGTGTAGACTGAAGTATGATGAAGCTGTTCATCGCATGAAACCAGAAGCTGCAAAGAAGACAACCGAGGAGGATGACTCCATAGACGCGTCTTTTTTCCTGAAATGAACCGATGAGCAACTCTGGGATATTCTCTATACGGAATAGTTAATGGGTTGAGATTACGTCCTACCGCGAAAACGAAGATGATCAGAGTGAGATGGAAATCAACGACAAAAATTGAAACGGAGATTCCCCCTGGGACAGGCTCGCCTTGGACTGCGGCGGCCCTGACGCCGCTTTAAGCTTCGAGGCCCTGACTCGAAGCAGGTCAAAATAATGCAAAATGTTGAGTGGAATGATTGAATGGATAGATAAACTCTGGTTCCAGAGGAACCAAAGCGAGAAGACCTGGCAAAACTTTGAGGTTCTGCCAGGACCGATAACGATTCGATTTAATGAATACATTGATTATCGAGCCGTTAGGACCGGCTCGAGTGAAAGCTGCGTCAAGGCCGCAGCAGTCCAAAATCTCCAGTTTTGGGACAGCCTCGCCGATTCGGCGTCTTTAGCTGCATTCCCCTTCACCTAAGCGAGATATGGAAATCAATCAGATAGGGAAGGCTTTTCACACATCGATGCGCTTGCCTGGGATAGCTGGAGGGGGAATCCATCGGTTTCCTACTGAAGTCTCAACGTGCCGTTATCCTTTGAGGCAACTACGCCGATCACCGATCAGCGCTCCCAGGAGGGGACCTTGCTCTGCTGTTCGACAGCCCTGGGATCGCCGATCTCCCGAGGCTGTCCCAGAACGAGAGCTTCTTCCTTGGCTTTGTGTTTCTTTAAGGCTAG
>CAYTGM010000014.1:0-114021 GCA_964437365.1 uncultured Candidatus Sumerlaeota bacterium | reverse complement strand
CTCCTGCTTGTCTATGAGCTTGACTTTAACTTTTTCAACATTCGTTGTAGGATTCTTCAGACCGAATGTATTGCACACTGCTGAAACGAAAGTTAGATGAGAATTTACGGTTTTCGGACTGAGTGTCTTTTTAGGTTTTTTAGGGACATATTTATTCTTCTTTAAAATATTTGAAGTTTTACGCAAGGTCGGACGCTCAAAGATGACTTCCTGCTCGCACAACCAGTCCCTCCACTCTTCAATGTGAAAATCTGTCAGTTGTGAGAGTTGGCATTCTCTTCCGAAATATTCGTAAAATCTACGAGAATAATGATGATAACTATTTATCGTAGATGGGTCTCGGTCTTTCTTTTTGTGCATATATCTGTTAAATAATGTTTCAGCATCCGCTGCGTTATAGTTTATATCCCCACGAACAGGGGAGGATCTCAGATCTTTGGCCTGTTGCTCTCGGGCAATCCCCATTGCTTCTTCTTCACTATTCGTCCCAGTACTTCCCCGCTTTCGCTGACCATTAATCATATAATCATAATGATATAGTCCCCCCCTCATTCGCAGTTTCGGATCTTTGATCTTCGTTTGTCTCTTCGCCTTAGCTTGTTTTCCCATTGTGAAAATGTCCTTTATTTGTGCTGCATCCGAGTATTGTGACAACTTGTGACAAATAAGGAATTCTTAACTATCGTAAGTCAAGTCATTTCAGTTGTTGACTAGCACGGTATCGGGTTCAAATCTCGTCGTCCGCCCCACTTAATTCTCTTCCCTCACTTCCCATGAACGTGCTTCTCTTCCTGACTGAACAGGACAGGACAAGCATTGGTAACCATGGAAAAGCAGCCTCAACGGAACCTTCTTGATCAACCTTCCTCGCGGGGGGCACGGGTAGGGATCCTTCTCGTGATTCTGGCAATCTGGCTGGGATTTGCTCTGAAAACCGCCGCGACAACCTCAGCCGGTGTGGATGAGATTCCCCATCTCGGCGCCGGCCTCTCCTATATTGCCTTTCAGGACTTCCGGATGAATCCCGAACATCCTCTTTTGATGAAGTACCTCTACGCACTGCCTGTCTATCTGTTCGAACAGCTTCCGGTGCATCTGGAAGGCCTTGGGGGGTTGGATTCAGAGCGATCAACCTTCTACTGGGGAGATCAGGGATCCTATGGCTACTCTGTATTGTTTGGGGCTCCACCGAGCGATGTAAGGAACGCGCTTCTGCTGGGTCGGTTGGCGGGAATCGCCACAGGTTTGCTTTGCTCTTTATTTGTCTATCTGTGGTTGAGGGAATTCAAAGCACCCTATCTTATTCGTTGCCTTGGGATTGCTCTGCTTCTTTTTTATCCCGAGTTTCTTGGCTACGCTGCTATGATGATCTTTGACATACCGCAGCTGTTGTTCTTTGCTGCGATCTCCTATTTTGCATGGATCTATACATGTCGTCCCAACCTCAAGAGAGGCATCCTGCTTGTTCTCGCAGGAGGCATCGGAACTCAGATCAAAATTACCGTATCCATTTACCTGGGGTTCTATTTTCTACTTATCATGTTGGTATTCGCCATACTTAAGAATCGGAGAAAAGTACTTCATGCGACATCCATTCTCGTTTCAACAGTAATCTTATATCTACTTCTCTCCTGGGTGCTGACGGGTTTTCAATTTCACTATACAAGTGAAATCCCCTCGTCAGGAATCAACAAATATATTCCACAGGAAGCGCATGCAACGAGCGAGTCTTTTGTTCAAAGGCTTGCACATTCACTCTGGACCTGGAAGGTTCTTCCAGAGAGCTCTCTTGCTGTCTATAACCACCTGACGGGCTTCGAAGGTCGCTCTTACTTTTTCATGGGAGAGTTGAGACCCCGTGTACCGATCAGCTACTACTTTGTCTCACTTCTGGCGAAAACGCCTGTCACGCTATTGATAGTTATCATCTTGGGGCCCTTCGCCTTCTTTATGAGGAATAGAAAGGGGATGAGGGGGATGCGCTCTGGATTTCAAGGACTGCGTGTACTCTATTTGTGTTCAGGGTCGCTGGCGATACTTGCAATGCTTATCTATTCAGGAATAGGGCTCGGGCATCGATACCTTCTCTTTATTTACTTTCCTCTGGTTATTCTCGCAGCACTGGTATTGTGGGGAATTGCTCAAAAGATTGAACGAGAGAGGAGTGTCCTTTCTGGCGTGGCTATTCTTTATATAATCGAGTTTGCCCTCGCTTCCAGCAACCCCGCTACCTACTTCAACCCTTTCTTTGCGACGCCCTACAAGGCCTCAGCGTATTTCCAGGGAAGCTCAACGGACTGGGGCCAGTCGATACCCCAGTCGGCGGAACTTCTGGATGAGTTTGAAGCCAAGGAGGTAAACCTCCTTCTCTATGGTCTGAATTATCCAGGTGCGTTTGGTATTCCTCAGTATAGATGGATAGACCCAGAAGATGGGCACCCCTTCTTCAAACCTTTTGCCAACACACCTGACCCTGACTTGTTCTCCCTGATCAGCGTCAACAGGCTTGAACGAGCCAGGGAGCTGTATCCGAAGCTATACGACCGCGAACCAGACTTGCTGCTACACTCTCATGTTCTCTTTTTTCCTCTCTATCTTGTTGAGCATAGCAGCGAGAACAACTAGAGGGGAATTAGTCCGAGAATGTTTTGGCGTCCTCCACAAACCTTTTCATACCTTCGTCGCTGAGAGGATGATCGGCAACATTCATGAGAATCTCGCCAGGCACAGTGAGGATGTCTGCTCCAGCGAGTAGATTCTCAGACAACTGAGCGAAGTTGCGAAAGCTTGCAGCAAGAACCTCGGTGTGAATGTCATAGTTACAGAAGATTTGAACGATCTCACGGACAAGGCGCGTTCCGATGTTCTTACGCTCTCCATCACTGGCCACGTATTCCGTGTTGTGGGTTTTCTCGGGGTCCTTGTGATTTTGTATATAATAGAGAGAGTTCCCATCAGGCCTCTCTGGATGATCGTTCTTATAGGCATAGTCGGCGAGCCGGCCAAGAAAAGGCGACACGTAGGTTGCACCTGCCTGAGCAGCCCAGTAAGCCTGAGTCGAGTTAAAGATCAACGTTGCATTGGTACGTATATCTCTCTCCCAAAGGGCATTTATAACCTTGAGCCCTGTATGTGCATCAAATTTTTCGTCGATGGCCTGATACCCTCCGACAGGTACCTTGATAACAGAATTATTACCGAGTTCACGGAGCTCCGTTGCCTGTTCGATCATTTTATCCTTTTCCAGTTCTGTGAGTTCCAGAGAAACGGGAAGTGGATCCATGAAGTCACAGATATCCTTCATCATCTTCTTGGCTTCTTTCCAATTAGAAGCACCTGCTTTCTTGAGCAGTGTCGGGTTTGTGGTCACTCCATTGATGATACCAGCTTCTTTCAGGGGTTCCAGGTAAGACATATCAGCTGTATCTGCAAATATACGCGGTGCTCTCTGGGCGGGATGTACGAGGCGCTTACCTTCAGTTGAAGAATTCACAATGGGCATCTCGCGCCGTCTGAGTATATTTGCTGGTGTATAGTTTTCTGCGGGGAACATAATGTAACTCCAAGTCATCAAAGATTTTCTGACTCTAATAGTCTGGAGCAAGATTAGGCCCGGATCAATGATTAAAACTATTTGTCATGTTTCGAGGAAGGAGTTCAGGAAATGTTCTTTTAACAGCACGCTGATCCAAATTGTAGAGAATCACACCTGATCGACCAGAAATCAGCGCCCATGAACGATCACTCGCTAATGACATTGACCTGGGTTGTAAATCTCGAAGGTTTTCAGAATACTTCACATGACCGTTCTCTGAAAGAATAACGAGTTCTTCCGTAGTCAGCAGAAACCAGTCGGGACTCCATGAACGATTACCCGCAAAAAGAACTCTATTCCCGTGAACGGGAAGAGACGTTTGAGAAGAATCACGCAGGGGTTCCAGCATATAGACCATTCCGGATTCATCACCATAGATGAGACTCTCTGAAACGTTATTATAGGAAAGACAGTTTACCGGCCAGCTATCTATTTGATAACGGCCCAACAGCGTTCCGGAAAACCAGTTGGTCTGATAAACCTCCCCGTTCTCAAAACCAATCGCCGCCTCCAGTCGACCACTAAGAAACTCGACTGCTGTGACTGCATGTTTCTCATTATCAATTTGATAGATACTCTTCGCTGATTGTATATCCCATACTTTGACTTCTCCAGAGTCTGTTCCTGCAATGATGAGATCTCCCTCTTCAGAAAGAGATAAAGAACGAATCGGTTGACTAAATAGAGAGTGGACAGTCGAAACTCCTGAGCCATCAACATCCCAGATTTCAACCTTCCCATCATCACTGCCAACGGCGATTTTCTCTATCCAGTCAGACTCTCCCCAAATTGCCTGAATTTCTGCGCGAGTCGAATCAACGACCTCGTCGTCTTCTGATTCATCTTCACTTTCTCGTTCCTGTTTCTCATACTCCCA
The DNA here is from genome assembly GCA_964437365.1 of uncultured Candidatus Sumerlaeota bacterium. Classification (GTDB taxonomy): domain Bacteria; phylum Sumerlaeota; class Sumerlaeia; order SLMS01; family SLMS01; genus CAYTGM01. The sequence continues at coordinate 109,549 of CAYTGM010000014.1, read as the reverse complement.
GGGAATCATATCAGAACAGCTTAGAGCCGTGATCACATCGACCTGAGGTTCCAGACTCTTGTAAATATCCCCAGACATTGGGTCGAACATATATCCAACCCATTCCTTGTCGGACGTAAGCTCTGGCGGAAGAAATATGACAGCCTTGCGATAGGACCCAGCAAAGGAAACAAGTGGATGGTCAATAGTTCCCTGCTCATGCCGAAGCTCAACCTCGGCCGATTCATCCGCATAGATATTATTGGTAAGAATTGATGTCGAAAGGAGCACTACTCCCGCAAAGGTAACCTGTCTAGACACGCTTAACCAACACTTTGATCTTCGGCAGAGTGCTTCTTCATCTCACCGGAAAGTATTTCCTCTGCATAGTGGCAGGTAACCGTGTGCCCCGGGCGCAGCTCGCGAGATTCTGGATCTTCTTTGTGACAACGCTCGGTCGAGTAAGGGCAGCGCGTATGGAAACGGCAACCTGATGGATGGTTTGCCGGCCCCGGCACCATTCCCTGAATCGGCTTCAATCTGATGTTGTTTGCAATGTCTGTCAATTTTGGTCGAGAATCAAGTAGACCCATCGTGTAGGGATGCAACGGCGTTTCGAAGAGACTGTCGGTTGATGCATATTCAACGATCTGTCCTGCGTACATCACGGCGACTTCATCACTGATCTCGGCGATAACTCCAAGGTCATGCGTGATCATCAGAATGGAAGAGCCATACTCCTCTTTCAATTTGGCCATCAGATCCAGGATCTGAGCCTGCACTGTTACATCAAGAGCCGTGGTTGGCTCGTCAGCGATCAACAGATCCGGATTACAGGCAAGCGCCATGGCAATCATCACACGCTGACGCATGCCGCCGGACATCTGATGAGGATACTCATGAACACGTCGCTTGGGAGCAGGAATACGCACAAGATCGAGCATCCTGGCTGCTTCCTGAAGGGCTTCCTTCTTCTTCATTTTCCGATGGATGCGAAAAACCTCAGCGATCTGATCACCGACAGTGAAGACGGGGTTAAGGGAAGTCATGGGCTCCTGAAAGATCATCGAAATACTGTTTCCGCGGATCTTGCGCATTTCGCGTTCTTTCAGCTTCAGCAGATCTTTTCCTCGAAAGTTAATCTCACCACTGACAATCTTCCCTGCAGGTTTTTGAACCAGCTGCATGACCGAAAGAGCTGTCACTGACTTACCCGACCCTGATTCGCCCACAATCCCGAGCGTTCGGCCTTCACCGACCGTATAACTGACCCCATCAACAGCCTTGGCGACGGAGTCCTGCCCATAAAAGTAGGTCTTCAAATCTTTAATTTCAAGGATTGGCCTGGCGGCTTTCTTATCTTCAGCCGGAGCTTCCTGAGTTTCCACGTTTTCAGACATAGTTGATGCTTCGCTTTCCATCACTGATAACTTACCCTCACATGCTGAATTCTGTGGTGCAAGCCTGTCGAGAGGGAATTGGAAGATTTTGAAGACCTTTGGAGCGCCCCCGAGCCAACTGGGTTTCCGTTGCCCCAGATTTCACCATCGGTGGATTCTCGAAACCATTGCTCAAGGGCGGATAGAATAGATAATTTAAGAATGCTCGTTATTCCAAAAGAGAGAATTCTCGAAAATCCCCTATACCTGTGGGAGAGTGGGAGGCTTTCCGATAAACCTTCCTGGCTATGGTTTGTAACAGTTCCCGGAGGAGCCATTGCCGCCTGTCTCAGCCTCCTCGGCCTGCTTATTCTTGATGGAGCAGGTCTGCTGGATTACGCCGCCATCATGGTCTTTGCCATGATGATAATCTGGTACATCAATCGAGTCCTTGTGAAATATCAGCGGCTGCTCAAACTAAGAGAGAGCGGGTTATTCGAAGATCTCCTGGTGGCAGGATGGAAACCTGAAGAAGTCTATATTGCTTACATGGCCTCGACTTCTCACTTTCAGGGGTGCATTTTCTGTGTCTTTGTGATCATCATCCTTACCTGTCTCCCAGCTTATTCCCTGTTTCTCATGATCATCCTCCTTGCGATCAGTATTCCGACACTCATCGATCACTTCCGGTATACACCCTGTCTAAGAAAGAGGTTCAATCTCCATCTCAGTTACGGCGAATTGATTCTTTTCCAAAACAGGACAATGCTACACATTCTAGCCAATAGAGTTCTGATTTTGTGTTTCAGCTTTATGTTTGTCTATTCACTGAGTAGTAAGACCCCGAATTCTTTTCTTGGTCTTACCTCGTTCATGGGTTTAGTTGGAGTCATCGCTTTCAAAGAGGCCCGTGTCATCAAGCAGGGACCTCAGCAATTGAAAATCTTGTATCAATTTGCACTCAAATCTGGTGGGTAGGGAATCTAAGCTTTTGAAAAGTAGAGATTTAGAGGTTCGGTCAATCTATACCAACCCCCTTTATTTACGTGAATCCGGCAAACAGCCGCGATCCTACCCGTACCTTTGGAAGTTAACCTGGATCGGTGGGCTAACAGGGTTAGTCGTATGCATCGGTCTCACTTATCTGCAAATGCTGATAGACAGTAAGATTCCTGTGTCGGCCATCACACTTGTTGTCTTCACATTCTCTGGCCTGTGCTTCTTTATCATAGCTTTAGGATTCACTCTATTGTTTGCGAACAAAGAATCAAACAAGAGAGATATTCCTGCTGCTTCCACGAGAAAAGCACTGAAGCAATTTATCCTGAATGAAAGTGTTTGGCAAACTCAAAGCGATGCCCCAGACCACTAGATTAGACAAGCAGCGTGTCATCACAAGCCCCCTCTACCTTCGTGAGCGGGGGAAGGAGCCGCGTGGGTGGCCGGCAGGACTTCTCATGACCTGGGGAGGCGGATTGGTAGCGGTCGCGTTGTGTATACTGATGCTCTTAGTTTTCGACAAAACACGGTTTCAAAACTTTCTTCCGATTATTATCTTATTCGTAGCAGTAACATGGTGGTTGTTGATGACAGTTTATTTTGACAATCGACTGATTGAATTAAGGAACAAGGGGTTGCTCAGGGATCTCCTTGCTACCGGGTATACGCCCGCGGAGCTCTATTTTTCCTACAGGGCTGGTACGCACTTTTACCCTGAATTCATTGCCATAGTATTCATTCATCTCTTCATTTTCTCTACTGCTCCTAATTCCTCCTCCTGGTCTGATCACCTCCTGCTCTCTCTCCTAATCTCATTCCAACTGAGTCCTCCATGGCTTTTCTATACTTTTCGGTACCATCGAATAAAGTCAGCGCAACTTACACCATTCGAGACACTGATGCTGATGACAAATAGTCCTTATTATCGGGGGATATTTCAAGTCGCTATGGCGTCCATCTTAGCCATAGCTTTTTATTCGCATATCTTTATTAGTGGCCTTGGCGATATATGGCTCTTTTTGTTTTTCCTACTGATCGGCTGTGTTGTTGGAGCAGTCCTCATTGTCTACTCGACCACTCCTACGCACGAAGTAGTCCTCAACCGCTTCTTCCGTATAGATGACTAACAACATGTCCAAGCCTGTGAAACAGCCCCACATTCCTCCCATGGAGGAGATAGAAAGACGTAAAAAGGAACGTATTTTCTCTGCCTGGAGAGAAGAGATTCTGGAACATCCTCTTTATAGACGAAGCCTTTCGAGCAAGTCACCACATTATCTAGGGCGAATTCCACTCTACATGATCTTTCTCCTGCTACAGTTTATCCTATGGGTTCCTGTCTATCTCTTTGTGCACCATGATCTTATTTTGATCGTAATTGCTGCGATTTCGATTATCTTCTATCTTCTTTGGTTCATCACGGGAACATGGCTATCGTATCTTGACTTCCAATAACTGAAGGATAGCAGACTTCTTCTCGATCTCTATATCGCCGGTATCAATCCGGCAACGTCGTATATTGCCTATCGGTGGGATTACCTGCGACAGTGCTCGATCTATCTACTTGTTTTCCTGCCGAGCATGCTTCTCGGCTTTGCCTTTTGGATATTCACTGCTGTAAAAAACGATCTGGTATTTTTTGGACTACCACTCGATTCATATCTATTGATTATCACTCTCATCATTACAATTTTATCCTACTATTTCTATGCACACTTTACGGGTCTTTCGAGTGAAAGAAAGGCGGTTATAAGCGGGGATCGCCTGTTCTTCACGCTGAATTCAAAGTCGTCCTGGAACTGGGATAGAATAAGGAGATATCCGTTCGGGCTAGTCTTTCCTATAGCAGGCATTATGGTACTCCTCTTACTTCCCTTTTATGCTTCTTTCGTCTTCATTGTCGTGATTTTGCTCTTTGAAAGAGCGATCCTTAAGTGCCTCCTTCCCCAATGGCTTCTTCCGAGGTCGAATTCACAGAATCAGAAACGTCGTGAACGACTCGAGAGCGTGCACGAACTTTTCGGTAATCCCGACGAAGTTAAATAATTTATTCGACGATACAACGCACCACTTCTATTCTCATTGAGCCGTCGCCCATCCAATCCTACCTTGCCGGTAATTTGTCCCCGTCAGGAACGACTCCATGCTCCTTCGTCACCCGGCCATTCGGGTTTATCTATCAAACCCGCTGAAGACTTTGCGACACCTCTACTTCATTAAGAAGTCGCCCGCCTTCAAAGAGAAGCTCATCTTTACCGGTGGACCACCCCGGTGCGGTACAACACTGATCCAACGACTGGTAGCTGCCAACAGCCACTGTATCACCATGCCGTACGAAATGTCCAGTATCATCACCTACCGCCTTCTTGATGAACCAAGAGTCAAACACCAGGCCCATCTCAGCCGAATTGACGGCGATATGCTTCTCGAGTACTTCAATCAAGCCTCCTCTTTGACGGAATACTACCGATCTTACTATAATCACATGTTAAAGGACCATCAAGGGAGTACGTTTGTTGACTCGTTCATCCCCTCAAAGCTCCTGAATAAATTCGTTTATTCGCGTTTTACCGATGCCCGTTTTGTCTATATTGTTCGTGATCCACGAGACGCCTATTGTTCTGCTCAAAAGCACGAGCGAGTCCGGCAGGGAGACAGTGCCAGCGAATACGCGAACTATTGGAGCAGGATCTCAGAGGTTCTTCTGTCCTATTCCGAGAGAAAGAACACACATTTCATCAAGTACGAAGATCTGGCTCTCAATCCTGCGGAAACTATGCAGGGAGTCATGAAGCATTGTGGGATTGAATACGAAGAGTCACAGATCGACCCCAACGTTTATTCTCAACTTTCTCAAAACTTCGAGGGCGTTAACCATCACGAGAATCTGGTGAAACCCATTTCTGGAAAGAGTATCGGTCGCTGGCGAAAGGAACTGAGCAAACAGGATGTTGCCACGATCGAAAGAATCGCTGGTCGCGCCATGGATCATTTTGGATACCTTTCCGGCTGATTTGAGTTCACTCAATCCTATGAAAACGAACGACCCACATCCAGTCCGGGTGACGGACGTCTGTCCGACGTCTTATCTACGTCTTACCTACGTCTTGAGACGTCCGTCAGAGGTGGAACAATGATCGGGATGACATCGAAGGCTCGGTGAGGACTCGATTTTTCGGCGTTCTGGACCTGCCTCTTGTCCAAAGGAGAAAGAATCTCCATAGAGTTCTGTAATTCCTCCACCTGGCTGACGCTGAACAGCTGTGGAATCTTCTCCTGATCGTCAAGATTCGGTTGCGTGGAATGCCAATCATCCCCTTAGGTTTTTCCATGATGCAAAAGATTCGCCTTACCTAAGCGCCGCCAGCTTGTCCGTCAAAGGCTCGCTCAGTGAAGGACGGGTCCCAAGCACTTCAAGAAGAGCCCATTAAACGATACCAGGAATGCTCTGTTACATTGACCAGGGGTGAAGAAAATACCGGTAAGGTTGTTTCGGAAGCGGATATTACGCCTCCTGCAGATCTGCCTGAGGACCCCTCGCATTCCTACGACCCATCAAAAACCTTCGAAATTATTAATAGCGTGATCAGCGATGGGGAAACCCACGACGCTCCCCCAGAGGACTTCCAGACCCCAGGCGCCAGAGTTTCATCGACGGGATCCCGCCTCTATCCAGATAACGAAACCCAGGAACCATTGACACCACTTCCTGAGCTGACTCCGGAACAGCGTGCTCATCGTGTTCAGCGTGACACCACCAACCCCTTTAAACTCTCGGCTCTTGTTGGCAAGGGAGGCTTCGGTGAAGTCTGGCAGGGAGTACAGGTGAATCTGGATCGAGTTGTCGCCATCAAGCGACTTCGAGCCGACAAAATTGCCGAAGCATCACACAATAACCCCACTGCACGCGCTTATTTGGAACATACGTTCCGCCACGAAGCGCTGATGACAGCAAACCTGGACCATCCCAATATCATGCCGATGCACGATCTTGGTCTAGACAATAATGGTCTACCCCAGATGGCGATGAAGTACTCGCGTGGTGTTACCTGGAAAGATGTTATCGACAAAGATATACAAACATACCCCGCTTCCGAACTTCTGGCAAAGCATGTTCCGATCCTTGTACAGGTTGCCCAGGCGGTTACCTTTGCTCATGCACGCGGGGTTCTGCACCGCGACCTGAAACCAGCTCAGGTAATCGTTGGCGAATTCGGTGAAGTTCTCCTGGCCGACTGGGGCCTCGCGATTGTCTACGACTTTGAGAAGTTTTTTGATACAGAAAAGGTCACGGACAAAGACTTCTTTTCGACCCCGGAGACAGCAAACAATCCAGCTGGCACTCCAACTTTCATGGCACCCGAGCAAACAGAAAAAAATGCGCAGAATGTGGGCCCCTGGACAGATATATACCTTCTGGGGGGAACGCTCTATTACCTGCTGACAGGAAGAGCCCCCCATGAAGCAGAATCAACACGCGAAGCTTACCTGAAAGCTCACCTCGGAATGGTCACTCCCCCAGAACAGGTGGTGAAGTACCGCGATGTACCCGGCGAACTGTCGAAGCTTGCCATGAAGGCGCTCGAGCCGGAAGCAAAAGACCGTATAGACTCCGCGCAAGAATTTCTTGAAGAGCTGAAAGGATACCTTTCAGGAGCAACCAGGAGAAGAGAGTCACTCCAGATAACCGAGATGGTCGGTTTCGAGCTGGAGCGCGCTGAAGGCGATTACCAGACATATAGTGAATGTATGTACGATTTGTCTCGAGCCTCGTTCCTATGGGGGGAAAACCCTGTTGTTCCTGACCTGATGCAGCTTTGCCGTGCCGAGTGGGCGCGTGCCGCATTAAAGAATGACGATCTTGTTCTCGCAAGAATTCAGGTGGACAGCCTGACAAAAGGCCCGACGCGCCAGGAACTTGAACAGAAAGTCAAAGAAGCAGAAGTCAAGTACGCTCGCCGAATGGCTCAACGACACTGGTTTGTCAGTGTTGGTGTCATCATGGTCATGGTGATTATTACGCTTGTCAGTATCTTTTACAAACAACTCTCCACGCAAAATGCTGAGTCGGTTAGAGAACGTGATTCTGCAAGGACTGCCGTGGCAAATTCGCAGAGTGTGCTGAACCTTCTCATCGATGATTTCGGAGACAGTATTAAAGACGAAGAACAATTGAAACGACTCGTCACCTACGGGAACAAGATACTCGAGTACCTGAACCAGATACCTGAGGACGAACTGACTCTGGAAATCAGAATGGAGAAAGCAGCGTCTATACGAAACCTGGCATCTCTTCAGCAGAAGCTTGGCAACCTCGAGACAGCTCTCGAACTTCAGGAACAGTATCAGGACCTTGCCAAGATAATCATCATGCAGGATAGTGCAGGCAAAGTATGGAGGAGCAACCTTGTTGAAAGCTACCTCCTGATGGCACTCATCAATGAAGAACAGGGACAAATCGACGAAAAACAGAACAATCTCGAAGGAGCGATGCTCGCGCTTGTCGAAACGATCTCAGCATCGGAACCTGCAGCGACAAGAAACGCTGTCAAAAACGATGTCTATGCATCGATGAATATCTTCGGGAAGATGCGCAGAGAGCACAACCTGGTAAACCTGGAGAAATTAACCACCCTTGGCCGCGGCACCATCTCGCAAATCCTGTCACAACCCGCAAGCCCCGAGGAGGCAATAATCTCTGACGAAAATGAGTCGCCCCCGTTCGACAGGAGATCTATTGAGCTTCTTGTAATGAGTGACATTTTCAGCTGGATCGGAGACCAGGCGTTAAAGGAGTGGGATGCAACGACAGCTCGACTTGCCTATGAAGAGGCACACCACCTCAGAGGAGAGATTGACCCCTCGTCAGAATCAGGGGGACTTGACCCTGTCTGGCTGTCCCTGGCTCTGAATGAAAGCTACATGGATCTCGGTCGTGCACTTGAAGCAGAAAAGAACCCCACCGGTGCAACATTCTGGTATAGACGCTCCATTGATCTTCTGATGAGCGAGTGGAAACGAACAATGGAAGATACGCCGTGGATTCCGATGCTTGCTTCAGCACACCAACTCCATGGGCAAGCCCTGCTTGGAAGCGGTATGAATGAGGAGGCAATCTCTACCTTCGACATCACCCAGACAACCCTTAAGGACTTTAGCAGGCTTTTCGATGAAGAGGACCTGATGAAACGTCGGCTCGAAGTTGCACTTCTGTATATTCAGGCAGCCACTTCAGCAGAAAATGTGACTCTGGCCGAGCAAGTGTGCGTGGAAGCTCTGCGGGAAACGAACAGATCATTGAAGGCCGGACAAACGACACCTGCCTTTCAGCAACTCGCAGATGGCCTGATTGAACCTTCCCTTTCATTGGTTGAAAGTCATTCTGAGTCTGGCAGCGATATCTCCAGCCTGTGTTCTGCCACCCGTGAACTTCTTGATTCACTGAGTCGGCTGGGCATCTCCCGACCGACCCTCGAGGGCCGACTCAATGCGCTTTGCGAAGAGTAGAGTTCTGCTTTAGGAGTGTTTGTCAAATTTCCTGTCCGATATAATCTGGCTTTGGATCAGGCACTGTTGGACCGTTCTTCTATTGACGCTTAGCAGTACATTTTGTAACCTGGGTTAAACACTTTTGAAAGTGATGCCCCTTGTCCAAACAGCGCCCCATCAATTACACCGCGAAATCCGCTGCAAAAAGACGCGCCGATCATGCACAGGAAAACGCAGAAGATTATGTCGAACTGATCGGAGAATTCCAGCAAACCATGGGAGCCGCGCACGTAACAGACCTCGCCTCAAGGCTGGGTGTCAGTCACGTTACTGTCCACAAAACGATCAAACGCCTGAAAGCAGAAGGGTTCGTGAACGCTGAACCTTACCGGGCCATCACCTTGACAGAGAAGGGGGAAAAACTTGCCCAGGAAAGCCGAGAGCGACACCTCCTGACACTTCGTTTCCTCCGTCTGCTGGGAGTGTCCGAGAATGAAGCACATAACGACGCAGAAGGCATCGAACATCATGTTGGCGAGGAATTGCTGGAACGCATGCAATTCTTCTGTGATGAACTTGAGAATAAAGGAGTCATCACGACCGAACGGCTCAGTGAAACGGCTGTGAAAGCAACCTCTGAGGAGAATTGTTCTGATGCAGGATAGCTATATAGTCCTCTATATGAGAGGTAAAATGGATGAATGATGGATTTACCGGCGGCACTTTTCGCCATTTGCGCCAGGGCTTTCGCCCACCAGAGGAAGATGAATTGACCCAGGAGAATTTGCCTCTGCCAACAAGACGCATGAGACGCTTGCGCTATAATGGTGTGCTTCGTGAGATGGTGAGCGAACACCGCGTTCGAGTGGAGTCCTTCGTGATGCCGCTCTTTGTCTGTCCAGGCGAGAAGGTCAGCAACCCGATCCACTCTATGCCGGGATGTTCTCAACTCTCCATTGATCTACTGGTTGAGGAGTGCCGTGAGCTACTCGACCTCGGCGTCAAGGCGGTCATCCTCTTTGGGATTCCCGAATCCAAGGATGGACTTGGAAGCAGTGGTTATGATGAAGAAGGAATCATTCCAAAAGCCATTGAGAAACTGAAGGTAGAGATCCCCGAGCTTCTGGTATGGGCAGATGTCTGCATGTGCGAATATACAAGTCATGGCCATTGTGGTATCATTCATGACAATGACGTAGATAACGACGCCACTCTGGAGAAGCTGACAAAGAGCTCTGTCGTCTATGCACATTCCGGGGCGGATGTGATTGCTCCATCTGATATGATGGATGGAAGAGTTGCGGCGATTCGCCATGCTCTTGACAGGCATGACATGAAGGATGTGCCGATCTGCAGCTATGCGGCGAAGTATGCTTCTGCCTTTTATGGTCCTTTTCGTGATGCAGCAGACAGTGCCCCTCAGTTTGGTGACCGTCGCTCCTACCAGATGAACCCTGCAAACAGTGATGAAGCCATGCATGAAGTTGCCCTGGATATAGACGAAGGTGCTGATATCATCATGGTTAAACCTGCGCTTGCTTATCTGGACATCATTCAGAGGGTGAAGTCGACTTTCAGAATGCCGACGGCGGCGTACAATGTCAGCGGTGAATATGCGATGCTTCATGCTGCAGCTGAAAAAGGGTGGATTGACAAAGAGCGTGTGATGCTCGAGTCGCTCCTGTCGATGACCCGTGCTGGCGCAGACATTATCCTGACCTATCATGCAAAGGAAGCTGCAAAGCTCCTTCAAAAGAAATAAACACAACGAAACTAGAAAGTTTTGAAGACAAATCCCTCGACCCATGAAGGTCGTCGGCGTTAGATCGTTAATCAACCTCGTTTTGATTCAGGAGAAGTTTCTCATGTCAGCAACAAGCGTTACGAGCAATAAAGATCTTTTTGCACGAGCCCAGAAGCACATCCCCGGAGGTGTTAATTCTCCAGCACGGGCGTTTAAGGCTGTCGGTGGAGAGCCCCGATTTATCGTTTCCGCCAAAGGATCAAAGCTGTTCGATCAGGATGGTAAATCATATATAGACATGTTTGGTTCCTGGGGACCAATGATTCTGGGTCACCAGCACCCGATGGTCACGGCAGCCATCGAACGTCAGGCGAAGATCGGGGTGAGCTACGGTGCTCCAACAGAACTTGAAATTGAAATGGCCGAGCTTGTCTGCGAGATCGTCCCTTCTCTTGAAATGGTCCGCATGGTCAATTCAGGAACTGAAGCGACGATGTCTGCTATACGTGTAGCTCGCGCAGCGACAAAGAGAGATCTGATCATCAAGTTTGAGGGGTGCTATCATGGACATGGAGATTCGTTCCTGTCCAAAGCGGGAAGTGGGCTGGCAACGCTTGGCGAACCAACGAGCCCAGGTGTACCGAAAGGGGCAGCGTCTGCAACGCTCAACGCAAAGTTCAATGATCTGGAAAGTGTAAAGCAGCTCTTTTCAAACCACCCGGACGAAATCGCCGGCGTGATTGTGGAGCCGGTTGTCGGCAATATGGGCTGTGTACCTCCGAACGAAGGGTTTCTTCAGGGCCTTAAAGATCTCTGCGAATCAAACGGAGCCATCCTCATTTTCGACGAAGTGATGACAGGGTTCCGTTTGTCACTGGGTGGCGCACAGGAGCTATACGGTGTAACTCCTCATCTGACAACGCTTGGGAAAGTCATCGGAGGCGGTCTGCCCGTTGGTGCTTATGGCGGAAAGAAAGAGCTGATGGAGAATGTAGCACCTGTTGGTCCCATGTACCAGGCGGGCACCCTCTCTGGAAATCCCCTGGCGATGGCGGCAGGACTGGCTCAGCTGCGCTACCTCAAGGAACACAAGAGCGTCTATACCAAGTTGGAAAAGGATGGAGCTCGTATTGAAGAGATCGTCACCGAGCATATGAACAAAAAAAGCTACCCGGTTTCTTTCAACCGTGTTGGTTCCATGGGAACCGTTTTCTTTAATCCGGACAAGGTCATGAGCTGGGATGAATCCTCTGCCTGCAAGACAGATCGCTTTGCAAAGTTCTTCTGGTTTATGATGGAGAACGGTGTTCACCTTCCCTGTGCTCAGTTTGAGGCGTGGTTTCATTCCTATGTACATACAGATGAAGAAGTCGAAAAGGTTGCTGATCTGATGTGTCAGGGACTGGACAAGGTGTTCTGAACAACCTTGTCAGCGATGACAGGGAGGTGTGGGAAATGGTTTCAGAAAAGGGATATTTTTTCACGTTCCAAGTTTTCGCTTGAGCTCCCCGTGCTGCCCTCAAAGTGTGCACATGATCTTACAATGAAAGTGCACACACATGAAGGCCAGAACCTTTTTTTCTGCCATCGTGACGATGGTTCTGTACGTTTTTCTCACATCACCCATTTCTGCAGCTGTCCTCCTCGAATACGAAGGAGATGCCTTCGGAACCCGACCTGTTGGAGAAGCGAGAGACTATCCGTTTTCTCTTTACGCGACGACAAGCGGGGGAATCACTTTTCCAGCCGATCCAATATCGATTACAGGCGATGCTGCAGCAGACTTCGAAGTAGTAGATCTCGACCTTTCTCCTCTGGCAGAAGACACTTACCGATACTTCAGCATTCGATTTAACCCAACTGCTGTTGGTCTTCGAGAAGCAGCACTTGAAATTACAACGAGTGATCCGGGGACGCCCGTTACCTATCTGGAATTGAGTGGCACAGGAGCTCTCACAGCACCAGATCTCGAGGCAGATCCTTACAACTTTTCTCTAGCTTACCAGGCGTACGAATCAGGTTCGACACTCTTTGAGTTAACTCTGACTAACTCCGGGAACGTTCCTCTGAATTTCATCAACAGCCAGATTCAAATCAGCCCCAGCTACTCGATTGTTCTTCCCGGAGGATTTTCCTTTGTTTCCGCGCCTGATACCTCACCGCTCGACCCGAACACCTCGCGCACTGTTACTGTTGAGTTTGATCCAGATACCTTTGGCCGATTCGGTGCCAGCATTGAAATCGAATCTGATGACCCCGATTTCGGCTTCCTTGTGCAGCCAATGAATGCCTATGGAGTTGCTACTCAATTTACAGAAGCAGGACCTATCGCAGCTGCCTCACCTGATCCTTTCGATTTTGGAACAGTCCATCAGTTGAACATTACTTACGCGCGAAATAATTACCTGACAAATCTCGGATTGAATGACCTGGTTCTTGATTCAACAAACTCCGTGACGATTAGTCCCGCTGGAACTCCATTCACCGTTTCTTACGCGCCGAATGGCGCCGTCGTTTCATCGGGAGAGATCGTTCAACCAGCGATTTATTACCGCCCAACGGAATATGGTGAACACACGGCAACACTTTCGATCAATTCCAATGATAGCACTTCACCCTTGCAAATTCCACTCATTGGACGGGCAGAAATCCAACCGGGCGAGATCTCTGTCTCTCACACACAGAGAGATTTCTTTGAGGTAGAAGTGGGAAGCACCAGTAGTCAGAAGGTCGTAACTGTCTACAATGGGCCGGGAACCCTCAATTTACTGGAGATACTTCTAACCGGACCTGATGCATCTGAATTTAACCTGGCAACACTTCCGCTTTCAAATACTATAGACCCTTACCAGTTTGAAGAAATTGGCATCACTTTCTCCCCCACTTCAGAGGGGGAAAAGGAGGCCTACCTCGAAATTGTTTCAAACGACACGGATGAAACGACTACTGTTGTGACTTTGAATGGAACAGGTCATATTCCAGGCCCAGATCTATACGTACAGATTGATCCGATTGTGATGGTTCCTTTTTACCAGAACGAGACTGGTGAGAATACCGAGTTTATCAATTTATACAATGAAGGTGATCAGAACCTGATCATTGACTCAATAACACTGGACCCGGCAGGTGATAATGGATTCGGCATTGATAATCAGGGCCTCACATTTCCCTTAACACTCGCCCCGTTTGCTACTGCTTATCCTCAGGTGACATTTTCAAGCAACGAATCGATCAACTTTGGTGAAAGAACGACAAACATCATCATCGAAAGTAATGATCCGGCAAGCCCATATATATTGCCTGTAAGCATCGAATACAGACAATCGCAGTCGCTTCCTTTTGTGCCTCAAAGTTCGATCGATTTTGGTGGTATCTATGTGGGAGGATCAAGAGTTGGAGTAAGTTCTGTCAACTTCTCCAACCAGGGATCTGAAAGCCTTATACTTGAGTCGTTCTCAATCACAGGACCTGATGCTGCTCTGTTTTCCATGAGTGCGAGTACACCATCTTCTCCTATAAGTCCAGGTACAGGCTATGTCTATAAGCTTACATTCAGCCCGGATACAGTAGGAGAAAAGAGTGCCCTTCTCACGCTGAACACAAACAGTCTCTCTGTGCCAGTGATTGACATCCCATTGAGTGGAACGGGCCTCGCAGGCGATAGTGAACTTGCCTATTTTCCTAATACATATATCGATTTTGGAAAGACACTCGTCAACGAACCGAGCACTCCAAGGTTTGTCTATTTGAAGAACAATGGGAGCCTTCCACTCAACTTTACCGGTGATGGGATAGCATTAACAGGAGATAGTGTTTTCTCACTGGATACCACACTGGACCTTTCAACGATTCAACCGGGAGAAATCAGATCATTTGAAATTGCCTATACACCTGTCGATTTGTCCTCAGATTCTGGACTCTTGACAATCACGACAGATAATACAAACTCCTCACTGGTAACGATTCCCGTATATGGGGAAGGTTTAGGATCAATTCCTGTCAAAGCCTTTGATAGCAATGGTCCCGGCATCTCAACGGTGGGTCCTGGTGGAATATACAGCTCTCTATCCGAAGTTCGTTCAGCAACTCAATTCACCAATCTGTATGGAGGCGACTGGACGTTCATCATTACAGGAGACCTCACTGAATCAGAATCTTTTGGTCTGAGCGCGCCTGGCAATCACTCCTACATTTTCAAGCCTGAACAGGGCATCAGCCCGATAATTTCTTTCGTCGGCGATTCGACCTCCTCTTCGATGGCAATTTACAATGGCACAGGAAATGACGAGCCAGCCGGGAACGTCTATATTTATGGAAGTAATGACCCAGACAGTACAGAAAGAAATATGACGATCACGAATAATGCATTTTCAAATAATCTGCTCATTATTCAGGACGAAGTTTTGAATGTCAGAATTCAAAATCTCAATCTGATCTCAAAGAATCAAACATATGGATCATCGTATCCCAGATATGCGGTTTCAGTAACTGGCAGCGAGAGTTACAGCATGAACCCGACATTGACGGATTATCCGACAGATGTACTGGTTAAGAATTGCCTGATTCAAGCCTTGGAAGGTGACAACTGTGCTGCGGTACAAATCAGATCTTACAAGTCAGAACCATTCGTGGATAGTGGGTCTGGCGCACAGAATATTGTCTTTGAAGGAAATGAAGTCCAAACAGCTGGCCTTGGCTTTATCATCGATAGCGTTCGATCGCTGACTCTTTCAGAAAATCAAGTCCGTGTCGTGCGTCCTGGTAGTGGGTTCAGTACCTACGGCTTAGGCGTTCTAAACAGTATTCCTATAGACTCTACCGAGATCAGGATTGTCGGAAACGAGTTTGATAATATCAGCCTTCCACAGACTTCAGGTTCGAATAATCTATACGGTTTATTCTTCGCAGGAAATGGATTAAACCATCACTACTCTCTTATCAACAACATGGTTAACGGGATTCGCCTTACCTCATCAGGGTCAGTGGGATCACTAAGAGGCATCGGAATTTTCGGCCCCGACGAAGCCACTTTTGATATATACCACAATACAGTAAACATAATCCCGAGTGAAGGTTCATATAGCGGACTGAGTTCCAGTAATTGCTATGCCATAGGTTCCGCGGGGATCCTGGATGCCACGATCAATCTAAAGAATAATATCTTAAGAAATGGGCAAGAGAATGGTACAGCTCTCCTCTATGAAGGAGGTGGCGTAACCCTCAATGCGGAAAATAACATGCTTTGGGCGGATAACGGCCCCATCGCAAGAGTAACTGGAACTGACTACAACGACCTTTCAAGTTTTGCAGCTGCTTATCCTCAATATACGTCAGGAACAAGTTCTTACGATCCGATCCTTCCCATGGATGGGACAAAGTCACGCTTTGCAGCAGGCAATGTTCTCCCTGCTGATACTCATCTTACTCGAGAGGGTCCTGCATCTCTCATGGCTTCACCTCTTTCAGGTATTGCAACAGACTTCGACGGTGAAACCCGACCCGAAAGCCCCGATCTTGTCACGATGGGAGCCGATGAACCAGTGAAAGGCAACAACGGTCAGCCTCCTGCCTTTGTTGAAGATCTAGCTCCCAACAAAGGTGATGGAAATGACGATGGAATTCCTGACTCTCAACAGGATAATGTTGTCTCCTTACCAAGTCCGAAAACAGGTGGATATATAACCATCGAGGCAGATCAGGGAATTATCGAAGAGTTTGAAATCCTTACGGAAGATGAACTCGATGCTCTTCCGGCTAACGTAGATGCCCCCTACGGTATTCTATCGTATCGTATCTCTGGAATCCCGAATGGAAGCACAGTAACTTTAGAGTTCTTCTTCCAGGGGAGTGCTTCACTGACCACTTTCTACAAGTACGGCCCTGAACCGTCCGATACCACAAACCACTGGTATGAATTCCTGAGCTCTTCTGCACCTGGCGCTTCATTAAACTCAGGCAGTCTGACCGTTCAACTTGTTGATGGGGGACGTGGAGATGATGATCTCTCAGCGAACGGAGTGATCGTCGATCCAAGTGCTCCTGCCTTCTCAACGACAAGCCTGATGGACTGGCCACTCTACTAACCAGCCAGTTCAGGTAACAGCCGAAACTAACTAGCCCCGGTCTATATCGACCGGGGTTTCCTTTATCTGGAAGGTTAACACATGTTATTGAATTCGCTCTTCAGGGTGAAATTGAGAGCATGCTAATACCGCTGCAGTCTTCGATCGATCACAAAACAATTCCACCAACGAAAACCTTTACAGGGGGGTCTCGATCGTTAAGTCTTCCTCCTGCTTAAATATGATTTATTTTGAGAGAGCTTTCATGACCAAATCTTTTACAACATATGCTGCAGCTGCAGCAGCAATGGTGCTTTTATGCATATCTCCTGCTGTTGCCCGCACATTCCTTATCGGCCCGAATTCGTTCGGCACACGACCCATCGGTGTTTCGCAGGATTACGAATTCTATGTCTTCACTAGAGATTCAGGTGAGATTTCTTTCCCTGGTCCTGACATTCAAATCACTGGTGATCATCCCCAGGACTTTGAAGTGATTGAGCTTGATACTTCACCATTGCCTGCAGACGACAGGCGGTACGGCATCATAAGATTTACTCCTTCTGGTGAAGGAGTGAGGACGGCAACGCTCAGCATTGCAACTTCAGACCCCGACGATCCTGTTGTGACAGACTTCCTTCAAGGTACTGGAGAATTTGAAGTCTCGGACATCGTTGTTACTCCAGAGCCTGATCCTTTCTTTTTCCAGACAGCGCAACCTTTCGAGAGTGGATCCACAACTCAGTCTATAATTGTTGAGAACACCGGAAACGTTCCACTTCAATTTCAAAGTGATGGAATATCAATTATAGATCCTCAATTATCAAATATATATGCAGGATTTACCCTCGATCCTGTACCTGATCTATCACCACTCGATCCGGGTACAACACGCTCTATTTCTGTTAAGTTTGATCCCGATAATTTCGGAGAATTCAATGCCGGAATTCTTTTTGAATCGAATGACCCTGATACACCAGAAGTTGAAGTTATTGCAAGGGGGCGCGGTGTTCCTTCAATCTTCACTGAACCCGGTCCGATCATCGCAGCCAACCCTGATACGTTCGATATGGGAGTCTTGAACAATTTAAATTTCAGTCGTTCTATTAGTGGCACGCTCACCAATTTAGGACAAAACAATCTCAATCTGGATTCGACTGATTCCGTGGTTATTACGCCTTCGGATTCTCCTTTCGTGTTCGGCCCCTCCTTTGACGGGCTTGTGCTTGGTCCCGGATCTTATCGCGACTTTAACATCAATTTCGAACCAGAGGAATTTGGCACATATGAGGCAACAATCACATTTAACTCGGATGCGACGAGTGGCCCTTTGGAAATATCCGTATCAGCGAAAGCTGAGTTATTGCCAGGAGAAATGCCTCCATTCCAGGACATCTTCTTCTCAGACACGGAAATAGGCGCCTCCAGCCCCGAATTCAAAGAGAGGTTTTCTTCCTCAAACTCTGGCATTCTCGTCATCGAAAACTTCGAGATCATTGGCCCGAATTCATCTGATTTCATCCTGTCAACTCCATTAACAGACTCGTATATAGAGTCATTTGAATCCGCGGAATTTGGGATCACATTCTCACCTACTACCACGGGGTTTCGCAATGCCCAGCTGCAAATCATTTCCAATGACACCGACGAAACAACAACCACGATTGCACTTAGAGGTGAGGGGACAAAGGAAGGGCCCGATGTTGATCTGAATATTGATGACGTCGATCTGGGGATTGCGTATCGAAATGGAGTCTTTCCTAACTCATTGAATATAGCGATCTATAATCGTGGCAACGCACCTTTGCTGCTCAATAGTGTAGAAATGGCTGAGGGTTCAGACTCCGGTTGGAATATTGAGTTTTTTGATAACGATATCACTCAACCTGTACCCGTGAATGGATTCTATGAGTTTCAACTTCAATATCAGAATACATTTAATGGTAACTATGGTCTAAAAGAGACCCATGTTGTCATTACAAGCAATGATCTGGAAAGCCCAGATACTCTTCCCGTGAAAGTTGAGTACAAAGATGCTCAGCCGGTTGTGGCTTATGATCCAGTATCAGCTAATTTTGATGGAGTCTTTGCCGCTCCGGGAAGCACAGAATCTCTAGCATTCAACTTTACAAATTTTGGCAGCGAACCCCTCATACTTCAATCCTATTCTATCACGGGTGAACAGGCCTCCGATTTCAGCTTTGATGCCTTTACGCCTTCCTCAGGAGTTCCTCCTTACCAGGGAGTTGTCTATAATATAACATTTAAACCTTCGGCTATCGGTAGAAGGACTGCTCTTTTGACGCTGATGACCAATGATCCGGATAATCTGAAAATTGAAATACCTCTGCAGGGTCAGGGAATTGAGCCTGAAGGAGATCTGTTCTATTATCCCGAAGACGAGATACTGTTTGGCTCCACACTGGTAAACGAACCAAGTACGCCCCGTTACGTCTATGTCAAGAACCAGGGAGTTCTTCCTCTCTTCTTTACCGGCGATCAAGTCGAGCTTTCCGGCGGACCTGAATTCTCCCTGTCAGATGATCTTGATCTCTCTCCCATATCCCCTGGTGAGATTCGACCGATCAGGATTGACTATACCCCATCGAACTTGTCCCAACATTTTGCCGTTCTCAATGTGACAACCTCCGACCCGGAAACACCATCCTTCAGTCTCAATATTTCAGGCGAAGGAATAAGTACTATTCCCGTCAAATCTTATGACTCCAACGGTCCAGGAATTTCAACCGTAGGTCCGGGAGGAATTTATTCTTCGCTCGAGGAAGTACAGGATGCTATTTTTCTATCCGATCTGACAGGTGGAGACTGGACGTTTCTAATCACAGGTGATCTGGTTGAAGAAAGCGCTTTTGAATTGTACGCCCCTGAATTGCATTCTTTCATTTTCAGGCCTGATACAGGCACCTCACCCACAATCACATTTAATAACTTTGACCTTGGTGGAAATTTCTACATCACTCCAGAAGGATCAGTTCCTGCCGGAAATGTCTATATATATGGCAATTCGGATCCAGAAGAGAACACCCGGGACATGACGATCCGAAATGCAGTTGATACAAATTCCCGAGATCTCATTACGATTCAGGATCAAATCTTCAATGTACACCTAGAGAACCTTAATATCGAAGCAAATAATCTGACATTTGGTTCATCATTTAACCGGTTCGCCATTCAGATATACAGTTTTGAGCGTTCTTCTCCTCCCCTTCTCACAAACTATCCTGTTGATGTGTTAATAAAGAACTGCTTCATAAAATCAGACCTCTCTGACAATTCCAGTCTTGTGGACATCAGCTGCAACAAGAACGGACCCACGATCCTCTATCCTGATGACGGCCCGCAAGGAATCGTCTTCGAGGATAATGAGATGATATCCAGCGCAAACGGCTTCATTGTCAGAGGAGTCAAGTCACTGAAACTAAAGAATAACCGTATTCGTGTTCAGAGAAAAACCGGCGGATTCCTGACAGCTGCGTTCGTCTCTACAGGTGAGGATCTGATTAACTACGCCAAACTGGAATTCACTGGCAATGAGTTCGACAATGTCAGCATGCCGCAGGAAAATGGCAGTGTACAATTAAATGCTCTTCTCTTTGATGGGCTCGGAGACGAACATGTATATCATCTTGAAAACAATATGATCAATGGCGTACAATTGACTTCTACTGGGAACGCCAGCGCATTGAGAGGTGTTGGTATACTAGGGCCAGATGAGGCAACTTTTAACCTCTATCACAACACGATCAATGTTCTTCCGGGAGCGGGTGACTATACAGGTCTCAACTCAACGAATTGCTATGCTGTCGGTTCCAGCACAATCACGAGTGCCACGTTGAATCTGAAGAATAACATCTTAAGAAATGGTCAAGAGAATGGAACAGCATTGCTCTTTGAAGGTGGAGGATCGGAGCTTAATGCTGAATACAATATGCTCTGGGCAGACAATGGGCCGGTTGCTCGAATCGCTGGTACAGACTACGAAACTCTTTCGGCACTATCGGTTGCATACCCTGAATATACAATGGGGACAAGTTCTTACGATCCTAACCTGCCAATGGATGGAACTGCTTCCCGCTTTGTCGCTGGGAATGTCCTTCCTGCAGACACTCACCTGTCCCGACTCGCACCGGAATCCCTTACTGCTCCTGTCTTGCAAGCTATTACCGATGATTTCGACGGTGAAGAACGACCCATAGCTCCAAATATGGTAACGATGGGAGCAGATGAACCGATCTTTGACAGCAATGGGCAGCCGCCTATCGTGATCGAGGACCTTGCACCCAATGATGGAGACGGAAACAACGACGGCATTCCAGATTCAGAACAACCCAACGTACTTTCTTTTCCAAGTCCCAAAAATGGGAAGTATATAACCATTGAAGCTGATCAGGGAGCTATTGAAGATTTTCAGATCATGACAGATTCTGAACTTCCTGCTTTGCCTGCGAATATAAACCCAAGTTATGGAATCCTCTCTTACCGAATAACCGGAATTGCTCCCGGTTCAACGGTGAATCTTGAGTTTACTTTCGAAGGAAACCCCGCCTTCAACTCCTTCTATAAGTATGGCCCTGAGTTAAGCAACACGTCTGATCATTGGTATGACTTTGTTCATCCTCAAGGACCGGGTGCTTCATTCAGTGCAGGCTCTCTGACCTTGCAACTCATAGATGGAGCACGAGGCGATGACGATTTGACAGAGAACGGCATTATCATAGATCCGTCTGCACCAGGCATTCAGTCGGTTGACAGATCAAGCTGGTCCCTGTATTGAGCCGAATGCAAAAGCCCCGGCCAAACACAGTCGGGGCTCTTTCTTGTATAGAGAAACCTTTCCCCTTCATAACAGGATGTTATCCTGCTACACGCTCTTCATCAGGGTTTGTGGATTCTACTTTCAGCTCAAGGATTCCATTATCCGCATTGGCAACAACAGTCTGCTCTGGTAGAACCTCACCGGCGATAATCATGCGAGCAACCTGAGTCTCCAATTCATGCTGGATATACCTCTTTATAGGACGAGCACCATAAGCAGGCTCGTAGGATTCCTGCGCGATAAACTCTTTCGCAGACTCCGTCAACCTGAGCCCAATCATGCGACCCGCAAGACGCTCCTTGAGAAGTTCAACCTGGAGCTCGACAATCTTCTTCATCTGCTCAAGCTGCAGGGGCGTGAAGATAACTGTGTCGTCGATCCGGTTGATGAACTCGGGTCGGAACGCTGATCGAAGCTCCGTCGTAACTTGCTTACGTACATTTTCCTTCAACATTCCATCTTCTGATATGCCATCAAGCAAATACTGAGACCCAAGGTTACTTGTCATAATGATGACCGTATTCTTGAAGTTTACGGTACGCCCCTGACTGTCGGTAACGCGCCCGTCGTCAAGAATCTGCAAGAGCACATTAAAGACATCTGGATGTGCTTTCTCAATCTCATCGAAGAGAATGACAGAGTATGGCTTCCTTCTAACGGCCTCGGTTAGCTGACCGCCCTCTTCGTAGCCTACATATCCGGGAGGCGCACCGATCAGCCTGCTCACAGCAAACTTCTCCATGTACTCACTCATGTCTATGCGGACGATGTTCTCTTCCGTATCGAAAAGTGCTTCCGCGAGTGCCTTTGCCAGCTCTGTCTTCCCAACGCCCGTCGGGCCTAAGAAAACGAAACTTCCGATCGGTCTGTTGGGGTCTTTAATTCCTGCACGAGATCGAATGACAGCATCCGCAACAAGTTGAACGGCTTCATCCTGGCCTACAACGCGTTCGTGTAGAACCTGATCAAGTCGCAACAGCTTCTCGCGTTCACCCTCTACCAGTCTAGACACAGGGATTCCTGTCCAGCGACTCACAATCTGAGAGATTTCCTCTTCTGTTACTTCTTCACGAAGCAAGGAACTTTCCTCTGACTTCTCCTGAAGAGCTTTCTCCTCTTCTCTAAGCTGTGCTTCAAGCTGTGGCAGCTTGCCATGGCGAAGTTCTGCCGCTTTATTCAAATCGTATTCACGTTCAGCACGTTCAATCTGAAGTCGAACCTGCTCAATCTCTTCACGTATATGCTGAAGCTTATGAATCGCTTCTTTTTCCTTTTCATACTGAGAACGAAGAAGGTCCGCTTCTTTCTTTGTATCCTGCAGCTCTTTCTGGAGTTGTTCAAGACGCTGTTTGGAAGCTGCATCCTTTTCTTTCTTCAGAGCGGCTTCTTCAATTTCGAGTTGCATAACTCTACGAGTAGCCGCATCCAACTCAGCAGGCATCGAATCAATTTCCGTACGGATCATGGCACACGCCTCATCTACCAGATCGATTGCCTTGTCAGGAAGGAAACGATCCGTTATATACCTATTCGAAAGCGTTGCTGCAGCTACAAGTGAATTATCCTGAATCTTCACCCCATGGTGTACTTCAAAGCGCTCCTTCAAACCACGAAGGATAGAAATGGAATCTTCGACGGTCGGCTGATCCACGAGGACAGGTTGGAACCTGCGCTCAAGAGCTGCGTCTTTCTCAATATGTTTGCGGTATTCATCAAGAGTCGTCGCACCAACGCAGTGCAATTCGCCTCTCGCGAGCATCGGCTTGAGCATATTGCCCGCATCCATGGAACCTTCAGCTTTTCCGGCGCCAACGATCGTGTGCATCTCGTCTATAAAGAGAACGATACGCCCATCACTTTCGCGGACCTCGTTGAGAACAGCCTTGAGCCGCTCCTCGAACTCTCCACGATATTTAGCGCCTGCAACAAGAGAACCCATATCCAGAGCAAAGATCGTCTTATTCTTGAGACCTTCTGGAACATCACCTCTAACTATACGATGAGCCAACCCCTCAGCAATGGCCGTCTTACCAACCCCTGGCTCACCTATAAGCACAGGGTTGTTTTTTGTCTTACGAGACAGAATACGAATAACCCGACGGATCTCTTCATCTCGACCAATCACAGGGTCGAGCTTCCCGTCACGGGCTGCCTTCACAAGATCGCGTCCATAGCGATCCAAGGCTTCGTAAGTAGCCTCAGGGTTTGCACTAACGACGCGCTGGTTGCCTCGCACATCCGTCAAAGCGCTGAAGAAGCGATCAGAAGTCACCTGGTATTGAGCCAGTAATTTCCCAACATTCGTAGACTCTCCCTGCTCGATCATGACCATCAATAAATGCTCGACAGAAACATATTCGTCTTTCAGACGTTTAGCCTGTTTCTCTGCATCTACCAGAAGTTTTGAGACGCGCTGAGAAATATGTATAGATCCAGGAGTCACTCCCGGCCCCGAAACCCGTGGCTTTTTATCGACTTCCCCCTGGGCGGCCTGCTTCAGGCTCTCGACAGATACGTCCATCTTCTTGAGCATGCGAGGAACGATACCCTCTTCTTGCTCAACAAGGGCGAGAAGGAGGTGCTCAAGATCAACCTCTGGATGTCCGTGCGAGACAGCGATGCTTTGAGCCTGAGATAAAGCCTCTTGAGACTTTTGTGTTAATCTATTAATATCCATTAAAGTTCTCCTGAATTATATAGAACGAAATGGGTGAGCTGTATATCCCAGCTCACCCGGGTTATGTTTAGTTACTCTTCTCTTCGTAGTCCACATCGACCACATCATCGTTGTTGTCACCATGTGGAGGTTGTGTGGTGCCTGCCGTTGTACCTGCAGCTCCTGTCTCGGCGCCTGTATTGGCAAGACTTGACTGAAGCTGGCGCAGGTCGCTGATCAGTTCATTGATCTTGCTGATGTCTGCATCTGACTTCACGGCTTCCTTCGCTTCCTCGATCAGGTTACGAGCTCTTGCTGCTTCATGCTCGGGAACCTTGTCGCCCAGTTCTCCGAGAGCTTTTTCAAGCGCGTATGAAGTAGAGTCCAACTCGTTCTTCTTGTCGATCTTTTCCCGACGTTTCTTATCTTCAGAAGCGTGACTTTCAGCATCAGCCACCATGCGATCAACATCACCTTTGTCGAGGTTTGTGGAATCACTGATGGTGATTTTCTGTTCTTTGCCGCTTGCAAGATCCTTCGCGGTCACATTCAGAATACCGTTGGCGTCTATATCGAAGGAGACCTCAATTTGAGGGACTCCTCGCGGAGCTGGCTGGATTCCATCAAGCTTGAATGTACCAAGCTTTCTGTTGTCATTTGCCATTTCTCGCTCACCCTGAAGGACGACCACATCCACAGCAGGTTGATTATCGGCAGCAGTTGAGAAGATCTCTGACTTCCTCGTTGGGATCGTCGTATTTCTCTCAATCAGCTTTGTCATCACACCGCCCATGGTCTCTACACCAAGAGAGAGTGGCGTTACATCAAGCAGAAGAACATCTTTCACATCGCCCTGAATAATCGCGGCTTGTACGGCAGCACCGGCTGCAACAGCCTCATCCGGGTTGATCGACATGTTTGGTGCCTTGCCACCTGTCAGCTTCTTCACAAGTTCCTGTATAGCAGGGATTCGTGTGGATCCACCAACAAGAATGACTTCGTTGATTTCACTGGCCTGTAGACCCGCATCAGCCAGAGCCTGTTTCACGGGCTCGTGACACCTGTTCACCAGATCTTGCGTCAGCTGGTCAAACTTAGCGCGTGTCAATTCCAGATCAAGGTGCTTCGGACCCGTTTCGTTTGCTGTGATGAAAGGCAGGTTAATGCGAGTTGACGTTGTTGATGAAAGCTCACACTTCGCCTTCTCTGCAGCTTCGTAGAGTCGCTGAAGCGCCTGACGATCCTGTTTCAGGTCGATGCCTTCCTGATTCTTGAACTCCGTTGCCATCCAGTTAACGACGGCCTGGTCAAAGTCGTCACCGCCAAGATGCGTATCACCCGCGGTTGACTTCACCTCGCAAAGACCATCGCCTACTTCAAGTATAGACACATCGAAGGTACCACCACCCAGGTCAAAGACCATAATGGTTTCATTCTCTTTCTTGTCCATTCCGTAAGCGAGGGCGGCCGCTGTCGGCTCGTTAATCACACGGAGCACATTCAGCCCTGCAATCTTGCCGGCATCTTTCGTGGCCTGACGCTGCGAGTCATTGAAGTACGCAGGAACAGTAATAACAACGTCCTTCACTTTTTCACCCAGATACTGTGACGCATCCTGAGCGAGCTTTCTCAGAACCTGTGAACTGATTTCTTCCGGGGCGTACTGCTTATCCTTGATGCGGATGCGAGCGCGGCCCTGTGGACCTTCTTCTACGTGGTAAGGAACCTGATCCTTCTCGCCCTTTACCTCGTCGAAGGAACGTCCGATAAACCTTTTGACGGAAGAGATCGTGGCTTCCGGGTTCAGCACTGACTGACGTCGAGCAACTGACCCCACCATACGATCTCCGTCCTTGCCGAATGCGACGACAGAGGGCGTCGTGCGATTACCTTCCGCGTTTGCTATCACCTCGGCGTTGCCACCTTCAAAGACAGCGACGACTGAGTTGGTTGTTCCTAAATCGATTCCGATTGGTTTAGTCATGTTCGTATCTCCTCTCCCGGGATTGAGATTTTGTGTAATTCCCGATGAGCTTGTGAGGGTAGATTAGATCAAATGACATGCCCGGGATTCAGAGCGAATTGCGTCGCAAATCCGTCGCATTCAGTACTTTAGAAAGAAATTTGAGAGGAGTGCTACGTCGCGGAGCGTAGCATGAAGATAGAAGTGAGGGTTATTGGTGAAAGCGGGTCGGTCCGCGCCTGTCGACTTGAGACAATAGCCTGCAGAACCGACCACGGTCTAGGATTTACGTTTTCGCATTGTCCGCTCGTAATCCTGAAAACGGATCTTCGCGATCGTTTCCCGACTTGAGTTCCGAACGACAATTCCTTCAGGTTTACCCTTAGCCTCAGAATCCAGACAACAGCGACTCTCCGGCATGATTTCCTTCAAGAACCCGTAGGTCTCTTCAATGGTATCTGGAAAACTTCCCGCCTTTACAGTATCAAGGCGTGGAGTCGTCTCCATTCCATGTGCATTCGCCATTTCCTGAAGTTCCGCTTCAGGGACGAAAGTTTGACCACCGTTCTCTCTCCATCCAGAGATCTGAACCCTGGTCATTTCGAGAGTATCCTTGAAGCTCTTAATTCTCATGATATCGAAGAGGCGGTAGCCAACTTCTTTCTTCGTGGTGTACTGCTTACTTGCTGCAGTCACCTTTCCGCCGTAGACCTCGCCGTAAAATACGACGATCTCATCTTTGGAGGCCACATCGAGTTGGAGAGCTATACCCTTAAGCTTCTCGACGATACCAAGAGCTGGATTACCGATCAGATCACCTTTTGCATAAAGGAGCTCTTCACGGCTTCCGATGATGAAGTCTCCGCCCGGGAAAAAGATGATACGCGCATTTGTACCATCTACTTTCTCGGTGACGATGACGTCACCCTCCATCTTTACCGTTTCCTCCTTGAGTGAACCATTCTTTGGATCAAGTGAATGGTAGGTTGGGATGGATGGGTACTTCGTTGCTGAGTTGACCTTTCCAAGGTCGATTGTCTTGAAATCAAACATGTCTATACTCCTTTCTATTGAGTAGAATGTTGACTCACGAAGTCTGTGCGAATTCGTGAGTCATGCTTGATGCCTTCTTTGCGAAGCCCTTCGAAATCGGATTCAGAGCCGCACTTTCCTGGTCATGGCGATAAGCCAGAAAATGACTCTGAATCGTCGCTGATGAATGGCTTCCATCAATTTGCTCCCCGAATCGAGTTCTCAGTTCATCACTTGAATTCGGAAAGAACTTATCGTACATACGGATTGCAGTTGATACATCCGGGTTCTCGAACTTGATGACGCGATCAATCCTGCCGGGACGAACGAGAGCAGGATCCAGCTTCTCCATATGGTTCGATGTCATGATCAGAATTCGACCTTCTTGAGCACCGACACCATCAAGGCTGTTCAGAAGTGTAGAGAGAGTAATTCTAGACTTGTCTAAACTCTCTTCATCATTACTCCTATCCTGAACCGGAGCCTTCATACAATCAACGTCCTCAAGGACAATGAGCGCATTCGCAGGTGCATCATTGAGAAGCATCTGTAGATCCGACTCATCACAGACACTCAGGTTCAGAAAACAGAGAGACAGTTCCAGATGACTGGCTATACACAGTGCCATCGTCGATTTTCCGTTTCCTGGAGGTCCCGAGAAGAAATAGCCTCTTCTCCAGGGGATGCCTCGACTCTGATACCAGTCCTGACTGTTAAGAAAGCTCTCCATATCACCAAGGATGGATTCTGTGAACCCTTCCTTGAAACAGACCGTATCGGGAGACCTCTTTCGAGCAGAGGTGGTTTTTCTCCAGTAATCATAGGAGTTAACCATAATATCTACGAA
The DNA here is from genome assembly GCA_964437365.1 of uncultured Candidatus Sumerlaeota bacterium. Classification (GTDB taxonomy): domain Bacteria; phylum Sumerlaeota; class Sumerlaeia; order SLMS01; family SLMS01; genus CAYTGM01. The sequence continues at coordinate 81,562 of CAYTGM010000014.1, read as the reverse complement.
GCCACTCTGATCGACCTTATAAGATTTGTGAACATACTCCACGAGTCTGTTGAGGTCGCTCTTCGTTCCTGGAAAAAGTGTCACTGTCAGCTTATCATGGAAGAATCGATCTGACTGAGATCCCTGGGAAAGCTGCTGTCTATCAACTCCAACAATGACCAGCTTTCTCTCATAGAGAAAAACCTGCTTTACGTTAAGAGGGAAAAGAACAGCGTTTGTAACAAGTGAGCCTGCACGTTTCCAGATACGTCTCTTTCGTGGTTTTGCCAGATCCGATTCTTCGGAAAGCGTATAGTTATCCACGCGAAGAAGTGAAGATTGCTCCTTCGACCAGGCGACGAACCACTTGAAACTGTCGTAGCGATCGGGGACTTCCACGGTCACTGTCGTCATTTTCAGAAACCAGTTCCAAAGATGACCGGGGAGACTTCTTGCCATATAGACAAGATAACTCATACTTCCGATAATAAGGCCACCAGAGGCGAAGTCGTTCTCGAGAATTGTTGTTTTGATGTAAGAGAGAATTTCCATCGTTCTCTTCCTTGTTGATTTCTTTTCAATTCAAAGGGTGGCAATGTGTTATGATCGCATGGGACAACAGTTCCCACGCGCTCCTGAGCACACAGGAGCATAAGACACAAGACGTGTGAGGATTTCAGTGATAGACAACGGTTCGAGTACCACCTGGAAGGTGGCTGGCTCAGGACTTATTCAGATGTAAGTGGGCAGGGAATGAGAGGGTCTGCCTGACTTTTCAGATAAGTCAGTTATCAATCGGCCGATGTAATCGGTATGTAGAGAGTTTTCCTTGGGACATGGAATGACTCCTCTCAATGCAGTATAAGGTGCGCGGGTTATAGACCGACCCTGTATGCTCCTGTCAAGAGAGAAAATGACCTTATAGAATTCTTATAGAATTGGGTTTAGGAGCAAAACGGACTGCTCCCGCAGTTCGAATATGTGGCTCTATCCACCCCGGGTAGACTCCTGACGTCGTCAACCCGGGGCTTGGCAATCAAACCACTCCCGTGGTTTCGCCGCAGGCCATCATTCTATTTCACCTTCGGCAGAGCATCACTGATTAGAAAGTTTTTCTCCAGAGTAATAAAGGAATATTTCAGCCTACCGTTTGGTTGCCCCCGAAAGGACCCTGTGAACGGCCAACGAGGACAGCGACAACGTTCAACGAGGCACTATGCGATGGATCAGGAGATTCACACTCCCAGCGTCATTCATGCGTGTATATATTCCGTGTCAAGCCCTGGTCTTAAGGTAATGGGCATCGTTTCTTTCTTACTTCCGTCTTCTGCCTCATATTCCCTCTTTCATTCTGCACTTCCTCACGAGCGAAGCGAGGCTTTAGTCGAGCCTCGTACTTCAGTGCGAGGAAAACGGTTCGTCAACAAACCCCAACTGTTTCAACAGTTTCTGAAATGAGAAAAACCGTTGAAACGGTTCCAGATGTTAGATGACGCATCGACCGCAGGTTGAAACCCGCGGCTCGGCTAAAGTCTCGCTACGCTCGGAAGAGAACGGTGAACTATACACCTTCTTCTCCTCAGATAGCTTGAAGCATTCTGGTCATAAACTGAAGGATGACATTCTTAATTTCTTTCCTACTTCTGCCTTCATCCTCGCCCTTCATCCTTTTATCTTCCCCATTCTTCCACTTCCACGCGTTTGAGCTTAAGAGCGATGGTTGGATCGTCGGCGTCGGGCGTATCTTTTTCCACGTATAGATAGTCGAAGGAGAGGTTCAGGTAATTTCCATCAACCGCCTCCGGGCAAAGAAACCAGAGGTCGTAGGTGACATCTTCTCCGGCGACGGGGATGTTGGCCTCGGCGTTGACCGAGTCGATGTTGACGACATGACCCATCATGAAGGAGGAGTCGCTGGCTCGCAGACGAAAGGTGGGGACAAAGGCGCGCTGGTCAACGGTGGCATCGCTCGCGACTGTATAGCGCACACGGTATGTCTTGCCGGCTGAGAGGGGAAGGTCTGTCTGCGTGTTCCAGTATCCAAACTGGATCAGCTCGTAATAAGGAACGCGCACATCAGATGGAACGACTCCGCGAATGAGCAGACCGTTCTGATCGGTGAATTCTTCCGGGGCGGGGAAGGTCTCGGAGAAGTCGCTGTACGATTCCCAGTCGAGGGAAGCTCCGGTTGCGGTTTCAAAGTTATGATCGAGAACGATCTGGCTATTGCCAAGTCGACTCTCAGCCAATTGGTCAATCTGCAGGTAGTGGAGAGAGACGGACCCTTCTGCAGCGTCGGTGGGATCAACGTTAAGCATCTCAAAACTGAAGCGATAATCCTGAGGTGCGAGAGGCTGGGTTGAGTACTGCGTATAGTCGGTGTCGTAGTAACGCGGAGAGAAAAGACCTGGTCCTGCGGAGGTAGCAACAAGCAGATCACTCCGCGAGAAATCTTCTGTGGAAGTTCTGAGACGAATGGTAGGCACATAGCGTGGTGGGTCGATACTGCTGGATAGACGCCACCGCGTGCGGAAAATGGAAGGTTCTTCGGCCGGGTCGATGGTGACGGATGGCGATTCCCAAAGACCGTATAGACTGTCGTTAGCGACAGCTTCAATCACGAGCGACCCTTCATTTTCATCATAAAGCAAATCTGGGGAGGTCAGAGGTTCCACCATTATCGAATCCCACTCTTGCTGACCTCTCAAAGCGAAGGCGGAACCGATGTTTTCGTGCCAAGCAATCCTATCAAGGTAATCAGAGGCCAAGAGCACATCGGCATCTCCGTCTAGATCCAGATCTGATGCGTGTATAGAGCTTGTTCTTAGGGCATTCGTCGCGAATACCTGTTGCGGTCCAAAATCTTCCTCTTGCTCGGAAAGCCGGTTTTCATACCACACTAAGTTGATGATTTCATTCCCGGATATTGAGAGTATATCAGCATCATTGTCACCATCCAGATCCACTGCAAACAATGGGAGAGTCGAATAGAGTTCGGTTCCAATCAATTGCTGAGGTCCAAAATCTTGCTCATCTTCCGATAGTCGGTTTTCGTACCAAGCAATCTTGTGATCACCGTCAGATGCTGAGAGCACATCGGCATCGCCATCACCATCAAGGTCTACTGACAAGACATTGAAGGCCCCATCTGCATTCGTACTAATCACTCTTTGTGGTCCAAAATCTCCCTCTTTCTGCGTGATCCGATTCTCATACCATGCAATCTTGTTATCCCTGCTCGATGCCGAGAGCAGGTCTGCGTCACCATCCCCATCGAGATCCATCGCGAATACTGATTCAGGTTCATCAACCTCGTTTGTGATCATAACCTGGGGTCCAAAGTCCCCCTCGCTCTCGGAGAGCCGATTTTCGATCCACACGATCCTGTTCTCACTCGAAGAGGCAGACAGCAAAATAAAGATGATATCTTGATCTCCATCCCTGTCGAGATCCTTTGCAAGAAGAGACCTCACCCCCGTCACCAAAAAATCTTCATTCGAGATGATGGCCTCTTTAGGTCCGAAACTTTTCTCCTCCTCGGAGAGCCGATTCTTGTACCACGCGATCTTGTCTCCAATGTTGGAAGAAGTTAGGACATCCGGATCACCATCCCCATCAAGGTCCACCGACAAGACAGCATTCGGGCTATCAGCAACAGTTGAGATCAACTGCTGGGGTCCAAAGTCTTTCTCTTCTTCCGTGAGTCTATTCTGAAACCATGCGATCTTATCGTCATCTCTAGACGACGTTAGGACATCCGGATCGCCATCACCGTCAATGTCCACCGTGATTGCAGAGTTCGGACCATCGGTGTCAGTATTGATGACCCGCTGTGGACCAAAATTCCCTTCTGGATCCGACAATCTGTTTTCGTACCACGCAACTTTATGATCACCTGAAGATGCGGAGAGCACTTCTGCATTCCCGTCCCTGTCCAGGTCTGTTGCGAAAACAATTTCAGGATCGATGGCTTCAGTGCTGATAATTTCCTGAGGTCCAAAGTCAGCTTGTTCCTCAGAAAGTCGATTCTGGTACCATACGATAACAGAATTAGAATCAGAAGCAGAGAGCACATCTAGATCGCCATCGTTATCCAGATCTATCGCGAAAACCGTTGTCATTGCTAAATCAAATTCGTTGATCACTTGCTGAGGCCCAAAGTCTGCCTCTAGTTCCATCAACCGATTCTCATACCAGGCGATCTTATTATCAAACCTGGATGCCGAGAGAACATCCGAGTCCCCGTCTCCATCCAAGTCCGTTGCGAATACTGATCGAGCCTTGATTGCGTCGGTCGTGATTACCTGCTGTGGTCCAAAACCTCCTTGTTCTTCATCAAGCCTGTTCTCGTACCAGGCAATTCTGCTATCATCGAGAGATGCTGAGATGACGTCTGCATCTCCATCTCCATCAAGATCGACGGCATATACAGAAGAAGCTCCCTTTGCACTTTCCGTAATCACTTGTTGAGGAGCGAAATCTGCTTCTTGATCACTCAGTCGATTCTCGTACCAGGCAATTTTATCATCATATTGAGAGGCGGAGAGTACATCCGCATCGCCGTCACCGTCTAGATCGATAGCGAAAACGGACTTCGCCCCTTCAGCATCGGTCGTGATCACTTGTTGAGGGGCGAAGTCTGCTGCTTCTTCATGCAAACGGTTTTCATACCAGGCAATCTTTCCATCGAACTCAGAGGCGGAGAGCACATCTTTATCGCCGTCACCGTCCAGATCGATAGCGTAGACGCAGGAGGCTCCCGAAGCGCTACCAGACGTCAAAACCTGTTGAGGACCAAATCGGTCCAGTTGTGCTTCGCTCTTACTGGGAAGTAGCGCTACCCAGCACAAGATTACCATAGTCGCCCGAGTTGCGAGCCCCTCCAATATCCGATTCCCTGATGGCTTTTCGCACATCAGGGCACACTTCTTCAATGTATCATTGAGTTGCATAAGCCCATCCCCTTTTGATTCTATGACTGCAAACATCATAGCCTGAGGCAAATTAGATTCTACCTGGTTTCAGGTCAATGTTTTTCATGAACGGGTAAAGCTCGAAGGGAACGTGCAAGAGGTGTCATGTAATGCTCACCCTCACGTTTACTATGTAGTGATGACCATTCTCTCGGAGGTTCTTGCTGGTCGACTATCCCCCGACCTCAGACCATGCTCGCTCGATGCTCGGACCATGCTCGGACCATCGCGATGGTCTGAGAGTGGTTTCAACCTCCTGCGAGCAACGAGTGAGGCTAAACCTCGGTGCCGGTTCTTACTCCCAGAGACATCAAATAAGTGTCCCTCGGAGCAAATCGGTGGTTGAAGATGTGGTGGATCAGCTCGCCAGGTAAACTCAGGGGTGGTCTCGACCTCCGACAAACTTCACGATGGGCGCTTGCCGGCCAAGAGACCGCTCCCTTGAAAAGACTCCGTATCTGTATCTCAAGGGAGACACCTGATGCCCCAAATTCCCAAGCTCTTTGTTGAACCCTTTCAGGGTTCAGTTGGTGTGCTGTACATCACCCAGGGCGACGCTTCGCTCTGCCCCGGGCTATCGTATCTCACAGCCCTTCAGGCTGTTTGTTTCATCAGTACCTACCGCCATTATAATCGGTCTATACGACAAGAAAATCCCCTTCTCGCTTCAACGTTATACAAGGACAATCGGCACTCTCCTGACAACGACAAAGACAATGAGCAAGCGTCCGTCAGAAACAGTTATTTCGAAAACACCACAAACGTGATATGCAGCCTGAAAGGCTGCCAGATACGATAGCCCAGGGCAGAGCAACGCGTCGCCCTGGGCCTTAGATCGATATATATCGAGAACCCTGAAGGGGTTCGACAATCAGGTTTTCTACTACCGGAAAGGGGCAAACAACCTTAGCCCAGAATACCACCTTTGTCACCAGAGGAGGAAATACCCTGGATAGCGCGCTTCAGTGCGTAGAGGTCATTACAGTGGTGACGGGCTTCTTCAATATCTACTTCTTTCGCGCGAACCAGATCGGCAAGCGCCTGGTCCATACTGCGCATGCCTTCTTCACGACTGGTCAAGTAGCCTTGTATATCAGAGAGGCGGTTTTCGGCAATAAGCTTGGCCACAACACCATTGTTGATCATGATTTCAACAGCAGCGCGTCGGCCTTTCCCGTCGGCAGTTTTCACAAGACGTTGAGTCAGGGAAGCCAGCAGGTTCAGAGACATCTGGTCACGGAGCATTTCGTGCTCGCTCTCTTCAAAGTTACCAAGAATTCGCTGAATGGTGTGGACGGCGCCACGGGTGTGGAGGGTGGAGAACACAAGGTGACCGGTCTCCGTAGCTTTAATAGAAATTCGGATGGTTTCCACGTCACGCATCTCACCCACGAGAATCACGTCGGGGTCGGCACGCAGGGCTGAACGAAGTGCCTCGGCGAAACTGCCCACGTCAGTCCCTACCTCACGCTGACTGATCACTGACTTGATGTTGCTGTAGCGGAATTCGATGGGATCCTCGATGGTGATGAGGCGTCGACTTTCCTTGGTGTTGATGTAGTTGATCATGGCAGCCAGGGTGGTACTTTTTCCACTACCTGTAATTCCTGTGACAAGCACCATGCCGCGGTGGTTATCGGCGATTGTTTTGAGAACATCATCATGTTTGAGTTCTTCAATGGTGGGAATTTTCTGGGGAATGCTTCGAAATGTGGCGCATAGTTTACTTGTCTGGAAGTAAACAACCACACGAAAGCGGGCGACCTGTGGAATTTCGTAGGAAAAATCGACGTGATAGTTAGCTTCCAGATCGCTCTTAAGGTGTTCCGGCATCACCTCATGGAGCAGCTGCCTCATGTCATCATGAGTGAGTGGAGGAGTTTCCACGCGTTTGAGGTCGCCACGAATACGGAAGTAGGGTTGAACATCTTCCATGACGTGAACGTCGGAGCAGTTATTTTTGACGGCTCCCTCAAGGAGCGCTTTGAAATTGAAAGGCATAAGTTCTCTATCCCACCCTGGTTAAGATTTGAGGATTCCTTGCACACTCCTCAGTTGCTTGTGCTTGAGGGCAGGGGTCAATTCTGATATCGAATTTTGAAAGCGAAAGAGAAAAATATGAAAAACAACCACCAATTGGAGCGGATCATTGACTAAAGGAAACTCCATTCTGCCCTACTTGTGTTTCATGGTTGGTACCCTGGGGGTGATTGTTTATTATGCTGGGTTTGGTGCCTTCTCCATCATTCCTTTTGGCCTGACGGTGATCCTTGCCATCATCGGGCTCGTTTTCGCAGATCCCGATAAACCAAAGATGAGTCGCATTTCCTGTATTGTTGCGGTCCTCTACGCTTCGACCCCGGTGCTGATGCCCTTCGTGAAGGAGTTCCGCTTTCGCCAGTTGGAGAAGCAGCGCGCCATTGAGACGGCTCCCATCTATGAAAAACTGGATGCCCGGATAGAAGAATTAAAGCCCGAGGTGGAGGAGTTCTTCAGCAAGTACGGTTTTATGCCCGAGTACAAAGGGATGGAGCTGCTGCCGAGGATCGGAGCAAATGGTCAGCTGATTCAACCTCCCCCGCAGGCAAAGGATGAGATCATTGTTCCAACCGACCCGTTTTCTCCGGAAGACGCGCCCCTGCGCTGGGTAGCAATTAGAGAGTGGGGTGTCTTTATTGTCAGTGTCGGTCAGGACGGGAAAATACAGATGCCGCTCCCAGGCGTTTTGATGGATGGTCCACCAGCCCACCCTCTTACCGGCTTCGCCATGCTGGGAGTCAACCCCCGAGAGCGCGAGTATACAGAAGACAGAGGCCCACTGGGAATGGGTGACATCTATTACTATCATGGAAAGGGAGATCTTGACGAAGCTTTTTCAGAGCTGGATGAAGCCTGGGCTGAAATAGATAAGCGCTCTCCTTACGAACCGACAGAAATGAAAGACCCGGGAGCAAAAGATCCCGACCCCCAAAGCATACGTGATTCAATCGTGGCAGAGAACCTTCTGGAAGAAGAGAGGTACATCGCAGCCCTTGCTCTTGCTTCACGAGCAGTGAATGAAAGGCATATGTACGAAGCAAACTGGGAGGAGATGGATTTCCGTGCGGAGCGGACGCGCGCGATGGCGCTCTATCATCTTGGTTCATTCCGGGAATCCGCAGATGCTTTCCTGGATTATCTGATCTCTCGTCCCAATGATATACTGGGGCATTACATGGCTGGCGCAGCACTGTATTATGGGGGGAATGAATATTCAGCAAAGGTTCACCTGTCAGCAGCTTCACAGATATCAACGACAGGCCCTCTTATACACGAGGCTTATAAGCGCTTACAGGAATTCGGCAAACCAGGCGGACCACAATTTCCCGTTCCTGCCATTGTTAGTAAGAATCGTTCGAGTCAGGAGAATCAGATTCAACAGGAGATGGGTTCAAGGGCGCCTCAACAATGACATTCGGCGTATAGACTTTACCGCCCAAGAGGTGATGCTGTATGATTTCTTCCAGGACATCAGGTGTACACGAGTGATACCATGTTCCTTCAGGATAGACAACAGCGATGGGGCCCTTCTTGCAAACCCGAAGACAATCGGCTTTACTGCGCATGATAACAGGACCACCCGATTTGGCTATTTCCTTAAGTCGATCCTTCAGATACTTCCAGGAAGCAACTCCGTCTCCTCGGTCGCAGCACTTGGGCTTTGTCGGGTCGCAGCAGATGAAGATGTGGCGGGTGGCTGATTTGATCCCGATTTCTTTGACAGCTTTTTCAAATTTTTTTGACATAGTCTCCACTTACAACAAAGATCTCGCTATCATTATTTTATGGCAAGGATCACACCATCTCGCACAGGGAGGAGTGAAGTCTGCCATTTGCTGCCGTCATAAAGGAGTTTTGTCGCCTCGACGACGCGCTCTGTTTCAAGATCCCAATCGCCTTCATCCATGGCGACTTTGCCAGACCAGAGCATATTATCGATGATGAAAAGACCACCTTTATTCAATCGCGAAAAGGATTCCTCAACGGCAGTCGGATAACCATCCTTGTCTATATCACAGAAAATAAGATCGAACTCCCCCTCGATATTATTCATGGACCTAAGCGCGTCGCCCTTGTGAAAATGCAACTGATTCTTACAACCAGCCTGCTTGGCAAAGACTTCGGCCTGATCAAGATTGCTTTGTCGAAACTCTGTGAGATGAATCTCTGCATTGGGATTACCGAGCGCCCAGCAGATAGCCGAGTAACCAAACCCGCTGCCGAGTTCCAGTATCCGCTCTGGCTGTTTGATCATCGCAATTTGAATAAAGAAGCGGGCGACTTCGGGTCCAACGATCGGGAAGGTGCGCTCGACCGCGAGTTTTTGCATCTCTTTGAATACGGGATGTAAATCGGAACCGTCTCCCGCAAGCCTTGCAAGGTAGACCTCGACGTTCTCGTGGAATATAGATGGATTCATTGGTTTACCTCTGTTATCCTAAGAGAGAAGTCAAGTGCATTGACGGAGTGTGTTAAAGCACCGATAGACACGCGATCAACTTTCAGTGACGCAAGCATGTCTATATTATCTTCAGTGATTCCTCCGGTGATCTCTGTTGTGATTTGCCCCCCAATGAGTTCCAAGGCCTCAGTACGAACCTCATCACTCATGTTATCAAGCATGATCAGGTCAGCATTGCCATCAAGAGCCATCTGGACTTCTTCGAGATTCCGAGCTTCTGCGGCGATCTTGAGCCCTGTCTTCTTCATCTTAACCAGTTGAATGGCTTTGTTCAGTCCACCAGCGCCATCTGCATGAGTGTCTTTAATCATGATCATGTCATAGAGGCCCATGCGATGATTCGTTCCTCCTCCGCATGAGACTGCCTGCTTTTCCAGGTCGCGCCAGAGGGGAGTGGTTTTTCGAGTATCACAGATGGCAATCTGCCCTCCGCTTTCTTGGACAAAGCGATGTGTCTTAGTAGCAACCCCGGAAAGATGCTGGATGAAATTGAGCGCGGTACGTTCTCCGGCAAGGATCGTATAGATGGATCCGGACAGCCTACAGACCTCGTCACCGGGCGAAACCTTGTCCCCATCGTTTATCTTGAACTCTACATGCGCGCTGCCGAGAAGATCGAAAACCATGGAAAAGGGTTCTTTACCGCTGAAGACTCCTGCCTCTTTAGCGATGACATGTGCTTTCGCCTGGGTATTTCCTGGAAAGATGGAGGCAGTTGTGACGTCACCTGTATCGGAGAGATCTTCCTCAAGGGCTAACTTGATGCGTTCTCGGAGAGTCATCTTCATAGGCTTGCTATACTTTCCTTCGCTTGACCTCAATCATTCACAAACTATGATGGTTCTATCAATTATGGAAGCGTGAAATCTATTCATTGGGAAATCAAAAGACATTGAAACCACTGTTACTCTTCTTCCTGATGATGCTGGTTGTACCTGTTCAGGGCAATGACAACTTGACCACCTCAACTGTCGTCGTCAGCGCCATGACCCTTGGTGGCATGGCACTCCCCGAGGTAACTTTCAATGTCGAAGTTTCAACAACAGAAACGGTTTCCATCAAAACCAGCGTGACAGGTCTGGCCCGCACTGTGGTGACCGGCGAGATGGATATTGAGAACTCCCGTGTCACTCTGGAAGATGATGAATTGCAGGTTGCAGAGCTGACCCAGAGCACCCGTCCAAAATCGAATCTGACATATTATTTCTTTCGCCTCATCGACAAAAACATCGACCAGCTTCCCTACCCTGAGAAGCTTGCTCTTCTGGAGTTTATGCCAACACTCCTCGGCAATCGCCGGGAGAACCGCATCAGGGAAGGAGAGCCCTTTGAGCCCCAAGACATTGTCTATCTTTCAGCTCTTCTTGATCTTTGGAAATATACAGGAGAAAAGAAACCTCCTGTATATGATGAAGCCAAAGGAAACGAAGAACCCGAAGAGGAGAGCAAGCTTCGACTCCGACTTGAAATTGTGAGTGAGCTTGGACAACGAGTATCTAATCGTCTTGTTGAACTGTACACTCTTTCCCCGGAAACTCAGTCGGTCGAATTTGTCGATCAGGTTCGTGCCAACCGACGCGGTATCGTTTTCTTTGAGGATCTTGTAGAGGGACAACTCTATCGAGCTTATGTTCCTGGCGAAGGCTCCAACAGCACGGCCACAAGCCCACCGTTTGTCTATCGCGGAAATGATACGAACATCGAGCCACTCATTCTCTTTCCTTCGGACCAGACGGTGACAGGAATCATCAGTTATCACGAGAAACCGTTAAAGGGTATTGGAGTAGCCCTGAAAAGCCAGAACAGACCAACATTCATCACTGAGACCAACGAGATGGGTTACTTTCAATTCAAAGCAACCTCCCTTGACAACAGCTTTCTGAGTATAGACACGAGGAATCTTGGGAAAAGCCCTTTGGTTGAGATACCACTTGATCAAAGAGGCGAACTGATTATTCCCATTGATATTTTCGTTGAGGAGAAGAAGTAATCTTATCCGGCAGCGTGAGACCAGAGAGACTGTATATTTGATGATTTCTCAAGAGGTCCAACGCAACAGCTGGCAGGCTCACCGTAGTCAACAACCTCTTTTGCTATGGCATGAACATCAGCTCGAGTCACAGCCGCCAGGCGCTCCAGGATTTCTTCCGGAGTCAGAACTTCTGAGCGATACAGCTCGCGCTCTGCGTTGATAGTATTAATAAACCCGAGAGATTCATAGGCGAGAATCTGTGTTCGCTCGATCTGACGATGCGCCACTTCCATTTCTCGATCCGTTGGGCCTTCTTTTGCCAGTTTTTCGATCTGATCAATGCATACGGAGAGTGCTTCCGTTGCATACTCAGGGCGCGTGCTACCTGATATAGACAGATAACCTGCGTCCTTCATGGTGGCGATGGAACTTCCGATTGCATAGGCAAGTCCGCGGCGCTCCCTGACCTCGTCGAAAAGACGAGACCCCATGCCTCCACCCAGGACCATGTCATAGAACGCCCAGGCGAAGCGATTTTCAGCCTCTCTTTTTGGTCCTGTGACACCGAGGCAAAAACTGACCTGCTCAAGATCACGGTCCAGGTAGATATGCTTGTGACTTCCAATAACAGGATCGAGTCCGTTTTGTGGCTGTTCGTTCGCAGACAGTTTACCGTAATGCTTATTAACCAGTTTGAGAATTTCATCGTGGCTTAAGTCGCCCGTGGCAGAAATAACAATTCGAGATGGAACCAGAGATTTTTTCCAGAATGACTCCAGGTGGTCACGTGTATAGCTCGCAACCTGCTCTTCTCTTCCGAGCACAGGTCGTCCAATAGAATGGGGAAGCCACAATGCCTGAGTGTAGTTCTCAAAGGAAAGGTCTTCGGGAATATCTTCGTATTGCGCGATTTCCTCCTGGATGACTTCGCGCTCACGACTCACTTCCGATTCGGGAAAAGAAGAAGAAAGCAACATGTCACTGAAGAGTGCGAGAGTGTCAGGTAGATCTTTTCGAATCACGCGGGCATAGAGCTTTACCCAATCAGTTGATGTGCAGGCATTGACGTTTCCGCCAAGCAGGTTGGTCTCGCGGGCAATGTCCTCCCAATGACGACTCTCCGTTCCTTTGAAGATCATGTGCTCAGCAAAGTGTGTCAGGCCACCTTCGTTTTCGAACTCGTGTCGGCTTCCCTGATACAACCAGACGCCAATAGAGACGGACTTGGCATAAGGCACCTGCTGGGTGAGCAGGCGGACACCGTTATCAAGAACTGATTTTATGAAGGTATTGTTCTGAGACATGGAGCACTCCGAGTGGTTTCCGCACGAAGCGGGGCGCCTAGAAAGGGAGCCACATCGTCTCCTTGTCAACCACTAGAGTAAGTCTGCGGGCGGCCTTTTCAGGATTTTTGGCCTGGTCGGTCGGTTTTTATGGACATTTGGAGACCATGCATCTATCTTAGTTCTAACGAAACAGGGACCCATGAAAGGAAATCCCTCTATGATGACCATCCGCAGCTTTCTTAAATCCTGGTGGAGACTGAATCACAGGCTCTTCCACGACGTCATCTCAGGACAGTTTCCTAAGATGATACCAACAAGAGTTGTCGTGGAAAAATCTGAGCAGCATCATGACAGGCCCCAGGCTTATCACGACCACCACGATCGAGGACAATATCACGCATCAGTGGCTGTTCATGCTCACCACCGAGAGCCTTAAAACTTAGGAATTAGTTCTCTGCAGCAGCTGATTGAGGCGTAATGCCTTTCTTGAGTAACCGATCCTCGACGAGGAGAAGGTGCTGTTCACCTGCTCTCTTTACTAGGCCGAGCATCTCGCGAGCGGTAGCCAGTTCCTCAACCTGCTCGTCCACATACCACTTTAAAAACGAGCGTGTTGGATAGTCGTGCTCTTTATCAGCGAGCTCGACGAGCTTGTGAATTTGTTGCGTCGTTTCTTCCTCTTTCTTCAGCGCATGCTCGACCGCATCAATCACGGACTTAAAGCTACCCTTTGGTTCTGGAACAGAGCCGACCTTAACCTCTACATCGATATCAAGTAGGTAGTGGAGAATTTTGAGAGCATGCTGCCTTTCTTCCTCCGCCTGATTGAAGTAGAACTGCCCCAGCACGGGCAAGTCCTGAGCATTCAGCCACGCAGCAAGTGCGAGATAGCTCTGGGAAGCCGACTGTTCGTTTGTAATCTGCTCGTTCATAGCATTGATGAGTTTTTTTGATATCATAGATTCATTCCTCGGTAACTTGATGTTTCAGGGATTCAATTTCTTGCTGAAGTTTTGAATGTCGCTCTCTTTCGCGCTCAAGAAACTTCAGATTCTCGATAAGAAGGACGAGCCCACCCAGCAGAAACAGAACATTAAAAAGAAGTATCTGAGATTCTGCTTTCGCGAGAATGACAGAATTAATGCCTAGGAAAGCTGTCATATACAAGAGAAACAATACCACGCGTCGTTGGTTCAACCCAAGATCGAGCAATCTATGATGCAGGTGACGTCTATCTGGCTTAAACGGATGCTGCCCTTTAATCGCCCGACGCATGAAAGAGAAGAAGATCTCGAACACAGGAAGTCCTAACGCGACAAGAGGCACGCTTAACGCCAGAACAGTGGAAGTCTTCGTTGATGCGACCAGAGATGATGTGGCGAGAAGGAAACCTAATAGCAATGATCCACCATCGCCCATAAACGTTTTTGCCGGATGCCAGTTAAACATGAGAAAGGCTAGAATCGCTCCTGCCGTGATGATGGCGATATAAGCCCCGATAGCGACTTCATTAGAAGGAGTCACAACCAGACAGACACCGACTAGCGACAGTGCTCCGATGAGAGATATGCCACCGGCCAGACCATCCAGACCATCCACAAGATTAATAGAATTCATCAGGACCACGTACCAGCCAACTGTTATACACATACTGATCAAGAGACTGACCTGAGCATTGTCATCTCCCAGAAAAGATACTAGCTCTACCCGAACGGAGGAAACCCACATGAACAGCCCCACGAGGATCTGAAGTCCAAGCTTCACCACGGCAGGGATCGGTGATATATCATCCCAGCAACCAATCAGAAAAATTGCCACTGCCCCCACAAGGAGCTGCATCATGAATGTCCAGTGAAAGATCGAGAGAGAAGGAAACAATCTGGTCAGAAAACCTACACCAGCAAGAAAGGCGAGCAACATTCCGAGCCCACCAAGATAGGCGATCGGTTCGCGGTGAGCTTTTCTTGGATCGGGCTTATCAAGTATATCAAGTCGATGACTCAACCAGATGGATACCTTGGTGGTTACAAGGCCAGCAAGGAAGGTCGCTGCTCCAAGTGCGAGAAGACTCTGGATGGTGAGTTCAAGGTTCAAGAAACAGGTACCTTAAGGTGAACATTGTCGGATCGCGAAATCAGTAAGAAAGTCACTCTGATCGGATAGCGGGGTCAAAGGAAGAACCTCACCTGCTTCCCGTACCATCTGGAACGAAGTTGCTCCTGATCTGGAGAAAGAGGTACGCCATCTCTTAGATTGAGTCAAACATTTCCACAGCATGGCAAACACCTAAACCTTTGAAATTATTAAACTTAATTTGCAGTCAGGGTTTCCCAAGACAATTCAAATGTTTTCGAATCATGGCGGCACAGGCTCTGCCTTAAGTTCAAGCAGCCGCTTTACGAAAGGATAACTCTCATGGCTGCAGATAATGGTAAGACAGGACTCAAGCTGGTGATGGCCGCTGTGCTTCTGCTCGGCGCTTCCGCTTTTCTTTACTCACAATATGCGAATGTTTCTCCGAACAGAGAAGAATTAACAGCTCCGGTCACCATGGCGAATGGACAATCGTCCCCAAGCATTTCGCCGGGTGCTCAAAGAGAAAGGCCAAGTGATGAAGAGAGAAGACAGATGCGCACGGAGATGCTTTCCTCTCTGAATCTAAGTGCTCAACAGCAGCAGCAAATTGCTGAACTGGATTCGAAGCTGGAAGGCGTGGATGGCCGTGAAGCCTGGCAACAACGACGGGAAGCGATGCAGGAAATCCTGACAGA
The DNA here is from genome assembly GCA_964437365.1 of uncultured Candidatus Sumerlaeota bacterium. Classification (GTDB taxonomy): domain Bacteria; phylum Sumerlaeota; class Sumerlaeia; order SLMS01; family SLMS01; genus CAYTGM01. The sequence continues at coordinate 66,080 of CAYTGM010000014.1, read as the reverse complement.
TGAACAACAGGAACAAATGAGAAGCAGCATGCGATCCATGGTAAGGTCGCGCATGGAGCAAAGGGCCGCGGTGCTTCCTCCTCAGGAACGCGAGAAGTTCATGGAGAAGCTTGAAGAGCGTATAGCTCAACGAGGTCAAAATGGTGGCGGAGGAAGAGGCGGCAGGGGTGGACGCGATAATGCGCAATAACTTGATGAATCGATCTATGGAAGTGACAGAAATGAAGAACCGGCGTGCATTTACACTTATTGAATTGCTTGTTGTCGTTGCAATTATTGCAATCCTGGCGGGTATAGCTCTGCCGAATCTCCTTGAAGCGCAAACAAGAAGCAAGGTGAGTCGAGTCAAAGCAGACCTCAGAACATTAGCAACGGCCCTCGAAGCCTATGCAGTCGACCACAACAAGTATCCACCAAGCACACTTGTCCCAAGGTTTCGCAGATTCAGGCCGTTAACAACGCCCGTGGCGTATATATCTACGATCCCCCAGGATATTTTTGACTCAAACGACAGCAGCTCTCCAAGGCGCCCAAGCGGAAACTTCGCCTACGGAGCCATGCCGATTGATGAAGAAAGCCGCTGGGCCATGACAAGCGACGGTCCTGACCGTAACCCTAATAACGGAAACATACAATTCTATCCTGGATATTCCCAAACAATCTGGGAAAATCCATCAAGTGGGTTTGATTTTGTCAGGTATGACCCAACCAACGGAACAATCAGTCGTGGCGATATCTGGCGCGTCAGCGACTACAATTTCGAATAATAGAGTGACCTACAGAAATCATGGCAGCCAGCATATAGCGAGCAGGAAAACCTTTCTAGGCCTCAAACCGCTCCCCATTCTCTCAACAAGTGCCTCCTTTCAACAGGAGGCATTCTTTACTTACTCTCGCTTAGAAGAGTCTCAAAAATGAGTTCTCTAACTTCTGGATAGCTGCTTAAGTATTCGAAGTCTCCCCATGAGAGTGAAAAGTTTCCTGGTTCATCAGTCGGAACCGCCTTGTCGTCTTCCCATCTATATTCAGGACATTGATCCCAGATTTCTATGAGATGAGCAACGCCTTCCTTGTCACCGGTAATAGAGAGCCACGCAAGTAACCCAAGATTATTGTAATGAATCCCGCAGACGATCTGCTTGGCATAAAATCCTGTATCTCTTTTCATTTCATCAGTCAGCTTACTCCAATCCCCATCGGGCGCCTTTGCAACGACACTGTTGTCCCACACCCCCTGACCGATTTTTCCTTTCACGAAGGGCTCCAGCCAGAAGTAGCGCTGAATTGCATAGGGTGAACGAACGCCGTAGTCCTCGTATGAAAGCTGTATGTAATCAATAATCATCTTTGCCTGAATATCGGGATGAGATTTACAGAACTCTTGAACCTCACTGTTGTTCCAGTCAGGATCAACACCATAGCGGGGGCCGTATATATCTCTGATATTCCAAACAGTCAATTGCCAGGGACCAACAGTTGTTTGTCCGATCATATCAGAAGTTTCTTCTGCGGTTGTCTCGCCCCATAACCTCTCGGGCTGAGTAAAGAGAATTTGCCCTTCCTGTAAAGCATGTGTCCAGAGATCCTCGAGACTAACAAGAGTCCCTTCCTTTATTTGATGTTTCTCGACCAGTGCGTCGTATGCTGTCTTCAGCACCTCTCGACCATGGTTCTGATGGAGCTCATATTCATCCATGAATCGAGTCATAAGGAGATAGCGTTCCCATTGCGAAAAACTCTCTCTTTCATCCCGCTTATATACATCCTGAAATCTCACATTGAGGGCGCTTAACTCAATATCGTCAAGGGAGCGATGAATCTCCTCTGAACGACTCTTATCCCTCAGCTTTTTGATCTCATGGTACAGATAATCGGCAGCCGGGTCGTGCGGAACTTCGATTGGAGGCTTCTTCCAGGGAACACTGCGCATGCTATCATAGCACGACGTAATATTGAGGTTCTCATCCTCGAGACAGACATTCATCCGCACCGCTGTGAAATCGGAGGACATCCGCGGTCTCTCTGACATCCCTTGAGAGATCCTCTTTTCCTTCCAGTCCTTTCGGAAAGAATTGAGGTCTTGCTGGCTGATTTCACTTTCGTAGATGACCGACTCCTCCCAGACCTGAAGTGTCTCGGCAACGGGCTGATCGTAGGGATTTACTTCCCTCCAGACGACTCGCCCTTCAGGCCAGATGATGATCAGTTCCCCACCATCCTGCACTTCTTCCAGATAGAGCATTGGAACCTTTTCGCATCCATAGGGAACCCAGAACTGGACAGTCTCAACGTTGGAGATCTGATTCTCTAAAGTAACCTCGACTTCAGCAGATGCCAGGGATGTGCTTGAGAACAGATAAGCCAGCAGAACCGAAAAAAGAAGACAGTGGAACTGGAAATATGTCTTCATGGATAATCTCTCACTCTCTGATGTTACCTGATGGGGTCAGAATTAGACTGTAGATATCCAACCCAGTATCGGATTACACAAGGAGAATTTTGTTTGAAGGTGGCAAATTGTAAAAGCATGGGTATTATAGACAGATTCTGCTGTGCTGTGTGAAAAGAAGACCCCTCCCGGATTGCTACGGGAGGGGTCACTCACTGCCGATCTTGATTGCCAGGTCAAAACTTAGTAAGCCCGAGCATAGAGCACCCTTGAAACCGCAGGTTTTCCAGAATAAATATCCACGTCCCCCTCCTTGACTTCAGATCCTTCGAAAGGAATGCAGCGGATCGTTGCTTTCGTCTCTTCCTTAATTGCTTTCTCTGTTTCAGCTGTTCCATCCCAGGGGCAGGAAAGGAAGCCGCGCTTTTCTTCGAGCATGGACTTGAACTCATCCCAATCCTTCGGATTGTGAGTGGAGTTCTCCCGGAACTCGAGGGCATTGTTGAGCATCGTTTCCTGTATATCTTTAAGCAGGAGCTGAATCGTATTTGCCGCCTCGCTGTCATCAAGGAAGTGCTTCTTGCGATTGTCACGCCGGACCGCACACACCTTATTATTCTCGACGTCCTTTGGACCAATTTCAACACGGAGAGGGACACCCTTGATTTCCCATTCTGTGAACTTATATCCAGGACGGTGAAAGTCTCGTAGATCTTCTTTCACCCGAACACCCATATCCCTGAGATCATCGGCAAGATTATTTACCTTCTCATTGATACGGTCTTCCATGCCCTTCTTATAGATCGGAACGATGACAACCTGAATAGGAGCAATCTTCGGAGGAAGACGCAGGCCATGGTCGTCACCATGGCTCATGATCACGCCACCGATCAAACGTGTAGACACGCCCCAACTGGTCTGCCATGCAAATTTCTCGGTGTTATCTTCGTCGAGGAACTTAATCCCAAAGCCTTTGGAAAAGTGCTGCCCCAGAAAGTGGCTGGTTCCAGCCTGCAATGCCCAACCGTCCTGCATCAGGGCTTCTACGGTAAATGTTCTGTCTGCTCCTGCGAACCGTTCCGTCTCGGTCTTCTCGCCTTTGATCACGGGAATGGCGAGGCACGTTTCCATGAACTCGCGATAAACTTCGTGCATCCGCAGTGTCTCTTCCATCGCTTCCTCTTTTGTGCGATGGACTGTATGACCTTCCTGCCAGAGGAATTCAGAGGTGCGCAGAAAAAGTCGAGTTCGTTTTTCCCAGCGCATCACGTTTGCCCATTGGTTGATCAAGATGGGCAGGTCTCGATAGGACTTTACCCATTTCTGATAGATAGAACAGATGATGGCCTCTGACGTTGGACGAATTGCCATACGCTCTTCGAGCTCTGATCCACCGCCATGCGTCACCCAGGCGCACTCAGGAGCAAACCCTTCCACATGTTCCGCTTCCTTGAGCAAAAGACTTTCAGGAACAAGCAAGGGGAAGTAGGCATTTTCATGGCCGGTATCTTTAAACCGACGATCCAGGTGCTGCTGGATGTTTTCCCAAAGTGAGTATCCGTACGGCTTAATAACCATACAACCTTTCACGGTCGTGTAGTCAGCAAGTTGAGCCTGACGGACAGTTTGAATATACCACTCGGAAAAGTTCTCCTCCCTGCTGGGAATGCGTTCGGGGGTTTGCTTATTATCACTCATTGAAATCTTTATACTTCCATGTTCGGATTATGATCTCTAGATAGATCGCTTCAATTGCCTGTTTGAAGGGACAGACTGGGAAATCCCTGAGGCATGAGGCAAGGTTTTTGGCGCACCCTGGTTTCAGGAACGGCGAAAAACGCGCATCTGCAGGGCTTTCATAGTTCGGGTTTGACCCAGGAACATAACCTATTCAATGTTTGATCTCTTAATTTGAGTCTACTCAAAAGGAACTTTCACAAATGAGCCTCCCCTACTCGCCGGAACAGATTGCTGCCGTAGTTTCCCAGGTTCTCAAGGAAAAGGGGATGATAAATGGATCAGGCTCCAACGGAAAGGACCAGACCCCGGGAGCTTCCACGCCTTGTGCTCTGCCCCACGGTATCTCCGGTTCAGGACCGGTCGAAGTCTCAAACCGAAACGTAGATCACGTCCTTGTTAAGGCAGGGGCAGATCGTGTTGGCCATGCGACGGAAGGCGCTGAGGTAGCCGGAGGCTGTGCACCTCTATCAGACTTCATCGATCATACCTTACTTAAACCGATGGCGACCGATGCCCAGGTTCAGGAGATTTGCGCTCAGGCTAAACAGTATGAATTTGCTTCTGTCTGTGTAAATCCCTGCCATGTCGAGCTTGTTGCCAAAGAACTTACTGGAACGTCTGTCAGAGTGTGCACCGTCATTGGATTTCCTCTCGGAAGTACTACCATGGAATCGAAAGCCTACGAGACGCGTGATGCAGTCGCTAAAGGCGCCCATGAAATTGACATGGTGATTAATATCGGGAAGCTCAAGTCGGGCGATTTTGAATACGTCGTGAATGATATACGTGCCGTTGTTGAGGCTGCTCAAGGTCGGCTCGTCAAAGTCATCATTGAAACAGCGATGCTTGAGGACGAGGAAAAAACCGCCGCATGTATCTTAGCGAAAGCTGCTGGAGCAAACTTTGTCAAGACGAGCACCGGATTCGGGGGCGGTGGAGCCACTCCCGAAGATGTCGCTTTGATGCGAAAAGTGGTTGGTGAGACTCTGGGGGTGAAGGCCAGTGGAGGTATCCGCGATTGCGAGGGGGCTCAGAAGCTCATTGAAGCCGGAGCCAGCCGACTGGGAGCCAGCGCCAGCGTGGCGATAGTCCAGGGCAAAACATCGCAAAGTACATATTAAAGCTGGAAGCTCCATCATATATACGCAAATATACTTTCGACTCATTCAGCCTCGTGTAAAAAGCCTCGATTCTTCACTGGACTGATCCCTGCTCACGCTCTAGAGTAGATCATCTTGTGACAGGGAGCTCCATTTATGGCAGACAGCAGAATCTCCTCGGCATCAGTAAAGACTTCTGATACCACGCGGATTATCGTCCTTGGGTCCGGTTTTGCCGGCGCCTATTGTGCCGCAACGCTCCAAAAGAAAGCAAAAAAGAAGAATCTTGATATTCTCGTTATTGATGAGAACAACTACTTTATCTTCTATCCTCTCCTTGTGGAGGCCGGTGTCGGAAACCTGGAGCCTCGCCATGTGATTGTACCAATCCGTCAGTTTCTCAATCGCAAGGTACGCTTTCGCATGGCTCGTGCGCTTCGGGTCAACAAAGCTCAGCGCATTGTTCATTATCAAATGATTGGTGAAGAGAAGCAGCGAACCATTGATTACGACCACCTGGTACTTGCCATGGGATCGACCACATATTTACCCGACATCCCAGGATTGGAAGAGTATGGTCATCCGGTTAAAACGCTGGAGGACGCTGTAAGTCTCCGTGACCGTGCTATACAGCTACTCGAGCTCGCCAACGTAACACGTGACGAAAAAAAGAAACGCGCCCTGTTGCATTTTGTTGTCGTAGGCGGTAGCTACAGCGGCGTTGAGGTCGCGGGTGAATTCAACGAGTTCATGAGAGAAGCGACCTGTAAATACAGAAACCTCTCAGAAAATGATGTTCAGGTAACTCTTGTAGAGCACAAGGACAGACTCCTGATGAATATAGACGCCGACCTGGCTGATTACGCTCGTCAGAAGATGGAGGAGAGTGGAATCAACGTGATGCTGGAGAACGGCGTTGCTGCGATCAGACCAGACACCGCTGTCCTTGAAAAAGGCGGAGAGCTTGATACCCATACAGTCGTCTGGTGCGCGGGGATTGCCCAGAATCCCATTTCACTGGGAATGGATCTGAAGAAAGACAAGCGTGGATATATCATTTGCGACCAGGAAGGACGTGTTGAGGGCGAAGAAAACGTCTGGGCGGTTGGTGACACCGCTGTTAACCCATCGCCCGACGGAACGGCTTACCCACCCACCGCGCAATCTGCCGTGCGCCTCGGGCCGCGGGTCGCAAAAAATATTCTGAAAGTGATCGACGGAAAAGATCCTAAACCGATCCTTCTCATGGACTATGGATCTCTTTGTCCCTTGGGGAACCACAAAGCAGTGGCGCAAATTCTCGGAGTTCGCATCTCTGGTTTCCCAGCCTGGTTTATGTGGCGAACCGTCTACCTAATGAAAATGCCTACACTGGCGAGGAAGATTCGTATAGCCGCTGACTGGACGCTTGACCTTTTCCTGAAGCGCGATCATGTACAGCTGGGCTTTCACCGTGAACTTCACCCTGGGAAGAAGAAAGTACGGGACCCTGAGTTTGATGGAGTAGAAGAAACACAAGGCTGAATTAAATTGCCCCCTGGGATCTCTGATCTCCCGAGGCTGTCCCCAAACTGGAGATTTTGGACTTCGGCGGCCTTGACGCAGCCTTCACTCGAGCCGGTCCTGGCGGCTCGACAACCAATCTATTCATCAAGTCCAATCGTTTTTGGTCCCGGCGGAATCTCAAAGTGTTGCCTGGTCTATTCATTTTTCTTCTACTGGAACCAGAATTCATCTATCCATGCAATTATTCCACTCAGTGTTTTCCAGGTCTTAGGCCTGCTTCGAGTCAGGGCCTCGAAACTTAAAGCGGCGTCAAGGCCGCCGCAGTCCAAAGAGAGATCGGCGACGTTAGGGGATACCACATTCCAACTTTCAAAAGAGGGGTGACAGGATGCAGCTGAGCGTGGACTACCGCTTCATAATTTCCTCCGGAATTTCAGCATCAGGGAATCCGTTAACAAGCTCCAGAAAAACCTTATCTCTATGCCAAAACTCGTCATCAACCCTGTTACAATATTCCAATGCCAGGTTATACTCTTTGAGAACAAGCGACGCGATACACAACCAAAAGTAGAAACCGTTGATTGCTTCCGTATATAGTGAGTTGTCAAAATCGCTGACTGACTCAAGTCCACTTTCTTCAAGCTCTCTGGAAACTCTATAAGCATAGCTGACGGATTCAAGCTCCGCTATGTGAATGGAGGCGCGGAGAAGTGTTACACATGAAATTGGTACAGCTGCACGTTCAGATTGAGTTCTTGCTTCATCTATTAGGACTATTGCATCAGATTTGAGTAATTCAAATGAACCTTGCCCATTCTCTAGCTCCGCCAGACACTGAGCGCCTCTTACCTGAACACGCGTCAGCAGTATATCCAGTCGCTCGGCTTCGCTCTTTTCAGGTAGCAGTTCGTTCAGATAATCTATCCCCTTTTGAAATCCTTCATTCTTAATTCTTACCGACAACCCCTTTGGCCAGTTCATTTCAAGTTCAACCCCCTCTTTCTGTGTACGTAATGGGCCTCTTCTGTTAAGTACGGTGTTTCCCATTCTGAACTACTAACGTTATTCATTAGTAGGAAATTCCTTCATGCCGCCTTCTGACAACTCCATCAGAACGATACGAATGTAATGTATAACCTCTTCCTCAAGATAATCTTCGAAGAGCTCCTCATCGGGGACCGTCCAACGCGTAGCATGGCGCAGTAAGTCACACATCCAGCCTTCATGATCGTAGAAGAATTCACCTGCCCTGACCCTTATTTCTTCTGGTACATTCACACTTTCCGCTAAAACTCGAGGCTGTTGAATCAAACTTTTCAAAATTCTCTTCTCTTCATCTGTGTATACTTCATGAAGAGAGTACCCCAACATGAAGATCAAAAGATCTTCGAGGTACCTGCCCCAAAACTTCGTGAGTATTGAGTTCTCGGCTCTATATTCAAATACCTCTGGGTACTTTCGACGGAAGGCATGAACGACTTGTTCGTCGAGAATTGCGTCATCATTTTCTTCGTCCCTATGAACCATTTTCGTTCGAAATCACTCTCTGTCAAAATTGGCTGAGGTTCTCTTGAATATCGCACAGCGTTTCATTTATAGTCTGTTCACCCTGACCGTCATCTGGTACCCGAACAAAGTTGTTTCCTCCAGATAAGCTTTCTCTGCGCTCCCAAGTTTAGAGTCAAGTTGGCGTTCAAATTCGAGATCTCCAGGTCTATCAGGAGCCGACATCAGACTATAAGTGCGCGTGATAAATGTAGCTCCTTCGAGACGGTGAACAGAATACTCTCGATCCTGAAGGTATATCTGTGAGCGGTCCTGATTCTTTGCGGAAAGCAAAGTAACTTGTAAACTCTCGAAATCCCTAAACATTTGACTGCGGATGGCAGACCTCTGAGCGGTGATTTTCGGACAAGAACAATAAGTGAATTCATCAACATAGAATCATCGGCATGAGTACAGAGGTCAACGAGTAAATCAAGAGTCTGTGGTCGTAGTTGCAATAGGTAGAAATGCTGGAAAAGATAAACGCATTCTCGAGCGAAGCCGGGCCTTTCCGCAGGCCCCAGTGTTCTAACCTGAGGTCGTGAGGCCTCCTACACCTCCCCAACTGTTTCAATGGTTTCTCTCTGCGATCCAGGGTGATCATACACAGGGCCCTGAGAGCGATAGGAGGGATGGCGCGGCGATGCTGGACCAATCTAGGTCCGATGCCCATCGCTCCTGGATCGCTCCGACATCGCTCCGGCATCGTCCCTAGTAAAGCCAGGATGCGGGTCGAACCCATGACCTGATTGCCCTTGCTCACTTCAAGCCTTCAGGTCTAATAAAGTTGGAAATAATCCTTTAACCTGAACTATTACACTACATGATAACTACCGGGAGATTATTCCTAAAGATGAATCAAACACAGCACACCAGCACAATGCGCACGATCTTCCTCTATGGCGCAGCCCTGTTTCTTCTAGCCGCTCCATCGATACTCTTTGCTCATGCCGCAGGAGGACAGCCACCCCTCCCCCAACCACCCGATCCAAAACTGAGCGCGGCCTTCCCACAAGATGCGGAGAAGATTCTCGATGAACTTCGCCTTCGCTTCCCTCATGAGCTTACCGAGGAAGAGCGAAACCGAATTGTTCAGATATACAATGCCCTTCAGGAAGCAAAAACATCGGAAAAAGACCTTGATGAGAAAGTAGCTGAACTGGAAAAGGTTCGCTCTGATTTTGAAGAGTATCTCAAAACCTTGTCTATCACGATTCAATTCGATGTTTCAGGAGAGAATGCAGAGCCACTTAACTCGCGTGTCCGGGAAGTCAAGAATCGGGAAAGCCTGGCGCTTCTCTATCTTAATGCCGGAGAAGGACCCCAACGGAACTTTATTATCCAGGAACACGACATGGATCTCCAGGCGCCGAGTACCTACGAACGTGCCTATAACTTTCCGCACCCGGGTCGATCGTTTGTCTATATTCATTTCACTTCCATTCCCTACGGCACAAACCGCCATGATATTAATTTCGTGCCGATCGGAGACAGCACGAAAATGCCTGCGTCCATTGAGTTTCGTGCTCCGGAACCAGGACGTCTTAAACTGGAGATTCTAGACGAAGCAGGAGAGGCAACACCTGTTGGAATTCGTATGATTATCGCAGGGACACCTTTGATTATTGGTCCACCAAACCATATGGACTTCACCGAACAACAGGACCCCTCGGTTGCGCACGTTGACCTGCAACCTGAAGGACCTCACTACGCTAATATTCCGGGACCTTTGATCGGTCATCACTGGATTGTACCTGAGGGGTTTGACATGTCCTTACCCCCCGGCAACTATCACCTTCAGATTCGCAAAGGTATTGAATACATCCCTATAGATACGATGTTCTCTATCGAAGAAGGAGAAACAACATCTCTCGCAGTCAACATGCAACGCTGGATCAATATGCCAGAAAAAGGCTGGATTTCAGGCGATATACACGTTCATTCACAACTGATGAACAGTACCGATGCGCGCCAGATCATGGTGTGGGCCAAGGCTGCAGATGTCCATGTCTCTAACCTGCTTCAAATGGGAGATATTGATCGGGTCTATTATCAACAAGTTGCATTTGGCAAAGAAGCGCGTTACCGCGACGGCGACTATGTGCTGGTGCCAGGACAGGAAGGCCCGAGGTATCTGCTTGGCCATGCGATTATGTTAAACCTGGGCTGGGAGGTGCGTGATGCCTCAAAGTATGTCTTGAACGATCTGGCGGCCGATGCTGCTCATGAGTCCGGAGGTCTATACGGCTATGCTCATCTTGCGACCCCGATGTTCGATGTTCATCGTGACATGACCATGACTTTGCTGCGTGGCAAAGCCGACTTCGCAGAGATTATGCAATTCCGCCAGATCGGTACAGAGCACTATTATGATTTTCTCGACCTTGGGTTCTCTCTCACTGCAGCTGCCGGAAGCGATGTTCCTTATTCCTCATCACTCGGAGATGTTAGAACATACGTTTATATAGACGAAAAGGAATGGACTGCTGATGACTGGTTTGAGTCCTTTAAGAAAGGACATACGTTTGTTTCTACGGGTCCAATGCTGGAATTTACGGTCAATGGGGAACTGCCAGGTTCGTATATAGAATTGGAAAAACAAGAGGACCTTACGGTAGAAGCAAAAGTGGCAGGTTTGAAAGATCATTCACGTCCCGTTAAATTAGAACTCATCAAGTTTGGACAAACAATTCATGAAATGATCCCAGAGAGCGACGATCAAACAGAACTGACATTTGAAAAGGAAGTCCCCAGCGGGGACGGCTGCTGGATTGCCTTACGTGCTGAAGGAGAGGATGGTTCTCTGGCTCATACGACACCTGTCTATATCAGTGTCGATGGTTCCCGTTCGTGGAATCGCGAGCGTGTTGAAGAACTGATTCAAGACCGTCGGGAGACTGTTGATGAAATCGAGGCGATCCTAGAACAATGTGTTGCGATCAGTAAATCGGGTTATGTTCATCCCGAAGACCAGCACACCGTTCAATTCGCCGAGAATGAACAGGCCTTGAGAGAACGCTTCAAGATCGTTCGAAGTATTCTTGATAGCCTGGAAGATGAGTTTAAAGAGCAGAACAAATGATTTATTCTCGTCATATTCCAGGCGTAACATTACGGAACCGGTGGTGTGAGATTATACTCAAATCGACGTACAGACAGCTCTTGTAGCGATACCTTGATGAAACGACTATTGCCGTCTCCAACCACCCAGAGATAGTCGAAGGTGATCGTCATGTTGTTACCATTAATTTCCTGGTTGGGAATGAAATAGAGTTCATAAGTCACCGGGAACCCGGTTGAAGGCAGTCCGGGAGCAGCGGCCGCTGTGCTGGTCGAATCGATATTGAGGTACCATGCTGCCTGGAAGGAATCGCGGTCATTAACGCGAAATCTCATGGTGGGAAGATCCAGCCGTTCACTAAGGTCTATATTGGACGCGACAGTGAATCTGAGCTGATAGAGTTTGTCAGAGTTGAGGGGAATATCGCTGGCCCATTCCCAACCGCCGAAAAGAAATGTCGGTTGTGGTCCCCCGCCTCTTCCTAGCGCCTGACCCTGTACGCTCAAACCGCTGGCATCTGCGGTGAGTTGAGGTTCCGCCCCAATGAGTGGCAAGTAGGCAGAAAAACCACCCGAGTCTGAGGTCAGGTCAAAGGTTCCATAGTTCTGATCGACGACAAAGGCATTCGCTAGTTCTTTCTGTACCGTGACATCGTAGAGGGTCAATTGGCCTGTTGGGTCATCAAACCCGCCAAAGTTGAGCATATCGAAGGCAAACTTAAGCTGGTTTCCGCCATCGGCCAGACGCATATACTGATAGTATTCCTTCACCTCGAAAACGGGGCCTCCTCCTCTCAACATGATTGGATCAGGGGAAGGCGAATAGGTTCCATCACCGGTAGATTCAACGGTTGCCACCGTTGCTTCTGAAAAGTCCTGACGGAACGTTCTCAGACGAAAGGAAGGGTTTGTAATCTGTGAAGCTGCGCTTGAACCCATGGTCCATTTGATCAGGAAGTTATTCGGGAAAGAGCCTTTGACTTCGCCGCCTCCACTGGACACGGGAATGATTGTATTCGGGGACTCCCAGAATCCGAAATTATTCACGTTGTCTGTCGCAACCATATAGATGGCACCTTTGAAACGGTTTCCCGTAGGTGCAGAAAATGGTCCAGGACCGCCAGTATAGGCCCATCCTTGCGGATTATCATCGAATGTATATTCGAAAGGGGGTATCAGTACACCTTTATCATCTGCATGCAGGTGTCCGGTCAGTGTAGATAAGATGAGTCCTGCAAGAAGGGTCATTTGTTTCTTCATCGGTTTTCTCCGAATTGAATTTAAAACCTCTAGTTATTCACCGCACATTGGGTCGAACAAGTGTCACAGTATCCAGTTTAACTTCACGCAGTGTGAGATCCACAGTTCGGTCTCTTCCATCACCATTCACCCAAAGATAATCGATGGTAAAGATGATATTATTTCCGGCGAGATCGGGACCTGGTTGAAAGTAAAGCTGATACTCCTTTGGGATGTCTCCAAAGGATATATACTTCTCACTTTGTGTCGAATCTATATTCAGGTACCAGCTTCCCTGAAAAGAGCTGTCATTGACTCTAATCCTGAATGTAGGAACTTCATCGTTAGGATCCACATCAGCATCTGATGATACAGTAGCCGTCACTCGATAGGTCTTATCTGCTTCAATGGGTTGCGGAAAAGTCATTTCAAACCCTCCAACAATCCAGGGAGGGGCTTCACCTCGAGGTAGAACAGGGTACGAGCCTGACATGGTAAGGCCTGAACCATCCTTCGAAAGTTGCGGTTGTGCAACGCCGGGGATAGTAAATTCTGAAAAGAAACTTTGATCGAAGGGAATGGAACAATCAAGATCCGCAAGAGTATTGAACGAAGGTTCTGCATCTCTCAGGTTAAAGGAAATTGCTTCAAGGATGAGACTGCCGTTACTGGAGTCAGCACCGCCAAAGTTCAGCAGATCAAACGCTGTAATAAAGTCTTCGTTCCCAGGTGCATGAAAATAGTGTATATAACTCTTTAGAGGCGAACCACGGAGGCGACTCGCGGGATTGACAGTGAAGTTTGCGGGTCCAACGGACTCTACACTCATGACTGACGTTATATTGAAATTCTCGAGGAACGCTCTGATTCGAAAGTTCGGAACCTGTGAAGAAGACTGAACAGAGGTGGTCATGATAGGCTCGATGGCATATACAATTCCAGAGGCCCCTCCTCTTTCACCCAAATCCTGACGTGCCTCAGGAATAACTTCAAGAAGAGGCGACTCCCAGACTCCGAAATTATTCACATTGTCAGTTGCCTGAATTTTCAATCCGTTGCCGCTCCATGATCCTTCTGGCGCAGAAAAGGCCGGTTGCACAGTCTTATAACTCCACCCCTGTTCATCCTCTGTAAAACCGTAGAAGAGATCTGGCAGAGGAGGTGGCATGATGATGATTGCTCCCAGAGGCGCTGCTCTGAATAAGATACAGAAACCAAGCACATGAGTGATTCTTGCTGACCGTGGCATTTTCCTGTCTTTCACCCGAATGGCTAGAGTGTAATACTTCCATCTGACAAGAGCGTTTCTATCAGGCGAACGTTCTTAAGATACATAATTACAGAAGGATTATTGCCTGACCCGTTCAACCACAGATAGTCGAAAGAAAAGATCATCGCGTTTCCACTTAACTCATTCCTGGGTTGAATATACAGACGATAGACAAAGTCCTGCACGTCATTGGGAAGCGTTGTAACGCCGCCCGTAGATTCAATATTCAAATACCAGGAGGCCTGAAAGCTGGAATCATTCATTCGAATTCGAAAGGCAGGAAGTGTTGATCTATTCAAAAAGTCTGCTGATGTTCCTACAGTGACATCGAGTCGATATATCTTATCTTCTTCGAAATTGTAAGGGAGCTGATACGTGTAGCCACCGAATATCCATGGCGGATCAGCTCCGCGCTCCTTGATGATTTCCGGGACAAGTCCAAACAGTCCCATTCCGAAACTATTCTGAGATAGTAGAGGCTCATCCACGCCGGGTACACCGAATGTGGAAAAAAGTGACTGAGTACCTGGGAGCGTACAATCCCAGTTCGCAATTTCTCCGACCGGAGTTTCTGTAACAGTATTAACCGAGAGATAATCCATGAGCACTTCGCCGTCGGCCTGATCCACTCCCCCAAAGTTGAGAAGATCGAAAGCATACTTAAAGGTATACTCACCATTACCGGAGTATATATAATGGTTGTAGACTTTGCCGGTAAAGTCGAAAGGTGGAATGATATCAATTCCTTTTTCCTCCTTTGATTTAAGAAGAACGGGAACAGGCGGACAGTAGCTGGCGTTTGCGTTGGACTCAACGGTCATAACCGATGTTTTGTGGAAGTTCGGATAGAAGGTCCGGAGGCGGAACTGAGGCGTCACCTGTCTCGACTCTACATTTGATTCATGACGAGTCCTCATTCTGTATATCTGTGAATTTAAGGGAAGCTTCTCTTCACCTTTGATGAATATATCACCGGGGATATAGGTTTCGGGTGACTCCCATATTCCAAAGGTGTTCGTGTTATTCGACGGAATGTGTTTGAGAGAACCACCACTGGAGTCAGGAGCAGGAGTGTCGAAAGGTGGAGTTGTTGCAAGCGCCAGCCAGCCTTCGTTTCCTCCTTCAAAGTGCCACAAAGCTTCGTCGTCGTTGGTTGGAGAAGCGGCCAGGGCAAGGCTGTGGAGTGAAGCGAGGACCATGCTGATCGCCAAGGACTTGCAAATAGACCTTAAGGTTTTTCCGCTTATCATGATCTGTATAACTCCTTCTGGGTGCGGCAGAACGGTTTAAAGCATGGGCCCGCCACTGCTCAGACTGGTCGTTAAAAGTCGAACCTCTTTGAGAAGGATGGCCTTTGAGATACTGTTACCGTCGCCGTTCACCCACAGATAATCGAGTGAGAAAATCAGATCATTTCCTGCCAGCTCAGGGCGAGGCGTGAAGTATAGACGATAGGTAGCATCCCCTTCCTGGCTGGGGAGTGTCACGTTTTCCCCCACAGAATCGACATTCAAGTACCAGGAAGCTTTAAAACTGCTGTCATTGACGCGGATCCGGAATGTTGGCAGAGCTCCCGTAGTTGCCTCCGTGGTTGACGACGCGATGGTGACCTCAAGTCGATAAGTGGTATTCTCAACAATCGGGTCTTGAAACGTCGTTGTATAGCCACCAAAAATCCAGGGGGGAAGAGTTCCTCCTTTAGCTTCGTGTTTGAGAGGCATCAATTGAAGCCGTCCGAAGAGAGACATTCCCTGAGGACCTCGAAAACGCACGGGCGAATCAACTCCGAGTGCATTAAAGTCTGTAAACTTCTCCTGGTCGGTGGTATTGGTACAGTCAAAGGTTTCCTGAATGAATTGAATGTCAGATTCTTGCATCCTGTTGACTGCCAGATAGTCCAGAGAAAGTCCACCGTCAGCCTGATCTGTTGCTCCGAAGTTCAAGAGGTCGAAGGCATACTTGAACGTATCGCTCCCTCTTGCGGAGTAAAAGTAATGATTATAGATCTTTCCGAAGAGATCGATCTGCAGGCCTTTGTCGTGATCATCATTCTTTAGAGGCAGGAAAGGACCCGGTGGGCAATAATCAGCATTCCCGACAGATTCTACGGTCATAACCGATGACTGATGAAAGCTCGGATAGAATGTCCGCATTCTGAAATTAGGTGTATCCTCTCTTGCATCCACATCCGAAGTAAACCGTGTGGTCATTTGAAACAGATCTGGAAAAATGAGGGGGGGGAAACCTTTCTCATCTTTCAACTGAAGACCTGACGGAACCAGAACCTCTGGTGACTCCCATGCTCCGAAGTTGTTCAAATTATTCGTCGCGGTTATTTTCAAATAACCATTATTCACACTGGCATCAGGAATTCCAAAAGGCGGGTTGAAGGACTGAAAGACCCAACCATCACTGTCTAACTCGAACTCATAGAGCAGGTCATCACTGAATAATCCCGCATACGTGATTTGGGTTCCAGCTATTAGGAAAAATACAGAACTGCAAAGTGATTGGCGATTAAATGGGGTTTTCATATCAGCTCTCCTGACGTATGTGTAGCCTCCTCCAATTCGGAGGAGCATTTAAAGTGGCTGCTTAGAGTTATCCTTTGTTTTGTGTGACCTATGAAAGTCTCACATAAGGGCCTATCTCCACAATCATTTTTCTCTCGGAAAGAATAATTCGTGGAGGATAGAGCTGATTTGTCAGGGTTCCCGGACAAGAAAATGCCCTCCGATGAGCTCGAAGGGCACGACCATTAATGAATGGATTTCTGATTCACAGGGAATCATCAGATTTTCAAGGGTGTCAGAGAGACCCGCCGGAAAAGCTGGTGGTCATCAATTGAACCTCTTTCAAGTCGATGACTTTATAGGGACTGTTTCCATCACCGTTCACCCAGAGGTAATCGAGGGTAAAGATCATTGAGTTTCCTGCCAGTTCAGGGCGCGGCTCAAAATAGAGACGGTAAGTGATATCGCCATTTTGACTGGGAAGCGTCAGGGCGTTCCCCGGGGAGTCTACATTGAGATACCAGGATCCCTGAAAGCTACTGTCATTAACGCGAATTCTAAAGGACGGTAGATCGTTCCGTGTTTCAGGAGTAGTCGAAGAACCAATTGTGACGTCCAGACGATATACCGTATCTGAGGCGATGGGAGTCTCAAGTGTCCTTGTATAGCCGCCAAAAATCCACGGTACGATAGGACCTCCCTTCTCCATGTTCTCCTCCTTAACACCAATTTGAAATAGACCAAACAGTCCCATCCCTGTTCCATCTATGATACGAAGGGGTGATTGGACTCCCGGAGCCGTAAAGTTCGAGAACGTTGCCTGATCAGTAGGATCGGTGCAGTCATAGGTTTCTTGAATGGCTTGCCCCACCTCAGAAACTCGGTTGACGGCTAAATAATCCAGCGAGAGCGATCCGTTAGGATCATCGAAGCCCCCAAAGTTTAACAGGTCGAACGCATGCTTTAGAGTATCTCCTCCCAGCATTGAGTAGAAATAATAGTTATACCTCTTGCCTGTAAGATCGATGAAGCCCTTATCGCTTCCTTCACCTTTTAACAGGATCGGATTCCCCGGTGGGCAATAAGATGAATCGCCTACGGACTCCACTGTCATGATAGAGGACTGATGAAAGTTGGTAAAGAAGGTTCGGGTTCTGAAGTTTGGTGTATTTTCTACGGAATTGACGTCCGACTTATAGCGAGCGGTAATACGGAATAGATCAGGAACAAAGAGTTTCTCTTCCTTGAGTAATGGTCCACCTGGAATAGACGCTTCGGGGGATTCCCAGGATCCGAAAGTATTTGTGTTATTGGTCGCGTCTATATTGAGAGACCCACCCGTTGTGTCTGCGTTCGGGGGATCGAAAGGTGGATCAAAGGTCTGAAAGAGCCAGCCATCTCTTCCTTCTTCAAAATCATAACGCAGATCATCTACGAGGATGGGGCCTGCGTCGCTCATCGAAGTAACAACAGACAACGCTATTGCCGCCCCGAAAGCTCTCGAGTTGTTTGTGTTGAATTTCATTTGGGGCCTCCAGAAAGATCGTCGTTTGCACATCAAGAGTTCGAACATTTTTTTCCAGCTCGAGTCTCTTTGATTGTTGCTTCTCCTACGGTTACATCTGCGTTGCATCATCTACAATGATTTTCCGGGATCTTAAGTAATTCTCAGGCTGAACCTGTTCTGCAGCAAGCTTTTCATGAAAAGAAAAATGCTCTCCGGAATATCCGAAGAGCACGATGACTGGCAGGTGGGTTGATGATGCGCTCAGGCGCGTTTACGCGTCTTTGGGTCGATCAGGAAAGGCCATTCCGGAGGGTGACATTCAATCAATGATATTCAATGATGTAGAAATAAGCTTAACTTCTTTCATGATGATGGATTTAGTGAGACTGTTTCCATCACCATTAACCCAGAGATAATCGAGTGAGAAAATGAGATCATTTCCTGCCAGCTCACTCCGGGGAGAAAAGAAGAGACTGTACGTCTTATCCTGTCCCTGGCTGGGTAGAGTGGGGTTTGCTCCGAGTGAATCGACATTCAAATACCAGGATGCCTGAAAACTACTGTCATTCACTCTTATTCTGAAGGTAGGAAGTTGATCCACAGTCTCTGAGGAGGTCGTCGCCCCCATTGTAACATCAAGCTTATAATCCCGGTCCGCTACGATTGGGTTCTGGAATGTCGTTGTATAGCCACCGAAAACCCATGCAGGAGTACCCCCACCTCTTTCTTCATCTTTGAATTCGATAACACCAAGTTCGCCAGACAAAGACATCCCCTGGGAATTGCGGATCCGAAAGGGCGAATCTACACCCAGTGCATTAAAGTTCGTAAATTTATCCTGATCTGTCTGAGTCGTACAATCTAGCAAATCAAGGATCAGAGGGTCCTGCGGTTCTGAAACTCGATTGATCGCAAGATAATCGAGACTAAGCCCCCCATCAGCCTGATCAAGTCCGCTGAAATTCAATAGATCGAATGCGTGCTTAAATGTATCAATGCCAGTAGGAGCATCAAAGTAATAATTGTATCTTTTTCCTGATATATCAATCGGCAGTATTTTCTCTTGGGAATTTTCACCCTCACGGAGCATGATAGTGACCGGAGGCGTATAGCTGGCATCACCAACGGATTCAACGGTCATGACAGAGGTCTGGTGAAAACTCGGATAAAAGGTCCTCATCCTGAAATTGGGAGTAACCGCCTTGGACTCAACGTTCGATTCGATCCTTGCTGTCATCAGGAAGACATCGGGCGTGGGTATAATAATATCTCCTTTATCGTCTTTTGCTGCAGCCGGGATAGGGACCAGGGCGGCGGGGGATTCCCAGGATCCAAAAGTATTCGTGTTGTTCACGGAATTAATGTTAAGAAACCCATTGAGTGCATTCGCATTGGGAACATCAAAGGGAGGACTGATCACCTGAATGCCCCACCCTTGCGTGTTTGCATCAAAGTCATATCTTAAATCATCCTGGATCGCGCCGGCATAGACATGGGCTGCCATGAGAGAGAGGGCCATCGTGGAGGCGATCAATTTGGGGGAACCGAAAGGGGTGGTCATGTGAGACTCCTGAGAGTGAGTGAATGGGTCGATTCTGGAAGCTATATGCTTTGCTTTGTTCAAGTAATCGATCGATTATCGGGCAAGGAGACACACACGGACAATCAATTTTGCGCGTTGAAACTAAAATCCTCCAGATTACAGGTAAAAGTCAGGAGAATGGAGAGAAGACAGATGGAAGTCTCCATTCTCGTGAAGAGAGATCGCTGCACACTTCCGGTGATGGATGAGTCGAGCGCACCGCTGAGGTGTGCGGCCGAGCGGATCGACAGATCTTGAAAGTGGCTTTAACCACCGATTTGCTCCGAGGGACACCGATGTGATTTCTTTAGGAGTAAGAACGAGCACCGAGCCTTGGCTTCGCTCGAGCCTCGCAGGAGGTTGAGACCACTCTCAGACCATCGCAATGGTCCGAGCATGGTCCGAGCATCGAGCGAGCATGGTCTGAGGTCGGGTCAGGATTTCTGAAAATTGCCCCAGAGTAGAGCTATCGAATTACCGTCGTAGAAGTAACTCCTCTCCTCTCAGAAGTGTCTGCTCAAGAGCACTCACGGAGAGACTCTCCCATGAGGCTAATCCGTTGACGCAAATGAGGTTTCGGTCTATACTCTTCTTATCGTTGATAATGTAAAAAATCATTAACTGCTTCGAAGAATAGAATAATTGGGAATGGGGAGGATGTTTAAGATGAGTATGTTTAATGAAGTAACTCCATGTGGAGCAAACCCATGTCATTGCTCACGCATGTGGTTTATCCTGATCGTTTGTGCTTGGGCTGTTTCCCTGACTGCTCCGGCCACTGCCCAGCTCGATCGCTTTGGCCCGCCGCAAATAGTTAAGTTTGCTGGTCCTCAGGCCCCTTCCCTAGTAACCGCAGCCGATCTGGATGGTGATGGTGATGCGGATGTTCTTGCAGGGTCCGGAGGTGAAAATAGCATCGTATGGTATGAGAATCGTCTTCTAGAAGAGGAGCAAGATATTGGACCCCCACAGATAATCTCAGCCATGGGAGACACTACTAGATCTCTGGTTACTGCTGATTTGGATGGGGATGGAGATTTGGACATACTTGCCTACACTGCAATCCAAACGGCACCATGGAATGATGCAATCGTTTGGTATGAGAATAGGCTTACTGAGCCGGAAGAGGATTTCGGCCCCCAACAGGTTATTAGTACAAGACGGACAGAACGTGTTTTTGCAGCAGATATTGATGGGGATGGGGATTCTGATGTGATCTCCGCATCGAGATGGGGGAGCACCAACGCGGTGACTTGGCTAGAGAATAAACTCAATGAAGATGAGTCCTTTGGGCCTCATCAGCTGATCGCTTATGCGATGGGCCGCTCGCTATTCGCTGATGACCTTGATGGCGATGGAGATATGGACGTGCTGTTTGCTACCTTCGGGGAAGTCTCTTGGTCTGAGAATCGGCTGACAGAATCTGAGGGCGATTTCGCTCCTATACGAATCATTGATGGTAATAACCGTCAAAAAGAATTTGTGATTGCCCAGGATCTTGATGGTGATGGCGACGCTGACATTCTATCAGCGTCTTTGAATTATTTTGATAGAGGGATCGTATGGCATGAGAATCGACTATCAGAAGCCGAAGGAGACTTCTATGAACGACAAGAGATCTCACATTATACTGATGGGGCAAATTGCTTGTTTACGGCAGACCTTGATGGTGACGGAGACGCAGATATACTCTCGGGCTCCTACCATAAAGGCACTATCACATGGTACGAGAATCGCCTGACAGAAAAGGAAAAAGACTTCGGTCCTAAGGACTTCGTGACGTCCAATGCATCTGAGGTCCAATCCGTTTTCGCCATAGATCTGGATGAGGACGGAGATGCAGATGTACTATCAGCCTCAGAAGGCGATAACAAAATCGTGTGGTATGATAACAAGATTGTTGAAGAAGATGACTTTGCGCCAGAAAAAATAATAGATTTCGGGGTTATTGCGTTTCAGTCTGTTTTCGATAAAGACCTCGATGGTGACGGTGATTCTGATTTGCTTTCGATTTCTCAATATGGCGAACCTGATAAAATCATATGGTCTGAGAACCGACTTGCAGAACAAGGAGAGTTTAGCCCCCTGCAAGTGATTACTACAGAAGTAATAACTCCTACTTCTGTCTACGCGGTGGACATTGATGGAGATGGCGATGCTGATGCACTCTCGGCGTCTTATTCGGATGATAAGATTGCCTGGTACGAGAATCGACTTGCTGAGGATGAGAAAGACTTTGGATCACAGCAGGTGATCAGTACCGATGCGGATGGAGCACGCTCTGTATTCGCGGTGGATCTCGATGGAGACGGCGATGCTGATGTACTCTCGGCGTCCTTTCGTGACAATAAGATCGCATGGTACGATAACCGACTATCGGAACCCGAAGAAGACTTTGGTCCACAGGAAGTCATAAGTCTCAATGTCGATAGTCCTACATTTGTCTATGCTACGGACCTCAATGGAGATGGCTATGCAGATGTGCTAGCACACTCTTTGCCTCACCCAATTGAAGGGTCCCCCAAAGTTTATTGGTTCGAGAACAATCTAAGAAAGGATCAAAGAAGTTTTGGTCCTCAGACCTTGATTGGTCAAATAGGCGACGGTTTTGGAAAAATTCTATGTATAGACATAGACGGAGATGGTGATCAAGATTTAATCACAGTGTCTGCCAGGACAGATACAGTTGCGTGGTATGAAAACCGACTTGCTGAAGTTGAGAAAGACTTTGCTCCTCTGCAAGTTATTTATAGTCATCATCAACTTTCCGAGACCCTATTCGCAGGAGATATTGATGGTGATGGTGACCCAGATCTGCTCTCTGCTCTAAGTACAGGAAGATTCATATATGAGATTGAACTCATGTGGCACGAGAATAGATTATCAGAAGGCGATGAGAACTTCAGGCCTCACCAGGCACTCACTTATAAGGGTCCCTATAGAAGGTTTGTATCAGCGCCGGACCTGAATGGTGATGGACGTGTAGATATACTCTCGATTTTTAGGGGGATTGGTTGGTACGAAAACACGGGTTCGGGCTTCGCCCTGAGAAGCAAACAGGGGTGGGAGCCAAGGTCCGTTGAGTCTTTACCCTCTCCCGATTTCTCCCATGATGAAGATCAAGAGTCATTGCTCATCGAAAGCATCACCAACGACAGTCTATACGGCCTCTGGGAATCTCCATCCGTCTCCATCGACCCGGTCGAAGAAGCTTCCGTGTTCCGCACGCGGTGGCGTCTGTCCAGCAGTATCGACCCACCACGCTATGTGCCCACCATACGTCTCAGAACCTCAACTGAGGATTTTTCTCGCAGTGATCTGCTGGTCGCCACCTCAGCAGGCCCTGGTATTTTTTCACCCCGATATTACGACACCGACTATACGCAGTATTCAACTCAGCCTCTCGCACCCCAGGATTATCGCTTCAGTTTTGAGATGTTGAACGTCGACTCAACCGATGCTGCAGAGGGGTCTGTGTCGCTACACTACCTGCAGATTGATCAATTAGCTCAAAGTCGACTTGGCAACAGTCAAGTGGTTCTTGATCATAATTTTGAAACCGCCACGGGAGCTTCCCTTGGCTGGGAATCCTATAGCGACTTTTCAGGCACTTTCCCCGCCCCCGAAGAGTTCTCCGACCAGAACGGTCTCCTCATACGCGGAGTCGTTCCATCCAGCGAACGCGTTCCCTACTACGAGCCGCTCCAGTTCGGTTATTGGAATACGCAGACAGACCTTCTACTAACGGCGG
Organism: uncultured Candidatus Sumerlaeota bacterium; assembly: GCA_964437365.1. Classification (GTDB taxonomy): domain Bacteria; phylum Sumerlaeota; class Sumerlaeia; order SLMS01; family SLMS01; genus CAYTGM01. The sequence goes on along the minus strand of CAYTGM010000014.1, from coordinate 42,878 downwards.
GAAAGACCTACCGCGTGCGCTATACAGTCGCGAGCGATGCCACCGAAGCCGAGCGCGCTTTCGTTCCTACGTTTCGTCTACGAGCCAGCGACTCCTCCTTCATGATGGGTCATGTCGTCAACATCGACTCGGTCAACGCCGAGGCCGACATCCCTGTCGCAGGAGAAGTCGTCACCTACGACCTCTGGTTTCTCTGCCCGGAAGCAGTCGATGGCAATGACCTGAACCTCTCCTTCGACTATCTATACGTAGACAAAGATACGCCTGACGCCGATGACCCAACCATCGCCCTTACGCTCAAACGCGTCGAAGTAGAAGAATGGGGAAAATAGGACAAGGATGAAGGATGAAGTATGAAGGCGGAAGTATGAAAAGCAATGATGAGGGATAAAGGCGGAAGCAGGAAAGAAACGAACCAAATCAGCTTATGACCGGAACGACAGGAACTGCTTAGAGTGAAGAAGGTGTATCGTTCACCGTTCTCCTCCGAGCGGAGCGAGACTTTAGCCGAGCCGCGGGTTTCAACCCGCGGTAGATATGATGCCTCATGTCTATAACCGTTTCAACGGTTTCCCCATTTTCAGAAACTGTTGAAACAGTTGGGGTTTGTTTACCGATCGTTTTCCTCGCACTGAAGTACGAGGCTCGACTAAAGCCTCGCTTCGCTCGTAGGAAGTGCAGAATAAAGTAGGAATTGCAAGGATGAAGGATGAATGTTAGGGATATACACGGAAGGATGAAAAGCAAGGATGAGGGATGAAGCCAGAAGACAAAGGGTGGAGGAGCAGAACAATCTCGGAATCCTCTTCTCATTAGACGTTGTCGTTGTCTTTGTCGGCGGTTACTCTAATCCCTCGAAACATCGAAACAGAGGGTGAAGGAAACATTAGAGAGTCCACCTGTTTCGGCACTGGTGTTAAACCACGGGAGTGGTTTGATTGCCAGGAGTCTGGCCTGGGGTGGGGAGAGCCACACCTTCGAACTGCGGGAGCAGTTCGTTTCTCTAATGATGAACAACAAACAAAATGCCCTCCGAGGAACTCGAAGGGCATCACCTATAGCATCTGTTATGTTGATGCAGCTATAGGACGAGGGGCATCAACGCTCTGACTCGCCTTTTCTATTGGGACGATTCTCAAGACGATCTTTGAGTCGTTCGGCAATTTTCAGAGCACGTTCTTTTGCATGATCGGGAAGCTCTGAGGTTTCGATAAGAACAACGACGTCATCGTAGGTTCCACCGTTCTTGACGGTTTCGCGTATATCCTGCATCAGTTCGCGCATGAGCTCACGAATTTCACGACCCTGGTCTCTCATCAGACCAGGAAGTTCTTCGAGCTGCTCAACCGTCAGGACATTCTTAACAACGACAGCGTGTCCCAGAACGATCTTTGCCTTCTCATTGGTTGCCGCGGTGACTTCATCAATGGCTTCATTTACTTCTGAGATTTCGGGGTTGTCAACTTCCATGGCATCCCGCAGAGCTTCGGCTGCATCACGTATAGACCCATCTGTTGCGTCCAGTTGTTCTTTGGTTAACGCATGGGATGTAGCGAGCGCATCAACCTGATCTGCAGTAAGTCCGAGTTCATCAGCAACATCTTCATTTTCCCAGAAGGGCATCATGATCCCCTGAGCTTTCCTCATGGCTCCATCAAGAGGTGATCCGAAACCTGGACCTCCTGGACCACCAGGGGCAACCGGTGCACCAGGGGCATCCGGTCCACCAGGTCCGCCAGGGCGATGAGGGCCAAAACCAGGTTTACCTTCAGGACCATCACCGAAGAAGGGCCGTTCGGGGCGCCACTGGTTTCCGGGACCTCTGTCTCGATCAAAGTCCTGACCCTTGCCGGGGCGAGCTTCCCACGCTGCGGCTGGATCTCTGTCCCGACGTCCTTCACCCCGCTGTGCGAGGGCTTCTCCCGTTACAAATGCTCCGCCAATCAGAATACCTGTAAAGGCAAGAATGGTTGCGATTCGACGAGTTTTCATAATCGTTCTCCTTGTATAGATTGTGTTCCGTGACGCTGTTTGAATCCGTTCGGAACTGAACAGGAGATAAAGAATGATTAATGCCACCGGGGCAAAAACGGCCTAAACACTGTATTTTCAAATATCTACGATCATGACAAAAATGTCATAAATCGTACCACGTACGGTATGGTACGTACAGACTCCGGATCCTATTCTGAAAATGTACGATTATGTGAAAGAGGATTCATGCAGACTCAGTCGCATCAACCAATCGGTCAGGAGACCAGCGGTGGTGATGTTCCAGGCGAGAAGCCTCTTGATGTATCCAATCGAATAGTTGTCGATCGGGTTCACCAAACTCGACTCTTCTTCTGGCTTGAACCCGCTTCGCGACTTCTTTGCTCTTCTCGAGGTTGTAAGGAACCATCTTACCATCAGTCTGCCATGTGAAGCTGGGAACGAACTTTTCACAATCCGGCATGAAGACGTTCGAGGAAAAGCCAATCACGGCCCCCGTGGGGATGCTGACATTAATTCCGATTTTCGAGTGATCGCCGATCAGTGCACCCATAAAGATCTCACCGGAATCGACGGCTGACCCATTGATCGGAACGCGTATTGAACCATAGGTATTCTTGAGGTCGCTGTTAATACAATCGGCCGCGATATTCACCCAGGAACCTACATAGCTGTGGCCAAGAAAACCATCGTGCTGCTTATTAGAGTAGCTGTGAATGATAGAGCCTTCAATTTCTCCTCCGACTTTACAAACAGGTCCCACATAGGAACCCTCTCGGATCGTTGCGCCGGTTTGCAAGAGAGCTCCGTCACCGATATAGGCTGGACCCTGTATAGAAACATGAGGCATGATTCGCACATTGTTACCAATATAGACAGGCCCTTCCTCGGCATCGATAACGACAAGCGGTTTGATTCTTGTACCACTGCCAACATGAATATGCTTTTCATTGAGTAGGTAGACACCTGATAAGTCCAGTTCTGGTTTATCCTGCCATTCTCTTTTCGAGGCGAGGAGATCTTGTTCAAGTAGCTCACGGTGTCGATGTATCAGCTCCCATGGCCATTCCAACAGTTTTGCGTCTCCGCGGTACTCGATAGCTTTGATGCCTCCCGTTTCAAGAGGTCTATTTGAAAGAAAGTCGCCTGGCAATCTACCATCAGTCAGGGAGGCCATCATCACTCGGCCTTCAAGATCGACCATAACCCAGTCTTCGTCGAGCTCTGGCAAATCGGGAAACGTCCTCCCAAGGCTTAGCCTTCCATTAATAAAGAGATTCCGAGCGTCAGAGTCTTGCGATAAAGGAGAAGGAGCCGTATCCGACGAGAGTATATCTCTCCTGCATTCTCCCGAGTAGTTCCATGTTTCCGGCACGAGAGAATGGATTTTGTCCTTTAATGATCTGCTACCGCAAATAAGATCTCCGACAGTTCTGTTGTAAGTAAGTGGGAGAAAATTCTCCCATAAGTTATCTTCATATATAATGTAGTTCATCAATTGGCCTCCAAAGCTATTCTACGGTGACGCTCTTTGCGAGGTTTCTCGGTTTGTCGACATTTAAGCCACGGAGTGTTGCAGCCCAATAAGCAATCAGCTGAAGGGGAATCGAAGTGAGAATCGGAGACAGGTAAGGATTGATGTGGGGAACAGGGATCACATTATCCGTCAAACGATTCAATCGCTCATCATCATGATTGGTAATGACAATCAACTCGCCTCCACGCCCTTTGACTTCCTCCATGTTAGAAAGAACTTTTTCGTAGGAGTGATCTCTGGGAGCAACAAAGACGACGGGCATTCCTTTGTCGATAAGAGCAATCGGTCCGTGCTTCATTTCCGCGGCGGGCATTCCCTCAGCATGTATATAACTAATTTCTTTCAGCTTCAAGGCGCCTTCAAGGGCGACTGGGAAATTTACTCCTCTTCCCAGATATAGCCAGTTTTCTCTGACAACGAATCTCTCAACGATCTTCTTGATCGATGAGGAAAGCTGAAGACATGCAGAAATCTTCTCAGGTAAGGAGCCCATTTCTGTCATGATGGCTGTTGCTCTTTCGGAAGACAGATGCCTCCTCGACCCGAGATCCAAAGCGATCAAAGTCAGAACAGCCAATTGAGCCGTAAAGGCTTTGGTGCTGGCTACACCGACCTCAGGTCCTGCGTGCAGATAGACACCGGCATCGGTTTCTCTTGAGATGGTCGACCCAACAGAATTGACAACGCCAAAGGCCGTTGCTCCACGGCGTTTTACTTCACGCAATGCCGCAAGTGTATCTGCTGTTTCCCCTGACTGACTGATCACAAGTGCCAGGGTTCCGGGTTCAACCAGAGGGTTCCTGTATCGAAACTCGCTGGCATACTCAACTCTGGTAGGAATTCTAGCCCATTCTTCGAACAGGTAACGTGCAATGAGCCCGGAATGCCAGGCCGTACCACACCCGAGTATCACAATCTGTCTGAACCGGGCAAGCTCTCGCTCAAGACTCTTCAAACCAGAGAGAGTAACCTCACCACGCTCAAAGTCTATACGACCGGCTAAGGCATTGCTGATCGCCTCAGGTTGTTCGTAGACTTCCTTCAGCATATAGTTGGGGAAATCGCCGAGTTCTATCTCATCGAGTTCAAGGTCAAGCTCAGCCATTTCCTTTTCGACTGGCTTTGAATCAAGGGTCGTGATCGAAACCCCATCAGGTGTGATTTGAGCAACCTCACCATCATCGAGATAAATCACCCGTTGAGTTAGAGCAGCTATTGCATTCACATCGGAAGCCACGATGTACTCTGATGTACCTACACCAATAATTAATGGGCTGCCCTTTCTCGCGACGATCATACAATCAGGTTTGTCTTTACAAAGGACGGCTATACCGTAGGCACCTTCAACTTCTTTCAAGGCCTTAATGACTGCCGTTGAGAAATCAGACTCTTGTTGATAGAAATAGCCGATCAATTGTGCCAGTGCTTCCGTATCTGTCTCGCTTTGAAAGACGATTCCCTTCGACTTCAAGAAACTTCTAATTGTCGAGAAGTTCTCAATAATCCCATTGTGAACAAGAGCAATGGCTGAGTGAGCATCCATGTGAGGATGAGCATTCACGGCGTTGGCTTCACCATGTGTCGCCCATCTTGTATGGGCGATGCCAAGACTTGATTTATCAGACATTTCAGTAACAGCGGTAGCCAGGTTTGCCACCTCTCCCGCCGTCTTTTTAACAACAATCCTTTGATCCTCGACGACTGCAACTCCTGCAGAATCGTAGCCGCGATACTCCAACTTTTTTAACCCTTCGACAAGAACAGGTACTGCCGAACTATTACCCAGGTATCCAATGAGACCACACATAGATGAAGGCCTTCCCTTTCAAATAACTATTCCTTGAACAGCTATCTGAGAGTAGATCATGCAGACAAGTCAAAAACTTTGATGAAGAAAGTCAGAAATGAGTCAGGGGATCAAAAACCCCTGTATATCAGGATCTGCCTCGAATAAGACATTTTATCAAGAAACAATTTATTTCTTTCTATACAGATAAATTATCTGATATTCCTCAAACATCACTCGTTGCAGAGGCTTTCTCAAGATATGAATCAGGTAACCGCTTTCATCGCTGATCGCTCCACAGTCTTCGTTGCGATTCTCCATTAACTTAACAATTTGAACCGTTGGACATGTGAGTGTTATAGAGAATATTGAGAAAAGAGCCTCATCCCTTTACAGCACCTGAAGTCAGACCGGAAATTAATCGCTTCTGAAAGATAAACACCAGAAGAATCAATGGACCAGTGGCGAGAAGCGAAGCAGCCATGATCTGTCCCCAGGGAATTGTATGATGCGTCTCGCCGGTGTAATTTCCGATATAAACAGGTAAGGTGCGAGCATTTTCGTTCAGCGTCAAAACGAGAGCAAAGAGATACTCATTCCACGTCATAATAAACGCAAGAATTCCCGTTGTTACGAGACCAGGCGCACACAATGGGAGCAAGATCATCCAGTAGGCCTGAAACGGACTCGCGCCATCAACATAAGCAGACTCTTCGAGCTCAGCAGGCAGCGCTTTGAAAAAGGTACTCAGAACCCACACGGTAAAGGGGAGGGTTAAAATCAGGTTACTCAAAATGAGCGCATAGACAGTATTGTAGAGACGTAAACCTGTCATGAGTGTATAGAGTGAGCCGATAATCGCGACCTGCGGGAACATGGTCATGGCAAGAACCAGGTAGAGAATGGTTCGCCTGAAAGGAAATCGATACCTGCCGATGGCACAGGCAGACAAAGACCCAAGGGCGAGAGCAAGAAATGTAGACGCTGAGGCTACAATAACAGAATTGAGAAACGCTTTCACAAAACGGTTGTCTGAAAGGACTGTTTTGTAGGAGGTCGAGTCTGCTGGTATCGGCAAATAATCAGGAGGAGTTGCACCAAGCCTGTCCTCGGGCAATAGACTCGTATGCAAAGTCCAATAGAACGGAAAGAGGACGTAGAATAGGAGGACACCAAGCAGGATCCAGAATACGGTCCTTAGAACAATATCTCTTTTCCTCATGCGCTACCTCCTCCCCGTCCTTCTCTTAGAAGATAGACATAGGCAAGAACAAAGAGTGCGATGAGAAGGAAGATCATGACACTGACTGAACTGCCGTACCCCACCCTTGAAAAGACGATTGCCTGCTTGTAATTGAACGTCGCTAGAGACTCTGTTCCAACGCGTCCATTTGTCAAAACCCAGATCACGTCGAATACGCGAAGAGCATCTAATGTCCTGAAGATCAGCGTGACTGCGATTGCAGGTTTTAAGAGTGGCAAGGTGATATACAAGAAACTCTGAATCTTAGAAGCGCCATCTACTTCACTCGCCTCGTAACTTTGCTGGGGGATCTGTTGCAACCCCGCCAGAAGGAGCAAGGCACAGAATGGTGTTGTCTTCCACACATCCACAAGAATTACAGAGAAGAGAGCCAGACCTGGCTGAGCTGTCCATGCTACAGGCTTATCAAGCAGTCCTGTCTTATGGTAGAGTAGATCATTCAGAACTCCATAGACGTCATTGTATATCCACCCCCACATTTGTGCGGCGATCACCGTGGGAATAGCCCATGGAATGAGCATCGCAGCTCTCACAAGACCTCTTCCCTTGAATTGGGACTGAACAAGGAGTGCAAAGAGGAGACCGATGATCATTTCGAGTCCCACACTGACTATTGTAAATAGAATTGTATTCCGCGCTGCGATCCAGAATTCCTTTTGAGAAAGCAGCTCTGTATAGTTGCGCATCCCGACATAATCATAGTCAGGAAACCCTTTTTCCATATTCGTAAAACTTAAACGAAACGTTTCAAAGAGTGGGTAAAAGGCAACCACCAGTATTGCCAGGAGCGTTGGCGCAACAAACAACAACGCTGTCCGACTTTGCCTTTTGGATAATGAGTCGTTCTTCACAAGCTAGCGTTCGAGTACCTGTTGAATCTTGTCCTCGGCCTCTGACAGAATTCTCTCTGGATCCTGATCTGATGTGAGGATAGCATGAACGGCCTCATAATAGGCTGCTGAAACCTCACTGTAGCGTCGACCTGCGGGGTTCGCTGGCCGGGGAACAGCTGCTTCAAGTGTATCCTGCATGATCGCAAAATAAGGAACGACGTCAACAATCTGCTGCTCTTCATAGACATCGGGTCGGGTTGCAATATATCCGCCCTCAAGTGCTCTTCTAATCTGAACTTCCTTCGTACTGATGAAATTGATGAATTGTATCGCCTCTTCCGGGTGCTTACTGTATTTTGAAACAGCCAGTTGCCACCCACCCAGAACTGACGCATTTCCATTCGCTCCTGCAGGTAGAATGCCGACAGAGAACTGATCTTTGATCGGTGAATTGACTTCCTGTCCGAGAGCCCAGGCGTATGGCCAGTTCCGCATAAAGAGCGCATTCCCCTGCTGGAAAATCTTCTGTGACTCGTCCTCCTTGGCGTTTGTTATACCAACAGGTGATATATTCCCCACCCAACTTTTTGCTCGTTTAAAAGCTTCGACATTCGCTGTGCTATTCAGGATAGCCTGACCGTCATCATTGATGAAGTTATCACCACTCTCAGACACCTGCCACTCAAGCGCGTTGCAGGTCAGCCCCTCGTAAGCAGCACCCTGAAAGACGTACCCATAAAAGTTCGGATCACCATCTGCCCGTTCCCCTTCCATAACCTTCTTTGCCATCGATTCAAGCTCTGCCCAGGTTGCAGGCGGACTTTCGAAGCCATACTTCTCAAGCAGATCAGTCCTGTAGTACAACAACCCGGCATCTGCATAATAGGGCACAGCCACCAGCTTGCCATTGACTGTATTATTGTCTATAAGAGCATCGAAGTGCTCGCTGGCTTCAACTTTTCCGGACAAATCTAAGAGATGGGGCTCGAGGAGTCCCGGCCAGATTACGTCGACCTGAAGTATATCGAACTCCTCGGATTTTGCTCCCATAAAGTTCAAATATTGCGTTAAACGTTCTGTGGCGTCTGCAGGTCCAGCGACTAACTCAACCTTGATTCCCGTCTGCGCTTCAAACTCCTCTGCCAGCGCACTGTTAATTTGAAACATTTTGCCGACAGCATCGACATTAACCTTGAGCGTGATCTGCTCGGGCTTTTCAGAACGTTGATTGCTCTTCTCAGTACATGAAATAAGAAATGCGGAACACAGGAAGAGTGAAAGAATCAAAGAATATTCGCGAACCATGCAGAGTGCCATAGGATACCCCCGGGTAGTGATGCTTCTACTCCACCATTAGCTATCAAACAGGTCGCCTACGTCAAGGTCTCCGTTTTTTTGCTTCCAGATCTGGTACGGGTTAATTCGAGAGTAACTTCTTAAGATCTGTATAGTTCCCCGTTTCATTGTAGTTCTCCAGAGCCTTAAGGTACTCTGGCTCATCATGGGAGAGAAATGAACCTCCGTTGATGGCGAGCCCTTCGTCTGAAAGACCAACGAAAACAGTAATAGATTTTCCTTCTGAGTGCAACACAGCGCGCGCGGTATCTCTCAAGGTTGGGGGCGTATACTTTCCTGCCACAAAATCAGCAGCCAGCTTCGTCCCTCTTGCAGCATAAGTTGGATTCAGGTGCATATTCATCTCTACCTGATACTTGTCCGCGATGGAAGAGAGGTAATCGATAGCTTTGCATATATCTTCATAGGCTTCTTCGTCGCTGATCTCTGTCACGGGTTTCTGCATGAAGTAGCTTTTGAGGTGAAACTTATAGGGTGCTACTTTCTCAACAAATTCTTCAAAACGGTTGAGCGTCATCCCCTTGAGAAAGTGTTTGTTTCTGATTTCATCATCGAAAGCCTCAAATCCGATCGCCAGTTCCAGGTCAGGATGTTGATCGCCTTCTTTTAAAACTCGCGAAAGAAACTCAAGCTCTTCAAGGTCGACATATTCAATTCTCGTTTCCAGTGTAACGGTGCGAAGCTCGGGAAGGTGCATATTGCATAGGGCAAGCAGGTAAACAAGAGCTGTTGAACTAAAGGTTTCCTCATCGAGCATTGAACCGTTGTTCGAGAAGATGCACTTCTTGATTTCCGGTAACCGCTTTTTGATTTCAGGATCCGCAAAGAGTCCATCAACCTGCTTCATCAGATCACGATACCCAATATGCCTCGATGAGGAGACGGATGGAAGATTACAACCAGTGCAGAGATTCCACCTGCAAGCCAGCGTATAGAAAATCACGAAGAGGATCAGTCCTTCTTCAGACTCCTGAAAGAAATACTCGTGTACTTTCGAGGGGTCTGATTTGAGGTCAAACTCGTAGGTTTTGCCGGCTCGATCGTTTGATTTTTCAAGATCGTCAGCATAGTTCTCAATGTTGGTGGTCATAATTTCTCCGAAAAAACGTCAATGAATGAGAAAATTGAATAAATGAGGCCCTATCAGGTAATATTCACGACGATCTTAAGGCAAGTGCGATCATGCAGAAAACAAGTTCACTTGACGCTGACACCATGAAATCTAGTGTTTTCAAGAACACCGTTTAGATTTTTCATCATTCCTGGAGTAAATACCTATGGGCATCTTCAATTCTGTCATTCGATTCGTAACGACTCTTGGGGGGTTACTCTCCAGCAAAGTCGACGAAGGAACAGACGCTCTAGTGTCCACTCCTGCGGGCATCAAAGCAGCCTTTCGGGAAACGCGAGATCAATGGACCAAACAATACCATGAAGTGAGAGATGCCGTTTCCCAGCTCTTGATGGTCATGGAGCAGAAGCGAAATGAGATCAGTGAGCTTGAAAAGGAACTTCAGTCGATCGAAGTAAAGAAGCGCGGAGCCGTTGAAAAGTTCAAGCAAACACGCGAGGACAAGTACCAGCAGGCCTTTCAAGCAGCTCACACGCGTTCATCGGAAATCGAAGTCCGGCTTCAAACATTGAATGCTGAAGTTACCGATATGGAGCGTCAGGTAGATCGCTATAAACTCAAGCTTCAGGAAATGCAGACCAATATTTCCGGACTCGATCAGCAGGAAGCTCAAGCCATCGCTGATATCGTTTCCAGCAAGCAGATTGTCGATCTCAATGATCGCCTCTCAAACCTGTCCACGACCCTTAACGATCAGAATCTACAGGCGATCGAGAAACAACGTCAGCGTATGAAAGCAAAAGCCACACTTTCAGACGAATTGGCGGGAACCGACACCAACAATATTGAAGCTGAAATCATGGCTGCTGGTATGAACACGACTGCCATGGATGAATTCAACCAGATGCTTACCGACTCAGAATTGAAAGACAAAGAGCGCGGGGGCGGTGCTGGACCAGAAATCGAACGTTCCATGTAACACAGCAGCTTAACACAAACCTATATACTTAAAAATGAGGAGAAGTACATGAAGAGACAACGTCTATCATTGATTGGACTCGCAGCAACGTTCCTGACTTTTGCAACCGTTACGCTTCACGCAGAGCCTGTGAAAGTTGCCTGGTCTGTCTGGACCGGTTGGATGCCATTCAAGATCATGCAGCAGGAAGGCTTTCTGGATGCTCGGGCACAAGAATACGGTGTCGAAGTTGAACTTGTCGAATTTAAAGGATATATGGACTCTGTCCAGGCGTTCGCCGCTGAGAAAGTCGACGCCTGCGCGATGACTTCCATGGAAGCTTTGCAACCTGCCACGAGTGGCGTCGGAACCGTGGCCGTGATTGTTAACGATGTCAGCAACGGAGGTGATGGTCTTCTTGTTCGCAAAGGGATGACTGTCGAAGACTTGAAAGGGAAGAAGGTTCTTCTCGAACAGTACTCTGTCAGCCATTATCTCCTGACTCGTGCACTTGATGCGAATGCCATCACCGAAGGCGATGTGGAAATCGTCAATATTCCCGGTGATGATGCAGGAAAAGCCTTTCTCACAGATGAAAGTGTTGAAGCGGTAGCCACCTGGAACCCTCACCTGTTTATTGCTCAGGAATCCGGTAAGGGTGAAGTCATCTTCAACAGTACAGACATTCCTGGTGAAATCATCGACCTCCTTGTCTTTAACTCCGAGGTTGTAAAGTCTAACCCTAAAGTGGTTGAAGCAGTTACCATGGCATGGTACGACGCAATGGAGATGATTTCAAACCCTGATACACGCGCTGATGCAATTGCCATCATGGCTGAGGGTGCTGGTGCAACCACCAAGGAATTTGAAAAGATGCTTGGCGGAACGATCCTCTATACAGATGCAAAGAAGGGTGTCGAGTTCTTCAAGTCAGCAGACCTGCCCAAAACGATGGACAAAATCAAAGAATTCTCTTATGAGCAGGAACTGATCACAGATTCTGATTTCGAAGTTGGCTTTACCGCGGGATCAGACGCACTTCTTTCTTTCGATTCCACTTACATGGAGAAAGCGGCAAGCAGTAGCTCTGGAGGAATGACGAAAGCCCCCCAGAAACCTGAAGCTTCCTCACGTCCAACTTCACGTCCAACGTCTCGACCTTCAAACTAACGTCAACACAGTAAAGCGGGACTGTATGTTCAAAATCCGATCACAAATGCCCAGGTCACTCCGTGTGCTCCTGGGCATTCTTCCATTTATTCTCATCGTTGTTGTCTATGCTTACTTCTCGCATAAACGACACGAAGAGAACCCACGTGACAAACTGATGCCCAACCTCGAGCAGTTCCAGCAAGGCTGGGAAGACTCGTGGAAACTGCGTATAGAAACCTATGTGGATTACGAAGTTCAGGAAGGCGATACGCGTGAGTCGATCGCGCAGAAGATTGCTGGCTCGTCTGAGTTTTCTGATAAGATCAAGGCAGAGGATGGTCCACTTCAGACGGGTGAAACTGTCAAGGTACCCTCGACAGAACGACGTTTTGTGAAGGATACGATTGCGAGTCTCGGTCGCCTCGTGAAAGGGATGGTGATCGGGGTGGCGATTGCACTTGTCCTTGGCATCGCCATGGGAGCTTTCACACCGGTGGACAGCACATTTTATTACATTGTGACAGCACTTGCCAAGATTCCTCCCCTCGCTATTCTTCCTATTATCTTTATTCTTCAGGGTGTTGGAGAAACATCAAAGGTTACCATCATCGCTTTAGGTATAGCGCCAACGATGACCCTTGATATCATTCTGCGCGCTCGCGAAATACCTCGAGAGCTCATTATCAAAGCCTACACACTTGGTGCTTCCACCATGGAGATCGTCTTCAAGGTCATCACGGCAAATGTCTGGCCCCATGCCTTGAACAGTATCCGTCTCGTCCTTGGCCCTGCCTGGGTCTTTCTTATTGCCGCAGAAGCAATTGCTGCTGACGCAGGACTTGGCTATCGCATCTTCGTTGTTCAGCGACAGCTTGGAATGAATATTATTCTGATATACGTGATCTGGATTATGCTCTTAGGTGTGGTTATGGATGGCATCCTTCGCTCCTGGATATCCTGGCGCTACAAATGGGCGGAGGTGAAATAATGACTGACACTCCAACATGGGTCGTTGAGGGCACAGACGTCTATCAACGCTACATGGACAGCAAAATCGGACGCATGAGAACCATCCTTAATGGTCTCACATTCAATATCGCAGACGGTGAATTCTGTTCTGTTGTTGGGCCGAGTGGTTGCGGGAAGTCTACCCTTCTCCGGCTCATCCTTGGTGCCGAACAACCGAAAGATGGAAGACTGAAGATCTTTGGAAAACCTTCCGGCGAGCCAAACCGTGATCGCGGTATTGTCTATCAGCGCTATTCCCTCTTCCCGAATATGACTGTCCTCGACAATGTCATTTTTGGGCTCGAACTGGAAGAAGTCAACTTTCTCATGAAGTGGATCTGGTACCCTGGTTTTCGCAAACAGCATCAGAAGTTTCAGAAGATCGGCCTCGAGTATCTTGAGAAAGTTGGTCTATCAGAGCACGCCTATAAATATCCATATCAGCTTTCGGGTGGCCAGCAGCAACGCGTTGCCATAGCCCAGGCGCTCATCATGCGACCACGTATTCTTCTGATGGATGAACCCTTTGGCGCCCTTGATCCTGGTACACGAGACACTTTGCAAGACTGGCTTCTGGAAATACATGCTTTGGAAAAGTGTTGTATCTTCTTTGTGACGCATGATCTGGATGAAGCGATCTATCTGGCCAGTCGTGTCTTTGTTCTTTCACAGTATTACGAAAAGAGTGAAGATGAAGAGGGGTCTGCAATTGTCGCCGACATTGCACCGCCGAAGGTTCCGAAAGAAGATCTGAAAACAGACGCACGGCTCCTCGAAATGAAAGAAGAAATCCTCGAGCTTGGGTTCCATACAGATAAGCACCAGCCGAGATCCAGCTTTAAACTCACACATCCCCACGCAATCACCTGAAAGGTAACGTCATGGCGAAGTCCAAGGAAGACTTTCAAGAACTCCCCGATGAGAAACTTCCCCCTTTCTTCAAAGAGATGGCCGACCGGTTTATTTCTCAACAGTCCAATCAGTTTTTCCTTTCAGGAAATGTAGATGATCTTATAGACGGACGAGGTATCGTTACCTCTTACAAAGACCAATACGCCCCTGATCGATATTGCTATCTTGAACAGTATATATCTACCCGGCTTGAACATCGTGGTCGCTTTGTCATCACCTTCAATATCGCTCGAGGTATTTCTTTTTCCAGTAACGAAGCCTACAATGAGCTCCGTGAATTCTACATGAAGGGTGACGCCGCTGGACTTCTGACCAACAAGAAGGACCAGGAGAAGCGTGCACTTCGCTTTGATCGGTACATTGCAGAATCACAAGTCTATAGTTTCTTAACGCTCCGCTTTCTCGAAGAACTCTGTAAATTATGTCGGATGAGACGGGAAGAGGCTGTTGGGAAAGGGCTCTCCATCATTATTAAGCATGCCGAGATGCTACTGCCGGCAGCTCCAACGGCGCAAATGTCTGATGTAGATAGACAAAAACTCACTCTACTCCGTGAGTGGTTCAACGACCCTGAGTTTCTGAGTTCCATGGAACAGGTGATCCTCATCGCGCCAACAGTTTCCTCGGTTCATGAAACGGTGCGACAACTTCCCCACCTCACACTCGTGAATATACCGCTTCCTGAAGAGAAAGACCGTAAGGACTTTATCCACTGGATGCACAAGCAGACTGGTCGGGAGATTAAACTCCGTCGTTCACAGAAAGAACTCGCCAACCTGACTGCAGGGATGACCTATCTTACACTTCAAAACCTGTTTCTTCAGGCGAAGCACAAGGACGGCGAACTCGATGAGAATGACATTCTCCAAAGCTTGAACAAACTCCTGATGAGTGAGCTCGGCGACAAGATCGAGGTGGTTCGCCCTGGGCACACGATGAACGATGTGATCGGCGCGTCTGCCATGAAGGAGGAACTCTCGCGATTACAGAAACTAATGGCCTCTCGCGATCCTTCCCTTTCTCCCGTAGGAATACTGGTGGCCGGACCGAACGGCGTCGGAAAAACCTTTATCTTTGAAGCCTGGGCTGCAGAATGCGACCGACTCGTTATTGTCCTTAAGAATCTGCGAAGCATGTATTTTGGACAGACGGATGTCATCTTTGAGAAGCTCCGGAACGTGCTCGAGGCTCTCGGCAATGTAATCATCTTTATAGACGAAGCCGATACGATGTTTGCCAAACCCGGCCGTAACACACATGCGACTGAAGCGCGTCTTTTCGGAAACCTGATTCGCATGATGGGCGAACCGAAAAACCGGGGTCGAATTGTCTGGCTGCTTTTGACGGCGCGTCCTGATAACCTGGCACCCGACCTGAAGCGTTCTGGTCGGGCAGGTTTGCACCTTCCTGTTTTTGATCCAGAGGGTAAAGACCGCGAAGCGTATCTGAAATTTATCCTCAAGCGTGCAGGCGTAAAGACATCGGCATTCACGGAGGACGAATTAAGAGATTTGATGGAGGCGACGAGTGACCTCTCCCCCGCTGCTTTCAATGAGTTACTAAGCGAACTCAGAGCGGAAAAGTACCTGGAAGGCGACCTTGATGTTCAAGATATACTTCAAGTCATTGGAAACCAGATGCCGGGCCAGATTGCCGAGCAGCGTCGTATCCAGACATTGCAGGCATATATGGAGTGTTCAAGAAAGTCGCTCCTTCCACCAAGCCTTGCGAGCAAGTCCCGCGGAGAGCTCGAGCTTGAACTGGAACAACTTCTCGCACGGCGGTATTAATATAATTAATCTTACAGTGAGGAATGTTTGGGTTTGTCGAATATGATTAGAAAGATATCAGTATCATTCAAGTCTGTAGGATCAGTCATAGCCTCTGAAGAGAATAGAATCGAATTAAGTCTAGGTTCTGAAGAGATTACACTTCGTGATCTTATTGAAAAAACTGTAGAGATTCAGTATAATGAAGAAATAGAAAGATTGGATAAGTTCAGGCGAGACAATTCTGCCATTTGGGAAAGAAGGTTCATGACCCAAACGGAGATCCATGATTCGTCCCAGGATGGAAAGGTTCATTTTCCCAAAGCTCCAAGGATAATGGACCCCGGAGATCTGGAAGATGAGGTTGTAAGAGCTATAAATGCTTTCGACGATGGAGCTTTCGCTGTCTTTTCAAGTTCAGAGCAATTGACAAATCTTAATCAGACTTTAGACCCGTCGAAGATTACCGACATCTTTTTTATCCGTATATCACCCCTGGAGGGAGGCTGAATATTGTATTTAGATGAAATTAAACTAAAAAGAGTTATAGAATACCGAGATGAACTAATTTCTGCGGCAAATGAAATAGCATCTCCAGAAAGCCAATTCCCTCAGTATCTCCTTCCTTACCCACGTTTGGAATGGGTATTTGGTCTTGAACATGATGGAGAAAAACAAGATGATTGCTATCAAAAGCTTGTAGAATTATTAGGCTTTTCATACAAGCCCGAGCTTATTGACACAGCACTCAATTTTCTGTTCTATTCAAGTGCTCAAATAGACGAAGATATTGGTTCAGATCTCTTGGGTTTAGACATGGGCGATTTTGTCGAAAGCCATGAAGACCTTGCTCATTATAATATTAAGATTTGTATCGAGTATGCAAAGGAACTCTTCTTTTCCTGTCTAAAGGATCATCTTCATTACTTGTGTAGTGATCTTTCCTCAACTCCTCCACGATGCGGGTCTTTTTCGAGTGTTCCAGTACCTGCGCAATGTCCTTCCATCTCTTCTTGCCTGAAGTACCTGAACCTGTTGCTTAAAGGTAGCCCTTTCTACAAAGAGATGTCCGCTTCGGAAGCTCTGCTACGAAGCGATACCTTCGAGAGACAAGTCATTGATTTTGTGAAACAGATTCTTGCTCCTGAGTTTCACGGTCCCCTGCAAGAGGGTAATACAGAATCATACTACGAATCTACATATCACCGTCTTGTTTCGCATCCTACGAATTTCAACCACTATGCTTCTGGCTATGACTTGAAGGCGTTGTTATTCACACTATACATCTATGGTCAAACAGACTATGAATTATTCAGGTCGCTATACAAATCCCATCCTTGCGCATGTAGTGAATTCTCGATAATGCCAGATAGTAGGAACTATGAGCATGGAGACTCATGGGATATGAAGCTAAGATCTGAATTCGAATTTCAATTTAGCAGGTATGCATCTGATCTATTCGAGGAAATCAAGCACTCAGCTGAAGAACCGGGAAACAAGGAGTATATTTTATCCCATTCAACCTTTGGGAAGATTGACCATTTGGTCGCTGGGTGTAGAATACTTTCAACCTATGGTAACTTTGAGGTAGCCCGTAAGAACCTTGGATTCAGCTGCTCAAATCACCTCGAAAATATGTTTAAGGTTACGGAAGACCTGCATTATTCAAATCATCAAGAGATGGTGGATAGCTTAAGAGGGTTTGATCAGGCTCTATTGTTGTCGATTCTTAATAAATCTCTCAAGGCTAAGGAAATCGTACTTAAGGCTCTCGACTGGCAGGACCTTCTTCCTTTACTTCGGTACATGGAAAATTATCCAAGACCCAATGAAGATTCTATTCACAACTATCGAGATGACATTATATGCAACTGTGCTGACCCAAAGAATGGAGTCATTACATCAAGACAACTGGACCATTTAGTTGCAGATATTCCGGAAAAAAGACTGAAGCTCTTTCTAAAGTCTATGGCGGAAAAGGGATCAGAGTATCGTGAGATGTGTTATCTTATTGAATCCTATTGTGATTTCAATCGTAAGAAAGTCTTGAAAGCGATTGATAAAAGAAACCAAACGGCAATCAAGGCTTACGGACTCCTTCCCCTTCCTAAAGATCTAGACTTGAAGCGGAATGAACTACTTGATAGATATAACTCTTTGCTGGAGTTCAAGAAGGGAACAAAAAAATACGGTGCAGAACGAAAAGCCAACGAAACTGCCGCCGCTGAAGTCGCCCTCACTAATCTTGCATACAGAGCAGGATATACGGATCATGTCCAATTAGAGTGGGAGATGGAATCGATTATTTCTCAGAATGCATCTGAAAATATTCTTTTGGTTGATGAGTATCGAGTGAGATTGGAATTAAAGGGATTAAAATTAGCCTTTCAAACGGAGAAGGATGGGAAAACACTCAAATCAGTTCCCGCAAAGCTCAAAAAGGACCAGAGATTTAACCAGTTCAAGGAAAACTCAGAAAGAATTCAGAATCAAATACGTCGTTTTAGATCAACATTCGAAGAGATGATGCGTCGCCAAGACATGCTTGAAACTCGCGAATTGGAAAAACTTCTCAGTATAGATGCCTGTAGATACTTATTGAATTCTCTTGTTTTGCAACAAACTGATGAAAAAGATAACAGACAAACGTATGGACTCATAGATCTGGAGAAAAATAAGCTGATAGATAAGGATGAAAATGAATATGATCTTCAAGGACAATTCCGTATTTGTCATCCATTGGACCTTTTAAAGGAGGATATACTATCGGACTGGCAAAAAAGAGTTATTGGGAAGCAAGTAACTCAACCCTTTAAACAAATTTTTCGTGAGATATATATAAAGACAGCAGCGGAAATTGAAACCTTTGACCATTCCAGACGTTTCATTGGATTTGAGGTAGCTTCTCATGTTGCAGCCGGTATCTTTGCAAACCGGGGATGGGACATGAATTTTAATCAAGAGAATATACCAAACAAGACGTTTTGGAATTCTAATATTAGAGCGTTTTTCTATTTCGATGGAATTAGTTATTTTTTCGGTGGGAGTGATAATGTTGTATCGGGAAAGATCTATTTTGAAGATTTAAGTGGAGAGGCGATTCCTTTGGAAGTTGTACCGGAGCATTACTTTTCCGAGACAATGAGAGATTGTGATCTCATCGTTTCAGTTGCTCAAACGGGTAGGATATCAACAGGAGAGCCCTATCATTCTCAAGTCTTTGCCGAAAACAGATTACGGATTATAGAGTCACTAATGAAAACTCTAAAATTAAGAAACATCAAATTTATTGATGAGAATATACACATAATTGGGAAACTAGCCAATTATAGAATAAGCGCCAAGAGTGGTGCCGTTTATATCGACCCCGGAAAACATGTATGTATCATTGAAGCATCTGAAAAAATTGATCATCTATACCTTCCATTTGCCAATGATGATGACAGAATTCTTAGCCAAATACTCAGCAAAATTCTATTACTCTCTAATGACGAGAAAATCAAAGACCCCATCATTCTCGAGCAGATTGAACCTCATCGAAAGTAATGTTTTCTTTCTAGACCGGAGAACACTAGACAAGTAAGGAGATTTCGCATCAGAAGCCCTTCAAATATTTACAAATGCTAGTTGATCGTTCATCCTTATTCCGAGCTTTCATTAAATATTCTAGTCTGTAGTTATTACGGCCAAGCCTCGCGGGCAAATCTCGCGGAGAGCTGGAGCTTGAATTGGAACAGCTCCTCGCCCGGCGGTATTAAGGTCGGGTTTGAATAAACTCTCTATCCTTTGTCGCACCCGCTGCCGGGGTGCCGGAGTTTTTTTCAACCTTCCCCGGACGATGTCCGGGGCTAAGATTGTTACGTCCCTTCCGGGACTTGGCTGGAACAGGTTGATATATCTTTCCGAAGTGATTGTATGCGAACTGACGACAACGATTCTTGAAATCCAAGGGGCCGTGCGCGGATATGGAAAGAAGTCTACCGAATTAGGGAGCGAACGGAGTTCTTGTTTGTGAATCAGAGGTTTAGACATCTCTTAAAGGAATTGATGTGGGGTGCCTCAGCAGCGGAGGTCCCGTCGACACGTTTCAGCGATATGTCGTTATTTTCGACAGATGATCAAAACGTGTCGATTTTATCATCACATTTCGACACTTTTAAAGGGTATGTCGAAATGTTGAACTCTTTGAAAGGACCGTTCAGCGGTTACACACAAATGGTTAATCGAGATTCCGGGTGCTCAATCGGAACGCATTCAAGCGGATGGAGAAGTCGGGATTCTTTATCGGGATCAGTTCACTCATCGTTGGTTGAGGGTAGCTTGGGTGAATATTGAGATGCCGATAGCGCTGTAGCTGATACCGATTCAGAGAAAACGAGAAGGCAATGATAGCCCAACGGTCTCATCCCTCGGTTGATCCTGAATTGTTACCTCACGATGAACTATGCCTGGCCATCCCGGGTTAGAGCTAATGCTGGCCCAATGCTGACCCAATGGTGGGTTGATGCCGATCATCCCTCCATTATGCCCCCATTATCGCAACATCAAGCCTACCCCAGAGTAAACGCGGTACGACAGACGGCAAAGTTGTGAAATCGTAACAAATTCCACTCAGAAATAAGGGTTTCCCCTTGCTTACTCCTCTTCGGTCTAATTAGTTGGTCCACCTTGGACTAGAGAAAAGACATTACAATATATAACAAATCGGAGAACCATCCATGAAGAAACAATCTGCTGTTGCCGTGGCGGCAATGCTGGCTGCTGCTTTTTCCGCGGCACCCCTGCAGGCACAAACGCCTCCTGACCAGGAGATGCGTGGAGTCTGGATTTCAACGGCTTTCGGGCTTGATTTTCCCGGTGGCGTTGGAACCAACCCGACTAACCAGCGGAATCGAATTCTCACGCTTCTTGATGAGGCGGAGGCAGCGGGACTAAATACTGTTATCTTTCAAATTCGCGCGGAAGGGGACGCTTTCTACGTTTCTAATTACGAGCCCTGGTCAAGGTGGCTGAGCAACAGCGACCAGGGGACTGCCCCAACCCGAGCGTGGGATCCCTTTCAGTTCGTGATCGATGAATGTCGTCGCCGCGGTCTTGAGGTCCACGCGTGGATGAACCCATATCGCATGGGGATCGACCCAACAGAGGATTATGATGCCGACCACCCTGAAAATGACCAGCCAGGCATCGTCGTAGACTTCGAAGATGATGATGCGGATGCGATCACAGACTACCTTTGGCTTAACCCTGGCGACCCGGCTACTGACACCTACAATCTCCAGGTGATCGATGACGTTGTTTCACGATATGATATAGACGCGTTGCACTTCGACGACTACTTCTACCCTTATGGCATCGACGAAGGCGGCGCTACAGGCGGTCCGTTCCCTGACTCCACAGAGTTCGCTACCTATGGTGGCGTCATGACTCTTGCAGACTGGCGTCGTGACAATATCAACAATTTCATTCAGAGCGTACAGTCGTATCTGACTGCTGAACCTGGCAAAGGCCATGTACGCCTTGGTCTTTCTCCCTCCGGAATCTGGAGAACAGGGGTTGCGGGAGCTCCCTCTGGCATCTCGGGGCTTAACTCTTACAGTGCTGTCTATGCAGACTCTCGTGAATGGCTACAGCAGGGTTGGGTTGACTATCTTGCTCCTCAGCTTTACTGGGGAAGGAACGCCGACGGGTTCTCAAGTTCCCAGGACTACGACACACTTCATGACTGGTGGACAAACTCAACACAGAACCCACTGGGACGCCTGGTCATTCCAGGACTTCCCGCATATAAGATTACAACAGGATCTCCTGTCTACGAGGCGGCTGATATCGTCAGCATGGTAACGTATACACAGGCAGATTCGAACTCATCGGGAAACCTTTTCTTTCGTGCGGACAACATGGACCTTGCCGAAGGCCTCGAGAGCCCACTTAATGTTCAGCTCGCAGCGACTCCTTACGCTGTAGAGTCAACAACACCGCCTGCTACCTGGCTGGACAATACGGCGCCAACAGCACCGACAGTTGCTTTCGATGGTGATGCAGCAACCGGCTATACTGTCTATTGGACACCAGCAGGAAGCGAATTTTCTCAATGGTACATCGTCTATTGGGAAGATGCTGGCGGTTGGGAATTCGATGTGGTGCCCGCCTGGCAGCGTCAGTATGATCTACCAGGAGTTTCGCCAACTGCGCCTTTCAACTTTGCAGTCGCTTCTCTTGATCGCGTCGGAAACAGCAGTTCTATCAGTGTTGTCGATCTTACAGGACTGACTCCCAACCCTGTTCCAACTCCATTCAGCGCGACGCTTGTTCAGGACTTCGAAGGAACCTTCAGCATTATCCAGGGTGGCGGCTCCAGTGGCGTTACGTTGAATACAAGTACAGATACGACAGAAGAATATAACAACCGGCTGGATCCACGTATAGATACACCTGACGATGAGTCCTGGGTTCTGGATTTCGACTGGAGCGGCGGCTCAGGCGGAACAGGCCGATTCTCAACCAGTGGTCAGAACCCTGCCGTTGATTTGACTCAAGGTTTTGGCTTCTATATTAAGGTAACAGAAGGTGAGTTGGACATTGCTACTGTCATTCGTGAAACGGGCGGATCAGGTCCTATCGGCTCGAATGGTGGTACGAGTGGAACACTGGAACGGACAGATTTCCAAAGAGTCACTGCATCTCCAAACTGGCAGTATGTTTACTTTGACCTTCCATCAGAGAACTATACAGGTTATCTGACAGGTAACGGAACTCTGGATGGGACGTGGGGCGTCTGGGAGAACCTCCTGGTGAACCAGGTATCAACAGACCCAACAACAAGTTTCAGAATCTGGATCGATGATGTCTATCAGGGCGACGCGCATACGAAGATTGGTGAGCCGATGCGTCCCCGCAGCCTTGGTGGCGCGACGAACTTCCCGAACGGTGTTGATCTCAGTTGGGATGCGAACCTGGAGAACGATATCGCAGGGTATCGTATCTATCGTTCAACATCACCTGATGTTGAGGCGATCGATTCTAATTTTGTGACAGAAACAACCAGCACTTCATACACGGACAGCGGGTTGAGTTCTGGCGCAACTTACTACTATATCATCACGGCGGTTGATTCAGAAGGTAACGAGAGTTTGATCAGTGATGAGATCACTCAAGCGGCAGCGCTTCCTGTGACTCTGGATGCATTTGTTATCGAATGACGCTAAGACTGTAAGCTTATAGAAGCAAGAATCCCCGGAACACAGGTTCCGGGGATTTTCTTTTTGTCGGGGAGATTTGTTCTTTACTTAATTCAAGAGCGCTTCGGTATCATACTCTTTACCGATCTGGATGGGAATCCAGAAGAAGTGTAGACGTTTTCTCGTGGCATATTCTGTCTTCTTCTCGCTGTACCCAAACATATTCCAGAGTGGACCGTGTGATTCATATTCATAGCCAAACTCGTTCTTAAGGTCTCTATCCCACCAGAGAATTCCACCGAGAAGAAGTCGCGTTTCGAAGGCTTTCCCTTCCGGAGTTGTGCTCTCGTATTCAAACCATGTTGGCAGTCCGAAAATCGGCCCATGGCCACGAATTGTTTTTGTGGAATCGTCACTCAACGTTTTGACAGACTGATAATCCGACCAGAAGAAAGGTCCGAGGTTTTTTGCGAAGTAGGAGGGGAAGAAAGCCTTGGTCTCGGTTTTTGTGAGACCGCCGGGCTCTATCCTGGTTTTCTTTCCCCAGGCCGGGCCAAGCCACCAGACAAGGCTATCAAAGGTGATTTCTTCCTTCGCGCCAAATTTCTTTTCATATTCACTGAAGTACCAGGCGTCGCCGCTCTCGGTTCCCCACTCTGCGAGGATTGGAAACCCTGCAGCCTCGAACGTTGGGTTTCCATCAGTCTTTCCGTCCATGGTAGAACCTGAGTAGAGCGGGTGGTAATGACGGGCGGCTCGGCCGACAGGTGAAAGGTTACCCTTTTCGTAATAAGTCTTTGAAGAGTTAAAGAAAAGAGGAAAATAGAACTCGGGAAAGCCGAAACCGATAAGATCGTAGTCGCTCTTGGCAGCGCTTCGGCGGTCAGGAGAGATCTCGAGTGCACTCTTTGTAACGAAAAAGGGGATTGGGAACGACTTATAACTCCAACGAGTGAGAGGGCGAGTTCCTTCGAGCTGTTCAACCTCTTCCCAGAAGCCAACGGGGAGATGTCCGCTTCGGTAGGGATTGGGAACGGCGCCAGGAATCGTTGAGCCACTGTCCCAGTCGAATCCGGGAATACCGGTGGCACAGCCGGTCAGCATCAGGGGAAGTACTAGGCACAGGGAAAGGAAAAGCTGGTAACAGGAGCGCTGCATCTTTAGTGAATCCATCCTTCAGGAAGAAAAGTTGTTGTTTAGAGATTGCCCTCATCTCACCTGTTTTACGAGGTGTAATCAGAGAGCGAATGAAAGCTCTAACCAATGAGGAATCACATGCCTTTGAACAAGTTCAAGTCCGATGCGCTTTTTTTTGCGGCTCATCCCGATGATGGAGAAATTCTCGCAGGAGGATTAATGGTCAAGCTGGCCGCCGCAGGAAAAAAAGTGGTCCTTGCAGATGGAACTCGAGGCGAGATGGGTACCCGCGGAACACCGGAGATTCGAGCAGCCGAGGCAGAGGAAGCGGCGAAGATTATGGGGATTCAGAGGACAAACCTTGAGCTTCCTGACGGAGGCATTGGTCGCGACATTGATGCTTCCATTAAGAGGATTGTGGAGTGCATCCGTGAATATCGTCCTCGTCTTGTCTTTACGCACACTCCTGGTGATCATCATCCGGATCATAATGCGATCAGTCAGGCTGTGAAACAGGCTTTTTTTCTTTCGAACGTCTTGAAGTATGATACGGGTCAGGAGAGATTTGGGCCACAGCGTTTGCTTTATTTCTGGTCGAATCGCACGCATCTCCCAAAGAAAGTCGACTTCATCGTTGATATAACAGGGGAATGGGAGAAGAAAATAGAGGCTCTCAAAGCGCATCGCTCTCAAGTTGCAGGAGGCCAGGAGGAAGGTCCGAAGACATATCTGACAAGCGACCTTTTCTGGCATCGAATTGAATCTCGGTTCGGTTACTTTGGATCCCTGATCAATGTGAAATATGGTGAGCCTTACATGAGTGAAGCTCCATTGCGAATCGATAACCCACTGATGTTTTCAGATCTAGAGGTTGAATGAATGTCGTCAATTCTTGGAATCCGTGGTCCTTTGACCGGTGCGAAAATCAATCTGAACGAAGGCGAGAATTTTCTCGGTCGGGCAACCAGTAACCTGGTGACAATCACTGACAGCACGGTATCGCGAACTCATGCCGTGATTCGTTCCCATCGACTTGCCTGGCTTCTTGAGGATTGTGGTTCATCGGGTGGAACCTATCTGAACGGAAGAAAGGTCACAGAGGCGACACCTCTAAAAGCCAACGACGAAGTAAAGCTGGGTCAGTCAATCTTTCTTTTCGACTCTGATTTCGACCTTCAGAACGCGGACTTCTCCGATAAGATGGTCTTTTTCTCGGGGCCTCTGGATGAAACCGTCACGCTGAAGCCAGTGGCAACGCTGAGCGATGATTCAGATGATTCGATCCCGATTTTCGATCCTCCGTCTCGTCACGGCATGGAGCTCTTAACCGAGCTTGGACAACTCTTCGACTCAACGCGTACACCTTTCGGCGAGTCACTGCGGGCAACAACTTCGCGAATGGCCAGGATGCTCCGTTCAGATGTTGCGCTGCTTCTTCTTCAGGATAACAGCGCTAACCAGCTTCGTGTCTCCGTTGCCCTGGCAGAAGAAAAGGTTCTGGCAGACCGCTCGGTTATCCAGCGTGTCTATACAGACCGTAAAGCAGTTCTGATTTCTGATAAACCCGAATTGCACAAACACCCCTCACCCGATTCCCCAGAAGCCATTAAGGCTCGATCGATTGTTTCTGCCCCGATTACCGTCGATGATGCTGTTCTCGGCGTTTTGTTCTTTGAAAGACACGAGCTCGACGCCTATACATTGAAGGATCTTGAGCTGGTTCAATCATTGGGAAAACTGATGGGGATCTTTATCGAGGCAAGGCAGAAGGCCGAAGCTCTGATCCGCAAAGTAAATTTTCATCAGTCTGAGTCGGCGGTTATTGGGGGAAGTGCAAAGTTCAAGAAAGTTCTCGAAGTTGTGCGACGTGTTGCTGAAACCTCAGCCACTGTTCTTCTTCATGGTGAAACCGGAACCGGGAAAGAAGTCCTGGCAGAAGAGATACATCGACTCAGTCCCCAGGGAAAGAATGAGCGTCCATTCATTGCGCTCAACTGTGCAGCAATTCCAGAGACTCTTTTCGAAAGTGAGTTATTCGGCCATGAAAAGGGTGCTTTCACCGGTGCCCACAAGCTCAGGCAGGGATATATCGAACAGGCAACCGGTGGGACGCTCTTCCTCGACGAAATCGGTGAACTATCCCTGAGCCTACAGCCAAAAATCCTGCGCTTCTTACAGGAACACACCTTCACGCGCGTCGGGGGGAATCGCCTTTTGCGCGCCGAGGTTCGCATTATTACGGCTACGAACAGGAATCTGGTTCAGGAAGTTGAAGAAGGGCGTTTCCGGGAGGACCTCTATCATCGCCTGAACGTGATGCAGATCCACATACCACCGCTCAGAGAACGAAGGGAAGATATACGCCCTCTGGTTGAGCATTTCATTTCCCGCTACGGACCCAGCCTGAAAAAAGAAGTGGTTGGTGTCAGTGATCAGGCGATGATCCAGCTGGAGAAGTACAACTGGCCGGGTAATATTCGTGAACTTGCCAACTGTGTTGAGAGAGCCATTCTGCTCTGCGATGACAGTGTGCTGATGCCGCGTGATTTCACATTTCCCAAACATCCTTCTTCTTCAACAGTTGCAGACCAGCCGACGCGTCATGACCCGGTTGTCATCAGCAGCGAAGACAGTGGAGAGACACCACCGAGACCTCTGGCGGATGTTGAGAAGGAACATATTTTGAAGATTCTTGAGTACACTGACCGCAACCAGGTGAAAGCTGCGGAGATTCTTGGTATACATAGAAATACGCTCCGCAAGAAACTCCAGGAGTATGGCGAAATTACGAGCTGAGTAGAATCAGCTGAAACCCAACCCTTCGTGCACAATTTTAAGAAGCTCTTCTCGTAGAGCCTTCATCTTGCCACCTTCCTCGAGTTTATTTGTCTCGAGATCTGTCACATAAAACACGTCAACAACCTGGTAACTCTCGGTGGCGATAAAGGCCAGATCCAGATTGATGCTGAAGCGATCAAACAGCTTGGTAATATCGTTCAGAAGTCCTGGCCTGTCAGGGGCTCGAACCTCAATGACCGTGTGTGAATGGGAGGTTGAATTGCTGATGTCTACACGAGGAGGTTTAATGCGCAAGCGCTCTTCTGTTACCGGGGCAGCCTTGAGCTTTTTCAATGTTTTTGACCACGTTGGCGATTCACCGGTTTCCATGCAACGCTGGAGTTGCTCGCAGAACTTTTGTAGAATGCGGTCGAGATTTCCAGAGTGAGCAGGGGGAACCTTTACTTGAAAAATATCAACAGCTTCCCCGGAAGCCGATGTATAAATCTGAGCGGACAGAATGTCGAAGCTTTTGGCTGAAAGAGCTCCACAAAGATTACTGAAAAGTCCTGGAGAATCACTGGCAACAAAGGTAACTTCTGTATAGTTGCTTCCTTCGTAAGTGTCTGTTCGAAAGAGGATACGCTTTTCATCGTCCAACTCTTCAGAAAGAACAAAGTGTTTGGCTATATCAGGGGGAAAGACGGACTGAACATAGCGACCCGGCATATCATTCAGGTAATGATCAAGGTCGTCTCGCGTGTATTCTTTTTCATTACGAATAGCGACTACCTTTTCCCAGATTTGCTCGCGTATATTATCAATGGGAACCTTCTTGCGCTGAACCACTTTAATACCGCGCAGAATTTCATGTGTTCTATCGAAGAGCATGGAAATGAGTCGTCCACGCCAGTCGTTCCATGATTCTTCGGATACGCCAGCAAGATCGCAGGCTGAGTGCACATAGAGCATGTCAAGGAGTTCAGGCTTTTCAACCGCCTCGGCAAGTTCTTCCCCGAGATGTGGGTCTTCTATATCGCGCCGAAGAGCCATGTGGCTCATCTTCTGATGATGACCAATCAGCGAACGGACAAAGTCTCGTTCTACCGGGCGCATCTGCATTCTTTCTGTAACACGCTGCGCAGCGTGCATCCCATGAATCACGTGGCCTCGGCCCATTCCTTTTCCTACGTCGTGCAATAGAAGGGCGAGATGGAGAAGATCTGTCCGAAGAATCCGCCGGGCGACGTCTGCCAGATGGTCCATTCCGGGAAGCGGAATACTTGAGTGTAACCGTTCTGCGAATCCAATGCAGCGAATCATGTGCTCATCAACGGTATACTGATGATAGTGATCTATACGCGGCAGGTTTCGAATATACGAAAACTCAGGAATATATTTGGACAAAAACCCGCATCTATTCATGATGCGAAGTGTATCTGCTATGTTTCCATGGGAACGAAGAATATCAAGAAAGTAATCCCGAGCGATGGGAGATCGGCGATAGTGATCATCGATTCTTGCAAGGCGTTCCTCAATAAAGACGAGTGAATCATCTGTGGGTTCAAGATCATTCCGAGCAATAGCCAGAAAGAACCTGAGTGGCCAGAAGCGATCTTCATCGATAACCGGCAGTTCTTCTTCATCAATCCAGATACGGTCACCAGCTCGCCAGAAATTGATTCCAATTCGTCTGGGGAGTTCTACTGCAGTAAGACTTTCACGAGTCCCGGGGGTATCGACCAGCGCTGCTTTTCGAACACGACGACTGAATCGGCTGATCACACAGGCATGATCGTAGTAAGACCGCATCATGCCTTCTTCAGCGAGCGCGGTATTAGTCTGAAAGATTTTCATGACTCCCGCGACTGATATTTGACGCTCAAGGGTGAGCTTGTCTACACGTCGACTCTCGGAAAGATGAAGGCTGTTACGAAGGTCAAGAAGATAGGACCATGCGGCGTAAATCTTGACTTTCTCAACTTCAGAAATGATCTCCTGTTCAACCAGCTTTTCAAGGGACGCTTCCCCAAAAAGAACAAAGGAAAGCCAGAGAATGACGTGTATATCGCGTAAACCACCAACGGAGTGCTTTACGTCGGGCTCCAATAGGAAGACGGTGTTTGCATTCTGAAGGTGTCGGTCTTTCGTTCCTTGCGTGAGGGATTCAACTGCCCATAATCTTTTAATGTGATTCAGCTCTGTATGAGCAGATGTAATGACTCTTGTACAGACATCTTCATTTCCCCAGAGGAAACGAGCCTCTGACAGGGCAGTAGACTTTTCCATATCTGTACCAACAGCTTCGAGAACATCTTTCTGCGAGTGAACACCATAACCGAGATCGAGGCGCAGATTCCAAAGCGGATAGAGAAGGCTCTTGATGAACTCTTCGTCTTCCTGTGTGGGATCATCAACGGTCAGGAAGAGGAAATCGAGGTCGGAATGAAGCGCCATGTCGAGTCGACCCAAACCGCCAACAGCAACAATAGCGATGCGGTCACGGAAGCATTGGGACTCCTGGCGATCGGCCACCCAGTTAATGTGAGAGAGTAGAATATCCTGTATCGATGTAGAATACTCGCGGCAGGTTGTGATGCCAGGAGTTTTTCTTAAGTCCTGACTGAGCTTTTCTCGGGCCTTGTCCAGTTGCTTCTTGAGACTATTAACATGTGCCTCTTCTTCCGTTTTTACCGAACCGGACTCTTCCTCTTGTGTAGACATAGAGATTCTCAGGTATCAAACATAGTATCATTGTCCGGTCTTGCGACAATTGATATACCATGTTTTTGCGCGAGATTAATCGACTCTTTACGATCAAAGAAGAGAGATCTATTAGCTGTTATACAAAGAGCGGCAGCTTTGATTCTGGCGAGATTCTTAATCGTGGTGAGCCCAACCACCGGTACGTCGAATCGCATGTCCTGGCGTGGCTTACAAACCTTAACAAAGGTAATTCCCTCACCGGCAAGATCGTAACTTCTCTTGATCAGGTTGTCGGTACCTTCGAGTGCCTCAACTGCAACGATGACCTGGTTCTTGATTGCGATGGTCTGACCCACATCAAGTCCACCCAGCTGCTTAGCCAGCGGGTAACCGAATTCGATATCTTTAATGACCTCTTCTGATGGAGGCGTTGCCAGTGTCTGTACACCAGGTTCTGGCATACAGCTCTTCAGAAATAGCGTTGAATCGAGAACCTTCAAACCTTCCTGTTCCAGTTCATCAACAGCGGCCTTCAGCAATGAGTCGGCTTTTTTGTTTGGAAGATTAGCGAGGATCTTCAGGAGTCTGGGATCAAAGCTGATCTGTTTTAAGAGAACCAGGTTATGGGGGATTCGTCCGGCCATAATCAGATGCTTCACACCAGACTCGTGGGAGATCTGAATAAGCTTGGAGAGCTCCGAGAGCTTCAGCATATACATTGCATCACTGTAAGCCCTCAGGTCTTCGCTCGCATATCCCTTCAGCCCGAATGTTACAATCTCAGCCCCTTCGCTTCGGGCTGCCTGAGCAAGCGTGATCGGGAAATTTCCTTCTCCAGCGATCAGGCCGATTCTCTTGGGAATCTCATCAAGACGGGATTCATCCCCGTCTATATGGATCCCTGGCTCTGCTTTCTTAGCCATCGTTATCGTCTTTCGAGAACGCAAAGAGGATAGTAACATTGGAAATAACCTTTCCTTCGGACAGAATTTCTGCCTGAAGTCGACCTGTTCTGCTTTTTAAGTTTGTGATTCTGCCGTGGATATCAAGGCGCATCCCGGGAAGTGCGGGTCGGCGAAATTTCGCCTCTTCGACGCTCATGAGATAGGCAATTTTCCCGATATTCTCTTTGCGAGCCAGTATCCAGGTTGCACCGACCTGCGCCACAGTTTCGATCTGCATGACACCTGGGTAGATCGCTTTTTGTGGAAAGTGCCCCTGAAAAACAGGTTCACCAGCAGAAAGGTTTTTATGCCCTTTCATGGTATCCTCACCAAATTCTTCGATCCCATCTACAAGGAGAAATGGGTAACGGTGAGGAATGATTTTTTTGATCGTTTCGATTCCAAATGGAGGAAGGTAGAGAAAAGTCTCACTTAAGTCGCTCATGCGTGCTTCGTTAGCTCCGTCATTAAATGCTGGACAAAAAGAACGTGGGAGCGGTGTCCCGCCTTCCATGCCCAGAAATGGCCACGTAAAGGATGGCCTGATAGCGCAAGGTCGCCCAGGAGGTCGATGATTTTATGACGCATTACCTCATCTGGATAATTGAGGGTTTCATTATGATAACGCTCATGGTCGAAAACAACGGCATTTTCAAGATTTCCCCCCTTAATCAGGCCAGCAGCGCGCAAAGCCTCAATATCCCGGGCAAGGGCGAATGTTCGAGCCCTCGAGACCTCCTCGAAAAAAGTCCCTCGTTCCATTATTAAACTGTATCCACCGTTTCCGACGACAGTGTCAGGAAACTCAACAAAGGAAGATAGCCTCAGACCTTCCTCTTCTGAACCCATGACAACAGCCCCTTCATCCTCGATTTTCAAGGTCTTGTTAACTTGAAGCTGGCGCACTTCACCGCCTGCTTCTACCGAGCCACCCTTTTCCAAGAGCTTCATGAACTCATAGCAACCACCATCGAGGAAGGGGACCTCAGGACCCTGCTGCTCAACCAGAACATCAGTAATTCCGTGAGCGGCGAGTGCTGCCAGAAGATGTTCAACCTGCTCAAAGCGCTCGCCATTTTCTCCGATAATCACCGTGCGACGCACTGATTCCCTGGCATCCGCTGTTCGCCAATTGACCGGTACGGGTTCTTTACCTGGTCGACGGAACTGAATCCCGGAGCCTCCTTCACAAGGCTCAAGGCGGATCGTTCCAACGACTCCAGAATGTATTCCTGCCCCGGAGATTTCGATGGGAGAGGACAGAGTCATTCTGGGAACAGGATCAATAAGTTGAGCAGGAGCAGACAAATAAATAAGCACTTGGGATAGAATGAAAAGAAAACAGGAACAACATTCGGGACAATACGTCAAGCAGGAGAATCCAGCTCGGGCTGAATCAGCATCTAATCGACACTAATAGGCTGGCATCTTGTGGGGATGCCTGGTATTGCTATTTCTTAATTAATTTGATGGCTTGAGCTGCTTCAATCACGGCCAGTGCGGCCTCAGCCCCTTTATTGCCCATTTTCACACCGGCCCTGTTAAGAGCCTGCTCCAGCGTATTCGGGGTCAGTACACCGAACCCAACGGGAACCCCGTATTCAAGCGAGAGTGAGGAGACACCTTTAACAACTTCGTTGGAGATGTGGTCATTGTGGGGGGTTTCGCCCTTCAGCACACAGCCGAGAGTAATCACTCCGTCAACCCCGCCCTTATCAAGGACTGCTTTCACGAGAATAGGAATCTCAAACCCACCTGGGGCCCAGATGACCTTTAAATCTGCTTCTCGGCCACCATGGCGGACGATTGCGTCAATGGCTCCACTGAGGAGTTCCTTGCAGATCAGCGAGTTGTAGCGCGAAACAACCAGAGCTAGCTTGAGCCCCTTTGCGTCGAGCGGAGCGGAGATCTCTTTGTATTTAGATTCTGCCATCAGAGGTATTCTCCTCATTGAATTGAAAAAACGTTGGTTCCAGACGTCAGAGAGTGCAAGGATGATGTCCAATTTACTCACTCTGGCCAAGAGATAAACTTTGACCCTATGATCCGACAAAGGAAGATTGAGGTGTCAAAATTAAAGAAAAATTCCATTATTTAATTGTTAAGTTTATGAGCAGACTTTCAAAGAGCCAGGGGGATGGGGAATAGATGAATTGCAAGACTCTCTCAGGGTATTTCAAAAATACCCTCGGTACTCATATTTTTGTGGTATTGGCGCTGTTTTTGGCCGTCACCTCAGGCGCTCCTCAGGTAGCCTTGGCCCAAGGTGAAGATGGCCTTGGAAACCTAAACGCGCGTGCCGCATCACAGCACTTCGAGGAGAATAAGGCTGTCGAGGGCTGGCAATTCCTTATCAAGATGCACAAAGAAGATCCTTCAGCTTTTGAGGATCACAAAGAGATTATCTCAACCGGCAGCAAATTGATGACAGAAACACTTTCCCGTCTGGCCACCCGGCAGAGCTGGGAAGAACTTGTCGAAACCGGGATTCTCTTTTCTGATGAGACTTCAAGGGATCTGGTTCAGAAGACCTTCCCTGAATTCTATGATCAATACGAAGAAACTGTTAGTAATTACATCAGGCAAGGTCTTTCCGAACGTGCGCGTAAGAGACGCTTTGCAGGCAACCTGGCCGGAGCGGAAGAAGACTACCGGACTCTGCTCAATGGGTATATCGATCAAAATGATGAACAGTATGCCCCAGCACTTTCAGGTCTGGCAAACATCTTAGTTGCACAAGGAACAGAAGCCTTTCAGGGCGCTGAAGCGGCCATCGGCAGGGGGAACCAGGCAGACGCTGAGAGACTCCGGCCGCTGGCAGATGAGAAATGGTCAGAAGCAGTCGCTATTTATTCACAATTAATCAGAATTGTTCCAGAGGGAAGTTCCATCTATACGGAGGCAGCAACCAACCTTCAGAGGTTCAGTGCCATGCCCGGCATTGCAGAAAAAGCCGGTCTTCCCACTCCCACTCCCAAACCAACTCCAACACCCGAGCCTGGCTTTATGGACAACCTGCTCGGAGCTGAGCGGTGGGCATCAGCGAAAGACTATTTTTCGGGCATTACAAGCAACCCAACGAGGATGATGCACGTTGGGCTGATTATACTGATTTTCATCTTTGTCTATTGGGTCTTCCCCTATCTCATACTCAACAAGATTGAGAGCGGAGGGAATCTCCTCGCCTCCGAATGGAAGAGCAAACTGAAGCTTTTTGGCATTTTCAGTCTATTCGGGTTCATGTTTACCCACCTGAAACTTCGCGGAACGGGAGGCAAGAAGAAGGGAGATGCTGAAACAGAAGTTTGTCCCCATTGCGAGAAACCAATCGACAATATGTTTGCCTACGGCGACCTCGTTTTCTCGAAATGTCCAAGCTGCAAAGAAAAAATCGTCCCTCTGTTCAGTCTTGATGAATATATCGAAAAGCTGGCAGGAGCTCTTGCCGATGAAGCAGAGCTGGTCGAGAAAGGTGCCACATCACTTGAGTCGTATATCAGTGGTGATGGGATCAGCCGACTGACAAAAGCAATCATCACCGCAGGTGTCAGGAAGCGCGCCTCCGACCTTCACTTTGAACCAAGTGAACAGGGTTTGATTGTAAGGCAGCGTGTTGATGGTATTATGACGGAAATGTACAAGTTGCGTAAAACTTTCTGCCATCCACTGGTTTCTGCGGTGAAGGTGATGGGGGACATGAACATCGCCGAAAAGCGCGTTCCTCAAGACGGAAAGTTCCAGATGAACATCGATAACACTGATATTGATGTGCGTGCTGCTTCCTCACCTACTGGCAGTGGTGAGAAAATCTCGCTTCGTATCCTTGATATACGTTCTATTCAGATGAGTACCGAACATCTCGGGATGGTGCCAGACCAGGCGGAAATGTTTGAGCGAACGATCCATCAGCCACACGGGATGCTTTTGATTACCGGCCCAACAGGATCGGGTAAGACAACCACGATTTATGTAGCAATCAAATCACTCACCACGGGCTCCAAGAACATCATTTCGATCGAAGACCCGATCGAATTTCGTATAGACGGTGTGAACCAGATTCAGGTGAATACAACTGCCGGGCTGACATTTGCAAGCGGTTTGAGATCAGTCTTGCGACAGGACCCCGACGTGATCGTCGTCGGTGAGATTCGTGATAAAGAAACAGCGGAAATCTCAGTTAATTCAGTTTTGACCGGACACCTGGTCTTTTCAACTCTGCATACCGTTGATGCATCGGCCTCAGTTGCGCGACTCATCGACCTGGGTGTAAGCCCTCGCCAGTTTGCCGACGCTTTGGCTCTCGTCGTTGCTCAGCGTCTCATCCGACTGGTTTGTCAGTATTGTGGTGAACCTTATGAACCGACAGATGATGAGCTTGAGGCGATCGATCTTTCGCGTCCACTAAAGGGCTACGACTTCAAGAAAGGGGCGGGCTGTCAGGTCTGCAACAACACCGGCTATTATAGACGAACAGGAATTTTCGAGTTTCTTAAGCCGTCGGACAGACTTCGTATTGAAATTGAGTCTGGAAATTTGAGTACCGGTCAAATCAGGGAAATAGCAATCCAGGCAGGAATGAGAACTCTCCGCCAGGAAGGCCTGAAGCTTCTTCGCGCAGGAAGAACAACAGTGGAAGAAACGGCACGTGT
This sequence comes from uncultured Candidatus Sumerlaeota bacterium, assembly GCA_964437365.1. Classification (GTDB taxonomy): domain Bacteria; phylum Sumerlaeota; class Sumerlaeia; order SLMS01; family SLMS01; genus CAYTGM01. The sequence goes on along the minus strand of CAYTGM010000014.1, from coordinate 7,844 downwards.
TACCAAGTAATGCATGTTCAGAGGAGGACATTGGAGTGGATCAGGAAAAAGGAATCCGTACATTTATCGGATCAGTAATTAGCAACTGGGGATGGCTATACGTCTTTACATTCCTGCTTGTAGGACTCGTCTGCCTGGATAGAATTCCGCAGCTTCGTGGTGTGGGGTTTCTTCCCGGCAACTGGCAATGGGACTATCTGCCCGGCAAATACAGCCTGGGGTTCTTTCTATTCCTTGTTCTTGGAGCCTACATTACATGGCTTGCCTGTAAGATCGACATTATAGAAACCGCGAAAATCAAGAAAAAGTATATCTGGGCATTCGTATTCTCTATTCTCTCCCTTCATCTTCTCTTCACATCGCTGAGAGGGGATCTACACTCTCCGACCCCTAGTGAGACGAGTCTCGGGATTAGAGTTTCACAACGTTCACTTAACCCCCAATTCGATCTTGCATTTGAAAAGGCACGCTTTATTTACAGCCCCCTGGAAGCTTTCGGAAGCGATGGAAACGGTAAATACAGTTACCTGAAGCCAGTCGAGCCGCACTCTCCCCCTGGCTATACATTTCTCTACAGAGTTTTCCTCAGCTATGGAGATCAGGGTTCTATGATCTTTAAATGGCTCCTGCCGATCGGAGAATGGCTTTTTGAGGAGGACGGCAATGCCATGAGGATGTTCGACACCGAGCGCTTTGCCCTCTTCATCGTTGCTCTCTTCAAGTTTCTCAGTCCCCTTCTGATTGTCATGGGAGTCTGGCTTCTTGCAGAGTGCCTGCCGACTCTAAAAGGGAGCCATGGAAAGCTCACCCTGCTGCTGATGACTACTCCAGCTCTTCTGATATATACTTTTGTCAGGGAGACAGCTTTTATTTCGTTTGGTTTCCTCGCGCTTGCAACCGGGGTCTACGCTCTGAAAAATCCCCAGAAAAAGGCCTTTGGCTTATTCTCGGGTGTTCTACTTTTCTCATCAATGATGATGAATTATCTGGGCACCTTGCTGCTGATTTTCTATCCTGTTTTTCTCTATGTACTATACAATCCTGAGAAAGACAAAGCGGGCCTGAAAAACTGTTTAGCGGGATTAGCAACGCCTCTGATTCTTCTCTTTATTCTGAGGATAACACTGGACTATCAATACATACCTCAGCTGATAGAAGCGATTGGGAATGGATTCTCTGAAATCAAAGAGAACCGCCCAACACTGCTGGGGTATCTTGGTTGGCGAGCAATCGCCTTTACATTACTGCTTGGATTTGGCTGGCTTCAGGTCATGACATTTGATCGTCAGAATGAAGGACTCAGCATCTCAAAAGGAGCTCAAGTCCTTCTGGCGTGTCTCGCTTTCATATGTCTATGCATCCCTTTGAATCCGGCAACAGGCAGCTTGAGCCTTCTTATCGCATACCCCATATTCGCTTTGCTAACAGTCTTGTGCTTTCCTCAGCTGCTCAAACCAAAGAACTTCATTCCACTGGTTTGCCTTCACATGCTCCAGACCTATTATCTTGCCTACAACATTGCCTTTATACCGGTTGGGGTCTAAGCGCTCTTGCCTGTTGTTAAAGGCCTTGTCTCGTAATAGTTTACAAGAACGCCATCTGGCTGTTTAAGTATATGTATACAACTTTCAGCCACATTCTCAGGTAATAACATCCAGTTATTATCCTTGAAATTCGCCTGCGGTAAGGCCTGCTGGTGGAATGACGTCTGAATACTTCCCGGCGCGAGAACAGATACCGATATACCAAATTCTCTCAACTCAAGCATGAGCGCCTCAGACATGGCATTGAGCCCAGCCTTTGCTGCGCAATAGGCAGATCCTCTCGCAAAAGAAACTTTCCCTGCAATTGAACTGATATTAATGATCCGGCCATATCCCTGCTTTTTCATATGAGGAACCGCTGATTTTGTAGTATACCATGTCCCCTTAAGGGTCACGTCGACCTGTTGATCAAACTCTTCTTCATCAAGCCTGTCTATCTCCTTGAAGAGTCCATAGCCTGCATTATTGATCAGTATATCGGGTGCACCGAAAGCCTTAACAGCACTGGCTGAAAATTCTTTCACGGACTCCCGGTTGGCTACATCAAGCTGGAAGCACTCTGCTTCTCCTTTGTCTGATTTGATGACCTCAACGATCTGGCGCATCTCATCCAGACTTCGGGCTCCAAGTGCTACCTTCACACCTTCTTTTGCCAGAGCAATAGCGATGGCGCGTCCTACTCCACGTGAAGCGCCCGTTACCCAGGCAGTTTTTCCTTCGAGAGAGGTTTCCATTAAGGCCATTCATTCTTCTCCTTTGTCTTTCCAGTATTCGCTTTGATATTCCATATGCCTGGAGACTGAAACGGCGATTTCATGTCCCCATCGTCGCTCTACATACTTGAGCGCAGCATCTATTCCAGCAGAAATGCCTGCTGCAGTAATGATATTCTCTGATTCAACATACCGCGTATGACGCACTCCCTTTCCACCTCTAGTTCGACTTTCTATTTCATCGATGGCAGTGTAGTGAGAAGTAAATCTCCTGCCATCCAGAACCCCACAGGAAGCGAGTATTCGACTTCCCGTACACACGGATAGACAACTTTGACAACCTTCTATGAAGTCCCGCAACTTTCGGCAAAACTCTTTGTCATCAGCGAGAGGCTTCGTGCCCTGACCTCCCGGAATAATCATCAGATCAGCTTTCGTCACTTCTTCCAGTACCGAGTCTGGGATGATCCTGACCCCGTCGCTGGTCACGATTGGCTTTGAGCTTAATGGAGCAATTGTCCTGATATTTACGGGAGAATGATAGCGATTCACAACGGAAAGAGTTTCATAGGGACCCGCAAAATCAAGCAACTCCATGTTATCGAAGATCAGTACAGCAGTATACATTGTCGTCTTGCTATTCATTGATATCTTCTGTGGAGGAAATTGACCGACAGGTATGACTGTCTGGCAGTTGAAGTTTCACTCACCCTGCGCTTTGTTCCTTGTGGAGTGAATCCTCGGAAATTTCCTTCTCGTCACGACGGGAGAAGGTTTCTGAAGCGAGCGAAAAGCTCCGCATGGACTGATCCCGAAGCGAGCGTAGCTTGCGCTTTTGACGACTGCTCATGGTGAAGGTCATGATGAGAATCTTTAAATCAAGCCAGATCGACCAGTTTTCAAGGTAGTACAAATCATAGCGTAATCTCTGTTGTATAGATGTATCTCCCCTTAATCCATGCACCTGCGCCCACCCGGTCATGCCGGTCTTCACAGCGTGTCTCGACATATAGCGAGGGAACAGCTCGCGAAATCGATCTGCGAACCAGGGGCGCTCGGGGCGGGGACCAACAAGAGACATGTCGCCACGGAGAACATTCCAGAGCTGCGGAAGCTCGTCAAGATTCCACTTCCGTAAAAAAAGTCCGATGTCTGTGGCTCGCGAATCCTCCTGGTTTCCCCATACAGGTTCACCAGCCGCCTCAGCGTTGACTTTCATGGTCCGAAACTTGTAGATCTTAAATCCCTTACCGTCGAGACCTAATCGATTTTGCTTATAGAGGACAGGGCCCGGCGAGCTTCTCTTAACAGCGACCGCTATAAGACAAAAAAGCGGCATGAGGAATAGCAGTCCGAAAAACGAACAGGTAATATCGATGACTCGTTTGATCGTACTATTCACACCTTGAAGAGGAGTTTCACGTATAGAATAGGTCGGGACACCTGCGACTTCATTATAATGAATAGGAGAGCGCATCATCTCGATCAGCGAAGGAATAAAGCTGATCCGCGCATATTCTTTTTCACTGTCGATAAACATCTGAAAGAACAGGTCATTGGGAATATCAGCCTGAGCCACAAAGACTTCACCCGCCTGGTTATCCCGTATAGCTCGTCGAAGATCGTCTTTACCACCGAGTACGGGAATACCTCCAACAGTTTTCCCGGGTCGGTAGTCAGTCAATGAAATGAAACCAACAAGATTGAACCCCAGCTCTGGGTGAGACTTAAAGCGGGCTGCCAACTTCAGACCCACGGGAGTTAACCCCACGATAATAACTCGGGTAAGATTGTCCGGTCGACTGAGAAACCTTCGGATAAGCCACTGAAGAGCAAAGCGATTGATAATGATGAATAGAGAAACAAGAAGAAAGGAGAGAGGATAAAGAATACGCGAGACATCGTACTCTTTGAGGAAATAGTTTCTGACAACAATCAAGAGCAAAGCCAAACCAGAGGCATAGAGAACTTTACGTGCTCTGTTAAAGGTGATGACTTGTGGATGTGCTTCTATACAACCGTTCAGATAAAGCGATAACATCCAGCAACCGAGAGCCCACCAGAAATGCTGCAGATAATCAGTGGCAACTATAGCTGTCGAATCAAATCCACTGTGGAACTTGAGCCAGAAGGAAATGAGCAGCCCCGCGGCGATCGCTAAAGCATCGCTGAGATACTGCATGATCACATATTGATCATGAAGTTTACCCCTCACCTGAGAAACCTCGTTCTTTGGCTGATCCAGTTCATCAATTGATCTCGAAATCTAGCCTGCGAGAACCTTTCTGCGTGTTTCCGAATAACGGAAGAATCGAATTCTCTCTCATCGAAGCTTTCCATCAGTTCTTTAAGTGCACCTGTACTTTCTTCATGAAAAAAGCCCCCGGTTTCACCGTCAATCACAGTTTCTGCCACACCGCCCCCGTAAAGCCCAAGAACAGGGCGACCGCACGCCATAGCTTCCAGAGCTGTTATGCCGAAATCTTCAATGCCTGGATAAAGTAGCGCTTTGCAGTTTCTATAAAGCTCGCGAAGCTCTTCATCACTGACTTTCCCTGCAAAATGAACGGTCGGTCCGGCCAGAGACTTCAGCCAATCCTCTTCAGGACCACCCCCAGCAATGACAAGGGGTAACTCGCCTTCATTAGCCGCGCGAATTGCCCGATCTACCTTTTTGTAGGGAACAAAAGCCGATACGACCAGGAAGTAATCGAGTGTTGGCGAACTGTTCTCGCAGGGTGTGAAGAAGTCTGTCTGGGCCGAAGGATAAATGACGTCTGCTTTTCTACCCCAGAACTTCTCGATCTTTTTTGCTATGTGAGCCGAATCAGCGGCAAAATAATCAACTTCACGACACGACTCCTGGTCTTTCTTCTGCAGAGACTTGCGCAGAACTCTCAGCCCATTGTCCTTAATGAAACCGCCGCCAAGGTAGTCCTGAAAGTGGTCCCAGATGTAACGCATGGGTGAAAAGACATAGGAAAGATGAAGTCCTTCCCGAGGTCTCAGTGCTGCCTTTGCGACGCAATGACTCGTGGACAGGACAAGATCATAATCTGCCGTTGGAAACTTGGAGACGTACCCATGAAGAAGCGGTAAATATGATCGGTACTGCGTCCGAGCACCCGGAAGTTGCGCGAAACTGGATTCAACAACGTTCATTCCAGCTATCGTCTCCGAAACTTTATCCTCTTCGTAGAGAAGAGTGAAGAGGTCCGCACCGGGGAAAATCTGACAGATCTCTTCCAGCACACGTTCGCCACCACGCATACCGTTCAGCCAATCATGTACAAGGGCGACGCGTTTTCCTCTCAAATGTTGAGGCAATTCGAGGCTAATCATAACAAAACTCTCAATTCCCGCAGGAAGAGTGGAAAGTTCAAATGTCGGGGGCAGAAAAAAAGATGGGTACATGTTGGCCACATGTACCCATAAAAATGATGAATATCAGGAAAAACTCTTAGTTGATCGAGCGGAAGTCGTCTCCGGTACCAACCAGATGGTGGCGGAACTCCCATTTCAGCAGGCTGTCTTTGTATTCCTGAGCCGCTACATCGAGGGGATCAGGCAGGTTTTCATCATACATGCTGGTGCTGCGCTGCTTGTTGATTTCACGAGCGCGGCGAGCGATAATATTGACGATAATGTACTTTCCATCGCCTTCGTCGTTATCGGGTAGTGCAAATTCAAGTGCCATGAAACATTTCTCCTTGGTTCACAGAGGGCCCTGATCTCGGTTCAAGGTAGCCGCCCCGTCAAGGGAATAATTGCGCAAACCCCTGATGATAGCGGTCTTGGGCTTAAAATGGAACTACTCTGCCAGCCCGACCACCTCGCGCCAGAACTGAGCCGCCTTCACAGATCCTTCGTGATGCCTTTCAAAGAGCCTGATAAATCCTTCAAGAAGCTGCATCCCGTGGTCTTCTTCAAGATCAACCGAGCTCGCTTTCCTCTCCCTTAAATTATAGAGGAAACGAACAGCCTGGGGCGGGATAGGAAAGTCCGCCTTATGCAAGGGAACAGAGCACGGCCACTGCATTTCTGATCCAGCAGGTCCCGATGCATGAATCAGACTCTGATCGGTATTTAACCAGAAACAGTGCGGCTTCGGTCGTCCTTCAGGCCAGGGCTTCAAAAGCTCCTCATGGATCTCTGGTTCATATCCCGTCAGGGCCAGCAGGATATAGAAAGCTTTACAGGTGGCCGAGAGAGCCGAGTGAGAGGACTCTGGCTTCAGGTCTTCAAGATAGGCCTCGAGAAGATCGAAGACCTCTTCCTGAGCCTGCAGGGGCTCCACGGCACCAGCACACACCTCAGAGGTTAGAAGACCCAGAGAGAACCTTTCGAAATCATGCAGAATACTTTCGTAGGACTGAAGAAGGTCCGCCTCTTTGAAAGTGGCAAGGTCTGAACCTTCTCTAAGATAGACAGATATTTCAATGCGCGAGAGTGGCTGGAGAGTCGAGCTGGCGCCCTTCTTACTCTTCCGCACCCCGCGTGCATAGACAGAGAGGCGTCCTAACTCGCGTGTCAGTAAATGTACCACCTCTGATGAGTTGCCTGTTTCGTATGTTTTAAGGACAAAAGCCTGAAGTTTTTGCTGCATGAAACGGGAAGGTCCACTTTTCAAATGAAAGTGGGGCAATGATCAGAAATCGCCTTCCTTCTTTTCTTCCTGAAGACTCTTTTCAAGATACTCGATCACGTTCTGGAATCGAATCTTGTTTTCAGGGTCAACCGCAGCAAGGTCTTTGTGAGCCCGGAGCGTCAGACAGATCTGATCAACCTTGTCTGCCTTGCTCTCAAGAATGGGCTTTAGCTCCTCTTCGCCCCGTTGAAGTTCCTCCGGAGTCCCTGTCTGCATTTCCAGAAGATGCGTGAGGCCAAGTGTCTTGAGAAGGCGCTGGCAATGCGCATTGGCATTTACCACAATCACTTTGCCGCCACCGTTTCTTGTCTGCTGAATGCAAGTCCCTGCCAGCACACCCATGAAGGTAGAGTCCATCATCTCGCATTCTACCATATCCAGAATGAATCGAGGATGGCTGTTCATCGAGAAAACGTGACTCACAAACCTCTTGAGCGGGAGGGAATTGCTGAAGTTACCTTTCCCTAAGACCTTGATCAGGGCGATTTCACCCTGGTCGAGGACAGTACACAAAATCGATTTGTTCGGTCCTTGTTGCTCGTTTGTGGTATCATCCATTTTCGATGGCAGATTCCGGGGGGTTGAAAGTCTCATTAAGTAAGATGACCTCTAGTTTTGGCGATGTCAAAGGGATCATGAATCCGTTTTCAATTTCTTTAGAGCGTGTAAGATCAGGAGATCCACGATCGTCACGAAACGACATCTACCAGCAAACGAAATAAACAGGTTCACGTCAAAGAAAATGCCCACACAAGAAATCCCATGGCACCGCTTACATCATAAAGTTTTATCGGTCCAATTAACCTTTGTCACAAAACGAAATCGCGGAAGGACTTTACAGGATTGATTTATCTCGACCATGCCGCCACGACTCCTATCGATTCGGGCGTTAAAGAGCTCCTTATTCAAGAACTTGAGTATCCCGCCAATGCATCTTCT
>CAYTGM010000013.1:0-154436 GCA_964437365.1 uncultured Candidatus Sumerlaeota bacterium | reverse complement strand
GACAGGTGATAGCGCGATCGGGCAATTCTGGCATGGGCGGGAATCCTTATCTGCATTTCGAGCTGCGTAAGAACAGTGAAGCTGTAAATCCTGAGCCATATTTACCCTGATTTTCACCTCTTTTGAATGATAATGTCCTGATTCACAAGGATTTCTTCGTTGCGCTGGCAAGGAGATTTCTACACGGTCTGTCTAATGGGGTAATGGGGCGAAACTGTCCCTGACACCTCAATGATGAGACGTGAGAATGAGATTCTGAGAGGATTATTAAAGTGGCTGACAACTCTGCTTCAAGAGGGGCTGTAAACTCGTGGTCTGGCGAATACATCGAGCAATTGTTCGATGAGTGGAAACAGAGTCCTGATCAGGTTGGAGAGGATTGGGACGCGTTTTTTCGTGGTTTCGAGCTTGGCCTGAAGTCAGATCTGGGGGCGGAAGAGACAATTTCCCATTATGACGAGGACACATTCTCTCTTCAGGAAGTGGAAGGAGTTAGCTCAGAGTTTGTTCAAAAGCAGGGTAAGGTCAATTCTCTCATTTATCACTATCGAGACATCGGTCACCTGACAGCCAACCTGGATCCTCTTGGTCGTCCACGGCCACGGCCACGCAACCTTGAGCTTTCAGCCTTTGAATTAGATGAAGCAGATCTTGATCACTCCTTTCTGACAGCAATACCTGAATTTGAAGAGCCTGTCAAACTGAGGACGATTATCGACTATATGGAGGAGATCTACTGCCAGGGACTTGGTGTCGAGTATATGCATATACAGAACACTGATGAACGTCGCTGGTTGCAGGAGCGTCTGGAGAAACGGACTTCACAGCCTAAACTTGGTCCAGAGGAAAGGCACAATATTCTCCGAAAGCTTCACCAGGCGGAGATGTTCGAGAAGTTTCTCCATAACCGATACATGGGGCAGAAAAGGTTCTCTCTCGAAGGTGCAGAAACACTGATTCCTTTAATGTGGAGTGCACTTGAAAGCGCGGGTGAACTTTTCGTCGAAGAAGTGGTTATCGGCATGGCGCACCGTGGTCGTCTTAACGTTTTAGCGAATATCATTAACAAGGCTTATGATGATATTTTTGCTGAGTTTGAGGACAATTATGTCGATGCCTTTGATGGTGGGGGAGACGTGAAGTATCATAAAGGGTATTCATCAAACCTGATGACCACAAAAGGTAAGTTGATTCACCTCACCCTTGCTGCAAACCCGAGCCACCTTGAGGCAGTGGACCCTGTCGTGATGGGAAGAGCTCGTGCGAAACAGCGCCAGAGAAATGATACTGAGCGCAAAGCAGTCATGCCCATTCTTGTCCATGGTGATGCCGCTTTTGCAGGGCAGGGAATTGTTGCAGAAGTTTTCCAGATGGGCAACCTCAAGGGATATAGCGTTGGCGGAACGCTGCACATCATCGTAAACAACCAGATTGGTTTTACAACAGGCCCTGAGAGTGCCCGTTCTTCGCAATATTGTACTGACGTTGCAAAAATGGTTCAGGCTCCCATCTTTCATGTAAATGGAGATGATCCTGATACCTGTGCAAAAGCCGTCAGTCTCGCTCTGGAATATAGACAGAGATACCACAAAGACGTTGTAATCGACATGTGGTGTTATCGTAAGCATGGTCATAACGAAGGCGACGAGCCTGCTTTCACTCAGCCCCAAATGTATGACATTATTCGCAAGCAACCAACGGTGACTTCGATCTATGCGGAAAAGCTAAAGTCGGAGAAGGTCATTGCTGAGAGCGAAATTCAGGAAATGCAGAAAGATCTTGAGGAAATCTTTGATGCAGCCCAGGAGCATGGAAGGGAAGTTCCTGTCCGCCCTAATCAGACGGCCTTTCGCCAGAAATGGGATGGGTTTCGCAAGACCTTTTCATTCGATACAGTAAAGACATCCTATCCGAAGGAAAATCTGCTTCATATTGCAGAAAAGTGTGCGGAGATCCCGGAAGGCTTTAGTCCTCACCGAAAAGTTAAGAAGCTTTACGAGCAGAGGCTGAAAGCGGTCAAGAAGGGTGAAGGGCTCGACTGGGGAACAGTCGAGATGCTTGCCTGCGGTTCACTCCTCTATGATCAGGTTCCTGTGCGTATTACAGGACAGGATAGCCGCCGCGGAACTTTCAGTCACCGCCATGCAGTAATGACCGACGTCAAAACTGAGGATTCTTTCACTCCGTTGAATAATCTCAGTGATGATCAGGCAAAGTTTTGTATATATGATTCTTTGCTGGCGGAAGCTTCCGTGCTGGGATTCGAGTATGGGTACTCTTTAGGTGACCCTGGAATGCTTATCATATGGGAAGCTCAGTTTGGTGATTTTGCCAACGGCGCCCAGGTGATTATTGATCAGTTTATCGCCAGCGCTGAGATGAAGTGGGAGAGATCAAGTGGACTTGTGTTATTGCTGCCTCATGGGTATGAAGGACAGGGTCCGGAACACAGTTCTGCCAGGCTGGAGCGCTTTCTTCAACTGTGTGCGAACGATAATATGCAGATCGCGAATCTGACAACCCCGGCTCAACTCTTTCACGTGATGCGACGCCAGATGGTTCGTGATTTCAGAAAGCCACTGGTGATCATGTCGCCTAAGAGTTTGCTCAGGCATCCTAGAGTTGTATCTTCTCTTGCCGATCTTTCAGAAGGTAGCTTTCACGAAATGATCGATGATCAGTATATACAGGATCGTGAAAAGGTGAAGCGTATTGTTCTATGCTCTGGCAAAGTCTATTATGATTTGCTTCAATCAAGAGAGGAAAAGAAGAACGAGGAAGTTGCCCTGGTTCGGCTTGAACAACTCTATCCTGTTAATGCTCTCATGCTGACTCAGCTCATACTTAAGTATCCTGCTGATGCCGAGGTTTGCTGGTGCCAGGAAGAACCTAGAAATATGGGTGCCTGGCCATTTCTGGCTCTTGAGCTGGAGGAAAAAGCGGGCATTAGAATGAAGTATATCGGTCGCGACGCGTCCGCCTCACCAGCCGTTGGTTCGAAGAAGGCTCACGATCAAGAGGTCAAAGCGATCGTCGATGAAGCCATTCCTGCGATCAAAAAGGTTGAGGCCTCAGTTGGCAGATAGAAGATCCGACCCTGTTTATAGCAATCAAGTTATCAACTAGATGAAAGAGAGAATCCATGTCCGTTGAAGTCCGCATTCCAAGTGTTGGTGAATCAATCACAGAAGTGGTGATTGCCCAGTGGTTGAAGGATGAAGGTGAATATGTTCAGAAAGATGAGCCGATTCTTGAAATAGAGACGGACAAGGTGAATCAAGAGCTTCCAGCACCTGAAAGCGGAATACTCAAGCACAAAGCCAAACCAGACGATACCTTAGAAGTTGGTGACCTCGCGGGATATATCGAAGAGGGTGACGCGCCGAAAGAAAAAGATGAATCTAGCAGCGATAAACAGGTAAAAGAGAAAGAGGCATCTGAGGAAAAGGGCGAAGAAAAGAGTAAAGAAGAACCGAAGGATAAGAAAGAAGAGTCCACATCATCAGAAATCAAAGCGACCTCCGTTGCACAGCGTATTGCCAGTGATCGCGGTATAGATCTGCATAAGGTCAAGGGTACTGGTCCTGGGGGGAGAATTTCACGGGAAGATGTTGAGGCCTACATCGACGACGCAGAAAAGAAAGCCGACGATGATAAGCCAGCGAAAGCATCTCCAAAACCGTCCGTAGCCCAGGGAGAAAAGCCTACCCGACGCGAGAAAATGTCAACGCTGAGGAAACGGGTGGCGGCGAGGCTTGTTGAGGCACAGCAGACAGCCGCGATGCTGACCACCTTCAATGAGGTGGACATGACTCGAGTCATGGCCCTAAGAAGCCAGTTTAAGGAAACATTCAAAGAACAGCATGGGGTCGGGCTTGGCTTTATGTCTTTCTTTGTCAAAGCGAGCGTTGAGGCACTGAAGAAATATCCAGGGGTTAATGCAGCAATCGACGGCGACGATATTGTCTATCATGACTATTATGATATCGGTGTTGCCGTGGGTACCGAGCGTGGGCTCGTTGTTCCTGTACTCCGGAATACGGAGAACATGAGCTTTGCAGGGATCGAAGAAACGATTCGCGATTATGCTCAGAGAGCCGGTGCTGGTAAGCTTGGGCTGGATGAATTAACCGGTGGCACTTTCACCATCAGCAATGGCGGGGTCTATGGGTCCATGATGTCGACGCCGATCCTCAACCCTCCTCAAAGCGGTATTCTGGGTATGCACAACATCGTTAAGAGGCCAGTTGCGATAGGGGATGAGGTGAAGATCCGACCCATGATGTATGTTGCTTTGAGTTACGACCACCGAATCATTGATGGGAAAGAAGCGGTCAGTTTCCTCGTTCGTCTTAAGGAATGCATTGAGAATCCCGAGCGTCTCTTGCTTGAGGTTTAAAGAAAAATCTCGTCGTAGAGACTTAGTAACTCTCATAGCTCATTGGTGAGCATTGGAGTTTGTTTAACTCATCGTTCTGACGAGTGGAAGTAAAATACCCAAAGACAAATGCAATTTTAATTCTGGCATTCGCTGCTCCCACTTCGGGCGCAGCGAAGCTGAGGGTATGATTAATGGCGTCGCCCAACGCTGTTGTCAGTAATTGAATTACAAAGTCGTGATGCTCGAGAGATGAATGGAAGCAGCTCCGATATTCCGCTTGATAAACTGACCGTATCTTCCCATGAAACATTATTAACATGTTTGAATAAAAGTCTAAAAAAGCATCTGAAATCTAAAAAATCGGGCTCCTTGAGGATGCCTGCATAAGAAATTATCCTATCCATATACAACTCTCTGGGCTTTGCAAGAACCCATGTGCCGAACAAAAGGCTTTGTCTTAGCACTTGAATGTTGTCGCCTAAGTCGTTTGGTTACAGTGTTTTAAAAGGGTTTTGCTGAAGTGTTTGGGATCGATTCTTCGGAGTTGAAGAGTATTTAGAGATTTAGTTTTGTTGTATTCTTATTGACGCCTGCTAGGGAAGCAAAAGAGAGTCCATAATGTTGTGTCTGAATTTTGCTTAACCTACCCTTAAGCACCTTAGTACACAACCACTCTGAATGTAATTATAGATCAGGAATCATATGGCTCTCTCACTTCAGCAGGTACAAAAGCAGACTCAGCGGCTCATCATGACCCCTCAGATGCAGCAGTCCATTCAGCTGCTGCAGATGAACTCCATGGATCTTGAACAGCTTATCCATGAAGAGATGCTCGAGAATCCGTTACTCGAGCTCGCCGACGATGAGGAAGCTCTCGACTCCGGAGCGGCAGACTCAGATCAAGATCCTGATGTTGAGCTCATTGCCCCCGAAAGGGAAGAATCCGGATTATCTGAGCAAGCCGAGAAAGAATCAGCCATATCTGACTCAGATGAGATTGGCTCCGATCAAGAAAAAGAAGTCGATTACTCCGATAACGCAACACCTGAAGACCCTTCCTCAAAATCTGAAGGCAGCGAAGAGTTTGAAACCTTCGCTGAAAATGATGTCGATTGGAAAGAAACCTTCGACGATAGTGATACTATCTCATACGGAAGTGTTCGTGAAGATTCCGAAGAGAACGACTTTACAACATATACTGGAGCTCCGACATCTCTCTATGATTCATTGATGCGGCAGCTGACTCTCTCTGTTTTGAGCGGTAAGGATTTTGAGATCGGGGAGTTCTTGATTGGCAATTTGAATACTGACGGCTACCTGGATTGCTCTCTCCCGAATTTGTGTATGGTTCTCGGCTATCCTCCTGAAATTATTACCCCAGAACATGCTGGTGTTCAGGAGACAGTCGACAAAAAACTCCGTCAGATTCTCGCTTCAATGCGAGGTGGAGAAAGTCCTGATGCATTCACAGGAATGAAGAGAAAAGAAATCGTCCTGCGCATCTATGCCGAATTATTAAAGTCTTCCTATGACGAACTCGCATCCTTGAAAAAAGACAGTCTTTACAGGCGATTGATTGCCTTCCGGCTGGAAAAGTCTTACGAAGAGATTGAAGATCTACACGAAAGCGATCTTCTCTTGGATGTAATCGGAAAGAGACTCGAAGTTCCTGCAGATAGAGTTTTTGATGTTCTTGAGATCCTGCATGAATTTGAGCCAACCGGTGTTGCTGCGAGAGATCTCGGCGAGTGCTTGAGATTGCAATGCGAAGAAAAAGGCATCCGAAATAAAGTTCTCTATCAGATCTTAGACGGTCACCTGAAGGATCTTCAACAGAAGCGATTTAGAGAAATCGCACGAGCTCTTGAAGTCCATGAAGATAAAGTTACTGAAGTTTTTCAAATTCTTGCGCGGCTCGACCCAAAACCTGGACGCTCCACAACAAAAGATCAGGTTCAGTATATAACCCCCGATGTTTATGTTAAGAAGGTGGATGGGAAATACATGTATTTCCTTAATGAAGGTGACGCAGGGCGTCTGAAAGTTGCCGCGAATTATCGTCGGATGATGGGCGATAAACCCAACCGTAGACGCGGTGGACAACCGAAGCAAGAGCAGGCCAACGGCGCTGTTTCTAACAACAATGCTTCTTCAGCTTCCGCCAATGGCACCAATGGGCATTCTCAGGGCGATGTTAGCTACGCGAGTGAAAAATATAAGAATGCGGTCTGGCTGATACGGAATATAGAAAAACGTAAATCAACAATCCTCAGAGTCACGGAAGCCATTATGGAGTACCAGATGGAGTTTCTCGAGAAGGGGATCGAGCATCTGCGCCCACTGACGCTCCGTGATATTGCTGAGAAGGTTGGTATGCATGAATCAACGATCGCCCGTGTAACGACAAAGAAGTATGTAGAAACTCCTCGTGGGTTGTTCGAGCTGAAGTATTTCTTCTCAAGTGGTCTTGAAACAGATGACGGCGAAGCAGCTTCAAGTCGTTCCATTAAAGAACTGCTGACTCAGATCATCGACTCTGAGGACAAGCGTCGTCCGCTCAGTGATCAGAAAATCGCTGATATGTTGAAGGCAAAGGGCTTTCAGATTGCTCGGCGAACGGTTGCAAAATACCGAGAACAGCTTAAAATTCTTCCAGCCAAACTACGCAAAGAAGTTAAAGGCGCCTGATTCAAGGCTGAATAGATTGTGATTTTCAAAATCGCAGGCACTGTCTTTAAAACATCTTAAGCACTCTCGTCTGTTCCTGTCCATTTTCAGTTACTGTCACGGTGGCTGACCAGGTCTTTTGGCTCATCTCTTTCAAGTAAACAGAAACAGGTTTCCCTCGGTATATAACTTCGTAAGCTTCACCCCTTTTCATATTCCAGTCTTTATTGTCTTTGGTATTAATAAATGAAGCAAAGGTTTTCCCTACGAAGCTAAGCTGCCAGTGTTGTGTCACGAGATCAATATCTGGCGGCGGCGGTGGTGCCGTTGGGGTTGGTGGTGGAACTGTTGGTGGAGGAATCAGTGGCTCGAACAGTTGCGCATTCCCCAAAGAGCCATAGCTCATCCTGCTCTGAACGGGAAGGTTGTTCTCGTTTTTTACCATTGAGGTCACAACTGAATGAACCTGATCTAGTCCCGGGGTCCCTGGCAAGTTAAATTCAGGAGGAGCGGGTAGATTCCTCTGCTTCATGATCGTTATATATGACAATCCTATGATGCTAAGAAATATCAGGCTGTTTATAGCGATAAGTTTCGAAGTTTTCACGTTTGTCTATATACTCCCTGGCTCTTCTCTTCTAGGGGGGGGTATATAGACAAGACTTGACGATAAGGTTTCGGGTTTGTCGTTTAGGGCATTGAATTCAAAAGTGTCGCGGGCAGCACTAAATTAAAACATCTTGATGGTTTTTGTTTGGACTTTTCCGCCTTCTTTGACTGCTATAGTAACACTCCACTGTTTGCGGTTCAGCTCTTCAAGATAGACCGGTACATTCTGTCCTCGGTAAGTCACCGTATATGACTCGCCTTTCTTCATGTTCCAGTCTTCGTTTGTTTTGATATTATTAAACGATGCGAAGGTTTTTCCCACGAAGCTTAATTTCCAATGTTCGGTCACACTATTGATATCCGGAGGAGGAACCGGTGTCGGTGGGGGAGTGGGTGATGGTGTTGGTTGAGGCACAAGGGGATCGAAGAGTTTTTTCTTACCCAGAGAAGGGTAGTCTCCTCCCATCTGTTGTTCTTCGGCTTCCTGGTTTTCAACGATTTCTTTAACGACAACTTCGACATCATCGAAGCCAGGACTTCCGGGCAGGAGGAACTCTGGTTCACCGGGTAGCTCTCTGTCCTGCATGATAGTCATCGCGGAAAGAGTGATGATCACGACAAAGATCAGGGAGTTTATCAGAATGATTCTTGATGTATTCATATAAAGTTAACCTGTAAGAATGCTTTATTGCCTTGTTTCTGCTATGCGTGAAACTTTTACTGTGGCGTCTACCACTTCTCTGTTTCTGGGAGAAGACAGCGTGACTTCTCGGATCATCAATCCATTCGAATCAAATGTCTTTAGAAGTTTGACGGTATCGTTGAAGGAGCCCTCTGTCTTTACAGTAACATTAATAAGTTCATATTTGTCTACACCTTCAATTTCTTCCATCTCTGGTCTGATTGGGGGGGCTGGAAATCCAGAGTCTTCACACATTTTCTGAACCTGATCAGCAAAGGCGTAGGCAGGACGGTAGTTATTATCATTGTCCAAAGGGAACCTGCCAATCGCAAGAAACTCTTTTTCAATGTTATAGATCTCTTTGACCTGGTCGAGATCGCTCTCGAACTTTTTCTGCAGAGCAACCGTGTCAGAGTTGCCAGCCAGTAATGTGTCAAGTTTCTCTTCCAGTCCCATCTTCATGATGGCAAAGACAGCGACACAAATAACTGTTGCAATGAATAGGATCTTCTCACGTTTCTGCATTTATTCTTCTTCGTCCTCACTGTTATAGTCATTAAGGTAGGCAAGCAAATCGAATTGATAGACGGACTCACCATTCAGCTCTCCTGGTTTCGGTTGTGGAAGGTCTACACTAGAGAAAACCTTCTGAGTCCCGTCGGTCATTTTTTCCAGGAAGTCAGCAAATCGTTGAATGTCAGTGAAGTTGAGAACAACTCCTTCAAACTTTACCTCTCCTCGCTCACCTGATATATAACGAAAACCTGTCAGCGTAAGGACCCCATTGTCATTAATATTACCGACGCCAGGAAAGGTGGAAATTTGATCGAGAATGTGAAGAGCTGCCGCCTGGTTGCTTGTATAGCCATTAATGATATCAAGCTGTTCTTTCTTTACACCGAGAGAATCAATCAGCGGTTCCATGTCTGAAGTATAGGTACGGTATCTTTGTGCCAGCTCTTCGTTGTGTTTCGCCTGAACGTCCCATGCCAGATAGGCAAGAACCAAGGTGATGAAAATCATCATTCCTGACAAAGCAAAGATAAGTCGTTTCTCAGCCGCGGCTTGTCGCTGAAGTATTTCGATGGGAAGAAGATTTATACGAGCCGGTTTATTCTTCGGATTCTCTGACTCGTCAATAAGTCTGATAATGGACCCGAGGCATCCTACCATGCCGGGGAGAGAGTTTCTGTCTACATTGTCTGAGTTTGAGACCTCGTAGGTAGACATCGGATCAAAGTGGTGTGTATCAATGCCAAGGCTTTCTGATATCGCTTGCGAAAGTCCCTGAAGGGTTGCTCCCTCTCCACAAAGATAGAGTGTTGCCGAACTGGACATGCCATGCTCTCTCGCGGCATAATCATAGCTCTGGGAAGTAAAGCGGACTATACGGTTGATCCACTTTCTAATATGCTCTGCTGCGAGGATTTGTGCTTCCTCATCTGAGGTCTCATTATCATGGGAAGACTTTTCAATATCCTGATTCAGCTTATTGATCCCAAGGGCCTGTGATCTGGCTGTCATCACGATGCCGTTCTTGAACAGGATAATTTCGGTCTGGTTCTGCCCGATGTAGAGTAGTACAACGGCTTCTTTTTCTAAAGCTCCTGCTTCATGTTCTTGAAAAGCCCTGACAAGTCCGATTGAAGATATCTCTGCGAACTCTGGCGTGATGGACAGGTCGCGAGAGTACTCGAGTGCATTTTCCATCACTGGGCCGTCAACCGCAGTGATCAGTACAAGGGTTCCACCGGCCTCATCTGGTTGAACCGTGGTGCTGCTGACGATGTGTCTTTCAGAATTGAATGGGATATACTTTTCTGCTTCAAACTGAGACATTTCTTCCAGTTCATCTGGATCGGTAGAAGGTAGTGAAGCCGTTCTCAGGATTGCCTGTTGTTTAGGTATCAAAACGGCCGTTTCAGCAGAAGTTACCTTTAGCTTTTTTGTGACTTCGCGTACACGATTGACTCTGTCGACCTGCGATTCCTCACCTCGAGGGAGATCGGAAAAATCAATTAATGCGGCCGCATCGATCTGTATCCCATTCTTGCGGTCGTGGTTGCAGACCAGGAGCTTAACATCCTGTTCTGATATCTCTAAAGCAGCATACTTGGCCATGTTGTGTGAAAAGTGATTCCTTTTTCTATTTATTCGATCTGCATTTGTATAATACGTACATATGGATACAGGATTTGATTTTCATTATCACGGTTTTCCCGTCTCTCATACCTCGCTGAATTGACATCTCGACGCTCTTCTGCCCGCTCCATGTATTCAAAATCTTCGTTTCTGTTAAGACGAAGAAGCTTACGGAAGACAAGAGCTTCAATTCTTACTTTCACATCGCCAACGTGTCCCTCTGAGACGATTCGAAATGTTGTCGAGCGGACATCGGTTGGGATAGAATTGTTACCCATAGCGACGACGCCACTAATCTCCGTGTTTGATTGGAGCGCGGCTCTATCCTTAAAGGCGCTGCTATTGTCTATATTTGTTTCCTTACTACCTCTTCTTGTTCTGATAACGCGATCCGCAAAACTGCCAGGATCAGAATGTCCAGCACCTGCGGCATAAGCCTCAAGTACATAAACTGGTGCTGTATTCATATTGAGAATCCCGGTTCCGTAGACGGTGAAAATATCTCTCAGCGCTGGTGGAGGACCATCATCAAGACGTGATCGTCGCGGAGGGTCCAGCTCGAATCGTCCTCCATAATCAATATTCATCTCTTCCTTAAAGTATTCCGCTTCAGGAGTCTCGTAGCCAAAGTAAGCTTCTGGAGTGACTCCATAAACTTCGAGGAGTTCATCGGTCGTGAGAAAGTTCTCGTTTCTCATGGGGATCGGTGAGGCATCATCTGGGTCCGTTTCACCACCAGTGTCCTCTCCTCTGAGAATTGAGTAGAAAATTCCTTCCTCCTCTGCGTTCGCGTTTGGATAAGCAGGGATAAGGTCTGGATCCTGCCAATCTACGATCGCTGCTGCTGCAATCTCAGCATCTTTTTCATCGTAGCCGAAATGAACCAGGATATTCTGGAGCACCTTTAAGTTTGATTGAGACATGATTTTGAGGTTAATCAGACTTTCCTCATCATATACACGTACGTCGTAATAGCCTTCTTCCTCATCTCGCGTGAGATAGACTTCCTCTTTACCTTCTTCTGGTCGGGCCCATACATCTCCCTCGGCATCAAAGGCCTTGTTTTCTTCTGAGGAGACATCGAATAAGAGGTCGTTCTTTAAATCGATGATTGCTTTTGATAGTCCTGCTCTAGCCAGAAACTCCGCCTGGAGCTGCTTCTTTCGGGTGGAGGTAACCGTTACTTCACTTGAGACCTGAAACAGGAGAGAGTAAGCCATCAAAGAGAGAATCACGATCAGCCACAGGACGATGACCAGGACAACTCCGCGATTTTTTCCGTGACTGGAAAGCGATCTCATTAGAATAGTCCCCAGACACCTGGATAGACAGGAGTATATTTTTCATCGCGCAGGTACTGTTCATTTTCCCTCTCTTCTTCTTCAAGCCTGTCGAAGGGAACGTATGTTTCCTCTGATGGAGGGACTTTAATCACACGCTGAAACTCGGCCGTTCGTTTTTCATTGGTGGGATCCGAGATCACCAGCTTAACTCTTATCAGAGAAGGGAGGCGGTCGAGTGGTTCATTTCTTGAATCATTGAGCTGTTCGTTCCAACCAGGAGCCCCAGGTTCAAGGGTGTTATTGTATTCTGGAGTATCCCGGTTTCTGGGATCATCATCTTCCCGGTAGTCCCCAAGCAGGTATTTCCCGTTCCGAGTCTGTCTGATACCTGATACCCAGCCATCTTTCTCATACCACTGATGATCGTACCAGAATGTATATTTAAGATCAAAGACTTTAACACCTTCTGCGAGACGGGAGTAACTGGGAGGAATCGGACGTGAATATACATTTCCAAAGGCATCCCTCTCTTTAGTATCAATCACATCTTCACTCCTGATCAGCCAGCCATCCTGCAGGAAATATTTAACGCGTGAAACACCGTAGGGCCGGTAGATATCTCCAATCTGGTAAGGCTGCCGTACAGTAAAGGTTAGAGTGTCTTTCTTGCCATTCTCTGACCCAGAGAACTGGAGGTCAATTAAACGTCCCAGTTCATAGGGGTTTCCAATGGAGGACTCTTCGTCCACGTATTTCGCATTGAAGTCTTCCCAGTAGCCAGTTTGTTCGGCTTTATACCTCTCTTCCTCCATCTCCGCAATCATGCGACTCATGATAATGTTATAGGATGTTTCGTCCCTGTATATAACATTGGTGATGTCTTTCTCAATAGTGTCCAGAGCGAATCTTGCATGGTTTAGCATTTTCGTTTCTCGGTCACCCACCCTCTGACTCTTAATAGCAGCATGGAAAATGGAAAATATAATAACAGAGACGATTGAAAAAATCGTCACTGCCACAAGGATTTCAAGGACAGTGAAACCTTTCGATTCTTTCCGGCTTTGTTCATCTATGTCTTCAAACTGAAACTTCATATTTTCCCTGCTTCTTAATCTCCTGTACTCAATTAGAACATCTGGTTCGCCTGAATCGCATCCTCGCTGAAAATATCTGGTTCCATCAGGATTGTACGAAGATCGAGGACCGTTTTTTCTTCATCATCGTCGTCGTAAATGATCTTAAGTCTTACATGATAGATATACTCGAGGTCTTGTGCCATTTTACCTCTAGGTCGTTCCTGGTAGTCGGGCTCTTCAGCTTCAATTTCAATTTCATACAGCCAATCTTCAAAGGCCTTACCGTACCTTGGGTCCTCACTGAATCGGCCATCATAGTCACCTTCTGCGGGAGGTTCGACCATCAGGTCATCCATCGCAGATTCAGCCAGCAACATTGCCTTCTCATTCAACTGAATCTTCTTGATCGAGTCCAAAGCCATAACGAAGGCCCTCATGATCGCAACCATCGCCACACCAATAATGACAATGGCGACCAGTACCTCAAGAAGGACGAAGCCTTTTCCTTTGGAGCGGAACTTTGTCAGCAAACCTTAGTTCCCCCATCTCTGCGCTTCTGTATAGTAGGCCGAAACACCTTCTTCTCTCACTCGAGCGCGCAAGCGAGATTGACTCATCAATCTCTCAGCAATATCCTTGTAATAATCGACGCGTTCTTCTTCATTCCATCCTGCAGACATATAGAATTTGTGCTTACTGTCCTCATCCGCATCGGCAGTCATTGAGTCATCTTCCAAGCCAAACTTTCTTGGATCCAGGCCATGCTCTTTTAACTTCATTGCAAAGCTCTTTGGTTTACCTTTGTAAATCTCGGGCCTGCCTGTGACACGATCGAAGTCGATTGTTAGTGACTTCTCCCGTGAGTTCATAATCTGTATAGCCATTCCTGAGCAACTGCCCGTTGGATAGAAAGTCAGAACGATTTCCTCTTCATCTAGATCAATTTCCGCATCGTTGCGTTGCAGTTTCTCAAGACGAACTTCTTGAGGTAACCCTTGAAGCCTTTCTTCCGAACTGCCAATTTCTTCAAGCACCTTTTTTCGTGAAAACTTGCGGCGAGATGGACCTCGATCCTCTTCCTCTTCGTCAGGGTATATCTTAATTCGCCACTCCTGGGTTTCCGGATAGATCATCAGGTAGGTCGGATCGCCCGTGGAAATAGCCATCTGTCTCGCCAGCATTCCAGCACCAGCAATATTTCTCGCTCCGCTTCTGAGTGCAATACTCGCTCTTGGTCCTGACATATTTGGAGCCACAACGGCTACAAGAACCCCGAGAATCACGATCACGATCATAATCTCGATAAACGTCAGACCTCTTTGGTGCGAGCGAATCATCAGCCACCTCCTGTTGGATCGAGACTGAAGATCGGGAGTAACATCGCAATCACGATGAAGCCAATGACTATACCCATGACTACAATAATAACGGGTTCAATCAGTGATGTCAGAGCACGTACAGACCGGTCTACCTGTCCTTCGAAAGAGTCACTGATTCTGAGCAGCACATCGGGAAGTCGTCCCGTCTCCTCACCGATTGCGATCATATTAATGGCAACGGGTGGGAAAACAGCGCTCCCGGTCAGTGGTTTTGCCATGCTGGCACCTTGAGTAATCTCTTCAACAACGGCTTCCACTTCTTCTTTGAAAATGGTATTCTCCTGCACTTCTTTTACAATTTCCAGCGCAGTCAGAATAGACACACCGTTTCTGAGCAGGGAACCGAGTGTTCTCGTGAAACGAGCAACTTCACGCTTGCGAATCAGGTCCCCAAAAACAGGCAATTTCAGCTGAAGCCGATGCCACATGGCCCGACCTTCTGCTGTATTGATGAATTGGTAAGTTCCCATTATAAGGAGCGCCAGACCACCGAGAACCAGATACCAGTAACTTTGAGTAAACTCACTGATTCGGATCAAAATCTCTGTTGGCGCTGGAAGAGCCTGATTCAACTGCTCAAAAGTCCCCGTAATCTTTGGAATTACAAATGAAAACATGACAAAGACCGCACCACTACCTGCTAAAACCATCACAGCAGGATAAGCAAGAGCTGACTTGATCTTTCCTTTCAATTGCTCCTCACTTTCGGAAAGATCAGCCAGGCGGTTCAGCACCTCACCGAGCATCCCGCCAGCTTCACCACTTCGGACCATCGCGACGTATAGCTTGGAAAATACTCTCTCATGTTTACTCAAAGCATCGGCAAAAGTTGCTCCTTCCTGGACATCCTCCAGCACCTTCATGATGATTCCATGAAGTTCTTCATTCTGTGTTTGCTTTCCGAGAAGTCCGAGCGCTTTGACCAGCGGAATACCTGCACCAATCAAATCTGCAAGCTGTCGGTTGAAGCTGGCTATATCGGCGGCTTTGAGTCCTTTACGGAAACCACTAAAGCCGCTACTGCCAGTTGGCTTTGCCACAGCCTTTGATCTGGAGCTTGAACTTGCTGTCGCCTTCTTTCTTCCAAAACCAATGGCTGTTTTTGACTTCGAAGTACCTGATGTTTTCGGTGCCGCCTTGCCAGCGGCGCCAGCAGGAACGATGCGCATCGGGAAGTAACCCATCTGCTGCAGCCGGGACACAACAGCGGCCTTTCCATCTGCATCCATATTCCCTTCAACAATGGAACCGGACTTGTCTTTCGCTTTATAGGTAAACGTTGCCATGTGTATAAGTTATATTCCTTGATCTATACGACTTGCTTAATCACAGCTCGATTCCAACATCTTCAGGTGGTGTTGGTGGCTCAGGGTCAGGTGGCATAGACCCCTGCGCCATATCCCCATTTGATCCCAATCCTGCCTCGGTTGCATGAGAACCTTGAGCCTGGTTCTCTTCGGTGCTGGCCAACTCTGCTCCGAATTCATCATTGAACTCATCTTCCATTGTTACTCGCAGCACTTCATCGCAGGTTGTCATTCCCGTCTTGATTTTCTCCCAACCCGCGTATCTGATCGGCTTCATACCATGTTTCATGGCAGTTGCCTTGACCTGACTCGCAGAGGAGTTATTCACCACCATGCGGCGAACTGCTTCGTCCATCTTCACAATTTCAACGATGGAAGTACGGCCGGAGTAACCTGTATAGCGGCAGGACTCACAACCAGCAGGTCGCATGAACTGGATATTTGATGGATCTTCACGCGTCATATTTAGTTGGCGAATCAAATCATCATCTGGTTTGTAGGGTTGCTTGCAGACGGGGCAAAGAACACGAACCAGACGTTGCGCGAGTACACCTTCAACCGATGAGGCAATCAGGAAGGGTTCAACACCCATGTCCGTCAGTCGGGTAAAGGCACCACACGCGTCGTTTGTGTGCAGTGTCGAGAAAACAAGGTGACCAGTCATCGCAGTCGCGATAGTAATTTTCGCTGTTTCAGGGTCACGGGTCTCACCAACCATGATCACATCAGGGTCAAGACGCAGTGTTGTTCGCAGAATACGGGCGAAGGTCAAACCGATGGGTGGGTTGACCTGAATCTGGGTGACTCCCGGAATTCTATATTCAATAGGATCTTCAATCGTGAGGATCTTCTTATCAACCTGATTAATTTCAGAAAGTGCAGCATAGAGCGTTGTTGACTTACCGGATCCGGTTGGTCCTGTTACGAATAAAATT
Organism: uncultured Candidatus Sumerlaeota bacterium; assembly: GCA_964437365.1. Classification (GTDB taxonomy): domain Bacteria; phylum Sumerlaeota; class Sumerlaeia; order SLMS01; family SLMS01; genus CAYTGM01. Next base: position 137,975 of record CAYTGM010000013.1, on the reverse strand, counting down.
CCATAGGGTTTCGTAATCATCTGGCGCATCAGGTCCATATGTTTGCCAGAGAATCCAAGCTTCTCCAGAGTTGTCATCTCGGAGTCTCTTGAGAGAATACGTATAGCAATTGATTCCCCGTACGGTGTGGGTACAGTCGCTACACGCAAGTCGAACTCTTTGTCCGACATCTTAATCTTGATCTTACCGTCTTGAGGCAGTCGGCGTTCTGCAATGTTCAGGTCAGCCATAATCTTAATACGACTGATAATCGCCGCCTGGAACCTCTTGATAGAAGGTGGAATCGGAGCTTCATAAAGCATCCCGTCTATACGGTAGCGGATACGCAGCTCTCTCTCCATCGGTTCAACGTGAATATCTGTCGCGCGATCACGCATCGCCTCTTGAACCAGTTTGTTCACAAACTTGATAATCGTGGCATCAGCAGCCATGTCATCAATGTCGATGTTATCGGAAAGGGCGAATTCTTCGTCATTATCCTCATCCAGCATGGGGACTTCCTGGCTGAGGTGCTGCATTACCGCGCCGCCGATACCATAAAAGCGGTTATAGGCTTTGTCGATTTCAGCGCGCTGGGAAACAACCGGTTCAATTTCAACGCCCAGCTGTCGATGAAGCTCGTCCACCACATACATATCTTGTGGCTCTGCCGTCGCAATCACCAGCATGTCGTCTTCCAAGCGGAGGGGGACGATCCCATAGTGCTCTGCCATCGCGGCGGGAACAAGTTGAAGAGCCTCCGCCTCGGGCTTGTGGTCGGCCAGCTTTACAAAGTCCAGATGAAGGGCATTTGCAACAGCCTTGAGTACATCATCATCATCGCAGACTTTCATTCGGCGGATAACCTGATCCAGGCGATCACCTGACTGGTGCGCATCCCTGATGGCTGCATCGAGCATGTCTGGATCGATCTTCCCGGCTTCGAGAAGGTTTTGACCTACTTTGTTATCGATTGATTGAAGCATATTCTACCTGGTTGATTATTTCGTTCAGCGATCAGACTACGGCAAAGTCGGAATCGTTTAGCAACATGACATATTCTGCTGAACCGCGGCGCCGCGAAACATGATTAGCAGAATTACGGTAATTTACTCTAATCTTCGCGTTTCGCCGAAGTTACGTAAGTAAACAGCAATAGCAAAGCCAGTAAACCCGCTGAAATGATGAATTTACGACGCCAGATCCACGAGAAAAAACTCTCCGGACGCGTGGGTGGACGAGGCATCAAATACTCTCCGCCAGCTGGCGACAAATAGAGGCCTTCACCGCCCCAGGACCAATAAAGGTGAAAGAGTGGAGGCACAGAAGTTTCCACGGGGAAAACCTCTACCTTCAACTGAATCAATCCAGGATCCACCGGCAGTTTGAAACCGTTCAGGTGTTGTCGTCGAAGTTCCGGATCCGAACTCAAAACCAACTGCTCATTCACGAAAATTCTATAGTTGGCGTTAGCCTTAATATTAAATTTGATCTCACTCTTAAGGGGATTATCTATCCAGCCCTCCCACGTTCCGCTTTCATTGTTGATAATCAGGTGTGAGCGCCGGTTTGTGTCCGCGGAGTCTATTTTCTCCCAACCTCGCGGGCCCGCCAGTAAATGAACCAGTAACAGAATAAATACATAAACAATGGCACCGATAAAAAAACGATCCGTTATCCGACGATATTTCGCAGGAATAAGCGTTTTCTCTTCTTCGTGTGTTTTTCGGAATGGACTGAGCAAAGGAAAAAGCGAAAGGCTGACACCAATGATTCCCAGCGAGGTCAGGACAACTTGAACCTGACGCTCCGGGATGGCTCGTGAATCGGGAAGCGGATAGCCAAGAAACCACCCCTGCCACAAACTTAGCTGCGGCATGAAGAGCCACTGGTTCTCCAATTGATGAAATCCCCACAGCTGATTCCACCAGAGAAAACCGGACGAAGTTGTATAGATCCAACTCATGACGCCTCCCCAGAACAGTCCGACAAAAAGGAAAACTCTCTTGCCTTTAGAAAGCTCTGAGAAACGGAGCATCAGCTGAGTCAGAACAGGCAGAAAGAGTGCAATTGAAGGGATCAGGAATCGCGGTCCGTTCGTCCATCCACCATGCCATGTCCAGAACCTTCCGTGAAAGACGAGAGAGACAATCAGTATCGTGGTTGCGAGCCACAGCAGCGACTTATCTTCCGATTTAAGGACAGCGAGCGCCTGAAGGATCAGGATCACGAGGGGGAAAAAGATCAGGACACCTCGCTCCGGCGAGAACAAGAGCCCGTAGAGACCTGTCAGCAGGGGAGTGGTAAAGTCCTGCCGCGAATAACCGGTCGCAAAGAAACCACCTCTTGTCAGATAGTTCTGAAAGCCAATAATCAGAAAACCTGCAACCACCGCTACCGCAGCACTGATCCATCCCTTTCGAGAAATTCCTGTCCTCCATCCCCAGAAAAGGATAATCGCGAGGAATGGTATAGACGCAACACGCGCGAGCATGGCTACGAGCAACCCTCCAGCGATCGATAGAACTGCAATCCAATCGATGGCTTTCTCTGTATCCTTAGCCTGACTTTCCCGTTTCAACCCAAACACAAGAAGAAGAAAGCCAATGCTTGTCAGAAGCTCGCTGTACATGGTCAGTGATACAGGAAAAAGAGGACTGCAGAGGACAGCGATGCAGGCGAGGAAGTTCCTCTTCCTTGTGTCTCCCCCTGCCACAAGTGCAACCAGCAGCCCGACGAATCCAATCGCGAGAGCATTCACCAGGGGGAAAAAAGTAAATTCTCCAGGTTGAGCAGGCAGGGTTCTTTGCAGCAGATAGAAAGGAATCGCAGCAAGACTCGTCATCAATCCATACTCTGAATGCGTCTTACCGTATATCGGCTGAGAAAACTCGAGGGATTGATTCTCGACGATGGTCATCGCCGTGGCAGCCATGATCACCTCATCCGAAGTCTCCAGTTTCCCACGAAAGAAAAGAAGACAAATACCGGATAAGAAAAGGACGATCGAGGCATGACGGATGATGTCTCGCCACATGCGATAGAGTATCCTATTTCTTCAGTCGAGGGTTCAGAATCGGATAAATCGCATCCACAAGAAGGTTCATAAAGATCAGCAGGGCAGAGTAGAAAACCGTGAGCCCCATGATCAAAGGCATGTCCCTGTTATTGACAGAATCTACGAAGAATTTTCCAAGGCCAGGCAGAGCAAAGATCTTCTCTACGACAAGCGACCCCGTCAAGATTCCCGCCGTAACCGGACCTAGGAATGTTACCACTGGCGTCAGGGCATTTCTTAAAGCGTGATGGGCAACCACTTTCCAGGCAGCAACACCTTTGGCGCGAGCCGTCCGTATATAATCCTGATTTAATGCGTCCAGCATTGATGAACGGGTCAGACGCAACACCGCAGCGAAAGGAAATCCCGCAAGAGCAATGGAGGGAATCCACATACGGAGGCGAAATATCTCTGCCCAGACTCCCTTAAACCACGCTGGAGTATTATCCACAAGTTCATAGGGCGGTGTCGATTCCTGCCAGCCTATCGCTGGCATCGGCTCCCAGGTAAACCCGAGAACCTCCCATTCACGACAGAGAAAGAAGATCATTAAGCTGGCTATAATGAAAGAGGGCACTGAAACACCTACAAGCGCCATAAGGGTTCCCAAATTATCCATCCACCTGTTATGGTAGACTGCACAGACGACCCCGATCGGTATCCCAACGGCCAGGGCGAATATTAAGGCGCGCACGCCGAGACGCACAGAAGTTGGCAATTGTTCTCGAAGTATATCTCGAAGAGAGCGGTTTTTCTGCAGGCGCGATTCCATCGAATCAAAAACCAGAAGTTTACTGAGATGAAGGAAATACTGTTCGTGGAGAGGACGGTCCAAACCCCACTTCTTCATAATCTCTTCACGCACTTCGGGAGGTGGATTCTTCTCACCAAAAGCAGCTTCCTCACCAGCAAGCTTAATGAATCCAAAGCAAACCGTTGAAACAAGCAAGAGAGTTAAAAAGCCTACCACGAGTTTTTGTAGAAAATGCGCCATTACTTATCCGTGTTATTCTCCTCAACAAGACGAACCCAAAGAGCGGCAGATTCGCACCACTTGGCTCCCGTTTGAGCCACGTACTGATGATTCTGACCCGGGCTGAGAGTTATTCTCGACCAGGGGCTGCGCTGGTAGCTTGTCCCGGATTCATCCTGGAAATCTGTCGCGAGCTCGAGGGTTACCTGCTCCTCAGCTGTCGTATTCTGGACGGTGACCATCAGCTTTGACTGATCATCCTTCTCGAAAGTATAACCTCGAAAAGATAATTTCTCTTTAATATCTGCCAGAGTGATCGGTGGCGGAGGTGGAACCTCAGCCTCAATCTCTTCCGTCGCCATAAGAACAGGCGCCTCTAATGAAATGGCTGGTGGGGATTCCGAGCTCGCAGACGGGGGTGTCGCCGCGCATGAGCAAAGAAAGCCTAAGCTTAGTACAAGCAACGATTTGAGGGCGAGTTTTGAGAGGTTTTGAGCTACTGTCATAAACATGATGGAAAACCTAGGGAGAGGTGGTTGTAAAGAGCAAGCAGCAAGTTCAGAAGTTCTTGAGCAGCTTAGGATTCGGAGAAAGAGTTGGATCAGTAATCGGAAGTGCAGAGCACTTCGATATTCGTAGCCTAGCGGTTGGCAAGCGACCCGTCGCGCCGGCTACCCGAGGTGGCTGGTTTATAAGAGGGCCGGAATCGCGGAGCGGTTCGACACCACATGGTCTCAGCGGGACCAGAGCGAGTTGCCCGGTGTAAGGGCTCTGCCCGCGACCCCGGGTAGGGTTATTTAATATATGCCGCTCCAGCGGAGCGGAACAAACGATCTCGCGCAGGGGCGCAGCGGCGCAGAGATTGTTGAATTGAGGGTCAGTCCAAAGCACCAAAGGTGCGTCCGAAATTAGAGGCCTCGAGTCAGGGCCTCGAGGTACAAAGCGGTGTCAGGGCCACCGCACGCCAAAGGCCTCCGCCTGATGTGGTTCTTCCTGATCATCCATCATATCGTGATCAGGTATAGCCGGTGATCGTGTTCGTGATCGCAATCGGCTCTTAAGCCAAGTTATTTCTTCGATCGCCGCTTCGCTGATCACGAGCACGATCACGAATCTTATCGTTAAGTATTCGACTGAGAGATCTTTACTGACAGTAATCTTAGCCAGAGAAAGAAGTGCAGAGCACTTCAATACTCATAGCCTCGCGGTTGGGAAGCGAGTCGTCGCGGCGCCTGCCCGAGGTGGCTGGTTTATAAGAGGGCCGGAACCGCAGAGCGGTTCGACGTTACATGGTCCCAGCGGGACCAGAGCGAGTTGCCCGGGGTAAGGGCTCTGCCCGCGACCCCGGGTAGGGTTATTTAATATATGCCGCTCCAGCGGAGCGGAACAAACGATCTCGCGCAGGGGCGCAGCGGCGCATAGATTGTTGAATTGGGGGGTCAGTCCAAAGCACCAAAGGTACGTCCGGATTTAGAGGCCTCGAGTCAGGGCCTCGAGGTACAATGCGATGTCAGGGCCACGGCACGCCAAAGCCTCCCGCCTGATGTGCTTCTTTCAGAATATACATCCTATCGTGATCAGGCATGGCCGGTGATAGTGTTCGTGATCGCAATCGGCTCTTAAACCAAGTTACTTCTTCGATCACCGCTTCCACCTTCACACTTACAGCTTCGGCGGACAAGTCGCTGATCACGACCACGATCACGAGTAAGTTGATTGAAACATTTACCGAGTGTTCTAAACTGCCTGCAAATTCTTCTGCATAAAGAAGTGCAGAGCACTTCGAGACTCATAGCTTCGTGGTTGGCACGCGACTCGTCGCGCCGCCTACCCGAGGTGGCTGGTGGGAAAGATGGCCGGAACCGTTTGAACGGTTTCCTGAACAAGGGGTCTGTGGTCCGCGTGGTTCCCGGGGTTGAGCTAATGTGGCCTTAATGTCGGCCTAATGGTGGCTTGATCGTGATCATCCCTCCATCATCCCCCCATTATGCCTGCATTATCCCTACCCCCGTTTTCACGCTTCGTGAATCCACCCGGAAAGCCCCTGAAAAACAGGTTTTAAAAAGAAAATTCATTTTTCTCTTGCCAAGGCGGCCCAGGTGTCCTACATGAACTATGACACTTGGGAAGGTAAGAAGCCAATATGCTCTTCGATGTTGATCTCAGCTCAGGCAAACCGGTCTACCAGCAGATGGTTGATCAGGTGAAGCTCGCCCTCGCTTCGGGTCAGCTTAAGGCCGGCGACAAGCTTCCATCAGTTCGGGATGTTGCCGTTGCTGTCCGTGTAAACCGCAACACCGTGGCACGCGTCTATAAAGAGCTCGAAACAGAAGGCATCGTCTACTCGCGCCCCGGGCAGGGGAGCTTCGTCAGCGACAAGGGGTCACGGCTCAGTGAAGAGGTTCAACGCGAGCATCTGACACAAATGATCGACGAGCTTCTCACTCAGGCACGCCTTTACGGCATCGAGAATGGGGAGCTGACAGAGTTGCTACAACAACGGGAGAGGGAAGTGTTTCAAAAGTCACAGCAAACGAATAGCAGGGAGAACGACCATGAGTGAGATCGCTATCAAGGCCCAGGAGTTAGGGCATCGGTACGGGAATCAATGGGCTGTCAGAGGTCTGGACCTCGAGGTTCCTAAAGGGTCTGTTTACGGTTTTCTCGGGCTGAACGGAGCCGGGAAATCTACAACGATACGCATGCTCATGGGGTTGCTTCCGATGAATGAAGGGGAAGCGTCTATACTTGGATATAAACCTGACAAGGACCATCTGAAACTCAAAGAGGTTGTTGGTTATGTTCCAGACCGCGGCAACTACTATGGGTGGATGAAAGTGGAAGAGCTGGTGGGGTTTGTTGCTCATTATAGACGCACCAGATGGAATCACCAGAAAGCCCAACAGATTGCCAAACGCTTTGATATACCTTATCATCAGAAGATTAAGACCTTGAGTAAAGGTCAGCTTGCGAAAGTCTCACTGCTCCTCGCTCTGGGCTTCGATCCCGAAGTTCTTCTTCTTGATGAGCCAACTGGCGGACTCGATCCTGTGGTCAGGCGAGAGTTCATCGAGGGACTACTTGCGGAGTATGTCGATGAAGGAAAAACCATTCTCATCAGCTCCCATCTGATCAATGAAATCGCAGGAGTTGTGGATCGAGTTGGCATCCTGGTGAAAGGAAAGCTCAAATATAATATCGAAACCGAAGCACTCCTTTCAAGCGTTCGACGTATAGATCTGACATTTGCGGATGCGCCTCCTCAGATGGGATTCCTGACAGGGCAAATCTCCAGTAAATCTGCCGGGAGGGGTGTGTCTATCGTCGTCGAGAATTTCAATGAGGAACGGGTGAGGGGCGAGCTTGCGCCTTACAATCCCGATCGAATGACCTTTGAAGCGCTATCCCTGGAGGATGTTTTTGTAGAGATGAACCAAGTTTTCCGGAAGGAGGAGGAAGTTCTTTCATGAATACTTCCACCGATCTGGAATCGAATGTGCAACCGTCTCCTGCACGAAGTCGGGCGAGTATTCTTGCGCGTTTCTATGAAGCGAGAGGGCTCATAGGAAAGGATCTCGTCCGGCAGTCCCTTATCGTAGCAGGCATTCTTCTCCTGGCGCTTTTCTATTACGGCGGACTCGTTATCGCGTCAAAGAACGGATATTCAACGTCCTTTCCCCGAGGTAATTTTATCGCCGCGTTCTGGCCTTTGCTTTGGATTATTGCCCTTACCCTTGGAAGTACGGCCATGGGGGAAGAATTTGAATCACGAACCTCCGATCTGCTCTATACGCTTCCAATACCCTATAGAAAGATGATTCTTTCTAAGATTATCTCTGGAACCATCTTGATCATCGTCGCAGGAGTGTCGCTGACAGCTCTGACCAATGTGATGTGGAAGTTGGTGACTGCCCCAATACAAGAACACCCTTTTCTGGATATCTTTAGTGATGTACCTTCTGAACTTTTGCAAAGAGTTCTTATACTTCCTGCAATCTATTTTACAGGACTCGCAATGAGTCTTCTTCTCCGTGGAAAAGTTCTCTTCTCCACAGTCTTGAGTGTGATTCTCTTCATTTCTTTTCTTTTCTTGTACTCTCATGTTATACATTTCTTTACCGGTGGAAACTATTCATTTTCCAGGACAGTTCTTTCGGACAAGCCTGTCGTTCAATCAAGTCTTGGCTTCTCAATTACATGGTCAGTCATTATGCTTCTGATCGCGTTTCGAGCCTGCGGCGTGATCCTGACATTTCCTTCGTTCTCTTCGTCGTCTCTTATTCAAGAGAGAAATGAATCATTCGGTATTCGCATCTCACGTGACATGATTTCTATTCGTTCGTTCTTTCTCGAGAAATCACTCTTTCTGAAGATCGGTGGTGCTTCGCTTGCGCTTCAGTTGATTGCCATGATCAGGTTTGATCGAGCTTTGGATTCTGTTCTTTTCTTTTGTTTGTCTGTTTCAAGTATTGTTATTTTCGGAATGGTTGCATGTCCCAAAGAGGAACGTGAAGGGGCGGTCGGCTTTCTTGATACGCTTCCGAGATCTTTTCTCCTCTTTCAGTTCAACAGGTTTCGAGGGCTTCTTGTTTTTGCCGTTCTTAGTTTCATCGTTGGTGCAATTGGATTTACAATACAGATTGAGGAGCCTTTCAATCTGGCGATTTTGGGGCAAGCACCGGCAATCGTTTGTATGTACACAGCGATAATACTATCAATACTCCTCTTGAGCTGGTTTAGTCGCTATTGCTTTTCCTCAATCCTGATATCTTTCATTGCTTCATGTGCTATCTCTCTTCCCTGGGCATATTTTACCCTTCATTTAACTGGTTCGAATCAGGGGCTCTACATATCTATCCCGCCAAGCTCTATTAAATTTCTTATCGCGGATACGATCTGGACTTTGATGATCCTCCTGCTTTTTCCGATCGTCTATATACTCTCGATTCTTCACTACTCCAATTTCAGGAACCTCTCAGAAGGGAAGCGAGCTTTGGTCTGGCTTTTGGCATTCAGTCTCCTTTATACCTGGGGTATATTTCTGCTTCAGCTCATCCCAAGCGATTGCTTCGCCATCCGAGCGATGCTTCAGGAATTGAAAGGATAATAATGACTATGAAGACTATCTTTTCAAACAGGTACTTTTGGGCTTTTCTTGTTCTTTCTCTGCCGATTCCATGGGTGATCAAGGAGAAAAAAGCTAGTGTTGATACTGAAAACTTTGTGAAATCACTCGAGTCCTGGAGGTCAGAACTTGAACCTGTCGATAATAAGCCTCTCACGGTTTTAAGAGAAAATGATAAAGAGTACCTTGTTGAGAGAATCGCTCATGGGGCTCTACTGAATCCTCAGGCACCCTGGCAGCCAGTTTTAACTTCGGGACTGTCTAATGAGAAGCTGGATGTCTATCAAGAGGTCTATCATGAAGCGGATCAGCTGACAAAGCGGTTTTCATCCTGGGATGCAGACTATCAGGAAACTTACATTAGTTGGGCGACGATGGGCAATCAGGCCTTGAAGATACCTGCTGTTCCAATCGTCGATTATCTTCAGGCGAAAGAGAAGAGAGCCTTCTATCGGAGTTTAGACGAAGGGAATTATTCAGAAGCGCTCCAAAGTATTCGATCGCTCGAGAGCACGATGAAACCACATGAAATTGAGTCACCTGTGACTTATCCCAGTGGACATATACAGTGGCGAGAAGGAGTCTATGAGCTGCTGCATGTCCTGCGGATTCACATAGGTCATGTCGTAGAAAATGGAACTGAAAAAGATGCAGCGGTCGCCTTAAAAGTGACTCAGGAGGCATGCAGCTTTCTGACAGAGCTGGCAGAATCTGAACCTGCTTACGAGGCACGGACGTTCGCCAATTTGATGATCCTCGATGAGTTCAAACAAGGTGACTTGCGACGAATGAATTATCCACCCCTAACAGTCCTTTCGAATACAGCAAGTTGGTATGAGTCTCGGTACACTTCGATTTGGCAGTCACACAGCGGTTTTCTGAGAGGGTTCAGTTGGAATACAGAAGAGGCTCTCGAAACTTTTTTACAATATAAAGCGTATAGATCTCCAGCTGCTTTTCGCGGTCTTTTTCCGCCGCCCGCAAGTCTACGGCCGAAACTACGTCCAGAAGATCATCTGCTTTGGCTAAAGTTGATTGATGGGATAAGGTTAGACGCTTTTGCAGAACTCACTCAAGAGCGATTGATGTTGCAGATTTCCTATGCATCATTACTAGATCAAGAGTGGGATGTTATAGATCATCTGAGAAACCCGGAACCGATGATAGCGACCGTTGAAGGAATTGAGAAACGGACCGGTGTCTCGATCATTGAGGAGTATGAGGAGGAGCGGCTCTACGAAGATCGAGATTTAACATTCAGAGTCTACGTTGGCCAAAGGTCTGTGTCTCCAGAATATCTTGTCTATCAGATCAGGACGAGAGAAGACCTGGAATTCCCCAGTCGCGCTCAACATGTTGGGGTTCCCAATCAGTTCGTATCGGATCGAGGCGCACCGGTGGTTTTTGCTCTCATTGCAGCCTCCCTCGAGAAGGAGGAGATCAACATGGAAAACAGGATCATGATCTATCGATCATCGCGCATCACTGGATCTTCTCATCATTCTGCCCATGGCGATCATTCAATGTTTAACATGATGAGCAGCGAGGTTCAACCAGCTGAAACCGAAGAAGCTTCGATAGACGAGCTTTATTACCATACTCTGGCAAACTCCCTCAAGCATATAGAGATGGCCGGGCATCCTGAAAATCTTGCTAAATTGGAAGAAAAACTATCGGCGGAACTAGAGGAGCTTCCCGTACCCGGCTACTCTGGCAAATACAGCGTCAGCGAACGAATTGAACAGAATGAAGAAGGCCACAGGAAATATAACCAGATCTTTACCTTGCAGAGGCATGATTATGATGGTTATTCACATGATTTGGCTGTGCGGGCTGAAGCATTGACCCTCACGAGCATAACCGTTAATCCCGACGAGTATGTCTATCTTGGCGAACTTGAATTTATCGGGAAATAGTCTTCTATCTCTCTGATCTATTCTTCGGAATCCCTTTTCAAGAGTTCAGCGGTTAGTCCAGGAACTCCATCGTCTCCTGTTGGAACTGATATAGACGACCCTTCGAACGCGTCGCCAATCGGTTCAAAGCGGCCACCGAGGTGTTCCGCAAGAAAGGCTTCCGTCACTGCCTGAAAGGACAAGCGGTTTTCAGGTCGAGCAAAGCCGTGTCCTTCGTCGGGATAGAGAACATAAGTAACAGGGATGTTCTTGCTGGTCATGGCATCCACGATCTGATCAGCTTCGGCCTGCTTGACACGGGGGTCATTCGCACCTTGAGCAATGAGAAGGGGTTTCTTAATGTTATCAACGAAAGTTAGTGGAGAGCGAGATTCGAGAAACTCCCGGCCTTCTTCCGTCGTGTGATCTCCAACACGGGTCTTGAACATTTGAAGGGCAGTTTCCCAATAAGGAGGTATAGACTCAAGAAGTGTGATCAGATTGGAGGGGCCAACGATGTCGACTCCGCAGGCAAAGAGGTCGGGTGTGAAGGTCAGTCCTACAAGGGTTGCATAGCCGCCGTAGCTTCCTCCCATGATGGCAACTTTCTCTGGGTCGGCAATCCCTTCTTCAATTGCCCAATTCACGGCATCAACAAGATCGTCATGCATAGTAGCTGCCCATTCTCTATTGGCAGCATTGATGAAGTCTTTCCCAAAGCCCGTCGATCCACGGAAGTTAACAGATAGGGTTGCATATCCGCGGTTTGCATTGAGCTGGTGCTGAGCGTTGTAACCCCAGTTATCGCGCGCCCAGGGTCCGCCATGCACATCCAGAATCATCGGCAGGGGAGAGGTTGGGTAGCCGTTCTTGTTTACCTTCACGTTCGGCGGTATCGTCAGGTAAGAAACCAGGGGCAGCCCATCTCTTGCTTCGATAATGACTGATTTCATTTCAGCGAGAGGAAGACCTTCGAGTTCCTCTCTGTTAGTGAAGAGGAAGTCAGCGCTTTTCCCTTCAGCATTATAAAGGTAATACTCGAGCGGTGCATTATCGCGTGTATAGGCAACGATCCACCAGTCATCAGCGAGAGTCCTGTCAACGATTTGCAATTCCCCATCTTCAAGCCGCTGGAGGTAATCGATATGATTTCTCATCGAATCGTCCAGTGTAATAAAGCGACGGCGATCATAGGTGAAGTAGACAGCTTCGATGGTCTTTTCTGTCGGATGCGCGAGGAGGCCACTGACGTCTGCACGATCATCTTGAGCAATCAGTTCCTGTTCGCCTGTAGATAAATCGTACTTTGTGAGAGCTGTCGTATTACGTCCGCGGCTATCGAAAAGATAGAGATTCTCTAGAGACTTATCGAATCCTCCGATGAAGGTGTTCATGGTATCTTCCTCAGGCACCACAAGGAAGTCTTCGAACTTTCCGTTTTCGTTGTATTCCTTGTAGCTGACCGATCCATCAGGGTTGTAGAGACTGCCAAACCGTATCGAAAAGGAATCATCAGTAATAATGCTGGCGTATTCATTGTTCTCAAAGACGAGTTCTTTGTCACCGCTCAGCAGGTTGACTTTCCAGATATCATGAAACTTCGGGTTTCTGTCATTCAACCCGACAAGAATGTGATCAGGATAGTCAGGGCTGACTTCGGCGATGGTTGCTTTGACACCTTCGAGTGGCGTGAGGTCTTCAATCGTCATGTCATCCACTTTCAGTGAATAGACGCGCCAGTTCTCGTCTCCGTCTTTATCCTGAATATAAACGATGTGTGTGTGATTATAGGCCCAGAAATACGAACGAATGCCGCGGCCTTTATCAAATGTGATTGGCTTGGCGTCTTGAGGCGCTTCTTTCGTGGTGAGCCAGATATTCATCACCCCTTCATGAGGAGCGAGGAAGCTGAGATATTTTCCATCATTGCTTAGCCGAACGGCGGCGCGATCTGGATTGCCGAAAAAGACTTTTCGAGGAATAAGTGGTAATTCAGACATTTGAGAAGAGGAACCTTTCTCCGAAAGATGTGCGCATCCTGTCGCAAACAAGATGAGTAGTATCGCTAGAAATTTAGGCATAATAAAAGATGTCCTGAATGAGTGGCTTGATTCACAAATTCGACTATTGTTTCAGCGCAGAAGGTTTGATGATACTCGCTTATGATGCAAGGAGTTTGGAGAAATGTAAGCCATCTTGGAGTGACCTTCAGAAGTAGTGGTTAGAAAGATGGTGAGCGAGAGGGGTGGATCTGTGTGCTTGGAAATGCAGAGATAGTGGCGCTATTTCCAGGCTTTCAGGCGCTCAGAGCTACTGCTCGCAGCCAGCACATAATGAGCAGGACTTCTGAAGGTCACTCCTGCACCTGATTGTTGATGATGGCACAACGTGCAGTAAGTGTTTGTTGTTATTACAGTCCGGCTAAGAGCCGCTCATCTCTTCGATTTTCGAAACAGATTTTGATTTGTCGTGAACTGTTTTCAGACAGAAATATTATGTGAGACTCATGCAAACCAAAATATATTTCGAGCTCAGGCAAAATTAGTATGCTTCTTGTATTGACCACGACTAACCTACAGAATGCACTCATTGCTTGGATTAATTAGACAAATTAAAATAACGCTCCAAGTATGTTTCGCCTCATGTTCAATTTATCTTCAAGACATGTTAATAGACCGGGCTTTACCCTGATAGAGCTGCTTATCGTTGTGGCAATCATCGCGATCCTTGCGGCTATAGCTGTTCCCAATTTTCTGGAAGCCCAGGTCAGAGCAAAGGTTTCGAGAGCCAAGAGCGATTTAAGAACCATCGCTACAGCTTTGGAGTCCTATGCCATAGACAATGCACGTTATCCTCCTTCCAACGGAGCCGTTGAGGGGCTGACAACTCCGATTGCCTATTTAACGTCATCGGTATTCACGGATCCTTTTGGAAGAAACCGGGCATCTCCACCTTATCCCGCAGATATCTATGCGTACGCGAACATGTCTGAAGACAACTGGCCCCCAACTTTAGGAGCAATTTATACGGACCAGGATAAGGTTAACCGGACGATCGATCTGAAGTGGCTGACCCTGAGCAATGGGCCTGATGGAGATACTGAAGTTCAGGACCCAACGGCAAACTACACGATAACTCCAGCAGGATTGACTAAGTTTTTTTCAGGTTTATATACGACGACGACCTATTATGATCCAACCAACGGTACAGTCAGCGACGGGGATATTGTGATGTCGCAAAAGGGGTTTCTTACTTACCCTGTTCCCTGAGGCACTTGAGGCAGACTCCGCGGTCAGGAGCGGCCCTCAGTCTTTCCAGGCCGATAAATGCATTGCAATTTGCGCAATGCCCGAAATCAGGGGCATCTATACGTTCCAGCTTGCCATGAAGCCTGTTCAGTTTTTTTCTGACGTTGGCGAGGGCATGCTCGGCGGTGCTCTTGTTCACGAGAGAATCCATCCGACTCAACCGTCCAATGGCATTGTCAGGAGCAATGGGGTCGACCTGTGATCTCAGAGATTCCAGGGAGGCTTCGTTTTCTTTGATTTGAGCAATGATCAGTTGCTTGATTTCTTCTCGCTCTTCTGGAGAAAGCATAGATGTTCCTTTGATTGATGTGGAGATTAGTTGGGCTGCGGGTCGTTAATTTTCTTAACGTCGAGTTCTCTAACGACTCTTGCTGGATTACCGGCGATCACGCAGTACCCTTCGGTGAAGCTCTTTGTCACGACAGAACCTGCACCAACGATCGTATAGTCCCCCAGCTCTACTTCTGGAAGAATCACGGCGTTCATTCCTACCCAGCAGTGCTTCCCAATGCGAATGGGTTTCCCTTTTATCCAGCGGGAATTGTCGTAGGGGTCATGGTTGGCGCTGATGATTCCCACTCCAGGTGCCAGGTTCGTAAAGTCGCCGATGTAAATATGATTTCTTCCCTGTATATAGCACCCTGGTGAATCTCCTGGATAAGTTTCTTTCCCAAGGTGAATCTTGTGCGCACCGTGGATTGTGCTGGTGAAGTGGGTTGGCCAGGGAACGTGTGAGTTTACCCCTATGCATTGAAGCAAGCGCCATTTGATCCCAAAAGGAATGCTGCATCCATCGGGTATGCGCCAGACGGACTGCATCGTGCGTTTCAGGAGTTTTCGCGATGCCATCAGAGAACCGCTTTCCTCAGTGATAGGAAATACTGAGCTGAGAAGAGCGTGTTATCAATCCTCATCTTCCACGGGAGCAGGGCGGGCTTCGGAAAGTTTGATCGGCATGAGCAGTGAAAGGCGGTTGTCGTCATCCTTTGACTTAAAGACGATTGGTGCCGTTGGAGATTTGATGAGCATTCTCAATTCTGGGTTCGCGAACTTTGAAAGTGTCTCGTACATGAACTGATAGTTGAAGGCGATCTCGATCGCTTCACCGGTATAGTCGAGAGAGATCTGTCCACTGAATGTACCCAGGTCATGAGCCATGGAGTGAAACTGACATGTATTGTCCTCGAACTTAAGAATCATCGACTTGTTTTTGTCGTCGGTGGTAATACCTGCCCTTTTGCAGGCGAGGAGAAAGATATCGCGGTTGAGATGAATCTCCGTCGGGAATTCCTTGGGAATGACCGAATTACAATCTGGATATTTTCCTTCGATGCCATTGACGCGATAGGTGACGTTCTCAAAGCGAAAAGCTGCCTGTCTGGCTGTGCCACCTTCAACTCCACAGAACTCAATCTGAACAGGTCCATCTCCACCCAGGTTTCTCTGAAGGTTATCAAGAAGTTTTCTGGGGATGACGATGGATGCTTCACCGGGGCCTTCTACTTCCGGAACATCCATGTGGATTCGGGCCAGTTTCTTCCCATCCGTCGCTGTCAGTTGAAGCTTGTGATCAGCGAGCTCAAAGAAGACTCCGAGAAGCACGCGGCGGTGATCTTTACTGGGAAGAGCGTATGAAGTCGCATCAATGAGGCTTTTCAGGACTTTTTGTGAAAGCTGGATACTTGTGTGTCCCGGGCTTGCAGACCAGTTGGGATATTCGTCAGCCGGGAGACTCATGATCTTAAATTCGTTGGTTTCGCAATTGATGAGGATCTTATTGTTTCCCTTATCCTCAATGGAGACATCGCCTTGAGGGGGTAAAACACGTACGATATCTCTGAATGTATCTGCTGGGATCGTTGTTTTTCCTTCCACTTTGATAGCTGCTTCGACGTTGAGCTCGACCATGGATTCCATGTCGGTGCCTCGAAACTTGACGATGCCATCATTGGCTTCTACCAGGAGATTGCTGAGAACGGGCATGGGACCAGCGCTACGATCGACGAGATTGGAGACTATATTCGCAGCATCTTCGAGATTCTTTTGAGCCAGTTGAATGTGCATGGAAAGGACTATCCTCGTTTAATTCGCGGTGAACGCTTCGAATTCCTTGAACTTTGCCTGCTATTTCAGACGCGAAATTGAAAGGTGTCAAGCAGGGGAATATCAGGCGAAAGGTATTGATATAAAGAGGGCCGTGGGCAAGTGCTCTTTGCTTTTTGCCTGCAAAGCTATTTGATGAAGTAAAGTCCAGAAAAAACCTTAGGATCTACCATCTTACCACGTTGCATCTGCTTCGAGATCCAGGCCTCAAGCTCTTCAAGGGGGATTTCGTGAACAATAATGTTCTCCTCCTCAACACCACCCCCCGTGGATGTTCTGGTGAGCGAAGTCGCCTTGATCAGATAAATGAATTCATTACTGAGCCCCGGTGAGATCGGTCCCTCGGCGACAATACTCATCGATTGCGCAGTGTAGCCTGTCTCTTCTTCCAATTCTCGACGTGCTGCATCGAGGACTTCTTCATTATCAATATGATTTTCATCACCCACGAGGCCTGCCGGAAGCTCGATGGTAAAGGAATTCACTGGAGGGCGGAACTGCTCGACGAAGAGGATCTTGCCGTCATCGGTCATCGCGACGACGACGATGGCCGAATTGGCTCTCGTTCTTTCTACGAACTCCCAGTGGGCTGTCGCATTGAGTCGGAGGTGCTTGCCTTCAAAGAGTGTTTTCGGCTTGGGCCATTCATGATGGTTGTGTTGAGTCATTTAAAGCTCCTGTCGAATTCAGTAGGATTTAGAAAGAGCTTTGAAATCAGGGCAATCAACAAGATCGTTAGAAAGGTTAAGGTTCATGGAACTTATCCCATTCGCAGAAGAGCATGATAAGTACTTGATTGAATGGTCAACAGATCCTGACTTCCTCCTGCAATGGGCTGGTAGTCGTGTAAGCTATCCACTGACGACTCCCCAGTTGGAAAAGCTTCGTGAACTTGGGAGACGGGATCCAGCCGAGCTGTATCTCTATACGCCCATCAATGAGGATGGAAACGTGATGGGACATGGTGAGATAGGAGACCTGGATCGGCGCAACCGTTCTGGAGTGATTAAACGGATTCTCATCGGACCACCTTACCAAAAGAAAGGAAACGGCACAAAGCTGATGAGGCTTCTGCTGAAAAAAGGGTTTCTTGAATTAGATCTGCATCGAATTGAACTTCTTGTCTTCAGCTTTAACCAGAGGGCGATTCACTGCTATGAAACTGTTGGGTTCAAACGTGAAGGAATCCTCCGCGACGCTCGCAAGAGCGAGGAAGAATTCTGGGATCTGATCGTTATGTCGGTTCTTAGAACCGATGCTATTGCCAGTGAATTAATCAAGTAATTGAGTAGATGAATAGGCATCGGATGTGAGGGCGTTTAAAAATGAAAATCCCCGATATACAATACTCTGTAAATCGGGGAGTCAAAGAATTCATTTTCCCGAAGAAAAGGTACTAGGGTTAATTTAGGAGTTGATCGACTCCGCTTTATAGCCACCTTTTTTCAGGTCGATGAGGTATATCGCACCAAACACAAGAAGCAGGATAATTGAGATAGGAGCGACATAACGGAAGGAGATACGTCCGCCATAGTTATCAGCGGTATTCAAGATACCTCCAAGTTCTTCTTTGAGAGGAATGTCTGGAAAAACCTGACTGGCCTGACGCAGCGTGTTTGCTGTTCCTTCAGGCATCTGATCTGAGCCTTCTACCACTTCTGCGAGCACGTTTTCAACAGATTGCTGAAAAGACTCGTAGTCTGGAACTCGATCAGGGTCCGCCTGTTCAATAAGGGCGGGAAGTTCGATTCTGGCCTGTTGAAGCAGAGCCGTGGTTTCTTCAGCAGGGATCTCTTCAAGTGCGTAGCGGTCAGCGACAGTACCCATCGCAGGCGCTGTAATAAGGCCGACAGCTGCCATTCCCATACCGCCCATAAGAGCCAGCGCGAACTCGCCTCCTTTAGGAACTCTTTCAGCGGTTACGCCCAACATTGTTGGCCAGAAAAAGCAGACACCCAAGGCAAACACAGTTCCCGCAACGAATGCAAACACGGTGGTTGTTGCGTAACTCAGCATTAATAGTCCGATGCCTGCCAGTACAGATGAGATAACGAGAATTCCCGTAGGAGAGAGGCGGTGGACGATAGGTCCGGCGAAGAATCGCAGTACCGCCATGAGTCCATTTATCCAGACGAGAACAAGTATTCCTGATATACCTCCCGCTGCCAGTACTGCAGGCACCCAACGGTTGGGTCCAAGCTCCATGGAGGCCGTCAAGCCCATACAGATAAAGAGAACAATGAATAACGGTCGAGTGACGGTTGCTTTGAGCATTTCGCCGAAACTAACGCCAGATTCAGCTCGTTCGGTTTTAGGGAAGTTCTGACCGAGCAATAATATCCCATAAACGATCGTTGGGACAAGGATAGCTCCGATCTTAAACCTCCAGTCCATTCCGTCTTCACCCACTTTGCTGAGAGCAAAAGCGACGAGACCACCGATAACAATTCCCCCAGGGAACCAGACGTGGAACTGGTTAAGTTTTTCTGTTTTCCGGTCTGGATAGAGGGTCGCGACGAGAGGGTTACAAGCCGCTTCAACGGTCCCGTTTCCTAGAGAGATAATCAGGGCTCCCATAAACAAACCAACAAAACCTGCAGGGGCCATGACCATGACAATAACGCCAAGTGAATGACAGAGGAAGGCAAACCACATGAGACGCTTCATGCCAATGACGTCGCAAAAGGGTCCGAGGGCAAACATCGAGATCGTGAAGCCCCAGATGGCGGCGCCCCCGATCAGACCTACTTCACCGTTGTTAAGAACGAACTCACCTTTGAGTGCACCCATGCTGTCTCCAACGACAGCAAAGGCGACAGCGGTGGCGATGAGGGAAAAACATGAGGCAATAAAGAGCCTGGCTCGATTGATGGAGGGAAGGGGGGAGTTTCCAGAGGTTACTTCCCCTGATGTTTCAGGTAGGGTAGCAGAGGACATGGATGAGTATCTTTCTTACAATAAACGTTTAGTCGATGGGCGGTGAAGCGCTCCAAGAAGTCAAGCTTAAATGATTAACCACGGCGAAAGTGGATCAAATCCTTTGATTTAACTGTAAATTATCCCTGATTTCTGGATAATAAGAAGCTGTGAATAAATTGTCCCTGGTTAAAGTTCAGTACTCTACCACGTGCTCGACAATTATTTTTAGGAAATAGTGTTTTGTCATTTTAAGGGTAAGTCTAATAGCGATAGAGATATAAAGTTTTCAAGCTTAGTAAATGGGTGAGTTGAGAGTGCTTCACGGGAAAAAACTGCTTGCCAATAAAGGTTTAAGTACCCACATTGCTTAAATGTTTCAGCAAGCTGGCATCTCTCACTCGCCGGCTTCAATAATTTTACTCAGGCAGGAAAGACATATGAAAGCCTCCCGATTTTTTCAGCTACCCGCAGCACTCGGTGTAGCAGCAGCACTCTCCCTCGGCGTTCAGGTAGATGCGCAGCTTCTCTCATTGAACAGCCCGGTTCCCAATGGTGCATCAGTCAACGTCACTGGCACCGGAGCAACCGCATCTGCAACTCTCGAACTCTTCGCTAACGGATCATCCGTTGGTTTCACTCAGGCTGATGGATCAGGGGACTTTACCTTTTCCAGTGTTACTATTCCTGATGATGCTGAAGTATACGTACAGAATCAGGAATCCTGGTACTTTGATTCTGCAGAAGGTTGGGGAGATCAAAGTGGCGGAACCGGGGGCTCATTCTCTGTGTCCGGCGGAATTGGTACCTATACAATCATTGATAACAGTTCGAATCCTTCGATCATATCCACATCACTCGGAAGAACTTCTGGTGGAGCTGTTGGTGGTGCAGGCCATTCTTCAAATACATATCGCGTTCTTGAGTTCCGGTTGAGGAATACTGGCTCAATGGATACAATCTTAGTCAGTACGAACAATGGTTCAACAGCCCCTCCAGCCAGTGGTTTCACTGTTTCCGTCGATGCCTCAAATTCGAATTACAAGACATATCAGGTTCCATTGGTAGATAATGCTTCTGGCGGGCTTAATTCCGGGTCAGGGTCTAACTTCTGGCTCTATTTTCAGTTCCTTAATTCAACGAATACTGATGTTATCGAGTTCGATTATATACGTGTTCGCGAGTACTTTGATTACCACTTCGATAATGATGGAGACCTCTTTTCATTCTTCCCTACCGGTGGCACAGCCGTTGTCTCCGGGGGCGTTTGTACGATGACCAACTCTGGAGCTGGAACCAGCGTCTTTCTAAACGCGCCATTCATGGGATTTGATGCTTCCTATTACAGTGTTCTGGAGACAGCTGTCGATTCGAACCCTTCAATCAATCCCAATCTACAGTATTTTAATTATTTCTCAAATGGTCTTGTTTCGTATGCTGCAGGGTCACACCAGATTAACTGGACTCCTTCATCTGGATCTTTCGTTACTGTTATTAAGGACCTGACTGATACACCATCCTTCGGACAGTCATGGACTGGCTTATCTACTCTGAACGCAGCTGGTGGATTCTATTCACCGATCTTCCCGAATACCGCGAATGAATCTGCAGATGTCGATTATATACGCCTTCGTCCTGCTGCCTATTACGGACCAAGCACTGTAGCCACAGCGCTCCCCGTCGAACTTGACATGTTCATGGTCGAGTAAGTTCGCAACTTGCCAGTCACTTCAGTTACAAGAAAGCCGACCCTTTGCGGGGTCGGCTTTTTAATATCAATGCATGTTCCTGTATGCTTATCGGATCTTTGGCCGATTCCCCTCAATCAATGTGAAAGACTTCTTTAAGCTCAACACTCTTGGGGCTGTTGTCCTCATTTGTTTCCATGATATCTGCCATGTATTTCCACCAGCGCTGACAAATGTCCGTCGTTGGGATCTTGTTCCAAGTCTCTTCGTCTTCAATTTCTACATAACCGAAGAGTGTATCTGTTTCTGCATCCAGAAAGATTGAGTAGTTGGAGGCACCATGTTCCTTAAGAGTGTCCTCCAGCTCCTTCCAAATAGGCCTGTGTCGCTTTTCGTACTCTTCATGGGCGTTGGGGTTTACGTACATCTTGAAAGCTTTTCTGATCATTTCCAGTAATCCTCCTGCTAAAAAATAGCTGAGCGACCCATAAGGCCGCTCAGGTTATAACGGAATAAATTCAAGAGTCGTTAATTCGTGGGGGTAATGCGAGCACTTCGGAGAACTCCGTACTCTTCTCCATCCACCATTTCTGTGTCGTATATGCCGAGAACAGTTGCATTCTTTCCTGCTCGGTATTTCTGGCTTCTAAACTTGTCGGCTGGCTTCACGATCAGGACATGTTCACCGTCGTACAGAAACGGTGTCTGATTCTTCCCGATGTAATAGAGTAACCTGCCTTTGACCTTGATCACTTCATCGAGGGGTTTCTCTTCAACGGCGACAGCCATGCTCATTTCCCGAGCATCGGTTTCCTGCAGCTCATAACGAGAGACCGGCTGGATGATGGCATCTTCAAGTATCCCACCCATAACTGCCTTGTCTAATCGGCCAATGACAACGTAGCTGGCTCCTGTTGCGGGGCGGAACTGTTGGAACCTGCTGCCTACATCCACTCGAATCGTTCCAGTAGAATCATTGATTGTCATGGTCTCGTTGCCGCCGGGATCAAACTTTCCAACGACCGCATAGATTCTTTTGTCTGTACCCTGTTGGAGAATGTCCTTGATCAGCTGTCTTCTGGCTTCCATGCGAACGTTCGTTTCTCCAACCTTCGTCACACCTGAGGAGTCTATTTCATTCTTTACCACTCCCTGGGTTTGCAGAGTCCCTTCGATTCTAACGCGGTCGCCTCGCTGGATGTTCTTGTCCCAGTCCATTTCGTTGAGCTGCACAGACATCACATCTGTTTTGTCCATGACAAAGATCACCTCGTTTTCCCAGTTGTACAGGACTGTCCCTTCGATGGTGACTTCTTTTCCGTGGTCCTTGGTGTAAGCGATCGTGGATATAGGAAGGGTACTGGGTTGTGCTGAGAGGAGGTAAGGTGCCATCAGGACGGCACATACAAATGCAAGACTGAAGAAGGATTGTCTCATGCTAAGACCTTTCATACGAGTTGAGCAGTCAGTGTATTTCATATTCTTTTTGAAGGCTTTCCTTTTTCTTGCTGAAAGAGCAAGACGGAATTGTATCATCGCCCCAATCTTCAAATATGAGAGCATTAATGAGGTCGGTGAAAAGAAAATCAGAAAAGTTTACATTTGGCTATTGACACGGCCAAGGTACTGAGTAGGGTCAGCGGCCTTGTCAGGTGACTGCCGTCGTCTTACAAGCCGTTAACCGGTCGCGGGGTGGAGCAGCTGGTAGCTCGTCGGGCTCATAACCCGAAGGTCGTAGGTTCGAATCCTGCCCCCGCTACCAAATCTTTTGTCTTGATTTGATAGAAGATTTCGTTGATCGGTTTTTCAGTCGCTGGCGGGGTAGCTCAGTTGGTAAGAGCGCCGGATTCATAACCCGGAGGTCGGCGGTTCAAGTCCGCCCCTCGCTACCAACTCTATCTACCCAGATTCCTCCCTCTCTATCAATTAATCTGTAAGAATATCGGCTGCATCGATGACCCCGTCGCTATTTCTGTCATCTGAGGGAAAGTCCGACGCTACCAGACCAATAAGAATCCCAATGATGTTGTTCCCAGGTGGGGGAGTCACCGTCGGTGTTGGCGTTGCTGTCACAGTTGGGCTTGGAGAGGGCGTCGGCGTGGAAGTTCCCACAGGAGTTACTGTAGGAGAGGCCGTGGCTGTCGGAGTAGGCGAGGGGGAGGGAGTGGGAGAAGGCGTTGGAGTTCCCACGCCAGGATTGATCAGGTTATAGTCCTCGATCGATGTATATTCAAAGGTCCCATTTCCAGATGTATTTATTCGTCCAGAGGACGGACCCAGGATCGTCTCACTGACACTCAGATTCATCGCATCATAGACAAGGCTGTCCGCAAGAAGTTCGTTTGAACCATTGATAGACATGGGCATTGGGCCATGAGGTTTGGCTGTGAATGAATCGTCACCACCAAGCGAATTGATAGCGATACTGTCGATGCTTTCATCAAAACTGAATGTGCTGATTCGGCCTGAGGTGCCGATCATTCCAGGCATAATATCAAAGGTGTCGTCCTCATCGGTCCCTGATATTTCGAGGCTGTCTTCGATCGTGCTACTTTTCAGGCTGAATTCAGTTCCAAGCGAGGAGCCAAAAGTGGAAGATACAGAAACATCATGAGCAATGATCTCACCGTCTACGTGGATAGATTCCAATGGAATGCCTGACTCTAAAGTCATGACCATTAGCCTGTATTCATCTTCACCATCTACGGAAAACTCACCTCTGTTCACTTCGATATAATAGAGGGATGTTTCTTCAAGGCGATAGACAGGACCAGCCGCGTTTGTTTTGTTAGAGCTCTTGTTATCTCCAACGGCCAACTCTTGCCATGATAAGTCAAGTATGCGTATATCTGTGTCTATCAGTAGATTATCTCCATCCGGGTCTTCATCGACAATCGCGACGATGTCTGTACCAGCCCTGGCATAGAAAAAGTAGTAATCCACATCACTGTCTCCGGTCGGTAACTCCCCTTGGATCAGATCACCAAAGAGGTCCGTATCGACTGAACCCCGCGCATTTGCAGAAAGAGACATTGCGGTGTAAGGGAGCTTATAGGGAATGATCTGCTGAGCGTTAATTTGTAGATTGTTTGGCTCCGCTTCTATCTTTAGTCGATCTTGAGGCATGAGAGCATAGTACAGCGTATAGTTATCAACTGGGTCGGCAAGCTGGGCGGTGTCCAGAGACGCTGTCATGTAGACACTCCCCTCTAATGCACTATTAAATTCAAGCCCTGCTATCGCTGGACTGTCTCCCGGGCCGCTCTCATCATCTGTGGCGACGATTGTCGTGTCCTCAGTTGAAATGGTTAGAAACGCGTCCTTTCCTGAAGCTGATGAGGAAGTGTCAAGTAATGCAAACAGGAATGAAGTGACAGGTGTGGGGTTTGAAAAGTAAACATCCTGGTCGCCATCAGGAAGTGTGCCTTTGCCGACCTGGAAGATGTTCAGACCTGCCGCATTTACCTGAGTGTTATTCGGTTCCACTTCTTTAACCACCGTTCCTCTTGAAACTGATGAACCACCACCACCTTTGAGTTCTCGTTTTTCAGATGGCTGGTTGCTATAATTTCTAAAATTGAGTTCTACAGCTGTAAACGATGCCCCTTCTCCATCTATCGGATCAGAAGCCGCAACTATATCCAGATTTAACATATTCGGAGGCAGTCCGCTACTCTCGAAACTTAAGTTTCCAATATCATTCATATAGATTGGGAACGTTCCTTCCAGTGTGTCTCTGAGTACCATGCCTCCATTTGAAGATCCTTCTCTCAGTTCATAGTTGCCTGTGGAAGGCATCGACTTAATATGTAGTTCGGGAAGCGAGTTGATGACAAGTTCTGATGGGTTCATTACTCTCAGCGATTTATTATTACTGCTGACACCCTTTTCCAACATGTCTCCCTCCATGTTATTCATCAATATCTCAACTTCGGTCTGTGAGCTATACGTTAGACTTGCTGTGGTCTGGTGATCCTGCTGCAACAGAAGAATATCGCTCGTGTTGTTGAAGTTAAATTCTAACTCTTCGGGAAGTCTGAATCCACCAGACAGGTAATTAACGATCGCTGTTGTTGAACCTTCTGATCCTATAAACCTTTCTACCTCCATGTTTTCAGATCCAACTTCCGACGTAACACTAAGGCCTTTCGCGCCAAGCGATGAAGCTGTTTCTCTTGCCGAAAAAGTTTCATCCAGGTATATATCGATACCATTCGGAGAGTTGCTGAAATCAAGAGTGTCGAAACCTCCAGCCTTGTTTTCAACGATGGTGTTAAAGCCAAACCCGGAATAGAAAATATAGCTATCATCTCCGGGACCTCCTTCAAGCGTGTTGATAGCCGCATTTCCTGTGATCAAGTCGTTACCTTCGGCTGTCATCACATCTTCAAAGTTTGCGGACATGTCAGATTCGCCTGTCACGACCGTTCTATTGATATGCGAGGCAATTTGAAGTTCAGCCCTCAGGTCAACAGTGATGGGGTCTGTTTGATCAACATTCTCCCATTTTAGTAGATCTCTTCCTTCTCCCGGAAGTTCACTGATTGTATCCTGCTGTGAGGAAAAGGCCTTTTTAAAGAGATAGGTGTCGTCGCCATTGTCGCCTCTCATACTGTCATTGCCGTCTCCACCTTCAAGAGTGTCATTTTCTGCGAACCCTCTGATCGAATCATCACCGTCGAGCCCCTGCAGGTGGTTGGCACAACTGTTTCCCAGAATAATATCTCCCTGATTTGTTCCAATTATGTTTTCGATCCCAGTCGTTGAAGAGAGGTTGATAAGAAGGTTCTCAGAGAAGCCCCGGGCCACCGTTTCTCCAACCGGCTGGAGACTATCATCTGCGATATCAATTTGTATCGGTGCAGAGAAATCAGAGAAGTCCAGCACATCCACGTCTACGCAGGAATCTGGTTCTTCGATGGAATCGGTGCCCAAAGATCCCGAGGAGTCATCAAATATGTAGGTATCGCTTCCCGGTCCTCCTGACAGTGTGTCATTGCCGCGCAATCCATTGATGAAGTCATTCCCCGTTAGTCCTGCCAAGGAATTCCTGTTCTCATCTCCATTAATGAAGTCATTGTATATAGTTCCCAAAACATTTTCTATCTCTTGTATAGCTGTGATTGAAGTTGTTGTCCCTTTAAAAAGTGAGACGTCCACGAATGATGTTTTGTTGGAATAATCCAAGGTGTCAAACCCGTCACCACCCGAAACAAAAGAAAGTGGCCTCTCCTCATCGAGAATGAACCGATCCTTCTCACTTCCTCCAATCAGCCATTCGATGGACTCTTCTCCATTTATAAGATCGAAGCCTGGCTCAGGACCTGAAGAACCTCTGGCCGCTACCACGCCATCAGCGATCATACTCAGCTCCGCCGCTGTAATTGTCCAATTCAAGTCCACTGTGACCATCGAGGCATCAACGGTGTCTGTTCCTTCACTATCCAGTTCAGAGATCGTATCAGTAGAGCCTCCGTCAATTATGACATAAGTATCATCGCCCCCACGTCCTTCGAGAAAGTCATCCTCGGTATTGCCGTTTATGATATTGTTGCAGCTGTTTCCTCTTAAAGTGTCTCCAAAGGGGGAACCCAGGATGTTTTCAACGCCGGTGTCTGATGTGAAGGTCAGATTGATGGAAGGGAGCCCGCGAGTGTCCCTGCGACTTACCTGAGCTAAATCAATGTAAAGAAACGGTTCGGTCATTCCTGATACATCGACCAGGTCCTGATCTATACAACCACCAACTTCATCAATAATAACTGTTCCGAGGCTGCTCGTAGTACCGCTAAGTTCATAGGTGTCTGAACCAGGGCCTCCGTTCATCGTAGTTGTACCACTTCCAGGGACGAGTGTGTCATTATCTCCTTCCCCGAACAGGCTGGTCAACCCTGAGACGCCTTCGAGAAAATCATCTCCCGGTCCCCCTCGTAAAATCGTGTCATCGGCTCTGGCTGTTAAAGAATCGCCGGCAGATGATCCAATTACCTCCTCAATATTCGCGATCGAGGAAAATGCGGTTCCCGAATTTGAGGCCAGATTCACGGTGACATTTGATGTCCACGCAGAATAGTCGAGAATCGTATAGCCATCCCCACCATCAAGATCACCTGGGAAAGTTACACCAGATCCGGAGAAGACAATTCGAGCTGGATGGTCTCCCGTATCCAGAAGTTCGAATTCACCTATCGCTTTCAATGAATCCCCGGCGCCAACAGCGCCAACTCCACCTGAGCCTATCTCAACTTCAATTTCTTCTGTCGTGCCGATAAATCGAATGTTGTCTCCGACTCCATTGCCTGCGGGGTCTTCGATCTGATCTCTGCCCCAGTTATCGTCAAGGTCGTATCGATCAGAGTCCATTCCCCCCTTCATCGTATCATCTCCCTGGTTGCCCGATATCACATCAAGGCCCTCACCACCTTCTATGTCGTCGTCAAATTGTGATCCTATAATTGTATCATTCCCAGGGCCCGCCTGTATTATTGTTGAAATCATTTCAGGAAAGTCTGTTTCATTTACTGAAGAAAGGTTGAGAGTATTGTTGAAGAATCCTTTGCAGATGATTTCAATAAACTGAACTTTGGATGATGGGTAGACACCATTATCTGGGTCTCCCCCATTTATCTTTACGTTCCCTCCAACTGAAGAAATAACGGCTGCCTCACTTGAATCAATATCGATTCTCAGCGTAGAACCATCCATTTCCTGAGTAATAGTTGCTCCGATCCTACCCGGAACGAGTGAGCAAAGAAGGGTACTGCTGATTATCAGCAGGGCAGGCAGGTTTTGATTCATCATGATTCCTCGAGTTTTGGATTGTAAAAGAGTGAAAAATGTATGCCTCTTGAGTCAAGACGACAATTCCAAGAGGCGAAAACGGGGATGAAAGAAAAAGAGGTGATCCAATTAGTTAATTCCAGGCTGAGCCAGTTGGCCCATCCTGAAAAACGAGCCTGGTGGGAAAACTACGTAAAGAACGGGGCCCCCTTTCTCGGAGTTCCCATGGAACAAATCAGGAAAATTGTTCGTGAGATCAGTAAGGAACTGGACCTCCACGATCTTGATCGTCCTTCCCAACTTTCCCTGATGATTCATCTTATCCAGAAGGATTACACAGAAGAGAAACTAGCTGGGATGATTCTCTATCAGGACATCATGAAAGCTGGCCGTTCGACGAACTCAAAAGTCGAACTGTCTTATTTTAAAGATCTGTTCATGGAAGGGTACCTTTACGACTGGAACTTGTGTGACTGGTTTTGCATGAAAGTTTTGGGTGAGTTACTCAAGGCTCATGGGATGCCAGTGGCTCTCGAGTTGGCCACGTGGAGATCCCAGCAAGACCTCTGGTGCGCCAGAGCCTCACTCGTTCCTTTCGCCAGTGTCTCCGATCAAAGACAGTATTACCCTCTCATTAGAAAGTGTGCCAGTGACCTTATCCTGAGGGATGAGAGGTTTGCAAAGACGGCTGTGGGGTGGGTTCTTCGAGAGGTTTCGAGGCACGACAAAGGTTTTGTACAGTCCATCTTAGAGAAATCTATTAAGAATTTCTCGCATGAATCACTGAGAAACGCGACGAAGTATTTTGGTAATAGAGAGAGAAGGTTATATCTCTCTCAGTTGAAGTAGCTCCCTCCCTCTCCCCAATCATCACGAACTTTATCGTTCTGATTTGTCACGACAAACAGTCTGACAATTACGGCTGGGTTGCACTTGCAGTTAATATTAAATCAAGCAGTTCGGCGCGAGTTTCCATACATTGAGGGTCTGCTTCATAGTAACCACCGACTCTCTTACGAGCCGCACCTACGTCACCTGCTGCTTTCCCTCTGGAGATGATTTTCTTAAGTGGAAGCGGCATAGGACCGAAATGACCACATTCTACAAACTGGTCATTGAAAAAGATGAACTTGGGGATTGCTTCTCCGCCATTGGTAAGAAATCGCTCGAAGACTCTCGGGTTGTCTTCTCTCATTAGATACCGGACTTGAATTTTTTTACTTTGGGAAGCAAGAGCCTCAAGGACAGGAACATGTCTATGCACATCTCCGCACCAGTCCTCCGCTATGGCAATTATGTATATATTACGGCTGATACTTTTCAGTAGTGAAACCTCAGCGTTTTCCAGCTCAAGTCTTCCTTTGAGCTCCTCCATTTTCTTTACAGTATCCGGGCTTTCGGCTTTCTTCAGCCAATCTTTATAGCCGACGCCGGTATCGAAGACTTTCTTGTAGTCCAGCTTTTCGAGAATGGGTGGTCTGGGCATCTCTTTTCTCCGTAAGTGATCAGTCTTTGGGGTTTATTCGTAAAACACCGAGAAACTCTATTTAATCCGTCACAATCAGGACATAGGAGAATCAGTATCCCTGATCAAGAGAAGTATCGCTGATTGTGGAACAATGAGGAAGGTATCCCCGAGGTACCTTACCTCAATAGCTTCCTTCTTCAGGAAAAGTGCTCTGTCGCCAACTTCAGCCTGCACAGGTATGAAGCCCACGGGTGAGTTCTTTGCCCTTTTCCAAGGCTCATCCGCGTCTGATTCCTGTTTCATATTCGGATAGGCGATCCCCGGTCCGATCTCAAGAATCGTCCCCGATTGCACGGGCTGGTTTTCTATCACTGTCTGAGGTAGATAAAGTCCGACCTTCGTTTTTTCTTCTGAATCATCCGGCTTAATGAGGACCCGATCCCCAATAACAAGTATTTGTTTATCTTTAAGCTGCAAAAAAGTCTTACTCCTAATCGTTATGAGAGGAAATTAGCGGCCCCAAGCCTGCCGTAAAGCATTATTAATCAGTTTTTTGTGACAGGTCGGAAATCGGTGACCATCTATGAACGGAGTCATGATGCCCTTGACAGATCAGGTGGTTATCAACGAATTTCTTGGGGTGGAGAACTCAACCAGATAGTAGTCTCCACGAGAAGGAAGGAAAAAATGCCCGATTTTGCATACGAAGCCCTCGACCGTGGTGGTAAACAGGTTCGCGGTGTCATCGAAGCCGCTAACGAAGAAATCATTGTCGAAAAACTAAGAGGGATGGGGTACTATCCACTCAAGGTCATTCAACATAAGAAAAGCGCTGCTAACGCCGACCTTTTGGCTATGCCGGGTTTGCGTATTATCTTCCACCGAATCACCTCCAGAATGCTCATGGCCTTTACCCGTCAGCTGGCAACACTGATTGATGCTGGTCTTCCCATTATCCGCTCTCTCTCCATTCTAAAGGATCAGGTTGAGTCAACGATCTTCAAAGAAAAGATTGATGATATGATCAAGTCGATTGAGGGAGGCACTTCGTTGTCGGAAGCCCTCGCTCGCCACCCCAAGGTATTTGATAACCTTTATGTGAACATGGTGCGAGCCGGTGAGATTGGCGGTGTACTTGAAGCCGTATTGAATAAGATCGCCGAATTCCTTGAGAAGCGTCAGGCCCTGAAGGGTAAAGTTAAGTCTGCCATGATGTATCCACTTGTTGTGGCTCTTCTCGCTGCAGGTATTGTGGCTTTTATCTTGATCAAGATCGTTCCTAAGTTTGTCGATATTTTCCAGCAGATGGGCGCAGAGCTTCCCTGGCTGACACAACAGCTTGTACTGGCTTCGAATATCCTTCTATACAGAGCTCCCTGGGTTATCCTTGGGCTCATTGTGATATACATCATTTTCCGTAAAATCAATCAGACTAAAGAGGGTAAGTATGTCTTCGATGTGATGAAGCTGAAAGTGCCTGTTTTTGGACCACTTCTTAAAAAGATCGCGATTGTACGATTCGCGGGAACCCTCTCAACGCTGATTCACTCAGGTGTTCCAATCCTGCAAGCCCTCGACATTGTACGCGATACCTCAGGTAATGAAGTGATCGCTCGAGCCATGGACAAAGTCTACTCCTCCGTTAAAGATGGTGATACCATTCATGAGCCGCTCGGAAAATGCCCTGTCTTTCCGCCACTGGTTATACACATGGTTGCTGTTGGTGAAGAAACAGGTGCGATTGACTTGATGCTGATCAAGGTTGCTGAGGCCTATGAACGGGAAGTGGATGACACTGTCAACGCCCTCACATCGATTCTCGAGCCGATTCTCATCGTTGTTCTTGGAGTAATCGTTGGTACCATCGTCGTCGCGCTTTACCTGCCTCTCTTCAGTATTCCAAAACTGGTGAAGTAAAGAAAGCAGCACAGCGTCGAATCATCCATTCAGAATCACGCACCGATTAATTATCGTCCGTCCCGGGAGAAACTCCTGGGGCGGATTTCATTTTCAGGCGGCTCAAGTGCCTTGAGCTTAGAGAGATTTTCAGAAGTCCTGCCCATGATATGCTGACTGCGTGCAGTAGCTCTGGGCACCTTAAAGTCTCGAAATATCACCACTTTGACTACGTTTTCCAGCACACAGGTCCACCCCTTTCGCTCACCATCTATCTGATCCTGACTTCTGAAGATCACTTTGGACATAAGGCGGAGAGCTCCCTCCAGGGCGATGTAAGCGGAATAAAATTCTCTCACATAGCCTTCCCGATTTTCTTTTTAAACCTCGCACATTCACTCCTGTTTATCTTCTGTGAAGGATTCTTGAGAGAATCTCACCGAGGGGTGTCTGTATATCAATGGAGCCATGATAGCACAAAGTGATCGTGTGACTATCTACGAAAGTTTTGGGGTGCTGGATTCGTTCTACCGGATGCCTGCACCAGAAGGAAGGAAGCTATGCCCGATTTTGCATACGAAGCATTGGATCGTGGTGGAAAACAAGTTCGCGGAGTCATCGAAGCCACTAGCGAAGAAATCATTCTCGAAAAACTAAGAGGTATGGGTTACTATCCTTTGAAGGTGGCTCAGTATAGAAGTAGCGCGGCTCAGGCCGACCTCTTGGCGATGCCGGGAATTCGTATTATCTTCCACCGAATCACCTCAAGGATGCTCATGGCCTTCACCCGTCAACTGGCAACCCTGATTGATGCGGGGTTACCGATCATACGTTCCCTCTCTATTCTAAAAGATCAGGTTGAGTCGACCATCTTCAAAGAGAAAATCGATGACATGATTAAATCCATCGAAGGAGGGTCTTCACTTTCTGAATCCCTCGCTCGCCATCCGAAAGTATTTGATAATCTTTACGTCAACATGGTGCGAGCAGGTGAGATCGGTGGTGTGCTTGAGGCGGTGCTGAATAAGATCGCAGAGTTCCTTGAGAAGCGTCAGGCTCTTAAAGGTAAAGTTAAGTCTGCCATGATGTATCCACTCGTTGTGGCTCTTCTTGCTGCCGGCATTGTGGCTTTTATAATGATCAAAATTGTCCCCCGGTTTGTTGATATTTTCCAGCAGATGGGTGCAGAGCTCCCATGGCTTACCCAGCAGCTCGTATTGGCTTCGAACATTCTTCTATACAGGTCTCCATGGGTGATCCTCGGATTGATCGTGATATACATTATTTTCCGTAAAATCAATCAGACCAAAGAAGGAAAGTATGTCTTCGATGTGATGAAACTCAAAGTTCCTGTCTTTGGGCCCCTTCTCAAGAAGATTGCCATTGTGCGATTTGCAGGGACACTATCAACACTGATCCATTCGGGTGTGCCAATTCTACAGGCACTCGATATCGTGCGTGATACTTCAGGGAATGAAGTAATAGCCCGTGCTATGGATAAGGTTTATTCCTCCGTTAAAGATGGTGACACGATTCATGAACCTCTTGGGAAATGCCCAGTATTCCCGCCTCTTGTTATCCACATGGTTGCTGTTGGTGAAGAAACGGGGGCCATTGATTTGATGTTGAACAAGGTTGCTGAGGCCTATGAACGAGAAGTGGATGACACCGTCAACGCGCTGACGTCGATTCTTGAGCCGATTCTCATCGTTGCTCTTGGTCTCATCGTAGGTACCATCGTTGTGGCGCTTTATCTTCCTCTCTTCGATATTCCGAATCTGGTGAAGTGAGCTAAAGCGAAACCCTCATTTAGTTTTTCGAACCAAGGCCGGGTACAACGGCAAAATACCTGCTCTGGAGCACTCTTTCAGAGCAGAGTTTTATTTAACATCTGTAGAAATCTGAATGTTCAAGTCGTCTATCTTGTTAAAGAGTGTTTTGTAGGAAATACCCAGCCGTTTCGCGGCTTCGGATTTATTTCCATGGCAGAGTTTCAAAGCTCTGATGACTCCGGCACGCTGCGCATCAGCCGCCACATCTGATAAAGGGCGAATCTCTTTGTCCCCTCCCAGCTGAAGTATATACTGGCTGTCATCAGCAACTGGAACCTTCTTCTGCATGTCTTGGTTTCTGCCGTTTCCAGGCAGCGCTGCTGGGTCAGCTGAAGGTACATGCTCGATAATCTGCAACAATGCCTGTGGATCTTGAAGCACCGTTGCCTTTTCAAGAGCATTCTGGAGCTCACGAATATTTCCTGGCCAGCTATGGCCTTTAACTGCCTCGATCATTTCGGCATCAAGTTGGAGTTTAGGCAAGTGGTGACGTTTTGAGAATTTATTCAGGAAGTATTCGATCAAGTGAGGGATATCTTCCCGGCGTTCTCTCAAGGGGGGGAGATTGATCGGAATCACGTTCAGTCGGTAGTATAGATCTTCACGGAAGAGTTTCAACCCCACCATTTCTTCAAGGTTTCTGTTCGTCGCAGCAATGACGCGAACGTCCACAGAAACTTCCTTTTCTCCTCCAACTCGTGTGAATTTCTGCTCCTGCAGAGCTCTCAGCAATTTAACCTGAAGAGACATTGGCATATCACCGATCTCATCCAGGAAAAGTGTCCCATGATTTGCCAACTCAAACTTGCCCTGAACCGTTGCATGGGCTCCGGTAAATGCTCCTCGTTCATGGCCAAAAAACTCGCTCTCCAGAAGAGTTTCTGGCAGAGCTGCGCAGTTGACTGGAACAAAAGGCATATGACGTCGTGATCCATTGTAATGAATCGCCTGTGCTACTAGTTCCTTCCCTGTTCCTGATTCTCCGGTAATCAAGACACCTGTTTGAAGCGAAGCGATTTGTTTGATCACACGAAAGATACTCGCAAGCCGGGGGTCCTGCCCAACAAAGTTCAGAGGCAGATTGTCTGCTCCTATTAAGGTTGGGTGGCTCAACTCAAGGTCATCAAGAAGTCCTTCGCTCTCCCGAATTTTCCTCAGAGCCCCTTTGATTCGAGCGTTGTCGAAAGGCTTGATCAAGAAATCGACAGCGCCCTTCTGCATTGCTTGTACCGCCGTGTCGACCGACCCGTAGGCTGTAATGACGACAACCCCCGTATCATTTCCCATCTCCCTCAATCGGCCGATCACTTCAAGGCCGTTCATTCCGGGTAGCGATAGATCCATGACGATTGCGTCGAAGGTTTCATTCTCAGAAACCTTCTGAAGAACCTCTTCGCCACTGGCTACGGTGGTTACTGTCCAGCCGTCTTCTGAGAGTATATCCTCCAGAACCCTTCTCATATTCTTTTCATCGTCGCACACAAGGACTCGGGATGAACTTTTTTCAGACAAGCCTCTTCTCCTTAGTCAATATCCGCTGACATGATCTGTGAAGGTTCATGGGGATGTCAAACTACTTGCCCTTTAGAAAGATGTTAAATCGGTGTCATGCAGTATAGGGTGTGTATATTTTTACATAGTAGGGGAGTATTCTTGAGTCGACGTGGAATCCTTCAAAGACGATCCGAAGCAGAATCAATTCACTCGATAGCTCGACTGGATTTCTTATCCCTTTGAGGTGACGTTGATTTAACTTACCTCCTGGAAGATTCATTCCTCTATCCGAAAGCAGGCTGAATGCAGCCTGAAAGCAGGAAGAAAGCAGGAAGATCAGAGTTACTCTGTCATTCTGGATACCGAAAGGATTCACGCCGAAGTGTGTCATCGAAGAAACCATGAAGTCTCTAAATTGCCAAACAGCCCGAATGGGTTCGTCCAGAAAAGTCCTTGAAGGTATCTAAAAAAGTAAAAGCGGCAGACCCTACTGGGAACTGCCGCTTGAATAATCATGTTCCTGACTGGTTGTCAGATGATCAGGCTCTCACTCCGTAGAAGCTCAAGACAGTGCTGGCTACTTCTTCGACATGTTTTTTCTTCATTCCTGGAGCGATGGGAAGAGAGATTGCCCGCTGAGCGATATCCTCGGAAACAGGGAAGGCGCCCTCTTTGTAATCGAGATAAGCAAAAGCAGGTTGCTGGTGCAGACACTTGCGATAATGGATCTCATGTCCAATTCCCTGCTCAGTTAAATGATCGGAGAGCTTATCCCGGTCGGGTACGAGGATCGTATACATGTTGTAAACATGCGACAGGTCGTCCCTAAAGATGGGTGTCTTGACTGGTGAGTTCTCGAACAGCTTTGTGTAAAGTCGAGCGTTCTCAACTCGTTCAAGGTTATTCTCATCGAGTTCCTGTAACTTAAGTGAAAGCAGTGCTGCCTGGACGGCATCCAGTCTTGAGTTATAGCCAACCTGCTGATGTTCGCCAGAGGAACTTTGGCCATGCTCACGAAGGCTTCTAATGAGCTCTGCGGCATTGTCATCGTTTGTTGTAATGAGTCCACCGTCACCGATGGCACCGAGGTTTCTGGAAGGGTAGAAGCTAAAGCAGCCGAAGGAGCCAAAGCTGCCTAGTCTGCGGTTTCCAATTCTACCACCAACAGCGTGCTTCATATCCTCGATGACAGAGACGGAGTACGTCCTTGCGAATGTTGAGAGGCGATCAATCTCGCATGCCTGGCCGAAAGTGTGGATTGCAATGACAGCTTTCGTCTTTGAGGAGATTTTCGCCATGGTGAGGTCGGGATCGATACAGAAAGAGTCCGGTTTCACGTCGACCAGAACTGGTGTTGCGCCTAATCTTGCGACCGCGTCTGCACAGCGTCCATAGGCGAAAGCTGGGCAGATAACTTCATCTTCAGGTCCAACCCCGAGGGCATTTAAGCTAAGAAGAAGTGCGTCGGTTCCTGAGTTTACTCCGATTCCGTTCTTGTTGCCAATGTAGCGGCTGAACTGTTCTTCAAATTTCTGGACATACTGTCCGAGGATAAAGCTATCCGTTTCAAAGATTTTCTTCAGCTCATCAATATAATCGTCGATAAGGTGTTCATTCGTTGCCTGATGATTCACATAAGGGACTGGCATGCGTCGGCGGTTCCTTTCCCATTCACGGTGAGATACAAATTCTTTGGTATCTCGTAGAACGGTGATCCTTCGGAACGAAGTGAGCTGAGTCAACCAATACCGCGTTTGTTCGCTCAGATGATTTTACGTTTCAATTTTCCAGAATTCTCAGGACTCCAGAAGTGGCATCAAATTCCCTCAAATATCCAGATTCAGGGGCAGGACAATGAAGCTTGCCTTGCGCTGGGCTGAGCTAACGATTAGCCCGTCTTGCCCGTTCATCACTCTAACCATCGAACAGAACATAAATGTCTTTCTTCAACAATCTCCTCATCTCCTTTGAAGCGATCAGTATGCTGTTACTCGTCGCAGCATCTGGATTTGTTCTGGTTCGGGTCAAGATTCTTGATGATTCGTCTTTGAAGACACTCACGCGGATGATGATCGACCTGATCGTCCCGTCAGCCCTTCTCGTCTCCATGCTCAAGGGGTTCAATGAAGAGACACTGGCGATGAGTGGTTCGCTGATTATCGTCCCTGCGCTCTTTATTCCCTTGTCTGCCATCACAACAATACTCTGGCTGAAGCATGTGCATAAAAATAAAGGGCGCCCACAGGCTGACTCGGCGACGGCTGCTGTGTCTTCCATTCCGAACAGTTTCTACATTCCTTATCCACTCGCTGCTGCCGTGACTCCACCAGAGCACCTGACCCTTGTGACGGTGCTCCTCGGGGCTGCCGTCCTCGCCATTAACCCTATTCAGTGGACTATGGGAACATGGCTGATCATGGGGCAGAAAGAACATGAATCAAAGCGATCAATCACTGAATCACTCAAGCATATGGTGAATGGTCCTGTTCTCGGGGTGACTCTTGGTGCTGCGCTTGCCTTCGTGCCGGGCTTTGCTGAGGCAGCAAAAGGAGAAGAGGAATCAATATTGATACTTCGTCTTCTGTTTTCGGCGATGGAAATGGTGGGGCAGGCGATGGGACCGATGGCGATGATTATCACAGGGGCGTTGATCGCAAGTACGAGGCTTGGAAGCGCGCTCCGGTTTCGGCTGCTTTTCCCAGTCATCATGCTGAGATTTCTCATTGTTCCTGGAATCACCCTCTTCCTGCTGAAGTTTGGCTGGGTGCCAGCAACTGGCTGGGTCGCGTTTGTCCTGCTTCTGGAAGCTTCATCGCCTCCTGCCATGAACCTCGCTCTTGTTGCACGCAGGTATGATGGTGACTGGGAGGTTGTATCTGCCCTCCAGCTTGTGAGTAATGGAATCGCTCTCGTTACTTTACCAATCTGGATGTCTATTGGATTGCAGTTCGTTACATTACCTTGAAATTCGATGTTGATCATTCAGAAAAATGATTGTGTTTGAATCTCTATCTTTCAACATTGAGGAAATTGTATCCATTAAGATGCAAATGCTTGAGGTTAAAGAGTCTATCCATGAATTTCAGAAGAATATCGTTCGGACTGTTCACTTTCTTCACCCTTACATTATGTGGCTGTTCAACTGAAGAGGAGCAAAGGCCAGAGGAGAAACAAGTTAAGCTGAGGTTTGCTGTGGCGAACCATATCCTTGGTGGAAAATCCACCATTGAATATATTCGTCGCTTTGAAGATGAGCATAACTGTGAAGTTGAAGTTGTTGATGGCTCTGCAAACACCACTCAGAGGCTGACTGAATATACACAATTGCTGGAAAATGGTTCCGCCGCTTTCGATGTGATGATGATCGATGTGATCTGGCCTGGGCTGCTCCACAAACACCTGTCCGATTTTTCTGGAGATCTTGGCGAAGACAAAAATCAGTTTATCGCTTCATCGATCGAGAGTAACACAGTTCAGGGAAAGATCGTTGCATTACCCTGGTTCACAGCGATGGGAGTTCTCTATTACCGTACAGACCTGCTTGAGAAATATGATCTTGATGGGCCTCCGGAAACCTGGGACGAACTCAGTGAGTACGCGGCTCTCATACAGGAAGGTGAAAGAGCTGAAGGC
This sequence comes from uncultured Candidatus Sumerlaeota bacterium, assembly GCA_964437365.1. Classification (GTDB taxonomy): domain Bacteria; phylum Sumerlaeota; class Sumerlaeia; order SLMS01; family SLMS01; genus CAYTGM01. The sequence continues at coordinate 99,827 of CAYTGM010000013.1, read as the reverse complement.
AACGAAGAGTTCTGGGGGTATCTATGGCAGGGGAAGCGACAGGAGTCTCTGACTTGCAACGCCTATGAATGGCAGGTCTCCTACGGTAGTGAATGGATCGCAGAGAACAAGTCTGTTTTCGTGAATGAAGAAGCCGCCGGTGCGGCGCTTCAAATGGCAAGGTCGTGGATAGACACTATCACTCCGGCAACTGTTCTCGATATGGATGAAGAGATGACCCGAGAGATGTACGAAACAGGGAACGTTGCTTTCATGCGTCACTGGCTCTATCCATATGAATTGATGAATGCGGGTGATTCAGCAGTAAGAGGTAAGTTTCATATCGCTCCTTTGCCTGCAGGTCCAGCTGGAAGATCAAGTACATTGGGGGGATGGCAGCTTGCTGTTTCAAAATATTCCAAAAATCAGGATCTGGCCAAAAAACTTGCAATATATCTCACATCTAATGATGTCTTGCGGTCGCGAGCTGTTTCTGCGGGTTTCCTGCCCACAAAAACAGATCTCTTGAAAGACGAGAGTTTGCAACAAGAGGTGGTGTGGTTACCCAACCTGGAGGGAAGCTTCACTTCAATTACACCAAGGCCTTCCAATATATCGAGAGGCTCTTATCCTCAGGTGACAGCAATCTACTATAATGAGATCCACAAGATTTTGAGAAAAGAAAATGATATCGAAGCTGGTTTGGAGCGGATCATCGAAACTACTGAGGACGCGCTTGACTGAGCTTCACACACACTTCGCTAACCAATGTAGAAGTTTCCACCCCGAATTGATTCACCTTGTTTTCTGATTCGTGCTTGCAGGAGCTCAACTTGTTTGAGTGAGCGTTGAACAGCAAAGATACCGGCTGCTGCCGACCAGACAATTAATAGAAGTAGCACAAAAGCAATGGCTGAGAAGAGCTGAATCTGAAAAAGCTTCTGGCCCAGATCCTCGAAGCGAATGAGGATTGTCAAGAGCGCTTTGACTTCGTCTGTTTCAGGGTCAACGACAGGGGCATAACCACCAAAGAAGCGTCCCCAGTCATCTTCAATAATCGAGCTGGTAGCCTCTTTATATTCGAACGCATGGGCCATTGCATCTGTTCCATCGTCGTATATCCCGCCTGGAGGGTTCCCTTTTTCTACAGATGAAATCCTGCCATCTCCATCCATGTCGACATCCAGGGGATCTGCGTCGACAAGTACTTTCCACATGCTCTGATCATCAACTGTGAACTGCGGTTCCAGTGTAAAGATGTATCTAATATCCTGATTTGCTCGTCTGAAATAGTTCAGTCTGGATAATACATTCTGAAACTCAGGAAGATATATATCTGGTGTTTCGCTGATAACCTCAAGGTCACTTGGATCTATGTCCTGTGCAGCAAGAGTCGCCAGCGACTCTACTTTGTCAGTGACTTCTTCCATGACTGATTTCTGGGCCGAAAGATAGACAGAGATGATCGATGCAGCGATGACGAAAGAGATAAGAACACAGAAAGCAATTCTCTTCAAATTAAAGAGGGGGATTCTAGGGAGTTCTTCCACGAGCTTCTGTTTGGCGTTCGAAATTTCCTCCCGAAGCGATTCACGAGTGTCTTCGTTGTCTATGCGTTCTGTTTGAAGCTGTGCCAGGGCAAGATCACCCTGCTCCACCGCAACAAGCGCATACCGGTGATAAAGCTGTTCTCGTAAGTCATTCAGGTCTGGATTGTCTGGCCACTCATGCGTGGCCGTGCTTAATTCTCGCGCATAGTCAGACAACTCCGAGTAAGTATTACCCGGTTCTCGCGTGAGCAGCTTTTCTGTAATTTTTCTTGAATTTGCTCTTTTCGTGTTCCCCGTTAAGTAGCCATCGACTGCATCTTTGATTTCACGTATATCAGATGGACGGTCTGCCGGGTCGGTCTCAAGACAGTGAAGGATAACGTCTTTTAATTGTTCCGGAGTCCACTCGGGGAGGGGTTCAAACTCGTTTTCTCGGGCCTGAAAAAGGCCTGTTCGCGCAGATTTTGGACGACGGGGAGGGTGCCCGACCACCAGAAGATAGAGGATTCCACCCAGGAGATAGACATCAGTAAAGAAACCAAGTCTGTCTGGCTCAAAGTACGATTGTTCTGGTGCCATATAGTGAGGTGTGCCCGCCGGGCAGGTCGCACTTTCCAGCGTCAGGAATTTCCCTGTATCTATGCTGTCAGGGTCAAAGTCTTCTACCTGTTTTTTTGGTGGAATGATGCGCTGGCTTTCCATCGGATCAGGAGCATTTTCCGGTTCCCCGAGATAGACCGCAAGTCCCCAGTCGAGAAGTAAGACCTCACCAAAGTTACCCACCATGACCTGCTGCGGTTTGAGGTCTCTGTGAATGATTCCCTTAGAGTGAGCATAACGAACAGCGTCACACACATCGATGAAGATTCGAAGATGCTTGTTCAAGAATGCTTCATAGGAATCAAAAGTATCTCGATCTTCCTTGATCAGGTCTGACCACGAGCGCCCCTCGATTTTCTTCATCACCAGCATCGGTGAATTGCCATCGTCACCGGCGATCAAACCAATATCATGAATAGGGACGATGTTGGGATGATCGAGCCGTGCCGTGGTGTAGGCCTCACGGAAAAAGTTTAGTTTTGCGTCTTTTAAATTCTTAACCCGCTTAATTGCGACAACGCGGTTCAGGTTTTTGTGAACGGCTTCAAAAACTTCTCCCTGGCCACCTTGCCCAAGCATTTTCTTTAGCTTGTACGAGTCATTACAATCCTGCAGTGGAATCTCGTCAGAGTCTGGGGATTTTGTCCCCTTGTTTTCTCCGAGTGCGACTGTGCGAGATTCTCCATCAACATCTGTCTGCATCGTTTCATCAGGGCCACAATCATCCCTTGTGACGCTGGTGATTGTCTCAGCAGGGTCATCGTCCTTTGGGTAGATAATTACGGTTTTTGATTCTGGGTCAGGTGCATTAGCCATAGGAGTTCTCTCAGCTCCATGAATGAGGCAATAGTCAGACCATTGTATCAACCAGATCAAGGAAAGATGGCAAAAGAATCAGCTGCTCGAAGGAAAAGCAGGCAGTCGGTGGTGGACTCAGATAGAGATGCCGATTTAGAGGGTGTAATTGAAATGGCTGGGGCGGGAGGACTCGAACCCCCAACATTCAGTACCAGAAACTGACGTGCTACCAGTTGCACCACGCCCCAGCTGAAGGGCTGGAGATAAGGACCAAATCTCTTCCCGGTCAAGCACTAAGTGGAAGAAAAGTGGATTTTGTCGTTCAGGAAAACGGGTCATGCCGAGTTCTAATTCATCCGGAAGCTTTAATCTTGCCTCCGTTGGCTCCGACCCGGTTCTATTATCCTTTGACTCTGACAGACCTCTGGAGTCTCATGGCGAGCGTTGGTTATGAGCTCAATAACCCAGCTTCATCGAAATGACCTTTTTGAATAGAAAGATGTCAGCAAAATGCCGATCATTAATTATCGGACACGCGAGATAAACTGCAAGATCGTCTACGTGGGACCAAGCCTCGGCGGAAAAACAACGAATATACAGTTTATCCATGGGAATTTGCCTTCCGATAGCCGGACGAAACTCTCAAGCATTGATACCGAAGGAGATAGAACCCTCTTCTTCGACTACTTTGCAATGGAAGTTGGAGACATTGCTGGCTTCAAAACTAAATTCTTAATATACGGTGTACCAGGTCAGCCCTATTATCGCTCCACCCGAAAAATGGTTCTCAACGGTGTCGATGGGCTCGTTTTCGTTGCTGATAGTGATAAATCAAGACTGGATGATAACCTGGAGTCTCTTGAAGATCTCAAGGCAATGCTCAAAGAATATGGATATGATTACAGCACGATTCCTTTGATTTTTCAGTACAATAAGCGTGATCTGTTCTACATTACAGAGGTCGATGAATTCGAGGATGTTCTGAATGATCGTGGCTGTCGCTCCTTCGAAGCTGTTGCCATAAAAGGGGAAGGCGTCTCGGATACCTTCAAAGCCATCTGTTCTGAAGTCGTTCAGAAATTGAACAATGATCTTGCTCAGCAGTACGGTAAATCGTCATTTCGCTAAATACAGGAAAGCTACCCACGTATGGGATCGAGTGACAGAATAAATAGACAGAGCTCTCAGGTTGGGGAGATCATCGAATTCTCTGATGAAGTCCTTAAAGAACTGGATGAGGGTCTCGCTGAATTACTTGAAGAAACAAAGTCCAAGTGCACATTGGTTATTGATCGGACGGGTTGCATCCTTTCCTCACGAGGTGATTTTCATCCAATTGGTGAAGATGCGATGGGAGCGACATCCGCTGGAATCATTGGAGCTCTCAATACCATGATGGCTCGAGGTACAAGTCCGGAAGTCTCCGTCAAAGTGTATGGATCAGATGTCGATAAAGTCCATTTCCTGGTGATGGCGCATAGGCTTGTACTGACCATTCTATATGGAAAAAAGACGACGACAGGCCAGGTAAGACAAGCCGCCAAGAAATTCGCTCAGCGGATTAACGGACTCGTTGAAGCTGATCGGGGACGTTCGAAAGACGGAACGGATATCATGAAATCCGTGCAGTTCATTGAGCAAAAGTTGAACGACCTCTTCAGTGAAATGCCATAATTGATACTGGCAATCCAGAAGTTTGGAGTGGTTGCCAAAATTAATTTCCGAATAGATGGTGAGCAAGAGCGGACCATTCAGTATTCTGAAAATATAGGAATAGTGGCGCTATTTCGAGGCTTCCGGTATGCTGAAGGGAGTGCTCGCAGACGGCTTATATTGGACAGGACATTTCACAAACACTCTAAATAGAATAATTAGGTACATATTCTCCGCGCCGCTTTATCTCGTCCTCAACAAGCTTCGCAAAGCTGGTTTCATCATACAGAGTCTTGAGCATCTCTTCAGCGCTCGTCCAGATGGGAACAAAAACTTCTGAACTCCCTGATTCACTGGACTTCATATGTTGTTCATCCACCGGGCTGATTGAGCCTTCTACAAAGCGAATGATATCTCCCACAGAGACCTGGGATGGTTCTTTAGAAAGCATATAACCTCCCTCTTTGCCTCTCTTCGAATAGACAAAGCCACCTTGCTTAAGCTCATTCAGTATCACCTCGAGGAACCTGGAGGGGATCTGCTGCTGTCGAGCAATATCACCGATCTTCAATGGACCGTTTCCAGCATTCATTGAGAGTTCAAAGACGGCTCGAAGAGCGTAGTGGCATTTCTGGGTAATGGGCATGAGATGATTTCCAGAAAAATAGCCTGCAAGAAACTCGTTCTCGCAGGCCATTAATAATTCGGTCTTAAGGCCAGAGCTCAAGCCTCAAGGAGCTTTTCAACCCCTAAGCGATATGACCAGTCGCCGAACGCTTCTCCATCATTTGCTTCTTTCTTCCAACGATCGAAAAGTGCAGCTATTTCATTGGCGAGTTCTTCAAAGGTTACTTTCTCTTTAAAGAGCTGGTTGATACGCGTACCTTCATAGTCCCCACCAACGTATATATTGTACTTGTCGGGAGCACAGCCGATAATGCCAAGCTCGGCTGCAGGTGGACGAGAACATGAGTTCGGGCAACCGCTCATTCTAATGCCTACCCTCAAGTCACCGTAGCCCTTTTCTTCAAGCTGGTCCATAAGTGTTGGCATAGCGCGTTCTGCTTCAGCGAGAGCGAGACCACAGGTCGGCAGCGCTACGCAGGAGATTTGATCGCGACGCAATTGAGAAAGATTTCCAGCGTCAGTGCTGAGGAATCCAGCATCTCTCAACTTTTGATCAATCTCTTCTTTGTATGCTTCGTCTATATGAGTAAGAATCAAGTTCTGCTGTGGTGTCACACGGACTCCAGGTGAGAACTTTTCAATGATCTCTTTCAGAACCTTCTTCTGTGGCTTGCCTGGACGATCGATGATCCTTCCAGATTCAATGTAAATGCCAACATACCACTGCCCTGGCTGCTTCTGTTCAAACCAGCCCATGTGATCGTGGAATTCCCATGCACTTTCAGGGATTTCAACTGGAGCATGAACTTTACCCTCGCCAACGCGACGCTGCATTTCTTCAAAGAACCATTTTGGACCAACTGCATCCAAAAGGTACTTCAGTCGAGCCTGCTTGCGGTCGAGTCTGTTGCCGTAATCACGCTGAATCGTGATGACAGCATCGACGGTAGCAAGGATGTCATCTGGACTTACATAGGCGACAGCTTCACTGGCTCGAGCATATGTCTTCTTATTACTATGGCTGTGACCGAGGCCACCACCAACATATATATTGTAGCCTTTGATCTTACCGTTCTCACGAATGGCGACGATACCCAGGTCCTGAGTAAAGAGATCAGAACTGTTGTCTTCAGGGATAGAGATCCCAATCTTGAATTTACGAGGCATGTAAGATTCCCCGTAAATGTCTTCTTTCGGCGATCTGAGTTCAAAGCGCGGAACGTCTTCGTTACTCTTTTCGCCATCAATAAAGATATCATAGAAGGCGTTTGTGCGGGGGAGCGTTCGATCGGAGATCTGACGTCCCAACTCGATAAAGACTTCACAACCCGAAAACTTGGGGTCTTTCGTGATGTCTATAATCGGTGAATACATGGTGTTGCGGACAACATCACCACATGCTCCGTAAGTAGTTAGAAGCTTTTCATTGAGCGCACGACTCAAGCCCTGAAGCTTTTGCTTTCCGACACCATGAAACTGAATCGTCTGACGTGTCGTGAGGCGAACGCTGCCGTTCGCAAACTGGTCAGCGCATTCATCCAGTATGAGATATTGTTCGGCTGATAAGAGGCCTCCCGGGATCTTCGTTCTCAACATGAACGAATAATCCTTGTCCAGCCCCTGCTTTCTTCGCTCTTTCCTGACATCTCGATCATCCTGCTGGTACATACCAAAGTGCTTCATGAGCTGATATGAATCACCTGAAACAGCCGGGTTTTCTTCGTCCAGGACTTCGTTGAGTACATTGCCACGCAGGCCATTACTGGCCACTTTCAACTTATCAACGGCCGAGCGCTTCTCTAAAGGGGATTGGATCCCGACCTCCTTGATCTGGAGGTCAGGATCCGTATATTTACTATCTTCTGCCATTTAAGAACTCCATAAGGTTTGCGGCAGGTAATCTACATTAGTCCTGTAGACTTACAATACCATTTTCTTCGAGGTAACTGATCACTTTCACAACACACTCTTTGAGAGACATCGTGCCTGTGTTTACCTTTACCTCAGGGCTGTCAGGCTCTTCGTAAGGAGCATCGATTCCAGTGAATCCCTTGATTTCACCCGCACGTGCTTTCTTGTAAAGACCCTTAGGATCACGCTCTTCGCAAACAGAAAGGTCAGCTTCCGTGTAGATCTCGATGAACGAGTCAGGCTGAATTTCACGAGCAAGATCACGGTCTTCTTTGTATGGGCTGATGAATGCTGTCAGGTTTACAACTGCGGAATCTGTAAAGAGTTTCGCAACTTCGCCAATACGACGGATGTTTTCCTTACGATCTTCTGCAGAGAAACCAAGGCCTTTGTTTAGTCCCTGGCGGATATTGTCCCCATCGAGTACGTATGTACGAATGCCTTTTTCATGAAGAGCCGCAGCAACTTCATTCGCCAGTGTTGACTTTCCTGAACCACTGAGACCCGTGAACCAGAGTGTTGCACCTTTATGGCCGTTCAGTGAAACGCGCATGTCGTTGCTGACAGAATGGTGATGCCAGATCAGGTTTTCTGCTGCCTGAGGGCCGGAAGAACTTCCCTTTTTCTTGTATGCTTCAATGAGGATTTCACTTGTTTCTTCGCGGATGATACGTGGGTCAGGCTTGTCACCACTGCTAAGCTGCTCGCGAAGGATACGACCGGCAACAGTCACAGGCTTCCAGCCTTTTTCTTTATAGACTTCTATAAGACCAACGCGGCCAAGTTCTTCGTAGTATGCAGCGAAGCCAACATTGACAGGCTTGATTTCAAGCTCGCCGTTAAGCTTTGTGAAGATTTCTTGAGCGTCGAAATCACCCCAGATGTTCTCGCCGTTGTCATAAGGAGCGTCTGCGTGCTTACGACCAATAATGATGTGGCTGAAGCCATAGTTCTGACGGTAAACTGCGTGCATGACAGCTTCACGAGGTCCGCCGTAGAACATTTTGATATCAAGAGCATAGAGATCGAAAACGTCTGTGATGTCGTATCCAGCTTTTTTCCAAACCTCTTCGTCGGAGTCGCCCTTACCGATCAGCTTGTGGTCCTTAAGGTTCTTATAGGATTCCATGCGGATCGATGCAGGAACGTCATCACCCTTTGTTTCACCAACGAGTGGGTTAAGAACAACGCCGGCTTTCAGGCCTTGTTTTGTCAGAACTTCGCAGCCATAAACCATCGCATATTCGTGCGCGCGGTGAAGGGGGTTACGAGTCTGGAATGCAACTGCTGCTTCCCAGCCACTCTTGGCAAGTTTCTCACGAGTTTCTTTTGGTGAGAAAACAAACTGGCCAACGATGTCGTCGCCATAAGAAAATGGGAAGACGTGAATCTTACCACCAACAAGTGTAAAGCGAGGATCGTTGAGAGCTATACGAGCTCCTGGATGATCCATTCTTTCTGTTCCATAAACACCCTTGTTATAGCGTGACTTATCCCAGAAGAAGATGTCCTCAACCTCGAGAACAGCGATGGGCTCGCCAGATTCATCAACAAGAACAGCATTTTTGCCTGCTTCAAGTGTTTGTGCTTCTTCATGAGTAACAGGAAGACTCAGTGGGATACCCCAGGCATAGTCCTTCCCATTTACAGAAATCTTTGCTTCATCAAGAACCTTGTTGAAGACTTCTTCTGTCATGGGTCCTTCAAGTGGTGTAAGAGCACCATCACCAAGGCGACGGACTGTTGAGAGGTCAGCGTCTGTAACAACGATGCGAGGCGCATTCGCGTTTTCTCTCTTAAGGGTTGCTGCATCATCTGCGCTGACAAGGCGTTCGGTTAGTTTGCCAAGCCCGCCGTGGGGCGCTACGGGTAACGTCATTTTCTGTTCTCCAGATACTATTTATTTGCTTATAATCACGGCCATAAATGCCGATAATTAACTACTTCCGAAAGGAGCGTCATGCTCCTAGGCAATCCTCCGCTGAGGTGTCAACCTCAGGTGCAGAATCGCCCTGAATTCCTGTCCCTAATTCCCTCACCGATGAAAAACCCTTCCTCTTAATCAGCTCATAAAGCTTTTGCCCAATGCAAAGCACCGGTTTGTCTTTCAACTGATCAATTCCCCAGAACTCCAGAGAGCGCTCCAAAGTTTGAGGGCTGTTTATACAAAGGTAATCAACTGAATTCCAGTCTGTATCGATTGGCTTCACAGCCTGCCGACGATATACTGTAAGGTCCAATAATTCTATATCTGTCTCTACTATCAGCGAACGCCTGAGCGAACTGGAAGTCCCCTCAGCGCCGACAAACGTCACACTCCTGCCATTATACAGGGTGGAGAGTTCTTTCAGCACATCGGAACGCGCCTGCTCAGCAAAACTAACATCAGGAATCAGATGTGAAGCTGACAATAAAGCGATGGTTTCTTCTCCGACAGCAATGATATCCCCTTTGATAGAGCGCAGGTCGATGCCTCGCCGACTCATCCCCGCCAGCCAGAACTCAACAGAGGAAGGGTTCGTGAACAGTAGACCATCTGACTTCAGCGAATCCTCAAATCTGTTTTCAGCAATATATTCTTTGTGGTGCCATAAGGGACGCCACACAACTTCCGCTTTTGGAAACGCTTCTCTTAAACGGGTGGGTATTCTATACGAAGGGACGACAACCACAGGTGAGCCAAGAAAAAGGTCCTGGCGCCGCTCACGATTAGTTTCACCAATAACAAAAACCGCCGGGGATTCGATCTTCTCTGACCGACACTTTGATGCGATCCCAGATAAAGTTGATTCAACAACACGCTGTCTATATGTAGATGCATGTGAAATCACAGAAGCCGGTAATTCCGGCGACAATCCAGAATTCACCAACTCCTCTGTCAGGTCCTGAAGACGGTGCAAAGCCATGAGATAAATCTCAGTGTCTATCTTCCCGTGAGGAGGAATCCTGCCGTCTTTGTCACGAGCTGTTGAGATGGAAAAGGAACGACTGGTCTCTCTGTGAGTTACCGGAATTCCTCCAGCCAGGGGGGCTGATACTCCCGAGGTGATCCCGGGGATCACTCTCACCGGAATGTTCGAAGCCGTGAGTGCAACGACCTCTTCCATGCCTCGTCCAAATACAAAGGGGTCGCCGCCTTTCAAGCGGACAACCTTCTTCCCTTCCCGTGCCTTTTCCGCGAGCAGGCTGATAATATTTTCCTGCGAGGTATACTTTTTACCCGATGTTTTTCCTACATCGATGAGCTCTGTGTCAGGATGAATATATGGTAGGATCTCCTGGCAACCAAGGCGATCATGGATGACAACATCTGCCTGATTGAGGACATGATGGCCAAGAAGGGTCATGAGGCCGATATGACCTGGCCCTGCACCAACCAGCCACACCTCGCCATTTTCCATGGCCGGGAGGTATTTCATTGATCGGATTTCAAGGGCTTCTGGCAGCCAGCTGACTTTATTCAAAGGTGCTTTACTCAGATTTCAGGAGACTTCAGATCATTTGCTCATGATCATCGGCTGGGAGGTGTAGGTGGGAACAAGGGGAGAAGTCAATGTTGAAAATGCACAATCTCTACCGATTTAATGAGGATAAGCGCTTTATTCTGCCGATTCGCCTGAAAGCCACCAGAGAAGAAGCGAACAGGATTAGTGGAAAACCCCTCTTCAGAAATGAGGAACCCAGAGCGAAATTCAGACTGTCGAATCGACACTTCATTGAGTGGAGAAGGACTTTTCCCCAAAAGGCCCATCGGACTGAAGTTCAATGTTTTGAGGGGGTTTGGGGTTTCGAAAGGAATATTCAGAGAAGGTTCATTCCACCTCAGGCTCATCAAATTCTCCTCTGATTACAGAACCCTATCAGGGCAGTGTTCTTCCACGTGTATAGACCTAGCCGGAAAAGTTCAAAAGGATTAAGGACTCTATAAAGCATTTTCGGAGAGAATACAAAATCGTTCGAAAAAAGTTCGTGTTAGATCTAAATCTACAGGGCACTCGCGAATTCTGTTCGCCTCGGCTCAGACCTTGAGATACACGCTCAAACCAGCAAGGGATTTACATCACGCCAATTAGTGAGAGCGAAAAGATGGAAGACGAAACCACCCTACAGTCCAACCCGCACCGTATCCTCCTGGTTGCTCATGGGTCTCGATCTGCAGAGTGGAATGCCCGGATGCAGGAATTCGCGACTCAGGTAGAAGAACATCTGGTGTCCTCTTCAGAAAGCGAGTCTTCTGAAGTCTACAAAGGACTCTGCTTTCTGGAAAAGTCGAAGCCTTCGTTGAATGAAAGGGTTACGCATCTCATTCAAGACAATCCGAAGGTTAAGTTCAGCATTATTCCCTTCTTTCTGGCACGAGGTGGTCATGTCGCCGAGGACATTCCCGAGGTGCTTGAAACTATCGAAGGGTTGAGCGATGAGAATTGGGACCTGGTTGAGACGCCTGAATGGCCCCGAGTTCTTGCCGGCAATACGGAACGTCGACTCAAGAACCTCTCTATGACTCCCAGCGATCAATTAGTTGTTTGTGGGTACGGTTCATCATCAGGAGATGAAGAGTGGTGTGCCTTGATCAGCGAAATCTGGCAAGAGACAGCCCTTTCAAATACACATGATAACCCTGTTTTCGTTCCTTGTGGGCACTTTCTGGAAGATTACGGAGAACCTCTTCGATGTCGTCTTTCCAGTCTGCAAACAAGGGGAGTGAAACGAGTTATCATCCTTCCCTTCTTTCTTTCGATGGCAAGTTATCAGACCTCGCTTATACCTGGTGTTATTCGTGAGTTCCCAGAACTTGACATCGTCTATAAAGAAACAGCTATCCTGCCTGACCCAGTTTTTTCCGAATGGGCAGTGAAGAAAATCACAGATCAGATCATTGAACATGAAAAGTCTACCAGTATAGATATATTGAGGAAAACATGAAATCCAGACTAACTGCTGTAAATCTTGAAAAGCTGAATAATAAACTGGACAAGCTCACCATGGATGAAATTATCCAGTGGGCCGCAGATACCATCGAAGAAGGCAAAATTGCTGTTCTGTCAGCCTTTCAGATGTCTGGTTGTGCGCTTTGCCATGCTGTCTATCGTCTTGGTTTAAACAAGAGAATTGATGTTGTCTTCGTAGACACGGGAGTCAACTTCCCTGAGACCCTCGAGACCATTGAGCGGATGAAAAAGGAATATGACTTGAATATCATTTCTCTTCATCCAGAGCAAACGATGGCAGAGCAAACGAAAGAGCTAGGCGTACTATACCTCTCGAAGACAGGGCAGGAACGCTGCTGCCATCTGCGAAAGAAGGTTCCCCTGCAACAAATGAAGGGTAAATACGAAGCAATGCTGAGCAGCCTCAGGCGTAGCTCAGGCGGACGCAGGAGTGACGTTGATCCAATCGTCCTCGATACAGAGTTGAACCTGCTGCGTATTCATCCGATGCTTAATATCTCTCATGATGAACTGGATGAATATATTGCAAAACATGAGGTCATTACAAACCCGCTTCATGAACAGGGCTTTCCAACCGTTTCCTGTAACCGATGCACGACACCTGTCTTGCCCGGCGAGCCCGAACGGTCCGGACGTTGGAGACATCTGGAGCATGAAGCTCAGTACTGTAATATTAATCCGAGTGATCGTCAGCGTGATGGCGAGAATGAGGACTTCGTAGAACTCAGCTATGAGACAGCTGAGAAAATCCTGCACTTCGATATATAAGAAAGAAAAAAGATGTTTGCCCGAGGTGAATCGACTCGGGCAAACACTGTCTTTAAATTAGAGAACAGGCTGTGAAGAAGCACTCATAAGCTCTTCTTTGCTGAGCTCTGTGATGAAGTTCTCTTCCGCATCGTAGAACGAGAATGTACCAGAGTTGTTAGGTACAACGACGGAAACCAGTTCCATCTCTTCCGTATAGATCTCTGTGTTGCCGTTGTCGAGGCGATAGTAATAACGCTTCAGGAGCGTGGAACCATTCTTTTCCATCGTCAGGATCGCTTCGCCTGGGTTTTCCCCGGGAGCGAATGTAACGACAGTGCCATCTTCCTGGATATGCGTCTGTGACAGCTCAACATCATCTCCTGACCAGAATTCGATGGAATTGATGATCAGTGCATCGACAAAGATTGCCAGACCATAAACAGGAATGATTGCGAGAACGACCATGATCACGGAATTAATAATGTGATTGTCTGTCACGTCTCCATTCCAGTCATAAATCGCGTTGGTGATCGGGAAGCGCCCGTAGCAGCCAACCATCGAAGAGAAAAGAACTGATCCGGCCAGCACATAGCTGAAGCCTTTCTTTGTGAAGAGGCCGAGAAACCCCCGGCGCTTATTGTTCACGTTTTCCATATGAGAGAACTCCTGAAAAAATGAAATAGTGCGACTTGTGTCGTGGATCATTCATAGATCGTGGTTCTCAAGCAATGATTTTATTGATGTTAGGGAAGATCTGGTGGGGGAGAAGTCCATGGTTCCTGATTCTGCCTCAAAACCGGACCTCAGACCATGCTCGGACCATGCTCGCTCGATGCTCAGACCATCGCCATCGACTGACACTGGTCTCAGCATGCTGCGAGGATGATTTGAACACGGGTGAGCCTACGATGCGTCCCCATGTCTCTCTATTAGCGCACCAATCACATTTTCTCAGGAGCCTGAGAGAGATTCTCCCTTGCCTGTCCCTATCTTAATAAGCTTTTCTCTACAAAAATCGTCCCTCTGGAAAGGTTCCTATGAAGCTCGCAGACCGTCGTTATCTCATTGATTCCTCAGGCATTAGAAAAGCTTTTGATCTCGCTGCAAAACTGAAAGATCCCATCAACCTAAGCATTGGTCTTCCTGACTATGATGTTCCGGAAGTTGTGAAAGGTGGAGCGATCACGGCTATCCAGGGAGGCAAGAACCGTTACACTCTCTCCGCTGGTATTCCGCCGCTCCGTGAAGCCGTAAAGAAACGCTACCACGATCGCGGTATTAACGTGGAAGATGTGATGATCTCCTCAGGGACTTCTGGTGCGCTTGTACTACTCTTCAATGTTCTGCTTGATCCCGGTGAAGAGGTGCTCGCCGCGGACCCTTATTTCGTGATGTATAAGCACTTGGTCAACATGGTTGGAGCCAAACCTGTCTTTGTCGACACCTACCCAGACTTTCGATTGACGGAAGAGCGCCTGAATGCCTGTCTGACCGATAAGACCCGTGTTCTTGTTGTGAACTCCCCATCAAATCCAACAGGGATTGTCTATACTCCTGAAGAATGCAAGATGCTGGCAGAGTTTGCAAAGAAGCATGATCTCTGGCTCATCTCTGACGAAATCTACGAGGACTTCTGCTTCGAAGGAAAGCTTTCTTCTCCAGCCGAGTTCTACGACAAAACTATCGTTATTAATGGTTTTTCAAAGTCTGTTGCCATGACCGGCTGGCGTGTCGGGTGGGTGGCTGGGCCTTCAGATGTTGTTCAAGCATGTACGGAATTCCAGCAATATACATTCGTCTGTAGCCCTTCAATGGCTCAGGAAGCAGCACTGACAGCCCTTGAGTATGACACGACTCCTCACCGGGAAGAGTTCACGAAACGTCGTGACTTGATCTACCAGGGACTTGTTGATGCAGGATATAATGTCCAGAAACCCGGCGGTGCCTTTTATATTTTCCCCGAAGCGCCAAACGGAGATGGGAACAAGTTTATCGAAGAAGCGGTGAAGGAAAATCTGATCATTGTTCCCGGAAGTGTTTTCAGTGAAAAGAAGACACACTTCCGCATCAGCTTTGCGACGAATATGGAAAAGCTCCAGCAGGGAGTTGAAGTTCTGGGTAAGCTCGCAGAGAAATTTAAAGTAGGAGCCTAGTATAGACACCAATGACGCCCGTAGATAAAGATCCCGATAAGATTGCCAAGGAAATTGATCTTTCAATACGCTTGAGCGAAATCAGGGAAGAGAGTAAGCTGAAGGAAACTCTCGTTCCTCGATTCTATGATCTGACGTTACTGGCAACGCTCTTTACATTCGGTCTTGGTTTAGCCCTGACGATGGTCTTCGCCCTTCCTCAGGAGGAAGACCATATCTATTACATCTGGCTTTTGTGGGGGGGAGGCTTCCTGATTATCACACTCATCTGCTTTGAGTACCTCATCAGAAAGTTTCGAGTCGTGAGGCGCGTGCTGGAAATTACACTTCGGCGGCTTGAAAAGCTGGATCGCGAGAATAAAGCTCTCAAGAAAATGATGAAGAAGTCAGCAACGAAAAAAGGGTGAGTCTGGGCAGTTGATCGATAACGGAGGCAGATATTGAAACCTCTTCTGGAGGAACAGGGTGAACTTGAGTATACGCAAACTCAAAAGGTCTGGTTGATCTCGCATGCGACGATTGCTGTCAGCGCATGCCTCTGGCTATCCATCTTTCAACCTTCTACTAACAGTCAAGAAACCCTTCAAGGCATTGGGTCTATAATTCGAGTTTCCCAGCTGCTTATCCTTTTGCCGTTTCTGGCAATCACGATACACGGTCGATTAAGAGGGGCTTTCTTAAACTCCGTTTTTTGGCCATTTGTACTTATCTTCCCCTTTCTCACTATATTTACTTTGAATTTGCTTTTCGAAGGCAGTCAATTGACTCTGGCTTTTTCCCTTCTTTCCTTTTGGCTACTTTCCGTGTGCCTTCCCAAGGGGGGAGTCGAGTACCCAAAACATATCCCTCTTCTCATTCTGTGCATAGCTATCTACTCGTGGATCTTCAGGCATTCGCTCATGTTGCTGGAGCTTCCCCTTGCCGTTATGCTTCTTCACCTGGGAGCACTTCTTAACTCGCGGGATGAATTCAAGAGTTTCGGATTCGTCCGTGTTATGTGGTTGCTTGCCGGGTGTTTCATTTTGTTATCGAATTGGACGATCAGGCAAACTCTTTTCGGAGAGTACTTTCTGGTCGCGTTGTTCGGTATATTCGGAACCATTGAGCGCTTTGTGTTGGTTTTTTCTGTTCCTGTTTACAGTGGAGAAATGCTTGGGCATACGGGACGGATCAGCCACAATTCTATCCTAAACGAATTCCGCGATATACAGCTCTATAGCTCTATTGTTGCATTGCCTGTAGGCGTTTTGCTTGGTGGATTTCTTCTAACCCTGCGAAATTTGCGGATTTGGGGTGTGGTACTTATTCTCATTTTTCTGCTTCTTCCACTTATAGCTCTTCCCCAAGTGGCAAATTCATTTCTGATTCCAGGAGATATTCCCAATATCGATTCTCGAAGGTACTGGGGAACTGCACAATCACCAGGCTTGAGCCCAACACCACTTCAGCCCTTTTATTGTATTCCTGTCATTGTCAGTCTAATTCTTGTTTCTTTCTATGCTCTGAAACAAAGGATCTTCCCTGAGTCAACCAACGTATCCCGTCTGATTGTTCTAGTATTTATTCTCTTTTCTTTCATTTCCCTCAACCTTAATGCAATCATTTTTGCGTGTTACAGCCTAAAGTCTGATGGATACTCAAGAGGCAAAACTGAAGTGAGAAAGGCAAATTCACAAGAGGCAGAAGCGGCAATACAGGCATTGGTTAATGTCGCCTATTCTTCAGCCCAAAGAAACAGGTCTGACAATGTAAATACATTGAGATGGAACGGTGCAGGGCAGGTTTTCATAGATGAGATTTCTGACGAAGTTATCGAGGTACTCGATGGCGAAATCGAAAAAAACAGACAGCTATTCTCCGGACTTCCTGAAAACACGAGAATTTACAGTCTCAGGAAATATACAGATGAAAGATATCCAACTGAATGGTTGTTTAAGAGCCGCCTTACGAATCCTTTTCAAGTAAAGGCTACTCATTTGATTGCAAAAAATGATTTCGTTGGCGCTGCGAAGTATATATCAGAAGCATTCGAGTTTGATTATAGATTAGCCCAACTGTTTTCAGGAGATGAGGCCATTCCAAACTATGGAATCATCTCCACGAGTAATAGTCTTCTCAGCTATTATATCGTTCAACTGAAGAACGAATCCCAACCTTTAGAACAGATCGAAGCGTTTTACAGATCTTTGCCAGACCTTTCTAAATTTGAGAATCCTCCTTCACTTTATATGAAAGGTCCCCAGCGACCCAATTGGATTGTTCTCCTTGAGAGTGACCGAGAAAATGACAATTATGAAGCTCATTGGAATGCGACCTATCCCGATTATCTCTTACAAAGAGATACGCTTCGATTTGTCTACTTTCTGCAACATAATCGACGTCCTCCCAAGGATAGTGAAGAGCTTCTTGAGTTTACTCGGAGTTTCGGAAAATCAACGATTCATCCAATGACAGCGACCGTCATGACAGACCTTTTAACTGCGATCTCCAATCCAAGTGGCCGTGGATTTGAGATCATGAGAAAAGGCCCTCAAACCCCCTTTAGAATTAACCTATACGACGGCTCTCCGCTCTTATGGTATCCAGAAGAAGTATCACCAGCCGAAGATGAGGTGGATGATGAAGAGTAGAAGCCTCGATTTCATTTTTCAAAGAGGAGCCTTTTTCGCACTCATTGTCTATGCGGTCTTGGTTCTGCTTTTACCGGGAGTGAATCTCCGTTCAGTGGACTGGTTCTTTTTCCCCATCTCAATCTATGGATTCATACTCTTCATCCGTGTCATGAACGAACAGGTTCCTGAACATGATGAAGATGGTCCTCGAGTTCTAACAGAAGCGATGATGAGAACTTTCACACTTTTGAGAAAAGAAGCCATCCCGCTTTTTGTCCTCGGAGCACTTTCGTTCTGGGAATCGTATCAAAACAATCCCGGGGACTACTTTGTCTATTCATCGTTGGCTGTTGCTCTTGGATCGATTGTTCTCAATGTTGGTATTGGAAATCTTGCAAGACTGGCATGTGTTTCCCAAACGAGATTTCTTGTTTCCTTTCTTGTTCTCGAAGTTGCCTTGAGATTGATTCAGCACGAAGCTAGTTTTGAGAACTGGGCCAGAGTTGATGCTTTTGGCGTTCTCATTAAAGTCTGCGCCATGGTTTGCTGGGGGCTGACGATCGAGTCACACTGGAAACAAGGACTAGCAGCGTGTGGAATTCGGGATGAAGTGCTTCGAGGAATCAATCGATCTTCTAACCTAGATCGGGATTTCCTTCTTCATCTGAAAAAGGTTGTTCCTCGCTCATCATACTGGTTCGCCATTATGCCCTTGGTGATCGTACTTTCATCAGCAACGCTATGGATGGTGAATATGTCGAATCAGATGCGTATGCTTCTTGTATTGTATGGCTTACCATTACTTACAGGGTGGATATCAATTGTTCTAGTTGGGATAGACTACGGCCGGGGATTGAGAAAGCTGCTGACTACGGGCATCTTATCAGAGTTGCTGCTTACGCCGCTGCGTTCTCCAGAAATCCTGATTTCGATTCTGAAAAAGGGATTAGCACCTTTAGTATGTACAATGATTATCGTAGTTTCCCTGCAAGCTATCTTTCTAATCTTTCATCCTAATATTGATTGGTCGTTTTCTCTCCAGACCGGGCTTAACCCTTTATTTATAAATTCATACGGAGGTGCATTTGGTTCATTGTTCATATTACCGATTGTGTGGGTTCTTATAACAGTCTTCCTCGCTGGCCCACAAATGAAGAGTTCGATGACCTACAAATCGGTCGGTATGGGCGAACTTCGGGTCTTTCTCGAACTCCTTGGAATGGAACTGCTGGCGATCGGCCTGGGATTCTACTCTTTGATACAATCTGCATCGGACGAGGGAAGCGTTTTCGTCTTTCTCGCTCCCCAGGTCATTCTTATCGCCTGGTCATATGCATGCTGGCAGCAGATGATGCGAGATTTCTCTAATCGTGCTCACAATATATACGAGTTTGAGACGACAAAGAAAGCGCCGATTAACACAAGGCAGGAAGCGAAAGAAGCTTAGCCTTTCGTCCAGATGATGCCTGCACCAGCCGCAGGAGTCGAACTGAAGATGTCTGCATCCAGATCAGTCTTTGATTTATAATACGACTTAACGCCTTCGATGAATGTATCTACATTCTTTGCCTCGACAAGAGCAACCGCGCATCCACCAAAGCCAGCACCGGTCATTCGTGCTCCAAGACAACCGGTCTGACTTCGCGCAATCTCAACAATGGTATTCAGAGCCTCAGATGAAACCTCGAAATCATCACGAAGGCTTTCATGGCTTTCGTCCATGAGTTCGCCAAAGGCTTTCGCATCACCTTGATTCAAAACCTCTGCAGCTTTCAAAGTTCGATAGCATTCTGTAATGACGTGGCGAGCTCGCTTGAGAACATTGCCTGATAGCTTTTCTTCCAATGTTGAAATCTCTGACTCGGGAACGTCACGGAGTGCCTTATAGCCAAGAGTCTTTGCCCCTTCTTCACATTCTGAACGTCTTTCGTTATAGGCAGAGTTATGAAGCTCGCGACGGGTCATCGTATCAAGGATGACGACTCTGACATTGTCTGGCAGGGGAGCAGATTTACATTCTAAAGAACGACAATCAAGGAGGATCGCCTTACCTTCTTCACCAAGCGAAGAGACGAGTTGGTCCATGATGCCACAACTCACTCCTACCCAGTTGTTCTCCGCTTCCTGCCCAATAAGTGCCATCTCTTTACCGTCTATAGAAAGATTGGAGGAAACCGCAAAGACATGAGCGAGAGCCAATTCAAAAGCGGCCGATGAAGAAAGGCCAGATCCGAGAGGCACATTTCCTGTCACAATTCCATTAAAACCTTTGAGCGCGTAGCCACGTTGCTTCAGAGCAAAGGCGACTCCCTTTATATACTCGCCCCAACCATTTTCTTTTTCCAGATTTTCAAGATCGATCGAAATGGTTTGCTTGTGAAGGAGAGATGTGATTTCAACGATAGAGTCTTCTCGAGGCGTGAAGGCAATCCATGAAGCCCTCTCTATCGCCATCGGAAACACAAACCCATCGTTATAGTCAGTGTGCTCTCCGATAAGATTTACGCGTCCCGGCCCTCTTGAAACGAATGATGGGTCGATCGCATATTTATCTCTATAGGCATTTAATACGATATCTTGCACGCTCTTATTTCTCCAGGTAATGGGTATCAGATAGATTCTTGATGGTGTCAGCAGCCATCTCTGCTGTGATATCACGCTGAGGGCAGGCCAGCATTTCAAAGCCAACCATGAATTTCTGTACTGTTGCAGATCTTAGAAGTGGTGGATAGAAATGAAGGTGCATATGCCAGTGAGGATATTCTTCCCCATCACACGGTGCCTGATGGAATCCCATCGTGTAAGGGAAGGAGCAGGTAAATAGATTGTCGTACTTTGTTGTCAGGACTTTCAGAATATCTGCCAGATCGGTTTCTTCCTGTTCTGAGAGTTCCAGTACATTTTTCTTCGGGCTCTTAGGAATGACAATCGTCTCATACGGCCATTTGGCCCAGTAAGGAACGAGGGCAATCCAGGTCTCATTCTCAACAACTATACGCTCGTTCTTTTCTTTCTCAACAGCTATATAATCTTCCAGAAGGGTATTTCCGTGCTTCTCGAAATGGTTACGAAGCTGGACATCTTCTTTCATCGGCTCCATTGGAACAATCTGTGTCGCCCAGATCTGACCGTGGGGATGTGGATTACTACAGCCCATGATCGCCCCTTTGTTTTCGAAGATCGTCACATAGCTGATATCATCCCGCGCAGAGAGTTCTTTGAATTCACTCTGCCAGGTTTGAATCACTCTTCCAATTTCTTCTCGCGATAGACGAGGAATTGTTAAGTCGTGACGCGGTGAGAAACAGATGACTCGGCAGATGCCACTGAGAGTCTGAGCTTTTAGAAGCTCGTGTTCCTCAATCTCTTCCGAATCTCCTTCGGGAAGAAGAGCGGCGAAGTCATTAGTAAAGCAGAAGGTCTCTTCGTACTTAGGGTTTTGCTCGCCACCGGAACGTTCATTGCCGGGACAAAGATAACACTTGGGATCATACTGAGGACGTGTATCAGGCTGAACTTCTTCCTGCTTTCCTTGCCATGGACGCTTAAGTCTGTGGGGGCTGACTAAAATCCATTCACCGGACAAAGCATTAAAACGTATATGCGGCTTCTCTTTCAGTTTTACATTCATTTGTTATTCTACCGTTACAATAAATTATATGATCAATTGAGGTCTTTGGAGCTGAGCTCTTATTCTGAAGAATTGGGAGAAGACTCTCAGATGTGCTCCAGTATGATGCCTGAAAGACCTTGATTTATCTAGTAAGTATACGGGCATTGTCCGTCAAATCGAATTGGGTGCATTTGAAGAAAGGTGCTATAAAGGGGAATCATTTGAGATTCAGGTGGTCTTGAACTCAGGGAAATTTCCGATGATTTCGATCTTGTCTGTGTCCATCACTTCTCCGATCTCCTCGAGAGGAATTCTCAACACTCCGGTATCAGGCAATTCGTGCACAGCAGACGCGAGAACTGTTGAATCACAGAGCATCGCGGCCGTCGAGAGAACATCGCTCCACGAAGCTTCAGGTGCGTATGCCCAGCAGGCGAACTTTGGACTGACTGGTTTGCCGGTCTCTGGATCAATGATATGCTGCCCTTTTCTATAAGTACCAGACCCGCTAACGGATCCTTGCCTGAGTTGAATTCGGCCAAGTAACTTGCTCTCGTCATGAGGGTTAATCATGGAGAAAGACCAGGGATCTGCTTGAACTGTTGTGTTGTCGTTCCAAACAAGCACAGAGCTGTCGCCACTATCAAGAATCCCATCCGCGATTCCCCAATCCTCTTTCAGGAATGTTACCAGGCGATCAAGCGCATGGCCTTTTCCAATACCTCCCAGGTCAATCTTTACTCCCTCCACTTTTTTCAATAGTCGAGACCGGTCAGGATCTATTAAAAGGTTCGTGGTCTGACAGAGCAATCGAACTTGCTGGAGCTGAATCGCCTGTTGATCGTTGAGAGGTTGATCCGTCTCTTTCCAGAAATCTACGAGCGGTCCAACGCATATATTGAAAATGTCAGAAGTGATTTCACCGGCCAGTACACCCTTCATCACGCACAGGCAAGTATCAAGCCCTACCGTGACCCATGTACCTTCTGGAGCTTTTTCGAGTCGCCGTATATCACTTGCATATCGATAACGACTCATCTCGGATTCAAGTTTATCCAGAAGTTCAAACGCTGCTCTTGCAGCTTGTCTGGCGTGGTCCTTTGAGGCATGCGATATAAGAATTGTGAATTCTGTGGCCATGGCCTGATGGCTATATCTATACCATCCCTCGCCTCTATTTTGAGCATTCACACTCATCGATCACTTCTTCATTTCTCTGGATTGCGAGTCCAGCCAGGATTGCCAAAGCTTCTTCTCCACCATGAGGAGGACTGGTCTCTCAGGCAAAATACCGTAGAAAGAGGAGATGTATTCTCTTCCCTGTTGTTCTTCGATGTCGCCTTCATACTCTGCAGAGGCGACGATGATTTCCGACACAGGAAGATCTTCCAGCATCGTATTCCAGTAGCCCGTTTGTTCAATGTCTCGCAAGTACCAGGGGAGTGGCCAGTAATCAGCTGCAATGACAATAACAGTCAGTTCCTGATTGTTGTTGGAAACCTGTTTCTGAAAAGCTGAGAGGGAATGAATACGATCCGAAAGTTTCTCAACTGCTGGAACACTGTGTGCATAGACCCAGGGATTTCGCTGGTCCGTAGAGAAGTATGTCGCGTTTGTGCGTTGAGCTAATGGAACAAGAAAGATGATCAGAGCTCCGCAAGCTGCGAGAGTAACGACGCCCTTTGCAGTAATCGAGATCCTGCTCACAGAAAGTAGTCCAGCAATCGAGAGAATAAAGCCCACATGAAAATTTAAGGTCAGCCAGGGAGTTTTGTAGGGGATCAAGCTGTATAGAAGAAACAGTAAACTGGATATGCCTAGAATTCCCAGGGAGTTAAAGAGCGTTCTATGATCTTTTCGTTTTGAGAGAATAAGCCACACACTTCCACTGGCCAGAATTACATAGACCGGCCACTCAGACCAGCTGATTCCATTGCCTGAACTGAAATACAAAGTTCTTTGCACATAGAACCACCAGGGTTGTGTGTGATCAGCTACGCTTCCAGCCCCGCCCGCTCGTTCAAGGTAGGTTGTCCAGCTTGTGATAAAATCCCAAATTCCGGCTAAATTGCTACCAAAGCTACTGTAGAATAAAAAGACCATGAGCAGGGACGGAATGATCATGAAGACGATTGGCAGACCGATTCCTATGCGTCGCATAAACTTCTG
The DNA here is from genome assembly GCA_964437365.1 of uncultured Candidatus Sumerlaeota bacterium. GTDB lineage: Bacteria > Sumerlaeota > Sumerlaeia > SLMS01 > SLMS01 > CAYTGM01. The sequence goes on along the minus strand of CAYTGM010000013.1, from coordinate 76,460 downwards.
ATAAAGTTTTCTACGGGAGCTGAAAAGCAGGAGTTGTAAAGCAACAACAGACACTGTTGATAGAAGGAGTAACACAAAGGTCTCCTTTAAACAAATGACTCCTCCCAGAATAAAAGAGCTGAAAACAAGGCCTCCATAGATTTGCTTTCTTGAACTTGAAGGCTGGAGTAACAGGTATAGACTGATTACGAAAAGCCAGCTGAAGAGAACAAAGAGAATTTCTTGGATATAGTAAGTCGAGTAAAATACAATCATGGGTGATACGGCCAACATTGTTGATGAAATGAGGGCTGCATATCCCGTTACACGTGGAATAAGATAAGGAAGAAAAACAAGAAGTATTGAGGGAATGAGAATTGCCAGCCTGAGGTGTTCTTTTTGTGGCTGTGTTGAATCACTCGCTCCAGATAGTTTTAAGAGAGATGCTGTATAATAGTAAAGAAGGGGGCCATGATGCTCCGTTGGGTCATACTTGTATGAGTTCTCTTCGATGAGTGCGACTGTCTTCCACCCCTGAACAGCCTCATCTGTATGCATGGGGCGCTGCGAAAGGCCTGGAAGGCGTAACCAGACAGCGAGAGGGATTAAAATGAAAAGAAGGGCCCCCACAGAGGCCCACCTTTCAAAATCTCTTTTGCTGTCTAATCTATCTGTCATTCATCCGTTGCTGGAACACCGTAAATCTCAACTTCAATATAGTGGTTCATTGGGTTGGATGTGCTTCCATCGCTGTAGAGCCTAATATACTGACCCTTTACTCCGTCAACGTCGATCATGCGTCCTTCATAAGTTTCAATCCATTCCTTGTCTTTGCCGATTCCGAGGCCAAGGCTGTTATCATGATCATTATTGAATGGGACGGATACATTTTCCAGGATATCGGGGTCTGAGGCAATCTGCACCACAACGTCCTGGTAAGCTCTTGCCTGACTATGGAAATGCCAGATAGCGATCGCATGGATTTCAGCTGGTTCATCAAGCTCAATCTGGATCCACTGTTTCCCTGGTCCAAGCTCAACGTAGCTTCCTTCATTGCCGTCTTTGTCTCCATCCGTTACCATTTCCAGTTCGCCGATGATCGGTGCAGAATCACTGGATGTTACCCATGTGTCTACTGAGAGTAGTTCTGCTTCCTCTGGAATATATACCGGGTCTCTTTGGATATTCGCTTCTTCAAGGTTGTCGGACATGATGTTCTGCGGTGTGCCTACAAAGAGAGGTTGTGGCAGCTCAAGCTCAAGTTCCTTCTGGCCTTCAGGTGCAGCAGGCTTTTCGTAGTTTTTTGCTTCCGAAGCCGTTTCTTCCTGCGCATATACAGAAGAAATGGATAGTGCAGAGAAAATGAATGCAGTTGTAATAAGAGTCTTCTTCACGAGACTTCTCCTTCAGTGAGATTACTATTTTGAGTGAGAGTGTTTGACATGGTCGTCTTAAACCCCTGCTTGAACAATACGATGCACAGCAGGGAAAACATGATGATGGATGCAATTGCAGATAAAGCATGCAATTCAAACAGGAGCTTCTGACCTTGAGTTCCGAATATTGGAAACATGGCAAGCAGAATGCTGAGAGTGGCCAGTGAAAGAAAGAGTAGGAGCAGACTTAGAGATATCAGAGCCGTTGACTTCAGAGCTCTCGGTTGCCCGTTCTTTTCTACCTGACTCTGGCACCGCCGGTTATAGACAAGGAGAGTAAGAGTCAGAATAAATGCAGAAGCCAGGAGCGCAGAACCTGAAGGGATATGCAGCATAATGTCCCAATGTCCCATCTTAGATCCATATAGCGCTTCTGCAGACCACCCTGTCCATCCGGAGATCATCATCAAAGCGCCGCAGAAGCCAACGAGGCAAATTCCGAGCGTGTTCAACAAATCCCTGTTCGTTTTTTTAAACAAGAGCACCGAGAGAACAAGTGCCAGTATACCTGCAAGAAGGGAAAGAAGAAGTCCAATCATACCGAACGACGACCTCCTTCAAATAGACGGTGCCCCAGCAGTCCCGCAATCATAATGAAAAGAATAAAGAGCAAAGTGATCATCGCGATTAGGAAGACCTTAAAGACTGGTCTGTAGGCAAAGGTACCAGCGAATCGAAGTTGTTCCGATTCGTCTATCTTCATCAGGTCCGTCATCTTGCGCGTTATTGTCAGAGCATCGCTTCGTGGCGAAAGAGAACTGAAGCTGGCAAACAGGAAGGGAGAGTCCGGTGAATGGCACTCCTGGCAGCTCTTGGCGCCGATTGATTGACTGGCTGGTCGCACATCATGAGCAAAAGCCCAGAGATAAGGTTCCGCTGTAGGATCTTCTGATGAAATCAGACTTTCACCTTCGAGTGTATACTTCATTCCACCTGCGATATAGGCAAAGCCAGTCTCCTTATCTTTCTCTGAAAGGTTTTTCAGCCCAGCTTTAATAAAATCCTGAAAGTCGAGTTCTTCTTCTGGCAGATGAGGAGCTAACTCAGAGGGAAGTATGGGGAGTGATTCGCCGTTGTCATTTATTCTGGCCCAGAATGCTGGCCAGAGAATCTTATGGGGAGCGATCTTTCCGTCGTGGCCACGCGCATAGACTGGATATTGAACAAAAGGAAGCTGTGACCTTTCATTAGCGAACTTCGCAAGACCCAGGGCATGTCCCAAAGATGTTTGGACGACGCTCAGATCATTCTTCGGATATGGGCCAGAGTGGCATGAAGTACACGACATTTCATCAAAGTGTATAGGTGGGATCCCGGCGTGTGCTGGCAGGGGAGAACCTAGCCTGCCCGCCATTCCGTTCGAGGTAGGGACAGCTTCTTCCTCTACTCCATAATGGCAACCCTGACAGGAGAGTGAAAGTTCTGAAATGGAGACCTCTTCACTGTTGTATAGATAACCCCGAGCAATATCATGATCGATCCCGTTGCGGTGGCAATCGGTACAGGAAAGACCAGCTGAGATATGAACGTCCTGGTCATTGTGCCACTCAGGAGTGGCGCTGCCATTGGACATTGTTCTGTTGCTGTGGCAGAAAAAACAGTTATCAATTTTGCCTTTCCTCGAGACATCAAAGAAAGTTCGGTCATTTTCATCAAACTTGCTCATGTCATAAGTAATCGATAACGCGGCAGGTCCTGCTGCCGTTTCTTCAAACGCAGGATCAAAGGCTGCGAAAGGATCAGACTCGTCTAACCCGCCTCCTGAGTCGGCGTCTTTGATAGCTCCTTCAACAGATCCTATTCCCATCGTAGTGATGGATATATACTGGAGATTGTGTTTTTCAATTTGATCATGTCTGAGAGTCTGATTTTGTGTCCGATCCAGTGAATGGCAAGACATGCAGTCAATCTGGTAGGTACCAGCTCCTTCCCAGAGCTCCTTGAATTCCTCAGGGTCGTGTGTACCTGAGTCTTTGAATGTGCCACCAGGCATATGACGACCAAATGTCTGGAGGAATTCCCAATCGGAGAGCCCGATATCTTTTGGCTGCCAGAGACCGGGCCAGTTCCTGTAAGAGACGGGAATTTGTGTCGCCGACTTTTCATCAGTGATAACCCACGGTTCACCGGGGCGACCATGATCAACCTCCTCCATTCGACTGTTAAAATGCCATCCTGATGAGATAGCTTTATAGTCGTGGCACTTCCCACATGTTTGTTCGGTGGAAAATGGTGAAGGGGAATCAGAGGCGGGGTCTATAATCGCACCTTCTGAATCATAAATTCCAATTTCGTGTATAAAGGTGCTTTGGCTACCCGTTTCCAGGCGCCCGCCGGTCTCACTTGCTGATACAAAGGTCCATGATGTCAGAATCACAAGCAGCGAAGTAAGGCAGTCAAAGGGTGGCAGGCGCATGGAGGGCTCTTCTTAAGATATAGTCGATCAGGCTTTAACGTGGAACTCGTCTTTAGCAAACTCAAGGGTGCACTTGGATTTAACGGCCTCATTTACTTTGAGAACCGTTACACAAGTTTCGTAAGCCACTTCTGCGTCGCAGTTAAGCTCCTCTTCTTTACGCATCGCTGCGAAGAAGTTCTCAAGGTGCGGCTGATGCTCCGGTTTCTCCAGATCTGCTTCAGCCTTAAGAACTTCAGGAGATGCTTCACCTGTTTGACGGCGTGTTTCGCCAATCTTGAGTTCAATTGCTTCGCGACCCATGGAATCAACTTTCTCTGAAAGGTCTTCCCATTCACGACGTTTCGCACGAGCTTCGCGGAACACATAGCCTTTCGATTTATCTTCCGAAATAACCATGGTGCCTTCGTCGCCCATGAAGGTTTCATGAAAACCGCCATAGGAGGTTGTGTTTAGAACCTGGTAGAAAGCGCGCGCTGGACCTTTATCTGTATCATACTTATAGATTGTCATGACATTATCGTACCACTCACGCCCATCTTCGTAGTAGTCTATACCACCACTCGCCATAACTGATGTTGGATTAGCTCCGAGAAACCAGTTGAAGACTTCGATCTGATGAGATCCAAGGTCAACGATGGGACCGCCAGCATACTTCTTGTACCATCGCCAGTTTCTGAACTGATCCATGTTCTTGTAGCCGAACTGTTGAAGGTAGCTGTCTTCCATTGTATATTTCTCGGGCCATCCTATTGATGGCTGAACAGGTCTGTTCCACTGACCGTTGATCGTGGTGATTCTTCCAAGAAGATTATCTTTGGTAATAACCTTAAGTGCATGTTTATAGCGAGGGTTTGAGCGGCGCTGGTGTCCGATCTGAAGAAGCTTCCCTGATTCGCGCGCTGCCTTGACCATACTTTGTGCGCCCTCAACCGTGTTGGACATCTCTTTCTCACAATAGACATCCATACCAGCCTTCAAGCAATCAACGGTCATTGGTGCATGGAGCCAGTCAGGAGTCGCAATCAGGACCGCATCGAGATTTTCTTTCTCGAGCATCTCTTGATAGCGTGCATAGACGTTGACCGGTTGATCAAATTTTTCAAGGACCTTGGAAGCATAGAGTTGCGAATACTCCCAGATATCACAAACAGCTTTAAAGCGCACGTTGGGGATCTTCAAAACAGCATTCATAAGAACGCGACCCTGGCTGCCTGCCCCGATGAGACCGATCTGGATCTCATCACTGGCCGAGGACATTTGCCCGACGCTGAAGCGTGGCATTGTAAGAGCCGCTCCTGCCATCATGCTGTTGGCGAGAAACGTTCTTCGGCTCATGGAAAGCTTTTCTTTCAGGCCCTCGATCGTCGAAAAGTCGTGGCTTTGAGCCGATTCCTGTTTGATTTCCTTGTTGTCTTCCATGCTTAGATCCTTCTTGTGTGAGAGATTTATGATGTATTTGGAGGGGTAATTATCCGTATTTAGATAAACCTTTATCCTTTAAGTAAGCTTGATGTCACCCAAAATCTTTATCTGAATGCAACAAATCCAGACGATGCCAATCCTCGCCTTCCCAATTATACTCCAGGGAGCGCAGGCTGCTCCTCAGCTGCTCGACGGATTTCGGGCCGATCAAGGCAACCGGAGATACCCGGTGGTTCAATAACCAGGACAGCGCAAGCTCGCCAACGGTCTGATCGGATGTGTCGCTCATCTTCTGGAGTATCTTAACCTTCTTCATATTCGCTTCCGTCTTATAGGTGGAAATTAAATGATCAGGTATTTCTTCACTCCTGTCCTCATCAAACCAGTTCAGTCGGGGAGAGAAGAAACCACCACCTTGAGCAGACCATGCAAACACCACCATCTGTTTGTTCTGTTCATAAAAATCAAGTTCGTCTTTCGTCATATACAGACAACCTCCCATGGATCCCTGTACCTCGGGTCTGGCGGATGCCAGTGACCATGCGGGCTGACTTGCAATGAATCCAGCCTTCCCGTTTTTGTGAGCGTAAACATTTGCTTCGTGTAGACGTTGGCCTGTCCAGTTTGATCCGCCGAACGCTGAGATCTTGCCTTCATCAATGGCATCATTTAAAGCATCTATCAGTTCATCAACACCGACAGATGCATCATCGCGGTGAAGCCAGTAGAGATCAATATGATCAACCTGCAATCGCTCCAGACTTTCTTCCAGATCCTGCTTAATAAGTTCTGGTTTGATCCGCGAAACCGAAAAATCATTGATGGGAGGGTGTCCACCCTTCGTTCCGAGGATCACTTGATCTTGCAGCCCTGACTGGGCCAGCCATCTCCCAACGGTTTTCTCACTTGCTCCTTTGCCTTCGGGCATCCAGTCCGCATAGACATGGGCGGTATCGATATAGTTGCCCCCCTGCTCGATATAGCAGTCCATGATAGAAAAAGCATCATCTGCAGGGATAGTTGATCCAAATAGCGCCGTGCCCAGTCCGATGGGAAAAACAGAAAGCTTTTCCTGTCCAAGGCTCAGATAGCGCTTTTCGATCGCAATTGCTGCCATGAGTCTTTCTTTCTTCTTCCTGTCTCTATGCGGTTAGCTGGAGTGATTCTTGAGCTTGATCAAAACACTCTTGAGCAATCTGCCGTAAAACCAGGGACTGCTCCCATCGATCTGATTCTTCTCGAAGATGACCCTTCTCATCTGGAAATTCTCTGGCGTAGAAAATACCGGGCCAAAGTAACTCCGGTGCAAAAGGCAGAATGTCGCCCGGCTTTGCTGATGCAAGAAAGGCTCTGAAAGTTCGTGTCCACAGGTCCCGAAAATGTTCTACAAAAACGAAGCCTTGACCATCTCCAATATTTACCTGCATGTGGCTTGAATTTCCAATACGACCGTGCATGTATGCGGCCCGTTCAAATACTGGCTGCATAAACTCCATTTTGCGCTCCCAATTTCCATTGGGCATTTCCAGTCCTGAGTACCAGTGGGAAAAATCGATGTTTAATTCTATCTCAGGGAATTCTTTGATCAGTTCAACAGTGCGCCATATATCCTGAGTCAGTGTTGCACGGTGTGTTTCAATATAGACAGGAAAACCTGTTTCAACAGAGGCTTTCAGCACATCCTCCGTCAATCTGGCAGCTTCCGAGGCGGATTCAAGGCCGCTCCCCATATGGATCGTGATGCATTCATATCCTTCATCACGATGTTTCAGACAGACCTCTTTCATCTGGCCGGGGAGTTGGATGTTTCCCATGGCGGTAGGGACAAGGCCAACCTGTCGGGCGAGTTTTGCATCAGCTCCCTGCACCCCTTCATATCCTGCTGCCTTAATGGCCTGCAGCTGCTCTATTTCTGGCAGATTGATGGGACCAGTACTCCATGTTGGAAGATCGATCAGCGAGATAAAGCTGAGATCATGACGAAGGGTGGGTTGGTGGTTATTATTTCGGTTCAGTCGAGCCACAGTTTCGTTCCTTCATTGCTAAGGCAGAAAAATCCTCAGATTTACCTGCCTCGGTTGAGAGTAGAAGTGCTACTTAAACGATTCTCAAGCCATTTTATTCTGAAATTAAGGATTTTCGCACGAGGGGAGTTCCAAGAGCTCTCGCCGTTTCGGCGAAAGAACGAGAGACATTTCTGTTTAGCGATTCTTGTTTACTACACAGAATCTGTCTGGATTTGCTCTTCCTTCTGCAGGACCTTTGTACCGCTCGTGTGAATGTTGATTTCGAAGTTTAACCTGATAATGCTCCATCTGTATGAGGAGGATTGACATTATTCTGACCTTAAGATGGCGGATGAATTATATTTCGGTCAGGTGGTTTGGACCGCTACGGTTGGCGAATGTCACTCAAGCACAGAGGGTTTCGTCGTTAGATCGAATCGTCAGTGCTCGAGATATTTATGTCAGAGGATGAAAAAAATGCTCGACAAGAGCATCGGTTTCTGTTCTTCTTAAACCATTAAGCAAGGGACACTCGTTAAGGAGATTTAAAGTGCGTACATTTACCCCCAAACCAAACAAGGCGTTTACGCTCATCGAACTGCTCATCGTTGTAGCCATCATCGCCATTCTCGCTGCGATCGCAGTTCCAAACTTCCTTGAGGCTCAAACAAGAAGTAAAGTCTCACGGATGAAAGCTGACATGCGGTCTATGGCCACCGGCATTGAAACCTATTTTGTTGATAATAACCGGTATCCACCTCATTATAGCTGGCAGGGACAGTCTGGTGGTATCTATCTTGAAGCCAACAAATGCCTCTATCGTTTGACGACGCCCATCGCGTATTTGACTTCAGTGGATATGATGCTCGATATCTTCATCGAAAAGGGTCAGATTACAAACGCGCCAGGTATTCCCGGCGCAGGTACCGTTTATGATCAAGACTATATCAGCTATCAGACATTTCAGACTTTCACTCAGGACTACGGTTCAGGAGCACCACAAGATTACGCAGGTTGGATTTCCTGGAGTCTGGGTCCAGACAAGCTTCAGGACGCGATTAACTGGCGCGTCTATAACGTGGCAGTTGGTAACCAGCCCGATTCACACATTGTTGAGGGTGTTTACGACCCAACAAACGGAACAATCAGCCGTGGTGACATTATCCGCTCCGGTGGTGAAGTTCCAAGCGAAGCTGGTATGGCTAATAACTAATCAAATTCGATTCCTTCCATCTTAGGTAATAACGCGGCTTCCGACCTCTCTCACCGGAAGCCGCTTTCCTTTTATTTTATAGCTGATGAGCCGCTAAATCTCCAAGAACATAAGCTTCAACAACCCTTCTCCCTCCTGCTTCCTGCCTGCATTCTGGCTGCATTCTGCCTCGTTGCTTATCGAGGATAGAGCCTGACGATACACAGGTTGTATCCGGGTAAACTTCATGTAAAATTACTGTCACCATCTTGACAGCAAACTGACTTCGCTGTACGTTCTTCTCCTCACTTGGTTTTCATGTGATCAGAATACGATCTCCCGGGTTACACGCGGGAGGTGATGAGGATATAGACAGCTATGGCTAAAGTTAAACTTACTCCACCGATTGCTTCACTACGAGGCAAGATCGGACCCGACGAAAATTCTCCCGTCATATATGAGGTTGAAGGTCGAGCATTCATCAAGAGTTCCGCGAATGTTAATGACCCGGAAACACCGCTTCAGCTTGCCTATCGCGCAGCGATGCAGCGTGTTTCTCGTGAGTATAAAAAGCTCACACTCGCACAGGTGCGAGATTGGGAGGCATACACTGCCTTTCTAAGGAAACGGGGGAGTTGTTTATATCGGGCTCCACGTCGAGTTTACGGTGCCTTTCAGCAGGTAAACATTCATCGGTTAATTGCAGGGCAGACGGTCGTTCTTGCTGCGCCTGAGGCTGAGGTCGTTCGTGTGCCTGACCCAGAGCCAGTTGTTGAGCATATCAGCAATGACGCCTTGAGGATTCGTTTCTCCCATGGGTATGGTCAGGGGAAAGCGATGTGGCGCGTCCATGTGTCGCCACCTCTCCGATCTGCCGCGATGAAAGCAGAGAAAAGCACGATTACGTCGGCGAGCGATTTCCCACAGGAGAGCTACCACTCGGGCCAGGAATTTGACGAGTCTATACAGATTCAAACGAAATTCACTTATGAGGTGGGAGATACGCTCGGGTTGGAAATCCTCGGGTTAAGTCCTGGCTATACGCCCGGAGAAAAGGTGGTTTGGCGACGGATTGAGGTGGTGTAGGGAGAAACCGTTGAAACGGTTGGGGGGGAGTTTCGATGCATGCTCGCACTGAAGTGCGAGCCTCGGCTAAAGTCTCGCTTCGCTCGGAAGGGTTTTGATAGGCCTTTTGATGGAAGGTGATTCCGAGACGCGAATTCACTTTCAGGACTCACAGCTACTCTTGCTATTCGGAGTACAATTGAATGGCGCAGTTCGCTCCGAGCGCAGCGAGGCTTTAGTCGAGGCGCGGGTTTTAACCTGCGCACGTCTAATGTGGCCCACATCCCCGAACGGTTTTAACCGTTTTCCAATGGTAAATCAAAGGGGGAAGAAAGAGGTTCGTTATCAGCAGAAGAATTCGAAGCGTGCATTCCGCCTCAGATTTTCCCAATGATGGTTCCTGATATTACAAAATTTCATAGGGAAGTTCTCTCCGAGCGTAGCGAGACTTTAGCCGAGGCGCAGGTTTTAACCTGCGCACCTGATGTCGTCCCACCCTCATTATAACGGTTTTAACCGTTTTCGCCGTTTTCGACGTATCGCTATGTATTCGGGATAGGATCTGTATTGACTGCCCATCTTCTTTCGTCATTATTCCGCTCAAAACACATTTGAACTATCTCCTTCAAGGCAGCGATGATGTCTAAACGAACCCATGTTCAATCCTACCAGCACTTTGTCTGGTCGACAAAAGACCGCCGTGCATCTCTAAACGATGAAGGAGGGCGCCGAGTAGCAGGTTTTCTTCAGGTATATCTGAAGGAGAAAGGGGTTGAACTTCTGACGCTCTATGTAAATCCGGATCACGTTCATATTCTCATTAATATGCCAACAAACTATACACTTGAGGAACTTGTGAAGTACTTCAAAGGGTCAAGTTCTTATTGGATCAATAAGCATCAAATATCGCATGAAAAATTTCGCTGGCAGAGGTCGTATGCGGTTTTTTCTGTCTCTTACGATAAGTTACCTCAGGTGTGTTCGTATATCGATAATCAGAAAGTCCATCATCGAAATCTGTCCTTTCGAGAAGAGTTTGTCATCATGATGGAAAGGGCTGGATTGAAAGATATAGCGGAGGGCGATGGTTTCATTGAAGAGGATGAGGCTCCATACGACTTCGAAGGTGCGTACTTCGAGGATCTAGAAACCGTTGAAACGGTTGATGGGGTGTTGAGGGACGGGGAGGTGTGCTCGTACTAAAGTACGAGCCTCGGCTAAAGTCTCGCTTCGCTCGGAGGGGTTGAGAGGGGCCTTATGATGGAAGGTGATTCCGAGACGCAGATTCATTTCTAAGGATTCGCAACTGCTGTTGTTCCGCGCAGCACAGTTTCAAGGGGCTATTCACTTCGAGCGTAGCGAGGCTTTAGCCGAGGCGCGGGTTTTAACCTGCGCACCTGATATTCCCCCATCCCCCCACGGTTTTAACCGTTCCCTCCGCGGGTCTTGCCCGGATTTTGCTCGCCCGTAAATAATGACAGGAATCCAACCACATTTCTCAGGACGGACAAAAATATGAAGCCAGCTAAGATAACGTCGACGTTTTTAGTCTCGACCACTATTCTCCTCACCTCTTGCGCCACTGTGCAGGAAACAATCAATACCTACACGGCTCCTGAACTGGAAACAGTGGCGACCTCAGATCGTCAATGGACGGGTATTGCGGTTTCACAGGACAATCGCATCTTCGTTAATTACCCTCGCTGGTCTGATGATGTACCCATCTCCGTCGCAGAACTTGTTGATGGAAAGCCAGTCCCTTATCCGAATGCAGCTATGAACAGCTGGGATGAAGGAAAAGATCCCTACAGCCATTTCGTCTGTGTTCAGTCTGTCTTTATCGACGACAAAAATCGTCTTTGGATACTTGATCCCGCGAACCCGAAATTTCAAGGCGTCGTCTCGGGTGGAGCAAAACTTCTTCAGATCAATCTTGAGTCTGGTGAAATAGAACAATCCATTCTCTTCCCCTCAAATATTACAAAAGAAACAAGTTATTTGAACGATGTGCGTATCGATACAGCGAGAGAAGTCGCCTATATCACAGATTCCGGCGATGGCGCACTAATCGTTGCTGATATGAATACAGGCGTCATTCGACGTCTCCTGGACGATCATCCCTCGACAGAAGCGGAAGATGTCATCCTTACTATCGAGGGGGACCAATGGCTTCAGAATGGAGAAAAACGCGAGGTCCATGCAGACGGGATTGCTTATGATGCTGCTTCAGATACGGTCTTTTATCAGGCGCTGACAGGCCGGACCATGTATAGCATTAGCGGCGCTGACTTGAGAAATGGGTCACTTACGTCTTCAGAACTCGCAAGTCGTGTTCAAGTAGTTGGAGAAACAGGGGCTTCCGATGGCCTTATTTTTGGTCCTGACGGTAAGGTATATATCTCAGCTCTTGAACATAACGCGATCCGACGCACTACCAGCTCAGGAGAAGTAGAAACTGTTGTTTCGGGCGAGGCTATCAGCTGGCCGGATTCATTCAGTCTCGGGCCAAACGACTCGATTTACTTCACGACTGCTCGGATACACGAAGGAGCTAATCCAGAAGCTCCCTATGGTATTCATCGCTTCAAGGTCAGATAACTTACTTTTTCTTCCTCCAGAGAATCCAAATGAAGAATGGAGATCCGAGAGCTGCCGTCAGAATGCCGACTGGTAACTCGGTTCCGTCGAGGAGTGTCCTGGCAAGAGTGTCACAACAGACAAGAAATGCCCCTCCGGCCAGTGGTGCAGCTATCAGCAGGTAACCGTGAGTCGCTCCGCCGATGCGTCTCATGATATGAGGAATAATCAGCCCGACAAATCCGATTGGTCCTGCCACAGATACAACAGCTGCCGTCAGAACTGACCCAATTGTAAGTGTTATGAGGCGTAGTTTTCCTACGGACACTCCCAAGTGAAAAGCGGGAAACTCGCCGAGGGTCAGTATATCGATTTGTTTCGAAAGGGTCATGAGCGTGAGCCATGAAACAAGAAGGATAGCGATACCGACAAAGAGTTGTGCTTTGCCGACAACTGGAATTCCACCCATCATCCAGCGAATGATCTGGACTGTTTGATACGGATCGGTCAGATACTGTACAACAAGAATGATTGCTCCAAAGAACAGGTTCAGGGCAACTCCGGCCAGAATGAGTGTTTCGGGTGAAAGCGTTCCACCTCTCCTCATGGAAATTGTGTATACGATAAATATAGCAGCTATTGATCCTGTGAAGGCAAGAAGCGGGACCGAAGCAGCATAGGAAGATAGAAAGCTGACTTGCATACCAAGAACAGCGCCCAGGGCTGCACCTCCTGCGACTCCCAGGGAGAATGGCTCTGCCAGATCGTTTCTCAGTGTTGCCTGATAGACAACCCCGGCGATAGAGAGAGCGGCCCCAGCGAGAGCAGCAAAGAGAACTCTTGGAAGGCGTAGTAGAAAAAAGATCTGACGGTCTGTTTCCGCGTAATTCTCAGAATTCCAGAGAATGTCGATACCAACATCTGCATATCCTACAAAGGGACAAAGCGCAAGAGCGAGAAGTAGAAAGGCAAATGAGGCTAAACAGACAACCAATCGATTGCCGTCCTGCCTTTTCGCAGGTGACTGGTCAGGCATCTCCGTTGAGGAAGAGATTTCCTTAAAAATACGTGTGTGGATTGTCACAATTCCATCCTCGCCCACGGTCTACCTTTGGAATCTTCGCTAAGATGAAAATCCACCTGGAAGAGACCTTTCAAGTTCTCTTTTGTTAGTACTTCACTGAGAGGACCAGATTGAAAGACTTTGCCTTCCTTGAGCATAATAAGATGGTCACAGAAGGCAGATGCGAGATTAATATCATGAAACACTCCAATGGCCGTCAATCGTTCCTCATCCACAAGTGATCTTATCAATGACAGGCACCGTTTCTGACCCTCTGGATCAAGGTATGTTGTTGGTTCATCCAGCAGCAGGGTTTCCGGGTTCTGAGCAAGAGTTCTTGCTAGGAGAACCCTCTGCCTTTCGCCGCCCGATAGACTGCTTGTATATCGATCCAGATGTTGTTCCACGCCGACCCATTGCAGGATTTTAGAGATCATTGCCTCTTCATCGATAAGAGCTCTTTCTTCTTTCTTACCGGTGTTTAATCGCTGGGGAAGAAGGCCCATCGCTACGATCTCTTTTACACGATAGGCAAAAGGGTGCGTTTCTGATTGAGACAGGAAAGAGATTCTAGAAGCAAGTTGGCGTCTTTGAAAGGATTGAATGGGTTTATGGCTATATAGAACGTTTCCTGTGTCCGGTTGGTTCCAACCTGACAAGATTTTCAGCAGCGTTGATTTTCCTGAGCCGTTGGGACCGATGATTCCAAAAAACTTACCGGCCGGAAGGTTTAGATCAATATCACTAAGAGCTTTACTTGCTGTTCCAGGATAGCAGAAGTTTACTTCTGATAAAGTATAGATGAAATCGCTCTCCTTCATTGAGAAAGCTTTTCGTTCAGCTTGTGTTGAAGCGACTTGAGGCTCTCCGTGATGCCCGGTCCCGGAATCGTAAGGTGAGGATCCTCGATAAGGATAACTTTGGGAGGTGTTAATCCAAAGGTCTCGTACAAGTCAGTCCATTCTCTCGTAACGGAAGCTTCTGATATATTCATATTATTGAGTGTACCAGTACGCACTTCTATGATTACTTCAGGCTTCTTCTTGATAATGGATTCGAGCGATACAGTAGGGTAGGGGGCATCAGCGTCGTTTGTTGAATTTGAAAGCCCCATGAGAAGGATCAGCTCTTCGAGGAATGTTCCTGGGCCTGTGCTGAACATTTCATCAAAGTTACCGATTTGTCGGTCCATCACAAGGAGCGCAGAAAGACCTTTCTTCGAAACTGACTTCGAGTTCTCTTTTACTGTGTTGATCTCCTGGTCGAAGTTTCGAAGTGCTCTTTCTCCGTTTTCCCCAGTCTGTAGTTCAGATGAGAGCTCCTTGATAACTTCTCGTATATCACTGATACTTTCCATTTGATAGGAAAGGACGTTGATGTTCAATTGTTTAAGCTGCGCTTCGACGGAGTGAGCACCTTTCATCATGACCACCAGGTCGGGCTTCATTTTCAGCACTTTTTCCAGTTCAAGGTCAAAATAACCACCAAGTGTCTGAAGGGTCTTTGCCTCTGGAGGGTATAGACAATACTTCGTACGGCCGATAACCTGTTCTCCCGCTCCTATGGTGAAGAGCGTTTCCGTGATAGATGGAGTTAGAGAGATGATTCTTAGGGTAGATGTGCTTTTAGTATCGTGGCTATCGGACTGTCCTGATTCAGATCCAAGTAGAGTCTGAGTTGTCAGGAGGAAGGTTAAAACGAGAAAGTACAATCGACAAATCATGATTTAGTCGTTGTCCTTCACCTGACAATCTCATCAGTGCCGCCTACAACTGTTTTGACGGCCATATCAGCGAAGAGGACATGCTCCAGTCGATCTGTGTATTCTGCGTCACTCCATGGAAAGTCGTAGTCAGCCGGGTAATTCGGGTAAGAGGAGCCATACCATCCAGCTTCCGGGTCGATCCAGAGATTTCGGAGAATCCAGACTTCACCGGAGTTGATGTTGCCAGTACCACCAGTTACGCCGCCAGAAGATATGGCTGAAGCATTATATGCGTAGCGAAAGTTGTGAAACCGTGGATAGTCTCCCTTTATCGTGGTGCCTGAACCATACCGTTTGAGATACTTGGGATTGAAAAGAGTTCGCCAGTCGGAGATATATCCCTTGTCTACAAGTATCCAGGGGACGCCGTCCCACGAGCCTCCGGCAGCTGGCCCATTTCCAATGGTCGTGAAGGAGCTACCAAAGGAAGGATAAGGAGCCGCTTCTCTATCAGCAGGAGGCAATGTCCCGTAGTCTACAAAGTACATCTGCAACCCCGAGCCAATCACCTTCATGTTCGCCATGTCTGCTGATTTCATGGATCTTTCCATCGCCAGACGAAGGTTAACCAGAGCAATGGCAGCGAGGATTGCGATAATGGTTACTACAATGAGGAGCTCAATCAATGTAAAGGCATGCTTCTTCATGGATACATCCTCCACGCTTCAGCGCTCATTGGTAGCTGAAGACTTCCCTCAGCATACCATAATTTATGTGTACTGGTCGCAATGATGATTTCTTCGAAGACAATTAGAATCTCCCCATCTTGAAGAACTGTGATGGCTGGCTTTGTCCATGTGGAAGACGTTTCAGTGATCCGTTTTTCAGCGATCAACTCTCCTGTCTCGCCAGAGAAGTATCCATAGTATATATGCTGTCCCGAGCGCTGGTCATTCCAGACAACGTGAAGGTTGTTGTCTGAGTCAACTTCGATGTCCGGGGAGGACTCGCGAACTGATGGGGTTGCTGCCAGCTGTATTGGAGAGTCGGCGGAAGTGTTTCCGGGACGGACTCTTGCAGCATAAACGTCTCGCTCGGCGCCAACTCTGCGTGTGTAGACAATCCATGTGCTTCCGTCTGGTCCAACAGTCGTTCGCGCAGGTTCACCTCCACATTCGGTCTGAGCGTCAACTACTGTCGGGCTGAGGGTGGAAGTTGTCTCTGAGAAAACACTAACGTAGAGTGGGGAGGGTGGAAGAAACCCTTCGGTCCAGGTTGCTACGTAAGTGTCTGCCTCAGGTGAAGTCAAATCGATGTTGGAGTATGCTGGCGCCGACATGCCGCCTCGATCATTGTAATTTGTGATTCTATAGGAAGACATGTCGGTTGGGTCAGGGAAGACTTTTGAGAGTGAGGAGCGCAGGAAAAAAAGGTCTGAAATCTCAGCTTCGAAGTGAAAATCATACCAGAGGATAGATATACGTCCATTTGGTTCGATGGCTGCTTTTGCCTGATATCCATTATCAAACAGGTTTCCTGTGGCAGTCTCTGTGATGCGTATGTCTGAGCCGCTGAAACCTCCGCTTCCATCCATTGGCTTCACATAGATTTCATAATTGTCTACACCATTTCCGGGCGCTTCCATGTTGCAGTGCCGTCTATCATGCCAGACAACCCAGGGGGATTCTGCTTCGTCAAGGGCCAGTGATGGATGGCGAGCCCCTTCGAAACTCACCGTCCCGGAGGAAGTCGTCACCAGTGCTGTTTCATTGACAGTTATCGGAGCCTCCCAGCCACTGGTACTTGTGAATTTCAGGTATTGAACAAAGGTCTGATCATTGACGGTGAAACCATCCATGCCACCCCAGTAGGTGAAGTGAGCCTGTCCGTTGGAGTCGGCGACGAGGCTCTTGCTTGGGTTCCTCGGCATGAAATAGTTTTCAGAGGATCCTGGGAGTATCTCTTCAGGGGGAGAAAAGTCTATTTCCTGTGCTGATACGTTCAGACATGTTACGGCTGTAAAAAATGTGGATATGCAGACGACTTGCGCATGTTTGATGGTTACAGACTTGTTTCTACAGATCGAATAATTTCGATCGCGTGGGACATTCATGTGGGACGGACCTTTCCCTCGAAGGCAGTCTATAGATTATCTGGCAGAGGAATGTTCTGCTCAGTATTGCTGACAGGTCTTCGGACTTACCGGCGAAGAAAAAGCCTACTTGTCGAACCTTCCCGGAAATCCTTCAATCTCCAGTGGTATCTTCCGACGTTCGTTCCGGTTTACCGCTGCGGGGCAGTTTCAGATTTTCACTGAATTCCCTCAAGATGCTTCGTCGAAACTAAGCATACCAGCAATGCGTGAGAGGGTGACCCAAGTGCTTCGAGGGGTCAATTGTCATTTACTTAGAGTTGGTTCTATACAGCGTTGATCAGCCTGCTGCTGTCTCTTCCGGGAGGCTGGAAATCCCGTTTTTTAAATAAGACGTGACAACCATAGGAGGAAGGTTCAACAGGCATCTTTTGGTCTTTAGTTCATCAAAATGAGAACCATAGCGGGCTAATTCATTGGTTACCTGATAAATGACAAAACGTGAACCGGGTTTCAGGGCCTTATAAACGTCTCTCATTAACGACTGCTTGGTGGGTTTGTCCATCAGGCTGAAAGGTATACCAGAGAAAATATAATCGAATTCCTCTATTTCCAGCTCGCTCATCACATCAAGAATTTCACAACAGTTGCGGTGCAGCACCTGTACACGCGGCTCATCCTCAAAAAGGTCTTTGAGAAAATCGGCAAGTTCACGGTCGAGCTCAAAGAGAATGATACGAGTTTCCGGATGAGCTCGCTTCAAAATCTCTCGCGTGTGACAACCTTCTCCAGGGCCAAACTCAGCGATAATTCTCGGCTTGGTCAGGTCCATTTCACCAACGACATCGTTGACCAGCATTGGCGAGCTAGGGACGAGATACGCAACACGACCCGGGTTTCTTAAGAATCTCCTCAGAAAGATGCGTCTTCCCTTCCTTAAGACCTTTTTGTTATCTGCCATGTACAATCAATCCCGATAGTCTCTGATCAGAGCCGGTCTTTCCTTACAGCTCTGTTGTTATACAACGATGAGTGGCATTGCGCTGATTCGCTTCACTCTGATAATCTTCAGCCACAGACACCGATCAATAACTTCAATAGGTGGCAGTCTGTCAATCGTTCAGAATGCTGTTTTTGACAACTTCGTGGCTTTCGGGTTGGAAGGTTTTGAGCAAATTGGAAAGGAATCATCTTCAGGTGGAAGCTGGAAACTTAGGTGAAAAGGGCAATTTAAGGGTCTTGATCGCTGAGTCTCATGACAGGCTGGATGAGGTAGCTTCGTTGTGTGACCAGGTTGGTCGCGAAGGGGCTGGGGTTAACCTCATTAAATCCAGTAGTTTGGGGCATTTTGGCGAGATTCTTAAGTCGCTCGCAGGAGACGCGGAAAATCGGCGACTCATCATTGCGGGGGGAGATGGCACGATTCATCAAGCCGTCAGGATACTTCATCAGAACGATTTGCTTTCACAAATAGAACTGGCCCTCCTCCCAATCGGAACAGGAAACGATCTCGCCCGCTCCTTGGGTCTGATAACAAACGACTTAGCGCTATGCTTTAAAGTGGCACTTAACAACAAGGCGGCATCACTGGACTTGATCTCCTCGAATCTTGGTGTCTTTGTGAACTCATGCTCATTGGGGGCAGGTGCAGAGATTACAGCTTCCACGGATCGTGGAAGAAAGGATTCACTCGGTCGGTTCGCTTATTTTCTTTCAGGTATTCGAGCTGTTGGAAATATTGAACCCATTGAGGCCAAAATCCGAGGTGAGAACTTCTCATGGGAAGGGGAATTCATTGGGGCGGCGTTCATGAATGGAAGAACAGCTTCTGGCGGGTTGCCAGTGGCACCCGAGGCGAGACTCAATGATGGTTTGATTGACCTTGCATTCATTCGAGCACCTCTCGGTGAGCATGAGAGGAAAGCAGCAGAAGTGATGGATTCAAGACTGCTTGAAATCGAGCCGTTGCTTGTGAGGGAACAATCCAGCTGGTTCCATCTTACATCAGAAGCCGTTATTGCCGTGAATCTTGATGGCGAGCCATTTGAAGCCAGCGAGCTCAAGCTTGAGATTCATGAAAGAGCTGTAAGTCTTGTTGTCGGAGACGACTTCCCCACTTAATTTTTCTGCTGAGCTTCGAATTCCTTAAGGACTTTCAGACTGACAAATTCCAATGTTGCAATATGTGTGGATTCAAGAACAACTTCGGGGGCAGCGCCAGCTTCGTAAGCTTCCAACCAGCGGAGAGCACAGAGACACCACCTGTCACCGGGGACTAGACCTGGAAAGAGGTATTCGAGTCGGGGAGTAGAAAGGTCATTTCCTTTCATTTTCGAAAACTCAAGAAACTCTTCTGTCATAACTGCGCAAACGATATGAGCTCCGGCGTCTTCACTTCCTGTATTACAACATCCATCGCGATAGAAACCAGTCATAGGATCGGTTCCACACGGTTTCAATTCTTCGCCGAATACATTTAGTGCTTTTCGCATAAAGATCCTCTCAATTGGAACTATTTGGCGCTATAAAATATGCAGAGCAAGACGCGCGCACAGCTCAGAAAAGTCTGGCGGGATTAAAGGCGGAGTAAGAGGAGCTGGATCCAGACACAATTTTTTCAGCCATAATTTTGCCTGAAATAGCTGAAAGAAGGATACCGTTGCGATAATGTCCTGTTGCCAGCCATAAGTTTGGATTCGATGGTGAACACCCGAGAGCCGGATAGCCATCTGGAAGCTTCGGTCGGAAGCCGCACCAGGTCTCTGAGGCTGAGAGCTCTGCTAGAGATGGCATAAACGCCTGGGCAGATTGGTGAAGTTTGTTGATCTCTTCATTCACAATTTCATCGTTAAACCCAACGTCCTCAACTGTAGCCCCGATAATGATGCCGGCGCCAGGTCTGGGAGCTAGATAGACTTCGTGGGTGTGAACAACATGGTGTAAAGTGCCATCGGGAACCTGAAAACGAGCAACCTGGCCTTTAACGGGCACGACATCCAGTTCAAGGCCTACCAGGTCTCCGACAGCTCTTGACCAGGCTCCGATTGCAACAACGAGGTGCTCAGACTTTATCTCTCGTTTTGATTCTGTACTTAGTTCACAGCCGTCTTCGCTGTAGCTTACTCTCTTCACTCTGTCGTTATAGATTTCTATAGAAGAATCTTGAGCTTTTCGGGTCAGAGCTTTATGTAGTTTTCTTGGATCGATAACGCAACCCGGCACTCGGTAGCATTCTCCAGATCCTGGTAAAGATACGTTTGGATCTTCCTGTTTAATATCTTCAGCGGTAAGTTTTTCGACCTTCACGTATTTGCTGGAGGTTTCCAGAATACGTTCGGCCCTCTCTTTATGAAGTCCCACAGCTGGAACAAGCATACCCGTGTTTAATAATTCTGGTCCCTGTGAGGAATCATTGAGACCAAAGTGAGAAAGAAATGACTCGAAGTACTCTAGACCTTCACGAGCTAATGCAAAAAGCTCAGAATCTTCTTTGAACTCTGCATAGGGAGCAAGCATCCCAGCTGCCGCTTTTGAAGCGATTCCCGGTTTGTTGGGTGTGTCGAAAACAACAATTCGATCGTTCGGTCGGAGGTCTTTCAGGTGCAGGGCGATACTGAGTCCAATGACACCTCCGCCTAGTATAGCACAATTTACAGTTTGAATTTTAATTCCCCCGTCTATTTTGAGTATAGACGAGGTCGGTAGCTAATTTATAACTACCGACCTCAATGAGCTAAATCGTCAGAGGGTTAAGGCGTATCCTCGATGAGTTCCTTCTGGTCAGATTCTTTCATTTTTTCGAGCCTGTCCAGTGCGTTGAGTGCATTCACGTAGGCTTTCGCTGATGCAAGAACTACGTCGGTGGAGACGCCACGGCCCTTTACCTTATGTTTCTCATTTTCCTCACGTGTTACCTCAAGGGTGACGCGGCCGAGAGCATCCTGTCCCTCTGTAACTGCTTCGATCGAGTATTTGTGAACCTTAAGAGGA
The DNA here is from genome assembly GCA_964437365.1 of uncultured Candidatus Sumerlaeota bacterium. GTDB lineage: Bacteria > Sumerlaeota > Sumerlaeia > SLMS01 > SLMS01 > CAYTGM01. The sequence continues at coordinate 55,514 of CAYTGM010000013.1, read as the reverse complement.
TTCGCTGTGATGCGATCAATAGCTCGGAAGACGGCATCTACAGGGCCATCTCCCATTGCCGCATCGACAAATTCTTCTTCGTTGTAAGTCAGTTTTACTGTAGCAGTAGGAAGCGCCGTGGTTCCCGTTGTTACTTGCATATAGGCGAGGTCCCAGCTTTGCTGATTTTCTTTGAAAAGGATCTCCCCAGCGATTGCTACTAGATCGTCGTCAAAGACCTCTTTCTTCTTATCGGCAAGTTCCTTGAAGCGAGTAAATGCCTTTTCGAGGTTTTCCCCTTCAAGTTCATATCCAAGACTGGCGAGGCGGCGCGTGAAAGCATGACGCCCTGAATGTTTCCCCATGACGAGGTTCTCACCTTTCCAGCCAACAGATTCTGGAGTCATGATTTCATAAGTCTCTTTGGACTTAAGCATGCCGTCCTGGTGAATTCCCGATTCGTGAGCAAAGGCATTCGCCCCAACGATCGCCTTATTCGCCTGGACCCGCGACCCTGTCACTTGTGTGACGATGCGAGAGGTTGGGTAAATTTCGTTCGTCTTAATCCGTGTATCCAAGCCAAAATAATCTCTTCTGACTTTCAGGTTCATGACAATTTCTTCAAGAGACGTGTTGCCAGCTCTTTCGCCAATGCCATTGATGGTGCATTCAACCTGGCGTGCACCTTCTTGAACCGCAGCAAGGGAGTTTGCGACGGCAAGTCCGAGGTCATTATGGCAATGGACACTGATGACGGCTTTGTCTATATTTGATACGTTCTCAAAAAGGTGCTTGATTCTTTCAGAGTATTGACTGGGCTGACAATATCCAACGGTATCTGGTATATTGATAGTCGTTGCTCCCGCTTCAATTGCAGCCTGGGTCACTTCAACCATGAAGTCGAACTCTGTCCGACCGGCGTCTTCGAGTGAAAATTCGACATCATCGATACGATCTTTGGCCATTTTCACAGCTTTAACAGCCATATCAATCACCTGATCACGAGACATGCGAAGCTTGTGTTCTCGATGGATAGGTGAAGTTGCAATGAAGGTGTGTATACGAGGGCGCTTAGCTCCCTTAACGGCGTCTGCACACCGATCGATATCAAGTTCCTTGGCTCTTGCGAGGCCTGCTATAATCGGAGGCTCGAGATCACCAACAACCATATTGCCTACGGTATTTGCTATTTCCCGGACACTCTCAAAGTCTCCTTGAGAGCTGATCGGAAAACCTGCCTCGATCACATCGACACCGAGTCGGGCTAGCTGCCTGCCTACTTCCAGCTTCTCTTTGAGAGTCATGCTGCATCCTGGTGACTGTTCGCCGTCGCGCAATGTGGTGTCGAAGATCAAGACTTGATCCTGGGTTGCCATTTTTGGCCTCCTGTTTGTAGGTTTCCATTCCTTCAAGTTGAACGGATAAAAATAAATATCCCCCGATAGATCAGTGGGATTTATCCGATCTACCGGGGGCGCTTTTTCAAACGGGCGCGTTACCACCCCGATTTATTACTTTAATTCCCCGTTTACGGAGGGGGCCAACCCGTCAAACTCTACTCAGGGGTAATTCCCTTTTCGCATCCGAGGCTCAGTGGTCAGTTCGGGAAGATACTATCAGATCCTCACAGCCTAAAGGGATCTTTCTCTCTGGATCAGCAAACATACCCTACTAGTCCACATCACAGCCGGTAATCACTATGTGGTAAGAGCACTAGAGTCTTCCTGTAATGCTCTTGGACCTTTAACAACCCTTCATCGGCTGCCCTGTCAAGGGTCGAGATCGTTTTTCAGGCGATTGTTTGATAAACAAACAATTTGCGATTGATCAGAGTCACGTCAATCCAGCCTTCAGCTGGAACATTTTAGAGATGCCTCGGTGATTACGGCTTGCCAATCAGTACCTTAACTTGAGAAGCAAAGTTCATCAGAGAGGACGGTTGCAGTTCATGACTTTAAAGATCAGTAGATCATTCGTTGCCTTTACCCTGTTTTGCTTTCTTAGCAGTTCATTTGTTTTCGGACAGGACGATGAATTTGAACTCATTCTCGAAGAGGATGAAGGCCAGGTTCAGGTTAGAACTGGCAAAAAACCTGAAGAACTTGAAGAGAACGTGTTAGTTCCAAAGCCATCTCAAGAAGTCGTAGATCCATCGCAAGTCATTGTAGCCATCGTGAATGCTCGCGTATTGACTCTGGAAGAAATTAATGTGCGCGTTTCCAGAAGATACGATGATCTTGTTCAAGAGGTTCAGGCTCAATATGGAGGTATCGTTGCTGAATTTGAGAGTGGACAGACAGAGGAGCTTGCTGTTCCCCCGCTCTATAGTGAATTCGAGGATGAGATGGTTCTTGAAGAGCAGAAGGTTCAGCTGGAGCGTGTGATTCGGCGAGCTGAAGAAGAAGCGCTATATGACTGGATTAATCACTCGATGCTTGCCGATGAGGCCAGAAGACAAGGAATCATTATTTCAGATTCCGAGTTTCGAGCCAGACTGAGAGAAGCTGAAACACAGAATCAGCTCGTTGAAACAGAAGTCGAAAAGTTCTTGTCAGCTATGAAGATGCAGCGTGCAGACTATGAGCGCTACGTGTATGATGCGCTCCTGATAGAAAAGCTTTTGAATCAGTATATTGATCTGAATTACGACTTAGATTATTTTGAAGCGGCCTATAATAATAAGCCTCACTTGTACTACGAACCTGAAAAGTTCAAAATTGCTCACTTTACGATCTCGGCCGTTGAAGATAGGGCGGATAGTGAAGTAAGAGATTTGCGGAGGTTGGCGGGAGAAGTCAGAGAAGAGCTGAAAGATGGTAAAGAACCTGAAATAATCTTCTCTAGACCGGAATACAATGACTTTCAAAACGGGATATATGGCAATGAACTCGGGTGGTTCACATTCTACGAGGGGCATCTTCCGAAGCTCGTTGAGCACCGTGCAAGGGATCTTGAGCTAGGGGAGACAAGCGATGTATTGCTCCAGAAAAAGCGCCTTAAATCAGGCGATATCGTGATATCGTCGATTCATGTTGTGAAGATTGTGGAGAAGCGAGAGGCTACAGGAATGACCTTTGAATCTGCTCTTCCGACCATGCGAAGAGCAATGATTGAGATCGCAAAAGCCAACGTCACGCAGCTCCTGAGAGAAGCTGGGTCTCACAAAGTAATTTCGAATATGCGCGGTATACCACCTGAAAAAATTCCCGATCCGATGGAAATTCGAACCTTCATTTCAAACGCTGAACCGATCAATCTGAAGCTCCCGGAAAAGCCTGTTTATCGCGCGATTGGCAATTAGTCTCGAAGTGCTTCGGTCATTTCATGGATTCGTCTTTCCCAGGTATGACGTTTGGCCAGTGCACGCCTCTGAAGCTCAAGGCGATGATTGTGGACCAGACTCTGTTCGATCGATCTGATCCACTCGTCTGGTCCTTCTGCCACGCTAATCGCCGCGCCGTAAGGAAGGACCGAGGGCAGGGGAGTTGAAACGACAGGTTTTCCTGTTCCAAGGTATTCGAAGAGCTTGAGCGGTGAAACAGCACGAGTCACGTCGTTCAGCAGGTATGGAATAACAAGTACATCTCCCGTATGCAAATATGTCGGCAAATCTCTATACGGAATATGCCCTGTCAGGATCACATTTCTTTTTTCTTTCAATCTTTGAACACTCCGAGGAACCTCGGACCCCTCCCACAAAGGCCCCATCAGCACCAGATTCCATTCAGGCCTGCTCTGAGCCACCTTAAGTAATAGATCGAAGTCCACTTTATGGGGTGCGAGGTTGCCTGAAAAAACAATTCTAGGTCGAGGTAATGCCTCAAGGCGAGCGAGGAGGGTTGTTTTTAATTCTGAGTTAATACGAGAGAAGTGGCGAAAATCCGCGACATTTGGCAAGTGCATACATGAATCTGTTATACGCTTCGCCCGGTCATAAAGCGAACGCTCGGTGCAAAAAACCATATCTGCTTTCGCAAGTAATTGAGCTTCGGCTTCCTTCAGTGCAAGTTTGTCAGCTCCGGGTACCTCTGCTAAATCATCAACCATATGATAGACGATTTTTTCAGGTCGGAAATAATCAAGAAGATAGACAGCATAGGGGTTATAGCACCATACAATGCTTTGTCTATACTGTTGAAGTGTTCTTCCGAGTTGTAACTTGAAGATCTTCCTGTTGAGTGTTATCCTGGGTTTTGAGGACCAGTCAGGAGAGACGATCGGAGAGAGAGTATAGAGGTTCTTTCTTCTCTTTACCGGTCCTTCAAAGCCTCTGCTGAATCGATTGAAGATCCGTCTAATGTCAGTTGAAGAAGTTGCTCTCGGTTTTCGTGTGCCAAGCGTTTCAATAAAAAGTACGCGGTTCTGCATTTTTGCGAACCGCGTCATTAACTGATGCTTGTTTGTCGGCAGGAGCGTGTCCCAGTCGGCGGTTGAGAAACAAACGATTTTGTTCTTGCTGAATTGTTTCAAGACACCATGCCCGGTTTCGCCATTCACAGACTGTTTAAAATGTGCTTTGCTGCACCTACGACTGCCTTTGCTTCTCTTGTGACTGGTTTAAGTGGGAGATTGTGCTCAGCAAGTTTTTCTTTGAAGGCGTTTTGAAAGTTTTGGACATTCAGCAAATTGCCTCCCCAGAGCGCTAACTCAACAACTTCACCTTCATCGAAGAGCTTTTTATATACAGGAGCTACTATCTGAGAGAGTTCCTCAGCCTGCTCAAGGATAATTCCTTGTGCAACTTCATCACCCAACTCTGCTTCTTCATGTACAATTTTGCCGAGGTCTGCAATCTCGGTTTTGCCATTTCCTCCCATATAAGTCCATCCGATGAAATCAGAAGGGTCGTTTAAGTCAAGGTGCTTGAGGAACCGCTTTGTCAGAGAAGTACTTCCGATTCGCCCATCATAGGATTTCATGATTTCCTGGATCGCACGCAGGCCGATCTTATACCCTGACCCCTCATCGGCAAGAATATGCCCCCATCCACCACATCGGCCTCGTTCACCTGTTCGGTTATTGAAGCCGAAGCATATAGATCCTGTGCCCGAAATGATCAGAATTCCGTGTAACTTCTCAAGCACGGCGACCATCGCAACAACGGCATCATTAACAACCAGAAGCCGCTTTTCTTCACCGACTTTTTCCTTCACGATGTCTTCGATGAACTTCTTATCAGCGGGTCGATCGCAACCTGCCATACCAAGACAAACACCATCGATATTGTCAAAAGATTCATCTGCTTTCTTTATCAGTGAATCAAACAATCCGTGAAGGTTTTTCCTGACGACATCCTCAGAGTTTGAATGCGGGTTTGAGCTGCCGAAGTGATCTTCAGCGAGCGTTGTCCCATCTTCAAGGTACAGGATACCATGTGTCTTCGTACCGCCCCCATCTACTCCAATAACCAGTTTTTTTCCGTTCGAGGCCAAAGTCTCTCTCCATCTTTGAGTGCTTATCTATGCTCATTCGCTGCAACGAATGTTGAACCTAGCGGATTCAACTCTGGGGGGCTCAACCACTAATTTGCCGCCTGGACTACTGATGCATCACCGGACCAAGGGGAGGTAGCTTTCTTCACCAGCTCTCTGATTATAAATCTCACATTTAATGATCTGCATCCGGAGGAGGTTGTATATGTTTTTTCAGATCACTTGCCTTAGGGGGTCTAACATCTTCCTCATAGTCGAAATCAGACAAATCATCTAGAGGGTTTCCTGAACTGGACGACTGATCCTGGGCTTTATTGAATGGAGCCGGTTGCGACTCTGGCGATCGAGAACGACCCTTGAAAGGGGCAGGCGCTGATCCTGGCCGTGGCTGAGAAAAACCGGTGGGCTGGCGCGCAGCCGGGTTCCCTGGTACCTGGGGTTTCTGATGACTTGGTGGTGTAAGCGGTTTGGCCTCACCTCCTGATAGAGGCGCCAGACCTCGCCTGTCACCGGGGAGCCTTTCGCGAGTTTCGTTTTGAATGCGAGAACTTGTCGCCGGCTTTACTTTTTTCTGTACTGAAACCTGATTTTCAGACGCTGCTTCCTCTGGAGCGGGTCTTGAAACTTGAGGAGGGGGCGGGGTGACAACGATATTTCCGGACTTCGGGACCTCCCTATGATGTGCTGCAGGTGGAGAAGGCTCAGAGGGTCGTTGGGGCTCGTGGGCGGCAGGAACTTTCTGGGGTTCCTGCACCTGAGGGTTCATTCCGGGACTGATCTGTTGTTTTCTCGCAGATGTTGGCTCAGGATCTCTGTATTGTGTTTCATTTCGGTATTGCTGCTGGGCACGATCAAATCGACGAAGCGCCGCCTGATTCTCGGGAGGTTCATAGGGTCCCTCTATAGACTTCCAGGGATCACTCGTGTCTTCCCAAGAGGAACCGGACTGGATTCCAATACCCCGAAATTTCATCTGCAGGTCATTCTGCGATTCTGATGCTTGTATCGCATCCTCTTCAGTGATAATGCCACGTTTGACAAGCTTGTATAGAGATCTATCAAAGTTGACGATACCATCCTGATTCTCTGCCGCCAAAGCCTGCGGAATCGTTCCAAGCTGCCCCTTTCCAATAAGATCTTGCATACGAGGAGTATTCAGAAGAATTTCGATGGCAAGCGCCCGTCCACCTTTTGTGGAGGGAACAAGCCTTTGGCAGATGATTGCATTCAGGTTAATAGAGAGCTGTTTCAGGATCTGTTCATGGGAAGAAGTGGGGTAGAAGTTTAGAATTCTTTCGATAGCCTGCCTGGAATTCGTCGAGTGCAGGGTTGCAAACACAAGGTGTCCTGTCTCTGCCGCATGGAGAGCGAATTTTACCGTTTCATCGTCACGAAGCTCACCGATACAAATAACTTGAGGTGCTTGTCTCATAGTATTTCGAAGTGCTTCGTGGAAACTCAGTGTGTCTATACCCACTTCTCTTTGGGTTACAATAGATCGGCGGTGGCGATAAATGAATTCCACAGGGTCTTCAATCGTCACAATGTGTCCCGAGGTGATGTGGTTCCGATAGTCTATCATGCTGGCTTGAGTCGAAGATTTTCCCTGTCCGGTTGCACCGGTGATCAAGACAATGCCACGATCCATCAGAGCAATCTCTCGTAACTTAGGTGGCAGGCCAAGGTCTCTCAGAGTAGGAATGTCCAAAGTTACCCTTCGACAAACGAGCGCTACAGTGCCTCGCTGCCAGAATATATTTACACGAAATCTGCCAACATTGTCATTGCTATATGCCATGTTGAGCTCGAGTCGCTCTTCAAACTCTTTCCACTGCCGATTCGAGGTGATTTGCTTAGCAAGTTCTACAGTATCCTCTTCGCTCAGGCGACGATTGCCACCGGAGGATAGCCCATAGTAGCTACCATCCTTCGCCATGCACGGAGCAGCATCGGCTGCAAGGTAGATATCCGACGCACCTTTTTCCGCTGCCTCTTTAAGAATTCCATTAATATCCAACGCAGACATTTAAGACCCCTGATAGTTTGTTTCGGTAGAGATTCTTCTTTGACCACAAACCAGCACATCCTAAATTCTATCGCAAGAGGTTATCTTGAGATTATTACATAAGCTCCCTGAAGTTTACAGGGGATCGGAACTTGAAGAGCATTCCATGATTCATTTGTCTAAAAGCGCCCAATTTGGGCCCCATTTCTCAAAAGTCAGCTGGAAGTACTTCATCAGCCTTACAGCCACAATACTCGCAATTGCCTATGCAGGTCAGGCGCAGGAGCCTTCTCTTCAAATCGGTGAAATATTCAGCCTTCAGCCCGAAGAAGGTAGTGTGATTGAACGACCGGCCCAACCTTTCACATCTGGATCGACGATTCTAATTCCGACGACTTCAAACTGGCGCACACCCCCTGCTGACGATGACGCAAAGGACGAAGTTGCTAATATTGCTTATGAAAAGCTCGCAGGGCTTGAAGGACTTGATAAGCTCCGAGTTCTTCCGCGAAAAGATCCTCGTTTCGTTAACCAACCTGGTCTCGATGACCGAGGCCTCATCTCCAGTGTTCAGTCATCATCGGGTGCGTTAATAGAACTCCAGACAACTTTCAACCAATTGAGGACTGCGTATCGGTTTGTTCTGGTTGATGATCCTGATGGTAAAGGCAGTGAGATCAGCGATCTTACAGTCCTGCATTCACCCGGAATGGTAGAACAATTCGTTCTCCCTCCCGGGCGCTGGTTTCTAGAGCGTCGCGTATGGAGAACGGATCTCGAGAATGCGTTCATTGAGCAGATTTATCCGCCCCAGCTCTTGGAAAAGGGACGTCGATACCTTCTAACAACGGCACGGGAAGATGAATCTGAGTATATGGACCGCTTGCGCGCTCGATCCCAGAGCAATACTTTCGGAGGGCTATCTCTTGAGCAGTTTGGTGTTTCATCTTCACCTTCACCAGCAGGAAAGCCCGAGTGAATTCTCTCTCAAGCTCGAAAGTTTCCGGTTCAGTTCTGATAAATTCCATCTGTTTGATTGAATTAAGGGAAGTTTGTTATTGCAGCGCCTTGCCTGGAAACCCTTAACTCCCAATGTGAACTGGCAATTAGAAGATCATGTTCTACCAGTTCTTGAAGTTTAAGAGATTTGAATGAAGCAATTAAAAGTTAATTCAGTCATCACTTTGAGACCAAACATTTTATCCAACCGATGGGCAGCACCTTTCTCTCAGAATTCGAGAGAAGGAAGATGCGCTCAAATTATAGACGTGTTGGATCTAAAAGGAAATTTTATACGCAATGCCATATCGCATTTTGATCAACCGCGAAGAATCAGGATTACGAGTTGCCTTTCTTGAAGGGCAGAAGCTCGTTGAATTACACACCGAAAAATTCGATGAACAGTCCATCGTTAATAACATCTACCGAGGAAAAGTACAGGACGTAGTCCCTGGACTTCAGGCCGCTTTCGTTGACGTCGGGCTTGAGAGAAACCTCTTTCTCCATTTTATGGATGTCCGAGCAGAATCACTCGTTCTAGGATCGAAAGATCAACTCTCCGCTATGCGGACAGCCTCTGAGAAAACGGTCTCAACCGGCCGTATAGAACGAAAAGGAAGAAGGCCTCGCCAGGATCCTTCGGCTCCACAGGCCGCGCCCCCATTAAAAAAGGGGGATGATATTATAGTTCAAGTCGTTAAAGATGAAATAGGTGGCAAGGCCCCAAGAGTCACCGGTAACCTGTCTATAGCGGGACGCTACCTGGTTATGTTACCCTTCCCGGGCCAGGACGGAGGTGTTTCCCGGAAGATCGCTGTTGGCCAGGATCGCTTTCGCCTCAAAAAACTCCTTTCCAGCCTTAAATCAAAAGATCACTCGTTCATCATTCGAACTGCCGGCATTGACCAGAATGAAACCGCCCTGCAGAAGGATGCAAGTAATCTTGAGCATATCTGGCAAAGCATTCTTGAGAAATACAAGAAGCTTCGAGCTCCCGGTCTTGTCTATAACGACCATGATTTGATTACGCGGCTCGTAAGAGATGCTTTTCCTGCCGACTTTGAGGAAGTTATTTGCGATAACTCCGCCGATGCTGCAGAGGTCAGGCTTCACCTCAGTGAAATTATGCCAGAAAAGCAGGGGAGTGTTAAAGTCTACTCGAAAACAGAGAATATTCTCGAGTACTACGGAGCTGAGAAACAGATCGAAAAATCGCTTTCCAGAAAATACTGGCTGAAGAGCGGTGGGTATCTGATTGTTGATGAGAACGAAGCTCTTAGCGCTATAGACGTAAATACCGGACGCTTTACCGGAAAGAAAGATCAAGAAAAAACCAGCCTCAAAACCAATCTTGAAGCCTGCGAGGCGATTGCTGAACAGATCCGACTTCGCGATATCGGCGGAATCATTGTCATCGATTTTATCGATATGCTCTCCCGACAAAATCAGGAACGAGTTGCTGAGGAGTTGAGAAGACAGATTCGGAAGGACCGTGCGAAGTATGCTGTTGGTCGCATCGGCGACTTTGGCCTGATGATGCTCACGCGCAAGCGACGAAAAATGAGCCTGAAAAACCAGGTTTATGATGAGTGCCCCTACTGTAAAGGTGAGGGAATGGTTCTCAAGCTTGCAGAGGTCTTTAGAAGAATTAAGTATGAGGTGCTGAAGAGCCTTGCTTCCAGCGACAAGTCTAAAGGTGTTGTTGTTTCAGCACACCCAAGAGTCGTAGAAAGGCTGAATTCAAAATATCGTCTATATTTCGAAACGGTTAAGGTAGAACATCACTGCGATATTATCTTCAGGAGTGATGCCGATCTGCACCTCGAAGAATTTGCACTCACTCCGATTAAGATCGACTCTTCAGAGCCACTACGTCTCCCGTCTTCAGCTGTACTTGATCAGGAACTTCCGATGCAGGAAAACATCGAAGAACCAGAAGCACTCGCAGAAGACCTCCTCGATGTAGTTGATCTGCAAGAAGTTCAGGATGATCTGGAAGATGATGCGATCATACCGGAATCAGAGCTTCTTGATGAGAAAAATGATCGCAAGAACAACTCGGGCAAACGCCCCTCAAGGCGCCGTGGCCAACGTGGTTCACGAGTCAAAGATAAACCTGAATCCACTCAGTTAAAAGTAGAGCCTGAAGAGCCCGTGCAGGATCCAAAAGAAGGGTCCGATGAAAAAGAGAAGGGTTCTCGAAGAAGAACGAGACGCGGAAGTCGCGGAGGACGTGATAGACGTCGGCAAACATCCGAACAGCAGGAGTCTCAAGAAGTGTCAGCCAATCCTGGTTCCGATGCTTCGAAAAAGCATCTGGAGCTTAGTGAAAAGAAAGCAGAAGAACTGGCTTCACTTCCAAAGTTAACTCTTCCCAAGAAGAATACCGGTGGTAAGCTGGACTACCTGGAATCGATGCTGGATCAGATCGAAGAACAAATTAAGGGGATTCCCCAGCCGAAGATCGAATCCGACACAGCCAGTAAAGAGACACCATCAACGATCGAAGAACCCGATAAGAAAGAATCAGAAGAAAAGCCCAAGAAACGTCAAACGAGAAGAACGAAGAAAACTTCGACGACAACTCGAGCGAGAAAGACAAAGGCAGACGCAGCCAAAGAAAGCACAACGGCCACTGAACCGGCCGATTCAGACGCTTCGAAAGAAACAGCCGATAAACCCTCTAGTAAAGCGGCAGAAAAGAAACCCGCAGGTCGGCCACGCAAGACTACCCGGAAGCCTGCTACCACTACGAGTTCAACCGCCAGAAAGAGTGCTTCCAAGGCTCCTGCCCGCAAGAAGGCAGACTCCGAACAGGAAGAACCAGCTGGAAAAAAGACAACAAGAGCAAAAAAAACTAGTGCCTCTGGGACCTCCAGTACCACAAAAAGGACCAGGTCTTCATCGCCTCGCAAAACGACTCGGAAAAAGAAGACCGAAGAATAGCTTCTCCACTTTTTCAATCCGTCTGACAGGAAAGGTGATCGGATATGTCTGAAACACAAGAAAACGGTAGTGAACTTGAACGCCGAGCTAAATTAGCAAAGTCAGCAATGAACAGCGCCTGGGTTGCGGGAATTGTGATCGCTATTATCGCAACGATCGCATTGGCGGCTACTAAGCTCCTTTAATGAGCCGATATGAGCTCGATTCAAACCAGCGACGTCGACCGCGGAAGTACCGGACCTCATAAGAAGCCCAGAAGGATTGCTCTTTTAGGTGATAGCTCACCAAGAGTGGAAACTGCCCTTGAAGAGGGCGGGTTTCAGCTGGTCAACGTCAGCGATTCTCCGGACCTTATTATTACTTATGGCGGGGATGGTTCTCTTATTGGTTCAGACAGAGATTTTCCAAATATTCCTAAACTGCCTATCCGCAGATGCGAATCGTATCAGAAATGCGAGCAGCATAAACTCGATAAGGTTATCGCTAAACTTCAGGGTGGCACCTATCAGATCACCCAGCTTCCTCGTCTCACGGCTGAATTTAATGACGAAAAACTTTACGCCATTAACGATATCGTCTTTCATAACTCAAACGCTGCGAGCGCCGTCCGGTATAGCGTAACAATTGATGGTATCGTATATAGCTCAGAGATTGTTGGAGATGGGGTTGTTGTCGCAACTCCGTTTGGGTCTTCTGCTTACTATCGATCCATTACGAATTCCGTGACACGGGTTGGAATAGGACTGGCCTTCAACAACTCAACTGAGTCCACCAACCACCTTGTCCTCAATGAAACTTCTGAGATTGAAATTCGAGTCCTGCGAGGTCCAGCGAGTGTGCTCGCCGACAACTTTGTGCATCCGAAAACCATGACAAAGGACGATAAGCTCATCATCCGCTACTCAAGGCAGCGAGCTGAGCTTTGGGAACTGGATGCCATTATCTGCAAGGACTGTAAAGAGATAAAGACGGGGCGCCCTGCTGGTTGGCGCCACGTCTAAATCATCAATTTCAGTCATTCATGAGTCAGCAAAGTATCAGTATATAAAGAATGAGTCCGATCCCGTAACAGTCAGACTTTCATCGACCTCAAGAGCAATGCGATCAATTTCAACGACTCCAGAAACGTCTAAGTGAGGACGTATAGAGACTTCACGGACAAAACCCTTCCACCCTGGAACCTGGCTCAGGTCCAGATGGTACTCCTGCATTTCTTCATCATTACTGCTGATTGCAAAAGTAAATTGATTCTGTTCGTCGAAGAGAAACTCGTTATCCGTCGTCCAGAATAACCTTGCGGAAGTTGAAGACGACATATTCTTCATGCGAATAGAAATAAACGGATGAGTCGCTGCATTGACGCGTATGCGTGGACTCTGTTGCTGAAGGAGCCCATTCCCTGAGGGAACAATAATAAAGTTTCCAGAATCTACGGCATCCAGCAGAGTTCCTTCCACTGATATCCAGCCTTCCTTGTCGAAGTTGCTGTTATATTCCCAAACGCCTTCCGCCCAGTCTTCTGGTTTTTCACCAGGCAGGAGTTCCACTCGGTCGAGGTTGAGTGTCTGAAGAAAGCCAATCGAAGGTTCAATCCAGAAGTCGGAAATCTCTCCATCCCATTCGCGAAGATTGCTCAGGTCGATAATCGTAACCGGTGTTTCATTTCTACCGGGAAGCTGAAATCGGAGGCTGTGTGTTCGACGGTCTGCAAACTGCTTATCCGCTGCATTGGTCCAGAAAAGTGTCGCATCGACAGATGGGTTATCAACAGAGACAAAGCCGTCTATACGGATCTGGCGATAGATTTCTGCGTTCAAGCGAGCTCCGCGGTCAGATCCGTTGTTGAAGTAGACCCGCTCCGTTCCAAGTCCCCCCGATCCAGACCACACACCGTTTTCAGTCCCGGAAAACTGAAAGTCAAACGCCGCTCGTACATCGTTAGATCGATCCATCGTCCAGGGCCTGATAAAGATGGGCATCGGGTGGCACCAATCTGATTTTCTTCCTGAAACGGTATAAGATCTGACTCTCCACCACGCAGCTCCATCAAAAGTTTGAAGATCAGCTATATGGGAGGCACTGTCCAACTCATCAGCCGTATAGATCAAAGTGGAGAATTCGAAATCTTCGCCAACTTGTACCTCGTAGAAAACCTGTTCGCCTGCAGAGTCCATCGGAGCGTCCCACTCGAAATAGGGAGATGATGTATTTAATATCATTTCATCAACCATCGGTCGGGGAGAGAGCAGGTCAGGAACGATCAGGATAGAATCTATTTCAAACTCTGCGTTCGCAACATTTACGGGATCTATTCTGAGACGTGTGATTTTACCTGTCCATTCCGGGTGATTGCTTAAATCAATCTCCAGTGTTTGGTCGCCTTCAATTACGGGGATGTTTCCCTGCATGTTAAAATCGCCGAACTCATCTTCCCGATGCCACCAGAAGAGCTCGCAGAACCCAGCGGAAGAGGAGTTTATCTTCACTTTAACAATTTTTCGACGATCAGCATCTATCACAACGCGGTCTGCGTCTTCCAGGAAATCATTCCTGTCCGTACTCAGGCCGAAAAATGAATCTCCAGGAGCGTCTGAGCTAACTCCTTGAAAATACCCATTTGAAACAGTCCAGCTTTCAAAGTTACTTGCGCCATAGACTTCTTCTGGATTGTCGAAGGTCCAGCTATGGCTGGCTACAAGTGCTGCCCAGTAAAGATTAAACTCAACATTCCCTTTTCCTGCAGGGATGATCGAAATCTCAGTAATTTTCTCATGTTGCCAGCCTGGGTGATGAGCAAGATTGAATCTGTATAGATGCTCTCCGGAGAGAGGTTCAAAATCAAGGTAATGGACCGAACCTGATTCTGTCCTCCAGAGTAGTTTCCCCGTCCCATAGTTTGTACGATTTGCGTATTTCATGCGAAAACCGAACTCATGAAATTTGCTTGAGTCAAGGGATGCGGGGTTGTCCTCAGTCAGGAGTAGAGAAATCCGGGAGTACTCAGAACGCGTTACAGCACTCAATCGTCCTCCACTATAGTCGACAGGTTCAAGAAAGTCTGTCGACTCTACATCATTTTCATCATTCATTTCCCAGACAAGGTCTCGTGATTCTGGATGCCACTGATGGTCAAAGCCGTCTGTGAGATCATCATTCTCATGTTCTTTGATCCACTCTTGAATCGCCTGCTCAAACGGAGCCCCTACTACTGTATAGACGCCTATAGGAGAAGAAGGGCCTCCGCCATCCCACAGGTAGGGACTCAGGATTCGGCATGTATAGTCCCACGCTGCTGAGAGGGCCTCACGTGCTTCTTCAAGAGTTGCCTTACGAAGCCCATTGTTATCCAGCTGAATAGGATTATATTCGAAGATACCCCAATTGGGATCACTTTCTCTCATTGCTTCAAAGAGATCACGGTCAGAAGCATCTTCCAGGTATGTCGTGATCCCATCGCCACTGGAATGTGTGAAAGTGGCGCTGTAAGGAGCAGCGTATTTGGCATAAGTGTCATTGCCAGGGTCGTTCAGAGGCCCTGGTTGTTGATGTCCATAAACTCTATCCGGGGAGATCCCAGCTTCTACGGCTAGCGTATTCTGAAGTTGAACAAGTTCATAGACCTGGTTGATTCTGAACTCATGCCACTTTCTCCACCACGATCCGTTTGACCAGTTAACGGTCGTTGGGGGAGTGATGCTATCAAAGTCCGGAAAACTCGTTCCGTACTGAGAGTTTAGATCCCCTATTGTTGCAAATTGTGCCTCATCTCCATACAGGCCCGTTCCCTGAAGCCAATCACGGAACTCCTGCTCTGACCAGCGGCTGTAATCCGCAAAGTCTATATTCATGTGAATATTCTGTGCAACTTCTGAAGACCCGCTGACAAAGACTGTTAGATCAGGGTGTTGCTCACGATACCATTGGAAAATACGCATGGACTGCAGCAGATTTCTTTTCCAGTACTCTTGAACAAATTCTGCATTCCTTGACAACGTCAGCTGCATTTCTAATTGGGCAGGAATTCCCGAATTCACTTCGCCAGCTGGAACTCCCTCGTCGATCGTTGGATCCTGTGTCGTTCCGCTAAATCGAAAGTTTCCTGTGCGGTCGCGCTGCAAATAACTCCCAGGACCATCGGGTCCATCGGCTATTTCAAGATAGTTAATCAAAACATCAAGTGACTGATCTGTCGTATCTCCCCAGGGAGTTCCGTTTGCAGACGAACCAAACCTTATGTTCTTGTCTATGGAAAGCTCCATCGCTCGGTTTATTTCCCAGCCTCGATCAGCAAATCCTCCCCCCAGACCAAAGTCAGGATACCAGGGCTCATAAATATAGTCGTAATAGGACCCCTGAGTATGGTTCATGAACCAGTTCACTACTTCAACTGTTCCCAGCTTAATATTTTCTGGTTCTTCCCCATTCGTCTGGACGAGAGCACTTTCTCGAAACTGATCGATTGAAGCTCGGTTCCAGCCACCGATCGGAAAGAAATAGTGATTATCCATGTAGCGCTCATCATCCGGAGCTCCGTAAGATGCCACAGAGCCAAAGGATAATGATGCAACTAGCGCCTTCGTAAGATACTTCATAATTACCTGCCCTTCCTGTTATTAGTTATATCCTGCTATTTTGACTTAGATGATATATACTGCCTGCTTTTCACCGGTAAATGTACTTAGAGCGAAGCTCACTGATTTTCCCTCTGGCATTCTTCAAGAGAGCTTCTAATTGTTCTTTCCCGCCCGCTTTTGTTGCTTCACGAGGATCTCTACCCATAACCCCATCTTCTTCAAGCGTGGTCTGACGATCGTGAGGAAGCTTCTTCAAATCTACCAGTTCTTCCTCAAAATACATCTGGAAAGAAGTTTCACCCCAGGCTGCGTGGTTCGGTTCAAAGATTCCTTCAAGCAAATAATAATCAGACGTAAACCAGGCATAGACATCCTCATTCGCCTTATTGAATGTCTCAGCGGTGTTCTTGAGAACTTCCAGATGCCTTCCACCGTAGTGTCCCGTGAACAGCACAATCACCTTGAAATTTTCATCTTTAAGCTGATTGAGGAATTGCATGGCTAACTGACCGACCAGCTCTTCTGGAAAATCAAGAGTGTGAGGAAACCCCTTGAATGGCTTTATTGTATCCGCACCAATATAGACAGAAGGAATAACAATTCCACCTTCGGCTTTCGCTAATTCGCACAAAATCCCATGTGCTTTGAGACAATCAAGACCGATGGGGTTGTGGTAGGAATGCCATTCGAGGGCTCCCCATGGAATATAGGCAATTGGATGTTTCTCCTTGATAGAATCAATTTCGTTTGGCTTTAAACGCTCGTATTGTCCCCAGGGTTTATTAACCATACTATAGGTTTCCTTTTATAATAGATATCTTTGTATTTATGCTTCAAGGTAGGGCTTGTAAATATTAGGCCGTCTATAGCCCCATCCTGCCCAGCCCAGCGGATCGGCATGGAACTTCTCAGGGACAATTCCCACAGGAACCTGGAGTACCTCCGTTTCTGAGCCCTCGCCCAACTGTGTTATCATTTCCCCGGAAGGACCTGTCACAAAGGTACCTCCATTATATGTACCGGAATGATTCACGACAGCGATAAAGAGTTCATTTTCGGCCGATCTTGCTCGAGTCAACAACTCGTTGTCGGCTTTCTCAAAGTACTGATCCACTCTGGCTGTATTCGTGGCCAGGGGACAGGCTATAAGCTGCGCTCCAAGGCTTCTCAAGCATCGAACAGATTCAGGAATTTCACGATCAAAGCAAATCATCATGCCAATTTTGAACTCTCGATCGCCACGTTTGAAAGTGGCCACACGAAATTCAGATCCAGGTGTATACAGTCCATCGTGATTAATATCTTCAAAAGGTCGGCAGTGTACTTTCCGATAAACAGCTTTTAAATCTCCCCGGCAATCCATGTACAGACAACTGTTATGGTAGTGGCCTGTTTCAGATACTTCAGCGAAACCGAAAACAATGTCGATTGAGAGCTCTCTTACCAGGTTTTTAAGCCGGGCTATATATTTCCCATCCAAGGGCTCTGATACTTCTCTCAGGTGTTGGCGATCCTTGTCTGTGTTTGGTGGAGGGTACCCCTGCAGAACGTTTTCGGGGGTAATTGCCAACTCTGCTCCAGCTTTCGCGACATCCCTTAACGCATCTTCGGTTCTTTGAAAGTTCCCCTCTAAATCCCAATGTTTTGTTTCCACCTGGCAGAGACCCAGCTTAATCCCCGAAAATTCTTCATGTTTAATATCAGGAGTTGGCATTGTCATAATTTCTTATTCTCCAAATACAGGGTTTGAGATATACGAACCACCACGGCAATTCTTAAGGTAGTTCAAGGCATGGACTTGACCTGTCATTTCAAGTTCATTTACATAGACGGGATCATGCCAACCTTCTATATCGATTGTTCCCTTGTATCCAATTCGACGAAGTTCACCGATAATTTCAGTCCAGTTACTATCCCCAAAACCAGGAGTTCGGTGAAAAGCAAAAGGTCTTCCGCCCTCGATTCCATAGCGGTCGATGGTGTCCCTGTGAATTGTCGCATCTTTACCGTGTATATGGAAGAATTTGTGTCCCCACTCGCGAATCTGCGGCATCGGATCCATTAAGAGAACCATCTGGTGACACGGTTCCCATTCCAGGCCAAGATTCTGGTGGGGGAGAGCATCAAAAATCAATTCCCAGGCCGAAGGGCTGTGTGCAATATTCCAATCACCATTCTGCCAGGTGCCGCCCATACTGCAATTCTCAAAGGCAATTGTGGAACCTTTTTCTCCTGCTAGATCAAGTAAAGGACTCCATACTTCTTTCAGACGATCAATTGATTCAGGTATTGGTTTTCCCCTCACTCTTCCAGAGAATCCACAGATTGTACTGACGTCGAGAAGATCCGCATACTGAATAAGTTTCTCAAAAACTTCTCGTGATTTCTGGTCTTCTTCTTTTTCTCCAAGGACGTTGGCTCCATGGAAAAAAGAGCTGATAAAAGCTCCACTATCATCAAGTACCTTCAGAATCTTTTCTGCTTCTTCTTCGACATTCATTTCAAGGAGTGTGGTTGATGCAGATAATTGAAAGCATTCAAATCCATGAGGAAGAATCTGGCGTATATACTCTGGAGTGTTTGAATCCCAGGGTACGATGGTACCGATTCGAATATCTTCGTGGTCAATTCTAGTCAATTTACACAATCTCCTTCATGAGGTCTTCTACCATGATTGTCTTCCCGTGCTTAATGCTCGCGAGGGATCCGAACACCATGATGAGACTCTTCAGGTTATCCCGTGCAATGGTCTCAGGCTCAACACCTTCATCCAGGCACCGAAGGAAATCCAGGAAGCAGCCATGGTGTCCCCCGTCTTTGCCATCACCTTGTGTATTGATTTCTAATCGTTTGTACGTAGCATTGAAGCCTTCCTCTGAATCCAGCTTTTCTGCTTTGATCTCGTTCGCTCCATCCCAAAGCGAGCTTCCCTTCCCAGCAACGGCTCTCCACTGACACTCCCAGGTAGTCGGGTAACCTTCAGACCACCAGGACCCACGGTAGTTGAAAACAACACCACTTTTCATCCGGAAGGTGGCACAGATGGAAGCCCCATCCTTGTAAATAGACCCCTTTGGATTCCATTCGGTGCATTGTACTGATACAGCCTCATCCTGAAGTATATAACGAGCAGCATCAAAATGATGAATAGCCATGTCCAATAAAAGGACATGATCCATTTCAAGCCTGAATCCTTCAAATCTTGGAGCTGTGAAAAAGTCAGCATAGAGAGAATTTACTTCGCCGATGGCACCGCTGTGTATAAAATCTTTAAAGCGCCGGATGTTTTTATCATAGCGACGGTTCTGCATTACTGCATAGACGCGACCTGATTCTTCAGCGACGCGAACCATTTCGAGAGCGTCAGCGAG
Source organism: uncultured Candidatus Sumerlaeota bacterium (assembly GCA_964437365.1). Classification (GTDB taxonomy): domain Bacteria; phylum Sumerlaeota; class Sumerlaeia; order SLMS01; family SLMS01; genus CAYTGM01. The sequence continues at coordinate 36,208 of CAYTGM010000013.1, read as the reverse complement.
GTTCTCTGAGATAGGTTTCTCGCCGAGAACATTAACACCTGCCCGCAGCGCTTTGATTGTATTCTCTTTGTGAGCGCCCGGCATACTCGCATCGATGAGGATGTCGGGCTTACAGTATCCGAGTAAGTCATCAATTGAATCAGTTGTATATGCATTAGGTATTTGGAAGTCACTAACAAGAGCGTCGGCTGATTCCTTGCATATGTCCATAAATCCACAAAGCTCTACTTCGGGGATTTTCGACATCATCTCTGTCCAATATCGTCCCATGCCTCCGCAACCGGCCAGGGCCACTTTGTACCGCTTACTCATTGAGATCCGCTTTCCCCTTTAGAAACTCCATGGCGTCTGCGAGGCTTCCCTCGCCGAAGTATATAAAGGTACTGATGGTAACTTTCTGACCGGGATCCAAATCTCCAAAATCCGGGGCTACATGAATGGAACAGATATCACGATTATGGAATAGGAAAAGGGGTGTCTCTGCCGTCAGAGCGTACCATCGGTTGCCTTCCCCATTCATTCCAACCATCCAATTGCTCGTGGCGAGAGACGAACTGGTGGCACCGACCTGTTTCATGAAGTGTGGCTCACCTTCCAAACCTTTGGTTTCATGCAACCACGTTACCTTGTTAGAGTCTGCTTCCAGAAAAGAGGATGCAGGAACCAGTTCTCCGTCTGATTCCAGAAAGATACGATCACTGCAGTCTTCGGTCCTGAATTCTGATTCAGGTGCTGGTGCGAGTAGTGTAAAAAACCAGGGAGATTCCCACTTCAGGCCAGATCGATTCGCCAATCGATAAATTGCTTCGACGGAATCCTCGGTAGGGAGCAGGCTGATTTCGTACTCCACCATGGTACCCGTATTGAAGAGTGATTTCGTTCTCCATTGTTCATTCGGTCCGGTCCAGCGAACATTCTTATCGGTGAAATTCACCATCGCCATGCGTCGCGTCCCCACTGTTTTAGGGGTCATAAAGAGAAAATGTTCATCATTCCACTTCGGCAGATAGAGATGAACGACCATCGAATCTTCATCGGGAATCGGCTTAATGAGCTGCGTGTATGGCCTTGATTCAAAGGGGGACGATGATCGACGGGTGGTGTGACAGCCAACCAGGAGAAAGGATAAGACAGTAAATTGAGCGATAAGAGTGAGAGTTTTATGCATAGGTAGTTAAATGATTAAGTTGCCTATTTCTCAACATGAGTCATCTCCGATGAAAAGGGAAAAGTTAAACAAAGATGAAGAAATTAACAGTTCGCATCATAAAAGACTCAACGGAAGACGGTCTTGGAAGTGAATTCCACGATACCTGAGAAGATGTTTTGGGATTTTCGGGCTTCAGGCCCTGAATGACGGTGTCATGTCCTAAGGTGAGGATGAGAATCCACTAACGACCTCGCTCGATGCTCGCTCGATGTTGAGACCATGCTCAGACCATCGGAATGGACTGAGCCTCGAGCGAGGCTTGAACGAGGATTCAACGAGTTAAGGTTGAGGCCTTTAATCACCGAACAGCCTGCGGATCCAATCAATCGTACCTGGAGTCATCCTTTCTGAAGAGGTTAACGTACATTTTAACCACTGTTAAGTTGTATGGAGCATTGATATGAGTTTCGAAATCGTCGCAGCAGTGATTCATCATGTATTGAATTCGTCCCATAAGATGAATAAATTCAGTCTTCCTGATGGAAGGATATGACCTGGGAGGCCTGACCATGGCTATTTTGACTGCAAAAAAGGATTGCATTAGCGCAAAGCTTAATTGATTAAGTACCAACCTTCTCGAGGGATTATAAATCCCCTCGAACTTTCTCTATCGGATACACCTGTATGAAGAAGACTCTCTCACTCATCGCAGCCTTAAGTTGCGCGACTGGTTCCATCGCAGAAACCGAAAAAGCAGATTCTCGAATCAAACCTCTCACAGAAGGACAACTCTCAAGAGATCAGATTACCGTCGCCGCCGTACAACTCGACAGCCCCTGGAATTTCTGGGCACCCATCGATCCGGAAAATGATCCCGCAGACAAAATGCTTCCGTATATCGAGCAGGCAGCTGAGGATAACGCTGATCTTGTCGTTTTCCCAGAGCTGTACCTGGGAATGTTTCGCGTACCTTCCCCTCAAACAGAAACGGTCTCACAAGCAGCAGCTGCTCACAATATCAACGTGATGGTTGGATGCTTTGAGATTATAGACGAAGAAGGAAACTACGGAAACAGTACGCTCATTTTTGACCGTGAAGGCGAAATCATCGGCCGATACTTCAAGGCCGCTCCTGCTGTAGGTGAAGGACCCCGAGGTTGGCCACCAAAAGCCAATGATCCCGAATGGATGATGACAGCTGGAAACGAATTTCCAACTTTCGATCTGGACTTTGGTCGTGTTGGTATCATGACCTGTTACGATGGCTATTTTCCTGAGATCCCCCGTATTCTGGCACTCAAAGGCGCAGAAATCATTATCTGGCCGAATGCTCGAGGAGGCTCTATAGAAAAACACCTGGTACAAGCGACGATGCAATACAACTATGTACATATGATAACCACAAACAAGGCAGTTGGAGCGGGAACGATGATTGCCGCATGGCCCAATCGCATCGAAGAACATGTTGATGAAGCAGAGGATGCCTATATCGTTTCAGATTTACATCTAGACCACCTCCGAGAATCACGCGTTAAGGCAAGAGAGTTCCACCAGCGTGTTCCAGAAACGTACAAGGAAATCCTGCAAGACTGGCCCGTATGGGAGTTCTACGGTCGGGAAGTCGAAGATGTTATTCCTGAACCGGACCTTGAAACAAGAAATAAGCTTGTTGAAATGGTAAGTGAAGAAGTTTCTAAATCAGAATAATTAAGCAACTCTATAAATAATTACTGTATTGAGGTAAATATGAAATCATCTTTTTGGGCAGTTCTTGCTGCATCTATACTTGGTGGCACATATACGTACACGAATGCGGAAGAGATTCTTTACCACTGGGACTTTGATTCAGAAGAATTGCCTTTCATCGAAGTTGAAGACTGTGATCTTTCAGTCCAAAATGGAATCCTTATAGCTGAGGCAACCGGAAACGATGTCGCTTTGCACTTTCCCCTTGTTGCAAAAGGACCGGTCAGAGTTCTTGCCAGGATCCGCAGCGGCGAAGGGGCTTTCGGTCGCGCAGAGATCTTCTGGAAAGATCAGTCTGGTGAGAAGTTTAGCCAGGATAAAGCTTCGATGTACCACTATATACATGACATGGAGTGGCGCGAGTACGATTTTGGACTCCCCATTACCGATGCTCCTGCCTACATCCGGATGGACCTGGGTTGGAAGCCGGGCCTTTTTGAAATTGACTGGATTAAAGTGGTGCATGATCCACTTTCCAAAGACATCATGGAAAAGATTAGCTCGTTGCCTGAAGAAATATCCATCAGCAATGAGACACTTGACGTAAGTTTTGCCTCGGAAGGCAGTCGGTTCTCTATTACGGATAAGAGGTCGGGTAGAGAATGGTTTCTTGATGGCTCTTCCATGCAGGCTTATGTCACAGGCGTGGAGAAGACTGATTCGTCAACGCTCTCCTTCGAGTTGTGGGATCAGGCAACCCGATCTGTCTATACAAGTGTGGCGACACTCAAGGGAGAAGGTATTCTGCACTTCTCGCTGAACACCGGAGATCCTCAGGAGTACTTCTGGGCCCTTCGAGCCTGGCCTCCACGTATTGATGCTGACCTCGATGAGGGACAGATTGTCTTCGCTGACCGTTCAAGTGGGACATTGCTGGCACAGGACGATCATCTGTACTATGCAGATCGTGAGCTGACTATTTATGGCAATACACAATGCGCTGACATGCCGTGGGTCGGACTTTTCGATATGGAGGATGGTGATGGGGTCATGACCCTGGCCGAAACTCCTACCGATGGTCACTTCGCAATGCGTCTGAACGAGGATGAGCATATACGTCCTCAGCTTAGATGGCTTCCATCGATGGATAAGTTTGGATATCAGCGGGAGATGTCTTACCGCTTCGTTCATCAAGGCGGCTATGTGGCGCTCTCGAAAATGTATCGGGAGTATATAGAAGAAATCGGACTTTCACTCACTTACGATGAGCGTTTGGCAGATAAGCCATTACTGGAACGTCTGAGAGGAGCTGCAATCATCTGGGGGGCGCGAGATTTAATGGCCTTTCTATATGAAGTCAGGCCAGAAGGGCTGACACGTGCCTTTTTCGGTAATCCTCATCATGGTGTGAGAGACAGCGAACCTATTGAGGAGGCAAACTCCTTAGGTTACCTGACCGGCCCCTACGACAGCTTTAGTGATATTTACGATGGGCCAACCGGCTTCCAGACCGACGATGTTGATGAGACTGCCTATCACGCACGGCCAGGCTTGGGACCAAAGGGAGGCTGGGTGACAGCCGACGGGTTTCGCTATTCTGACCGTTCATCCGCTTTTGCTCTTCGTGCTCTCAAAACCTATGTCCCTGAGCAAATAGAACAGTGGGGTTTTAACTCGCGATTCGTTGATGTCTCCATGGCAATCAGCCTACATGAAGACTGGCATCCCGAACATACCTTTGATAGACGTCAGGACCTTGCCTATCGTCGAGACGCTTTTTCCTATCTTGCTAATGATTTGAATCTTCCTCTTGGGACTGAACATGGTAATGACTGGGGAGTCGATCTCGTTGACTTCTTTGAAGGCTCCGTAGGTGGGCCGTTTCACTGGAAGACGCAGGGGACCTGGAACTCAGGAATGCTTCAGCGTCCGACGAATAGCGATGATTACCGAGAAGAATATTTACACTTTGGGGTGAACCCAGCCACCAGTATTCCTATTTGGCAGCTTGTCTATCAGGACAGTACCTTCTCAACATACTACTGGGGCGATACGCCTGGCTTCCACTACGAAGCGGCACCAGAAATCAGTGATACGAAAGATCTGTTCGTTCTGTTGTATGGAGGGAACCCGATGCTATGGCGGGATCGCCGCGGGTACCGCTGGCCAGATGATAGAGAACGTTTCATGCAGTCTTACCATGACACGGCACACTTCAACTACTATGTCGTTGGTCAGAAGATGACAAATCACGAGTTCCTTTCTGAAGATCGCATGGTTCAACGCTCCCATTTTTCAAATGATACGGTGATTACAGTAAACTTCGACCGCAATCCTCGTGAAGTGACTCTGGAGAATGGTCAGTCTGTCGAGCTCGCAGCTCTTGGGTACTTTACAGAAGCAAACGACTATACACAGTTTCTCGTTCTGGAAAACGGTATGGAGAAAAAGCAAATCGTCGGCTCAGGGTATCGGGAATTCCGCTCTCCAATTCGGGAAGAGCTGCATGGCGTTTCTTACGAAGGGACCTTCAAAGCTTTTCATTGGACGCCGGGAAATGAGTGGGGACTTGTACTTCAGCCAAGTCGCTACTACTCAATCGATGTTGCAGAACTCACTGGTTGGGACAGGTCGGGCTCTGTCACTCTTTGGGAACTCGATGAAGTTGGTCAGAAACGTCGTATACTTTTGAGCACATCACTTTCTGAAACCATCGATTTCCAAACTTCAAAAGAAGGAAGACACTACCTCCTCGAGCCTTCAGCAGTTGATCCGGATGACTCAATTCACATCTACCCAGCTTCTGGAGAATTGAACTCTGATAAACAAGTCATTATCTCTTCTTTGATGAAGAATGTTGAGATCCGCTATACAACTGATGGATCTCGGGTTTCTCCAAAGTCAGAAATATACAGACACCCGATCAAGATAAGTGATGATTCGAATCTTAGAGTCCAGGCTTTTCAAGACGGAAGACGTACCGGTGAAGAAGCACAGCGCGACTATCACGTCTATGATGTGCTTGTGGATACGGGCTTAATGACGAGTTTTACCCGGCCTCAAATTGTAAAGGTTTCCGTACAGGATTATGAAGAGTTTCAGGTCATCGTAGAAGATGGAGGTGATGGTCCATGGAATGACCTCGCGAATTTCGCTGACGCTCACGTTGTTATGAAAGACGGAACTCGAGTTCCTCTTTCTTCAATTGAACCCCTTTCTCATATACAAACCGTGAAGGAACTCTTTCTAGACGAGTTAGATGAGGGAGATCCCATTACCATCGAAGATACGGTCTATGAAAAGGGACTCGCACTCCAAAGTAATGCTAAGGTCGTATATCGGGTGGAAGAAGACTGGGCATTTGTAGAGGGTATTCTCGGTGTGGAAGGAACAGCTTACGATAAGGCCCCGACCGTTCCAGCTACGATTGTCTTTAAGCTCCTTGGAGTCCGTCATGGAAGCGATAGTTGAAAACCAGAAGAATCTGTCGATAAAACCAACGAAGACCCGGTACGTTGATATTCTTCACACTGGTTGGGATCTTTCCTGGAAGTATCAATGGCCAGAATCGATCGGTTGTCGAGAAGGTTGGATCATGGATTGCCAGGAAATTCGACCATCTTGGAAACAGGCTGAAGATGGCAGCTGGAATTACAGCTGGACCTCCGATAATGATTATGTTCGGGAGCAAAAAGAATTAAGAGCAGCTAATCCTGAAATGACTGAAAAGAAGTTCATTCCCGGTGTGACAGTTGAGGCAAAGATCAGCATCATAGAAGAAGGACTGAAAATGGACCTCTCCATCACCAATCAATCCGGTAAGGCATTGCATGGAGTCTCTTGCGACGGAGGGTGTCTTCAGGCTCTTGGTGATCCATTTGCAGGGGAAGGTGAAATAGAGCGTACTTTCATCGCTGTTTCTGGAAAACCTCGTTCACTCGCTCGTATAGATCGAAGCATTCCGGTTCGTTGCCTCTATGTATCAGATCAAAGGGAGTATGAGCAACCACCGCTTGATGAAGGTGAATACTTCTGGGGAAGAAGTTCCCTTCAGCCTGATGTGCCTGTTATACTTGGTATGGAGTCCCATGAAGGAAACAAGGCCGTCGCCGTCGGATTTCAAGGGGCAGATGCAGGAGCCGCCAACGCTGACTCGCATCATTGTATTCACAGCCGTCCCGGATTTGGGAGGATCGATAATGGCCAGACTGTTTCAAGGCGAGGATACCTGCTCTTTGATCGTGGAATTTCAGAAGCGTTTGGGAAGATGTTCGAGCACCTTGATTTAAAGAAATCAGATCCGGGAAGAAGTCCATAAATGGAAGTTATTAGTTCATAAGATAGAAGACAACCTGTATGAATAATCGATTATGCAAGAGGGCGTCATGAAGAAAAGAAATACGACTACGATGGCCGACATCGCTCGCGAGACTGGCGTCTCTATACCCACAGTTTCTTATATACTGAATGGAAGAGCCAAGGAAAGGCATCTCTCAGAGAAAACGACAAAAGCTGTCCTGGCGAAAGCAGAAGAACTTGGTTATGTCAGAAATGCACTTGCAAGCTCTCTCAGACAAAAAAGAACGAATACGGTGGGGATTATTGTTTCAGATCTTGAGAGAGGGTGGGCAAATCGACTATTGAAAGGCATGCTATCGTCTTTTGATCAAGCAGGGCTTTCGACAGTCATTACGGTGCATTTCTGGGACCCACAAAGGGAAAGAAAAGAGCTTCAGACATTCATCGAGGAGAAAAAGGCAGCCATCATTACGCGACCTCATCCAGAGAATGTTGATATATATAGACAGATAAATGATCGTGGCATTCCTCTCATATTACTCGATCAGCCGAAAGGGTGCGAAGAGTTCAGTTATGTTATGTGGGATGCCCGAAAAGCTGTTCGATTGAGTGTTGAACACCTGATGGAAAGAGGCAGAAAGAAGATTGGCTACTTCGGTGTTGACCGAGGGACAGAAGAAGAACACCAGCGCTATCGATCATTTCGCTACTGCCTGCGCCATCACGGACTGACTGTTAAGTCCTCGTGGATTTATCTGGATAAGAGATATGTACTTGAAGAAGTACCAGGTGAAGCCAAAGTTGTCGGTTATGGGTCTAAGTTGAGGGATGCCTTTATGAGTGGGGGAGACCACCCAGATGCGATACTCGCATCAACTGATGCTCTGGCGTGCACATGTATATCAATCCTGCGTGATGAGCTTGGGTATAAAATCCCGGAAGATATTGCCGTCATGGGTTTGGGTGACGTCGGTGAATCAGGAATCATGGGGTTGAGCACATGCTCTGAGCCTATTGATGACATTGGTAAGCTCGTTGGCCAAATAACCACTGACCTTATTGGAGGCAAAGTAACAGGCCCCGTCCATGAACTTGTTGATTATGCCCTCTTGCAGGCAAGAAGTACGACGTAAAGACCTCGATCTATAGAATAGTGTATAAAGGAACAGAAAATGGAAGATCAAAGTAGAAGGCATTTCTTAAAGGCAACAGCGATCAGTGCAGGAGGAGTGATGGCCATGGGAGCTGTCGCCAAGGGACAGACAAGTCGCCCCGCAAACGCGGATGAATCCGTCAATAAAGAGAATGCGAAGAAACAGGAGCTGGCAAAGACGAGCCCTGACCATCTCCATGTTGCGATGCTTCAGATTAATGCCGATCAGAACAACCAGGAGTCTAACTTTAATAAGGCAGAGCAGTACTGTCGCTGGGCCAGGGAACGTGGAGCAGACATTGCACTCCTCCCTGAGATGTATAACATTGGATATACAGCTTTTCAGGAAAATGATGAAAAGAGTGTCAGAGAATGGCAGGCTCAGGCTATAGCAAGAGATAGTGCTCCGATGAAGAGGTTTGCGAACCTTGCACAGGAACTGGACATGGCTATAGCAATGACTTATCTTGAGAAATGGGATGGAGCTCCAAGAAACTCCCTGACTCTTTTCGATAGAAAAGGAAAAGAGGCCCTTACCTATGCCAAAGTTCACACATGCGACTTTGCATTCGAAGCAGCTACAACTCCTGGTGAAGACTTTCCAGTCGTTACCCTCGATACAGCTAAGGGTATTGTCAAGACTGGCTCGATTATCTGTTTTGATCGAGAGTTCCCCGAGGCCGCGCGAAGCCTTATGCTTCAAGGAGCAGAGCTGATGATCGTACCGAATGCCTGCTTGCTCGATGATTTAAGAATTCATCAGTTTCAGGTAAGAGCTCATGAGAACGCAATGATGTGCGTGATGACAAATTATTCCGTTCTGAAAGGCAGGTCAGTTGCATTTAATGCTGCTGGTCAGGCAAACTACGAAGCAGGTGAAGAAGAAGGCATCTATTCAGCACTTTTCGATCTTCCATTTAATAGGCAATATAGAAGTACCACTATTTGGGGGAATGCATTTAGACGCCATGATCACTATCGTTTGCTAACCGAAAAAAGAGAGCTGGAGGTCTTTAAGAGGAACACGATGTTCGGTGAGGAATTTATTCCGGAGAAGCGTTAATATATAATATGTTAATAGAAAGAAGTAGATAGAAATGAAAAAAGCATACTACCTGTTAGGAGCCTTTCTCCTTTCGCATGGAAGTCTTCATGGGATGATCTCTGATGAAGTTGAATACGTTTCGTTCGACTTCCCCCATCCAACCTATTTACAGGAAATTGTTATTCAGTTTCCGGATGAAGATACTGCGTCATTGGCGACAATCAAGCTGGCTCCTTTGTTTGATAATTATGAGAGAGCTGTCTCTTGTCGTTGGGATGACAATATCGCTCAGAACCTTGAAGCTAAGCAACGATTGGATGAAAGGGGTATCAAGGCAACCTTTTATCTCAACTCCAATGATATCTTCTATCTAACAGATGAGAATTACGATTACACTGAAACAGCAATGACTCTACTTGAGGGCGGGCACTCAATTGGCAGTCATGGACTGACCCATCCGTATCTTACGTATATAAGCCGTGATCGAATGCTGGAAGAGCTTGTTGGCGGAAGAGTCGAATGGGAGTCTGCAACCGATTCTCTCATAAATTCTCACGCCTTCTCGTTTATCAACTACCGCAATCAGGTCGAGGGGGATGTTATTCACCGGGATATTCTTCGTTCACTGGAGAGGGCAGGACTCTATCATGCGCCGGTATTTAACAACTTTGAGGAAGAGTTGCCTTCCGATTTCATTGAATCGGTGATTATGCCCCCCGAGAATCAATCATTTGAAGAATTCAAAAAGGCTGTTGATTGGGCGGTTAGCTCAGAAGTTTTAAGAGAAGAACGACCACTTATTTCGCATTCTATGCACGCATGGTATGGAACTCCAGCTTTGGAATTCGGTTTCGATGAGCTAGTGAAGAGGTTAGATTATCTTAACCAGTTTGGGAATTTCTGGCAATGCAATCAGAACCAGTATGCTGCCTATCGTTATCAGTATGAACACAGCAGAGTTCTCGACCAGACGGTCGCTGGTGATACAGTTTCTCTTCTTCTGGAAAGACCTGCTTTGACCTGGCTAAATGATCCAACCCCTCTCACTTTGCTAATAGAAGGTGAAGGATTGGGAGCAATACCAGAAAATGCACAGGTTCAGGTACAAGATTCTGCGGTCCCTAAAAGCGATCGTTCGCTGGATAATATTCTTGTCTATAACCTTCCACACAATAAAGAACAATTTCTTCCAGATCTGATCGACTCTTCTCATAACCCAGATAACTCTGACGATTTAAACGATGTCTCTGATTCAACTGATTTCCCGGGTGTCAAAGGGCTCGTATACTGGGATAGTAATACTTTAAACTATACACTGGAGAACACCTCTGACAACACTCTAACCAATGTGACGTTAACTTTCAGACTCCCTATTCCATGGACAGAAGGTGTGAAGGTATATGATATTCCTGATATAGGTCCAGGAGATGTACAGACTGTAAAGTTTGTTCCTTCGATCACTACAGCAGACCCAAAGTATCAGTACGGAATGGGTTATGCGGTAGCTCAGCTTGATTTTCAACATGCTGATACAGGAGGGCGGATCTATTCAACGGTCTATAGAGGGATGCAAAGTGACGATTCATTGCCTGGAGGAAAGTTTGAGGTCTATGGACCTATGGATGGACCAAGTTTTAACCATGAGGCTTTCGCAGGATGGATGAGTGGATCTATTGGCCCTTTCGATGGAGGAATTCCTACTGGGGATGCGACCGTACAGCCAAGAGATCCGGAAAGTGACTGTAAATTCGATCCTGTCTTTCTTGATCCAGAAATTGTTTTTACGAACTGCAACTGGTATGATATTTTCACGAACGTCTTTGTCCTCCAGTCAATCGTGACAGCGCATGAAAAGACTCCATTTAAACTACTTTGCTTTGAGGATGATATTAGAGGGATCTTCATCAATGGAGAAAAAGTAGAAGGATTCAATGGGGAATTTCCTTCAGGTGAAAGCACATTGACAATTGTATATCACCATGAGTATGTCGGGCAGGGTCTTGAAAGAAACTCCGCGGCCTGGATGCGGTTTGTTGACCCTGAATACAATGAACGACTTTCAACAATAGCCTTCAGAAAACCTTAAATCAAAATTCAGATAGGAAGTCTATGAATCATGAATAAGAAAAGTATTAACAGACGAAGTTTCCTGAAAGGAGCCTCTGCTCTTGTTGCAGCTCCTATGATTATTCCTTCGCGCCTTCTGGGTAAGGATGCTCCATCGAACAAGATCACCATCGCCATGGTTGGTGCGGGAAACATGGGAAAGTATCACCTTGGAGCTCTCAAAGCTCTGAGTTCAGAATGTGAAGTTGTTTCTGTTTGTGATGTAAATGATCAAAGGCGGCAAGAGGCCTGTGAGATTCTCAACCTTCCATGGGAATCAACTACACGAGACTTCCTTGAGCTGCTTCCCAGAAAAGACATTGATGCCATCTATATCGCCACTCCCGATCACTGGCACACACCATTGGCCATTGCAGCGATGAAAGCAGGGAAGGCTGTCTATCTTCAAAAGCCGGTATCTGTGACCGTCGGAGAAGGTCGAGCCTTGAGCAATGTTCAGAAGATGTTGGGTAATGTGCTTCAAGTTGGTTCTCAGCAGCGGTCGAGTAGAAACTTCAGACTGGCAGCTGAACTTGTTCGTAACGGATATATCGGTGAAGTCAAAAGAATAGAAGTCGGACTTGAGAAGCCATATAATGACCAGCCTGCTATTGAGAGTCCTCAGCCCATTCCAGACTATCTGGATTACAATCGCTGGTTAGGACCTGCACCTCAGAAGGTCTATTCATGGGAGCGTGTTGTTCATTTTCGAGGGATTTTCGACTACTCAGGGGGCTACTTTTCTGACTGGGGTGCTCATCACTTTGATATTGTTCAATGGGCACTGGATAAAGATGATTCCGGGCCTGTGTATGTTGATGGAAAAGGTGTTTTTCACAAAACGGGTATATTCGATGTACCAATGTCCTTCAACGTCTCATTCAAGTACGATAATGGAATAGAAATGGTCGCAACGGAAAGTATTGAGAATGGTATCAGGTTTGAGGGCACCGATGGCTGGATTTTTGTCAGCCGTGAGAGGTTCGAAAGTTTTCCTGGAAACCTCATTAACACGCGTATTGGACCAAACGAGATCCATCTGGAAGAAAGCCCGGGGCATCTTGAAAACTTTTTTGCGTGTATGCGTAGCGGTCAGCAGCCTATCGTGACAGCAGAAAAGGGACATCGCTCTGCTACCGTTTGTCACATTGGTAATATATCAATGCGCCTTGGGCGTCCTCTGCAGTGGGATCCTGCGAAAGAGGAGTTCATCAATGACCCTGAAGCTAACCGAATGTTATCAACCACTCAGCGCGCACCATGGAACCTTCTTTAAATGAGGAATATATCAATGAATAAGTTTAGTACAATCATTCTGGCTGGGGCTATCGCTGGCCTTTCTTCCTGCTCAACTGTAAACGAAGGATCAAAAGTCAGCAAACCGACGTCTATACCTGACTATGCTCAGATTGCCTACGAAGAGACGAGTGTCGAAACCCCGCTTGCAAGCCTGGAATCAACAAATCCAGAAGAAATCACTATACTGGAAAAGCTTAAGGTTTACAAAACTCAACTGCGCGAGGCGCCAGTTACTGAAGAACTGAAAACACAAATGATCCAGGAATCGATGGATTATCTCCAGAACTCAAACAACCTTGAAGCAATTGGTTTTGCAGGCGAAATTCTGGAGAGACTCGCGAGCGAGAACGAAGTTCCGCTACTGCAAAATGCACTTTTCGTTCCACAGACTTCGGAAGCGGCGCGCCGTGCCTTGACTGCAATAGATGGCAATTCTGCAACAGAGGCTCTGATCCAGGGACTGACTGCAAGCGATCCAAGAATTGTCGCTGGTTGTATTGATTCTCTGGCAGAACGCGGAGACCAGGTTGCCGCATATTATATAGACAAGCTCCTGCTCGTATCTAATTCGGATGTTAAAAGAGAGGCGATCAAAGCTCTGGGAGAACTTGGTGGTAATACGGCTGTTGCTGCACTCTACGAAAGCTATGCACAGGAATTATCTGAACAACTACGCACGGAGATTGAAATCGCTCTGTTAAATAGTGTCGATAAGGATCCACCACAGGCGAGAACTAAGACTCTGAACTTCCTGATTAGCAGCTCAGACAGACCATTCCTACGATCAAGCGCCTTCCGCAAGCTTACTGTTATTCCCGGAGAGCGTAGTGAACAACTGCTTCTTGCCAACCTTGGTGATCCCGAGGCCGAGTTTCATGATACAGCCATAACAGTCATTTCTGAAATTGATAGTCCGGGCGTGCTTAAAGCCGCTTCAGGCTTTTTCCCTCAGCTTCCAGAATCCTCCACGCTGAAGCTTATGGAAGCCCTGCAAGTGACACGCAGTCAGTCTGTCGAACCTGCTTTTATCGACGCGTTAAACGATGAAAGAGAGGCTGTTTCATCGAAGGCGGTCACCGGACTGGCAGATGTCGGAGGACTTTCAAGCCTCAACCCACTCATGGCCTATCTGAAGAAGAATGGCCGAAGTGCGAGCAAGGATGTTTTGGAGTCTGCTTCCAGCTTGAGGGGGCAGGATGTCAATTCAGCTGTAGAGCGTGTTCTTTCTGATATCGCCGCAGGAAAAGTAACTTCTCCAGCCCTCCCTGGAATTGAAATCGATGATCAGGTCACCTCTCTCTTCATTGATATAGCAAGTAAGCGAAATTTGAATTCTGCAGAGCCTTCTCTTTTGGCCCTCGCTGCTTCTGATGATCGCGGTATCAGTAGAGATGCTATCTCAGCATTGTCTTCACTCGGCACAGAGAGTTCTCTCTCTCCGGTTCTCGAACTTCTTGAAAAAGCTTCGGCAACGTCGGTTCGTCGTTCGTTGGAGGATACGTTTCTTCAGATTGCGAGAAGAACGGATGAAGCTACGGCCAACACTTTAGCTATCGGCATGTATAGCAATTCCAATGATAGTGAATTCCGACAGAGCCTGCTCCAGATTCTTGGTTCCCTTGGCGTTAAAGAATCCTTTCCGTTGCTTAAAGAGACAGCTCTTTCGGGATCTGACTCTGAAGAGAAGAAAGCAGCTATACGCGCATTAAGTCTCTGGCCAGGACAAGATGCTTCCAGCTTACTCTTTGAGATCGCCGAAGAATCATCAGGTGCTAATCGCTCATTGGCCTTACGGGGTTATATAACATCTGTTGATTATTTTGAAGAGACTTCAGAAAAGCTTTCCATGTATAAGAAAGCAGCTCCCATGATTGCCAATGATGCAGAATCCAGACTGCTTATATCAGGACTTGGTAAAACCGGAGGGAAAGAAGCTGTCGTTGAAATTGCAACCTACCTGGATAGCGAATCGATCAAAGAGGAAGCTGCTCTCGCGATTGCACAATCTTTTGAAAACTCAAAAGACCTTGCCGGTGACGAAGACCTGAAACCCATACTCATGAAAGCAATCGATAGTGCATCGACCACAGAATTAAAAGAACGTCTCGGTAAATATGTCTCTGTATTTACAGAATCACAGCATCTTCTCGTATGGGATATATCAGGACCCTACACTCTTGAAGGTGTCTTTGATCAACAGTTTCTCTTGGATAATAAGTTTCCAGCGGAAGAAAAGGAAGGTGGAGACTGGCGAACTATTCGTGGTGGTTCAAACCCAAACGCACCAGAGGTGATCGATTTTCTTCATTTGATCGGAGGTCAGCAGGACTACGCGGTGATGTATGCAAGAACTTGGATTCGTTCACCTAACCCTCACGATGCAGTCCTTCACATTGGGAGTGATGATGGCGTTAAAGTCTGGCTGAACGGCGAAGTCGTTCATGAGAATAATATCAATCGTGCACCAATACCTGGAGATGACAAAGTCCCTGTTAAGATTCAGCGAGGTACCAACGAGCTCACGATTAAAGTCGTTCAGGTGAAACATGGATGGGGATTTTGCGCAGCGCTCGCTCCTGCAGATGGCGAAGTCATGAAAGACCTGCTTGTGAAAGGTCAGGGGATGTACATGGTTCCCATGGAAATTCTTGGGCAAGAAGCGGTTGCAATGGAAGAGGAAATACCTGTGTGGAGCACTGAGCGATGGACCGGTGACCTCTTTACCGGCGAATATGCTGGCGAGTATATCAAGACTGACGATTCAAAAGAAGCAAGAGTTGCTCAAGTCTGGGCCACAAAGACCGATGAGTTTAAAGTTACTGTCCAGAATGAATTCAATGCTCCTTATAATCCCCTGATTACACTTACAGGCAAGAAAGAAGAAGACGTGGTGCATGTCGAAGGTGAAGGGTGGAAGGGGCAAGTTACCCCGGATCATCTGTATATCAAGAATGAGGAAACGGACGAAAAGGTTGTCCTCGACAGGGTAGATCGCCAATCTCCAACCCTCGGTTTAGAACCTCCAGAAGATGCTCTTGTTCTTTTCGATGGATCTGATTTTAACCAGTGGGTGGGTGCTGCGGACGGAACAGTTACCTGGGACCTTCTTCCGAACGGAGTGGCACAGGTTAAGCCAAAGACCGGTGGAATCATAACGAAGCAGCCATTCAAAGATGTTCAACTGCACCTGGAGTTTAGATCGCCATATTCTCCAGGCAATGAGCATCAGTTTTACGGAAATAGTGGGATTTTTCTTCAGATTGCTTATGAAGTCCAGGTGCTTCAAAGTTTTGGCCTGGAAGGCTTGAACAATGAATGTGGTGCCATCTATGATCAATTTCCACCCCTTGTTAACGCCTGCGCGCCACCACTCGAATGGCAGACCTATGATATCGAGTTCTATGCAGCGAGGTTCGATGACTCTGGCAACATGACGAAGCCTGCAAGAATTACTGTGGTTCACAATGGAGTTACAGTACAGGATAACAGAGAACTTCCTAAAACCTCTATCCCAGACAAAGCACCGCCATCTGAGGCTGCTCCTCTTTATATACAGGACCACCACAACCAGGTTCAATTCAGAAATATCTGGATTAAAGAGATAAAGTCAACCGACCAATCCTGATCAATCTCAGGTGTAAAAAAAGAAGGTGGGTTCTGAGTTTTCTTCAGAACCCACTTTTCTATTTTAGCAGAACTTTCGTGATTAAAGTACTTTAGAAATACCTTCGCACAGGTAATCCATATTTCCTTCTGTCATGCCGGCTACATTAATGCGGCCTGATCCGACGATATAGATGGAGAAGTCATTCTTCAGCTTCTCGACCTGGTCTTTATTTAGTCCAGAGAAGGAAAACATTCCGTTCTGATCATTAATGAAGCTGAAATCCTGGCTGACGCCTTTGCCCTTGAGTGTTTCTACAAAGAGTGAGCGCATACCATTAATTCGTTCCCGCATCACTTTAAGCTCTTCCTTCCACTCTTTTGTCAGGCTCGTATCAGAAAGAATCTCCTTCACAATGGAAGCACCATGAGCTGGAGGGTTAGAATAATTCGTGCGTATCGTTTTCTTTACATGACTAAAAGTCTTAGCTGCAGCATCTGCATTGCCTGCCACAAAAGTAACAGCACCAACTCGGTCACGGTATAGACCAAAGTTTTTTGAGAATGAGCTGCAAATAATAATCTCTGGAAGAACATCTACAAGCACACGAAGCCCTGCCGCATCTTCCTCGAGGCCGGTCCCAAATCCCTGGTAGGCAAAATCAACAAGCGGGATAGCTCCTGCCTCTTTGATCGCTTCGGCGACCTGCTTCCACTGGTCCAGATTTAAATCCTTTCCTGATGGGTTGTGGCAGCACCCGTGAAGTAGAATAACATCGCCTTTGCTTACTGACTTGATGGTTGAAAGCATGCCATCAAAGGCAATGGATTTGGACTCTGCATCGTAATAAGGGTATTTGTCGAGTTTCAATCCTGCCGCAGTGAAGACGCCCTGATGGTTTGCCCATGTGGGATCACTGTGCCAGAGGGTTGTTCCTGTGATCATTTTGCTTAGAAAGTCGCCGGCAACTCGAAGCGCCCCGGTACCACCCGGAGTGTGTGCAGTATGGGCGCGTGCGTCAGAAATAATATGGCTGTCCGAACCGAAGAGCATCTCCTGAACCAGTTTTCCGTAAACGGGATCGCCCGGAATAGGCATATACGCTTTCGTAGACTCATCAGCGAGAATCTTCTGTTCAGCTTTTTTCACTGAACTGAGAACAGGAGTTACACCGTTCGTGTCTTTATAGACCCCAACACCGAGATTGATTTTCTTTGGGTTTGAGTCATTCTTGAATGCTTCAGATAAACCGAGAATAGGATCTGGCGGTGCCATTTCAAACTGTTCAAACATAAGACTGTTTTTTCCTTGGTGATTCGACTGTTTACGGACAGAACAATGTTGAACTGTCCTTTCCGTAGTCATGTTGACGGGGATAAAGAGGCTTTAAGTGCTCTGGGTTCAAGAGGAAAGATTTCATCCTGATAGAGTTAGAGTGTCTGCCAGATTTCCTGTCCGATTTAAGCTGGCTGCGAGCACTCCCTTCAGCATCCCGAAAGCCTCGAAATAGCACTACTATTCCAATGTTCACAGATCACTGAAAGATCCACTCGCGCTCACCGCTTATTCGCAAATCAATTTTGGCAATCACCCTGGAACGGGAAAGACTCGTCGAGCTCGGAGTCAGAAAGCTCTTTCAGGAAAGGGGCGACACGCTCTACAATGAGGTTCATTAAAGCTTCACCTTTCTCCGCAGAAGCCTCATGAGGGTTTCCGGACCCAGTATTGGTTGTCAAAAGATGCCAGGGGCGGGTGATAGAAACCCATCCTTGATTAACAGCCTCGAAGCGGGTTGAGTTTGTACTGCCAGAATCTGCGGCCAGCTTACCATCTTGTGATTTATTGACAAACTCGGGAAAGTATCGGAGCGCGAAAGAAGTCTCCATTTCGCCGGCATGATCTTCTGCATGCTCGAAGATTTCGTGGTAGCGATCCTTGACCATTCTAAACCAGTCGCATAGAAAGATATGCGAGTCCAGCTTGCCATAGAGTTCACGAAGGTGAGGCTTGATCTCATTCCCTCCGTGACTGTTCAGAATCATAACCTTCTTAATTCCATGCCCTCTCAATGATTCGATCAGATCTGTAATGACCTGGTAAAGGGTACTGGGGTTCAGGTTCATTGATAAATAGCACTTCTTCTGGTTCGTTTCCGTACCATAAGGTATCGTGGGGAGGAGGATTACTTTCGCTCCCAGGTTCCAGGCCTTCTCACACAATTGCTCACCGATCATCGTGGATTCGAAGACATCGGTGCCATAGGGGAGATGCAGGTTGTGAGGCTCTGTCGCTCCGATCGGCAAAACAGCTATTTCGTACTTACGCTCTTTGATATTCTTGAAGTTCTCCTCGGCCAGTACCCAGGGTCGAATCTCTCTCTCTGACATGTATGTACGCCTTTCATCGTTAGTCTTCAACTCGTCGTCCAATAGAAGCATGGGACACCTGTGGCTGGCGATCAAGATGGAAGTGAGCTCTTACTGGACTGATGGATCACATCCTCTTGACATCTTGAGCTCCCGGTTATCTTTATTTTTCTGAGAGAATCCCTCTCTGACTCATGTTCATGGAGAACCTTTAGTGTCGCTTGATGTAGAAGTATCTTCCCCCGACTATTCAGGGAACCTGCAATTGATTGTGGATGATCTGACCGAAAAAGGCTGGTCCTACACCCAGAACCTGATTACTCAAGAACAATCTTTGCTCCTGGCCCAAGAGGCTCTACTAAGACGGGAGAAAGGTAAGTTTAAGAAGGCTGCGGTAGGGAAGGGCGAAGAAGCCGCTATTCATAGTAGTATCCGAAACGATCAAATCATGTGGTTGCAAGACGATGAAGCGCATGAGGTGATCGTCGATTATCTAAGGTTTATTGAGTCGCTCAGAGTTTCGCTCAACAAAACTCTATTCATGGGAGCCTCACAATTCGAAGGCCATTTTGCCCTTTACGAACAAGGAGCTTTCTATAAGAGACACCTTGATTGCTTTAAAGATCAGCCTCGTCGGTGTCTCAGCTGTTTACTTTACTTGAATGATCAATGGGGTCCAGAAGATGGCGGTGTTCTGCGTCTATACGACGACCCCGAAAACCCCTCCAGCTATCAGGACTTTCCTCCGCTCGGGGGAAGCTTTATGGTATTTTTGAGCGATGTTTATGAGCACGAAGTTCTTCCGGCAAAGCGTGATAGATTGAGCCTTACGGGCTGGCTGAAACGGTCGGATTCAAATCCACTCATGAACCTGTAATTTAACCGATGTTTTCCCGGGAACCTTTCAGGCTTCCAGATCGGCTTCTGCCTCAGCTGTAATTTTAGGATCTACAAACCTGGTCCTCCGGTCATCCTCTCGTTCCTCATCCTTCCAGGATACAGTGAGTTTGTTGGGTCGACAGCAGACCTGGCAGTCTTCATTGTAAACCTGATTCATCCCTCCATCAGGATCGACGGAAATTTCGTTGGTTTCCCCACAGTAGGCGCATTGGAATTCGGCGATAATCATTTCTCATCTCTCCTTTTTGAGTTTCTAGCGAAAAGAGTACATGGAAAGACGTGATACATCAATAAGAACCGGATCAACTTCGGCACAACAGCCCATTCCAGGAGATTTTCCTGGGAATCCCGTCAAGAACCATAAGCCCAGGAATTGTCGACCTGTTCATGCTGGGAATTGCCCCAACGCTGCTTACTATGAAAATCAGCTTGTTAAGAGACTCTATGTGACTCTTGGGAATTAGAAGAGTTTCGATCAGGAAATTGATCCCGTATCCATTGGTATGTTATTATTCTCAGCGATGAGCAAACGTACACCGAGTTCAGGCTCAGTATTCACGTTTTGCCTAAGAGCATGCAGCGTTGGGGTTGTTGTTTTGTTCGGTGTGCCCGCAAACGGCGGGTTGAGCTAATGCTGGCCCAATCGCTGGCCAATGGAGGCATGATCATGATCATCTCTCCATCATCCCCCCATTGTCCCACCATCATGCCAACCCCTGTCGCAAAGCCTAAAATATTGCACAGGTCCGTTCTGAATATTAATCTAATACAGGGACCACAAGCACTGGGCAGGGCGGCTCTTTCAATACGGCTTCCGTGACGCTTCCCACAACAAGATTGTATAGCGCTCCATGACCATGAGAGCCAATAATGATCATTTGTGCCTCAATGCTTTTTGCTTCGTCTTGTATCGTCTCTGCAGTAGGACCCTGGATAAGCAGGCCCGTTGCCTCATACCCTCTCTCGCGAAGTCGACCCGCCAGATCCTGAATCTGCTGGTGCTCCTTTTGAAAACGTTTGGCCACCTGGTCGCGGACAGACTGAGGGCCTGCTTCATAACCGACGAAATCCGGGTCTGGCTCGGCCATATGAACGAGAAAAATCTCATCCTCATCTTTATGAGCAACTGTTGGAATTACATCAACAATCGTATTTGTCATGTCGGAGAAGTCGACAGCCGCGAGAATCTTCATGAAAATGTATCTCCTCTCAGGTTGATGCGAAGACCTTAGGAGAAAACCTGTCGAATGTCGATGAATAATGAATGAAGTACCGCTACGAGGACATGGGGAAGGAAACCCTTGCCTTTTCGCGTTTCCTTTGAGAGGTCACCACTCAGTTTGTTATGAGAGAGAATCATATGAAATTATCAAGATTGAAAGGGCTCCTTTCCGGAGTCACGCTGGTGGTTTTCACCGCAGGTTGTTTTCAAGGGACGAAATCTTCACGAATTGATCAGCCATGGATTAACAGGATTGAGAGTCCACAGCAGAAATTACGCGCTCAAATTCTTGTTTTGACGGAAACTGATGCAACACGCCTTCATCCGGAAGTTGTGAAAGGTCTCCTTGAAAAAGAAGATAAGAGTGAGCAGTTCAAGGAAGCTTACGACCTCGCTCTATACAGTGATTCAGAGCAAACACGACTGGATCTGATTCGTGCCATGGAGCTTGAATTCATCCTCGATCCAGAGACTTCGGTTATTGACTTGCTGGGACCTGAGCTTCAGGAACACTTTCGAGGTTTCGAATGGGAGTACGGAGACTATCCAGGTGGGCCCGACGGACCCAATGAAACGCTCGCTGACATCATGGTGGATGCTCTTGATGTCATCCGACCTGAGCGTCGTGCTAATCGTACTGACGACTCGGTCATCGTGAGAGAAGAAGCCACTGAGGAAATCTGGGAGTACTTGACCAATCAGTGGACAAAGATCCCAGGTGAAGACAAATGGATGCTCAACAAATATGCTGTTGACTCGTATGTACGTATGAGAGAGCAGGCGGCTAAAGAGGGTGTTGTTCTGTCTATAAAGTCGGCTCACCGTTTGAGAGAAGTCGCTGAAAGAAATGCTGCGAAGGCAGGAAATCCTGCTGCCGTTGCGAGTTTTTCATCTCACTCACTAGGTCTCGCCGTTGACTTTCAAATGAGTCAGGAAGGTCTCGAATTTGCCGAAGTTACAACGCGCCCTATGGCAGAGGTTGTTCGGATGCGTCAATCACCCGTTCACAAGTGGCTCTTTCTCAGAGGCGACGAATTCGGATGGTATCCGTATCAGAATGAGCCCTGGCACTGGGAATATAATCCACCCGGTTTTCGTCCCATTTTCTGGCAGGACTTTCCCGGTGGTGCTCCTGACCGGGACTGATTCGCGGAACTCTTTAAGTATAGAGATTGTCTACGATATCTGAAGTTATTCGGTATGAGGGGTACGGGGAGACGAATACCTGCACAGGGATAGAGAGATGAGAAGAAGCTGTATATTATACACTCTGCTGGGCGCAATGTGCCTTGGGGTGTCTGCAACGAGTCCTGGACATACCACATTCGAAGAAATGATGGAGTATGAAAAGAATCGTACGAGGAGGAGTTCCGAAGAGGTTCGAGCTCCGGGTGGAGAACCGTGGTTAAATGATCTGGAAGTTGAATCTCGCCCCCATCCGACGCAAGGTCTGGGGGGCAGGCGCGTGTTCCTCGTTCCCGGGCACGGGCGTACATACAATGAAGGCGCTGGGTGGTGGGGCTGGCAGCGGGACGTGGTTGATGGGGGAGAACTGGAAGATCTTATTACGCCACGTATATCCAATCGCTGGCTGGCAAAGTATTTCGAGAATGCTGGCGCAAATGTGATTGTCAGTCGGGAACGAGACGAGCAGCTCAATGAGCTTCATCTGGATGAGGCAGATACGGCAAACAGTGAGATGACAGGCTCATGGACTGAGGTTTATACTTCTAATCCTTACGAAGGTTCAGCACTCAGGACACCTGCGGATTCCGGCGCCACCTTCACCTGGAAAGCCTCAATTCCTGAAAAGGGCGCCTATGGTTTCAGAATGTGGTATCCCAATACTGGAGATGCTGCTGAAGATGTGACTGTGATCATACATACGGCAGGGGGCGACGTAGAAGCAACACTCAATCAATTCAGAAATACAGAGAGATGGTATTGGATTGATTCGTACGTTTTCGATGAAGGGAATGTTCCAATTGCTACGATTATTGCCAATTCTTCGGATAGTTCGCGTTATGTATATGCTGACGGTATTCGGCTCGGCGGTGGCATGGGAGACGTCGATTTCGGCGGAGGAGTCAGCGGTTTGCCTCGATGGCAGGAATATACAAAGGGCTGGGCGTTCAAGTATGGTGCCCCAAGTTACGTGTGGGACCAGCAGGTCAATGCGACCGACTCGTTCATGCGGCGTGACATGGGTTATTGGGCTGGTGCCGATATCTATCTTGAGCTTCACTCAAATGCTGATGGAACAGGGTCAGGTACCCAGACTGGAACGATGACCTACTGGAGTTACAGTAACGACGCAACGCAGCGGTCGCAGTTCGAAGCGATGCATGATAACATGCTTTCCACTCTGAGGGCTGAATGGATGGCGAGCTGGCGTGACGCGGGTTTCCTTAATGACAGTGTTTTCTCAACTTCACTGCCCTCAAATCTGATTGAAATGGCATTCCATGACAGGACTGTTCCTGATCTCGAAAGTTTACTGGATCCGGACTTTCGATTACTCATCGCTCGCTCTATATACGAAGGAGCAATTCCTATTGTTCGAGGTGATACGAACGGGGTTGCTTTGCCAGAACCTCCGACAGCACCGTACGTTAAGAACCTGGGCGGGGGAGAAATCATGATCGGCTGGTCGATGCCAGCCTTTGGCCCTGCCCCGGAGGACTATAAGATATACAGCAGTGAAGATGGTCTGGGATTCGATCTGGGAACCTCTGTTGGTAATACGATGAGCACAACACTGGATGGATACCAGGAAGGTGATGAAGTATACTTTCAAATTCGTGCCCTAAATGCCGGTGGCAGAAGTTTTCCGACAGAAACGATTGGTGTCAGGGTGGGAGATTCAGATCCGCTTCTGCTTGTAAACGGGTTCGACCGGTTGGACCGCTATGTACAAGAGGTGGACAACACCAGGAATTTTGTTATCGAGCACCTTCAGGCATTCGGGGCAGCAGATCCCTCGCTGGCAATTGACTATACGTCCAACGACGCGGTGTCAGATGGCGATCTGAATCTGAATGATTATCCTCTGGTCGACTGGTACCTTGGACTTGAAAGAGGGAGTCAGGGAGACGAAACCTTCAATGCAACAGAGCAGTCAATTGTGTCATCCTACATGGATAGTGGTGGACGCTTATTTGTCAATGGTGCGTACCTCGGGACTGACCTTGATATCAACGGGTTGCCCTCAGACCAGGAATTTGCTTTCAAGACATTGCGTTTTCAAGGGACCGGTGAGCAATCGGAAGCACCCTCTGCATCTGGTATAGCAGGTGAGGATTTTGACGGGCTTGTCCTCAACGTCAGCAAGGAATCAGGAGGGCCTTATGAGCTTGCTCTCCCTGATGAAATCATTCCCGGAGAATTGGGATATAGAATCATGGAATGGGGAGACGGCTATACAGCAGCCGTTGCTTATCCGAATGGTCCTGGCAAATCGATCGTCTCTTCAGTTCCTCTGGAAGCGGTGACGGATTCTGCGCAACGTATAGCTTATGCTGAAGAGGTTCTAGAGTTTCTGCGGGCTCCGGTTGAGGAAGTTGACCTTCCGCCTGTTGTCCAGGGGCTTGCGATTGCGCCCATTTCCCAAACAGAAGCCTATCTGAGCTGGACCACAAACCAGCCAAGTACGAACATAGTGGAATGGAGTGAGCTGGCAGGGGATTTCGAGCAGTCAAAGGAACTTCTCGATACTGATGTCGTTCATAGCACGGTTATTCAGGGCCTCACATCCAATACCGATTATAAGATGCGTATTAAGCCGAAGAACCTGTTCGATCTTGAGGGTACGAGTGAGACCTTTTACTTTAAGACAGCTTTGCCTGAAACGATTCCTCCTGTCATTGAGAACTTGAAGATTATAGCAATCAGTGACAGAGACGCCACCGTGTTCTTTACGACGACGGAGCCAGCTCTATCTGATATTACCAGCCTGGATGTACCTGCATTGCAATCTGAGCCGCTGGAAAACGGCTACAGACTCTCGCATCTGCATTACGTTGACAATCTGCCGTCTTCTTCTACTTTCGATGTGATTGTTACTGCGACTGATATACAGAACAATTCAGTGACTGAAATGCTTGAGGTAACGACAGGGTCATCCACTTCAGCCCTGATTGTTGATAATCTGGACTCTGGGTTTTCCGTCGTGCAAGGAAGCTGGAGTTCGGGAAGTTTTGGAAACCCCTACGGAGGTGACTACCGGTTCGCGTTTATCAATACATCTGAAGTCAGTGCTGAGGTCAGTTGGGAAGTCACGATTCCCCAGTCGGGATTGTATCGCATTTCCACACGATATACAAGTGGTGGCAATCGAACGAATTCGGCTCATTATACAGTAGAACACCCTGATGGAAATCAGAATCTGTTCATGAACCAGCAGTCAAACGGCGATGAATGGATAACATTAATTGATTCCCTCTTTTTCAATCAGGGAACCACTTCGCGTGTGCTCCTCGACAACAATGCCGATAATGGAAGTGTTGTCATCGGTGACGCAGTCCGCTGGGAATATCTGGGAATCGGCAGGGCAAGAGAATCTGACCTGGATAATAATATCTGGTTGTTTGAATAATTTAACTTTGAAGACCAACTCCTCTTGGTGTGGGAGCTGACAGGTTCAGCTCTCACACTTTTTCCCGCTCTCTCCTCCTCTTGCAAATATATACAGTGCTTATTCTGACAGACCGTTTGCTCAACTATGAGCCATTTTTGAGTCTCCTGTCGAGTTTCCCAATATAAAGTTTCTCGTATCAATGTCAGGTCAATGATCGGCATGAGTGTAGGAGATACTCAGGAGATGCGTTTAGCGAAGAGAAAAAGCATTGCATGATGGAAACCGGTGTGGCTTCACTGTTGTTGTGACAAATGCCTCCAATCCCCCAAAAGGTCCTCAATTCTCCCTCATGAGATATAGTATATTTCTCTCAATGCTCGGCATTCTTCTTTCGAGCTATAATTTCACACCTGCTCAGCAGCCCGCTATTTCGACGATCGATTACCAGGCTCAACTGATGGAGAATGGGGAGCCGGTGAATGGGGTAGTCGATGTCCAATTCCAGCTGTGGGATGACTCCACTACAGGAAATAGTCTGAGTACTCCCGTTGTTATTGAAGACGTATCAGTCACGGATGGTCTTTTATCCGCAACTCCGAATTTCTCAAGTCAAGCCCCTGTAAGTTTCGGTGATACCCGCACTTGGATGGAAGTTGGCATCCGGCCTGGCGCAGAAATCGGTGCATTCACCATTCTTTCCCCGCGCCGTGAAATTCATGCTGCTCCCTGGGCAACATTTGCTGAGTCAGCAAGAAGTCTGACTGGCGGTGTCGATGATGCCGATGCAGATCCAACCAATGAATATATAACGGGCCTTTCTCTCACTGGGTTTCCTGTCCAGACAAACCTTAACATTGAAGATAATGGTAACGTATGGACTGTAGATCTATCAGGTGTTGCTGAGGCATCAGGCTTCAAACATTACGCTCTCGATGCTCCAGGTAGGATTCCTGAAGATATCGTATTAGTGGATTCAAGTGGTCGAGTTGGAATAGGAACCGATGCACCTCAAGCGCAGCTTCACATAAGAAACCCAGACCTCACCGTCAGACCCGTGCAGATAGGAACCAAACCTGATCTCGAACCCGGAGTTTTCTTCAGTAATGCTACGGACGTCGTCGTAGATAATGATATTGCCTATGTTGGCCATGGGCAAGTTGCTATCTTTGACGTGTCAGATCCTACGAGTATTCAAACCATCACCAATTTCGATCAGGTTCCTGGTGCATCTCAATTGTCGGTTGAGAATGACCTGCTAATTACTGTGGCTAATGAGTCTGATACGATTTTCCTGGTTGATGTCAACGATCCCGCAAACCCGTCGATCATCAGTAGTATAACCGATGGACAGAATGGTTTCTTAAATATGGCGGGTCCTCAAGGCTTTGATCGTGTCGGAGACACACTATACGTCGCGTGTGCCGGAAGTAACTCTTTGGCGATTTTTGATATCTCAGATACGGGAAACCCGACTCAGCTCGGTGTCGCCATCGAAAATGGTTCTATCTTCCAAAATCTTGATTTTGCTGTTGATGTGTCTGTTGTTAATAATGTGGCCTACGTGATATCAGGAAATGACGATGCTTTGACGATGATTGATGTAACTAACCCAGCCGCCCCTACAGAAATCGCCAGCTACGTTTCGGGAGATTTTGGTTTTCCAGATAGTTCCTTTTTCCCATCTGCAATCGACGTCATCGGAACAAATGCATATATAGCAACGGCCAATGCTCTTCTGATCTATGATGTTACTGACCCTTCCGACCCAGATCGGAAAGGAAGCATTACAGATGGTGAGGACTTTGGCGATTTGAGTGATGTGAGGAGGATGTATATAGAAGGAAACCTTGCTTTTCTTCCTGGACTGACTAACAGGACTGTCACCATCATTGACATTTCGGATCCCGATGACCCTCAGCGTGTTTCAATCCTTAGGAAGGACCGTCCGGGCAGTGAGAATCTCCTGGTCCCTTTCGGGGCCTATGCAGAACTAGGGCGCCTTTACGTCGTCAGTACCCAATCGGGTGAACTAACTATCTTTGATCTGAATTCCACTGGGGATTCGTTACTGGTTGAAGGGGATTCCGTTTTTTCAGGTGGAACAGGTAGCGTTGAGCTTCTCCTCGAAGCAGATGTCGAAAACACGACGAATAATGAGTCTGCACAACCGGGGATCCGCTTTTCTCAAGATGGAGGAGCGATTCAAGGTAGAATCGGCTTTTTCGAAGCAGAAAACAATCTACAGCTTCAGACCTCTGGTGCTACCGATGCTCACATTGTCTTCAATCCCAAGGACAACCTTGGAATCAAGAATGACGCACCACAGCATCCGCTTCATGTAGGAACTGATACAAGTAACGGTAATGGGGCTCATGTCACCGCTAGTGGTATCTGGACCAACGGCTCCAGCCGGGAATGGAAGACCAACTTCGAGCCTCTTGATTCTCGAGATATACTTTCTCGACTAATGAAAATGCCTGTGACTCGCTGGCAATTTGATGAGGACAGTGATGAACACCATATCGGTCCAACCGCCGAAGACTTCTATGAAGCTTTTGGGTTAGGGCATAGCAAGCAGTATATCGCAACGACAGATGCCGATGGAGTCGCATTGGCTGCTATACAAGGCCTCCATCAAAAGCTTGAAGAAAAAGAAACTGAAATTGAAGAAATGCAGGAGAAGCTGAAACGCCTTGAAGCGCTCGTAGAAGCTCTCACACAGGAGGTCGAAGAATGAAACCGGTTCTGATTCTAGCTTTATTTTTCCTCTTCGTTCCCGTTGTAGCTGAGGTCCCGAAGCAGACGGCCAATTATGAGATTGTCAGTGATGTGATTGTGAACGGGGGTGTCACCAGCTCAGGTGGGCCCTATGAACTCAGAGATCTCGTTGGTCAACCCTCGACCGGATTCTCCGCTAGAGGTGCCTATACGTTGTCTAGTGGACACCTGACCCCTCTGAAATTGGAAGTTCTTCCGGGCGAGTCGTTTGTGGTCTATTGAGGTCCCGCTTTATCCTGGAATGACACGTCATCGCCAACATGAATAAGTCCTGAATTGAGGGCGGCTAATCGCAGCCCTCCTTTTCCTATTTTGTTCATTGTATTCTTGAAACCTTCTCCGATTTGTTTCTCCAGATAGCCGCAGGGTTTACAATAGCTGATCACTCTGAATTGACACGCCCCGATTTGCATCACCCTTCCTTCAGTGTCTATAATGTTCATGCCTTCGACGACCAGGTTTCTCCGATGCTCTCCCGAGGAGAGGTTGAAGCCATGGGCTCCCATCAAATCAATTTCCTCCTGCGTGATAAGAGAAACCTGACGTCTCTCTCCGGGCCATCTGGAGAAAGACCCTTTTCCGATGAAGTACCTGTCACCCTTTAGGCCCTTTCCTTCCACAACCTCTCCAACGTCGATTAAAACAGGACGAGAGCCTGCCGCCTCAGCGATGAATATAGATTTTAGTATGCTCATTCTCATTCTGAAATGCTCTGCTTGACTTCAATAGGGTTATTCTATGCAATCGTTGCTGATGAAAGGTCAACAATGAGTCTACGACTGGTCGAAGCCATTGCTCCAACAGAGATTTGTGATGCCTGGGAATCTTCTCAGGAGGACATTGAGATTGTTGGCGTCTGGAAAGAGGAACTTACTCAAGAAATAAGTGTCCTTCGTATACTTGTGAGAAGCGAGAAAACCGATCCTCTTATATCTAAAATCTCACAGCACATGGAACACTATCACGATTTCAGACTCATGATTTTTGAGGTCGAGGCAACACTCCCTCATGTGGAAGAAAAGGAGCTGGAAGAAAAGGAAGATAATGGAAAGGAGGAGTCTGGGGAGAAGACTAAAGATCCCCTTCGCATCGCCTGCGCCGAACTTGTTCAGAAGCTCCAGACTGGAGCCGTTGTCAATCGCATATACATCCTCACGGTAATTCTTTCCACAGTGGTTGCTGCAGTAGGCCTCATGAAAGCCAATGTGGCAGTCATCATTGGAGCTATGGTGATAGCGCCTCTCCTTTCACCTAATATGACGCTTTCCCTCGGGACAACGCTCGGAGATTTGAAGCTGATTAAAGGAGCCCTTTATGTCAATGGGGTCGGGATCGCCATCGCTTTTGCATTGTCCTGTATCCTCGGGTATTTCCTTCCTGTTGATCCGATGAATCCTGAAATATCCAGCAGGCTATCTGTAGGTCTGAGTGACGTCGTTCTTGCTCTTGCAGCAGGAAGTGCAGGGGCCCTGGCATTTACAACTGGAATTTCTTCCGCTGTGGTGGGGGTTATGGTAGCCGTGGCTCTTTTGCCACCTCTGGCGACGACGGGGCTCATGGTTGGTTCCGGTTACTACGTATTCGCAGGAGAAGCGCTGCTCCTAACAACAACGAATATTATATGCATCAATATCGCCGGAGTTGCGACATTTCTTTTTCAGGATGTACGACCCAATTTCTGGTGGGAAGCTGAACGGGCAAAGCGCATGGTGCGCAAAGCCGTTGTCATCTGGATTGTGCTTCTTTTGATCTGGCTGGGTTTGATTTATCTCGCCAGTAAATACGGAATAAGCGCTTAAATCCTTCTGCCTGTTATGAAAAGAAACGCAGCAGCCATCATGATTCCTGCTCCAACCAGAGAGAAGACCAGGCCTATACCGATTGGCAAAAGAATGCTAGAGCTGAACCCCGGTTCCAGAACAGCTTCATGTATATCTCTGGGATTATAGTAAACAAGGACGCTCTCTCCTTCCGGGTATCGATTCACGATTTTGTGATGGGGAGACTTGTTAGAACTTGAATAACTTCCAAACGACACCTGCGATGAACGATATTCCTTCCCATCAACGACGTAAGTATATTTGACCATGGCCTTGTACATTGTCCCGTCAGAATCCCAGTCTTCATCGACAAAGCTCTCTTCCACATATCCTTCTGTTGCTGGCCAGGATTTTGATTGAGTGGACCTCAGCTTTTCCTGCACGCCAATTCCCAGAACACCTATCCCGGCAAGAAAGAAGACAAAACCAAACACCCCCAAAACGCATAGTTTTAAGAGATGACTCATCCAAAGACTCCTTATCATTTAACACCCCTACCACTGTTCATCTCTATCATTCAAATGACAAATGTGACAAAAACTTGTCGTGCTCAGGAGAACAACCGTAATCACATTTGACTCAGCGCTACCTGATTTGAGATTCAATTCTCACCTGCATATAATAAATCAAATAATGTGAGTATAAAATGAGTGAATTACGCGCACTGAATCTTAAAGTGGAGAATCTATCAAAGCCGGAATCTCTTGAGGTTGCCAAACCGAGATTCTACTGGCAATGTGCCACATTATCTCGTAACTGGTACCAGAAGGCATACCAGCTTGTTGTCGCCTCCTCAAGAGAGAACCTTAGGATTGGAACGTATATCTGGGATTCGGGAAGGGTAGAGTCCGGTCGATCATGGGAGGTGGAGTACAACGGCCCTGAACTTGGCTCAGTAAGAACCTATCATTGGATGGTCAAAGTCTGGGGAAAAGATGGATCTCAAAGTGATTGGAGCGAACCTTCCGCTTTCACGACGGGGTATCTCAAAGCCGATGACTGGAAGGCTTCCTGGATCGGACTTGATCAACCGAACAAAGAGAAAGAGTTCAGCGAAGATCGAAGACTCCCTGCGTACTATCTAAGAAGAGAGTTTAAGGCAATAGAGACTATACAAGAAGCGCGGTTGGTGATCTGTGGACTCGGTTATTTCTATGCGGAAGTCAACGGTTCTGCTGTCAGTTCTGATGAGCTTGTTCCAGATCTGACTGATTATCGAAAGCGCGCTATATACTATAGCTATGATGTGACAGACCTTCTCCAACAAGGTGATAATGCCCTTGGTGTCGCTCTCGGAAATAGCAGGTATTATGGCCCACGTTTTGGAGATAAAGAGCAGGCGATTACCTTTGGACTCCCGAGAGTGATCTGTCAGTTGCATATACGCTATGAATCGGGTCGGGAGGAGATAATCCTTTCAGATGATTCCTGGGGTGTCAGCATGAACGGACCGATCATCGAGAACAATGATTACGATGGCGAGATTTACGACGCCCGAAAAGAGTTCAAGCGGTGGTCCTTGCCTTCATTCAATGACGAAACCTGGACAACTGCAGAGGTCGTTTCTCCGCCCAAAGGAAAACTCGAAGGGAACAGAGCATTTCCGTGTCGCGTAACCAGGCGTTTGAAACCCATTTCCATGATTCAGCCCAAGGCAGACATGTTCGTGCTGGATATGGGACAGAATATGGTGGGAGTTGTGGAAATGACTCTTCGTGGTCGACCGGGGCAGAAGGTAACTCTCCGGTTTGCAGAAAACATCAATGACGACGGAACCATTAACGTAGCCAATATGCGCGGAGCAAAGGTCACAGACACCTATACTTTCGCAGATTTCAAGAAGGTTACCTGGCGACCTCGCTTTACCTATCACGGCTTTCGATATGTCGAGGTCACAGGTCTCGATGTTGTGCCGGATATGAATGCCTTCACCGGTCTTGTCATCCACTCCGATCTTGAAGAGGGCGGACATTTCTCCTGTTCAAACACCATGCTTTCCAAGTTGTATAGAAATACTCTTTGGGGGATTCGTGGCAATCTCAGAAGCATCCCGACGGATTGTCCCCAACGGGACGAGCGCCAGGGGTGGCTGGGGGATATCGCGAACGAGTCTAAGGGAGAGAGCTATGACTTTAATGCCGTCCCCTTCTTTGAAAAGTGGCTTCAGGATATTATGGAGAGTCAGAGAGAAGACGGTGCTCTGTCGGATGTTGCACCCGCTTACTGGCCTCTCTATACAGAGAATGCCACCTGGCCAGCAGCTTATGTTCTCACGCTTGAGTGGCTCTACGATCATTGCGGAAACAAGAGAGCCATCGAGAAGCACTATGATAGCGTTAAGAAATGGATTCTCCACCTCTATGAGTACGTTGAAGAAGGCATTTTTGACAAAGACCAATACGGAGACTGGTGTGTCCCTCCCTCCGACCCCTGGCTGATTCATTCCGAAGATCCTTCTCAGATTACCAGCAAAGGTGTTTTGGGAACCTGCTATATGCATCGCCTTTCCTCTATCGCTTTGAAGTTCGCTCGACTTCTTGAGCGTAACCAGGACTTCTCGACATGGGAAAAGGTCATGGCCGAAACAAAGGAAGGACTTTTAAAAAGGTATTGGAACGAGGGAAAAGGGTGTATAGATAACGGGACTCAAACATCCTCCATTCTTCCGCTTTTCTTTAATATGGTGGAAGGGGAGAAGCGTGAAGCCCTGCTCTCTTATTTATTGAATCACATCAAGAACCTCTCGAACAACCATGTAAACACCGGTATTATCGGTCTACAATGGATGATGCGGCTTCTTAGCTTAAATGGAGAGGGTGAAACGGCCTTTATTCTCGCGACTCAGAAAGACTATCCCAGCTGGGGTTACATGATCGAGAATGATGCAACGACTGTTTGGGAACTTTGGAACGGGAACACAGCAAACCCTGACATGAACTCTTTGAACCATCTGATGCTCATCGGTGACTTTCACCTTTGGCTATACGAGCATGTTGCAGGTATCCGCCCCGACACTTCCGTCCCGGCCTTTCAGCGCTTCCATCTGAAGCCGGATTTCCTGAGCCAGGTAGATTGGGCAGCTGGCAAGATTGACACGCCATGTGGCATGATATCCAGTCACTGGAGAAAAGAAAACGGTAAGATACGCTGGAAGGTTAAAATTCCTGAAAATTCGACGGCCACCATTTGGCTTCCTTCAGGGACTAATGATAACGTATATCTGGACGATGAGTTACTTACTCCGGAAAAGCTCAAGGCTTGCGATGGAGCCGATGAAAGTGAGCCTAGGCTTGAACTTGGTAGCGGTGTATATGTGCTCGGATTTGAGAATGGAATAAAGGCATAGGAATCAATCATACTAATGAAAACTGAACGATGAACCGAATAGACACTGGATCTGGAGCCGATCAATGAAAAAGAGAAGTGCGTGGAAACAACTCTTAGCCGCATTTGAGACTAAACTCTTGGCAGAAGGTCACTCTTTTTTGAGAAGAAAAGACTTGGAGGAATCTGGAGTAGAGAAATTCTATTGTATTGATAATTACAAAGGAGGGATTCTAATATCTCAGTCAAAGGGTTATATGGTTTTTTTTGATATTGTTTCAAGCCACGAGCCAAAATACTGGCCGCCGATTGAATTCCATAATATTGGCTGTAACGACAGGCTAAAAGTGTCTTTAAATCAACCGAACTGGTCCATAAGTATCGGAGATATTGTAGGGAGAGGCAACGATCAATGGATATTGTACACAGATCATAAGCGTAATGATGTCGAGGGGGGAATTCAAGAAGTTGTGGAAGAGTGGTTTAAAATGCTGAATACGCACGGGTTCAAATTGCTGAGTCTCATTACTCAAGGATCATCAATGCCTCTAAAGCAGTTCATTGATGATAACCGTGATGAAAGCTATCTTCCAAAGATTTCCTCTGCTCTCAAGATTGCGAAATCAATACATGACGATACTGACTTTAATGGAAAATTGTCTAAATTACTTGCCAAAACGAATGTTGAATGCGCAGAAGCAATCGAGACTCACGTAGAAAGACAAAGAGGAACGCCTCTTCTTCCGAAAGAGGACGAAGAGGAGGCACTCCGACTTGCAGAAGAAATCAGAAATCATGCGCTCAAGTTTCTGTAATTGAATGGTTGAAAGCTCGCATGTAATGTATGGAAGGGAAAGGTTGAATGCGTACAGAAACGAGGGAATCTATTGGCTGCCTTTACAAGGAAGCACTATGCTCATTCGCCTGGTTGGTTTATCCTGTATCAAAAGAATTATAGATCGTATCACATATTGAGGAGACATTGATGAAAAAGAAAAGTGCATGGAAACATTTCATAGAAGTATTCGAGAGGAAGTTGACAAGAGAGGGTGTTTCCTTTACCAGGAGAAAGGATTTTGAAGAAAGCGGTGGAGATAGAGTGTATATCTTCAACGGATTGAAAGGAGCTGTACAATTAGCCTTCTCTCGAGGATATCAGGTTGATTTTGATATTGCCTCAAGCAGTGAACCGAACTTATGGCCACCGCAATCTTTTTTCGATTTCGGACCTAGAGACAAAGTTCGCCTCAACAAAATAGATAAATGTTGGTCTTTAGGTTTAGGGTCATTAGTCGGTGCTGGAGATAGTTCTTGGCAAATTCAAACATGGTATGATAAGTTCGACATTGAGGCTGAGCATCAAAAAGTTGTTGATCGTATGTATGAGATGTTAGAGTCCCATGGGTTTAAACTTCTACAATATATCACAGATGAAAAAGAGATGACACTTCAGGAGTTCATAGACGAGAACCGTGATGAGAGGTATCTTCCCAAGGAAGATTCAGCGCTCGAAGTTGCTCAAAGGCTCCATGCAGATATGCGCGAAAAACCCTCTAAAATGCTAGCCGAGACTTATCTCGAAAGCGCGGAGGTGATCGAGTCTCACGCAGAAAGACAAAGAGGAACGCCTCTTCTTCCAAAAGAGGACGAGGAGGAAGCACTGCGACTTGCAGAAGAAATTAGAGCCCATGCACTTAAGTTTCTGTAATTGAATGGCTGAAAGCTCGCATATAATGTCTGGAAGGGAAAGGTTGAATGGGTATCTATCGCGAAACGATATATTTCTTGTCTTTACCAGTGGATGAGAAAGTCAAAATGGCAGAGAAGAGCTGCTCGCCGGCAGTTATTGATGTGGATAAGATTCAGAGGGTTGGTGCTGATGAGTATCTAACTCTATATACACTAATGTGCAATTTACTCAACCTTGGTTACTATCCAGATGATGATGATTCCGAAGGTGAGTCAGATACTTAGGGGTCATAATAAAGAAACCATCTGTTTTCTCGGTATCCCCCTTGAAGGGAGCCAGCACAATCCGAGGAGTCTTTCAATAGCTCGGCGTAAAAAGTACTTATGCAAACCACAGATTCATACGGATGGACACCGATATATATCAACAGGATAATTATGACATGTCAGAATTCACTAAAACGTATGGAGATCGCAAGAATGAAAGTTGAAGAGTATTATATTGATAGTTACCAGGAGCTCATTTACTTCCTCAGAATGCCGGTTGAAGATAAGGTCCGGTACGCGGCTCATAGTGGTCTTCCTGAGATTCTCGATAGCAAGGAATTCGAACAGGCGCCCGATGATTATCTATCACTCTATCAACTACCATGGCACTATTCTCAAGATAATTACTCCAGGGACGAAACTGAAAAAGATGAGGAGTACAAAAAAACTGAGCGCGAGTTTGTTAAGTCCAATAAGTGGCTTATTGAGAAGTTTGAATTACGTAAGGTAAACAACAACTTTAAACTAACAGGTAAAATAGACACATTGTATGATATGTTAGTTCTCATGTTGTTGCAGCCGTATTGGGTAAATCACGAAATGCAAGCATATATCCGTACTCCGTACTATGTAAACCACGACTTGCAGGCATATAGTTTAAAGGGCCTTGCAAAGAATCCTATGTGGAGGGATATCAGTCACATAGCAGAGCAAGTTATTCAACTGGAGAATTGGCCGGATAGATGGCCTAGCGTGGGTATGGCATGGATACTGTTCTCCTCATAACGAATGTGAATAATCTTTTTGACGAAAGGAGCTAACACAACCCGAGGAGTCTTTCAATAGCTCGGCATGAAAAGTACTTATACAAACCACAGATTCACACGGATGGACACAGATATATACCAAAAGAATAAATATGAC
>CAYTGM010000012.1:0-164265 GCA_964437365.1 uncultured Candidatus Sumerlaeota bacterium | reverse complement strand
ACCTGTGGGACGAAAGAAAGTTAGTTTTTCTAGATGAAAAGGGAAAAGCTAAGAAAAACTGGAATCTTTTCGATCAAATTCCGGGCCCTATTGATAGTATACTCCATGATCAAACACTGATTGTGCGAATTTCATACTTTCTTTACTTTATCTCAATCGATACGGGAGCCATTGTTCGAATCCACAAATTAAGATCACTCTTCAGCCATAATTACTGCTATTCCAGACAATATGAGTATTTGCTTTTCTTCGAAAAGAAAGCGATTGTCAGGTTTGAACTTTCGCAAAAGTATGTGCACTCTGCGAAAGATGACCACTTTAAAACTTTGGATAAAGGCATGCGATTTCGCAGTCTGCTACGTGAGGATCAACTTTTAACGATGATTGATTCTGATGTTGTTATGGACAGAGTCATAGAAATTCAAGATCTGGGAAAATATTCTGAGGTCGGGAGAGTTTATTCGTCTACTCCTTCCTCTTTCACATTGGTTCCGTCCGAAGGAAAGATTGAAAACTCCTCTGACGAAAATACATATATGCATAGAATAGACAAGCCCGGCTATGTTACGGGTAACAGTGCGGATCGTTGTCTATTGTACGTAAAAGATCGCGATTACATGTATCTAGATCAGATAGCATGCTTTGAGATTCATGAGACGTTCGTCAAAAGAGACGATGTTCATTGTAGTTCCTTCACTGGAGTCCTGAAGTCGTCAGAAGGTTTTTCTATAGTGATGGTATATTTAAATGATGCGGTTCGAATCGCCGATTACGGGGTGACAGAAGGCCTCACACAACTTTCCCCTGCGGATATTGAGATTTCAGAATTGACTCGTCTTGAAGGAGAGTTTCAATCATATGGAACGAATAAGCGCGGCTTGCTCCTGTTCTATAACGTTGCCTCTGAGACTCATCTGGCATTCTACTCTATGTTGGAAGCGAGATTCATAGAGTCATTCGTCGTTAACCAGGCGACCGAGGTTGGAATGGTAGTGTGGTGGGATCTGATTTCCTGCTTTGTTTTCTCGATAAGAGATGGATCAGGTTGGAAAATATGCCGATGGAATGAAGAATCAAGCATATGCTTGGATATCATTGATGAATGTTCTTCGGGGCTATTCTCTATTTGTGGAGAAAGGCTATACGTCGAGAGAAACCTTACTGAAATATTCCGTATAGATATATTTTAACTGGGCATTACGAATCTATATTTTGTTCCCACAGCAATATGGTTTAGTAAAGCATCATCCCCACGAAAGCAAGTCTTTGGATACAATGGAGAAACCCTTGGTCTTCCCCCCTTTACCGGCACCATTTCTTAGCTTGGGTTTCTGGTCTCTTCCAGGAAGGCTATTGTAGCTGGAGAACGACTTTTACCCAGCGAATAATGTCAGCGACATGTCACTACTGGAGGCCTCTCCAACCAATACACTAATTCTAGCTGATACATTGAATAACCATTGTCCTTCGAACGTAGTACTGTCAGTGTCCACTCAATTCAATTTATTTCAGGAGGTGCGATGATGGGTAGTTCTCTTCGTAAGTATATGGTATTCTGTCTAGTGGCAGCGGCCATGACGATGGCAGGGCTGGCTGAGGCCCAGGTGTTCAAGCTTCAGTTGGAAAAGGGATTTCAATACGAGTCCAAGGTTACAGCCAACACCAACATGAAGCAGACAATCATGGGGACGGAAAGTGATGTTGTCACAAGAATGTTCCAGCAGGCAGACCATGAAGTAATCGACGTAAACGAGGATGGGGTGATGGCGATCAGGTCTATCACCAGGCGTATTACGATGGAGACTGAGATGATGGGAGTCTCTACAAAAATTGATACGGAGGTCGGCAAGACCGACGGCTTGACCATGGAAAATGCCGCCTTGATGGCGATGATCGACACTCCCACCACACTGACCATGGACCCAACAGGTAAGATCCTCGCCATAGAAGGCTGGGATAAGATTAACAGCCGTATGGCCGAGAACTATAAGCAGGTTCTCCCTCCAGAGATGGCTGGTATGATGGACCAAATGGTGACTCAGATGAGCACGATGATGAACGACGACACGATGCTCAATTCAATGAATCTGATGTCCAACATTTACCCCGAAGATGAAAAACCCATGGAACCAGGCCAGTTCTGGACAAAGGACATGTATGCGACTCAACCCATGCCCATGAGCATGGAAATGAACTTTAGATACCAGGGAATCGAAGAAGGCCGAGGGATACTGGAAATGACCGGGCTCATTGGAGTGGCGATCGATGCTTCATCAGGGATTCTGAAGTCAGAGAATATGGATATAGACTCGTCCCTCAATGGCGAGTGTGCATCGATTATTGAGTTTAATCCGGAAACAGGTCTGATTCTTCAGTCGGACATGAATCAAACCATGCAGGGCAGTACAACGGTCAACGGAACAGAAATTCCGATGGATATGACCATGAAGATGGGAATGGTCAATACGCCGAAGTAAGTTCATCCGCTCTGCTCTGGGAGAAAGTGGTCTTAAGCTGGAGTGCTCTTCCCAGGCACCGGTCTATATCGTGATCGAAAGAAGAGCTAATCCCGGTTCTGATTAAAGCCTCAGTTCTTTGAGAGGAAACGTATAGTTTATAAAGGGGAATTGAGGAAAAGTAGAAAAGGCTCGTTCACAGCAAAGCCCCAAAGGGGCGATCGATACCAGCCTGGGTCGGAGTGCAGCGCAGGCCCAGGAAGAAGACACGCCCGCGCGAAGAAGGGCTGAAAGCCCGGTCCATCTCAATCCCAAACATAGGCCTCATCATAAGCGACTCCATAGCTCTTTAGAAGGTCACGAAATTCTTGTTGAAAGGATTTCTTTTGATGACGCTGTTCCTGTTTGTCTATATATTCAACCAGTGCGTCCAAATCCCTGGGACCAACAGAAAAGCAGCCATAGCCTCGTTGCCAGGAAAAACTCTTTGTCCCATTCGGTTGGGACTTTAGCCATTTCGAGGAAGGGGTTTTCAATTTTTCAATCAACTCTGCGATACTCATTGTACGCGAAAGCCGGACAGCAAGATGTACATGATCTTCTACGCCACCAACTCGAAAACACTCGCAGCCAGCATTCCGGGCTAGCTGGGACAGGTAGGCATGCGCAGATGACCGAATCTCTTTGTTAAGAAATGGCCGACGTTCTCTCGTACTGAATATCACATGGATGATTACTAAACTCAATGATTGTGGCATCGTGATAGATCGGGCTTTCAGCCCTTCCTATTTCGTAGATTTCCCACCTGGGCCTCCGACCCAGGCTGGTATGAATCGCGCCCTTGGCGCTTATGTCAGATAAATCGTCTAGAATGGGTGCCAAAATCAGTTTCCGACTATATCGTGAGCGAGAGTGGATCACTCAGCTTTCAGGATGCTGAAGGGAGAACTCGTAGCCAGCTTATATCGGACAGAAATTTTGACAGACACTTTGGATTGAATGAATACGATCATGGTGTGTCAAAGCAAAGGTAGAAGAGTCTCAAAAGACAGACTGAACCTTATAGTGTAGTATACATTGGTTGATACCAGGTGACCTGTAGCCAGTCCAAGCGAGAGTGAACAAGCACTCAGGCACTAAAGAGACGACACATTGCTCAGAAGCGAG
Organism: uncultured Candidatus Sumerlaeota bacterium; assembly: GCA_964437365.1. Lineage (GTDB taxonomy): Bacteria > Sumerlaeota > Sumerlaeia > SLMS01 > SLMS01 > CAYTGM01. Next base: position 160,642 of record CAYTGM010000012.1, on the reverse strand, counting down.
ACTTTTGAGTCTTACTCTAGAGCTTCCTGTTTGAAAACCGAGTCGAGACTCAGGTCGTTGATTCTCGACTCAACGTCGTCGTCGAAGAAGCCATAGGAAAAGTTGAGGCGTATCTTCTCGCGCTGGTTTGAAGGATCTTTGAGGTCGAGGGTGCCTCCTGTCACTTTCATCTCGTGGTTATAGACAGGCGTCAGCTTACAGCCGAGCCTGAAAAGATGGTCGATCAGGTATGGGTTCGTGATATTGATCTTCTCGGTGGTCAGGACGTTCTGGACCAGTTTATGGAACTCCTTCTCCCCCACTTCCAGTGAACCCGACCCGTAAAGCTCCCGTCTCCTCTCGTTCGCCTGCAGGTGACTCATGCGTCAACACCTCTACAAAGAATGTAGATTTCAATACATGAGATCTACCCACCCGACGTAAAGTGAGGATTTGAAGAAGAATACCAATTATTCCGTGAAGAGAGCCTTAGTTTCTTCCTGAAGAATCAGGACGAGCGTCAGGACACCGATCACGGTGCCAAAGGGCACCATCATGCAGGAAAGCGCCGACACGACCAGCACAAAGGTATGACTGCGCCGATCCTTCAAGCGTCGGCCTGCCATAATCTGGACGATACCAAAGGCCTGCCCCAGCAGAATGATTATCAAGGGAACGACTGTGAAGACGATACCAAACAGTACTGTTGGAAATTCCTGACCATCAGCACTCTCTGAGGGAAATGCTCCGAACATCATAGCGATTCCCATGATCAAATGAATACAGGGGAAAAGCGCAAAGAGACAGGTGAGCCCACCGACTACGTAGAATCCAACGGAAAGATAGTTGAGGTAATTATCACGGTCAGTATCTGTCATTGAAAGAAAACTCTTTCTTTAAATGGTTTGGCGTCATGATCTGTACAGCGATCCTTCACGAATATTCATTGAGAATCAATCATTGAATAGAATTCATCCCGCAGCGACGCAAAGACGCGGAGAAAAAGCAAACAGCTCCGACATGATCTACATGATGAACAAGATTAAATCCTTACCTCATGGAATTCTCACCTTATGAACTCGAACGAGTTTATATATCACTTACATCTTCAATTACCTACCCCTCTCCGCGCCTTTGCGCCTCCGCGCGAGAAAGATTATCACCCAATGCCTTCAGCCACTGTTCAGCCGTCACAAAGTGAGCGAAAGCTTTGTATATCACCTCGTTGTCGTTGTCAGCGCGAGCGGTTGTCGTGATCGTGGTCGGCAGTTAGATCAATGTATTTATTATTAGAACATCCCGCAGAGGCGCAAAGACGCAGAGAAAGAGATACATACATCTCAAGGTAAATGAGAGATTTGTATATAACCTCGTTGTCGTTTTCAGCGCAAGCGGTTGTCTTGATCGTGGTCGGCAGTTAGATCAATGTATTTATCATTAGAACATCCCGCGGAGGCGCAAAGGCGCAGAGAAAGATATACATACATATCAAAGCAGGCAAAAGAATTGAATATCACCTAATTGTCGTAGTCTTTTCTCTGCGTCTCTGCGCCTCCGCGGGATGCTGACAATCACCTTAAGTTCACATTAACCGCACAGGTATTGACTTCCCCTCCACGATTCGCCTCTATCCAGATCCATCCTCATCCATCTGTGACCTATTTCCCCTTGCCCGAAAGAAACTCGTTCCTCATCTTTCATAGGTTCGTGAAAGATCAAACTTTGAGGCAAAGTATAACTTGAATGGAAAACTTCATTCACCAGAATCAAACGTATATTATCGAGCTGATTGAAAGCCAGCCAGTGACACCTCGTAAGGTATCCTTCTTAAAGGCTCTGAAGATACTCTTCGCCGAACCAACGACGGGGGTGATTGCAATTTTACCTTTTCTCCCTCTCATGCCTTATATCTCGAAAATAACCGGAGGGAGCTCTAATGCAGAGTCTAGGCCTCCTGATATGGTCGACTTTGTTTTCTTGCTTGGCTGGCTGGGATTCACTCTCATTGTCTTCTTGATGCTATTCATTCTTCCGTTGGTTGCTGCCCTCACGATTCATGAAAACTTGAAAGGGGGTCTTCTCACGACCGCGAAAGTTCTGGAAGTCAAAGGCCGCCAGCGCGGTGGAGGATTCTTCAACGACATTAAGAACGTCGAAACCTGGACGGCACACTTAACGCTCGACGTCACGCACCCGGAGTACAACTTCGAGGCTAAAGGGAAAGTCATTCATCCCTCCATGGAGAGTGTGAAAGAAGGCTCTGAGGTCAGAGTGCTGCTGAAAGGAAAGAAGAGGAAGGTCTATACCTTCATCGGTCCCGTGACGAATGAGGTAAAAGCTGAGACTCTGGAGTGATGGAGAAGTCTATGAGTGCTGTCGTTCCAGTAATACCATACGGCGTATTCAAGCGTCGCTGGTGATCGTGGTCGTGATCGGTCTGTCGACTAAACAGAGTTCCCAAGATTCCTGAGGTCATTGTCGGCGTCATCGCTTTCAAAATAGTCAAAGGAATCTTTCACCATATGAGCATCATTTTAGCCGGCTAGAGTGGGAGGGGGGAGAAAAGGCGAGACTTCAGGCAAATCTCTTCTTTACGACCTTATTGTCAGTAGTTTGATATCGCGCGAAGTTTTCTTCCATCACGAAAATGGGGTATGCTAAGTTATCTGCTACCTTTAGTGCTCTTTCGTCTCCTAAATACCACCGGTAGAGACTCCATCTATCATTATTAAGCACTGTATAACAGACGAATTCTCTGTAGGGTGCCACCCCAGAGCACATCATACCAATACGTTGAACCCCTCTTATTCGCAAAATAGAGGTGATAGCCAATTTGTCATAGTCAAACACGCTCAGCCGTGTTTCATGCTCTAACATGATAGCAAAAACTAGACAGCCCTTTCCATTGCAAACTGTATTAGTTGAAGCGAGACACGTTCCTTCAACATCGAGAAGCTCTTTAATGGGACTTAGGCCGATTAATGTTAGATTCCAGTCTGAAGCAAGGGAGATAGATATCAATTTAGTTCTGCAGCCTTGATTGATGCATCCACGATAGATCAGAGTGTGAGTCTCTCCAGCAAGTAAAGTTGATTCCGCAAGATAGAAAATCCCGACCCATCGGTTATTCTGAAATTTATTTCTGATATAGACAGAGTAACCCATCATCCCAGAGACTTCAATAAAACTTTGTTCTTTCGTAGCAGTAAATTTACGTCCATAAATCCCATCGGAGGAGATTCCTCTTACTTCTCCGGCGGCAGGATCCATTAACGCGAATTCTGGATTTCCATAGAATCGCGGGAGTTCATCAATTCTGTCGCACGGGGAATCTCTCTTCACGGCATGTTCCCATTCATCAGGTACGGGTATACTCTCAATGCGATCGCCGATTGAAGGTATATAAATCATATCTCTTCCGACCTCGCCAAATTCTTCCTCATCGAAGTTAGATAAATCTGAATCTATTTGATAAACTCTATTGCATTCATCTATAAAAGTTCTTCCCGCATTTTCTTTAATTAAGAAACTACTGTTCCCTTCACGTTTGACAACCTCTTGAAGAAACCTCTCTTCTATCGAGAATTGGATCATCAGATCTTGAGGGAACAGTATTAGTGAATTATTGTTTTCAATGTACTGGTTGCTGATGTAGCCGCCCAGGAAATTCAGGTCAGTGTAATTTATCAGTGTATTCAACCCATCATAGCACTCGCTAAGCTTAGCGGTACCATAGCCTCCGAGAGCAAGAACCTGGTTCCCCTCAAGAATTACCAAGCCCCAAAGAGGTCCTACATCCTTTGGAATCTCAATTTCCGCAGATTCGCTTTGAACTATGTCGTATCGAAAAAGGTAATCTTGTAGGTCCGGTTCACGAACCACAGCTGGTTTTTTCGGGTAACAGAACAAGTATCGATCGCCAAAAAGCACGCTTGGACCAGGGTCAAACTTGAATGGGAGTTGGATATCCTTATCGAATTCGAGATCGACCAGCCATTGATAGTCATCTCCGCCCATGAAGAGGTATTTTGAACATTCCATTTCGGATCCGGGTACACCAAGAGTGTAAACGACTGAATTACCATAACCATAATAGGACTTTTCGTTTACTGGAAATACCCTACAGTCCTGAGGAACCTCTTTAGAGTAATATTCCTGCCCATACTCATCGACTATCATGAGTAATTCAGTCTCTTGTGTAGAATCTCTTGGGATGCCGGATACGAGGTATTTATTTCGAAAATGAAATAGACACTTTATCGAACGAAAGCGGTAATTCCACTTATCTGCCTTCTTCCAAGTATCCATGAAATCGAGCTGACTACCTTGAACTTTGAGGAAGATATGACGAGACTCCAGTGCGTCGGGGAAGAGCCAAGTTGTCTCATCGACTTGATAACATAACGCCCCACCAACGAATTCTTTAGGGAAGTACCCACAGCTCAATTGAACTCCGTATTTATCTGTTAAAAAACATGAAAGATCATCTACATCCCCTCCCGAGAACGTCCGAATGACATAGATCTTATTTTGTTCAGCACAAATTATGTTAATGATCGAGCTGTGTTTGGTTAGAAAATCAAGCTTTGAAAACTCGAAAATATTCATGTCTACTCATAAATCTTTTTAATGAAAATATGGAGGGAGCTGAATTGGGATGTCGCAAAAAACTGTTTTGTTGGCTATTGATTCCGAATACTTTTTGGCATCTGCGTCAGTCAACGAAATCCTTTTCAGTTCATCATAGTAAGTCTTTTGAATCGCTTCAATTATGTCAGTTTCATCATCACCAAACCTTCTCGAAAAATAGTATAGGAAAGGTACTTGTTTTATGAAGGAATCAAGAGTTATGGGATCCTCAACATATTTCCTTACTTGATCTGTACTGCTTCACCAGCGGTTGTCGTGATCGTAGTCGGCAGTTCAAGCAACTTAATTCATCAGTTAAGCAGAACGATATCTATGCTAACATGACAATCTTTAGCAGCTTATATTCATCGCGCGGAGGCGCAAAGGCGCGGCGCTTTGATTGAATCAATTACATACGCTTTGCAACGCATATATATGCATGCTAATATTTCTTCAGGAGCAAGTATTATTCTTTTCTCTGCGTCTCTGCGCCTCAGCGGGATTCTAACAATTACCTTAGGTTCACATTAACCGCACAGGTATTGACTTCCCCTCCACGATTCGCCTCATCCTGATCCATCCTCATCCATCTGTGGCCCATTTCCTCTTGCCCGAAGACAAGTCGTTCATCATCTTTCAGAGATTCGAGAAATATCAATCTTTCAGGGGAATTTCGACTTGAATGGAAAGCATTATTCACCAGAATCAAACGTGTATTATGAGCTGATTGAAAGCCAGCCAGAGATACCGAACTGTTGTCATATTGTTGTGCTGGCATGAGTTCCTGCCAGAGTGTGCCTTGAAGTCTCATCATCAGTCACCTCGCTCCCTTCCATAATTGATGCATCTGATGGGACGATGATCGTGCCTGTCCGGTCAGCGACAAGGTGAGCCCCGACTTCTGCAATGACAAGAAATGCCGTATCTGTAGAGAAGGTGAGAAAATCCGTCAAAAGTAGCATATAAAAATGCTCTGAAAGTTGACGCGATATCGTCTGAGTAACCAAACTATCCTCAATCCATTATGAAGTATTTAATTGGAGGTACAGGGGAGAAGAAGTTATCCGTCTTGAGGATTGCGGGAAGACGAGTAATCATCCCCTGGTAAAGTAGTATTCAATAGATTCCAGCTTATTCCCGTTCGGGAATACATTCAGGGGAGAAAATGATGAATATTCGTCGATGTTCAGATTTTTTTGGGAGCATAACCAAACAACTAGCAGATTGCTGTATTTACTTAATTATCTACGCGTGGACGCTGGGAGGCGCCTTATTCGCAGATTCGCCTCCTAACGTTTTTTCTCCACCCAGTTCCCTCTTCGAAAACACCGACTGGAGCACAGGAATGACTCAAGTCATTAATGCCGATGTTGATTTTGATGGTGACGAGGATATTGTCGCTAACTGGGAATCCGATAACTTGATCGTCTGGTATGAAAATAACTTGAATGGTGAAGGTGAACTCTTTACCGGACCTTATCCTATATACAGATCAACAGAAAAGCTGATAATTCGCGACCTTGTCGATCTTGATCTTGATGGGGATTTGGATATACTAACAGACCTTGTGTTAATTGAAAACCGTTTAAAAGAGCTTGAAGGCGACTTTAAACCCTGGGAGGTAAACGACGTATATTCAACTATTATCGTCGTAAAAACAGCCAGACTTTTCAATGTTGACCTTGATAGAGATGGGTTGGAAGATCTGGTTACATTCTCAACAATCGTGGTACCAACAAGTCAGATCACAACCTACAGCTGGAAGTGGATCCAGAACCAATCCACCAACGGAAAGCTCTCGCTTTCCGAACCGATACCTGTGATCGGATTTCTGAAACCTGAAGGTCAGGATCCGTTTTCCTGCTATACTTTAAGTGACCTTAACCAGGACGGCTTCAAGGAATTCATCGGACATTATGACGACAATAGGCTTATCGTTCAATCTACTGTTCCAAACACAATACCTTCAGAATTTGACATCGAGAATATCTATCCTGTCTTTACGGAGATAGATTACGATCAAGATGGCGATAACGATCTGGTAACCATTGTTCGGTCCCGCGACTGGAAATCATTCGATATAACGCTTCTTGAGAACACCTCAACACTTGATGACACTTTCGAATTCGAACGTCGTATCTTACATACCATCTATCAATCTCCCCTAAAGTTATTAGCAGAGGATATTGATGGTGATGGTGATTCGGACCTGATGATACTGAAGAGAGGAAATGCAGACCAGATAGTGTCGTTGGAAAATGAGAATGGCTCATTCACACCGTCAGAGGTATTCGAGCAACCGGTGAATTCCATGATCGATATGGCTGTCGCTGATCTTGACGGAGATGGTCTCAAAGAACAGCTTTCCTGTTCCTATGTCTATGCTTCTCTCTACTGGCACCCCATAAATTTGGATGACGAAAATCAGGAAAATTGGGGTTCGTATCAACTGACTCCGGGATTAAGAGATAGATGGGTCGTCGATATACAAGACCTGAACAATGATTCGAAACAGGATATGATTATTCGTTCACAACTTTCCGGTCATGTAGCATTTATAGATGATATTTTACGCGAAGGGAAGCGAGATTTCTCAGAGCTGGTTGCAATGGGCAATGAATCCCTTGAACTCACAAACTCTATTCTCTCCGACCTGGATAATGATGGAAACGTGGAACTCATCGGGGCCTCCAGATCAAGAAATGAGCTGACCTGGGTCAGTAATACTTCAACCACGGAGAGCATCAATTTCAACCCTGCAATGAGAGAGCGACTGAAATTTCCTGATATTTCAGGTTTTGAGACAACTCATCATACCAGGGAATACTTACCCAATATAGCGGGAAAGGAAACGAACTATGATGCAAAGAGGTTCTTGCTCACATCAGACTTTGATAATGATGGCGATCAGGACATTGTTGCAAACTCCATGGAGGAACTAAGTCTTCACCTCTGGAGGAATGATTTGAATACATCAGGGGTTGTCTTTGCTGAAAGTGAATTGATTGATATAAACCATCCTTCTTCGATTGAGTTTATAGCCTCCGACATTGACAATGATGGGCTGGTTGATCTTGCCGGAGTATCTAAACAGGGAAATGTCTATTACTACAAGAATCTGACGAGAAATCATATTCAAAACTGGTCTAAACTTATTCAACTGAATCTGGACACAGAGATCCATGACATATATACATTCCTTGACTTTGATGGGGACGGGATCATGGACTTTGTCCGTGGTGAGTCGCCTGAACTTGTCCTGAACCAGTCTATTGATGGTAGGCTCATTCTGAGCGACCCGATCGACATCGATGGAACAATCGGACCGGGTTATAAATTTGCGGGAGATTTCGATGGGGACGGAGACGGAGATCTCGTCGTCGAGAGAATAGAAAGCCAATTCGGAAGAAAAGAGTACCGTTACGATTATTTCGAGAATACGTCCTCGCTGGATATCTACCAAATGAAAATGAGGGATATTTTTGTAAAGACTCCTGAAAACAAAACACTTTTTCATGCATTTAAGGATCTCGACAACGATGGAGATCTGGACTACTTTGAGAGCTCGCTCGCCTACGGCAAAGCACAGCGTATATCCTGGCAGAAAAACATCAAATCATCATTTCGGTTTCTTGAAGACCTGCAGAATTGGAAGGCATTTACCAACTTCGGTAATCTTGCCAGTGTCATCTGTGAGCAGGGAGATCAACGGGTCTGCCTGATTTCCCCGGGCATTGTGCCTGCCTATGGCTTCTGGGGTTCTCCTTCTGTAGTACCTGAGGAAGGCAATAACCCCACATCCATCGTTCGCTCAACATGGCGTGTGAATTCCAGTACACTGGATCCTCTCAATCTTCCCACACTTCGCCTTAGAACGAGTCGGACAGACTATTCCAGAACGGATATGAAAGTAATCACTTCCGTTGATAACGGCCGTCTATCTCCTAAGGCGGGGATTAGAGATTACATTCAACTCATATCTCCTGGAGATAATTCGCACAGCTATTTCTTCAACTTCGAAATGTTGCACACGGACCCAAGCGATCGTGCAGATCTCCGTATGAGCCTTGACTCCATCACGTCCGATTACATGCCTGATGCAAACATCGGTACAGAGAGGCTCATCTACAATGTCGATTTCACCAAGTCCGGATCAGACCCCCAGGGTTGGTATGTCAATACGATCGCCCATGACTTTATGTACGAACCAGAAAGCATCTATGCGGAAAATGGACTGGTCATTCGTGGTGTAGAACCTGATACACGCGTCAAAGATGCAATTATTCCATCTCGCTTTGGCACGTGGACAAAAGATACCGGCCTCGCCCTGAAGGGGAATACGATCTATCGTATTCGCTGGACTATTGCTTCTGATGCTGAGCAAACGGAAAGGATCCGTGTTCCGTCGTTCAGGTTTAGAGCCAACGAGTCTACTTTCCGACTGGCTCGGGTTCTTAGAATTGATTCTACGGGCAATCTCTCAGAGATTCCTTCAACCGGTGAGGATAAAACTCATGACCAGTGGATCCTTGTTCCTGAGGAAATAGACGACAGCGAACTTATCCTAAGCTTTGACTATTTGTATATCAATAACTTGCGCGTTCCGGATGATGATCCGATGATCGCTCTTACACTAAAAGGAGTGGAGATTCATGAGTTTATGTCCGAATAGTCCAGTGCAGTGTTCGCTGCATATGATCAAAGAACCTCGGGTAGCAACCTTGCTTACGTTTCTTGTAGTATTGCCAGCAGGTATTTGCCTGGCAGAAACTGAACCACCAGATGCGATGACACTGGCCAAACCGTTTTTCGCAGAAACCGCCTGGGGTCAGGATTATGAGAATCTCTTCGCGATAGACATTGATTCCGACGGCGACGCAGACCTTGTCTGTAATTGGGGGAAAGACAAGATTGCATGGTTTGAGAACGTGGTCAATGAATCACTAGGTCCAGGAGAGAATCCATTCGAAAAGCCTTCAATATTATATCGGGGGCGGGAAATAGGACCTATACAGGCGGTCTGTGATATTGAACGAGATGGAGATCCTGATCTGATAACGACAGGGGGAATTGTCGAGAATCGAATGATGGAACTCGAAGGCGACCTCCAATACATCAATCTTGATTCTAACCTAAATTATGTGAGACTGATCGATTATGATGCCGACGGCAGGCGGGATATTGTTTATGCTGACAGCTTCCTTAAACAAACCGGCACGGTTAATTCTGAATATCAATTCTTTATGAAGTATGTGAGGAATCGATCAAATGTCGACAGCTTTTTTTTCGAGGAATCTGAGAATCTGATGTACGCCCGTAAGAATTGGGGAGGTAGCATGAATTCTCACATAGTATACCTGGACATCCCACCGATAGGCGATTTCACATCAACCCCTCAGCCGATCTTCGGAGATAGTTTGTACTTTAAACCAGTGCTGAATTCTATTCACCCCTTCGTAGACATTGATCGAAATGGAATTCTAGATAGAATAGACATCAATCCCACCTCTATAGAGATCTTCTCTACATCAAGTAGCCTCGAGTCAGTTTACACTTCAACCTACGACATCGAAGGTTCATATCAAGAGTCCTATATGGGCGACATCGATCTAGATTCATATAATGACATTTTTCTAATATATGAAACGAACGAATCAGAGTATAGTATATACTTTCTTGAAAATCTGACACTGGAATCGGACAATTTGTTCGCCGCTCCTCGCCTTTTCTGCAACGTAAACACCTTTCCCTCAATAGGTTTCGAGAATATTGATTCTGATTCAGAACCTGAAGTTGTACTCTACATGGAGAAGGAGCTAGCCTACGTTGACGTAAATACCGAGAATGAGCCGACACAATTCACAGATCCTCGTTACTTTAACTATAATGAGACCTATTCAAATGCAGTCATTCATGATTTCAATCGAAATGGCATACCTGATGTCGTCATTAATGATCTCCACACAAACCGATTGCAGTACTTTCCAGACTCTATCGGATCGGTTGATGTTAAGCTGCCTCCCTTGCAGATTGCCCACGGTGTTCTTGACCGATGGCTTCCTATACCTGTCGACCTTGACAAGGACAAGAAAACAGACCTCCTTCTTCACTCCAAGGTATCCGGCGAAATGGGTATTCTGGATGACGCCTTCAACGAAAAGACTCGATTCTATCAGGACATAGAAGGACTGGGAGAAGGACTTCTCGAAGTAACGAGGTTCATTCTATCTGATCTCGACCTGGATGGAGATACTGATATAGTCACATCATCAGTAAGTAAACGACAGCTGGGCTGGATAGAAAACAAAAGCACCGTTGGGTCTTTCGATTTTGACACTTCGAACCTTGGATCAATCTATACACCATCTGAAACGGAATACGACCCGGAAACGACAAACTATTTGTTGGAGTATGACCTCGACCAAGACGGGGATGATGACATCGTTGGAAGACAGTTCGGGACAAATAACCTCGCATGGTGGGAGAATCAACAAGAACAGGGAGGCATCCAGTTTTCGAAACCTTACCTGATAAATGAAATCATGAAAGGAGGAGAACCTAACCGGATCATACCAAATGATATAGATGGCGACGGGGAAATAGACCTCATTTGGAAACGTGATAATTTTTATCCTAGTCACTATGTATACATGGGTCATTCGAACATTGATCAACGATTTCTCAATCGTAGAGAAATACCTAAACAGTGGACTTCAAGTAGCTGGTTTGGAGATTTAACAGGAGACGACAAAGCCGACATAGTATCTCTTCAGAAACCAGATATTCACGAACCTATTTCTCACATGCTTTTAATGGAAAACACTTCTGAACCTGGAAGTATCTCCTTTTCAGATCCCATCACGATAAGGAACGACCTAGATGGAACAGGCTATATTTTCTTTGAAGATTTTGATGGTGATGGAAATGTCGACATTGTTTTCGACAACATAACTCGTCATCGAATGGAGGTATATATAAATACTGAAGGTGCTGAAGGTAGAGACTTCACTAAATTAGACGAATATATTTCCAGACCAAGAGTAAACAAGGCCCTTTACTATCTTACTGATCTCCAAGAAGATAATGACTTGGATTACATTACTGGTCTGGATGATTCTTATTATGGCGAGAACCCCTACTGGTATGAGAATACACGGTCAGCTTTCCATTTTCGTCAATCTGAGCAAGGTTGGACTTCCTACACGGGGTTCGATCCACTCGAACCCATTGAAATTCAGCGCTCCTGGAAAGGCTTAGAGATGAATAGTGACAATGAGGTATCGGGATTCGGTTTCTGGTCATCACCGAAGGTGCTACCCGAACGGGGAAAGAATACGACGGAGATCGTTCGTAATAGATGGAAGGTAATTAATTCGACTGAAACACCAAGAGATACACCCACCATTAGATTCAGAAGCTCATCCGTGGATTTTGCTCGTTCAGAATCGACGATTATTACCCCCGTTCACAATGCACGCACATCTCCTAAGGCAGGAGGAACTGTTTATACTGACTTCATTGGTGATAACACTGCTGGAACGGAATACATCTTCAGCTTCGAAGCTCTGACAGGATATGTTTCAGACGGGAGTCACTCTATTGCGCTGAGAGATATGGAAACTGAGTATTTCGATGTAGGTCGCTTGATCTCCAATGGAAATGTCTATGAATCACATTTCGCCAACGCGGGCTCAGAAAGGAAGAACTGGTATATCAACACCATACCCCACGACTTCATGTGGGAGCCGGAATCGATATATGCCGACGATGGTCTGATCATTCGAGGCGTTGAACCGGACACCCCGGTAAAAGATGCGATCATTCCCTCGCGTTTTGGGACCTGGACTTGTGACACAGGACTGCCGCTCAAAGGTGGTTCAACCTATCGAATTCAATGGACTTTAGCTTCTGATGCAACAGCTGAGAATAAAATTAGAGTTCCTACATTCAGAATGCGGGCTAACGAATCAACCTTTCGCTTCGCTCGAGAACTACGCATCGATTCAACCACTCCAGATGCAGATATTCCGTTTTCCGAACAAGATGTCACCTACGACCTATGGATCCTTGTTCCTGAGGAAATAGACGACAGCGAACTTATCCTAAGCTTTGACTACTTATATATCAATAACTTGCGCGTTCCGGATGATGATCCGATGATTGCGCTGAAGCTCAAATCTGTTGAAGTGGAAGAATTCCAGTAAAAGCGAGAGAGGCTCGCCTTCGCAGGCGAGCCTCATTGGTTCGTGTAATTCTTTAAGGTTGAAATTTATCTCTTAACAACCACACGTCGTGTAGTAATTGCGTTTATGACGAATAGCACAACTCCGACTATGAGAAGCAGCCATGCAACATTGACGGCGAACTCGGCGATACCGCCAAGGCCTAATACCATAGCGACGATACCGAGAATAAGAAACGTTACTGCCCAACCAATCATAATGAACTCCTTTGGTGAGTAATCAATTTATGTATGGAGCATCATTCATTCCGGGAACTGCAGATCGCGGCAAATTACCTCATGTGTCAATCTTCCGCAATTCCACCTTTCGCCATCAAGACCATCTTCGGATGAAACTCCGCCAGAATATCCACAAGATCCTCCTGAACTTTCATCACTTCTGAAATCTGCTTATAGACCATAGGGGCTTCGTCCAACCCGGCGGAAATAAGTTCTATACCACGTTCTTTCAGAATCTTTCTGACTTTATTTTCATCCAGAGCCTGTTTCGCCTTTTTCCGACTCATCACACGCCCTGCGCCGTGCGCCGCACTATTCAGACTATCGATATTCCCTTTCCCTTGTACAAGGTAGCCAGGATCAGCCATGCTTCCCGGGATGATGCCAAGGACACCTTTTCCCGCCGGGGTTGCTCCTTTCCGGTGTACGATGAGTTCCTCTTCATCGTATATCTCCTTCCAGGCAAAGTTATGATGATTCTCCACTTGATAGACATGATCCAATCCACATTCTTCAAGAATATGTTTGTGGATAAGTTCATGGTTTGCTGCAGCATACTTTCCAGCCAGTTCCATCGCGTTCCAGTATTGCTGACCGTACTCACTTTTCAGACTGAGCCAGGCAAGATGCTTGTAGCCTGCTGGAAGAGGAATCTTATCCATGGCGATGTCTGTGAAATATTTCGCGATCGCAGCTCCTAAACCACGAGATCCTGAATGAGAAAGAAGCGAGAGATAGCTTCCCGGTTCTAACTCTTCCAGATTCTCTGCGATTCTGAACTCGCCCCATTCTACGAAGTGGTTTCCAGAGCCAGAAGTACCAAGCTGCGTCCAGGCCTTATCCTTCAAGGCCTTAAGTGGAGGAGCTAAATCATCCCAGGCAGGGTCATCCATCACTTCATGGAGGCGTTTTTCATTCTTGTCGAACCTGGCTCCAATACCAAAACGCGTTTCAGACTCGAGCACTTCACGAAGCTTTCTCTTCTTCTTCTCAAATTTCTTGAAAGGGATATCCGCAACAGTCAGTTTCATGCGACAGGCGATATCGACCCCCACCGCATAAGGGATAACTGACTCACGTGTGGCCAGAACTCCGCCAATAGGGAGGCCATAACCGATATGACCGTCGGGCATCTGTGCTCCGCGGACACTGATCGGAAGCTGACAGGCCTTTGTCATTTGCTCGAGTGTATCTACGTCTATAAGTTCTTCACCCCAGACTTTGAAGGGGACGGGTGTATCCAGAGGCTGCATTTTTGAAATTCTTTCTTGTTGGATGGAAGAGAGACTCAATACTTAACCTTACCCTTTGACAAGAGAAATGATAGTTACAGAGATGATATCCACTTATCTTCATCTCTCCTGGTTGTTTTTTCCTTGGCGTTCTCTCAATTATTTCTGATGCTTTAGCTCGATTGAAAGAGGCCTGTCATGTTGAAATTGCCGAGAGCAAACAGAAGCACTACGCTCTTCTCCCGTCTTTCTTGATGACATCGGGCTTGGCGGAGCCTATGGGATCTATACATTCTTTGCCTTTGTCTCCTTCTTCTTTGTCTGGAGGCTGGTCGAGGAGACAAAAGGGAAGTCTCTTGAATCGATGAAGGAATAAACTCTAAATCACCTTATTCTTGTACCAAATCGTACATAATCCAACAACTGACTTTGTACCCATGCATTAATATTGGGCAGCACATTCATCCGCTCACTTTTTTTTCATAAATTCGCTTGCCTGCTGCACATCCAATCCTCCAGAGATCTCTCTCAGCTCCCCCCGGCACACACATTAATTTACCAGACAAAACGGAAGTTTGCTTTCGTTGTGAGAGAGATATTATGAAACGCCTTTTCCTACCTACCGCCATTTGGCTCGTTCTGTTCTTTTCCAGTGTGACAACTGCACAGGGCCAATCAATCGCCGAGCTGATTGATGGACTTCATGATGCCTCAACCGTCAGTGAGTATGAATACGGATATCTTATTCAGAGTGAAGACGGCGCCATCGAGATCTATTCTCGCAATGCTGATGACCTGATGATCCCGGCCTCAAATACAAAGATCTATACAACAGCTGCAGCGATTGGTTTATTGGGTGAGAGCTACACCTTTGAAACGCGAATCTATTACACCGGGACAAGGACTGGGGGAACCATCAATGGTGATCTTATTATCCTGAGTGAGCACGACCCCACCTGGCAAACAAGTGTTTATGGTTCAGGAAACGCGGACCGCGGATTGCGCCACATTGCGCAACGCGTTAGAAACGAAGCCGGGATTACCTCCGTGACTGGTTTTGTGCGTGGGTACGGAGCGATGGTCTATAACAAATCGTCTATCAACCTTGGGCACCAGAGTCTGGCGGCTTCAAATATCGCCTCACTGAACGATGAAGCAGCGACCGAGTTCAGAAGCGAACTGATTGCAGCAGGTGTTTCCATCAGCAATACATCGGTAACGGGGCACACAGGCTTTACTCCACCTGCAGGCTCTACCCTGCTTCTCACTTATCAATCGAATGAAACCAATGACGCCTTCTCGGGTCGGGCACTAACGCTCCGCGAAGCATGTTTCGGATTGAACAAGTCCAGCCATAACCCCATGGCAGATTTTCTTTTGAGACATGTTGGCTGGAAACTGAATGGAACAGATAGCTATACATCTGGAGAGAGTGAAGTGGTTGACTGGATGCAGAATACGGCTGGCATTGATACATCGGGAATTAATATGTCTGATGGTTCAGGTATTTCTTCGCAAAACAGGTTTACTCCTCGCCAGACCGTCGAGTTGCTGCGCTATATGCAATCTGTTCATCCAACCTGGGAGGCAACACTTCCAATCAGTGGTACAGATGGAACGCTCGGAAGTCGTCTTGGAGGAATTCTTCAGGGACAGATTCATGCCAAGACAGGAACCTTGCCCAGCACTGGTGTTGTGACGCTCTCCGGATATATGGACCACCCGACGAGTGGACTTCGCTATATTTTTTCCATGTTTGTAAATACCCCTGGCTCAGACAGTGGCGGTCAAGCCATCAACACAACACTGGGAAGAGGTATTATTGATGACTCTCTCTTTGTTGTTGGTGAAAACCTGCCAGAATATGCACCAGACATGCTGGCAACAATCACGAACAACGACTCGGATATACACATAGAGTGGAGTCATGTGGGTCATCATACAAACGGTTATCGTATCTATCGCCAGATAGAGGATGGAGTCTTTTCTGAACTGACAACAATTCTTCCAACGTATATCATTGAGTCAGGAAACGACGACGATTTTGATGGACTAAACAACAGCGATTACTCTGAAAGCGGGCCATTTCAGAACAGCAGCGCCCACAGTGAAGCACCTGGCCTGACCTCTGGTATAGGCTCTCGTTTCATCCTTCGGACCGATGGAACAGGTACGGCAACCTTTACGCCATCGGCGCTCCCCGACGGGAAATATCGCGTTGATGTAACATGTTACGAGTTCTCTTCTGCGGATGCCCGTAACGCCCAAGCTATATTCCATGACGCGAATGGTACTCGATCACATTTTTTTGAGCTTTCCGAGGAAACAGCAGGAGATCGCTGGAGAAGTGTCGGAGTGATCGATTTCCGGTCTGGCGAAAATCATCGAGTTGAATTTTCCAATTCAACTCAATCCAATACCACGGCAAGTGATCGACTGAATGCCGATGCTGTTCGCTTCACCCCTCTCTCCTATGTCGATACAACCGTGACAATTGGCGAACGTGTCAGTTACTACGTTGTCGAGCTCGGACCTGATGGAGCGGAAGGAGCTGCTTCAGACATCTATACAACAAGGCCTTCAGGATCACCCTCAAGCCTACTCATAGTGGATGCGTTCGAACGATGGAATCGCGATGATGACTATGCTCCGTTTGAAGGAAATGATTACGCCCTTGTCACCGCAAAAAGTATCTGTGGCCAATCATTCGACTCGGTAAACAGCCTCTGGTTGCAGGAGCAGTCGCAACTCAACAGCTATGCGGCTCTCATCTGGAACGCAGGTGAAGAATCCACCATTGATGAGAGTTTCAGTCCTGCAGAACAGGTACTGGTCAGGAATTATCGGGATAACGGAGGACACTTGTTCGTAAGTGGATCAGAAATCGGCTGGGATCTTGATAAAGACTCAGGCCCCACGGCTTCAGACAGAGCCTTCTATAACGAAGTCTTAAAAGCGGCTTTGAACGGAAATGGGAACGATGACGCACTGACCTATCAGGCGGCTCCGGTTGGAGGCCAGATCTTTGATGGCATTCCTGCTTTCAGCTTCGATAATGGCACCAACGGAACTTACGATGTAGATTATCCCGATGTACTGACACTGCAACCTGGAGCCGTATCGGTCCTCTCCTATTCCGGCGGTACCGGCGGAACGGCAGCCTTATTAGACGATGGGACGAATGGTCAGGGAAAACTTGTCTATCTGGCCTTTCCCTTCGAGACGATTCTCGACGGAGCCACAAGAGATGAGATTATGTGCCGCTCACTGGACTATTTCGATATTCCAGGCTCTGATCTTACAAATATAACTGGCTGGTTTATCTATTAAAAGATACTGTTTCAACGGTTTCCTTGTAAACAGGTGAAACCGTTGAAACATTTGTCATATTTATATATATGAGTACTCTTGGTTCAAACCCGAGGATCGTCCAACGTTCGGAAGGTACTTACCCGGCCATGGAAGATTGTCCCTTATCAACGGACCACTTCCGGCTGACAACCGTAGCCGATGATGACCTGAGGGACCTCAAAATACTTTGCCTGCTTCATTCCTGTTCTGTCACGTGATCAGCGATATCCGTTGCTCCGTCCTGATTGAAATCCTGATCCGCTTCTGACAGGGAGCGACCTAACAGCTTTTCAAGCACCAGAGACCCCTGCTCGAATGGATCCTCATTGAGGACAGAATTGTTCTCTTCACTTTCTTCTTGAACTTTGTTCATGGGATCAGCCACTGCCAGGAACTCATAGTTTCGATCATCGGGCATCACCCATTCCAGTTGGACAACTTTTGAGGAACTTCCCGGCATTCTTCCTGAATAGGCGACAACGTTTTCACCAATGGAGATCAACTCAGAACCGCGACTTGCTCCTTCAGGGATCGCATAAACAGAGACCTCAGGATTTTCAACGGAAAGGTCGCCGTAGTTTGTAAGCTCAACATCGATGAAGAGTGTATTGTCTTCGCCTGCCAATCCTCCTCTTAACTCTACTTTGCCGACCTTGAGGTCTGTGAACAGACGCCGCCTTGTTAGAGAGATGGTTCCGAACTCCTCCGGCACTGACATGGTAAAGGAAGCAGTCTCGCCATTAAAATTGCCCACGCCGGGAGTTTTCTCGAACCCACCTTTGAAATAGGCAATGAGAGGATTTCCATCGGGATCCTGCTCAACAGAGGCATCCCGTTCAATCGTGCTGTCGAGGGTAATGGGCGATTGCGAACTCGACACACCAGACTCATCAAGGACAACAAACTGCAGGTTCGGTTCTCCCTCATCGAATCCTTTATAGATGACAAAGGGACGACCTTCACCATCAACCCCCATTTTGGCTTGATCATATCGACTGCCTAGGTAATCTCGACGACCTAAAGGACCGAGCGGTTCTCTTACAAGTAATTCTGTATCGTTCTTTCCAAGGACTGTCAGATCATCTGTATATACCATACCAAGCTGATTGTCTTTGAGTTGATTCCAGGCGGCATATGTCTCGCCTGAGTTACCAAGGGCAAGTTTTGGCCCAAAGGAAAAGATCGTTCCGACGCCCAATTCATCTTGAGACTCCAAAGTAAAATAGCTGTCCTGTGAAGCAAATATTCGTCGGGTTGTCTCCACAAAGAACTTTCCGCCCATGGGCCCTTCTCCACCGGGGCGACTGACAGAATTTGTCAGCAACATCAGCAAGTATCCGGTATCGGAAGTCTCAGCAACGTCATAATCAACTATATTGTCATAGACGCTACCATGTCGTTTTGCCGGCTCGAAACTGCCATGAGTATATCGTGACCAGGCTGCACTAATGCCATCTTGTCTTGATGGGACATTTGGATCTGATGTATAGTCGATCGGCAGTATCCTTCCATCATCACTTTCAAGCCAGAAACAGGAGATTGTGTGGTCGGGTCCCGTTGAGATCTTCGGAGAAAACGCCATCTGTCCCTCATTTTGGAAAAACGTGGGTGGGGTCCAGATACCTGTGTCAGGATCATAGATCGAGTAGGCTGCTCCCATGTTCAACATCTGTTGTTCTGCATCTTCCTCTGGATCTCCAGTCGGCTGAAGATTGGGATTCTTGACGCGCAACCAGAGAGCGATCCAGACTCCCGAGTGGTGCCACGCGACTTTGGCTTCCTGATCGGCGTGTGTATCTACAGAGATTGGTTCGGGAGGGACAATCTTTCCATTGGAGAAAAGAGTGTAGTAGATGTCTGTTGCCTGGGTAGCAGGTCGATCTGGAACAGGCTGGGACCAGACAACCATCATGGAGCCATCAGGAGCGCAGGCGACATGCGGATTTCCATCGCGAGGAACACCCCCAACCAGCCCAACTTCTGTGTTCTTGACCGGGTCGGAGATCACTCCTCTTTTTCGATTCTCCACCTCATCTAAAGCTGAATAGGGATTCTTTGTCAGTAAATGAGGTGTCGGAATTGATTCCGATCGCACTTTGCTTTTCTCATGATCTCCGTATAGATAGAGCCACTCTACTTTCTGAGACCCATCTCTTCCTGAAGAGGGGAAGACCTGAAATCCCTGATCCGGCGTATACTTGATCTGGAAGGTGCGATCTGCCCGGAGCACAGAAAGTGATATACGTGTTTCAGAGAAAGCAGTTAATGTCAGAGTAATTTCCTTTAGCTCAAGGGCCCGGTCATTGGGAATAAAGACAACCTGTGACTCTCCCCCGCCACCGGCGGAGACTTCCGCAAGACCTCCCGGTATATCTACCTGAGCCTGAAGTGAAACGCCAAGAAGACCCGCAATTTCGCTGCTGAAAACGAACTCTCCCTCTTCGTCGACGGAAACCTCTGCTTTCGTGTTCATCCCGACAGACAAAGCTCCGATGATTTTTGCGCGATCATCCAACCAGTTGAAGACATGCCCGATAAGTGGTGCTTGTTTGAACACAGCAAGCTGGGGAAATAACTCGGTAATCCCGACTTCTTCGTCGATAATTCCAGCAGCGTTAAGAAAGATAAAACCAGAGGGAAACTCAAGAGCCTCATGCTTTAATTCGGTCGTGGCGCCACCTCCAAGTTCAATCCTGATCTTTCCTGAACCGGCGCGAAATTCACCACCACCGCCGATGGCATAGTGTCCTCGCCCCTCACTCACAAGTTTGCCGTCGGCGCTTGCCTGTAATTCACGCAAGCCAAGGTCGTTGCCACCGATAAAGGGGACGATTGCTGGAACGTCTACACGCGCATCGAAAGGTTGTTCGGGGAAGACGCCTTTAGCTCGCCAGACGACGGTAGAACCGTTGACACTAACCGTCCACAGTTCACAGTTTGAGGGTGAGGAGGAAAGACCTGTGATCGGTGAGATAGGAACTCCAAGATCGTACTGTCCTCCCTGAAGATCCAGGAACTGAGGAGGCCCCATTTGTCCTTCGCCATTGACGAGATTGAAGAGAACTGTGGGCTCAGGCGATTTACTGAAAGGGAAGGGCATTTCATAAGTGGAAGAAATCGTTGAACCGTCTATCGGGGCATCTTTCAGCACATAGAATGTCAGCTCTTCGTCATGAAACTGTTCGAAAACGAATCCTGGCGAACCTGCCCAATCAACCTGCACATCCAGTTGAATCTGGGGTTCAATCACGCTGGCTGTGTTATCATAGCATCCAGTCCAAAAGACGCCTTTTATATTTGTCTCAAAGGAAGTAAACGTTGGTAGATTTTGTTCTTCGAGAGATATTTCACGAACTGTATCGATTAGATCAAATACAGGCTCCTGGATTTGAACGGTGCCGAAGGTGATGAGCGACTTATAACCGCCCGCATACTGTGACAGGTTCAGCTCTTGTGAATACCTTCCCAAATGCCGTTTCGTTTCGGGATCCCAGAGGTATGTATATGCGCCGGGATCCAGACTTCCAATATTCAGAAAAAGATTTCCGGAAAACTGGTCCACTTCGATAAACTGAGTTCCAAGGAATCCGTCTCCGTGAAACGTCTCCAACATTTCATCTTCCAGAAATTCCCGTATAGTTGTACTGCCATCGGCTGACAACTGCTTGACTTTGTCATCAGATGTGAGCACCCAGTAGGTTCCATCCGGTGCGCGGGCGATATCTCTGAATCCACCGGTGAGGACCACCGAAAAATCGAAAGAATCATCCAGCGTGGCGGTTATCTTGCCTTCGTTGTCCTCGCCGACGGTCCAGACATTGAGTATGTTGTTATTCAATCCATAGAAGATCTCATCGTTCTCCACCCAGAACCCCCTGAAGAAGGAATTACGAAACGTTGACTCAATTTCGTTGGGGAGATCACCGGCGCTGTATTCAACGATAACCTCACCGGTTTTTGCAATCTTGCGTACTCTGGGTCCATCCACATCATAGAACCGTTCGAAAACTGGATCATAGGCCCAGCTTCCGAAGCCTCCAATATCGTCGGGAAAAGTAGATTCATAGAGAATCGTCCCTGGCTGAGCTCTACCCAGGACAGCATTAAACAGAAGTAAAATTCCCATAAGGGAAACAAGGCGATGACTCATAGCTCATCTCACGATCATCATCAGATTGTCAAATTGATGCAGATGTAGCCTGTCAAACGCGGCTTTGGCAACCTCTTTCTTCACCATGCGGTAAGTTGTGAGATAGGAGACAAGTCTCCTCACCCGATGACGGACGTCTGTCCGACGTCTTATGTACGTCTTATCCACGTCTTGAGACGTCCGTCAGACATCGGACAGAGGAGGGAAAGATGTCCTTCACCCGGTGAGGCCCATGGAATCCGTGCTCGAAGATCTGAAATCCTCTCTTCGAATCCAACGATCTCGAATGGCAGAAATATACGGATGAAAAATATCCTCCGGTTCTTTTCACCAAATCTTACGCCCGTTCTATCGCGCGATTCCAGAAATCCCGCTTCCATTTCAGCCAACAAATTGAAAGGGAAGTACATTCATGAACACGAAAGTTAGAATCCTCTCCGAGGAAATTGAGAAGCTGGATCGCACTTACGACGATCTGATGGAACGGTTGGAGGATATCACCGAAGAACTCAAAAGCCTTCATGAGGAGGTTGAGGTGGTTGATTCAGACGCCAGTCTTTATCCTGATGAGTTTTCACGGAATAGTCAGAACAGAGAAACGCGGAGAAAATTCGCAAACCTCGAACACCGAATACGTCAACTTGAAGAGAATCATTCAACCGATCTCGCAGCAGTGCCTGAACAGGAGCCAGGTGATCTGCTTGATGAACTTGATCGCCGGATGAGAAGGGCTAAGCGCTTCTGCCTTTTTTCGGAAGACCTTGATATGAAGAAGGTCCGCCATCTGAAGTATGGTGCAAGTGCCATCACAGCGATCATTTCCACATTTGCTGGATGGCTGGCCTACCTGCTGACTGGGGGGTGATCAGCGATGCGCTTTCCGAAACGCAGTATCCTTTGTTTTCTAAAATTCGCCCTGTCTGTCTTTGTTGTCTGGGTGATCCTTGTGATGTCGCTGGGACTCTGGTTATTTGTTTACGGCTAGAGCTGGAGGGGAGGGTTTTATTTCCTTGCGACAAGAAGGAGTCACGGCAATCTTAGCTTTGCTACCCGGGGCTGCTTTAAAGCAGTCGACCTCTAAGAATTCTGATGAAAGACAGACTACCTTTGGTTACTCTGAGTATTATCGTTCCTGTCTATAACGAAGTTTCCAATGTCTCTCCCTTGCTTGAAGAGATCAGAAGCGCTGTTTCGGGTCTGAATGTGGACTACGAAGTGATCGTTATAGATGATGGATCGACCGACGGAACGATCGATGCCCTCAGAGAGGAAAAGGCGACGTTTCCTCAACTGAAGATCATCAGTTTTATGCGAAACGTTGGAAAATCGGCTGCCTATATGGCTGGGTTTTCGAAAGCAAAGAACGATTATGTTATTACCATGGACGGAGACCTTCAGGATGATCCTGGGGAAATCTCCAAACTTCTGAAGGCATGCCGGAGACGAAATGGACTCATTGTTGGGAGAAAAAGACACCGCTTTCAGAATGAGCCGACAAAAACGATGCCATCGCGTGTCTATAATACGATCAAGAATGCGCTCTTTGGTTTGAAACTCCACGATAGCAACAGTGGCTATCGCATCATGCCGTTGGAGGCAGCTCGTTCATTGCGACTTTATGGTGACCGCCATCGTTTTATCCCAGAGCTTCTCCATCTGAAGGGAGTGCCTGTCTCTGAGATCGAAGTGAATCATCGACCTCGAAAGCACGGCTACAGCAAGTATGGGCCATGGAGATTCTGGACAGGTCTGCTCGATTTGATCAGTGTTCGATTTCTGAGCTATTATTCAGACAAACCTCTTCATTTCTTCGGGGCTTTCGGACTCCTCCCTCTTCTGGCAGGATCCACATTAGAGCTGTATGTTCTCGCCATGAAGCTGTCTGGCTCAACGTTTCAAACTCATGTCGCGGCAATTATTATCGGAGCTCTTCTGATTATGATTGGCGTTCAACTGATCGCAACCGGCCTGGTCTGCGAAATGCTTGTTTCTTTTCGAAACGACAAGGACTTGGAGATCAAGTCTATCGAGGGCTTTGACGAAGATGACCAAGCCTGAAGTGAACTCTGTCAATACAACCAACTACGACAAATTCCAGACGAAGAACCCCATTGTCAGGAAACTGATCGATAAGTTCTACGGAACCATCACAGACCTGGCTGCTATACAACCAGGAGAAACCATTCTGGATGCTGGTTGCGGTGAAGGTGAGACTTTTGAAAGGCTGCGTGTTGAAGGTTCGTGTGCTACCGGTCTGGATATCAACCCTGACTCACTGAATTTCGCCCAGAAACGACATAAAGAAGCGCTTTTTTGTTCTGGGTCCCTTTACCACCTGCCTTTTGAAGATAACCAGTTTGACAAGGTTTTTTGTCTGGAAGTGCTGGAACATCTTCAATACCCAGAGCGAGCTATTGCAGAGCTTAATAGAGTCACGAAGAAAGATATCTTTCTTTCTGTTCCTCATGAACCATGGTTTATACTGGGGAGCCTGGCACGCGGCAAGTACCTGAGTAACTTTGGAAACCACCCTGAGCACATCAATCACTGGAGGGTTGGAACCTTCAGGAATTTTCTTCAGACGCGGATCAGAGTTCGCTCTATACAATCCAGCCTTCCATGGATTATCGCTCACTGTGAAAAACGATCATGATTCGACTGGGTAAGTACGGAATACTTTCTCTTATCAGCTTCGTTCTCATATACACCTTTACGATCATTGGTCACGAGCTGGCGGCCTTGTCGGAAGAGGCTGCTTATGCAGTAACGCTCGTTTCTGTCTTCATCTTTAACTTCATGATGATGAGACATTGGGTCTATGCTGACCAAAAAGAAGGAACCGACCCCTGGAAGCAATTTATCCATACAGTATTCGCTTCCGTTTGCTTCCGGAGTCTCGAGTATATCACCTTCATTCTTCTCCATACATTGTTGGGAGTCCACTACCTGATTGCGATCGGCTGTGTCATGGCGATCTGGTTCTTTATCAAGTTCTTCTACTATCGTGAAAAGGTTTTCCAAAAAAAGGACTGAGTTGTATGTACTATGAGTTAACCGATAAGTTTGTGGTTTCTTCCCCGCTCGATAAGACGTGGGAATTCTTTAGCTCTGCTAAGAACTTGAGCACCATTACGCCTGACTGGCTCGACTTTAAAATCACGGGAAACCTTCCGAAGACAATGAAGAAGGACGTGCGATTGAACTACACCATTCGATGGATGGGCATTCCTATCCGTTGGCGCACCTTGATTACTCAGTGGAACCCTCCCTACTCGTTTAGTGACATGCAATTGAAGGGACCGTATTCTCTCTGGCTTCATGAGCACCGGTTTACAAAGGCCTCGGAAAATACCACAGAATGCTCGGATAGAGTTATCTATGAAGTACCCGGTTTTCTGGTGGGTAGCCTCATGAACGAGCTGATGATTAAGCGTCAGCTGACAGAGATTTTCCTCTACCGAAGAAAGATGATACGCGAATACCTGGGATGGAAGAAGTCTCTCCAGCCCGATATTCGAATAAGGAAGCTTCGATAAGGGATCGGACTTTCGTCAAAGCTGCGTTAGAAAAGCACTTGAGCAAGATCCGTAGATCATTGATAATTGTAAACTTGCAAAATCAACAGTTGGTTTCCTGGGTCTGATAAGTGTGGAGAGGTCTTGAATCTCTTGGGAAAACCGTTGCATCAGTCCGGCGACACCTTACAGTTTTCGAAAGTAGGATGGAAGTCCCCTAGTGACAGGGAATTAGCCTGCGTGATGCCACAGAAGTATTCGAATCTTCCGATGAATGGATCTCGGAAGGTTGCCATGGCTCACAAAGCTCCGAAAGGAGGATGATATTTTTGAGAAGGTGTGTTTTGCATGAGTCAGACTTTAAATGGTGCGAATAAGCTGAACGGGGCCGAGAATGCCGAACCGGCTAAAGAACCCGAGATAGCAGCAGCGTCGAAAACTACTCCCTCTCACATCATGAAGAAATGTCATCAGTTCACGAAAGCAGACGAGTTACGAGAACTCGGCATCTATCCTTTCTTCCGCAAAATTGAATCCGCACAAGATACCGAAGTTAATATAGACGGCAAGAAGATGCTGATGCTCGGGTCGAACAGCTATATGGGGCTGACCAACGACCCACGCATCAAAGAGGCTGCGAAGCATGCCGTAGATCAATATGGAAGTGGATGCGCTGGTTCCCGTTTCCTGAATGGTACCCTTGATATACACGTTGAGCTGGAAGAGAAAATTGCCAGATATTTAAATACAGAATCTGCGCTTGTCTTCACAACCGGCTACCAGACAAACCTTGGAGCGATTTCGGCTCTCGTGGGTCGAGAAGATTCTGTATTTATTGATCGTACAGACCATGCCTCAATTGTTGACGGGGCGCGACTTGGATTCGGAAAAGTACACAAATTTCAGCATAACGATGTCAACGACCTCGATAGAATGCTGACGAACAGCAAGTCTAAAGGGAAGATGATTGTTGTTGATGGTATATACTCAATGGAAGGCGATATCGCAAAACTTCCAGAGATTATAGAAGTTGCAAAGAAACATGATGCAGCGATTCTGGTAGATGATGCTCATGCCATTGGTGTGCTGGGGCCGAAGGGCGAAGGCACTTCAGCTCACTTTGGAGTCTCCAGTCAGGTAGATGTGATCGCAGGGACTTTCAGCAAGTCTCTGGCATCAATCGGTGGTTATATCGGTGCAAACAGGGCAACGATTGAATATTTGAAACATCATGCTCGTGCATTGATCTTCTCTGCATCGATGGCTCCCGCCTGTGTAGCTGCGGCGAGTAAAGCCCTCGACATTATCATTGAAGAGCGATGGAGACAGGAGCACCTCTGGCGAAATACAGAAATCATGCTGAAGGGTCTGCAGGAGATGGGACTCGACACAGGTGATTCAGAGACACCGATTATTCCGGTACTGATTGGTGAAACAGAAAAGTGCTTCCAGGTTTGGAGACTTCTTCATGATGCAGGGCTTTTCGTTAACCCTGTGGTCTCACCCGCCACGCCACCAAACCGAGCACTTATCAGAATCAGTGTGATGGCGACTCATACAACAGAGCAGCTGGAGAGAGCTCTCGAGATCATTGAAAAGGTGATCCGCAAAGTTGATATCGTTCAATCCGTTTAACCTATTCAAACGCGAGAACGTAAAACAAACATTCTCCAAATCAAATCAGGTCTAATAATAAGAGAGTTGGGAATTAATCAGGGACGCTATGGGTAGCCCAGATGTAAAAAAGTCCAAGGCGGCGAACACTTTGCGAACAATCATTAACAGGCTATTTAACTCTTTCCTCCTGACAACTTTCCTCATCCTCCTTTCCACAATACGTGCAGAAGATATAGCTCCATCTAGAACTCTTTTCGCGACTCCTGATAGTCTAGAGATCGATGAAAATCAATACTCAATCAAGGATGAGTTTGAGCTGGGTGAGAATGAACCGAGGATCTATATTCTTCCCATCTCAGAGTTTGACGGCTCCTTTGAACTTACTCAACTGAAGTTACGCGATGAAAGAACGAACAAGACCAGAACACTTGACGCGAATAATCCTGAAGATCGTGATATCATACGCAAGTTCGAGAGAGCATTCACGCTGGAGGAATTCGGCACGCTTCGGCGAATCAAGGTGGCGAAGCTTTCAGCAAACAATAGAAGCTATCTGCGAGAGGAGGAGACGTCATGGAACATTCATTCATTCGGAATCAGCTTTCGCCATGGGGGATTCTCAAGCAGTACAGACATCGCCTCTAAAGACACAGCACTTTCTGCTGGGCCATACAGGGATGTCATCGATCATACGCTGCTGACTCCTCCTGAGATAACAAACCGTTTCATTTCTCGGCTTCCTGTTATATCCGAAGGCGAGACCCCACCTGCACCATCCTCTCCAGTATCAGTAGAGAACCTGGCTTTATTGGAATTCTCCATTGAGAATGATGATTTCTATTCAATCGATCGCCGCTGGTTTGAAGGCTCCGACTTGTCTATCGAAGAAACGCTTTCCCCAGAGCATATTAGTATCTATACCAATGGGAAATCTGTACCACTCTTTTACGTCAGCGAAAAAAACCGCCCCTTCAATAGTGGAGGTAGAGTCATTTTCTACGGGAAGGGGAACCCCTCCACCGAGACCAGGGAACAGACCTACTATCTTGAACTTTCTCAAACACCCAAGGATGGTCCTTCTTGGGAAGTCTCTAAAGAAAGTTCTCATACGTCTGAAGTGGATAATTTTCTCAGAAAAATCCGGTTCGAAGAAGACAATGACCGGAAACTTGACCTGGGCGCCTTCCTGAGTATCTCCGACATGAATTGGATCTGGGATCAGGTCAGTGAAGCAGAATCGCTTCAGGTCAAATTTGATCTTCCTGGGTTAATCGCCCAAACCGAGGATGATGAGACGAGCGACACTGTGGAGATCAGAACTCAGCTATACATTCCATCGGGGACTTCCATCCGTCGTGACCAGTGGGTACTGGAAGCAAGAGTCAATAGTGCCCAGTCAGAAGAACTCCCTCTCATCAGGAAAAAAACCGAGTATCTATTCAAGTTCTCAAAAGCAGACTTTGGATATAAGAACAATCAGGTTCATTTCCGACTCAAGCCGTTGGATGAAGAGACAGGGAAAAAAGATACTGGAACTCCCGAGCTTTATCTCGACTATATAGATATCACTTACCCAAGTTTATTTCTTCCAATTGACTCAAGACTTGAATTCACTTCTCAGAGAGATTGGCAATACCCTGTAGAGCTTCAGATAGCAGGATTTCCAAGGTCAGAGCCTCTGGTTGTTGATTTGTCGAACAATGATCAACCAGAAATCATTCCGGTCCGTAGCGTTAGACCGCGTCAGTTTTTCACCTTGAACAGACCGGGAGCTCATGTTGTATTACTCGATGAGAGAAGGATCAGCTCTCCCCCGCCGTGTACACCAGCAGCAAAGTGGACCGCCGAAGAGGTCACCCAGGGAGGAGATGTTCTAATTATATATGAGCAGAGCTTTGTTGAACCAGCCGAAAACCTGGCGCAATTAATCCACAGCTACGAGGGTTACAAAGTTCAAACAATATCAACTGATTTAATATACGCTGCATTTTCTCACGGCAACAAGTCTATCTCAGGTATAAAGGACTATCTGACTTGTCTGGTGAACGCTGAAGATACCAGGAACCCTCACACAGTTATATTAATGGGCGATGCCACCAGCGATGGATGGAACGAATCACGTGAGAATCTACCGAATCATGTCCCGATGCCATCAGACAATGATGTCAGTGGCAAAGAAGTGAATGCGATCTCTTCGGACGTTTTTTATGCACGTCTTTCCAAAGAGGATACACTATCAGATCTGATTATCGCACGTATTCCAAGTGCTACGATACAGGACGCAAAAGCATATATCTCTAATCTTTCACAGTATAGAGAGATGTCCATGTCAACTAAGCCGTGGCCAAAAAATATGATGCTCGTTATAGATACCGGCAAGTTCACGGAAACGATCGATGAGATGCTTGACACTTCTTATGACCCTGAACAGCAGATTACCTATATATATGCCGATGAAATGGCGTGGGAAGACAATTACTATCTCCCACCGCATCTGATCTCGCGCAAAGAGGATTCGAAAGTCAGCCCTATCATGACTTCTCATATCGAAGAAGGGTTTAACGATGGTCATGCTTTGGTGGTTTATGCCGGCCATGGTGCTCCCAACTTATGGAGCAACCAGCGATTTTGGTTCGGCGGGGGAACTCCGAACAGTGATATACTCCGACTCAACAATGCTCCCTATCTCCCTTTTGTCGTTTCATTCACGTGTAACAACGCCGTGATCGACTACCCCCTGAAACCATGGAACATCTGCATCGCGGAAGACTATCTCAGGCACGAAGGAAAAGGCGCTATTGCCTGCTTCATGCCTTCTGGACCCGGCTATATGCACAGCCATAAGTATCTTGCATCGGGACTCTTGAAGGCATGGACAGAGTTTGGTATTCAAAACATCGGACAACTGTGTGAGTTATCGCGAATATACTACATGGCGCATGCAAACAATGATGATCAGTCAAGAATGTTCATGATTCTGGGAGACCCGACAGTAGATGTGATGGACCCGAAAATGGGAAAACAGAAGAAACCCAGATGGCTTGACGAGAGAGGCAAAAAGGAACAACTCAAGATTTCATCTATTGATCGAATTCTGGATAATGAAAACAAGGAACAAGGACTCCACCTTGTGATTGATAATGACCACCCGACCGAACTGTCCTCTAACCTCACAATCAGGTATGAGTCATATGATGGTGAGGAATTGAAAGACACTTCTGTTTCCGTTACTGCTCCTCCACTTGGGAAAAAGTATTATGAACTTCTCTATACTCAGCTCGGAGAGCCAGTCGAGCCTGGACTCATAACGATTGAGCTTGATTATTCCACATCGAAAGGTTTCTCCGAGACGTTGCCATCAACCAGGACAACGATACTTTACTTTGGAACGGAATCAAATCCCTCACCTGTCTTTGTGGCCCCCTCGTTTGAACTCTCCTCCCAACCGGCTCGGCATGCTCATCCTTCTTCACGAATCATACTTCTTAATCCAGGCGACTCAAACACTTCGTTCACTCTATCTGTCAATGTCGAGTACGCGAACAAGAGTGTGTATACCGAAACAAAACCCATTGAGCTTCTGGAGGCACGCAATCGGTTCACAATCGATTCCAGACTGACTGAAGTTCCTTTAACAATCACAGCACCGCTCAGGTTTATCTATGAGCTGCGTGAGCCAGGCGAAGAGGGCCGGGTTTTAGCCAAACATGAACAAACGATTCCACCTACCTCACTTCCAGATATATCAATCCTGCAAGACTCTTTTGAAATTACTCCGTCGAGTCCTTCAGACGGGTTGACAATATTTGTCGAAGGCGAACTGAAGAATTCAGGGAACAGCACCTCCGAACAATTTGAAGTTGCACTATATAGAGCCTCGGATGTCGAGTTGAAGTCGCCTTTAAGAAACCATATAGCCAGGCCAGAATTGATTGTAGCTCCTCTTTCACCCGGTGAAACACGCAAAGTTCGTCTCCGCTGGGATCCCGTGGAGAACGCGGGGAATCAACATATTGTTGTTGTCGCAGACCCAAAGGAAAACACGATAGACACGAATCGTGAGAACAATCGCACCTCCCTGAAGTTTAAGGTTAAAACCAAAAGTCGACTTGTACCGGGCGATCTTTTGGTTGGCCAGGTTCCAGGGACTTCTAAATTGCGCCTGGTTGCAAAGGTCAAGAATACTGGCGAAACAGACTCCAGTTCGGTTGCTGTCAACTTTTACCGTACTCAAGAACAGAAAAGTGAAGACCTTCTGGGCGAAATCGTTGTCGATGAAGTACCTGCTGGAAAGACAGTTGATATTTCATACGATTGGGATGTGAAAGATGAAATGGATAATTTGAAGGAAGCAAAGCCAAGCTTTACAGTCTCACTGAAGGGAAGCCTGATGCGGACTTCTTCCGTTTCCGATTAAGAAATATGCATAAGAACTTTTCTGTCTATATTGTCATCCTGCTGGCTTTCTTGACCAGTAGCTGCCAGCATTCAAGCACCCTTTCACCTACGAGGCAACTTCACAAAACAACCAAACCTATCTGCATTGTAATTGACTGGCCAGGGTATGAGTCCCTGAGAAGTGATCCAGAATCTCTCGAATCATTTCTCAAGAACTCCAGGAAATTGAACATTACACACCTGCTTCTCGAGGCGAAATCTTCCGATGGTGTGTGGCGCCTTGATCAATACACCCAGCTCAGAGAAGTGGGAGAGAAGATGGGGATACACATGGGCGCAACGTACCCCATGTTTATACCGAACAGCGATAAGGAGACTGAATTTCCCCTTCAAGCTCATGGCGCCTGGAAGGAGAATGGATATACGGTAAGACCAGGTGCGGAAATGAAAAGTAAAAGGCTCTCGGTCAGCTCTCCAATGGCCTTCGAACAGACGAAGGTAGAAATAGAAAAAATCCTTGATGACCCTTCGATAGAACTTGTTTTGCTCACGGGTTTTGGCTATACGGCATCGACTTCAGATATTTCTCCATCCGCCAAAACGGACTTTGAATCCTGGTACGGAGGAGCCTTGAAAGATTGGCCTGAGGCTGTGCTCGGCGCAAAACCTCCTGCATATCCAACTGATGTATCGAATCGAGGTCCTTACTGGCCTTTCTGGGTCAGGTGGAGAGCCGAGAACACCTTAAACCATGCGGTTGCTATACGTGCACAGGCGGTGACTCATGCAGTTCAGCCGGCTCCGATTCTCGGCGTCCTCGTCGATGCTCCCTATGTTATGCATCAGCGCGAAGGCTTGAACTGGGCCTCAGCCCGCAAACCGCTTGGGTCTAACTTTCCATGGCTCGACCCGGGCTATTCGTCAACGGCTGCCGGACACCTGTTCGATGCGATTGCTCTGGGCTACTGGCGACCTGACATTGTCTCGGCCGAAGAAGCGAAAGAATCATCATTTGCCTGGTGGGGGTCGATAGAGGGGAGTTCATTGATGGCTCAGCAAGTTAAGACCGAGCAGTCATCCACCTGGGGTGTCATCCCTGTTCAAGATGATTATCCCTGGGAGCGAGGCCTGGTTGCTGCCAGTCGATTGAACGATGGGCTCGTCCTGCTTAATCTGTCCAGTATGTTGAGTTCAGAAAGTTGGGATCAGTAGAAAACCCTGCGCCCGACTTGGATAAATTAATCTTCGGCGTCTTCAGTTGTATCTGACAGCTTAGGATCACTGAGCTTCTTCAAGTCTTTGCCACATTTAAAGGTTACAACTTTGTGAGGAGGAATGGGATAAGACTTCTTATTCTTCGGGTTTCTCCCCATTCGAGGTTTTCTTTCCTTCACCTGAAAGACTCCGAAGTCCCTGATTTCAAGTCTTTCATTCTCCACGATGACTTCCTTCATGCTATCGATGATAGTATCCACAACGAAGAGAGCATCCTTGTCTTTCATGTACATTGCCGATGCTATCTTTTTAACGATGTCCGCTTTGACCATGTAATTTGCTCGTAAATTAGACTTAACTTCAGGTCCTTCAACCCTCCACGATTATCCAGACAATGCAAGGTAAAACCTTTTGAATAGGAGAAATGCTCTCTCGTTTTTCAGGAAATGCCGAAGCTTTGCTCCTTTCAGGAGTGCTTCCTTCTTCGAAAAAAGCCAAGAATCGAGTCCAGATAGCTCTGACAACATGGAAGTATAAACAGCGTGAGAACAGTGGACGAGAGCAATCCGGCAAGTACCGTGACCGCCAGCGACTGTCTCAACTCTGCCCCATCGCCAAAGCCAAGTGCCATGGGAAGAAGACCCAACAGCGTCGTTAAGGTTGTCATAATGACGGGTCTGAATCGCCGTTCACAGCCTAAAACAAGTGAGTCCATAAGTGAGAGCCCCTGCTCTTTCCCTTCATTGTCTCTGACCTGATTCACGCAATCCAGGAGAACGATCGCATTATTTACCACGATTCCTGCAAGCATCACGATCCCAATAATCGACATCACGTTAAAGCTCGATCCAATGGCGTCCAAGCCAAACACGACACCGACACCAGCCAGAGGAATCGTAAGCATGATCAGGAAAGGTTGCAGAAAACTCTCAAAAATAGAAGCCATCACCATATAGACAAGGCCAATACTCAGCAAGAGTGCGAAGGCAAGGTCTCCGAAGGCCTCACGTCTCTGCTCTTCCTCACCGGTGTATTCAATCAGGTATCTTGCGGGAACACGCATTTCAGAAAGCAAACCCTGAGCTTCAGCGATTGCGTCGGAAAGGCGCACTCCTTCAGCAAAGTCTGCCATCACGTAAACAACACGCTGTTGCCCCTCTCTGACGACTTCACGTGGTCCCCGCTCGATAGTAAAGCTGGCGAGAGAGGCGAGTCTTACCAGTGAACCCGTTGAAGTTCTGAACGTCATATTTCTAAGCGTATCGAGACTCGGCTCTGCGTAGTCGACTTCAACCCTCAAGTCCACATCACCGGCTTCGCGCTTTACTTGTGTCGCGACTTCCCCATCAAGCCTCTGTCGTATCACTGAAGCAATCTGCCGTGTATCGAGTCCGTATTGAGCCAGCAGATCTTTGTCTAGACTCATACGAACTTCAGGCGCACCATCCAGTATATTCGTCCTCACATTGACCAGGCTGTCAGACAATGAAAGTCGTCCCTGTATCTCCTGAGCCAGCCTTTTAAGCACATCGGTTTCCAGACCACTGACAACAATTTGAAACGGCGGCCCGGAGGTTCCGATGAGAGACTGTATATTACCTTGTCCCGTTTGAAACGTCGCCTTCACATCAGGCGCACGCTCCAGGATTGGTTTGAATTCGCCAATCAGCTCCTGAGACCCTACACCTGCGAGATTAGACTCCAGCATTGCCGTGGTAGGCTGGTCCGTATTCTTCAAACGGAGAAAAACTTCTGCTGTATTAGGTCCGTCAGGGTCTTCTGTGTTGGCGTTCACTAACCCTTCAGGCTCTCCAATCAATGTAAAGACGCTTTCGAGTATAGGATTGAAACGCCCAATTTGGGAGTTGAATGATTGTGTGACACGATCCGTGTTTTCAATCGGTGTGCCGCTTGGGAGGATCACGCGAATTGCCATTTGGTCGACATCTGTGGAAGGAAGGAACTCTGCAGCGATCTCTTTACCCTTCACAACGGTGATATACAACATAAGGATTCCGAAGAGAACCACTATCCAGCGAAGCTTCAAACAAAGCTTTAAGCTTTTCCCATAGAGCCCCTGGCCAATTTTTTTCACCTCTTTGCTGAGACTCTCGGTAGGTTTTGAATACTTGAGAAAACGGGAAGCAGCCGTTGGAATACAGAGCAGCGCCACAAAGAGTGATGCAAGTAAGGAATAGGTCACCGTCAATGCCTGCTCTTTGAAAAGCAATCCCGCAACACCCTGAACAAAAACGATAGGAAGAAACACGGCAACGGTCGTAAGAGTAGATGCGATCAAGGCACCGGTCACTTCGTTCGCCCCCTGTATAGATGCTTCGATGGGTGCTGTCCCCCGCTCACGAATACGGAAGATGTTTTCAAGTACAACGATCGCATTGTCGACGAGCATTCCTGTGCCAAGAGCAAGCCCACCGAGAGACATCAGGTTCAACGACAACCCCTGAAAGTAGATCAGGTTGAACGTGGCAACGATGGAAAGAGGTATCGCAATCGCAATGATCACCGTGCTCCAGAAGTCCCGAAGAAACACCAGCAGAACAACAACCGCCAGTAGCCCACCTACAACTGCATTGTTACGAACCTCACGTATAGCACTGCTGATGAAAATCGACTGATCGCTGGCGACTTCAATCTCCCATCCATTGGGAAGAATATCATTTGTGGCTTCTATCTCTTCGCGAATCTTCTCGGCAACCATGACGGTATTGCTTTCTGATTCACGATAGAAAGAGAGCCCCACAGCCTGGTCATCATTCCAGTAGACGATACTTCTTGGTTCTTTGGGCGTATAGCTGACCGCTCCGACCTCATCTAGAATGACGGCAATACCATCGGAGCGTCCCACAACGGTCTGCTTAATTTCTTCCAGGTCTGCAAACTGACCGCTTGCTTTAAGAAGATAGCGCTGAGCTCCCTCTTCGACATAGCCACCAACAGATTCAGCATTCTCTCGATTAAGAGCACTGACAACTCCGTCAACTTCCAGACCATACTTCAAGAGCAGGGCTTCGTCCAGGTCCACACGGATCTCGCGCTCCATCCCGCCCGACAAAACCACGTTTGCAATCCCGGGAAGTCGTTCGAAACGGGGTTTCAACGTTTGTTCTGCAGCTCGCAGGACACTTTCCCGGTCAGTCCATTCCGGTGCTGTCAGAGCTGCGACGATGACGGGTTCCGCATTAGGATCGTAGCGGAGAACGCTGACCGATTCAATTTCATCGGCTCGATCTCGTTGAAGATCAGAGGCAGCTTTTTTCACTTCCAGGAACGCGTACTCGAGCCTCGTGTCCCAGGTAAAGTCGACGATTACGACCGCAGAATCCGATCGAGAGATACTCTTTACACCACTGACTCCGCGAATGGAGAAGAGCGAACGCTCAATTCGCTCTGAAATTCGCTTCTCCACTTCAGAAGGGCCAAGCCCGGTTGTTGAAACACTGACGGTGATACGTGGTGCCTGAATATCAGGGAACAGGTTGGTCGGCAGTTTAGAGACCGATATCATCCCCAAAACGATAATACCAAGAAAAAGCATCGCTACTTTCACCGGTGAATGGACGGCAAGACCTGCTAATCCCCTCAATGAATGTTCTCCAATTTTGTCAGCATGACACTTCCTGGTGTAATATGTCGAGCTTGTGATTGCTCGCCGCCGTAACAGACCCCAGTCCCCTAAAAATCAGCGACGAGTTCAAGGACATTGACTCCGCCACCTCAATGACCGCAATCTCATCCGTAAGAACCAGCAAAGAACAACACGAGATTCTGACCTATGCGAAAATCCTACCTGTCCCTGGCCTTACTCTTCTCAGCAATGATGATCCTTTCATCCTGTGCTACCTACCGAAATGACCGCTGTTACATGGCAGAAGTGCAGTACATCGCCATGAGAGAGCTGTTTGAGGAAACGGGCAGTTACCAGAGAGTTGGTCAGGCTATGAAAGACGCCGCCTGGGCTCATTGCGAGATTAATCAGTTCCGCTACCGCCTTCGGAAAGAACTCGGCCTCGATGACTCCCAGTACGATGTTCTCTTCGTGATGGAAGAGCCAAATCGTAATCAGCTCGATTTCAACCCTGGACGCGTAGAAAACGCCGTTCAATAAGAGCCTATTCTCCCGGATGAGCCTGCATGAAAATTGCCCTTTGAAAGGCAATGATGCTCTCTTGAAAGGCCACCGGTGAAGTACGTCCCAAAATTCAAACATCTCTTCAAAATCCTCTTCCGGCGTCAGGACCCTGAAGCGGCAGAAGAATTGTGGCTGGAAGGCACCTGGCTCCATGATAACGAAGACGACGAAGGAGCTCTCCTGGCGTTCCGCCACGCCTGCCTCCTTGATCGGAATTTCGCTGGAGCCTACTATAACTTTGCCGCACTCACCGAAAAGCATCGGGGGAACTCCAGTGAAACGCGCAAAGCCTGGGAAGAATACCTCCAGATTGCCGAAAAAGATTCACGCCAGAAGGCAGAAACCATTGCCAGAGTGCGCGAACATGTTCAGGAATTAAGACAGGAAGCCGAGGCTAATAAATAAAAGGACTAGAGACATGAGGCGAAGAGGGGAAACACAATCAGGAAAGCTGCTCCACATCGGGCTCTTCATTGCGCTTGGGTGCACGACAGCTCCCGCAGAGACTTCCAGGGACAAAAAGCCAGAGGCGAAACAGGGAGAGTCTACCGTTGCTCTCGCCCAGATGGAAGCTCTTTCCAACGCTCTGCAATTCTTCTACATCGACTACAATCGATTCACAACACTCGAGAATCTCGACGACATACTCTCAACAACAGCGTCTGTCGATTACCAGGCGATCAATGCCAATGGTGGAGCATTGATTTTCTTCCCTGCCACGGGCGACTTGATGCGACAGACTTTGACAACTCCTGGAATTGGCGCGGGACCACCCTACCTGAATACCTCCTCTTCAACTCCCCTTGAAGGGCCCAATGGCGACTATGACGAAGGAACTTTCCTCGATCCCTGGGGTGGACCTTTCTATTTCTATACACCGCTGGGTCTACTCGACCCGAAAACGGAAAGTATATCACTTCGTTATTATGGCGACCAGTTCCCTGACTATCGCATCGTTTCCCATGGCCCGGACCTTCAACCGATGACCATTGACGATGTAGAGTACATTGTTCCTTTCGCTCCATCTATCTCTGCCTTGAGAATATCCTCAGCGCGTGTCGTCACCAGCACACAAAGAGGCACATTTTTCCCCTATCAACTTCTGGTGAAAGGCTACAATTTTGGATCGAGCCAGGGCAGTGGCGGCGTGACACTGGATGGCGAAAGTATAGACACGAATGACATTCTTTCCTGGACATCGACTCTGATTACCATCAACCTGGCGATTCCCCCTTCGGCTTCTGCCGATGTCACCGTAACAACAGACGGAGGTCAAACCTCCCCCGCCAAGACAGTCATTCTGGAGACGTCGGGAAGCTCTGCGGCGGACTGGACGTTGTATTAATCTTACCTGGCCATGCACTACCCTCCAACCCAGGCTGGTATAGATCGCCCCTTTAGGGCTCAGATGGAGCAGCTCCTATAGATTTTGTATTTCGACTATTATCATCATTTAACCATCCCTTCTCATACGAACCAAAGAGACACTCGTCAAACTCTGGAGTTGTTTTTCGTTCTGAAACGCATCTGTCTGAAAGCAAGATTGAGAATCCAGCGATCCAAAGTATGCGACGACCCACCTACTCCCTTTCTTACTCCTCAGGATAGAAACGGCTAACATCGAGCCTTAAGCATCGATAGTACGACTTCCTTCGTTTAAGTTAAAGTCTCTTCTGACGCAGACAACCTTGATGCACTCTGATTACAACAAGCTTAAAACATGCTTCCGAATGCAGCTTGCAAGCAAGTCGCAAGCAGGTTGCATGCAGGTAGTTCGGGCCTTAACTATCTTTGGGGTCGAATGTGAACACTCGCTCCCTTCTTTGGGCTGATGAGCAACCTTTTCCCTTTTTCGGGAATTCATCATAGAGAAAGCTCTCAATTCCCTGTATTCTCAGTTTTTGAGGGGAAAAAGCCTCCAGTAAACATCTCTCTCGGCCGGTATTGAGCTCTCGGTCGTTCAATTCATGACGTATCCGTTGACGAGTCGCTTTTCCGCAAGAAATAATGCTCTGTTGCGGAATCCCTTCCTATCCCCCACTAAGAGATCTTCTTTCATGAGAATTATCCTTTGTTTCCTGGCGCTCGCCTTCCTCACCTTTGCGAGCGCTGCCCCTGCGCAGGTCATCATTTATGTCGATGCCAATGTCGCCAGCTCTGGCGACGGACTTTCCTGGCAAACGGCGAAGAAAACCATTACCGAGGGACTTGTAACAGCCAACGACGCAGGAGGCGGAGAGCTCTGGATCACAGACGCGACGTACGCTGAGGCAATTCCCCTGGTTTCGAACATCGATTTACGTGGAGGGTTCGCTGGAAACGAAACGGATCCGGAGCAACGTGATGGATTTGCTAAAACGACGATCGATGTTGAAACGCTTCCAGCTCCAGCACGACCGATTACCGGGTTCGGCGTTCGCAATGTTCTTGTGGAGCGCCTCTTATTGATCAATGGGCATGATACGGAAGCCATGCCTCACAACGGCGGTGGTATATTCCTGCAGGATGTCGATGAAACGGTTGTTTTCGATACGACGGATATTAATTTTAATGAGGCTGTGGATGGAGGTGGGGTCGCCTGTGTATTTGGCGCAACGCCCACGTTCTTCAATTGTGCATTGAACCAGAACTCAGCTTCGGACGATGGAGGCGGCTTCTATTTCAGTGCCGATTCTGGTGGGAGCCTAACTCTCGTCTCGATCAGCAGTAACGAAGCAGGGAACTACGGTGGCGGAATCTATACGTCCGTCAACTCACCATTTACTCTCAGTGGTAGTTCCCTCGGGAGTAACACAGCCGTTGATGGAGGGGGCGGTATAGCCATTCGCAATTCTTCTGCGACCATTAACGATACATTTATCGGTTCCAATAGTATCTCAGGCTCTGCCGTAGATGGTGGCGGAGGAATCCTTGTCTTTGAAAATGCCACCCTCAAAATGACCGGCGGAGACATCGATAGCTGCCGTGGTGGTGTAAGTAATGACGGAGGAGGAATCAACGTGTTAAACTCTACCGTTGAAATTCAAGATGTAAATTTCATAGACAATAGTGCATCAATTGGAGGAGGACTGGCATTCAATAATGCTACTGGGTTTGTCCGAGGATCCATTATTACCAGAAGCATTGCTGGTGGAGGCTCTGGTATATCCATTCAAGGAAGTGCACCTCTCATTTCTGATTGTCAGATTCACACGAACGATTCAACGGTCGGCAATGCTATTTTGATGAGGGGCTCGAGAGGTATTATTGAAGACACACTCATTGCGAACCACTCGGAGCCGAATTCTTCAAATGCAATAGATGCTCGAGACGACAGCCAGACTATTTTCTCGCGATGCAGAATCATTGGCAATTATTCTGATAGTGGATCTCCGATCGAGATCAGCTCTTCTCCGCTTATTTTCATTAACTCACTCTTTTCAGGTAATGGCGGAGATAACAGTCTTATCGGATTCATTAGTGGTAACTCACCAGTAATTGTTGAGAACTGTACTTTTGTCGACGATACGTCAGGGTCTGGCGAAGGGTGGCGTATAGATGGCTCCTCAGGTATCGTCTTTCGAAACAGTATATTCAATTCGATTGGCGAGACGACCATCTCACTGGTCAACTCTGCAGAGGTGTCCCTTCAGAGCTGTCTTTTCTCGGATGCACCGACACCTTTCACAGGATTCACCTCACCTGCCGACCTCAACAACAACCCCAACTATGAGAACAATTTCTTCGCCGACCCAAGATTCCTCGCAACGACGAAGGATCAGGATGAGCCCTCTCAACCTTCCGCAAGAACGTTCTCCATCGATGAGGTCACTTTCCGATCGTATAATTTTCAGAATGCGACCACGACGTTGACAAGCGAACGGTTCAACTTCGCTGAAGGAGAGCTCAGGAATCGCTCATTCTATATACCAGGGTTCACAGAATATCAGGCCATCCTGAGCAATCGTCCAGGAGAAATTACGCTGGCCGGTGATGTGCCCGCTCCTCAAACCAATCGAAAACTCGTTCTTCTGGATTTTCAGATTCCTGTTCAGTCGCTCGCCGTTGATCGCGGCCAGGACATCCAGGCCCTCTCCACGGAAGATATCATCAAGAACGCGCGTGTTGTGGATGTGACGGGAGTTGGTGGAACCGGTAACGGAGCCATTGATGTCGGCGCCTATGAATTTAACGGGAATACAAACCCCGATATCACAACGGAAAACCCTGTCTATGTTGATTGGAAAGCAACAGGTGCTGGAGATGGTACTTCATGGGTCAACGCCTATACGTCCATTCAGCCTGCCATTGATGATGCAAGATCAACAACAGACCCCATCTGGATTGCTGCCGGACGCTATGGAAAAATCGTGGTGAGACAGAGTAGACGACTATACGGTGGTTTCCTGCCGGGGGACTTTTCCATATCCGATCAAAATCCCGAAGCGAATGAAACAACCATTGTTCCGGTAGTCGATGTGCGAGGCACAGTCCCTGACACTCTTGTTTATATCTCAGAAGAGAATAATGTGCTTCTGGACGGTCTGACTTTCGACAGTAGCCAGTTTCAAGATGTCCCAATGAGAGGCTCAGCAATCTACGGAGACGACATCAATAACCTGCGCATCAATCAGTGTTTCTTTTTCGAAAACGATTCACGAGATCAGGGAGGTGCTATTTACCTTTCAATGGCAAGCGATACCGAAATAACAGCGTGCCGTTTTGAGAATAACAACACGACAAATAACGGAGAGGGCGGGGCCATCTATATCCTGGAATCCACAAACGTCTCAATCAAGACATCGGTCTTCGAAGGAAACGGCCAAACAGCTACCAACAGTGGCGGAGCAATTTACGCGATGAACGTCATTCCGCTCAACATTGAGACAACGGCCTTTATTCGAAACGGAGGTGGCAACGAAGGGGGTGCCATAAGTGCTGAAGGTTCAACCGTAAATATGAGTATATGCAGCTTTATCAACAACGTAGCCAGGAATGGCGGAGCAATCGATCTATTCGAAGCCTCTTCAACAATAACCCAAGTGGACTTTATCCGGAATTATGCCGAGGATAGAGGATTGGCGATACACTTTGTCGGTATCGACCCAAGCGACGACTCCATTAATATCCAGAGGTCTCGGTTTATCGGAAACCAGAGAGATCCCCGCAATACACAAGGTACAGTAATAGGCACCATCTCTGTCACAAATGGATCGCATTTTATTACAAACTCAACGTTCGAAGGGAACAATGGGAACAGTGATACCTCAGGTATAGGAGTTCTTGAAGCTGCAAGAGTCACCATTCATAGCAGTAACTTTATCAAAAACGGAGAAAGCAACCAGGGCGCTGATTTATTCTTTGTGGAAGAAACAGGGGATCTCACAATATACAACTCGATCTTTGACGCAAACCCTATAGTCCTGATCGACAGAAATTTCAGCAGCACGGTTAGTGTTCTGAATTCTCTGTTTGGCGAATATGTTCAACCTCTCTATGAGGACGGTATGACCCCGATCTCCGATGTTGCGGAACTGAATGCCTTATCTGGTTCGTCGGGTAATATTTCAGGTCCACCGCGTTTTCTCCATGAAACGCTCCCCTTCTATACGGGATTGTGGGACTCGAATGATATAGGTGACATAACATCCACATACATCATAGAAGATGCGGACTTCGTCCC
The DNA here is from genome assembly GCA_964437365.1 of uncultured Candidatus Sumerlaeota bacterium. Taxonomy (GTDB): domain Bacteria; phylum Sumerlaeota; class Sumerlaeia; order SLMS01; family SLMS01; genus CAYTGM01. The sequence continues at coordinate 118,283 of CAYTGM010000012.1, read as the reverse complement.
CGGCAGTCTCATTGGAAAATCTGTTACCTTTAGATCAGACGGAAGACTCATTCATGACGTCATTGTCGCGAATACGGAAACGACCTTCTCTGTTTTTGGGGAATTCTCCGGCGATCAGAATCGAGCCTATCAGATAAACGACTTTCGTCTCGCGGAGGAATCGCTGGCAATTGATGCAGGAACAGCTGCAGGGGCGCCATCTATTGATATATCGGGAGCTCCCCGGCCTGTGGATATACCCACCATTGACAACGGCGTCCCGGGAGGCCTCTACGATATCGGCGCTTACGAGCGCCAGGATACTTCACTACAATTCCCCAACCCAGATGTCATCTATGTGCGCCAGGAGGATGTCAGTAATCCGGATGGAAGAAGCTGGGCAACAGCCTATGCTTCCATCCCTGACGCGATTGAGGATCCAGACTCGGTGATGAAACCAATCTGGGTTGAGCAAGGTACCTATCGCTTGCCTGTTGTCATGGAATCAAATCGCGATCTGATCGGAGGTTTTCGACTGGGCGATCGTTCAATGACATCTAGAAATCCGAAAGCAATCACAACCGTTGATGTCTCGCCTACAGGCAGAGGTACACCTCCTGCATCCCATGTGTTGTCAGCCCAGAATATCTCCAATATATATGTGGACAGATTTCAATTCGTTGGTGGAAACGCAATGGGACCCGCCTTGATCGATGAGTATGGAGGCGGTCTATTGTTAGAGAATGTATTAGGTATCAACGTATTCAGAGAATGCAGATTTGATGATTCAGAGGCCGTTTTCGGAGGTGGAGCAGCGATCATCGACAGCTCGGTTAGGATCATTGATTCTAGTTTCAGTTCGAATGGTGCATCTGACCGAGGGGGACAAATCTATGCTGAGGGGAACTCGGATATCTTTCTCGACAATCCCTATTTCGTAGGAGGATTCTCACAGGCAACGGGTGGATCTGTGCTCTATATGAGCGACAATTCTGAGATCTTTGTTCGCGGCGGTACATTTGAAGCACACGCAACCGCTGGCATCGGTGCAATGGCCCTCATCCAGGGCGGGAGTCTCACGATAGACGGAACCTTTCTTTCGTTTGGAAGCGCCACAGATGGAGGTGGCATGATTGCCCAGACGGATGGATTCCTCTCGATGAAGAACTTCAGTATGTTCAACGGGAATGCAAATAACGCCAATTCCTCAAAGGGAGGTGGGATTCTTCAACTTGGTGGAACAGCTGAGATCATGGACGGAATCATCTCCCAATGCACTGCATTCCTGGGCTCAGGTATCTATACAGAAAACGCATCTATGGCCCTCGAAAATATTCGCTTTTATGACTACAGTTCTCCGGAAGCACTGATCGCGTCCGATAACTCTACACTCACCATGAGTTCTGTAGAGATAAATGACGTGAGCGCCCGGATCTTCGATATCAAGGATTCGACGACAACGATCGACAAGAGTATTATCGCAGCTAACAGTGCCCCTCCCGGGGCGGGAATGCTCTTCGACAGAGGCTCGCTAGCCATGACGAATACGATCATCAGTGGTAATAAAGTAGATGATGGTTCTTCTCTGTTGGAGTTCAGTGGGACCGAAACAACGATCATCAACTCGACACTTGCCTCAAATTCCGGTCTGACAAGTACGTTGATCGGATTCAAAGACCAGACGAATTTGAATATATCCAACACGATCTTTGCTTTCAATGGGATGAGAGCTTTGAATCAGCTAAGCGGAAATCCTTCACTCTCAGTCTCTGATTCCATATTCTTCGACAATGCGATCGACTTTAGAATCTCGGTCACCTCAACGAACTATTCAGGTGCCGGTAATTTGAATGCACTTGCCGCTTTCACGGATATTGATGACGGTTCACCTGAATTCATCTTCGATTCAAGTTACGTTGTAGAAGCATTGGTACAGAACGTTTCGAATAACCAATACACCGTATCTATACCGAATTCTTTCTATGATATTTCTGATTTCAGAGATGCATATGTATCACCGAATTCTGACGACGCAAATCAGGTCAGGGTAGAATCGACGACAACAGATCGGCTTCGTCTGAACCCTCTGGGTTTTCAAATGAACGTTAATGATACACTCAGAATTGTGGACTACCGACCAGGCATTGGATCTTCTGCGTTGGACACCGCCAACCCCTCTACTGCCACTGACGAAGATGTTGAAATGCAATCCCGTCCTAATCCAATTGTAGCCACAGGGCAAAACCCGGGCTATGACATCGGCGCGCACGAATTCTATCCACAGGAGGTCAGAGTCACTCCCGCTTCACTCGACTTTGGATCCGTGGCTGTGACCAATACTCAATATGTGGAAATCACAAACATCGGCGGACTTCCGGTTGAATTCACAGGTACAAGAGTCGATATTATTTCTGACACCTCATCAAGTTTCGAGATTGTCAGTCCCCCGCTGCCGGATTTACCCCCGTTCACGTTCTTCCGGGTTTTTGTCAGGTTTACACCGACAAGCAATGGTCCACATTCAGCAACCTTACTCATTACCTCTGACGATCCGGTCCGACCAAACATCACTGTTCAATTAACAGGAACAGGAACTGCGGCAAACCCTGAGAAAGCAGAAGTTTTATACCACCTTCTTGGAATTGATTACAATAACACGCTCGATTTAAACAATGATGGGATCATCGATGCTTCCGATCTTGAATAAGATCTGCTTGCAGGATTTTCTTTGCCCTCATGAATGCTGGGAGACATAAACTCTGTCCGGTTCATACCAAAGGAAACGAGACCTATCTTCAAGAGAGTTAAGCCATGGCGGCTCCTGATGAACAAGTTCTACTCTTACTTCTACGCGAAGGTTATATCACGAAACGGCAGGATGCGCGGGTTCGTGCTGCCTTGAAGCGCGGAATGAATCTTTCTGAAGCGATCAATAAGGTGCCGCTGGTCGAGCCCGTTAAGTTTGCCAGTGTTCAGGCAAGAGCTGATTTCGAGGAGAAGTCAAAGGCCTCTGTCGAACCTCAACAGCCAGCTTCAGCATCATCAGATATCGATACTGCTTCAGGAATTCTTGATCTATCGGAGCTGAACCGTATTGAGAAAGAGAAAGAAAAGGCAGCCACAAAAGGTGCAGGCAAGGTTGATTCTGATATAGACGTTGATGATATTGAGTTCGATGATGTTTCAGAAGCTGAAACAATCACAGGATTTCCGGATGAAGAGGAACTGAATGAAGGAATGGATGAGGCCATCGAGAGTGCCTTTGACAGCTCAGAACGAATTGCTCCTCCAAATTTTTCTGCAGAAGACCCAAAGTACCCGGAATTAGGTGACCCAGCCGAGTATCAACCGACAGCATCTCGAGTACAAACCTTTGACTTAAATGAGGACGAGGGTATACCATTGGTCAAACAGGTGAATGAGCTCCTTCGAACGACTGTTGAAGCAGAGGCGAGCGCTCTTGTTGTCCTTCCTCAGCGCCATTCAATGAATGTTGTCATTTTCCGAAATCCGTCGATTGTTGTTTCCCGCAAGACTCTAGACTTGAAAACAGCGGAAAAGGTTGCAAATAGATTGAAAGTCATGGCTCGTATTGAAGCCTGGAAAAAGGGGAAGGGGCTTAAAGGAACTTTCAAGGTCAAGCATGGCTCTCAAGTCAATGATATCTATATAGGCGTTGATCCTCTTGAAGATCAGTCTGAAATGATTACCGCCTACAGAGTTTAATATGCGAATACAGAAATCGACGATGATATACAGCAGAGCCGGGCAATACTGGTTGTTGCTCGCGGGTGTTCATCTGGGCATCAACCTCGCAATACACCTGATCGCTCCGATTGTTATCTTCTCACATGTGGGTGTTGGCGTCTCAGATAGCGGTGCAGCCGGGACAATTTCAGGAGCCATGTTCGAAGTCTATCGTATCATCTCCTGGTTCGCCTACCCGATCATGATTTATCTCCTGATGAGTGAGTTCCGGTGTAAGAAAGGGAAAAGACTGAAGTCAGCTCTTGTTTTTCTTCTGCTAGCCACAATGCTCTTTCTGTTTGAAAGTTTGTATATCATACCTGAAATCCAAAGCATCAAAGCAACGCTCAGTTCGGCATATGGTTCAATGAGCCAGGTTCCCGATGGTCAGCCAGAAAAGGAATGGTTTGGATTTCTTCATGGAGCTTCCATGTTAAGATCCCTGGGCGAGCTTGCGTTTACCTATCTCTCTCTCTATTTTGGTTCAATAGGTCTCCTCGAGAACAGGCGTGCTTAGGGCTTTCTGTCATTCAGCAGTTATCGCAGTAACTTCATCTGCCCTGTGTATATCTACGGCTCCAGCGGAGCCTCCAGATTATAGAGGCTACGTTCTTCCCCTCAACTCAGAGTCTGATGAGGTCGATTATATTCGCCTTATTTCAGAAATCAAACTGGCTGGCGCCAACAGCATTTGCTTCCTTCTACCCTACCAGCAGGAAAACACGACTGCCAATACGCTCGCACCAGACCCGTTAAAAGCTCCTTCCGAAACGGAACTCAAACAGGCTCTGCTCTTTGCTGAGGAGCAGTCACTATCAACGATGCTACTGCCGATCGTTCTATTGAAGAACCCGGGCGAGGATGAATGGCGCGGTGCATTGGAGCCTGAAAACACAGAGACCTGGTTTGAAAACTATGAAGTCGAGATTCTGAAACTCGCCGAGCTTGCCGAGAAGACCCAGGTTGAACTTCTCTCAATTGGGTCGGAATTCACCTCTCTTCAGGACGAAGAAAGACACTGGAGAGAATTGACGGAGAAAGTTAGAAGTGTCTATCGTGGGAAAATCCTATATACGGCTAACTGGGACACAATCGATCTTGTTCCATGGTGGGAGGCAGTTGATTACATTGGAATTTCTGGCTACTATGAGCTCGGTGACTACAACGAGAATCAATTGACTGTCGACAAGATGACTCGTGAGTGGGAGCTCTGGAAAAACTGGATCTACGAAAAAAGAAATGTAACAGGATCGGACAACCCGATCATCTTTAGTGAGCTTGGCTACCCGTCTATCGATGGAGGAGCGGCCATTCCCTGGGACTATACACAGGAGACAAGTGTTGACCTGGAGGAGCAAAGAAAAGGCTTCGAGGCCTTTTCTCGAGTCTGGGACGGTGAAGAAGAACTGGCGGGCGTCTTCATCTACTCGTGGGTAGAATTCAGCGAGACTCCGGAACGGGGATATACAGTTAGAAACAAACCTTCTTCCACCTTCATCAAATCCTGGTTTGAAAGCATTTTGCCGACAAACTGAGGTTATCAATCCTTAGTGATTCACTCGGCTTCTTTCTTATGGTTGGTGATAGAGGTAACCACCTCTGACGGGCTATTCGAGTTGAGAATTTTCTCACGAAGCTCTTTGTCAGAAACCGTTTTCGCAATATCTGCCATGGTTGCGAGGTGTCCCTCGGGATCACCGATCGGACTAATGATCATGAAAGCAAGTTTCACAGGCTCATTATCTGGCGCACCAAAGTCTATACCGTTAGGTATCTGCGCAACAGCACAGAGTCGACTAGTGACATGCGGACTGTAGCCATGAGGCACGGCTATTCCGTGACCAAGAGCTGTTGGAAAGCTCTGTTCTCTCTCTACAAGTTCATTGAGGAGCTGAGTCCGATTGATTCGTGGTTGCACAAGCAAAGCGCGATCTACAAGCTGAGAGAAGAGTTGATTACGATCTTTGACTTCTTCAAATCGAACCATAAGCTCTGGCCTGATACTGCGCAGAAGATAGTCAGCGTGTCGTTTCAAGAGAAGCATTTCACCCGGTCCGTTAGCTTTCATCTCTTTCTCTGATAAATCAGGGTCGAGCAGTGCGCCTTCTTCGCCGACACGCAGAAGCTTATAGACACCTTCCATATCCTTCGCTTTTTCGACGGTGACATTAGAGATCACAATATCACCTTCCAGCATTTCGCTGGAAATCAATGAAGGCTTGGGAAGGGTTGACCAGACAACTGTGCCGGGCTGTTCCAAAGCTTCTTTCTGATCGGGTACTTCTCTCCCCCATCGATAAGTGTTCTTTCTTCCAACTGACTGAAGCCATCTCTGGCAGATCACAAGATTTAACTCTTCGTTGTCAGTGAGCGCGATCACATTTCCAACATTCCTGAACTCGATAGAGCCGGGAAGATCATTGTTCCGAGCATCTCCATAAAGAGCATTCAAACCTTCGCTCTTTGCTTCGGATATATAACGGCGATTGGAATCGAGCAGCATCACATCAATCTTGCCACGCGACTGCAGAAAACCAGCAAGCCGTCTTGCAAAAGGATGAGCGCCAACAATCAACCAACCGGTTGGAGTCGGTAATTGAAGCCCAAGAAGTTTTGCAAGTATTCCCGCTGTAAAGCCTTGAAGAATGACTGTTACCGCGATGACAGAAAAGGTAAACGTGACGAGAAACCAGGTACTCTCGTTTGCAAACTCCGGACTGAACTGACCAAGAAGCAGAGCGAAGAGGGAAGCCATGGATGCCGCGACAATTCCTCTGGGTGCAACATAGGAGAGGAAGAGCTTCTCTTTCAGGCTGAGCTTTGTACCCCATGTGCAGACAATCACATTGAGCGGTCGAATCAGAAACATCACCAGAGCGACTGCGATGAAGCCTTTCACACCAAATTGCTTGAAGTATTCGAAGTCAAGCTTGGCAGCCAGAATGACAAAAAGCGCTCCGATCAGAAGCTCAGTAATTTCTGCTTTAAACTCTTTGATGCGTTTGAGCGGACCTGGCTTTTTCCACCCGATAATCAAACCTGCAATCGTTACACCAAGCAGACCTGATTCGATCACCAGATAATCACAAAAATCATATACAAAGACCGCAACTGCGACACTGAAGATATTTAATGCATCATCAGGTATATAACTTCTTCTAAGGAGGAATACAGAACCGAAGCCTGCGATTCCACCGACGATTAACCCTACGAACGCTCTGAAACCAAACTGGACAAGAACCTCTCCGGCGCCGTATCCGCGAATAAACTCGAAAGAAAGAATGGCAATGAAGACACCGATAGGGTCTATCAGCACGCCTTCCCAGTGGAGAATATCATTCAGGTTCTGTTTAATCCTGATGCGACGCAACAAAGGCGCGATGACAGTTGGACCCGTCACAATGACAAGACTTGAAGCGAGAAATGACATTGCAATCGCATCTGAACCGAAGTCTTGATGGAACAGGAGATAGATAACAGCAGCGGTTCCGAGCCATGTAATTAATACCCCGAAGGTCAATAATCGGCGAATGATGAGGGAAGCCCGTTTGTAGCCTTCCAGGTTAAGTGTAAGTCCACCCTCGAAGAGAATCAGCGCCACGCAGAGTGAGATCAGCGGACCCAGGGTTGCCCCAAGAACATCGGGACGGACGATATTCAAACAGGATTGACCGAGTACCACGCCTCCAATCAGAAGCAAGGCGATAGCAGGAACCTGCAGTCTTCGCGAGAGCAGAGTCAGACCTACCCCGGCAACAATCGAGATAGACAATGTCTGGAGGATCGGTGAAGTTGTTTCGTGATTTGTCGCTGCCAGAAGTTCAAGCATTATATAAACAGGTACGCCCTTATTTGGGTTTTATTCCAGATTTGCGTGTATTAATATCCCTTAGATTTCTTTCCAAGGGTCAAGGGTGCCATCAATCCATCGGCTCGTAAATCGGGGCAACTCTTCTTTAGAGGGGCCTCTTCCCTGTCTCACATAGAAGCCCGAGACGGCCTTCCCTGTCACAAGGGCTTCTTCCGGGGATAAGCCGCAGAGACGCCCAAACATATATCCACCATTGAAGTGGTCGCCAGCGCCGGTGGTAAGCTTCGGCTTTGCGCACACAGGTCCGTTAAGCTGACCCGACCCATGTTCACTGCTGAAAACGACGGCAGCATGGCGGGGGTGAATGACAATCTCCTTTATACCTGTGGCATGTTGAATGGATTGAGCTCTCTTCAACAACCCTCCTAGATCAGAACTTCCAACCTCCGCCCCGAGCGTTTTGGCGACTTCCTGAGACTCTTTCTCATTCAATCCAAGGACAGTTGTTCCATGCTCGCTGAATTCGCTGATTAACCTCAAGGCTTCGTTCAGATCTGCCTCAGTGCGTTTTTCAGGATCACATAAGTCAAAAAAGAAGAAGTCTGGCTTTTGCCGATCCATTTGCATCAAAAGGTTAAGAACTCCTCTGTATATACCATTCAAGTGGGGAAGCATCGTCCAATTCAGGAGAGCAACGAGATTAGTGGTCTTCAGAATCTCAAGAATTCTATCTTCCCCGCCCAGGTGCTTTTCAAAGTTTTCCCAGGTCACATCCTTTAACGGTTGATGGAGTCCGTTCATAATCTTTCCATCTTCAAACTCTGTGGCGAGAGTTTGAGCAACCTCGGCAATCGACTCCACCTTTCCGTATTTCTCAAGCTCTTTGAAGACAGGATTGATCTCCGGCAGACCAAGGCATCCAACATAATGAAGGTGAGCCCCGAGTCGACCTAAAGCCTCACTCATTAAGGGGCCGTTTCCTCCGCTTTTGATTTGCTTGACAACGAACTCGATATTAGTGGATTTCCCTGCTGCTTCTGCAAGCCTGCTGGCATATTGACTGATTGTCTTGATCGCTGTATAGCTCTCAGCATCCTGCCGCTTATCGACAACATCAATAATCTGGTCGATGAATCCATCTGGCCCAGCAAATACATTGATGGTTTGCTGTTTACCGACTTCAGCCTCGTAATGCTTTGTTGCTTCTTGTATCAATGTCTGTTCACTCAATAGTCTCATCCCTTATCTGCTGAATTACGACTCTGTAGTCTCTATATTCATCGATGATCCATTCGACGCAATGACCTTTATAGGTTTAAGGGTGTATTTGCCTTCAGAGAAAAGCCGAAGGATGGTAACTTAGGACATTTGACAAGGCGCTCAATCGGTGGCACTCTGATCCTCCAAATAAACGGAGAGAGAAGTTCATGCAAACACTTATTGTTGGAGCAAATGGTCAAATTGGAAAGATGGTCTGTCAGAAGCTGAAAGAGAGCGATGACTGTTACATCCCGGTTGCCATGATAAGAGATAAGAGCCAGGCGGACTGGTTTACAGAAAAAGGGATTCGGAGCGTGGAAGGGAACCTGGAAAGATCTCTCGATCATCTCATTAAAGAGTTCGATGCAATCGTTTTCACGGCAGGCTCAGGTGCGAAAACAGGTCCTGAGAAAACAATTACTGTGGATTGCCTGGGAGCCGTCAGAACGATCGAAGCCGCTGAAAGATTTGATATCAAAAAATACGTGATGGTGAGTGCGATGGGCGCGCGTGACCCTGAGGCGCCTTCAAAGATCCAACACTACAACCGCGCAAAACATATCGCTGATATACGACTCCAGATGTCTACCCTTAACTATACGATTATCCGGCCCGGGAAGCTTACTAATGATCCAGGGAGCGGAAAGATTATCGCAAAAACTCAGATCGTTGAGAAGACATCCATCACCCGGGAAGACGTCGCCCAGGTTATCTGTAAGTCACTGCAGCATCCCGGACTGATTGGTGTTACCTTTGACCTCCTGAATGGTGACAAGCCGATCGATGAGGCACTCGACAACCTTGCGTAACATCTCTTTCAGGATCATTAATTCATATCCTTCGCTTCAACCCAGAGAACAGCCCCGACTTCAACGGGGCGTTCTTTGTGTGTTACCCCATCAATAAGGTTGATCGCTGCGAAGCCCCACCAGCCCGACCTGGGAATACCGTAAGAAAACTCTCCGCTTTGGTTCGTATAGATTGTCTGAGTGATGAATGATTCCTGAGGGTGATTGACCTTGGGTCCATTAGCGAACTTTCCACCTTCAAGATCCCAATTCAGGTACTCTACTTCAACTTCGGCGTTGGGTACAGGCACATATTCTTCACCCTGCTTCATTTTCACAACACCACGGAAAACATTTCCTGTCCAAACGGCATAGGGCTGATTGAGAGGCATAATCTCAACAGGCATTCCCGCCGGTTGATCCCAGTCTGTTGGGACGCCACCACGATTCAGGATAAGCTTTGTGTACTGCTGTATATAAAGACCTTCTTCCTCTTCCCAGTAGGGTTCTGGCTCTGCCGCAAAGACAAAGTCCCCGAGCCCTCTGAGCGTATAATCCAAGACGAAACCCGAAGCTGATTCTGCTCCTTCACCCGGCCCCTCATAACTCTTTTCTACAAGTGACTCAGTCACCGTCTTCTTATTACCCTTGTTGATGACATAGATATCTTTGAAGTGAGAAACATTGCCCTGTTCATCCTTACCAATCTCCATGACCGGCCCGCCTTCGAAAGGATGAGTGAAGACAAACTCAATGGTAACCTGAGAGTCTTCAGTGCTCAAGGCGCTCTCTTCTGTATAGGCGGTCTGGAAGTGAGCCGAAAGACTCACAGGGAATAAGGGAAGTGCCACTGCAATCATTGATAATACAGATTTATTCATTTTAGTCTCCAGTCATTGGAATTCATGAAGTGTAATTTCAGTTCCATCAGACAGCTCGTTTTCCCAGCACGAGAACGAAAACGACCAGAACGATTACAACGATGAGGTAACTAAGACCAAATGTTCGCTGCAGACGCGCATTTTCATCGGCTTCTTTCTTTTCGGTGGGGACTTTACTCTGGGTGGCTGCTGCTGTACTTTGCTCGGGAGTATCCTGCGAAGTAGCCATATAGCCTTCGAGGGTATCATCCGGCTCTTCCACCACCTCATCTGACTCTTCAGCCGTGCGAGGATCTTTGGCAGTTACGGAATGACCTCTACCCGGCTTGAAGACTGCAATAAAGCGAACATCGGGGGTACTAACTTCAAGAAATCCCTCTTCGGGGACAACGAGCCTTTCGATAAGCTCACCGGTCTTCTCGTCTCTTAGCTCAACATCATGTCCTGCAGGAGAACTTCCATCAGCAAAACCGGGTTCTATATATATTGTTCCATCTTTATTCTCTTCTACCAGAAGGACAGGTGTGTGGGCACGAGCGATTTCGAGAAGCGAGACGCAAGAAATGACAAACACGATGAAAGGAAAAAGTCTTATTTGGGTCATTGGTCTTCCTCGTGAATCAGATTTGCAGGCTTTGTACCTGAATCACTTGCGGGAGGATTATCTTGCTTGAATTTCAGGAAACCTGTTGGGTTATTGAGTGAGAGCTATCTTAATTTTGCCATGTATGAGCGCAAGCGTAACCGGCTCTTCCTTGACTCCTTTTCCAATCGATATCATTTCTTCCCTGAAGAGATTATGGAATAAAGCCTGGTGATGACTAAGAAACGCATTCTGATGTGTAATTACGAATTTCCTCCTCTGGGCGGAGGGGGAAGTACTGCCAGCCGTTACCTTGCCCGAGAACTCTGCAGTCTTGGCCATGAAGTTGAAATGGTGACCGCGGCCTATTCCAATCTTAAACGTGTTCAAAAGATTGGTCGATTTACTCTTCGAAGATTACCAGCTCTCAGGAAACAGGAGGGCCAGTCAAACCCACTTGAAATGATGTCTTATGTGGCCACGGCCACACCTTATCTGCTCCTCCGCGGAGCACCCCGACCAGACGTTGTCATTTCATTTCACTCGATACCTTCTGGAATGCCTGCCTGGCCTCTCTCTATGGTGAAAGGGATACCTCATATCATCCTCTTTGAAGGGGGCGATATACCTGGGTGGCTTCCTGGCGAGCTTGAACTCTATCACAAGCTCACTCTCTGGCTGAACAGACTAATTGTCTATCAGGCCAAAGCCTGCATTGCGAATAGTGAAGGCTTGAGGCGCCTCGCCTTGAAATCCTTTAAACGCGACATCGATGTCATCTACCATGGTGTAGACACAAAACGCTTCTCTCCCCCAGAAGGCAAATGGGACCGGAAGCCTGGAAAGGTCAAACTCCTGTTCGTTGGAAGAATCACCACTCAAAAAGGTCTCGATCTAGTTTTGGAAGCACTGAATGATTCCCGTTTGCGGGACCTCAACTGGGAGTTGAGTATCGCAGGCACTGGACCTAAACGAGAAGAGTATGAGAAGTTGAGTAAAGATTCAGGATTGAATGAGAAGATAAACTTTCTCGGGTGGTGCACAGAGAATGAAGTGAGTAAGAGAATGAAGGAAGCTCATGTCTATTTGCTGCCATCTCGCTACGAAGGGATGCCACTGGCTCTTCTGGAAGCGATCAGCTCTGGACTTGCGCTCATCGGTACGCGTATAGCAGGTATCGAGAATATCATTGAACATGAGAAGAACGGCTATCTAATTGATTCAGAAGATGTGGAAGGCCTGACTGATTCCCTGCACACGCTCCTGCAAAATCCCTCTCTGATAGCAACGATGGGAAAAGCTTCAAGAGAACTGGCGCTTGAAAAATGGTCATGGAAAGAAAAGGCAACACACTTGAACAGTATTATTGATCGTGTCTTGACTGAGCCGCAGAGAAAACAATAGCAATAGTGGAGATTAATTGAGGAGACTTATTATGCCTAAAATATGGAAAGTCTATCTGGCAGGAGAAATTCACTCAAACTGGAGAGAAGAAGTAAAAGAGGAATGTGAAGCCTTGGATCTACATGTTGAATTCTCGGCGCCTGTCACCGACCACCCTGCAAGTGATGATTGCGGCATATCTATTCTCGGGGATGAGGAAAAGGCTTACTGGAAAGACCATAAAGGCGGTCTTATAAACAGCATCAGAACGCGGACACACTTAAAAGACGCCGATGTCGTTGTGGTACGATTCGGTGATAAATACAAACAGTGGAATGCGGCGTTCGATGCTGGCTATGCCGCGGCGCTGGGAAAACCTCTTATCGTGATTCATCCAGAAGAATATACACATGCCCTTAAAGAGCTGGATGCTGCAGCCTCAGCGGTCTGTGATAAAAACACCCAGGTCGCACAGGTACTTGAATACGTAACCAGGAAAGTCTAGAGAAACGACTGGGTGAGAGTCAACGCTCAGCTTCTCCCTCATAGGGTTCAACGTGTACTGTTACATCAACGATTCGGAGCCCGGCGTCCAACAACGTATTCTTTACGTCGCGGGCTATTTCATGACCCTCACGAACGGTGAGTTCCGCTTCAACCTCGATGTGTATATCCATCAGGTAAGCGAGTCCACTTTTCCTAACACGCATTTTTTCCACGAGGTAGACGCCATCAACTTCTTCTGCAATCCTGCGGATTTTCTTATCCAGTGAATCTGGTGCCGATGATTCAAGCAGCTCATTGATTGACTCCCAACTGAGCCGACAGCCATTAAAGAGAATCACGGTACAGGCAACAAGAGCAGCCCAGTCGTCGGCCGCTGCCCACTCGTCCCCACCAAGCAATGCGATTGAGATTCCAATAAAAGCGGCTCCTGATGTGATAGCATCAGACAGATGATGCCATGCGTCTGCCTCAAGTGCAGCCGAACCATGGCTTGTAGCCCCGCGCTTCATCATCCTTGATATAGACAGTTTGATCAAGACAATAAGAACCAGAACAGGCAATGTGAACCAGCTGGGGCTCTCCTGCGGAGAGGTGATCTCGCCTGTACTCTCCCAGGCAATCACCGATGCAGCGATGATCAAACTCATGGAAACGAAGAGAGAAGCCAATGTTTCCAGTTTTCCATGCCCATAAGGATGCTTTTCATCCGGCGGTTTAATCGACCAGGTGACGCCGAGGAAAACGGCAATAGACGAGACCAGATCAGTCAGCGATTCAATCCCATCGGCAATTAGCGCATAAGAATTTCCGGCTACACCTGTCGTGATCTTGACAGCAGCAAGCCCGATAGACGTGACACCGCCGATAATTGTAAGGCGCTGCAACTCTTCAAGATTGAATTCATTTTCTTTCAACAAAAGCGCTGCTCCTCAAGCAGGAGATCGAAGGAAAAATCTTCCAAAGTTGAGGATGCGTGGCAACCGAGATCGCTTACACAGATGTACCAAAGGGTACGGTTTCCCTGTCTGAAGCGACCTATCGCGGTCAGTTCTGAATCCGTGAGTGGTGATCATGTACTTCAAAAGATCAGGTTTTGCAGCCATTTATCAGACCTTAAAGCGACTCTGGCGTTTGGGTCTGTTTGTTGCCCTAACCTGCCTGTCACAATCGATACATATTCAACCAAGGATGAAATAGATGAAATCTTCGTTCAAAAGGATTAGTATTCTGAGTCTGTGTCTCTCACTCCTATTCACAGGATCACTGGAAGCTCAGCAGAATAATCGCCAGGGCGATAGAAACCGTGGTGAGAGATCTTCAGCCCAGGCACGAGGCCAGAGACAAGCAGGTGCAAGAGCAGAGCAGATAAACGTTGAAGAAGTAGAAGTGAAAGCACCTGGAAGACTTTATTTTGTTGGGAAGAATGACCGTCACGAAAACAAAGGGATCTTTACAAAATGGCATTTCACGAAAATCGATGTCAAAGATCATGACTATACGAAGGGCTCAGTCGAACTTGAAATAGACATTAACTCAATCCTCACACAGCGACAGCGGCTCACAAACCACTTGCTGTCAGAAGATTTCTTTCACGTCGAGGAATTTCCAAAAGCCAAAGTCACCCTGAAGAACGCCAAGGCTGTTGAAGGAAAAGAAAACAGCTACACAGCTGAAGCAATCATCACTTTTGCAGGGGCCGAGGCGAAGACACCTGTGACATTCACCGTTAACGCGGACAACCCCGCTGAAATCAAAGGGGAAGCCATCGTCAGCAGAACCTCGATTAAAGTGGGCGCAGCTGTTGAAGAAGGAAACCCCAGATCCATCGAAGATGAAGTCAAGATTACCTTCGAATTTACTCTTCCCGACGATGTGAAAGAGCAAAGCGAAACCGAGAGCTCGGACAATACTTCCGAAGAACAAGACTCCTGATTCCATATTTTCTCCGACATCCCTTTGGGATGGGTGGCGACCTGACTTTGGGGGAAGGGTCGCCACTTTTTTTTCCATGAACATAGGCGTATTTTTATTCCATCGACGAGTCGAGGATGCCCCCTGAGCATGATCATGCTGCAATTTTGAGCACCCATGGTGTGGATGAAGCTTCTCTTCAGGGACCGACCTCAGACCATGCTCGCTCGATGCTCGCACCATTCTCAGACCATCGCGATCGACTCAGCCTGGGCTGTGATTGCTTTGGGACTCGTTTCGCCCCGTGGCACAGAATGGAGGGTCCAGGAGTCTTCTAAAGGGATTCGGAGCTCATTTTTGGAGCGATCACCTCCTGCCACCCAGACACAACCATCTTTGTACCCATTGCCAATTCTAGATCAATAAACTCTTTCTTCAGTTCAGAAATCAGGACAATATTATCTTCCATAAGCACGACAAACCTTTATCTATTTCCCATTTTTCTAGACCTCACTAGCAAATCTTTTTTTTGAACTAAAAACAACTCATTGATTTTGTTATATGCATGGATCCGATCAATAAATGGCCAGTTATAGAAGCAAATCATGTGAATATTGATCTGTTCTAAAGACGAAGTATCACTTTAGTTGTTCTGGAAAAAATGAAGTAAGTTTTTATAGGCATCTAGACGTTTTTTAAGAGGTGATTTGCAGTTGACTTCTCCCGTCGGAGCTGATTCTTTTTCCATACTGGTGTTCTTCATTTTTTTTTCACCTTCCTGTCACCATGCCTGGAGGGTCTGAGTTTCAACTCAAAGTTCGAGCATTTATTTAGAGCGGATGAAGAACACTTAAACTTTTGGCTTAAAGGTTTAAACCCAACAGGAAAGGAGAATCAGACCGCAACGGACCCATTTCCCCTGGAATGGGGAACCAACTTCGACCGGAGCAGGAGAGGCAGTTTGAACTTGAAAGGAAGAACCAATGCGCAAAATACTCATGGGCGTTCTCGCAGCCGTGCTCTCTCTCACAGGCACATCTGCAGTCGCTGAGTACCTCTATCCCCTCGCAAACCCCGGGTTTGAATCTCCAACACTTGATTCAACCAACTCCTGGTATAGTGGTGTGAACGGCTGGGGCACCGCTGGCTCACCTGTTGGAACCACCTACGACATTCCCTGGGCCGAACCGAACCCGACAACGGAGGGGTCTCAGTATCTCTTCGGAGACACCGACGACTTTCACATTTTTCAACAGGTTGGCACTGTACAGGCCAATACACGTTATGCCCTGTATGTCGATCTATACCCCCTTTCTTCAGGAACGACCCGTGCCACGGTCATTGCTGAAGAAACCGACACCTGGTCGACTATACTCGGCGAGCTTCAATACCAGCCAACATGGGACCCCGGTCGCCAGGACTTCACCTTACCTTCCGGCCAATGGACGACTGTTGCCCTTGGAATCAATACGGCAGAGTTTCCTCAGGCAGTTGGAAAAAATTTCAGAATCAGAGTTCAGGGCTACCGACTGGCCATTGATAATGTCAGACTCGTGGTTGCCGACGATGTGCGAACATTCTATATCAGTTCGTCTCAAGGGGATGATCTTCTCAATACGGGGTTTTCATCATCTTCACCCTGGGCATCATTTTCAAACCTCGGTGCTTTCCTGCCACTTCTACCGGGAGAGAAGGTTCTCTTGAACCGTGGAGACACCTGGACGGACATGCTCCACCTCTCCGGTAAAGGAACAGCGTCGGATCGCATTCAAGTCAGTGCCTACGGTACTGGCGACAAGCCAAAGATTATTCGCTCTGACCTCCAGTTTGATCGTTGCTTTACCTACGAAGGCGCTTCCTACGTGGATATCGACAATCTGGATATGCGAAATGCAAAGATTGGGCTCTATCTTCGTTATGATAATGATGCCTGGAATCAGAGCGTTACTGTAACAGATTGTTATTTCGAAGACATGCCTGATCCTTCGCTGGATCCGTCTATGCACAACTACGAGCTCGCCTGGTCTGATGCGATCTTCCTCGGCGGAAAAGCGTATGGTGCAACCGAGCAGGCAACGATGCTGGATGGTCTGACGATCACCAACTGTACTGTTGTGAACGCGGCTCATGGATTCGGAACAGCCTGGTATTACCCGGCGACTTACTTCAGCCGCCTTAAAAACCTGATCATGGAAGACAACCTGGCTATCAACTGCTTAAACGGGTGGATGTCACTGATCAGTGTCGATACCGGACACATGAAACGCTGCCACAGTATTGGCGGCGGTGGCCAGGATACCTGGTCAGGCACAACACTTGGCATGACACAGACCGTTCGCGACTTCCTGATCGAGGACAATGAGTTCAGCTTTATAGAC
Source organism: uncultured Candidatus Sumerlaeota bacterium (assembly GCA_964437365.1). Lineage (GTDB taxonomy): Bacteria > Sumerlaeota > Sumerlaeia > SLMS01 > SLMS01 > CAYTGM01. Next base: position 101,055 of record CAYTGM010000012.1, on the reverse strand, counting down.
AGAGCCCAGGCCGGCGATGGATCCGGGATGGACTTTGAAGGAAATACGATCAATGTTACTTTCCGCAACAACACTATCCACGATTGTGACGCGAGTGCGATTTTGATCCTGAGCACAGAAGGCCCTCATCAAAACCTTGTTATCACAGAGAATACATTCTACAATAACGCGCTCGATCCCTGGAATGACAAGATTAACAGTGAAATTCAGGGGAGCTATGCGAACCACACCGGCAGCTTTATTACCAACAACACCTTCTACCGCCGTGACGCAGAAGTTGAATTTATCAGCCCCAACTCAGACTGGTCTGGATTCACGATCTCGGGCAACACTTACGCAAATTATGATGATGTTCGCTTCCGTCCTACATGGTGGGAGTTCAACACCAATGGAGATTTTGAGGGCTGGGGAACATTCAACCATTGGGGAAGCCCAAGCGTTTTCAATGGTGTACTGAGCGGATCATCAACATCGATTGATCCATTCGTTCACTCGCCACAGACCTTCGTCAACTCAACGCTGACTCCTTACGCCTGGGTTCGTATGAAAACAACTTCCGGCAATTGGGGTCAGGTCTTCTATATTACAGACACTGATCCTATCTGGGATGGAAATAAAGTGGCAACTTTCGCACTCAACTCAGATGGTCAGTTTCACGACTACTTCGTCGATCTAGACAGCCCTGGGCATATGGGCGTTGTCACGCAAGTTCGCCTCGATCCAACCACCGTAGGTGGATCGAATATTGAGGTGGACTTTGTACGCCTGACTGATTCAACAGATCCTCAACAATCGCCACCTCCTGCACCGGCGCCTGTACCTTTCGATATTACTCTAACATCGATCGCGGCTGAAGACGGATATGCGCTTGAAAGCGGAAAAGATACCTTTGCGGGTGGCAGTGTAGACACTTCTTCATCTACCTTCCGGGTTGGTGATGACAGCAGCAATAGAGCCTATCGCCCTGTGCTCTCATTCGACACTTCTGTTCTTCCTGACGATGCTCAGGTTGTCCAGGCGACGCTTGGTATTACGCGGGTTGGTAACATCACCGGGCAGATTCCAATCGGCGTTGCTTACTCGCCATGGGGAGATATCCTCGTGGATGTTTCTTCACCAGGTTTCAGTGGAAGCAGTTCTCTGCAGTCAAGTGACTGGCAGTCTGCAGCTGATAAACTGGGGGCGAGCAAGTACGCGTGGCCTGCCTATGAAGATGGAATGACCATTAATTCCCGTCTTGAGGACGTTGATTTGGGACTTATCAGTGTCACCAACAAGACTCAATTCAGAATCCGTTATCAGTTCGATGATGATGCTGACAACGTCGCCGACTACGTCAGCTATGCAACAGCCGATCATTCAAATGCTTCCTATAGACCAACACTGAGAATCAAGTATTACTCAAATGCTCCTCAGTGGCAATCTCTGATCTATGACGATTTTGAGAATGGCTGGGGCAACTACATTGATGGTGGTTCTGACTGTACTCTCTATACGAATGGAACACATGCTCATCAGGGTTCAAATGCCGCAAACGTACAAGATAACAGCGGTGCATCCTCATCATTCTATAGCCGAGACCTGGACTTCCACAATCCTGGCTATACAGAAATTCAGGTAGACTTCTGGTATAAGGTCGTGAGTTTCGAGAATGTTGAGAACTTCTACGTGGAGTTCTATGATGGTTCACAATGGATCATTATGGCAGACTTCATCCGTGGCACACATTTCAATAATGATGAGTTCAAACAGGGTTCTGTCCTGATTCAAGAGCAGTTCGTGAATTTCCCAACCAACGGCAAAATCCGATTCCGTAGCGACGCTAGCGGCAATGCGGATGATGTCTACTTTGATGAAATCAACGTTCAGGTAAGATAATGTAAATTGCCTGTTCCCTGACCCTTAATCTGAGAGGGGCCGTTCGCGCGGTCCCTCCCCTTCATTTTTACCTCTTCCCTTGATACGTGCTCTCAAAACTGGCATCGATACATTCAAACAATTCTTACAGGGAATCATATAGTCATGAATCAGGGATCTTTAGATTTAACGGGCAAGAGCGCTATCGTTACAGGCGCCAGTCGAGGCATTGGTGAATGGGTTGCAAAAGAATTGGCTGCTCACGGTGCTCAAGTGGCGCTGGCAGCTCGATCAATGAAGGATCTGAAAAGAGTTGCTGAAGAAATTGAAGCTTCCGGTGGAAAGGCCATCGTCGTTGAGGCTGACCTGAGTGAGGAAGAATCTATACAAACAATGGTCTCTGAGTCTGTCTCAAAGATGGGAGGGCTCGATATTATCGTGAACAACGCCGGCATTGGGATTTACGGACCGCTTGAGAAAGCGACCGGTGAGGATTGGGACGCGATCATGAACGTAAACGCAAAGGGTGTGTTTTTCTCATGTCGTGAAGCAATACCGCACCTGAAGAAGAAAGAAGTCAGCTATATCATTAACATTACGTCAGTGGTCGGGCACAAAGGATACCCGAATCAGTCGCTCTATTCTGCTTCAAAGCATGCGGTGATGGGTATGTCGAAAGCACTCGCAAAGGAAGTCCAGGAAGATGGGATCAGAGTTCACGCCATCTGTCCTGGCGGTGTTGACACGGACATGGTGGCTCAGGCACGACCCGACCTTGATCGCTCCATTCTGATGAAGCCCCAGGACATTGCCGATATCGTTCTATTTCTTGTCACCAGACACGGAAACGCCGTCGTGGATGAAGTCCAGATCCGTCGCGCGAGCTCAACACCATGGGCTTAAGAGGCCAGCATTTCGGGTAGTTTAAGGCGGCCTGGAAATGCAGGTTCCAGTCAGTGGAACTGGTTCCAGCGGGAGAATCGACGAAATTTTCTGCATCTTGTTTTGAATTGGATTGCCAACAATTCGCGCTCCCGCTTTTGTAGCTGAGAACAATTTACAGGAAAGAATTTCATGCTTGCTATGCCATTTGGCCGTAAACGGTCGTTTGTCGACCTGATGTACAGGAATCGAACACCTCTCATCAGCTATGTTTACTTGCTGTTGTCAATCATCGCTCTCACCCTGAATACAGTTAGTGCTGATGAGGTTACTGCCACGGTAAACGGTCAAAGCCAGACGTTCTCTGACGTGAAGGTGATGTCCGTCCAACGCTCAGAATCGTCGCTTTCCTTCAATGTGGAATTTCAGGATGGCCAAGTTTACCCTCTGGACCTTCAACAGACCCAGTCGATCAGGTTTGGAGATAACGGTGGCGGTGCTTACTTCGACATGACCACCAGCGGCGGCGGTAATAATTATATGGAACTGCAGGACGTCCATGTTTTAGAATACAGACAGGGCTATATTAATGCAAAGAAACGGAATGAACAGACCTATTCTGGCATCGCTATGTCAACGGTCTTAAGCTTTGACCGTGATGCAGAAGGGTTTCCGGGAGCCTCAGGTGGAACCGAAGAGGATTTCTTTTCCAGTGGAGAGAGTAGTAATTACTCAGAGGACTATTCTGGAGATGATAGCTTCGATTATTCTGGTGAGAGTGATTTTTCAATTGGATCTTCAGCAGCAGAGACAGATAAAACGGTCATTCTTATCGCCACTATTCTTCAGTATTTTTGGATAGCATTAACGCTGACGAGCCATATCTGGCTGATTATTTATCTATTCGGTGAAGAAGATACTCAAGGTGCTGTATTGCTGATTCTCTCCTTCTTCTGCGGCTGCCTTTACCCGCTGAAATTCTATTACGGCCTGAACTACCGGGGAGCGGGAAGAGGTATCATGCTTACCCTGATCATTACGGAGTTGCTGATCCTCCTCTCGCTCATTGCTATTGTCGTCATATTTGGAGCTGCAATGGTTGCCTTAGTTGGCTCCATGTAAGCCAGATTCCTGATTTGATTTCGCCTCGAAGAGAAAAATCGAGGTGGTTCTTCCTTGCACCCCTGTGGAAAAACGGGATCGAATGGCTAAGGAAAAGGTTAAGATTCATAACTTCGAAGGAATGAACACAATGCAGAAAGTGCTATTCGTCTTCCTGGCTGTCACAACGGCTTTAATCTTTAGTCGACCGGCCGGGGCACTGACAGTTACGCCTTTGGATGATAATATCGTTTCAGTGGAAAGCGTCGTAAGCGCTGAATCCAGGGATGCGGCCATGACCAAAGCCAGGCAGGAAGCGGTGCTGGCCTGTGCGGGGCGAATTCTGCTGGAAGATGTCCTCATTCGTGCGGACGATCTACTGACTAAATACCTTCAGAATTACGCTGGAGAATTTGTCATCGGTGTAGAAGTCCTGAAAGACGAATTCAGTGGTGGGAAAACACAGCTCGCGACTCGAGTTTTCATTAATTATAAGAAACTGAAGGACGACATGAAGGAGAAAAAGTTTATCTATGATCCTTCTTTCAGACCGATGGTCGTCACCTTCATTGAAGAGACGCTGAACGGTGATGCGATTGAACAGGCACCGGCGAGACAGATCTTCTCATCAACTCTCGAATCAAAGGGGTTTAAGATTTACGATGGTCAGATCGAAACTCCACCGATCGAAACAAACCTGATGGATGATGATTTTCTTATTCAATCAGCAATCGTTGCTGCAGAGCGACGAAACATCGAAATCATCTTTACCGGGCTCGCAGAAACCCAGCTGAGAGAAGAGAAGAAGGTCTACTACGAAAATTACTATTTCTACGACTGTTCCATGAGGATGCAGATGATCCGAGTGGATACAGGCGAGGTGATTAAAGAAGTGGAGTCAGAAGGGTCTGCCTCTGCGATGGATCAGGGCGAAGCGATCAGTGTTGCGATTGAGCGTGCCTCCCTCAAAATCGCCGAGGGCTTTCACTCTGCCTACCGCGAATTCTGGCCATCGGTTGTTCAAGGGAACTCAGATTATAAAATCCTCCTAACAGGCACGGATGATGAATTGATAAATATTGTCTCTCAACACCTGAGTGGCGTGGGTCGGAATACATCCATCAGTGTCCGCAAGAAATTTGATCGCTCTGCCATGATGACAATTTCAACAGAGCTTTCGAGGGATGAGTTGATTGAGATCCTCGAATCGTGTCCCTATCCCGTTCTCAGCATCGTTGAAGACAATGGAAAAGACAAGTTTGAGATTCAAGTCTCTGGCTAGTCTTCAGGTATAGACGGGGACTTTCAAATACCCTTCTGGCTTGATCTCTTGATTCCCGCCTTAGGGATTTCTTCTGAGGAATTTACATGACATATACGAAATTTGACCGTCAGCTTGTGGCCAACTTATTGGCGGCAGCTCTGATGTCCACATCGGTCACAATGGCACAACCAGCGTCAACAGGTGGGCAGCAGGAGCCCGACCCGCGGCTCGATCCTAAGCGAATTCAATTTGAGGGAGAGGAACTACCTTTCTCTTTGACAGAAGCTGTTGTTCGAGCCCTCGACAACAACCTTGATATCAAGATCGTTAGTAAAGACGTCGAAATCAACGATGAGGGAATCAAGTCGGCTGAGGGGATCTATGATCCAGTTCTTGGAGCCGTCGCAAGCACGGGCCGTCAGGAAAATGAAACCGCCTTTAGTGGTGCTCCCGGGCAAGGGACAGCTTCTACCTTTGAAACCGATGTAGAGTCGGAGACCGCTGAAGTCTCCATTACGCAACTGATCACCACAGGCGCGACAATCTCTCTTGGTTACGAGCGCTTTGAATCAGATATTCAGGATGCACGCCGCACGGGGACATTCAACCCCCAGGATTCTCAGGCTGCCTTTATCACGCTACGTCAACCATTGCTCAAAAACTTCGGTCCGAAAGTAACCAACCTCGATATTCGGACTTCTAAACTAAGAAGGGATATCTCGGTTAACCTTTACCGACAGGAAATTGAGAATCGGATAGCTCAAGTCCTGATTGCCTACTGGGACTTAGTTTTCGCTATTGGTAATCTCGATGTTCAGCGAGTGTCTCTGGAATCGGCCCTCGAGCTGGAGCGCGTCAATGAAGTGCGCGTGAGGACCGGCGCTTCCCCACAGAGCGATCTCTATCAGGCACAAGCAGAAGCAGCAAACCGCCGAAACTCGGTGATTGTTGGCAAGCAAGAGATTCTACAGGCACAGGATACTCTATTCACTCTTCTTAATTGGGACAATCCGGAGACAGAATGGAACAGACCCGTCGTACCAACGGACGCACCTGATGACTATGACCTGGACCTGATTATCAATGATGCAGACTATGTGAACACTGGCGTCGCACGTCGACATGATCTCGAAGCAGCGAGACTTTCTCTCGAGACTTCAGAGCTGCGTAGTGATGCCCTCTGGTGGCAGAGATTGCCGGAACTGAACCTCTTCGGCACCTATGGTTATAACGGCTTCGACGATAATTTTGGTGATTCCTTTTCCGACATATCTGATGCTGAGTACGATGACTGGGTTATAGGAGCAGAGTTTCGTTATCCACTTTTGAACAGAAGCGCCCGGGGCCAATATAATCAAAGCCGTCTCGAAGAAGAGCAGGCTCTGCTTCAACTCGAAAACCTCGAATTGACGATTATTGCTCAGGTTCGCCGTGCTGCACGGATCTTAAGGACCTCACAGGAAAGTATTGAAGCGAGTAATGCACAGGTAAAGGCAGCCGAGGAAACCCTGAAGTCTGAAAGAAAGAGACTGGACGTTGGTAGCTCAACAACGTTTCAGGTTCTTGACTTTCAGGAAGATCTGGCCATTGCCCAGGTGAATCAACTGAACGCTCAGACGACCTATCAAAAAGGATTGGTCGAACTCTACAGAAGCTCGGGGATTCTACTCGATCAAATTGGCGAAGATCTGGGCGTAGACTTTGTCGTTGATTATGATGAGCCCTGAGTAAACAGCTACAGCAATACCTCTATAAGACATCTCGATCATGGCGGATGATTCTAACATGGACCCAAAGGATGAATTAGAATCAACTGCGAAGCCTGCTCCTCCGCCACGAAAACAGGATCCAGCAAAAGAACAACTGGAACCTGATTCCACGCCGGAGATTGTGATCGGCTCCTACCTGGGACCTTACCGTGTAGAGAAATATATCGCTCGAGGTGGGATGGGCAAAGTGCTTTTAGCCCGGGACGAATCTCTCAATCGAGATGTTGCGGTCAAAGTGATGGATCCCTCTCTCCTGAATGACCGTGATGCTGTGAAACGTTTTGAACGGGAAGCAAAAGCTTCCGCAGCGATTCAACACCCAAATGTAGCCCAGGTCTATTTGGTTGGCTTATCCGATTCAGGTCAGCCCTTTCTGGCGATGGAGTATATCAATGGCGGATCTCTCCTTCAGTATATAAAGGATAAGAAAGAGCTCTATTACTCCACCATTGCTCACATGATGGAGCAGGTAGCACAAGGACTCTACTTTGCCCAGAAGAAAGGAATCATCCACCGGGACATTAAACCCGCCAACTTGATGCTGACTCTTGACGAAACAATCAAGATCGTTGATTTTGGGCTGGCGAAGGTACTTTTCGAGGACAGTTTCCGGACGAGGGAAGGTTCAGTACTGGGAACGCCGAGCTACATGGCACCAGAGCAGGGCCAGGGAAGAATCGTGGATTACAAGGCAGATATCTATGCTTTAGGAGCAACTTTCTACCATCTGATCATCGGTCGCCCCCCTTTCACAGGAGATTCGCCGGTCCAGATTATGATGAAGCATGTCACCGCCCCCGTCGTTCCGATGAGAACCAAGAATCCACATGTACCCATCGAGTTTGACGAGATCATCGGGAAATGCCTCAAGAAAGACCCCAATGACAGGTATGATAACTACCTCGAACTTATCTCTGATATACAACGAGTAAGACTTCAGTGCCTCTCAAGAGAAAAAGGAGCTGTGCTGAATGAAACGGGTGAGATCACCCTCATCAAGACCATGGCAACCAATAATCCGGAGGACCTGGCTCCACCCAGTACTCCTCTTTCGATTCCAGAGCAAAGTGCTCTGCCTTCACAAAGTGCAATCGACCACCTCTCGAACAAGCTCTCTCTTTCCCAGAAATTGAGTATCGGACTCGGGATTGCAGTTCTTGTTTTTGTCTTTATCTATACGATCACGCAAATGATTGGAGGACTTGATGAGGAATCACCTGCAACGACTCGGCAAGACAAAGATTTGGTGATTCTGGAGCAGGCGGCTGAAAGGTATCGCAACTCTTCTCAAGCAGAACTCAGCGATCGCAGTAAAGCTGAAGCAACGGTTGCCGCGTTGCAAAGCCTCAATGAAGGGTTGAATAACTACCAGGTGATCGAAGATGGTTCCCTGCCCTACAGACTTAACGAGATTGTTGATGAATCGCGCGTTTTTCTCAATTTTGAGTATGATGAAAATAGAAATCCCTTTGATGCCTGGGGAACTCTCATCAGATATAATCGTCCATCGGGGACTTTGCGGAGTGCCGGGGCAGATAGAAAGTTCTCAACTAACGATGACCTCGTCATGTCACTGAAAGGTCTTCTTGAAGGCGTTGATTCGTACGAAAAGTAGCAGTTAAACCTCGAATTTTGTTCACCTCAACAAATGAACCTTGACCACGAGAAACAGCAATCGAGCATCGGAATTACTCCGAACTTAGACCGCTGATTCCTCTGGAGTGGAGATTTATATGTCAACATCACGACGCATCCTGTTCGTTGCCTCAGAGGCTGTTCCATTTTGTAAGACCGGTGGACTTGCCGATGTCATGGGGAGCTTACCAAAAGTACTCTGGCAGATGGGGCATGATGTCCGTGTTGTGATACCAAGGTATCAGAAAATTGACCAGGGGCGTTTTCGATTCTTGCCGTTGATGCCAGAGATGAACGTTCTATACGGAGGCGTCACTTTCCATGGTTCTGTTCTTCGATGTTCGTACCCCGGGACAGAAATGCCTGTCTATCTGATCGACCAGCCAGAATTCTTTGGTCGTGAAGAGCTCTATGGCGCCTCGAATAAAGACTACCTCGATAACAACCGACGCTTCGCCTTCTTCAACATGGCGACACTTTGGCTTCTGAAGGGTCTTGATTGGCAACCAGACATTATCCACTGCAACGACTGGCAAACAGGTCTGGTTCCGGCTCTACTGGCCGCCCACCCCATTGTATCAGAAGACCCATTCTATCAGGACATCAAATCCGTTTTCTCGATTCATAATCTGGCGTACCAGGGGAACTTCGACAAGTTCACGATTCCGGAAATTGGACTTCCGTGGGAAGTCTTCACGGAAAAGGGCCTGGAATTCTATGGAAAAGCTTCTTTCCTCAAGTCGGGTCTGATGTTTTCGGACAAGCTGATAGCGGTTTCACCTACATACGCTGAGGAGATCCAGGTGGATGGACAAGGCGCAGGAATGGAAGGATCACTCCGCTTGCGCTCGGAAGACCTTCACGGCATTTTGAATGGTATAGACACGAGTGTCTGGTCTCCCTCTGAGGACGCCAATCTTCATGCAAGCTACTCACGCGGTTCCATCGCCGGAAAAGCCAAATGCAAAGCTGACCTTCAGAAGAACCTTGGTCTTCCAGTAAAGAAAGATGTCCCGTTAATCGGGATGATCAGCCGCCTCATTGAAGCTAAAGGTTTCGACCTGGTTGTTGATGCACTTGATGAGTTGGAGGAGCTGGATGCTCAATTTGTGATCCTTGGAAGTGGTGACACGGAAATTGAATCAAAGCTTTTCAATGCAGCGCGACGAAACCCGGAGAAATTTGCCGTTCATATCGGCTATGATGACCCTCTTTCTCATCGCATCATAGGCGGCGCGGATATGTTTCTCATGCCGAGTTTCTATGAGCCATGTGGCCTCACACAGATGTATGCAATGAGATACGGGACGATCCCTATCGTTCGCCGAACCGGCGGTTTGTCGGATAGCGTCTTTCAGGCAGATAAGCTGTCGATCGAAAGTGGTAAAGGAACAGGTTATCTTTTTGAGAGCTATACGAAAGAAGAGATGCTGAAATCCATCTATGAGGCCCTCACCTGCTACCAGGACTCAAAGAGCTGGAAACAGTTGCAGCAAAATGCCATGGATAAAGACTTCAGCTGGATCAAATCAGCAAAAGAGTACAGCAGACTTTACGAAGAGCTTCTACTGGAAGACGAGGTGTAAGAGTTCAGGCGACTTCGACCGACTCAATCGATGGGAGAGCCTGCAAGACGCGGCGTTCAATCCCAAGCTTCAGCAACACAAGCAGACTCCCGCAATGCGTTTGTGACCCACGCAGAATAATATGGAGAGTCGTTCCATCCAGACTGTGAAACTCGACATCGGCCCCTTCTGCCTGCAAATAAGGACGCAATTCATCGATGACTTTTCTCGACCTTTGCTCCATATCCTCTATGCCGACTTCTGGTTCCACTGATCAAGACACTCATTCATGATTTAGGCAGGCAGCAGTTGAGGTTTCCCCGTCAGTTCAAATGATTCCGACACGACCTCTCCGAGACCACAAAGCTCCATGCTTCTCGGATCAGGCTGAATTCCTCCAGCATAAATCGTGTATCTTCCGGGTAGAACCAGATGCTCACCGATTTCATTAACAGATGCTAAGAAGCGTCGCGGAATATCAATCTCAATATAGGTACTCTCACCTTTTTTCAGGGAAACTCTGCGGATTCCAACAAGTTGCCTTAGGGGTTTTCGGAAGTTACGCGTAGAATATTCCAGATAGAACTGAACAACTTCATCGCCATCCATCTCACCGATATTACTAATCGTGACGGAACAGGCAGGAGTCTGATCTGTCCCTAACTGGTTTTCTGAAACCTTGAAATCATCATAACGGAACTTCGTATAACTCAATCCATAGCCGAAGGGAAACAATGGATCTCCGTCAAAGAAGCGATAGGTACGACCTTCCATGGAATAGTCTTCGAAGTGCGGTAAATCACTGGTACTTCGATAGACGGTAACCGGAAGTCTGCCTGCGGGACTAAACTCTCCAAAGATGGCTTCAGCGATAGCATTGCCCCCCTCTTGACCCGGGTACCAGCTGTGAAGAATAGCGGGAACGTTATCATTTGCCCATTCGATTGAGAGGGCACTTCCACTCATCAGGACAAGTACAACCGGCTTTCCAACTGCATAGACATGCTCAAGCAGTTGCTGTTGAACGCCTGAAAATCCGAGGGAGACGCGATCACCTGCAGCGTCCGCGTTCGAGGCATCGCCCTGCTCTCCTTCGAGTTCCGCGGAGAGCCCAAGGACCATGATCACGAGGTCAGAGCGTTCTGCGTAACTGACTGCTTCGGAGAAGCCACGCTCAAGCGGCCCGAGTCCTCCGTTGAACTCTTCATATCTCTTGCAACCCTCTGCATAGTATACCTTGCAACCTTTAGGCTCGAGGTAGTTTCGAAAACCATCCAGAGGAGTCACGGCTCTTGAAGGTGTTCCGGCATAGTTGCCAATCAGCACGTTTGGATCATGAGCATTAGGTCCGATCACTGCCACAGCTCCTGGTATATCTCTAACCGGCAGCATATCGTTTTCGTTCTTCAGGAGAACCAATGATTTGGCTGCGGCAATTTTCGTCAGCCTTCGATGCTCTTGGCAATCAACCACATCGAATGGTATAGAACTATAAGGATTGAGCTCAGGAGGATCAAACATGCCGAGTTTAATTCGTGCAATAATCAGACGGCGCAGGGCTTTATCTATACTTTCCTCATCAATCAGTTTTTTCTCATAGGCTTCATGGAGCTTCTCGTAAGCGCAGCCACAATTCAAGTCTGTACCTTCTTTCACGGACATGGCTGCAGCTTCTGCTTCAGTTTCTACGAGCTTATGGTTAAAGCAGATATCCGCGATGGCCCCACAGTCACTAACCACGTAGCCCTGAAACCCCCATTCTCCCCGTAGTATTTTACCAAGAAGCGTTGGACTGGCTGAACATGCTTCTCCATTCATTCTGTTATAGGCCGTCATCACGGAATAAGCGCCGGCGTCTATAACTAACGAACGGAATGCAGGCAGATAAGTTTCCCGTAAATCCTGCTCCGATGTTGTGCTGTTAAACCCATGCCGCGTTTCCTCAGGCCCACTGTGCACTGCAAAATGTTTCGGAGTTGCGATGAGCTTGAAGTACTTGTCATGATCGCCTTGAATCCCTCTTACAAAAGCTTTCCCGATTTCACCCGTCAAAAAGGGGCACTCGCCATAGGTTTCCTGACCTCTCCCCCACCTTGGATCTCGAAAGATATTGATGTTAGGTGTCCAGTAGGTAAGCCCTCTATACATTCCATGATCACCAAGTCGGTCAGCCTCGTGGTGTTTGGCTCGACCTTCGTCAGAGATAACAGTAGCAACCTGGTAAACGAACTCAGGATCAAAGGTCGCAGCCAGACCTATTGCTTGAGGGAAAACGCTCGCGACCCCTGCCCTGGCAATTCCATGGAGGCATTCGTTCCACCAGTTGTAATCCTTAACACCAAGGCGTTCAACAGCTGCAGATCCGTGAAGCATCTGTGAAAACTTTTCGTCGAGTGTGAGGCGCTTGAGCAAATCATCAGCGCGTTCCTCCGCCGTCAACTCATGGTTCCAGAAAGGTATATCCAAATCTTTTTTCATTTATAATCTTTCGAATTAATTCTTTCGCAAAGGTGTATTTAAGTATTCGATCTAAAGAGAGCGTAAGCAAGAAAAACCGGCCTCTAAATGAGGCCGGTCATCGAATTCAATACAGGTTTTGGAAAGTTGTATAATTAAGGTCAGGTAGCGACGGCGTCTTCAACAGCCCGTGCTTCATCTGCAAGAGGTGTAGAAAGATATCTCTCGCCGAAGGAGCAGCCGATTGTCACAATAAGCTTTCCTTTATTCTCAGGGCGTGCGGCAACTTTCAGCGCAGCAGCTACGTTACCACCGGTTGAAATTCCTCCAAAGATACCATCCTCTTTGGCCACACGGCGAGCCATCTCAAAGGCCTCGTCGTTGCTGACCTTGACGACTTCATCGACGATGTCCGTCTGAAGGTTGCCGGGAATAAATCCAGCACCGATTCCTTGGATCTTATGTGGGCCAGGCTGGCCTCCGCTGATCACAGGCGAGTCTTCTGGCTCAACGGCGAATGCCTTGAACTCTGGTTTTCTCTGTTTGATCACGCGACCGACACCGCTGATCGTTCCACCGGTTCCAACCCCTGCGACAAGTATATCTACCTTGCCATCGGTATCATTCCAGATTTCCTCAGCTGTGGTCTTTGCGTGGATTTCGGGGTTTGCGGGATTCTCGAACTGCTGAGGCATGAAAGAGTTCGGTGCGTATTCTTCAACAAGTTCTTTCGCGCGTGTGATTGCACCGTTCATCCCTTTTGCAGCAGGAGTCAGCACAAGATCTGCCCCCAGCATTCTGAGAAGGTAGCGGCGTTCTTTTGACATGGATTCCGGCATCGTAAGGATCAGCTTGTAACCTTTCGCTGCACAAACGAAGGCCAGCGCGATCCCTGTATTGCCAGACGTTGGTTCAATAATGATCGTATCCTGCTTGATCTTTCCGGCTTTTTCTCCACTTTCGATCATTGCCAGACCGATACGGTCTTTTACACTGGCGAGCGGATTGAAGAACTCGCACTTCACGAGGATTGTTGCGTCTACATCTTTCGCAACACGATTCAGCTTAACAAGCGGGGTGTTACCAATTGTCTGAGTAATATCGTCGTAAATACGAGCCATGGTTTTCATCGCCTTTCAGTGATAGTTGATTTCCATATGAATCAATCGCGATCTGGTATCAAGCAAGATTCTGACACAACAGCATTCGTTGGAGAGCGATCATGTTACTTCATATCACTCGATTTCGTCGTTGAATTCGTATTCGTCACCTGACTCATTGTCTGAAAGGATATCTTTCTCCTTCAGATAATTAGGAAGGAGCGAATCCTTACCTTCAACGGCGGTATCAACCTGTTCATCAGGATCACTGACATTACCATAGAGCTGAGCGCGCTGTTCATCTGTGATCTGCTGATTATTCGGTTTCTTGCGCGGAGACGGTGCAGAGTAGTTTCCTCGGTCCTGTCCACCTCTTCGTTGTCCTCCGCCACCGCCACCACCGCCACGCCGACGTCCGCGAGGAGATGGGTTCAATGACTCAACCACCACGTGGCGAGAGCGGTCCTGGCCTCGGCTCTCAGTCTTAACACCACTAAAGTCAGATAGAGTCTTATGGATAAACTTCCGTTCAGCAGGAGTCATGGGAGAGAGAGACACGGGACGTCCGGATCTGGTTGCTCGTTCAGCGGCCCTCTTTGCTTCTCGCTCAAGCCGTTGCAGTTTCTTTTCACGGTACCCTTCAACATCCAGCATGACATCTGGGAAACTGTCATCAAGAGTCAGCAAAGCACGCACAACCACATGCTGGAGAGCATCGAGTGTTGCGCCTCTCTTTCCGATTAGAATGGAAGTTTCGGGTATATCAAGTCTGACAATAATGATATTCTTAAAGCGGTCGGCAGTTGCTTTGCCCCCCTCAGCGAAACGTTCAATGAGTCCCTGGGTCCACTCCTCGGCCAGGTTGACATACCAGTTAAAGGAGTAACGGATCAGGTAGAGAGTATAGCTCTCCGGAGAAGGCAGCTCCTCCAGGTTCTTTTCTTCAGCAAGTTGTTTCAGATCAATTTCATCGGGAACATATTCTTCAATCACTTCAAGATCTGATTCGGGGACTTCTTCTTTCTCAGAGGCAATCTTGATCGCCTCTTCCTGTGATTGTGCTACGATTTCAATTTCTCGCATTGTTGTCGAAACCTTTCGCTATTACCATATCGTCAATGAGATAGACTCACTAAATTTCCAGTGTGCATCGATCAAATGATGAGCCGAGGATATCAAGTCTCGGCAGTTTTACCAGCTACTTTATTCTTTCCATCCAATACCTGCTGAGCTTTTTCTTCTTCATGATCGGCCATATTCTTGGCAATGATCCGTTTAGTCATGATGCTCTGTCCGATACTGATCGTGTTCGAGACAATCCAGTAAAGAATCAAACCAGAAGGAAGTGCATAGAGGAAGAAAACAAACATGATAGGCATCATCGTACTCATCTGCTTTTGAATCTTCTCCTGCATCTCATCGTTGGCAGGCATCCGCATGATATTCATCTGTATATAGTTGGTTATCCCCATGAGGATAGGCAGAATATTGAGATACTGACCAAGGAATGGAATGTTAATTCCCCAGTAAAGAAAATGATCTGGAGCCGCGAGATCTCGAATCCAGAGAAAATCCTGACCTCGTAGTTCCACTGCTTGAGCGAATACCACATAAAGTGCAAGAAACACAGGCATCTGCAAGAGCATCGGAACGCAACCACGCAGAGCACCAAGCGGGTTTACATTGTGCTCGCGATAAAGCTGCATGATCGCCTGATTGCGCTTCATCGGATCGCCTTTGAACTTCTTATTGATCGATTCCATCTCCGGGCGGATCTTTTGCTGCTCGATCATTGTTCGAGCCTGATTCTTAATCGCCCAGTGTGTCAGCGGATAGAGAACCAGACGGACGATAATTGTCGTGCATATAATTGCCAGCCCCCACATGCCGATCAGATCGTGAAGCCAGCGCATCAATTTGAGCAGGAGAAGTGAAAGAGGGCGAAGGAACGACATGCCCAGAGGAACCTGGTGAAAAACCAGTTCTGCAGGATTAACGGCGTTGGCTGAAATCTGAAGATAGTCAGAATTCAAAGCCTCGAGGTTTCGAGGGCCAACATAAAGTTGATAGCTGAAATCCTTCGTCTCACCAAGCGCCAGCGGCTCATTTGGATGATACATTTCCACATCCATAGGAACAGCCCCGGCCTCGAGATACTCTTTCGTATCATTCGAGCGTCGAAAAGTCACTCGCGCTTCTTCCGCGTAGAGTTCATTCAGTGGAAAGATCAGGGCGGCGAAGAACTTTTTCTCCTGACCAATCCAGTCGACCATATCTTCATAGCGCTGCTCTTCACTTTTACGAGAAACCGATCGCGTTCGAACCTTCTCATCATAAGCAAGCACAGCTGTCACAGTCCCATGAACACGGTCACTGGCCTGGGGCATTCCAAAACCACCCTGCCAGCCAATTCCCCATCCCTGATTATCACTCCCAAGGGACTTCCGTGTGGAAGGGCCGTTTATGAAGGTGACATCAAGATCAACAACATAGCTGTCATCTCGGAAGAAGTATTCTTTCACAACCTTGAGATCATAAACTTCATCGGAAGTAAATCGGAGGATCTCTCCGCCTTCAACGTTCTCACGTTCCAGAGAGAAGATCTTGGAGTTGAAGTCACGAGCCGTGCGTCCTGACAGTTCCAGCGGATAACTTCTCGCATCGACATCTTCAACCTGAGGAATCAGATCAACGAGCGTCGCTTCTGGGTCCTCGGGATCTACTCCATCCTCGGGAACGTTCGAGACAAAGCGGGAAGACTTAATTTGCCATCTGATGGGACGTGCACCAAGTTCAGATATTACAACTTTGTAGAGGTCTGTCTCTACAACGTAACTTTCTGCCTGGGAAATGGCATTCGTTGTTTCGATCAGTTCGCGGTAGCGGTCCTCAACGTCCATGCTGGACATCGACGGAACGGATGACGACTCGGAAACAGTGGTGGTGGTTGGCTCGTCGCTGGCACCAGATTCTGGAACGGAGATGACTGATTCTTCGCCATTTCCAGCAAGTTGCTTCTGAATCGCTTCAAGCTCTTCAATAGCCTTTTGCTTTTCCTCTTCAGCAGCCTGTTGGGTAATCTCCCACTCAGCCAGCTGTTTTTCGTACTCAGCTAATTTTTCTTCGTACTCTGCCTGCTCTTGAACCCGCTGGATATTCGTGATGATAAATCCCGCCAGGAAGATGGCGATAAATAAGACCCAGTTTTTTTTCATTAGAAAACAACATCAAATCGGTATTAGGATAATGGTTTGCCAGACACCCGAGAGGCTGTCAGGCGATGATTCTCACCTTCTGCTGACCCATTTCTGCGCGTCAACTCAATCTCCTTGAAGGAAACAAAGTTTTCCACGTCGAACAGAGGGGATTTTATGGAACCGTTTATTTCTCAACTCAGTTGACAAATTCAAGCTCAACCGGCGATGGAAGAAAGCCCATTTCGTGACCCTCTTTCAGAAAAAGCTCCACGGAAGAACGACCCCGATCACCAAAATCAAGCGTCAGATCATTCACATACATTCCAACGAATTCATCGGCGAGATCCTCTCCCATTCCACGGCCCCACTGCATCGAGTGAACAACGGCAGCTTTGCGGTTCGCCGGATCGAGAGAAAATTCAATGGACTTCTTCAAAATGCGATTAATGCGGCTCAGCATTTCTCCACCAAGTCCTTTGCGAACCACATTGGCACCAAGGGGAAGCGGTAAACCATCGGTCTTCTCGTACCACCATTCGCCCAGATTTACGATGTTCACGAAACCTTCTTTTTCAAAGGTCAGCTGCCCTTCATGAATCAGGAGACCACAGTCCACGGAACCTTCCTTCACGGCATCCATGATCTGATCAAAAGGGATCACCTTGTACTTGAACTGATCGGTTCCAAGGTAAAGCTTGAGAGCAAGAAAGGCGGAAGTCATCAGGCCAGGTACGGCAATAACTTTATCTTTCAATGAGCTGGCATCAAAGAGCTTGGGCGCCACGATCATCGGTCCATAATTATCTCCCATGGAAGCTCCACAGGGCAGTAACGCATACTTATCAAGCACAGATGCGTAGGCGTGGATACTGATCGCACTGATATCGAGTTCCTCTTTGAGTGCTCTCTCATTAAGTGTTTGAATATCCTGAAGAATATGCTGAAACTCGAGGCCCTCCGTATCGATAAGATACTTTGCGAGAGCGTAAAACATGAAGGCATCGTCTGGGTCGGGCGAATGACCCAGTGTGAGGACTTTTTTCTCGGTAGCTGTCATGAGTATTTCTGTCTTTCGGCTTTAGGTCGTTTTTTCTGCCGTGGCAGAGAGTGCAATTTCCTGGCCGGGCCAAAGGCGAGGGGGCAAGCGTTGACTGGAGGAGTAGATGAATCATGTCACATCTGAAGCCGCTTGACAAAAGAATAGACTTAGCCAAGCCAGACCAACTCCTTGAGAGGCCTTTTAACATGTCCATGTTTAAGCCAAGACCCAGCTTTCACGATTGCTTGAAAGCATCGAAAAAGGCGAAGAGGTCATTATCGCAAGGTCAGGTAAACCCGTCGCTAGATTGATCATTTATAGAGAAGAAAGGAAGCATCGACATCCTGGCGCCTGGGAGGGAAAGGTCCGTTATTCGAAATATTTCGAGGGGTCGGATCTCGAAGTAGACTCCCTCTTTGAAGAATCAGATCTGCACCCTGAAGAGGACGGAGGAGAGGATTGAAGCTACTTCTTGATACTCATATCCTCTTGTGGTGGTTGAGCGCTGATAGAAGATTGAAGGAACATCAACAAGAAGCAATTTCGAGTAAAGACTCCGAGATTTTTGTCAGTTCAGCTTCAACCTGGGAACTCACTATCAAGCAACAGTTGGGGGAAATAAGCTTTCCTGATGACTTGGTGCACCAGCTCGAGGAAAACGGCTTTCAGGTCCTTCCGATTCATGCTGAACACACACTTCTGACGTCCACGCTCCCCCGAATTCATTCAGACCCGTTTGATCGACTACTCATCGCTCAGGCGATTCATGAGCGACTTGTCCTGGTGACTTCTGACGCAAAGATTCGCGAATACGATTTAGCAATTCTCTAGACCGAGACCCAATTTCTGCATGTGAACAATGGCAATCCCCCTGCCGCTGGAAACCTTTCAAAGCGAAGGGTGCCGTTTTCGTTGGGCTCAATTTCTGAATCTAAGATTAGGATTCCCCGGGAGTATAACCATATCGTCTCAACGGCTTCACGGTCCTCACTGAAACACCCTTCTATCAATCTGGTTGGTACCTGCCTGAAACCTGCTTCCGAATGCATGTTCCATGCAGGTTGCAAGCAACTTGCAAGCAGCTTTATGTGGCTGAAACAATTTCCGGCTTGATCCAAAAATTTGGGCCGGGACATTGCTTCGATGATGGAAAAATTCAATAAGGAACCTTATCCATGATTGAAATCATCGCAGGTACCAACCGCCCTGGTTCAAATGCTCTGAAAGTCAGCAAGATTATCGAAGGATATTACAAAGAGCTTGGTGCTGATGCCCAGGTGCTCAGCCTTGAAGAATTACCGCAGGAACTCTTTAACCCCAAGTGCTATGCAGAAAAGCCCGATTCTTTTAAGTCGATTCAGGATCGTATTCTGAACGCCGATGGCCTTCATGTTGTAGTCCCTGAGTACAATGGCTCTTTCCCAGGTGTGCTGAAGTACTTTGTGGATATGCTGAAGTTTCCAGAGAGCTTCGAACGACGTTGTGTAGCCTTTACGGGTGAGGCAGCTGGAGTCTGGGGCGGGTTCCGTTCCGTGGAGCAATTGCAGCTTATCTTTGGATACCGAAACGCCAACCTGCTACCTGAACGAGTCTGGATCCCCGGTGTGAATGGGAAAATCTCCGAGGATGGCTCGAATATAACCGATGACTTCACACAAAAGATGCTGAAGGATCAGTGTGCGAAGTTTGTCGACTTTGTTAAAGTGAATAGCTAATCTAAGGTGTTTGAAATTATCGCCTGATTTCCGAATCAGCCACCCTGACCGAAATAAGGTACAGTTTGCTGTTGAGGGAGCCTTTATACCCTTCAAAGAGCGCTGATTTATTTCCCGTTACAACATTTTCTCGCCCAAAAGAATTGACAATTTCCTGTCCGAAATAATAACTTTATTATTCATTACGTGCGATTACCACCCCAATCGCATGGAGACGTAGAAGAACCAGACAGGGAAAGACAAAACAATGAAAACTCTCACACGAAACTGTACCACGAAAGGATGGGGAAAGAGGCTTAAAGGTGTAACTCTCGGAGTCATCGCAACCGCGCTTGCTTCCAGCCTCTTGCCAGTGTCAGCGCAAGCACAGCAAACCGTTGGCGCTCAGCAAGTTCAATCACTCCCGATGCCGCGTAACCTTCACGGAAGCGTCGTTGTTGGCGACTATCTTCACATCATCAGCGGCGACGAACCGATGCCCTCTGGATTCACCAACGAGATCATCTCGGCTAAAATTAACGATGATCATACCCTGCAGCCGTGGTTCAAGAACAAGCCGCTGCCCATTAACTTGATCTACATCGGTAATAACGTGATGGTACTCGATCAGTATTTTTACATCGTCGGCGGACAGGAAGTAAGCGACATTCCCGGCGCTGCCGACCCAGGAAGCAATTACAATCATGCGCCAAACAATAGCGCCGTCTATGCGCGCGTAGATCCACAAGGTCGAATTGGAGAATGGAAACGCTCCTCAAGGTGGAATGGGGACAATGGAATGGGAGCAGCAGCCGCTACTGACGGTCGCTATCTTTATGCAATCGGCGGAACGTCAGATGCCTCTTCCCATCCGATGGACCTCGTATGCTTTGCACCGATCCTTGGAACCGGAGATGTAGGAAACTGGTCAATAACGTCGAAGCTCCCTACCCCGCTGACAAACCACTCGGCCTATTTCCACAATGGTTCGATCTATACGCTTGGTGGAAGGACATCTGCAGAGGTAACATCGGTTACGAATAAAGTCTATGTTACCGAAGTACTTGAGAACGGCCAACTGACTCCGTGGCGGGTCAGTCCTATGAGGCTTGCCTACCCCGTAGAACTTGCCTCTGCATGTGCCGCAGACGATTGGCTCTTCATGTTTTGTGGTCGATCACCAGAGGGAAAAGATTCAATGATTCGAGCGATTCAGTTCAGTAAGTTGACATCGCAAGGTATATCACCCTGGGGGCAGGTTGCCACAAGCATTACGGCCCGCAGTTACTCCTCGGCGGCTCTCGATCCCAAACGCCGTGCCGTCTTTATTTCTGGAGGACGCTTTGCAAACGATTATCGAACCTTGAACGAAAAGGTTTTCGCATTTCCGCTGGTTCCCTCTTCGGGCGAAGCAACTCCTGAGGTGGCACAGGATCGTTCGAATACATTCCTCGATCATAATCGCGCCTTTGCTGAAGCCCAGACGACGAACAAGAATCTTTTTCTCTTTATATACTCTGATCGCATTGAGTTTTCCAAGAATGAGCTCGCAAACCTATCGAACTCGGGTGATTTTGTGGGAAACACAAACGACTATATTCTGGGGATGCTGAACGTGCGTGAAGAAGAGTCGTTTGCGCGCCAGCACAGTGTAATCCGCGTTCCAACTTATATGATCATGGATCCGTCTGGTAAAGTGATCAAGAAGACAAGCGGCAAGAAAACCAAACAGGATCTGTTGAACTTTATCCGGTAATGAAGGCTTCTAACTATCGCTGAATGCAATAGTTAGAAGCTCTTTCTGCCAAAAGAGTGAACATGGTTACGAGATGAGACATAGCCTCTAAAGATTGCCAGAGAAGGCGCAGAGCGTCTTCGAAACAGCAGCTTCTTGGTTGGTGAGCATTCGCAAAGCCTACCGGAGGTCATTGGCTCCGATAGACACCGACCTTCCCAGACATTTCGGCAAATGACATAATCTTAAGACCCCAGAGGGGTCAAAGCGAGTAGCCCGGGGTCAGCGCCTTGCGCGCAGCCCCGGGTCCGCGAGCCTCCAAAGCCAATCGCTCCAGAGGAGCGATGGAGAGACCGGCAACATCAAACCTTACTACGTTTGGTGGGATTAACCCTTCCGGAAAGCAGAGAACACGTAGCAACCCTACTCAGTTCGAATCCCCCAAACTGGTCCTCACTTTGCACTCTCCCTCTCTTAACTGTGATTCAAATGATTGAGGTGTGCCCTATGGAAACAACAGAGAAAGAACAAGCCGGTGTCGAGACTCATGCCTTTCAGGCAGAGATTAAACAGCTACTCGACATTGTTATCAATTCTCTCTACACGAATAAAGAGATTTTCGTCCGCGAGCTGGTCTCCAACGCCGCTGACGCCCTTGAGAAAGTTCGCCACCAGTTTCTCGTCAATCCCGAACTCCCGGGCAAAGACGATGAGCTGAAAATCAGCATCGAACTCGATGAAGAGAAGAATCTCTTCACCATCAAAGATAATGGTATCGGCATGACTCGGGACGAGCTCTCCGAGAACCTGGGAACGATCGCCCACTCCGGCACCAAGCAGTTCATGTCGAAAGCACTGGAAGCAGCGAAAGAAGGCAACGCTTCCCCGAACCTGATCGGCCAGTTTGGCGTGGGGTTCTATAGTGCGTTTATGGGCGCTGACAGAGTTGTCGTTGAAACAAAGTCGTTCCACCAGGATTCTAAAGGGTGGAAATGGGAGAGTGAAGGTACGGGCGAATACACCATCTCTCCATCAGAAAGCGCAGAGCGCGGAACTAAGATCACTCTTCATCTGAAAGAAGAGGCGAAAGAATTCGCCAAGGATGCGACCGTTAAAGATGTGATCAAACGCTTCTCAAGCTTTGTTCCCTTCCCAGTAGATGTTGCCGGTGAAAAAGCAAACACAATTGATGCTATCTGGACACGCAGCAAATCAGACATTAAAGAAGAAGAATACACCGAGTTCTATCGATTCATCGCCAATGCATTTGATGAGCCTCAGTATAGATTACATTTCTCAGCAGATGCCCCTCTCTCCATCAAAGCTCTACTGTTTGTACCTCAAACAAATATGGAGAGCATGGGCTTCGGAAAGATGGAGCCTGGCGTTGATCTATACTGTCGCAAGGTTCTCATCGAAAAGCATCCAGAGAATCTTCTCCCCGAGTGGTTGCGATTTGCCCGAGGCGTGATTGACAGTGATGATATACCGCTGAATATCTCTCGTGAGTCCATGCAGGACAGCGCACTGATTCGCAAGATCGGTCGTGTTATCACAAACAGGCTGCTCAAGTTCTTCGGTGAAGAAGCAAAGAAAGACGCTGAGAAATATCAGAAGTTTTATGACACGTTTGGTCGTTTTCTAAAGGAAGGCGCCATCACAGATTTTGAACATCGTGATGCATTGGCCAAGCTTCTTCGCTTTGAGACGTCGAAGACGGAAAAAGGTAAAACGATCAGTCTCCAGGAGTACATCGATCGCATGGTGGATGGCCAGAAAGATATCTATTATATCAATGGCGCATCGCGTGCAGCGATTGAGGCAGGACCTTACGTAGAAGCACTCCAGGCTCGCGATTATGAAGTGATCTATACCTATGACCAGATCGACGACTTTGTTTTCGATAACCTGAAGACCTTCGAAGAGAAAGAAATCAAGTCTGCGGATCGCGGCGACCTGGATCTCCCCGAGATAGACAAGTCTGAAGAGGCCCTTGAAGATTCAGTTGCCGAAGAGCTTTGTGGATGGATCAAAAGTCACCTGGGCGACAAAGTTGGTAGTGTACGCGTCAGTAAGAGATTGGTCAAAAACCCTGCTGCTGTCGTTACCGATGGCCACATGACGGCCTCTATGCAAAGGCTTCTTCACCAGACCAATCAAAACGCCGAGAGTTTCAGTGGCGCAGGGCTAACACTCGAGGTGAATCCTTCCCACCCATTGATTATTCAACTTAACAACCTGAAGGGAGATCAGGAAGACTTTGCGAAGTCGCTCGTTGATCAACTCATGGACAACGCATTGTTGGGTGCAGGCCTGCTGTTCGACCCTCGTGCCATGGTTGATAGACTTAATCAGCTTTTGACCAAAGCAGCTGGAAAATAAACTTCACAAAACCAGCTTGCCAGATAAGATAGAACGATCGACCGGAGTTTTCTTCGGTCGATTTTTCGTTTTCTGGTTAGAGTGCCTGCAAAATACCCTGTCCGATACAAGCTGACTGCAGGCACTTCCATTGGCATCCCCAAACCCTCTATATAGCACGACTATTCCCAGGTTTTCAGGGTATTAAATGGGGCACTCCCAGTCACCCTCTATTCGGATACTACTCTTGGCAACCAATCTAGTTCTTCGACTCGAGTTCGATCGTTTGCCGCACCATTTCCTCAAGTATATCGTGTAGAGAGCGCCTTAACTTCCATTGCGGATAGTGAGTCTTAAATTTGGTCATATCTGAGATATAACAGATATGATCCCCAATGCGGTTTTCATCGACATAGGTTGTTTCGATCTTGTTTCCTGTCAGTTCTTCTACCATTGAGATAGCCTCGAGAATAGAGACAGAGTTTTCTCGTCCTCCGCCCAGGTTATAGACTTCTCCTGGTTGAGGGTTCTGACGAAAAGCATCAAAGGCGGCGATCACATCGGCGCTGTGTATATTGTCGCGGACTTGCTTTCCCTTATATCCGAAAATGTTATACTTCCCAGCTCGGACTCCCACGCGAACAAGATAATTCAGAAAGCCATGGAGTTGAACCCCACTATGGGAAGGACCTGTGAGACAGCCTCCACGAAAGACACCAACATGAAGTCCATAGTATCGCCCGTACTCTTGAGCCATAATGTCTGCCGATAACTTGGAAGCACCCATCAATGAATGAGTTGAGCGGTCTATGCGAAGTTCTTCATTAATACCATTGAAGTTCTCTTCACGTGCGTACTCCCACCGGGTCTCTTCTTCTTTAAGGGGGAGTTCGTTTGGGGCGTCTCCGTACACTTTATTGGTACTCAGATGAACAAAAACCGCTTCTGGAGCATATAAGCGCATGGCCTCAAGTAGATTGAGAGTCCCGAGTGCGTTCACTTCGAAATCGAGAACTGGAATATCTCGTGCCTTATCATGGGAGGGTTGTGCAGCACAATGAATGATAAACTCGGGGGAATTTTCTTTGAAGAAAGAAAAAATTTCTTCGCGATCCCTGATGTCTATCGCGTGAGGCGAAAAGTTTTTGCTCGCCTTCTTGATCCGGTTTAAATTCCAGGTTGTATCGCCTTCGGGACCGAAGAAGGATGCCCGCATGTTATTATCGATGCCTAGAACCTGATCTCCCTGTCGGTCATAATGTAATACGGCTTCTGAGCCGATGAGTCCGCTGCTGCCTGTTACGAGAACTTTCAACGCTTTCTCCTGAAATCTAATATCTGCAAAAAAGACCTGGAAGAGATTTGGTGCAACGAGTTTTCCTCTGTTTGAGAGATAAGTTCTCGAGAAGTTTGTGATCTTTTTCTCTTTAGATTTGACGCTCAGCCACGGTCCAAATTTTACTCAGCAAAGTCACTGCACGAACTTTCTTCTCGATCGGACTTTTTATGTTACAGGAATCAGCGTTCTACCAACAGTCACTTCGACAGCTCAACTCAGTGAAAGAGCTGGTTGATTTGAATGAAGGTATTATTCAAAGGCTGACACTGCCAAAAAGAACAGTCATCGTCAGTATTCCCACGGGGATGGAAGATGGACGAACAGAGATGTTTACGGGGATACGTGTACAGCATTCGCTAACTGCTGGGCCTGGCAAGGGTGGCCTCCGCTTCAGTCCAAAAGTGGATGTGGGAGAAGTAACGGCTTTGGCCATGTTGATGTCATGGAAGTGCGGCCTGCTGAATCTCCCCTTCGGTGGTGCCAAGGGTGGGGTGAATTGCGACCCGACTAAACTGAAGCCGAGTGAGCTTGAACGACTCACACGTCGTTTCACACAGGAAATCCTTCCCTTCATTGGACCCAACACCGACGTCATGGCACCGGACATGGGAACGGATGAACAGGTGATGGCGTGGATCTACGATACCTATTCGATGACAACAGGGGCAAACTGTCCTCAGATCATCACCGGTAAACCGGTAGCTGTGTACGGCACTCTCGGAAGACGTGAAGCCACAGGTAATGGTGTCATCTACTGTATAGAAGAATCTGTTAAGCAGACTGGGGTTAAACTTTCAGAGTCTACCGCGATTATCCAGGGATTTGGTAACGTAGGTTCGGTTACAGCGGCTGGCTTGCACGAGCGTGGCACCAAGGTTATAGGGCTTGCCGATGCAAGTGGGCATTATCTCCGCCCTTCCGGGTTCGACATACCCGATGTGTTGCAATACACCGAGAAGAACAGGCTTCTCAAAGGATACGCGGGGATCGATGAGGAAAAGGTTTCTAAAGAGGAGTTTTTTGCCGTCCAGTGCGATATCGTCATCCCCGCAGCTCTTGAACTCCAGGTTACAGGAGAAATGGCAAAAAACCTGAAGTGTAAGATCTTTGCAGAGGCAGCAAACGGTCCCTGTACCGAAGATGCGGACTTTTTTCTTCGTGAAGCGAAGGAGGACATTTTCGTTATTCCTGACATCCTCTGTAACGCTGGCGGCGTTATTGTCTCCTATTTTGAGTGGGTACAGGCGATCCAGATGTATTTCTGGACCGCAGAGGAAGTAGACAACAGGCTACAACAATTGATACGCCGCGCCTTTATGGGAACAACAAGCTACGCCAAATCACGAGGAATGGATATGAGAACGGCGGCTCTCTGTATAGGCATCCATAATGTTGGAATCGAGAAACAGATGCGTGGATTGTTTCCTTAATCGGGAAAAAGGTCAGGGTGCCTGGTCACTATGTCCAAGGTCTTCCTTCGGGAAACAAAGATCTCGAACGCGTCTCTTTAATTCTGCTGCCTGCGGGAAGCCTCCATCTGTTTTTCGGTTCCAGATGACCTCACGATCCACTTGAATTTCGAATATCCCCCCTTCGCCAGGAATGAGTTCGACTTTTTCGAGTCTGTTCTCGAAGGTTGAGAGAAGTTCCTGGGCAAGCCAGGCTGCTCGCAGGAGCCATTTGCACCCTGTACAGTACTTGATACTGACTTGAGGCTTTGCATTTCGCATCAATTTTTCCGACTCCCAAGGTGGATTTTGTCAGGAGCATTCTCTGTTTTCGAGTTTCACTGGGTCAAGCAGGCCGGATGATTCAAATGATGGGACTTTCCCCCAACTGAAGAGCGTTTATCTATTCTTCTTGTTTGACCTGACGTGTTTGTTCCTTATGATCCTCTTGAATATTAGATATCGAGTCAGGTTGTGGAAAAAAACTCAGCAGACAAAGAAAAAGCTGAACCGGATCAGGAGCAGCATACGCCGGCGACGAACCCCACGGTTATGTTAGGGGACGACCAGAAACCCCTACCCATGAAGGACTCCGGGATTAAAGGGTCACCCAGTGCATTCTTCAAGGGGGAGACTCCGAAAAAACTCGGCAAGTTCGAGCTGGAGAAGCTTCTTGGTCGTGGTGGAATGGGGCTTGTCTATAAAGCTCATGACGAAGAGTTAGATCGACCTGTAGCTCTGAAGATTATCGCCCCTGAGATTGCAGAAAACGCCACGAGTCTCGAGAGATTGAAGTCTGAGGCGAAAGCGTCTGCCAGACTTAACCATCAAAACATTGTGGCCGTATATGCCTTTGAGAGCACGGGACCCTGGCCTTATATCGTTCTTGAGTATGTTGAGGGAGAAGACCTTGGAGAGAGACTTCGCCGAAAAGGCTTTCTTTCAGAGGAAGAAGCCCTCGATGTTGTGCGAAGTGCCGCAGAAGGGCTCGCCTACGCAGCTGAAAAGAATATTGTTCATCGTGATATCAAACCATCGAACCTTTTCAGAACTAAAGATGGTGGCATCAAGGTCATGGACTTCGGACTCGCGAAACGTCTTGACGTTGATTTAAATCTTACAAACTCGGGCTCCGTCATTGGTACACCCAACTATATGGCACCAGAGCAGGCTCTTGGAAAAGGAGTGGATGCGCGGTCCGATATATACTCGATGGGTTGTACATTATTTACGCTGCTGACTGGCCGACGACCATTTGAATCAACAACACCTTTTGATGTCTTGATGAAGCATGTAAATGAACCTTTGCCTATTCCAGACAGCCTTAAGGAACAGGCAGGGGGCGCTGTTGGTGCACTCATTGAGAAAATGACAAGCAAAGACCCTGGAAACCGTCATCAATCCTGGGGCGAACTGATCGAAGCGATAGACAGAACCCTAAGATACCTCAAAGGAGAGGAATTCACACCTGCCACAGTCGTTCCCACAGGTAGCATCAGCGTCAAGAGCACAAAGAGGCGCGGTATTCCCATCTTTATAGCTGTGGTCGCTTTCATGGTCATTGGTGTTCTTATCAGTATAGCTCTGATGCGAAATGGTTCGAGAACATCTTCGAGCACCTCAATCGCGACTAGCACCTCGGAATCGACTGTTTCTTCCCAGGAAACTGTTAAGGCTGACCAGACGGTTGTTATTTCTCCACCGAAAACAGATGAGAATGGACAGATATCGTCATTACCAGCTCTGCCTGCTATACAACTTCCAGCTCTCCCTGAACTTTCCCTTCCTGAAAATGGAGTCGCATTTGACACGGCAGAGTGGAACCTGAATTTCTCCACATTGGCGTCCAACATGAGTTGGGATCAGGCTGTTAACCTTGTGAACCAGAGAATGGGTGCGGAAACAGAGGGGAGTAAGTTCGTGGCCGAAGAGGGCCCTGCCCTGCTTAGGGTTATACAGATAGTCAGTAAACTAAATCAGGATTTAGTGCAAAAGGCAGGATTATCGCAAGTTCCTGCGAGGCAGGTCACCCGCCTTGTCCATGAGAGTATTTTGAGCGAAGGGTCCAGCTTTACATTCGAAGAAGCGATGGCCCATGTTGCTTTGCTCTATGCGGCAAGACATTTTGAATCGCCGCGGCTTGAATTGTTCATTCAACAGCAGTATCCCGATCAATATGCGAATTCTCAATTTACCAGCGATCTTTTCGTCTGGAAAAGTACGATTGGACCTCCCGATTTAGGACCTCGTGGGGCTCCCCCAAGAGGAAGTCTGTTTGGTCCAGGATCAAACATGAATCGCCTGCCACCGGGACAGAGGCAGAACAATGCGCCAAACCGTGGCAGAGCCAGTCAATGAGTGAATACAGCCTGATTTAACCCTCTCTAATGACTTCTCGAAAGCTCTGAAAGAGACGCTCACGTATACCTTGTATATCCAGGTGTTCCAGAGCAAATTCACGATTCCTTTGACTTCCTTTTTCCCAGTCCTCTCTTGAACTTAGAATATCATGAAACAACTCTGGAATTGTTTGATCCTTCCTCAAGAGCTTAACCCCTGCACTTTCTACTGAATTCAAGAACAGACCCGTTGCAGACTCGCTCTTGACATTGGCAACCACAGGTAATCCCAGCATTAGATAGTCAGTCAGCCGTGAAGGTATGGAATAGCTGCTGTAGCAGTCTTCTTCGGGCAGTTTTGATGGGCCGGGCAGGTAGGCAAGGTGACAGCCAGCTGTTGCTTTATCTAAGTCTTTCGAGTCCTGAAAAAAACCACGATAGTTAACTTCTGAACGAAGCCTATCAGGTAAAAACCGAACCATATCTTCTCTTCCACAATAGTGCAGCTCTACACCTGGGAAGCAGTCCTTAACATCATCCCATGATTCAGCAAGGAGCTCCAGACCATCTGTATATTGCAAGCTGCCTACCATCACGACTTTGAGAGGCTGGCCTTCACCGGGATAACTTGCTTTCAGAGGTGTATATGCTCTACCAAAATTAAGGATTTCAACATCTCTAGCCCCACCCCGGCGGGCTTCTCGAGCGAGAGAAGTGCTCAAAGCAAAGACATGGTCAGCCCGGCTGAGAAGCTGCTTCCAGCCTGGCATTGTCTGAGGGTTGATTCCTTCCACAGTCTGCAGATCCATGAGGTGTACAACATAGGGTTTCCGAAACTGACTCACAAGGGAGCAGGCTCTTTTTGCTTCCTGTTCGGAGGCAATGATACAGTAAATCAGATCGGGATTGATCCGACGCTTTTTGAGGATTGGCTTCAGCCACCCCTTGTTAACGCGATCATTTTTCCACCAGGACAAGCCAAGTTTCGAGAGTAATCGCGAACTTAACTGTTTTCCACGTATCGGCCAGCGGAAAACAATATCCTCAAGAATATCGGAATGAGAAGGGTCTTCACTCAACCCATGAACGGTGCTCTCCCAATAAAGATGATGATAATGCCCCGTAAACCCATCGAGAAGAAAGGTCATCTGACTACCTGTTCCATGGGATCGAGAGAGTGGAGGGCCACTCAATATGAGTAATTCGAGGTCTTGAGAGTCCATATGGAAATTACCGCCAAGAGATTTTAGGAACATAGAGATTCAACAGCGAGCACAGGTCAAGTAGAGCGTCACAGAGTATCAGATGTTGTTCAAAATAGTGTTTGTCAGCGCCCGGGCTCTAAATTAGCTTCTTTTTAAATCAGAGAGTATATACAAGATGCATCAAACCTATCAAAACAAATCGCCCAAATGGATTGAATTCTCTGGGCTGCCAACGCACCTCACAGAAAAAGGGAAATGTGCGTGGGCCTGGCTTTTCTTCAAGTCTGTCATGGAGCTGGACGAAGAGCAGCATGGGGATAAACCTGGACTAGTTGAAATTTCGATGGGAGAAATGATTGTTCGAACTGGCCTGGATATGAAAAAGATCGTCAAAGCGATTAAAGCATGTCGAAAGACAGGTGTCTTAAGAGCTTTTATCCCTGACAATGAAGAGGAGACTGCCCTTCTCCAAATCATTACACCACTGGAGACACCTGTGTCTTATGTAGATGTCTATGCAGAGAAATCGAATCTATTCCGTCCGTCAGACCCTTTCCCGCCCAAATATGCCATTTCCCAGGAGACGGAGGATGAGATCGAGGAAAAAGAGAAATCAAAGACAGAGAAGGTTGTAGATCTATACCTCAACACTTTCTCGATGAAATTGAATAATCTGATCATCGATCAGCTTTCAATGATCGCGCGTCACTATGAGTTTGAAATGGTAAAGAGATCATTTCAATTAGCTAAAAAGAACGAAGCAGCGACATTAAGCTGGGTCATAACACAAATAAAGCGCGAACAGATAGCAATTCGTGAAGCTAAGCGCCTGAGAAGCGAGACTGACGAGAATGTCTAGAGTGTCTGCAACAATCCCTGACCAATACAAGCTGGCTACGAGCACTCCTTACAGCATCCCGAAAGCCTTGATACAACATCACTATTCCTCTGTTTTCAGACTACTGAATGCACCACTCTCACTCACCTTCTATTCGGATATTGCTTTAGGTAAGCACTCTGAAACTATTTGAGTGATAGCTTTCGACTGAGGAATTTACCGTCAGCATTGCCTGCGATTCTACCTTCCTGAAGTTTCAGCTTCCCTCTGATATAGACAGACTCTACATTACCGAGAAGTTTAGAGTGGGCAAGGGGGTCGAGGAAGTCCACCTTGGCAGTCGCATCTGCCTCCGGCGCGGATTTTTGGGATTCCTTTTCAGGATCAAATATGACAACATCTGCATCAGATCCTAGCTGCAGGCTTCCTTTTCGTGGATAGATCCCTGCGAGCTTTGCTGGGTCTGCCGCGGCACATAGTGTCAGCATGGGAAGCGATAGACGCCACTTCGAGACTCCTTCAGTATGTAGGGCTGGCAGAAAGGCGCTGAGTGTTGCCGTCCCTACCGTTGGGAGAGCCCCCTCATCTCCCAGGCTATAACTTTCTTTTGGATGGCGGGGTTTGTGGTCGGATGAAATAATACTTAGCAACCCGTCCTCAAGCGCTGCATAGATTGCCTGCTGATTGGTTTTGGTCGGGACCGGAGGCCAAGTATGTGGCTGAGCCTGACCTTCCTGGAAAGTCAACTGTGGGATTGTTGCACTTCCGTACAACCTGCCGGTCAGTTGGCGTTTTTCCAGTAATGCTTTCAGTGACTCAGAGTCTGGTACACCATGGATGAGAACGCGGGCGCGGGACGCAGCAACAACTCTTCCCATCGCATCGATAAAAGAGCTGCCCATTCTTTCAGGACACAGCATCCGCCAGCTTTCTTCATCTTTCTTGCCTGTTGATGTATAGCTCTTCTTTAAGGCTTCTCCCATGATCGCCTCGAATGGAGATGTAATAAGGAGGCAATCTTTTGGTAGAAACTCGAGTAGCTGGTAGATAAGAGAAGGACTGGGAGACGGTGAACTCAGACCTTTCCTGGGAATCCACATGGATGGAACGCCCGCCGCTATTGCATCTCGACAGATAGACGGAAGAAGTTCACTCCACTCTTCTATCAGCAGATGATACCCAAAGTCGGTCAAGAGTGCTGAAGTGTCAGCGCATTCCTTGATATATTCTTTGACATCCACTTCCGGTTTGCTGAGAGGGAGAGTTGATATAAGAGTCGTGACACCCCCATTCAGGGCTTCGAAGCTTGATTGTTGAAGTGTCATTTCAGAGGGAGGATCGGACTCACCCCCCTCATAAAGGTTCAGCCCAAGGTCCACACATCCTGGGAGAAGTGTTTTACCCTTACAGTCAACCTCTTCTTTGCCAGTGAGTCCAGTCAGATCTCCGATAGCTTTAACGACGCCATCTTTGACACCCAGGTCTCCGTTAAACTGAAGACCATCTGAGATAATCGAGCCATTCCGAAAGATTAAATCCATTTTATGGTTCTTTCACAGGTGTTTCGTTATATAAAAATCAGGAAGATACTTCTTCGAAAACTCCCATTGTTCGGTACTTATCAAATCTCTTACTGATGAGCTCTTCTGTTGAAAGAGCTTTGAGTACTTTCAAGTTCTTATCGAGCGATTTCGCCAGACTCTTGTAGGTACTTTCCTGATCTTCATGGGCGCCGCCGTTCGGCTCTTTGACGATGTCATCAACAATCCCAAGCTTATAGACATCTTCTGCTGTTAATTTCAGCTGGTCGGCTGCCTTTTCAGCAAGTGAGGCATCTTTGTATAGAATAGCTGCGCATCCCTCTGGACTGATGACATTGTACCAGGCGTTTTCCATCATGAGGACCTTATCACCAAGTCCGATACCTAAAGCTCCCCCACTGGCACCAGCTCCGATAATTGTCACAATGACAGGAACCTTCAGGTTGAACATCTCCCGAATATTCCGGGCGATGGCCTCGGCCTGACCGCGTTCTTCGGCTCCAGCTCCGGGGAAAGCCCCTTTGGTATCAATGAAGATCAAAACGGGCATCCCGAATCGGCTGGCCATCTGCATCACACGCAAGGCCTTTCGATAGCCTTCAGGGTGCATCATCCCGTAATTCCGACGATGACGTTCCCTCGCTTCTTTACCCATTTCCTGGCCAACCACAGCTACTGGATTGCCCAGGAAGCGACCCATGCCACAAATTACCGCTGGGTCATCTCGAAAGCTTCGATCACCTGCCAGCTCAACAAACTCTGTAATCAGGTTTTCGATATAATCCGAGGTGCGGGGACGATCTTTATGGCTGGCGAGCTGATATCTTTCATAGCGAGACAGACCATTCCTGGCCTTGTTCTGAGGTTTAGCCGCCTCTTTCGTTTCTTTACCCATAGAACCAATTTCCTTCGTTTATCCAACCTGGGATGCCCGGTTTCGAGCAAAACTCAGGTTCTGTAAGTCTTAGAAGCTTACCTTTGGTGCTTCACGCTGCGTTTCATCTGTAACTTCAAAGTAGGGTTCCTCTTCGAAATTGAAGGAGCCTGCTACAATGTTAGCCGGAAACTCCTGACGTTGGTTATTGTAACGAAGCACGCTATCATTATAATGCTGACGTGCATAACCGATCTTATTCTCTGTTGATGTGAGCTCTTCCTGAATCGAGAGCATGTTCTCGTTTGCCTTAAGGTCCGGATAGTTTTCTGTCAGCATCATGAGGCTTCGAAGAGAGCTGGTCAGCGCATTCTCCGCATCAATCTGGTCTTTAACGGAGCTGGCATCAATGGCAACCTGACGGGCCTTGATCACGGCTTCCAGGGTTTCACGCTCGTGCTTCATGTAACCTTTAGCCGTTTCCACAAGATTTGGGATCAAGTCATAGCGCCGCTTTAACTGGACATCAATCTGAGCCCAGGCATTCTCAACGGTGTTTCGCACACGGACAAGTTTATTGTAAATAGACCAGACAAACAGCCCGATCACTGCTGCCAATCCTATTAGCAAGACGATCAATATGAGAAGAACTTCTACTACACCCATGAACCGGTTTCTCCTTCGTTCGGGATAAGACTACCGTTCATACTACGTTCCCAAGCTTATTATTCAATCTTTCGGCTGGAAGCAATCTGGTTCAATCCCTTTTTCCCCTTTGACTTGAGGCAGCCAATTCTACACATTTCCGCTCCCGCCGAGAGCAAGTCTCTCGCGGGCAAAGTTCAAAAACGAGGAATTGGCATTGTCCGATCCAAAAATACGTAACTTCTGCATTATCGCTCACATCGACCACGGTAAGTCTACTCTCGCCGATCGCCTGCTGGAAATGACGGGAACTCTCACTCAGCGTGAGATGAAAGACCAGGTTCTCGACTCGATGGACCTGGAGAGAGAGCGCGGCATTACAATTAAAGCCCAGGCTGTCCGCCTCTACCACAAGGCCGACGATGGCGAAATCTATCAGCTCAACCTGATCGACACACCCGGGCACGTTGACTTCTCCTATGAAGTGTCCCGATCTCTTGCCGCCTGCGAAGGCGCCCTCCTGATCGTTGACGCCACCCAGGGGGTCGAAGCGCAGACGATCGCCAATGTTTATCTCGCTCTTGAGAACGATCTGGAAATTGTCCCCGTCATTAACAAGATTGATCTTCCTGCTTCCGACGTAGAAGAAGCGAGGCGCCAGATTAGCGAATCCGTTGGACTCGATGGAGATGAAGCAATACCCGTTTCAGCAAAATCTGGTGAGAACTGTAACAGGTTGCTGAATGAAGTCGTGAAGAGGATTCCCCCACCGCCAATCAATAATGAGGCTCCGCTTCGCTGCCTGATCTTCGATGCAACCTATGATAAGTATCGCGGAGTCGTTGCCTATATCAGAGTCGTTGATGGCAGTATTAAAAAAGGGGACAAAGTCCGCTTCATGAAGAGCGGCGTAGATTATGAGGTACTCGAAATCGGCATTCTTACACCCGCTCAAGCTCCAGTACCTGCTTTAGAGTGCGGTGAGGTTGGATATATTATTACTGGCATGAGAGATCTCGCAGAGGTCCATGTCGGTGATACGGTCACGCACCCCAAAAAAGCGGCTGAAAAAGCACTGCCCGGATATAAAGAAGTGAAACCGGTGGTCTTTGCAGGCGTCTATCCCGTAAATGCCGACGATTATGATTCCCTCAAAGATGCTGTTGAAAAACTCAAACTGAATGACTCAGCATTCTTCGTGGAGCCAGAAACATCTGATGCACTCGGATTCGGTTTCCGGTGTGGGTTCCTGGGCCTTCTTCATATGGAAATCACCCTGGAACGTCTCGACAGAGAGTATAATCAGAACATTCTCTGCACGGCTCCTTCAGTTATCTACAATGTCTATAAAACTGATGGTTCAGAAATCACCGTCGATAACCCCTCAAAGCTACCGAACCCGCAGAATATTGAACGAATCGAAGAGCCTTATGTGGTATCACGTCTCTTTTTTCCCAAAGATTACCTCGGTAACGTTCTGACCCTATGTCAGTCTAAGAAAGGAGTCCAGAAGGCGATGGACTTCATTTCAACCGAGAGAGTCATGCTTGAGTATGAATTTCCTCTTAGTGAGATTGTCAGTGATTTTCATGATCGACTAAAGTCTGTAACACAAGGTTACTCAAGCTTTGACTACGAGATCATCGGAAGAAGACCTGGAAAACTGGTCAAAGTTGATATCATGGTAAATGCAGAACCGGTAGATGCTCTCTCTATTATCGTGCATCGCGATGATGCCGAATACAAGGGTCGCCTGCTCTGCAAGAAACTCCAGGAAATCGTTCCGCGCCAACAATTCAAGGTACCTATACAGGCAGCCATCGGTGGTAAGATTATCGCACGTGAAACCGTTGCTGCACTCCGGAAAGACGTTACGGCAAAATGTTACGGTGGTGACATCTCCCGTAAGCGTAAACTTCTGGAAAAGCAGAAAGAAGGTAAGAAGAAAATGCGTACCTTCGGCAAAGTCGAGATCCCTCAAGCAGCCTTTATGGCGGTGCTTAAACTTTCAGACGATTAATTATGGCGTATATTCATTCACCTGAATTCTATTTAAACTAATTGAAGCGTACGGATCGTCAGGGTCAATCGTGCCTTTATTAACATAAAGGTAGTCAAAGGCCAGGTTTAAGGTATCACCGGATATACGCTTGTCTACCGTGAACCATAGGTCATAGACTTTCTCTTCTCCATTCACAGGAACATTCGCCGTGGGATTCACTGACTCGATGTTTACAAGATTGGAGGACATCAGCGATGAAGTATTTACTCTCAGCCTGAATGCAGGCAGAGTGGCTCGCCGATTTACAGCCACGTCACTTGTCACAACAAACCGAACCTGATAAACGCGACCCTCTTTGAGAATAATATTTGAATTGTAATTCCAGTTTCCAAAGATGAAGTCAGGCAGGAAGGGGTTGGGTACCTGGCTTGGAACAAGTCCCCTGATTGAAAGCCCGTTGGAATCTGAATACTCTTCGGGCACTGTCAGTGTGCCCGTGATGGGAGTGAAGGCTGTCCAACCAAAGTTTGTTCCATGAGTTGCAACGAAGTCCTGATTCAAGAGTATGGTCCCAGCACCAAGACTCGCCAGGTCCTGTTGTTCAAATTGTAATGAGCTCAGGAGGATCTCTGCATTCAATGCATCGTCCGGAAAGACATTCAGCACTTCAAAGGCAAAGCGATAATTGTCGACCCCTGCGGGTTGTCCGATTAATTGGGTGTACTCTGTAGTGTAGTGCCTTGGGGAGAAGAGGCCGGTACCTGTAGAGGTTGTGACAATGATGTCGCTCCGAGAGAAGTCTTCTGTTGAAGCACGCATATTTACATTAGGCACGTAACGGGGAGGATCAACTTTTGTTCTAGTCTGCCAGGTCGCTGTTAAAAGCTTGTCCTGATTCGGGTTTGGGTCCACTTCTGTCAAAGGAGAGTCCCAGAAGCCAAAGTCTTTCACATTTGTCTTTGTAGTAATAGTGAGAGCTTTCTCATCTTCTTCAAAAGAAGCGTCTGGCGTTGAAAGAGTTGGCGGCGAGACAAACTGCCAGCCTGGATCCTCAAGAAAACGGAACCCATTCCCATTGTTAGGATACCAGATCACAGATGACAGATTTTCCATCGCATAGACATCAGGTCGGCCGTCGCTGTTAAGGTCTGCGATTCCAGTACTGACAGGATTAATTAGTTGATAGTCGATAGCATGTGCGGGTGAAAAGTCATTCGTTGTCTCATTGAGTCTATTCTCGTGCCAGAAGATTTTGCTGTCTAACTCTGTAGAGACGATCAGATCGATGTCTCCATCGCCGTCTATATCTTCACTGTCGATGGAAAGAACCCTTGGGGCTTGATCATTGATGATACGCTGCTCAGAAAAGCTGGTGGAGTCATTGTGAGACAGGTTTTCATACCAACTCAATATCGTTGCAGGTTGAGTAACATCACCAAGATATTCTCCTGCAATCACATCTTTATCACCATCTCCATCAAGATCAATTGTGTGTACTCTTCGACGAAGGCTACTTCTGGAAGTCACAAGATCATTGGAAATAACTCCGATTCGGGGTTCTGCGTTCCCGACATTAGAGGGGAATTCTCTCCATCTGATGGCGCCTCTTCTTTCAGGTAAAATGACGTCCGCCTTAAGATCACCATTGATGTCCCCGACGGCAGGATGACCAGAATTTGTTCCCGAATAATCGGGTCCATGCACTAAGCGAAAATCATTCGAGGCTTCATTTATCTTATTTTCATAGAGGATCACGCTTCCAAACTGATCCGCGAAAACAACGATGTCGTTATCTCCATCGTTATCAACGTCGTTGATTTGGATTTGGTCTAGAAGAAGATCGGTGAGAGGGAGCGGGATGAAAGGCGAAAAATCAGCATCGGGTTCATCCAATCGATTGATTGAGTAGTAACTCATTTTTCGATTTCTCTCAGTCAGAACGACATCAGGAACGTTGTCACCGTCGAGATCACCAACTTCTATATCCGTAAGTGTCTCGACCTCATCGGGGATTTCAATATAATGGAGATTAGAGAAATCTTCTTCAGTTTCCATCAGTCGATTTTCTAACCAGACAACCTCATTTCGGTCCCCAGACGTTGCAATAAGATCTACATCACCATCATGATCTAAATCTCCTGGTCTTATGATAGGAGGAAACGAGGATCTGAAAAGGCTAGATGAATTTGTATCTTTGCGTTCAAAGTCATCGAAGCCTTCATTGATCCGGTTTTCGAACCATGAGATATCAGGTCCGACCTTAGGTTCACTAACCACATCCAGATCACCATCTCCGTCGATATCCCCTGTAAACGTATAGCCAAACTTGTAGATGGGGCGATGCACGACTCCTCTCAGAGCGAAATCAGCTGAGCTTTCATTAAGTCGGTTTTCGAACCAGAGAAGACTTTCTTCATCTCTGTGAAGCCCTAGAACATCGAGATCACTATCCCCATCAAGATCTGCCGCATAGATAGCTGAAAACCCTCCAGGCACTGTAGCTACAGGCCTTGGGGCAGCTAGTTCACTTACTGGTTCATTGAGTTTATTCTCAAACCAATCAATGCGATCGTGATGTCTATTCCCGCAGGCAAGTATATCGGCATCACCGTCACCATCGAGATCACAGTCTAGAATTGTCCTGTAGGTTGCCGCCTCCAGGTGAAACTCACGCGCCTTTACAAGTGGAACAAACTCTTCTTCCTCGAGTATGCGAGGATAGATTTCTTCATCATCAACGTCTTTGTTTAGATACTCGAAGAATATCAGCCCACCTGACCCTTCAAGTGCACCGAGCGTGATAAAGTCGACATCGCCATCCCAATCGAAATCATCTGCAACCACATTGTATTGATAAATCTCTTCCTCGAATAAGTCCACTGGTTCAAAAGCGACAGAACCATCACCATGAATAGAGCTTTTGAAATAGGTGTACGTGGCAGGTTGACCAAATATATACACATGACAAAGTATATCCAAGTACCCGTCATTGTCCATGTCAACAATGTCAAAAGCAGAGCCGTTGATATTCAGTATCGTGTCTTCACTTAATATGTTCTGCTCAACGCCGAAATCGCCTTCAGGTTCAAGGAGCCGGTTTTCAAACCAGACAATAGTTTCATAACCCTCACTTGTCCGGGTTGAGACAACAATATCCTCGTCGCCATCAAGATCCAAATCTCCGGGAAGTAAGAATCTCCACCGGGAGCTGGGTCCCGATATTGGGTCCCTCGATGAAATGATCCTTCGCGGAAAGTCTCCTTCTGGTTCCGAAAGTCGATTCTCAAACCAGCAAAGGTTTTCATTGCTTGCAGAAACAATATCGATGTCCCCATCCAGATCGATATCGATCGGATAGGCAGTCTGCGTATCTCTGTTCGCTTGGGTAATTTCTTCAGGCGGCCCGAAAAGATTAAACTGGGCCTCTGCTCGTTGGCTTTCTAAGAGTGATAACCCCAAAATGCCAGAATAAAAACTGAATAAAATGAATCGTGATAACATGCTCTCCTCCTCAGGATCTTCCGCTTCCCATGATTCATAAAGAGGATGCCTCAAGGATATTTCTCTGTCAACCCTTGTTGTTTCACCCCGCAACCTTGATGCTCTCCCGTACTTCAGGAAAGAAATGAAGAAACCATTTCAACAACCTCATGACATTGATCTTTGCTCATCGTGGGCCCCAGCGGAAGAGTGACGATCCTGTTCTCAATGGCCCGAGTGACGGGCAAATCTGAGCTTCTTCCGCATCCCTCAAACAAACTGCGCGTCTCTGCAAAACGATCCAGCGGGATATAATGAATAGAAGTCTGAATTCCTTGTTCTGCCAGATCTTGACGAAAATCGTCTCTGTTTATCCCTTCTGGTAGGAGGACGACGAAAATATGATGAACAGGAGTGCCTCGAGGCGCATCGAAAGGAACAACGAGCCCCTTTAAATCCTTTAGCCCGACTCGCAGGTTTTCAGCAACTACCTTTCGTTTTTGATTCAAACCTTCAAGCTTTGAAAGCTGTACCCTGCCGATCGCCGCACGGATCTCGTCCATACGAGCATTCGTTCCTGGCCGCGCAACATCGTACATACCCGCAGACCCTTGTGCTCGACTCCAAGTGGGTTTTGTCAAACCATGATTACGTAATAATCGAAGCTGCTCGGCCAATTCATCATCGTCAGTGGTGATCATCCCTCCCTCACCTGTGGTCATGTTCTTGTTCCCAAAGAAACTCCAGCAACCACATTTTCCGAATGTCCCGATATACTTTCCGTCTATATGAGCCAATGGGGCATGACAGGAATCCTCAATCAATACCAGATCATTCTCTTCACAGATCTTTACAATCGCTTCCATATCGGGACAGTACCCTGAATGAGGCATGGTCATGACAGCTCTTGTTTTTGCTGAAACTTTTCTCTGTATATCTTCAGGACTGATAGTGAGATCAAGCTCTGATGTCACATCGGCGAGGACGGGTGTTGCACCTGCTCGTCGAACTGCATT
This sequence comes from uncultured Candidatus Sumerlaeota bacterium, assembly GCA_964437365.1. GTDB lineage: Bacteria > Sumerlaeota > Sumerlaeia > SLMS01 > SLMS01 > CAYTGM01. The sequence goes on along the minus strand of CAYTGM010000012.1, from coordinate 60,672 downwards.
GAGACAGGCAATAAAAGTAATCGAAGGAAGAATAACTTCATCCCCCGGCCCAATGCCGGAGGCCCACAGTGAAAGTTCCAGCGCAACAGAAGCATTCGCCACGGCTACGGCATGTTTACAATGGAGCTTTCTGGCGAACTCCTCCTCAAAAGCCTCCACCTCTCGGCCCATAGTGAGCCAACCGGACCGGAGCACCCTGGTTGCAGCTTCAATTTCTTCTTCACCGATGACCGTATCTGACAGGGGGATTCTATACAAAGGAAGTCTAACCTTGGGCAGGAGTCTTATGCCGGGTGGTCGACCACCCGACGTTTGATGAAAATGACTTCAGGCTTGACCATGGGTCGAGAAGAAAAGAGAGATAAATACGGTATCGGGGTGTGGCGCAGTTGGCTAGCGCGCACGCTTCGGGAGCGTGAGGGCGCGGGTTCGAGTCCCGCCACCCCGACCAGTATAAATCCAATGTTCTCCATATTGTATGAACGATTCATCGTGGAAATTGTGGAACGATGATCTAGTATTTTGTAGGGAATCTATTTACAAGGAAAGACGTCCTCTGAGATCAGACGTGGCTTCATGGTGTTACTGTTATTCCTCGCTGTTGCTATCTACCTGGCATTAACTCCGTCGCGTGCTTCGCCTTCGTCCTGAGAGTTGATCTCCTTCGTAAAATAATTGAACTGCTTACTTTATCATTTCAATTCCAGAAGATTCGTCACGGAACATTTGAATACTCAGTCTTAAACAAGACAGAATTCAACAGAGTCCCGTTGTTGACATTAGCTGCGACCAAATCGAACAGTTCCTGTTCAATAAAGGACCAGTCTTGAAGAAATACGGAAACAACAGGAGTAGGGACCGGGGTTATGCTAGGATCATTCTCAGCAAGCCAATTTTGAAAATTCTTTCCAAGGTCGGCAGCATCACCAGACCGCATAAATAAACTCTGTTGACCAGTATTGAATAACAACTCTGTAACCGGCAAACCGGGGTGGAGATTGTACACTCGTATCCCCCAGTCTGTGGTTTGCATAAGAGCCAATATATCACTCTTGAACTGCTCGACGACATTTGGAGGAATAGTAGCTTTATAAACCGAGTAGGTGTATTGATCTTGAGAATCACAGCAAGACATATCATCTGGTGTTTTGTAGTCAAAATACCCTTTTGTCCAGTAAAGTTGACCATCGGGATAGAGTGCCGCATGTAAAATCAGGTCCCCATTGTATCTATCATAGGTCATCACGGCACATAGGGGAGCTGTTGTAGATTGGTCATTAACGAAATTCGGATATTTGTATCCTGGTACTGTGTTTGCACTTAGTATATAGAGGACTACGAGTCCTAGAATTCTCATATTAGGGTAATTCCTTTCCGTCGTCTGTTGGAGTAAGTGATGGTGTTGGAACTGAAGTTCGAACCCTTGATATAGTTGGCTGTTCTATTCACTTCCTGGCAGTGGATCAGTGATATACTGCATTATTTGTATCCACTCATTCTCGCCTACCCTAAGTTGTTCAGGGCCTTCATTACTCAAATGAGATTCAACTCGATAATCAGCAAGATTAATTTGTTCAATCTCTGACCGAGTATAATCTAACGACAAATAACTTGGTAGTTCTAAATCCACAAAATTGGAAATTTTATGATACTGGTCCGTTTGAGTAGACTTTACATAGTAGGCAATATGTGGAGAGGAATAAAGGTATTCAGGGGGCTGACCAAGTGTTGCTATTTCAGTTTCAAATATACCATTGACCAGAAGTTGAACTTCGGTGGAATCCAAGAGATCTTCTTCCATATATATAATGTCGGAGGACGAGGCGCTATTCTCTGCCCAAATAAATGTTCCGTCGCTTTCAATTGCGAGGATTAAAGTTGTATTTTCAAAATCATTTATTTCAGCTATGATAATTTCTCGATACTCCTCTTTTGTATATCCAAGATTCCTATAATGCCAAATTCTTCTTTTTATCCATAAATCGGATGCATTTAAGTCCTCAGCATAGAGTGCAATCACAATATTCGAGTTGTCGAGCTCAGGATAATTTGATTCTGGCAGAGTCTGCTCCAGGCTTGAGTATAATTGGGCATTCAAGCTATTTGGGAACAGAGGTGTGAGAAGGAACGCAACGGCGATTATTCGAAATTGAAATGACATCGTCTTTCTCCTGAAATGAAAGTAGAAACTCATCTCCTTGTCCTTCTTAGGAATCTGGAGTTGGTGTGGGTCTTTGACCGGGTGTAACCGGAATGCGTCCGCAAAATTATGGGCTCCGTTTTTTGTTCCCGAATATGCAAGGTGGTGAAGGAAACTTTTATCATCAACTCAAGCTTCGCGTTCGGTACATCCAAGCTCTTCTGAATAGCAAGAACTCCTTTTCAGAACTTCTTATGCATTCGAATCCACTATCAAATGCGGCCCATTCGTTCATACTCCCTGATCTGAAAACGAACAAGCCAAAGACCACCATCAAACGCAGCAACAGAGGTTTTGGGTTCCAAGCTACTTTGTCTCTAACATCTTCGAGAACTAAACCCTGAAAGCAACCTCTAACCGGGCTTATACAACACATTCACAGCTTGACTTCTGAACCCATCATTCAGATTCTAACGTGGTTGTTTTCCGGAGAGCTCAACAGGCTCGAGGACATCAAAACAAGAAGGGTAACTCGAAGCTCCTTCTGGCAACATTTACTGGGTGATTCAACTGGATGAACCTTTATATACTTTCCGTCGTGGCCTGCATCCTTGTGTTTGTCGGCATGATCCTACTGGCCATCGCTGGTCACCGTTATGGCCGTCGGCTTAGCGAGTCGGTCTCAGATGCGAACAAGCTCCGAACAGGCACCGTTGATGCCGCGATTCTGAGTCTCCTTGGACTCCTTATCGCCTTTACCTTTTCCAGTGCCTATAACCGATTTGATGGTCGGAGGCAGTTGATTGTACAAGAAGCAAACGCCATTTCTACCGCGCACCTCCGCCTCGACCTCTTGCCGGAAGAGAAACAATCTCCCATTCGAGATCTCTTCAGAGAGTACGTCAAATCTCGCGCAAAACTTTGGGATCTGATGACTGAAAAAGAGGCTGCATTTGCTGAGTACGAGAAAGCAGAAGAGATTCAAAAGCAAATCTGGGCAGCGGCTGTCGAAGGCACGCGCGATGGAGGGCATGGAGACGCTGGCAAGCTCTTGCTTCCCGCCCTTAATGAAATGTTTGATATCACGACTACAAGACTTATAGCCATCCAATCCCACCCACCCTTGCTGATATTTATACTGCTGGGAATTCTTTCGCTGGCAGCCTCCTGGGTCCTGGGTTTTGGTCTGGCTCGAGTTGAATGGCTCAGCTATGCGCATATTCTTGGATTCTCAGCGTTGGCGACAATCGCTGTCTACGTCATCCTGGATATAGAATACCCTCGTTTCGGTTTTGTAACCCTCGAGGTTCCTCATCAACTCATATCGGATATCGCGGAAGAGATTGAGTAGTCGCCATCAAGACAGATCAATACCTCTCTCCAATTTCTGCCAGGAGGCATTGAGATTCGTCGCTGAACTGAGTAGCGCTCAATAAAGGACGAAGTACGACTCCCCGTCATAGGCAGTTGATTTCATGAAGTCCTCTGATTCATACGCACCGATGTCATAAAGGAAGTCAGCACCAGGCCTTGGGTTTCGATTGAAATCATCATAGACTCGGCCTCCAGATGAATCCTCACTGACATCTATGCAAGGCGAGCCATGCAGAAGGCTTAGATTCCAGTTTTCAAGATCATCTGCTGATGTATCGACGAAGAGTGGGTCTTCCGAGATATTCCCATCCTCGCCGGTTGCTTCTGGGAAACAAGATTCAAGAGTGCTTGTCAGCGCACTGATGTTTCCAGATTGATTCTTCCAGGATATAGACCTGAAAACATCAGCAGGACCTCGAATCCCTCCATCGAACTGGGCTTCATTTTCTGTAACCGTACAGTACGCGATACTTCCACTTTCTCTGAAGAGTATTCCGCCTCCTTCGAACTCTGCTTTATTCCGGTAGACCAATGTGTTTTCGATCGTTGAGACGAATAGATGGATACCTCCTCCATCATCACCCGCATAGTTTCCGAAAACTCGACATCGTTCAACATTAGCCTCTTCTCCATATATACCTCCACCATCATCGTCGGGTGAATTTAGAAATGTTTTCTCAGGAGTCTCGTCATTGTCGTTGGCTTTGTTGTAAGCGATGATAGAGTCTGCAATCGGTCCTCCTCTTCCGAAAGCGCCCTTGATGTAAACTCCTCCTCCTCGACGGCGAGCGGTATTTCTAAGGATTCGAGAGTTGGAAACGCTTGCCTGATGTGTTCCTCCACCATCAAAGAGAGCCTCGTTATCCGTCACCTCACATTCGTTAACTGAGCCTCCAGATACTCCGCCGCCGTGTTCAGCAGCTCTATTAAAGGAGATCGTTGACCGAGAAACGTTTGATCTGTAAGAACCACCTCCAATCACAGCTTTGTTGTGGAGAAGGGTTGAATCGATGACCGTTCCGAATCCAACGGCCCCTCCTTCAGTCCCCTGGTTGAAACGAAGTTCGCAGTCGATAATCTGTGCCAACCCATGATTCTGAACTCCTCCCGGTCCAGATGATGAAAATCCCTTCTCGATAGTGAGACTGCGAAGAACTCCACTATTATTAAATACCCGATAAGTGTCTTCACCGTTGATGATTGTTGGGAACTTCTCTCTATCCTGCTGCATAAAGTCAGAGGACCAGCTACCAGAAACCTCAACATTCTCAGGTACAACGAGAGTTGCTCCTTCTGTATAATATCCTTCAGCGAGGCGAATTTCATAAAGGAGTTCGCTGTCTAGACCTGTGAGCGCTGCGGTGATCGTCCCATACTCATTATCGCCCCGTACCCCATTGATAGTTGGACTAACGTAACGAATCTCATCGATAGCGATCCGGAACGCGTCGGGGCTTTCATAAGCACCGACACAATAGAGACCGTCGTTGCCTGGCCGTTCTTCCCCTGTAAGATCTTGTCCAATGGTAAGATTAACGGCCGTCGTCGGAAAGGGAGGTGGGTTGTATTGAAATCTGTAGCTTTCTACAGCCACGTCTACACCGATACTTCCTTCGCTTAACCTGAGATCCCACTCTTCAGGTTCAAATCCAGAGAACCTATGAAATTCGGGTGCAGTTCTAATGACATTCTCGGATTCGAATACGACTCCGATCGCAGTCTCGAAGACCGTTCCTCGAAGCTGGCTTGGGAAGAACCCATATGATTCATTGGATCCTTTCAAGTCCGTACCAACGTTAAAGTAGCATATACTATTTGTGAAGGAACCATCAGTTATGGCGCCAGCCCCTTCAGGCGCTTCATTCCGGACCACGGTACAGAAATTGACGACACCTTCGTAAATACCTCCAGCTTCAACGGTTGCCTTATTCGCATAGACGGCGCAGTTTCTGGCATTTCCATTCTCAAAGTAGAGTCCGCCTCCTCTTGCTGCCTGGTTCAGCAGGACATGACTGCGATCGATATCGGCAATAACTCCGTACAATCCGCCTCCGTTACCGAGAGCTGTGTTCTCCGAAAGTTCAAGTTCCTCAGCGTTAGCTTCAACAAGATAGAGCCCACCTCCGTCTGCGTTGCTGAAGTTCATTGAAATAGTACCGCCATGTAAGGAGCCTCTATCTATATACGCTCCCCCACCGCTCCCTTGTGAGGTATTGTCGACCAAAGTAAGATTCTGCGTCTCTGTATCAGACGCGAAGAGACCACCTCCATCATTCTCTGATGCATTCCCTTCCATCCTTGAACCAGTGATGGTTCCCTGAAAACTGGCGATTGCTCCACCTGAACCAGTTGCATTCGAATCGAGAATAGCACAGTCTACAACATGACCAAAGTTCAGGATGGCTCCCCCAACACCATTTGCAGCACCATTCACCAATCTTAGACTTTCAAGCCGTCCATAATTAGTAAAGCACCGGTAGCTATTCTGGCCATTGAAGCTTGTTGTACCGCCATCTTTGGAGCCACCAATCACAGCAATATTGTAAGGAATGATGATTTCTTTCCCTTCAGAGTAGTCCCCCCGGTCTAGTAGGATTTCTGTTGGGTGATTCTGGACACTCGCAGCCAATGCTTGAGATAATGACGTGAAAGCTGTTTGCCAGCTTTCGCCATTTGAGTTATCTCCATCCAGCGAAACATAGAGGACATCTGTTTCAGGAAAGTCTGATGTATACTCAGGTGGACTTTCGTGTGCACCGATGCAAATAGCTCCATCTACACCCGGACGAGGGTTGTCTGAGTAATCGAGTTCCAGATACCCTCTTGTAACAGCACCAAATGAGTTTTGATTGTCGAGAAGTGTGAATCTCTCGCCTAAATCTATGAGAGGAGATGCCTCCGAAAGTCGAAGATCCCAGGCTTCAGGATCCTCGCCTGTTACATTGACAAATTCAGGGTTGAATGAAAAGCAGTGTTCACCCACCGATGACTGGAAATTCGTGAACCAGAATTCGATGCTGGCCCCCTGCAGATCGAGAGGTTGATCGGAAAGGTTCCAGATGATGGAATTCTTAACATAACCTTTTCCTGCAACCGTACCACTGGACATGGAACTCTTCTCAACGATCGTCGAATGAAAGACCCTTCCCTCTTTGTTCGATTCGGTTCCTTCACCTAGAAAGACACTTGTTCCTTTATTCCCTGCGTTGTTGGAGATAAGCTCAGAGTTCAGTAGATCCCCTTCAAATATATAGACACCACCACCATTTGCTTCAGCTGTATTTTCAATGAATCTACATGCCTCTACAATCCCCCCTCCGTATAGTCCTCCACCATTCCGTGCTTCATTTCTACGAAAAAGAGAATTTCTCACCGGATTATTACGATTATAAGAGTCGCTCAAATTCCAGACCCCACCGCCGCTCTCTATAGCAGTATTTTCTTCGAAGGTACTTTGGAGAATCTCTCCCCTTTCATTGTTATAGACGCCTCCTCCGGATTCTGCTGAATTCCCCCTGAAATAGCTGGATTTAATCTCACCACGATTATCAACACCCCCTCCGAAGCTAGCGGAATTCTGAATGAATGAACAGTTTTGAATCGTGCCTAGATTGAGGGCTCCTCCGCCATTCGCGTCAACGAAGCCATTTTGAACCGTGAGTTTCTCCAGAACTCCTTCATTGTAGAAGACACGGTGACTGTTGTTCCCATCGATAATTGTTTCGTACAGCTCAATATCCTGGGCTTCAGGATCCAGTGGATCACCTTTCCAACCACCAGACACTTTGGTCGCTTTTGCGACTTCGATTTCTTCTCCGAACTGGTAGAGCCCTTGAGCAACGCGTATATCATAGGCGTAAGTGGGTCGCAGCTTTAGAGTGACGCTTGTAAAGTTGTCGAAAGCAGTCTCCCACGAATCTCCGGAAGTATTGTTCCCATCTTGAGACAGGTAAACCGGAACATACTGGAACCTATCTCCAGGTTCTAACTCAGGAGCACTTTCGTACGCCCCGATACACGCGAGACCGTCAACTCCTGGTCTTGGATTACCATCAATATCTGTTGCAGGAACTGTTTCGACATTTGCCCGATCTATACAGGGAGAACCTGGTTGTAATCGAAGATCCCACTGAGATGGGTCATCGCCTGAAACATCGACGAACATCGGGTCACCAGAGACGTTGGACTCATCAATTTGAATTGAGGGTGCATCGCCGAAGAGAAGTGGGAGCGTAAAGGCTTCAGGAAAACAGGAATTGCGGATTTGTTCGTAGAAATCTGGATGATAGTCATCATCAATTGAGGGAAGAAGATCTCCCCCGTCGTTCTCCCAAATAATCGAATTTTCGATTCTTGAAAAGTTACCAGAAACGGCGGCTGTGTTTTCGGATTTATTGCGAAACAAGGTACAGCTATTTACGTCTGATCGATTATCATACTTAACAGCGCCACCGTATACTGCTTCATTTGCCAAGAGAGAACAGTTCTCAACCAGAGAGTAATATTCTGCATATATACCTCCGCCCTCTTCTGCCTGATTTCCCAAAACCTTGCTGTTTTTAATGCTAGAAGATAATAGATAAACTCCACCACCGAATTTATTAAATGATGAGAAAGATTCTGACTCTGCTTTGTTATTTGCGACCGTACAGAATTCAACTGTGCCCCCAGTGCTTAGAATTCCCCCGCCGGAACCTGATGCGATGTTTGACTCAACAATGCAGTTCGAGACGAGAGCATCGTCAAAAACTTCATCCTCAATTCTCCAGACACCCTTCTGACTGATACCGCCTCCGTATAATCGTGCTTCATTATTGCGGATTACGGACCCTTTAATGACGCCTGAGTTGAATATACCTCCGCCTTCATGTGCATAGTTGTTCTCGATCAGACAGTCCTCTATAGTTCCCAGATTAAAGACTCCTCCACCTTGGTACAAAGAATAACCTTGAGTCACTTGAACACCTTCGAGCCTACCATAGTTAAAAACGACTGTTCTTTCACCGTTTCCGTTCAGTGAAGTAATGTAGTCTTCTGGGTCCCGTTGTTCCGGTAGCGCCATGTTACCACTATAGCCACCTAGCAAAGAGACATTGCCACTTATTTGAATCGTCTCGGACTCAATATAAGTTCCCTCGGCAACTCGAACCTCGAGTATATCAAGATGGTGATCATTGATTGCATCTATAATAGATGTGTATGCCGTGGACCAAGTATCTCCGTCTGTATTGTCTCCATCAAGTGATACATGAACAATACGAATAGGGGGAGGATCGGAGTCTGGTGTAAATTCATCAGGACTCTCAATGGCTCCCATGCAAATGGCATTGTCGCCTCCTGGTCTGCTATTTCCCAAAATATCGAATTCAATACTTGTTTCTAGAGCACCTCTATCAATAGTAGGAGAACCGTTCAAAGGTGTAAGATCCCACGTTGAAGGGTCACCTTCTATATTCGCGAAACGAGGTGGAAGACTGATGTTTCCGTTTTGATCGCTAGCGGTATCAAAACAGGAATAAAATGACTGTTCTCTCCAAAGACCAATGACAGGCTCCGACCATACAATCGAATTTCTCATGGAACCCTCAAATACAGGAGATATGCCGAAGTAAGGCGAAAAATGAGACATGAAGTAGCCAGACCTATTTCCAAAAATCGTGGAATGAAGGACACGTCCGGTACCTTTGACACTTCCGGCTCCGTACATCGAATGATTCGCGTAGACTAATGAATTTACAAGATCTGACTCCTCGATTGTAACACCGCCGACATCAGCCCCCTGATTTGAATAAACCCTGCAAGAATCAATAACAGCATTCCTCGCATATACACCTGCAATGGAGTTCCCCTCGTTATCGTTCACTTTGCATTTCCTCAACACGCCACCGAGTAGTGAGACACCTCCTCCCGTTGCAAAATCTTCAGCTTTCCCGTTTCGGATCGTGAAACCTTCTATAAGACCACCGTACCCCCTTAAACAGGGATAGCTGTTCTCTCCATCGATAATGGTCTCAAAGGACTCTATATCACGCGCTTCTGGATCAAGTGCATCCCCTTTCCATCCTCCTAGCAAAGTAACGTATTTAGGAACGCTCGTTTCTTTTCCTTCTGCATAGACTCCCTGTGCGACTCGAACTTCATAGTTGGAGGTTCGTGTGATCGTACGACTTGACAATGCATCATCCAGGGTAGTGAACGCCGTATTCCAGCTCTGACCATCAGTGCCATCACCTGACTTTGATACGTAAGAGATGAGAAGTTGCTCCGGGTCTCCATTCCCCTCGAACGCATCGGGGCTTTCAATAGCTCCCATGCACACGAGACTGTCCCCACCGGGACGAGGCGCACCAAAGACATCTTCAGCGGGTGCGGCGGCAAGATCGCCCGTATCGACACAAGGCGAACCGTCCAGAAGACTCAAATCCCAGAGGTCTGAATCAACGCCGTTGAAGTTTACAAATTGTGGATAGACAGAGATATTTCCATTTTCATCTTTCGCTTCAAAGAAACAGGAATTGGATATTTCAACTTTATCTGATGCATCAATATCGGCTTCTCCAAAACCCCATACGATGCTGTTCAGAACTCTTCCACCATTGAGCGTCACTCCCACGTCATAAGTATCATTCTGCGGCTTCCCAACGATGGTGCTATGAATCACCTCTGCATCTTCTAGCCTTAGAAGGGCTAGACGATGATCTTTGACATCGTTTCCGTAAATAAGGAGATTCTCGAGGTATGCACTTCCAGAATTATAGGCACTGACAATAGACCCAGCAAAGAAGGAATTGCGATAGATCATGGTATTTATAATCTCTAATGACAGGTCTTGCGAATAGCCTCCAGTCGAGATCAGGTTAGAGACATCGGAAGTGAGCGGACCGGTGTTATCAACAATTTCGCATTTATCAATGACAGTGTCACCGCTGCGAACATAGAGAAGATATCTTGTATACTCGTTGTTTGATACAATAGTATCCTCGAGTTGAAATAATTGTATATCCATGATCGTTGACGATCTGTTGTTCTCAACCACACAATCAGTCATTGCTCCTGTTGCATCAACGATGCTTCCATATTCCTGAATGTTTTCAGCAATACGACAATTGCGAATGGTACCGTTGCTATAAATTGCGGCCCCATTATCAGACTGAATAGAAACATTGTCCGCATTGCACGATTGGATAGTGAATCCATCAAGTATCCCTTCATTCCAGACGCCTCGCCTCGTCCCCTCTCCATCAATGATCGTGGGATTGTCTTCAATATTTCTTTCAGATCTCAGGTTCTCTGTGCCGTTGAAACCTCCAAGAACCTCGATGTCTTCGGGGATGTCTAGTACCTGATCACCCATCCCCGTATAGACACCCTCAGCAACCCAGACTTCAGTTTCGATGCCAGCTTCAGCGGCATCAGCACCCTCTTGAATTGTCTGAAACGCCGTTGCCCAACTGGACCCATCGCCTCCGACCGCCGCATCCTGATCCACGTATACGACTCCCTGGCCAGAAGCCGTTTGCGCAAACATGAGACTGAATGCGATCAGGCAAAATGTTGATTGGACGAAAAGATTAGCCGAATGGAATGTGCAAGATATGGTTCCTCTACACATGAAGACCCCCCTCTTCTTGTTACTTTAGAGAAAATAGTTAGTATTTGTGGAGTAGCACCCTCCGCTACCTTGGTGTTACAAGTAGATCTTGATATTCAGTTATGCAAGAGAAAAATTTCTCTTAGACATACGGGTGACTCGACAACAGGGCGATTCATGAGAATGATGCCTGACGTCTAGATTCCCCTGTTTAAGGATAAAAGAAGCTCATTCCGATGTTGCAGACTCTGCTTCGACAGGCTCTGCCGCGGTGGTCTCGTTGATCTGATCTTTAGCAGGATCAAAGAAAGGATAGATTCGTTCCATCGACGTGAGCCCGTCACCTTTGAAATATGGATCCCCTTGAGAGTTTCCGATATATAACGGCCCATATAAGACTGCCCCTCGAACGCCAACTGCCAATGTCTGCTCCGGCTCTTGACCGACTGAAGTTCTGGCACTAAGCCAGGCAAGGTCCATCAGAGAGTCTCTTACATCTCCCTTGTAGCGCCGGAGCTCAGGAACATGAACAAGAAAGATCGTTGATCTGGGTTTCTTTTCACAATACACAAGAAACTTGTTCTGTGTCATTGTAAGTTTCCGATCTTCGTCCTGGCCTTCAAAGAATAATTGCGTCATCGCCTCCATGCTTTCCGAATAGCTCCTTGCCTGCTCTACAGCCTTGGGCGTATTACCATACCCTACGGTGTTGCCCTGCTTAAACATGATCTTATTATTAGCATCATGAAACTCAGCATAGCCAGGAATGTTGACTCTGTCACGATCAAGATCAGCTGGACTGGGAATAAGGTGACCAATGAGAAAGAGTACAAGAAAGAAAAGAGGCATACTGAGAAGGGAGTAGACAAGACCGAGGATTGCTAATGGTTTCCAGCCGTAATGCTGTGGTTTGGTTAATGTCAGGAAGAGGCCAAGGGCGCTGCAAATAACTCCCAGTGGCCAGAACCCTATACAACAGAAACCTAAAGAGCTTACAACGATCCCCAAAATAACGAGTATATGAACGTTTCGTCCCATATTTACACCTGCCAGCTTCCCGAAATAAATCGATACAATTTGCTAAAAGGGAAGACTTGCCCTTAAAAAGAGTGGTGGCAAGCGCGGAATTGAATTAGAGGCTCTGGCTGAGACCCGCAGGAGATCGCCGAGAATTCAGTTACACGATTCGCTCAGACTTTGACCATTCGTTTTGTCGAAATAGTGAACGTAAATCCCCGACTCTTCAATTTCTTCAGCACTTGTCGGCCATTCTTTCCCCTTCATTCGAAAGCCAATCGGCCTCGCAATAAAATCATCCTCGAGGTGTAAAACAATATATTCCGTTACGTTGTCGAGGTGTGTCCATACTTCACGAAAACGCAGGTACTTTTCATAGTACTCATCGCTTTCATTCTCCTCAAAAGGAAGAGGTCCAAATCCTGTCCATGGATAGCGATATCCACGCTCTTCAAATGACTCATGATGAGACGACAAATTAATATGTCGCCCTCCAAGAATGAGATTAATGGAGTGCCGGACAGGTCCATCGACGATGGGACCTTCTCTCGGATTATAGCCGGGATCTTCTAGTACTCGTGCTCTCAAAAACATACTCTTCACTTTAAGTAGTTCAAAGCTATCCAGTTTAGCCAATTCGTAAGTAATACTTTCTCGGTCTTCAATATATAGATCATCATTAAGGCATCCTCTTACAAAAGTTCCGTCCTCGAACAGAGCATAATCAACATGAAGAGGACATCTGTCTCCCTCACGATACTTGACGAAAAAGGGAACACCTATTCCTTCAAAGTACGGCATGGCAGGGTACTCAAACTCAAATTCCGGAAAGACCTTTTGAGGAAAGAAATTTATCAAACATATGAGAAGGAATAGATTGAGTTGTACGTTATGCTTCATGTTCTGCTCCTTATAACTTGGGCAAGATCCTTGAGGTGACCAGGGTTGATCCCTGGGATCGATGCGATCTCATCGCGGGTGGGTAGTCTATAGGCTCTGCGTCCGAAGCGAAATATCAGCCACTCCGCCTCCCAGATAGACAAGTCAAAGCCGAGAGCATCGAGATGCTTCCGCAAAGCATTCGCTCTTATAAGATATACAATTTTGAGAGAAATGAGGAGGAAAATCCAGATCGCCCCTTTATCCAAGACGAGATGAAGATAGAAGGAAGGACGATTGTAGATGTACCGCCGGTCTTGAGCTGAGATAAGAAACATATAATCAGGGCCAAAGGCGTATTCAAAATCTGGAAGTGCATCGATATATAGATTCAGAAAATCTTCAACTGTTCCTGGAGATTCCTTCGGGAACTTTACGTCTGCCCAGGGAACCTGCCTGATAGAGCGTAAAGGGTCGTTCCTGTTGGTGGAAAAAGTGTCTTTAGAGAATTCCGAGCGTTGAAAGAGAGTCTGAAGAAGAAGTGGTGGATTTTTTCGCGATACGTTCGTGAGATCTGGAAATTTCTTTTCGAGAAAAGGGCGATCTTTATTTGAAGGATCACCCAAAGGTAACTCGCCGAGATGAAAAACGATGTGTGTCATATCACTCTTCGGCCATAAGTGGAAATAGAGGAGCTCATCATCTTCATCGAAGTCAAATTGACAGACTCTTGATTCTTGAGCAGTATTTAGCTCAACTTCGCTCCCGTTAATAACTTTGCCACCTCTTGTAACAGCCACCGGTCTTTCCCGCAAGTAGAGCGTGTCAGCAACCTTCAAGTAGATATGGTTTTCTATGAGTTCATCGGTCAGGGCTTCCTTTAATTCTCCATGGAGTGCACGAACTTTTCCAATTGAATCTTTTTTAAAGACAGCTTCTACTTCTGGTTCATCATATGACATTGACTCGAGTTTATCATTTTTGAATGATATATGCAGAAGCTTCTGCGGTCGATTATTGAAACTAAGATGAAAGTCCACTTCCGTTGGTTCAAGAAGAAGAACTTCAGTTTCCCATCCCTGATCTGAGTTTTCGAGACCGGAGCTGGACTGGTATCCCCAATGGTACGGATTAATTACCGACTGGGTTGTAGAGTTCAATTCTCCTCCATTCTGAGCATTATATATTGCTCCATTTAGCAATTTCGAATGATCAAAATTGTGTGAGTAATATACCTGTATGGTTTGTGGAAGGGAAATGCGGTGCTCTAAGTTCCATTGAGGCGACCTGCCAAATCTCTCTTTGAAAAATGCAACGCGTTCCTCATCGCTAATCGGATTCATATCCCCATCATACATCTTTACGATTCCATCTGTATCGATAAGGAGAATTGCATCAATTTTGATCCACTTTCCGTAGGGAAGATTAACCTGTTCTGAGCCTTCGACTTCGATGATAGCTGGCGGTATCTTGAGCAGGTCGAGGTTTGATTCCTCGAAGTCTTCCGTATACTCATAAGTGAATATTTTTCCGAAGACTTTGAGCGGATTACCCGTGAGAACTCGATCACCCACAAAATCTGTCGGTTCATAAGGGGCCATATAGCGGGGATTATCGGGAAGTTCCGCGAGGTCTAAGCCTTTAGCAGGTCTAAGGTGAGAAGAGATAAATGGGGTCACATAGAATCCGATAATTGAAACACCCATGAAGAGAAGTACAGGTATTATAGCTCGGCTTTGTATAGTTGTTGATCTGCGACCCATTTCTCTACCACCAGGATTCCTTCTTCATCAGCTCATTGATATCTTTCACCTTGTCTGGATCTACCCCAGGAATCGCAGCGACTTCATCGCGAGGAGGGATTTTGTATGCCTTTTTCTTCAGAGTCAGAAGAATATATTCTGCCTCCCAGATTCTGAAAGAATAGCCACGGAGAAATAAGATCTTCTGAAGGTTTCGTGCGAAAATCAAAGCGATAATCTTCATCAGAAGGAATATATATATATAAATTGACATAAGATGGAAGTTTGAAAAGAGAAAACCAATCGACAGAAGACCCTTTTCTGAGAAATCGTATTCTCTGCCAAGGTTATCTGCCGCCGTCATGTAGTCTTGAGAAAAAACGTAATGAGCTTCCGGGTACTGAGTTTGAAAGACCTCTAAAACTTCCCCCACTGTTGGCTTTATCATGCTTGCAGGGATTTTGTTGTTCAGGTTAATCCCTGCAGACCAACCCCGAAAGCGGTGCTTGAGTTCTGCATCACGTGTGAGAGGGTCAGCTTTTCGAAAAATCCCTTTTATATGTGCAACCAAGGCATCATCATCGACCAAGGTTAAGTCTGGGAGCTGTTTTTCAAGAAAGGGGCGATCCTTGTTCCTGGGATCTCCGACAGGAATTTCCGGCAAACGAAAGATAATACGCGTGGATTGCTCTTCCAGTGTCATTTCGAAATGGCTCAGGTTTACACCTTCTGGCACATCAAAAAGATAGACAGGCTCTACATCCCAAAAATGGCACATGTTCAGCACTTCTTTTTCGGTATAGGCCTGAGCGTCGACGAAAGCACAAGGGCACTTCTCTTGTCCCGTATATACTTTCCATTCCTCATCAACAAGAGAAGGTGCACGAACGAAAGGGGGATTCTCCTTGAAACCTACGATGACTCTATTCCCCAATTTAGCTTTGTCCAACCAATCTGGCGTGTCGCCATGAAGAATACTGGGAGTCATGTCTTCCGACAAACGAATGATTTCCTGGACAGGGTATTCCATACCGGAGAACACAATGGGGGTTGGTTCATCTATATCGACTTTGTAAGATTTGCCTCCTCCTCCCTTTACAGACAGATGAAGATCTGCCTCGGTTGGTTCTAGCCCTACAAGCTCACTCTTCCAGTCTATATACTGAATAAAGGCGGCCTCGGGGTCCTTTGGATCGAGAAAGTTTTCGTGCCACTCTTCATGTTTGAGCGGCGAAAGACTGCCTCCGGTTTCTGGGTCATATATTCCTGCAGTTTCAAACCTCAGGTGATTCATATTGTGCTTAATATATACCGTCAACACATAGGGGAGGCCTTCCATCTGATCATAGGGCCTTGTATGGGGCTGTCTGCGGTTCAGGATGTCTTTGAACCGATCAAACTCTTCTTGTTCCATGGTCTCAAAGAGCGGTGTATAGAAGACTTCTTGAAAGTTACCGCTTGTGAGTCGCTCGATTCTGAGCGCGGCGATGGAAATTCTTGAACCGTCCAGCAAAGTAACCTCTTCGTCTGCTTGAGCTTCGATAATCTTCGGTGGGTAATCACTTAAGAAGAGAGTTTTCTCGTGGAATTCCTCGGTATAGTGGTACGTATTAGTGGGTCCGAAGAGAATGACAGGGGATTCTTTGGCCTCTTCAAGCCGTACAAATTCCTGGGGATTGTGTGGGGGCATATAGCGAGGATTGTCGGGAATCTGTGAAATGTCGAGACCATGATAGGGTCGTGAACTTCGTTTGATGACTGGAATCACCGTAACGAGAATCGCAACGACAATAAAGCAGCCGAAGAATATATAACTCATGTAGGCTCTATATTTTGTGTACGTGCTATTCATTCCCTCTTCCTGTAGTAAAACTTCAATCAGATAAAACGAGCAATGGTGAGATAGTGCGAATTCTTCTCCACGGAAAATTCAACTAGAAGAATCTCTCTATTCTTAGGGCGAATCGCGCCTTTTTTGTATCGACTATTCAATCAGGTCAAGCTGCTTGTGTTTTGGTCGAGAGTGTGTGGGGAAAGGCAGGCAGCACATTGTTCGGAAGAATCAGTGCTGGCGAGCTGCCTGTGTTTCTCTTGTCGTTTCATATTTGGCTTGTCGTAAAATACGGGTTCAAATCGAGGGTAGGGATGATGGTGGCTCAATGGGGGGATGATGGAGGGATGATCACGATCATGCCACCATTGGGTCAACATTGGGGCGGCATTAGCTCTCACCAGGATCGGACGAGCAATCTTTACAGGCAATCGATCTCGGGTAGAGTGATCTTGCAGAAGTCCTCCTCCATATATGCTGGCTACGAGCAGTAGTTCTGTGCGCCTGAAAGCCACGAACTGGCACCACGATGACTGCGTTTTCAAGCACACAGATACAACCATCTCTCTCACCATCTATCTAACTATTCCCCCTGAAGCCCACTCTGGAAGCTTTCTGTTAACGAATATTTGAACTGGGAAGCCAAAGTGAGCCCGTTTTCCCACGGAGGAGACTCAGGGATTCCCTGATTTCAGTCAACAGTGTTGCTTGGGAACAATTTCTTGTTGGAGCGTCCACTGTCCTGTGCTTTGCTTTCTGTATCCTGAGGAAAAGGACCTCACTTTCATGAAAAAACCATTATCACTGCTGGCAGCGTCAGTGCTTCTCCCAGCAATTTCGTATTCACAAATCGATATTCAATGCCAACAGCTTCAGCCCGGCGTTTCTCTCTCGACGGTTACCGTCGGTGGGAATACCATTGATCAATCAACACTTGAATCCATGGGAAGTAGTGCTCGCGCTGCTGGTGGCTTTACTAAAGGGCGGACCTCTCAGGCAAGAGCTGGTGGCCCTGTGGCATTCTATGTTTACGGTCAACCGGATAGCAAAGTCTCGCCTCCTGATAAACTGGAAGATTCACCGGGTCGTGCGTCTGGAACGGTAACTTTTAGTTTCGATTACAGTGGCGATGGAGGTACAGAAGGCTTTAACGACACAACAGCGGCCTCTCCCGAGGGTGGCAATCCGGGAACGACGCTTGGCGAGTTGCGCCAGAATGCTCTGGAAGAGGCGGCCACTTTCTGGGCAGACCGTATCGACGGAACCATTACCATAGAAATTGCCGCAGAGTTCAACTCGCTCTTTTGCGATGACGGATCTGGTACAGCAACACTTGGTTCTGCGGGTGCCACAAACTTTTACACCTTTGGCACTGCTTCCGCCCCTTATGTAACCGATACTTTCTATCCCGTTGCTCTGGTGAATCAGGCTATCAACAGTGATGCTAATGGAGCGACGGAGGAGATTTTTACTCAGTTCAACTCAGATATCGACACGGGCTGTCTTACCGGTGTCAGTTTCTATTATGGCTATGATGGAAACCCGGGTGCATTTGAGATAGATTTCTATACAACGATTCTCCATGAAATAGGTCATGGTCTTGGAATCACTTCACTCGCAGATTTGACAACCGCTGACGCAGATCCAGCAGACGGATCGTTCCCAGGAAATCCGAGCATCTATGATGTCAATCTATATGACGAAGACCTTTCTAACAATTGGGGAGCCCCAGCGGGTGGCACAACGATGACCGACGGAGAACGGTTAGGATCAGCCACAAACACCGGAGATCTGACCTGGTCCGGAAGCGGTGTTGATGATAACTCCGGTTTCCTGACAACCGGAACGCACGGCACCAGTGGACGTGTACTGATGTACGCACCGGCATCCCTCGAACCGGGGTCATCCGTTTCTCACTTTGACACTTCACTTTCTCCCAACGAGTTGATGGAGCCGGTCCTTACCTCCTCTTATCAATCAGATCTTGCAACGGGTCTGCTCTTCGATCTGGACTGGCGTGGACCGGGACTGCTCCCTGTCTCTCTGGACCAGTTTATCGTCGAGTAATCGCCCCAAACCTGAACTCTTCCTTAGCCCGTCGGATTCTCTCTGACGGGCTATTTGTTTAGACATAGAAAATCTACTAAGCGCAACATCGCTCTGGACAACGGGTCAGTGTCATGATCGGTTGATGTGCACTAAAACAGATTTTCATGGAATAATGGGAACCTTCATGAATCAACCCTATCTGAATCACCTGACGCTTATCACAATTACAAGCGCTTCAATATTATTACAATCACAGGTCTTCGCTGGAGGATACCTGGCTCGAGGAACCAGCACGGGCAACCCCGCTCTCTGGGATGATACCACACCAGTAGTCGTGAATCTTGACCTCGGCGGACTTGGTTCGCTTTCCAACGCCCAGGCTGACGCACTCGTTCTCGACGCCTTGAATACCTGGAGTAACTCAGAGCTGCCCTCCTGTGCACTCTCTTTCAGTATTGGGACCGACCTGAATTCTGATCATGCCGGCACAAGCATACCACAGTGGGATGTAGATGGTGATGGAATCACTCCCATCATCTATGATACAGACGGAAGCGTGACCGATTTTCTTCTTGGTGCCGGAGCCTCAACGGGGGTGCTTGGGTTTGCAGGCCCTGAAGACTTCTCAGGTCTTGAAATCACAGAAGGACATTCAGTTCTCAATGGCCTCTTCATCAATGGCACTTCAGGTCCAAGTGATCCTTCCGATGTGTCTATATCACAATTTACGGGTGTGATTGCTCATGAGCTGGGTCATATGCTGAACCTGGACCACGCTCAGTTTAACACGGCCCAGGCATTACACCCGGGTCATGACCCGATCAACTTTAACGGCTTCCCAACGATGTACCCACAAGTACATCCGGACATTGAGACCCTGGCGAAAGATGATATAGCCTGGATCTCTTTTCTTTATCCTGCAATCGGGTATGAATCAACTGTCAGTTCTTTTGGAGGATCGATAAGGAACTCGTCCAACATTCTACTCAACGCTGTAAATGTTGTTGCGCGGAATATAGACAACCCAGACAGCGATGTAATTAGCTGTGTATCAGGATTCAACGAAGGCAACAGTGTTGACAATGGCGAATTCTTGATCCCTGGTTTAACTCCGGGAGAATGTTATGTAGTGGACATCGAGCAGATTTCCAGCGGATTTGTCGCAGGTTCCAGTGTCGGACCATTTGAACCTCAACTGGAGTTTGAAACGACCGGGCCTGTCGAATTCCTGAATTCATCACCAACGGAAAGTAATAGTGACACAGAAGCTCGTTCAGAAACCTTTGTTGCTCCCGCGGGAGGGAACTCCCTCACCATCGACGGACGTTTGAACGGGAGCATGACAACGAGTACAATCGCTGAGGTGGATAACGGTTCAAGTCTGAGTCTGTTTGAAGTCACGGATATATCGAATAACGTGATTGCCAATCTTGGGGGTCGTTTGAGGATTAACGGCACGATAAACGACTCTGAGGTGGGAGAAATAAACTTCGGCAGTGGTGATGTCGAAGACATCATAGCGATACGCCCAACTTTTGCTGTTGAAGTTTTCGATATTGAAGTAACCTATCAGGGTTTGCAGGGAGATGTTGTTGTGGGATCCTGGGACCAGGGAAATACGAATGGTATATCCGGAAGAGGTGCTTTCAATCTTGCATCAGGTCAGACTTTCAGCTTTGACACCCCCATAAATAATTTTCTTTATGGAAACGGCATTGCTGATAATACAATACTAATCATGCTGGGTGCCGACTCGGGCCAGTCGGGGACTTACACAGTAGAAATTATGGCCTCTTATGCAGATCAACCAAACGGTTCTGCCGTTTACGTTAAAGGAATAGACGGAGACTTTGATCCAGAGTCAGGAACGGTAACCATTCTTGGGAATGGTTTTAACAATGCTGGTGCAGATCCTACCGTAGAATTTTCTGACCCACTTATCTCAGTCGATTCGGTTAGCGTTGTCAATTCCACAGAATTGACAGTGCAAGTATCCACACTCAATGGCTATACCGGAGGAGAGACGTCTGTGACAGTGACAAATGACATTTCGAACGGCGGGTTCAGTGGAGTCAGGACGGGCCTTATACCTACTACCCCAAATACAGAAAACTGGTTCGTCTATTAATGACTCTATATCAAGGTATGGACTCCATTCTTAGCTACAACGACCTCAAAAGGATCAAATTTCAAATGTACAGGCTTTTAATCATTGCTCTCATCCTCACTTCGATTCCCGCGGTGAGCAAAGCGACAACGATTCTTCCGATGAATATTGAACAAATAGTATCCATCGCTCCAAATGCCTTTGTCTGTACCATCGAGGAGATTAGTATCGATGAGTTTGGCAATCTCAAAGGTGAGACCATCACAGCCACTGTCACGAAAGAAGTTTACGGAGATTACTCAAAGGGTGAAACGGTCGAATGGACACAGTATATGCCGTCTTCAGAGACGAGAATTCCTTCAATGCCTGAGTATGAAGCTGGTGGTACGTACCTCATCTTCCTGACCGACCCTGTGACCGGTTCAGCCTTTTCTGCTCCGGCAGGTCTCGACCAGGGAAGCTTTGTGATCATCGAAGATAAGACAACCGGTTCCGTTGCTGCGAAGAATTCGAACAAGAACAGGTATCTCTACTCGAATGTTGACATGAGTGAATGGGAAAGCTCAGCAAAGTATCGTAGCGCAACTCCGAAGACTGAACTGGACCAGATTATTGCTCTCGCTCAGGCCATAGAAGAAAAGAAAGACCTCGCGAAAGCGCGTGGTCAGATCTGGACTCCTGCAAAGGCAAGCCTGACGCCCGATAAGCCACTAGCCGTCATTGAAGCTGATGCAAGCCTCAAAAAGAATGATGAGGAAGCAAAGTAATCCCTTTGCTCCTTGAACGTAAATACAGAGCCGGCTCGCTTTAGAGTCGGCTTTATTGTTTTTATAACTCGACGATCGTCATTCCGCCTCCGCCCTCATCAGGAGTACCGAAACGGTAGCTCTTTATATACGGGACAGTTCGAAGATGGTCATGCACGGCTCTATAAAGCTTCCCAGAGCCTGTTCCATGGCACACTTTTACGTAAGGGAAACTTGCAAGTAGCGATCGATCCAGGAATCGATCGAGCTCCTTGAGCGCCTCTTCCACACGATATCCATGAAGATCAAGAGTCATCGATTGGGGGCGCTGTGTGTTATGGATCTTTTCTCCACCATAGGTCACTCTTGGTGCATGGTGTGGACTCTCTGTAATACCTTCTGCTTCCCTCAGCGCGGCTTTAAGCTTTCTGCTTTTCTTCTTCCCTGCTTTCCGGCCGCGTGTTGCCTTATAGATAGCATCTTCGTGCTTTGCGAGACGCTCCTGGCGTTCCTCTTCTGGATCATGATCAAGCAGGTCATCCGTCTTCACAGATGCCTCAAAGCTGCCGACCTTTACCTTCGCCTTATTCTTCTTATAGTCAACCGAGGCGACCTCGCCCCACTGTCCCAGGCTGCTTACGAAAATCTTTTGTCCAACAACAACTTCTCCCGCGCTGACCTTTTCTTCTGCAAGACGCCGGGCTTCCTGACCTTGCCTGGACTGCTGCCTGAGAGCTTCTTCTCTAGCCTGAACCAAAGCTTCTTTACGTCGCTCAAGCTCTTCTTCACTAGGCAGCTCAGCAATCATACGCTCAATCTTATCGCGCATCTCCTGCAGTGCTTTCCCTTCTTCTTTCAGGGACTGCTCTTTGAATTCACGCCGTTCATCTCTCAGCAGCTGGGCCCGTGCTTTAGCGATCTCCTCCTGCTCAGCAAGAGCTTTCGCTCGCACTTCAACCTCTTTCAATTGTTCTGAAAGACGGCGCTCTCGATCTTCGATCCTTTGCAGGAGTTCTCCCATCCTCAGTTGCTTCGGATCTGAAAGGTCTCTTGCGCGGTTGAGTATAGACGCAGGCAGTCCTTCGCGTCTGGCAATCTGGAAAGCCTCGCTCGCACCAGGAAGATCGAGGCGTAGTGTATACGTTGGGTCGCCGGTCTTTGGATCGAGAGCGAAAGAAGCGTTTCTTGCACCTTCTGTATCATCGGCCCAGACTTTGACCGGGTTGAGGTGGCTGGTTGTGACCATGAGACCGGCACGGTTGTGGAATTCCTCAAGAATAGAAAGAGCCAGAGCACCCCCTTCCTGCGGGTCAGTGCCTGTTCCCAGCTCATCCAGGAGCACAAGTGATCGTTCGTTAGTCTGTTCCAGAATAGCTCTTATACGCCGTATATGCCCAGAGAAAGTTGATACGCCATCCTCGAGAGACTGCTGATCACCAATGTCTGCATAGACAGAAGAAAAGAATGGGAATGTTGAATCCGGGAATACTGGCAGCGGTATCCCACATTGAATCATGATGGTTAACAGCCCCAGCATTTTCATCGCTGTTGTTTTGCCACCTGCGTTTGGTCCAGATATAATGATGCATCGATCGGTTGGATCCAGGAGAAGGGTAATTGGAACGCTTTCACCTTCGCTGAGCTCGAGCAGTGGATGATGTGCTTTGAAGAGTCGGAGAGCTCCTTGCTCAATAACGATAGGAAAACTCCAGCCCCGACCGGCGGCGTTCCGTGCAAGGGCGTAAATACCATCAAGACGTGCCAGGATGGCGAGGTTTGTTTCAAGGTAAGGAAGGACTTCCCGAAGTAATTCCGTTAATCTGGATAGAATTCGAGCAACTTCAGCACGCTCTTCTTCTTTAAGTACCTCAAGATCATTTGAAGCCGCAACCACATGCCCCGGCTCAATATAGACAGTTTCACCGGTTCCTGAAGAGCCATGTAGAATCCCAGATATCCTCTGTCTGAATTGCGACTTAACGGGAAGAACATGACGACCATCTCGCAAGGTCGAGTAGTTGGATTGCAGGACGCCCTGATCGTGATACTTAGAAATGGAATCCTGAATCAACCGCTGAAGATTTTTTTCAGCGGCATTGAGTCGGCGGCGGAGGGTGTTGAGCTCTGGTGATGCGTTACTCCTCACTTTCCCTTCATCATCTATACACTTGTTGATTTCACTTACGATGGAAGGAAGCTCAACGACTCCAGAGAGCATGTGTGAAAGAGCAGGACTATTATGCTTTCTCGCTTCGCGATACTGGACAACTTCTTCAGAGAGTTCCAGAAACCCGATGAGGCGTCCCCAAAACTCTTCTTCGATGATGGATCCTGGAATAGATAACTGTTTGAGAATCTCCGTGGGATCAAAGAGTCCAGCAAGAGGAGGATGCTGATCGCGCTCAACGAGCTTGAGGAGGTCCTTTACGGGAGCGGTTCTTTGCTTCCACTCTTCGAAAGAGGATGCAGGTGCCAGGCCTCGGACATACTTACGACCAAGGGAAGACGTTGCTTCCTGACTGATTTTCTGCAGGACGCGATCAAATTCGAGGATTTCAAGAGTTCGGGGATCCACGTTCGTTTAGACTTCAGGTATTTTGAAAACGCCAGCTTCAAGAAAGTGGCCTCGCACATTGAGGGTACAAGGGCGGTGCCATGCAAGGGTGAATACTATTTATTCAGTTCCAGCTGCCCTTCTGAGTCGACTTTTAAAGAGATTTTCCCTTCCAGAAGATTCAAAATATCTTCACCAACCACTTCCCGTCTCCATCCTCGGAAGAGTTGGAAGTCCTGATATTTCTTCCAGTTAGAGTTTGCCACGATACTTTGCATTTCCGAGCTTGTACAGAGAATAGAGGAGGCAACGCCGATCTCATCTGCTCGAAAGCGCAGCAACGCCTGGCAGATCTCGAGCACACCGGGGATGATCATCGGCCTTTTCTGCGTGGGCTTTTCTGGCCAGTCATCAGGGCTCAATTTCTGTGCGCGGTCCATACACGCAATGATCGCCTTGATATGATCACGAAACTTCGACATGGGAATCCGCCGAGCTTTCTGCGCCGCTTTCATATCGCGAGGCTGAAACCGGCAGATTTCGATCAAGCCTTCATCAGGCATCACATGTTTCCTAGGAAGGTCATCGGACTGAGCCTGCTGTTCACGCCAGACGGCGAGCTCGCGAAGTAGTGCTAGCTCTTGTCGACTCAATGACATCCAATCTTTGATACGCTTAAACAGAGAATCAGGTGTTTCTTCACCAAGGTCGAGCCAGTTCTCAAGTCGGCTCTTAAGCTCGTCATCGAACCAGTGCGTGCGCTTTTTCGATTCGAGTGCTTCTTTCAACTTCAAGTGTATATCCAAAAGTGTTTCTACATCGTCGGCAGCATATTTAAGCTGAGCCTTCGAGAGAGGGCGATGACTCCAGTCGCTTGTAGAATGTTTGGATGACATTTTCACTCTCAATAATTGATGCGTCAGGTTTGAGAGTGAGATTTGTGCTCCATACCCCAGGAGAGCCGCCGCGATCTGTGTATCAAACAGAGGAAGGGGCTCTACTCCAAAGATTCTCTTAATAATTTCTACATCCTGTGACCCCGCGTGAAAGACCTTCAGGATATTCTTGTTTCCAAGCAGGTCCGAGAGAGGCTTGAGATTATCAACCTCCTGCATATCCACCAGGAAAATGCCGTTTCCGGCGCTCAGTTGAAGCAGCTCAACGCGCCGATAGTAGTACTTTTCCCCGATGAATTCTGTGTCAACAGCCAGTCGATCACTTTGTGCGAGAGACTTGCAGGCCTTTTCAAGGTCGCGGTCATCTGTTATATATATGTAATTCTCTTCTTGTTCAGCCACTTCTTAATCCATTTCTGTTTGATCATCTGGAAGAATATCGTGAAGTATAATGTAGACTTCAAATTCCTCCACGGTTCCTTTATGATATGATTCCCAGAGCAAGTCTTCAGGAATCCAAACGCGTCGTTCTTCTCCGACCTGCATCCCTCGGACGGCCAAGTCAAGCCCGGGGAATCCCTGGCCACTACCAACGAGAAATGAGATCTCGCCATCAAAATGGTCAAGAATAAGTTCCTCACTTTCGTCCCTCAAGGTGATCAGTGGTCGTTGGCTTTCCTCAACCACCTCTCCCCTACCAGGACGAAGAACCTGATAGCGAATTCCGTTTTCCAGCTCTATCGTGGTGGGGACAGGAACTAAGGTGGGCGTTGGGGTGATTGCAGGTGTGGGCTCGGGGGTCGGAGAGACGTTCTCTACAGTTTCTTTGCTCTGTTGATCTTGTATATCTTCCTGCTGCTCACAGCCGCTGAGCGCTCCGACTGAAAGAAAGAAACACATTGCATAGACAAACTTCCTGAACACAGAAGTCGAACCCCTTGAGTAATTTGTCATCATTTAATCCTCTTCCTCACCTGTATATCCCAAAGGAACGACTTGTGTCTGGATTCGAATGCGGTGTTCACGCGGTTCCTTTAGAATTTCAGCAGTCTGGTGAATCTGGTTCTCATGGACTACGTATCCATCAATCCTGAGATCCTTAATTGAATCGAGGACAAATGGCCAGGGGTCTACCTGGACAGTCCAGTCATCTATGCGTGTTGCTTTAACTGAATATTCCTCAGACATGCTGGGAAGCTTGAATTCCAGTTCTGTATTCCATCCGGCCAGGGCCAGGAGTGATAACCCGTCTGAAAAGAAGAGTGGCTGATAGCCATTCCTGGTATTTCTTTCACGTACAGACTGCTCAACATCTGGCCAGGCTCTGTTCTGGAGGGCCTTGAGTAGATCCTGTTCGTCCTCAGGAATCGCATCCCCGTCATGAGCCATAACAGCTTGTGAATGCCTGGCTATGTAGACGGCTGCTTCGGGTCCGATTTGTCGAAGGGCAGAGAAGATACCACGATTCCATATATCATCGTGTTCATCCTTATCCATCTCTGTGAAGTTAATAGGTAAACCATTGGGTGCAAAACGCGGAGACTCTTCCCAGAGTCTCCATCCTTCGTCATGATCGTGAGCTGCTCTTAACAGGGTAGCTCGATCTGAATAAGGCCCGAAGGCATCATCTTTCAGAGCCGCCAGAATCTGGGCTGTATGGCGCGCATGATGGAGCTGGCTGAAAAGATAATAATATCCATTAAGATGGCGAACGATCATCCAGGGTATTTCTCCCCGGCGAGTTTGTATAGCAGCGCAAGATTCTCCCGGTCTTCTTTAAGATCATCGTCTTTATCCGTTTCAAGAGACATGGGGACCTTTGAAAAGCGTTCATCAGTCAGGAGGAACTTGAAAGCATCCTGACCAATCATACCCTGCCCTATGTGCTCATGTCGGTCTTTGCGTGATCCCAGATCATGCTTGGAGTCATTCAGGTGAACCGCTTTGAGATATTTGAAACCTACTGTGCTGCTGAACTGCTTCATGGTTTCCTTATAGGATTGCTCATCCCTTATGTCATAACCGGCAGCGAAAATGTGACACGTATCGAGGCAAACTCCGATGCGCGACTTGTCTTCGATGAGGTCTATGATTTCGGCGAGATCCTCAAAGGGTCCTCCAAGATTGTTTCCCGTGCCAGCGGTTGTTTCAAGCAGGAGGCGTGTCTTTACATCAGGTGTCTTATTGAAGATCTTGTTAAGATGATTTGCAATTTGTTTAATCCCTTTTTCGCGTCCTTCTCCAAGATGGGAGCCGGGATGCATGACGAGCCCGGGAAGGCTGAGTTGCTGGCATCGGTTCAGTTCGTCGGTGAGAGCCTTAATACTTTTTGCAACAACCTCTGTTTTCGGCGAGGCGAGGTTGATCAGGTAACACGTGTGTGCGAAAACATTTTTGATTTTGATGCCGTGAGTCTTAAGCTCTTCTCCAAAAGAATGAGCTGCTTCATCAGTAATAGGAGGACCTTCCCATCGGTTGTTGTTTTTCACGAAGATCTGAAGGGCGGTGCAGTGAACCTTCGCGGCTCGCGCGGGGGCCTTGAACACTCCGCCGGCGATACTCATATGTGAACCTAAAGGAGGAATCATTTTACTATGCTTTCTCTCACCTGAACTTGTTCTGGATGGTGCCGAGTCAATTCAGGCGACTCAAGTCAAGATAAGGTTGCCGTTGCGATGAGAATTGAAAAAAGAAAACCCGGGCTGAAGATCAGCCCGGGCAACTCAGTCAATGAGGATGTGGTGTGTTTAGGGGTTTTGAATCGGAATATCGATTTCTGGCTTCTGATAGGATGTAATGTTGAGCGTTTCAAAGGTAACCGTCTGTGAAGCATCTTCACCGGGGATATACAGGTAGTCGAACGCCATGTGAAGTTGTTCGCCCGTAAGTTCAGGCGGAGCTGAGAAGAAGAGTGTGTAGAGCACAGACTCGTTGCTGATTGGTGTGTTAGCTCCTTCATTCACAGAGTTGATATCCAGATACTGGGCGAGTTCCAGACTTCCAGTATAAGCCCTGATCCTGAATGTTGGGAGCTCCTGTTTCAATTCCTCAGGTACATTGGATGAAACTCTGACTTTAATTGCATAGACCCGACCAGCCTCGAGGAAGACACCCGTCGGTGCGTCCCAGAAACCGAAAGAGAGTGAGAATGGAGATGGAGCTGGTCCAAGCTGAAGTCCTTTTTCTGTCCTCTGTCCTGAAACGGGCTGTATAGCAGGTGATGCGTTTCCAGTGCTCCAGCCGTAGTCACTGATGGAAAAGATTCGAAGCAATTCCTGTCGCGAATTAGTTAGTGAATCTGTTCCTGCAGGATACGCTTTTATCTTGGTTTCATTGATTGTTTTGACATTGCCTGTCAGGCCTTCATTATCGAAACCGAGCAGATCATAGTACATATTGAACCCAGCTTCTGAAGGCGGAAGTTCGAAAAATTGATCGTATGCTCTTGGGATTCCTGATGCAGGAGATATGCGTCCAGCTCCCGCCGAGGTAACAACCATAACAGAAGAGTTCTGAAAAGTTCTGCTCGACATCCTCGTGCGGAAAGTTGAGGCCTGACTGCTGAAAGTATTAGATCCTTCGATAGTGGTGTTCAATTGCACGAGTGACTTTAATCCAGGGTTCCCGTTTAAGAAATAAGGCGGAGAAACTCCCTGGTTAGGACTTAGGAGAAAGTCTGGAGACTTAAGCCAGCCAAGAGTATTAAAAGTATTTGTGGCAGTGAGACTCATCTGATTGAACCCAACGGTAGGCGATGGAGATGTAAATCCTGGAGGTGTTTCGCCTGTCCATCCTGATCCTGAGAAACTCTCCTCAGAAGCAGAGAAGACGATTTTGTCGGGAGACTGAAGACCTGTGGTTGTTCCGTAGTTTTGGATGATGTAGTTAACTGCGGCAGGAGCGTTGATCAGCCCGACGCCAGAGACATTATCTGTTCCTGGTGCCGCTCTCAAACCTTTGACATCGATGGCTGTGTTCTTCAATGCGGCAATAATCTCTCCATTCGAAAGACCATTATTAACTGAGAGTAAGAGAGCCGCTACGGCTGCCGCGCTCGGTGCGGCAGCAGAGGTACCGAAGAAATTCGGAGCGCCATCTCCATCAAAATCCGAAACCGAAAAGTCCAGCTGGAAGGGTGGGAAGAAGGTCGTATTGATTGCATCAGCAGCAGAGATATCAGGCTCGAATGAGGTTAAGACCTCCGGGAGTAACCCGCCTCTTGCGTCGAAATATTTCCTAATTTCTCCACCTTGTGAACTGAAGGGCTCAGGATCAATTTCATTTGTAGGTCCAAACCTCGTATCGAGGCGCGGATCGAGAGGAGAATCGAAGTAGTTTACTGCAGCAACCGAGATAGCTCCCTGAGCTGTTGCGTGCCCATAGATCGTTGACCCACCCGTATTAGGGTTGTTGGGATCAATTCCGTCGATATTGATACCATCACCAGCGATTGCTCCGTTGATGATTCCAGGAATTCCACCGTCTGACTCAAAAAATACGACGCGCAATTCAAGTGGAAGATGCGAGTTCTGGGGGATGCCATCCTTCATACCATTCACATGATTTACTGCATAGTAAACCGTAACAGGTGCACCAGTATCGTTGGTCCAGGAGATAATTTCTAGAGGATCGCCGAGGGGGAATCCCGTCCGACCTTGAAGATTGATGGAGTAACGATCACCCACCACATCTTGATAAACTTCCTCAAAGCCATTGGATCCCTTCTCGAAGAGCAGATAGGCATCAAGGTCGATCTGCGCTCCATTGCCTGCTGAGGAAAGACTCGAATAAGGCTGGTTCCATTGCAGGACAGCCATCAAGTTGAACCCAGGGTCGATTGTGATGGGGAGGTATCCGGTACCTGTGGAAGCCCAACGATGCAGATCATTGCCATCAGGGTAGCCTATTCCATCTGATCCACCACTGACATCTGTATATATTTCATTCAATGCCGAGTTAGCGCTATTTCCAGCCGCAGAAAAATACGTGATACCAGTTCTTTCATAAGCCTCATTTACTGCAGATTCAACAAGGCCAGGTTGGAACATTGGCTCTGCAAAATAAATTATATCGTCAACAACGATATCCGCACCGAATATCTCATCGCTTGCATTATCAATCAGTCCAGCCAAAAGATAGATACCCTCGGCGAAGGTTGCTTCACCACCGAGTGCAGTGTGGAAACCCAATTCCGCTTGAGGAGCAATATCATGTATAACTTCTCCCATGGCGGCGCCTTCATTAATCAGATCACCGAAAAGAGAGGATGCTCCTTCTTTAAGAATGATAACACTCGGAGGGAGATCGCCTGTCGCTTGATTAATCATATTTGCGATTACGTTATCTTCACCTGGAAGTGAATCAAAGGAGCTGGCGCAAGCAACTTCTGAATTTGCAGTATCACAGGTTGTACGGACAGAAATGCTTGCAGGACTAAAGTCGTCAGTCCTTACCCGTATTATGACCTCTGATTCTATATCTGCATTAAACCCGTAGAGCTTGAACCCATCCCCAGTACCACAGCTACTATTCGGGTATTCCTCTTCAGCAGCAAACCTATTGGTAAATCCGGAGGCCTGTCCCTCAACAAGATTAACAACCGCATCACAGAATGGAGCTGCATTATCAGATGAGCTTGCAAGTGTGACATTCTCTGTAAAATTAGTAGTGAGTTCAAAACTGACATTCGGTTCTGGAGTCTCAACTACAACTGTATAATCCTGGCCGGCCATTGCAGTAAATTTAATTTCAGCGATACCAACACCATTTTCCGGTGTTAGATCTGGCAATGTTTGATCACTGGCGAAGCTGTCTGAGATAATACCAATTCTTGCGTTCACTTGTTCCTGGTTTATGTCGTCATCAGCATTTACAAGCTGACCTAAGTAACCCTGATCCCAGAGATCGGGGTCTCCCGAAACGACACCGTGAGCAAGCTGTCCACCTCCACGAGCATCACCAGACCAATCATCCAGCGGTCTATCAGGTGGCATTTTTGCACCCGACTGCTTTGCATCAAATATTCCAGAGGTCGCGTACCCGTATACCGGACGAATCATTGTCACTTCATCCAACGAAGCTAAACCGTAAATGGCATTGGCATCATTAGAGGAGACAGTAACACGATTAAACATCTCAGAGCTGTGAACCAGATTCAGTCCACTTTTCTCGATAACCTTCAATAGATTATCCGTCACTTCAGTACAGACAATCTCGACAAGCAGATTTCCCTGCTTATCTCTCTGAACCATATAGCGATTGAAAGTTTCACCGAGCCGTTTATTCGTACTCCGTGCTTCATCGCCGGCCTTCAAAAGATTCAGACTGATCTTTTCCACACCTTGAATCGAAGCATAGGGCTGAAGCTTAGGATCAAGAGCGCTTGAAGATTGGGGAGACGCAAGAATCCCCGCTGCCATTAAGGCAGTAAACGTAAATGCTGCGCGCCGATTAAGCGCTAAGACATTTCTCACCATTGGATCTTAACCTTTACTATTCGGAGGCGTAATCCTGACTTTACCTTCCAGTTTCCCAACTAGCCTCCCGAAGTGCTCTATCAGGCTCAAGGAAAACTTCCACTTATCTACGAGAAGAAAATATCCTAAATCGAGAGATCTGAGGGCATCGGAGGGATTTGAAGGGGTGAAAACCATGAAGTCAGAGGAGACTTTTCCTGAGACGCTCAGCACCGCGCATCACTTCGTGCCTCTCCTGCCGACACCTATCACCGAAGAGTTCAGACCAAAAGACTTAACACCAAAGGGCGGGAATCAGCCCCTTTGAAGCTCAATAGAACTGGAAGTCTCTCGAATCCCCATCGCGTTCAGCACCGAAATTCGGCTGACCATCCCAACGGACCTGCGCTTACCCCCTTTTGAAGAAACAACGGGAATTCCAAGCGAATCTGTCGTGTTAAAAATCTCCAGTGCATCGCTTACGGGTGAATCAGGTGAGAGCGTAGAGGGATTTGGATCCATCGCATCAGCCGCAATAATCGCCACACCAACCTCTCTTAAATGGAGGACCCCCCTCAAATCCTTCGTAGAAATCAGTCCAAGCATTTCTTCCTCTTCACCCACGACAACAAACGCATCATCTTCACTGAGGCTGAAGGTTTCAAGAACTTCCGCAAGATCCGCGTGGGGTGAGAGTTTAGTAAACTCACTCTGCATAATATCCTTCACTTTCATCTGCACAAGAGGATCCCGGGCTCGCTGAATTGCCTCATCTACGTCAAAACCGTCACGAAGAAGCGAAAGCGTGTAGACAGAACCCTGCTTTAGAAAGAGGGAAGTCATCGAAGAAACGGCGACGGTAATCATCAGGGGGAGCATCAACTGATAGTGGGCGCCTGCGACCTCATAAACGATCAGCATACCCGCTATGCGTATATGCAGGGAACTTGTGACAGTGCCCGCCATTCCCACCATGGAGAACACACTGATATCAGGAGAAGCCTCTGGCGATATGATGTTGCAGACAACTCCGACTCCTGCTCCGAGCATCGCTCCAACAACCATGGCTGGAGCGAGCGATCCTCCGGTACCACCGGAGCCAAGCGTCATGCTTGTTGCGAATATTTTCAGCAGGGCGATGAACAGAAAGAACCCTGCCAGCTTCCAGGAAAGCGAGAGGACATACTGAGGGTCACTGGTATGGAGAATCTGGTTCTTTACGAAATCGTATCCTTCGCCGAGTATATCTGGAAAAGCAAGACCTACGACTCCGACGGCCAGTCCACCAAAAGCAGGTTTGAGCCAAAGCGGTATATTCAAGGTCTGAAAAATATCGTGAGCCTTAAACAGTGCATAGACGAGCAGAGCGCCTCCCAGTCCGCACATTAACCCTAACACAGAAAACATCACAACCTGGGTGTAGGAGGTATTGCTGATACTTGTGAGCATATCAGTGCTGATCGCGGCGAAAATGGGCTGACCGGGCAACAGAAGCTGACTTGTAACAGAACCCACAACGGCAGCAACAGCGACTGGTCCGAAAGATCGCACCGCAAAGTCTCGCATGAGAAGCTCAAGCGCCAGAAAGACTCCGCCGATCGGTGCATTAAAAACGCCAGCGATACCTGCAGCTGCTCCGCACCCGATCAAGGTCCCTGTCTTTTCTCGAGAAACTTTCATCCTTTGACCGAAAAGTGAACCGACAACACTCCCGATCTCAATGATGGGGCCTTCCTGGCCACAAGAACCACCACTCGTAATTGTAATAACAGAAGAGCCCGACTTGATCGCCATGCTTGGCGCCAGCTTCACATTTCCCGTTGCAATCGCCTTCATCACATTTGCCACCCCGTGGCCACCACTCAGGTGAAGCAGGCGATAGATGAAGAATCCTACCACGAGGCCTCCGATCGCTGGGAGTGAAACCTGAAGTGCTCCTTTGAGGAAAGCTCCTCCGGGAGTTTCTCCAAAGAGCCTTCCCTCACCCGCTGGCTCGAAGAGAAATTCGTGACTCAAATGGACGAGCTCGCGCATCAGGGCTGAGATTGCCCCCATGCTGACTCCAACGATGACAGCAAGAAGAAGAAGAAAGATCTCTTCCCCTTCCGGATTTTTTCTGGAAAGAAATCGACTTAACGGCAGCAAAGCCTGAGTTCGGCTCATTCGTGACGAGCTGCCGCTCCCCTGGTCACTTTGACTTTTCCTAGAATGTTCCGACAATCATTCGATCCCTTTATGCAGACACGAAATAAGTATCAGCCAATGATAATTCGATCGCCTTGTTTTCTTACCGGCGACCCTTTGTCACTCTCAGATGACTTCTCCCGTGTATAGTTGAGAGGAAGAGTGAGGGTAAATACAGCACCGCCGGATTGGCCATTATTGACTTCCAGATCTCCATTCATATTGCGAGCAAGGCTGTAGCTAACCGCAAGCCCCAATCCCGACCCCTGCCCGACTTTTTTTGTGGTAAAGAACGGATTAAAGATTTTGTCCATCAACTCCTCAGGGATACCGGGACCTGTGTCGGAAACACTAACGGAAAAGCGCTTTTCCTTTTTGCTGATTAATTGCGAAGATATGGTGATGCATCCCTCAGGAGGTGTTGCATCATGAGCATTTCTGAGAAAGTTAATGAGTATCTGACGTAAGAAGTCGTGGCAGAGAAGGACCTCTTCGATCCGCGAGTCGAGCTCAGTTTTGATTTCAAGGTTCTTCTCGACGAATGTCTGACGGCACAGCTCAACAATACTTTCCAACTCTTCATTCAAGTTAATCTTTTTAATGGGGAGCTCCTGCGGGGTACTCGCCTGACGCAACTGTTGAACAATTCTGGCTATGCGGTCGATTTCACCTCCGATGATCTTGATACCTTCAAGCGAAAGTTCGGTATTCTCGTTTTGAAGCTTTAAGTTGATGATTTGACCTTCGATCAGTTTCAGATAGTTCTTAATAATTGAAAGGGGATTATTCACTTCATGGGCGATATTCGTTGCCAGCTCACCGGCTGTGGCAAGCCTCTCAATCCTGAGCAACTGTTCCTGTGTTGCCTTCAACTGATTGGTTCTTTCTTCAACTTGGATTTCCAGCTGGTTTGCAAAGTCGGCCTGTTTTTCATAAAGTCGACTGTGCTCAACTGCCGTAGCCAGAGATGGTGCGAGTCCTTGCAGAATATCGAGATCTTTACTACGAAACGCATAGGGGTTACTGTCTGCCAGCATCAGGTATGCTTCTGAGGTTAAACTGCTGATCAGTGGAATAACGCAGATCACCTCGGCTGGGTCTGCCAAAAAGCTTTCCCATTCAAGGTCGTTCGAAGTTTCTGCTCGGTGAAAAATGGTCACCCGATGTCTTTCTGAAAGTCTACTGCACACTGATTTCTGAACAGGATAGACAGACTTCATTTCATCAACAGGCGATCTCTCGGGCCATCGATAACGTATAGCCAATTTATCTTCCTCTACAAATGCGAGAATAATGGCCTCTGCTGGGAAGAGTTGGGCGAGTTCTGAGATAATATCGGGAAACGTTTTTTCTGGTTCAAGTGAACGATTTACTGTCTTTGAGATTTCATAAGACACGCTGATTTGTTTTGCTTTTTCGTCCAGTTCCAGAAGTTTATCTGCCAGGTTTTGATAGGTATCCTGGAGAGTAGCAGCCATCCGGTTCATGGAGTCGGCAAGACCTTCAAGTTCATCACCGGTTTTCAATTCAACACGGTGATCCAAATCTCCTTCTTCGAGACGTTGGAAGGCATCTCGAAGTGTAACGATTCGATCGACAAGACGATGTGATATCCAGATCCCGTAGATTCCAACGAAACCGATGAAGACAAGGCCAATAAGGGTTGTGCGCCAGAATTGATAGAATAGAGAGACGGTTGCATCGTCAAATTCAACCCTCTGAACGACCAGCACATAATAACGACTTTCAGAAAACTCACTTAATCGGGAGAAGAGTGGTATTTTTCGAAAGGCATAGGCAATGTTATCCCACTCTCTGTCCAACAGAATTCCTTCCTTGGAACTTTGTATATCATCGGAAACCAGTGACTGGTCGAATGTTCTCGGCTGATTCCAAGAGGCTCCATAAAGACTGGAAAGGGGCGTATAGAGCGCTGGAGGAGGTTGTCCAATCAGATAGGACTCACTTTCTTCTCTCAACATTTCAAGGGGATCAATACGTATAGCCAGATAACCACCACCCTCTGATTCCAGAAACCTTCCTGGCTCAATGGTGGAAAGTACCCAGAATTCAGGTCGCTCACCAGAAAATTCGCGAATCATCAGCGGCTCATCAACCAACGAATCCTCTGCGGTCTGGTCGAGGTCCTCCAGCAAGGTTGCCAGTTCAAGTGAAGATTCGCTGAGATCGAAGACAGGTTCTTCAAGAGTAAACCGGAGAATATAATCACCCGTATAGAGAGGGCGACTCATCATCTTCTGCACTGCTTCGAGAGTAATTTTTTCCTCGCTAACGATTCCTTCCTCACCAAGCGTGAGCTTACTGAGCTGATTCATTTCTTCGACAATGGATGTGGAAAGCTTTTCCGCCAATGATGAGACGCTTGAAGTCGCCCCTTCCATCACATAGCTTCTCATGGTTGCGATCGATGTGTTGGTGGTGATAAGCAACGCAGCAGCGGCGGGCAAGATTCCGATCACAAGGATCAGCCCCAGGACGCGCCAGCGGAGACTTAAGTGAATGATTTTTTTCTGGGAGCGTCTGCTCATTATTTTCTACGTTACCTGGATCAGCATTTCTCTCTCGAAATAAGGCAGAAGTTTGTCGACTGGTCAATGGATTGCTCTCTACCATCATCTGTAACCGTTTGATCGCCTTTCTACTTGCCAAATAGATAGGGATCATTGAAAAAGATCCAGACTGCTGTAAAAGAGCAGAATTTTGAGACAGGCATCTTCGTATGGAAGACACAGATTCAATCCTTCTGGCAGTTGGCGGCGTTCTGATCATTACCTGGTATGGCGTAACTCGCTGGAAATTCGTCGACCCAGTGTCAACCGAGGATGCGAGAATCCGGATGAGAGTAGAGCAACCTCCAAGCGAAGCTTTGATTGGTGAGTTTACAAACCGAGATGAATCGGAAAGCGACTGGTCAGGAGGAACTGTGGAATGTCCCAGCTGTGGAAGTGACTACCCCGCTGGAACCCTGTACTGCAGCTGTGGTTCTGAAACTGTTGAAGTTGATGAAGAGGACCATCTCACTTTCACTCACCAGCTCCCCACTGCGTTCAATGATACCGAACAGGATACAGTCCGTGCGAAAAGCGAAGATGTGGTTTGTATCTATACAGCAGAAAACACCTGGAAGGCTGCGCTTGTTTCAGGAATCCTTGAAAACCATCAAATCCCCTGCTCCTATGGAGCAAACGGTGCCTGCCCCCCCTACCAGTTTTCGATGATGCCGATGGGAGAAGTGAAATTGTTTGTCTACAAAGACGACATGGAGGAAGCACAAAGAATTCTCAAGACACTTTTCTCTTAACCAGCGCCGCGTGTTTCGAGCAAGTGGGCCAGGTTGCTCAAAACGCTTTCAGAACTCAAGAAGCCATTTAATCTTGAAGCCTCAGACAGCAGGTTGTTTTCAGCATCCTTGTATAGATTCTCGAAAGTAACCATGTTATTATTTGATGCTGTTGATGCGTGCCCGAGGTGTCCCAACCCATCCAGATCATTAAATTTTTCGTAAAAAGGAACTTCAACGGTATGCTTTTGATGTGTTCTCGCATCTCGGGCAAAGACTGCGTAAGTGTCCTCGTTGATTCGTGTAACGAGGTCCGTTCCGCGAAACTTGCGGCGAAGAGTCTTTGAAATCACCTCGCCAACCTTTTGATACACATTCGACCCCAGCTTTCGTGAAATGTCATCATAATGGGCAATTCTGAAGAGAAGAAGGATGTGATTAATTCCAGGCCTGCTTGATGCGCGGAGCTCACGGTCTGCGGCTTTCTTGAAAAATGCCGGATCGTCAAGTCCGGTACCCCTCTCCCGATTACTTCTTCGTTGGAGAATCTGGTGCGTGTAGTGTCTTTCCATAGCAAAGAAGAGAGAACGTCTCAAGTCCTGCACCGACGTTCGCGACCGAACCAGAAAGTCTTGTGCGCCGCAGGAAATGGCGACGCGGGCAGTCTCCACGTCTTCTACATCACTGATAATCAGAAGAGGGTATTCAGTGGCAACCCCTGGAAGTTTCTGCAGAAGTTCAGGTGTCTCTCGTGTATTGAAAGACAGACCGAGGAAAATTATATCTACCGTTTCCAGGTGCAGCTTCTCCATCCCTTCATCCAATGATAGACACCAGATCATATCGTGGGGAAGTTCGAGGCCACGGTTAAGCCAGCCCTTAATCAAACCTGCATGCACGGGACTTTTCTCGATAACGAGAATATTTAATCTTGGGGAGCTCATGGGGGTCGCTCAGCTAGACATATTTCAGAAACAGGTGCGCACATCAATTTTAAGATTGATCCTGTAGACTTCACTCTAACCTTCGAACCGCTTCGACGCAAGTGAAACCCATCAGTAATATTAGGTAGTTTGGAAACATTTATGCCTGAGTTTCAGGCCTCAGAAGGAAGAAGACGGACTTCCCAATACCCATCTTTCTCAACTATTTCATGCTTTTTTTCACAAGCCGGACAGCTCACAAGCCTTCGAGCCTTTTCAGTCTTCAGTGACATGACTGTTCCACAATCAAGGCAAAGAGCTTTTGGTCGGCAGGACTCTAGAGCCTGCAAATTGACCTGAAAAATTGGATTCTGGGGGGATTTATCCGGCATGACATGATCCACAGGAAGTCGAATGGGTTAGTAGAGCCCAATAATCATGCCGGGAGCAATGTGGTGGAAAAGAACAACCATATGAGGAACTGATCCGCCGCTGAGAGAGATAAAAGGAGGGGCAAAGGTGAAGCAGAATCTCCTGCCTGTCTCACTCTTTCTCTATCCTAACTATACCTGTCAATCTCTCACCAGTTTGTACTAAACCACGCCCCTCCTCTGCCGAGGTCGCCTCAATATAACTTTTGTGTCTCCTCATTGCCCCTTAATGTTCGGATGCTTGCTCATGCACCAGACATGCACCAGACAAGCAGCAGACACTAACCAGAAATGGAGGAGACCAGGGTCGTCAGGGGCGTGGTTCAACTTCGGGTAACAGTTGCGGATCATCGCAGTGACGAGAGCGTTGGCTTCATATGCAACCTTTGCCACCGAAATTTGAACCTTACCGACATAATGCTCAGGTTGCGGGAGCAGAAAAACGCCACTGGATAGGCAAAGCCAGTCGAAGTGCTTTGCTCGTGGAATTGCAGAACCATCTTGTTTCTTCGCATCAAACCAGGGCCAAAGGCCGTCAACATACCAGCCCAGCTCGCAGTCGAGCGAAGTCAGCGAAAGGCTGGGTTACTCGGATAAGAGGATCCGGAGGGCAGTAAGCCCGATACAAGATTTCATTGGTAGATCGGGCCTTCAGCCTTCTTTATTTGAATGAACTCTCTGCCCAGCCCTGCGCCCGCTACGCTGGGCTTCGTGCTGGGCTGGTATGTTGACGGCCTTTGGCGCTTTGGGTCGTTCAGACCAGTCGGCCCCATGAACAATAGTTAAGAGTCATTTGAGGTTCGATGAGGAGACCCGGTCCCCAAACCCAATGCTTAATTCCTGAAGCATAAGGTCCAATGCGCCTCCAAGAGGGAGGATCGCCCAACTTAATGTGTACCCCTTACTTACCGGAATTCGAACCAGGCTGGGACGGTACGCCAAATACACATGGGTTATCAGTCTTCGCACCGCCGCAATGGAGGCTCCTCAGATCAGCGATAAAGCCTTGTTTGTAAGTAATCCAACTGACGAGGGTGAATCGCTAAGTTTCTCCTTTCGCCTCTGTGAAAAACTCTTCCACTTGTGGCTCTCCCTCAAGAATATGACTTATCGAGGATAGAATGGACTTCTTCAACGAGGCCAGAACAAGGTAGAAATGGAATTCCCAGCACTCTTTACAATTGGCGTTCTGGTCCTGGTGTTTGGGCTTCTGGCGTTTTCGCGCCGTGGTCCTGACGTCATCCTCTTGGGCGGCTTGTCGCTTCTGCTGATTGCAGGCATCGTGGACCCTCGCGAGGCTTTCAGTGGATTCGCCTCTGAAGGGCTATGGACTGTGGGTGTTCTTTTTATTGTCGCCACAGGTGTGAAGAATTCCGGCGCGGTTAATCTGGCTGTCAGCTGGCTTTACGGTAAACCGCGTAATTTGACGGATGCTCAAGTTCGGGTCATTGCCCCGGTAACACTCCTTTCCGGGTTCATGAATAACACCCCCCTCGTCTTGATTCTGCTGCCGATCATTTCAGATTGGGCAAAGAAATTCAGAATCGCTGTTTCAAAGTTGCTGATTCCGCTCAGCTATGCTTCGCTCCTTGGAGGAATGTGTACGCTGATCGGTACAAGCACAAACCTTGTCGTGAACGGGCTTATTCAATCAGAAGCCAATAAGGGGGTCGAGGGTGTCTATGTACTGCAGCTCTTTGATATTTCCTTCATTGGCGTACCGGCGGCTTTTGGAGGAACGATCTTCCTGCTGACGATTGGTCGGTTTCTGCTGCCAGATCGTCAAAGGAATATAGGTATAGACGAAGATGCACGCGAATATTCTGTTGAGATGATAGTGACAGAGGACGGCCCTCTCGTAAATAAGACAATTGAAGGCGCTGGACTGCGCCATCTTCCTGGACTTTACCTGATGGAGATCGAACGTGGGAATGATGTGATCCCTGCGGTTGGGCCTGAAGTCACTCTTAAGGGCAATGACCGTCTTGTTTTCGTTGGGGTCGTAGACTCGGTTCTGGACCTCCAGAAGATCCGTGGTTTACAGCCAGCTACAAATCAGGTCTTCAAGCTGACATCCCAGAAGACAGAGCGCGTGTTGATCGAAGCGGTTGTATCCGATTCTTCACCGATGCTTGGAAGAACAATCCGCGAAGGACAGTTTCGTACACGTTACGACGCGGTGATTATCGCTGTTTCCCGTAATGGCGAACGGATCAGAAAGAAAGTCGGCGATATAACCTTACGCCCTGGCGATACACTCATGTTGGAGGCCCTCCCCTCCTTTATCACGCAGCAAAGGAACTCCAGAGACTTTTACCTGGTGAGCCAGGTCGAAGATTTCGCGCATACTTCACATGACAAAGCCTGGATTGCTTTGGGCATTCTGGTATTGATGATCACCATGATGGCCACGGAGACTCTCTCAGTGCTCAATTCGGCACTTATTGCGACAGCGCTCCTCCTTTTCTTCCGATGCATGACAGGCAACGCGGCCCGAAAAAGTATCGACTGGCGCATCCTTGTTACGATCGGTGCAGCAATTGGTATAGGCGAGGCCATGAAGCTTACAGGAGCTGCCAATTCCATTGCGCAAACGTTCCTCCAAGTTGGAGGCGGTAATCTCCTTCTTTCCTTCATTGTTGTTTATTTCACAACGGTGCTGTTTACCGAACTGATCACCAATAATGCCGCAGCGATCCTTATGTTTCCTATCGCTCTGGAAGTCTCTCAGAGCTTCGGGGTGAGCCCCATGCCTTTTCTCATTGCTGTCATGTTTGCCGCCTCAGCGAGCTTTGCGACGCCAATAGGTTACCAGACTCACTTGATGGTTTACGGTCCTGGTGGTTATCGATTCAAAGATTTCCTCAAGATCGGTATTCCAATGAACCTGTTCCTCGGCATCATTATCATTATTCTGATACCTCTTATTTTCCCCTTCAATCCATAAGGAGTGGGCGAATCGGGCTTTTGACCAGATTTCTCACAGACGGTCTGTTGTGACAGGCACGAAGATATTACCCGAAAGTACTGCCTCGGAATCATCATTGCTTCCTACATTTAATAATCCCAATTGAAAGGACTTCCTCTTATGGGTAAACCTCAGAAGATGTCATCAGATGAAGTAAAGAGCGGTCTGGAGAAACTTTCCGGCTGGTCAGAGAAAGAAGGGAAGCTCTTCAAAGAGTATAGTCGCGAAGATTTCGTTGATGCCTTCGGGTTTCTCACACGCATAGCGATTCATGCTGAGAAAATGAACCATCATCCAGAGATTTTCAACGTCTATAAGACGGTTCAGATCAGCCTCTCAACCCATGATTGTAACGGCATCAGTGAACTTGATTTTCAACTGGCGCGAGCGATAGACGCCGTTGAGTGATCTATAGTTGAGTGATCTACAGAGGGGATAGAAGATAGACCGTTCAGAAAATTTCAAAACTAGTAAATCAACCAACTTTCTCCCCCGGAGACACCGGTCTCCTGGGTGAGGAAGTCATAAACACGATTTCCAAGTATTTCATGAGATGCGGTGGTCGGATGAACGGCGTCCCACCAAAGATACTCTGAAGGGAAGGTGCAGGGAGTTGAGCCGACGAGACAAGGGTCGGTGATATTATTAAACCCGAAGCTCATCGGATCAGCAACAATCTCTTCATAGAGAGAAAATGAATCATATAGATAAATCCTAACAGGAATTTCTTGAGGCAAGTTCTGTTGCAAAGCTTCAAGGCGCATATTCAGATCTATCACGTTGTTCCTCAGGGTTGTATCACCAAGGCTTTCACCAGGCAAGCGGGTGAGGTCTGGGAGTTTCAATAAAAGGAAAGTTCTCGCGCCCGCATTGTATAGATTTTCGATCGCCATATCGATGTTGATTTGTATTTCTTCCGGGGTCGACTCATTATCAAGAAGGTCGTTTCCACCGATAAAGATGATGAACAATCCGTTAGACAGGTCATTAGGTAGAGAACCATCCGTGGCAAAATGTAAGTCTACCTGTCCCTGCAAACCTCTGCCTACAAGAAATTCTGACGTAGCATCAAAGTTTGAATAAGCTCCTCCTGTAGCATAGCTGTAATTCTCAGAAAACTCCAGTCCAAGGTTTTCGGTTAGATACTCAACCCATACAGGACCATCAGAAAACCTCCCGTCGAAATATGGCGGACTTTCAGGGAAAAAACCGAGTGTGAGGCTATAGACAACACCTGTATCAGAGAGGCTGTCGCCGAAAATGTAGAGCCTGTCAAATTGGGCTGAGCAGACAGACGTTATACTCAGAATAAGGACAAAAAGCGATATGTAAACCTGCCTGGCTCTCATACCGACTCATACTCTCTAAGGAGTCTGAAGTATGCATCCTCAAGTCTTGCGGGCCTGTTGACAGCCCCCTCCACTGGCATAGCATCATCGATCAAGTAAACAGAAACACTCGTCTCATTCTTTTCAATTCCGACTATCATGTCTTGTATATCCGACGGTATATCCGACGGAGTAGGGAAATCAAGAGCCCAGGTTTTGTTCCGAACCTGGTCTAAGAGAGAAGTTGGGTCTCCCTGATGTATGATTCGGCCGGATTTCATGACGGCGATCTGTTCACAACTTCGAGCGATGTCACCAACAATATGTGTACTGAAAAGGATACAACGATCTTGAGCATATTCTTCCAAAAGCCTTCGGAAGGCATCTCGTTCGAGGGGGTCGAGGCCTGCCGTGGGTTCATCAAAGAGAATCAGGCGCGGGCGATGAACAAGAGAAAGGACAATTCCCAAGCGCCGCTTCATGCCCCTTGAGTAGGTCGATGCAGGACGCTTTGCATGCTCTATGAGGTTCACTCGCTCAAGCAGTTGCAGGGCATGTTCTCTGTAGTCTTTCCAGCGCAACCCAAGAAGGATAATGTGTTCCTGCAGAAGTTCTATGGCGGTCAGGTTTGCAACGAATTCGAAATACTGGGGCAGATAGCCGATGTTCTTCTTCCAACGGTAACTTTGTTTGAAGATTTTTTCATCTCCATCAAGAGACACGGTAATCTTATCAGCTGAAAGGTTATGGGAGAGGATTTCCAGTAATGTCGTTTTTCCAACACCATTGGGCCCAAGTAGACCAAAGAGCCCGGGAGCCATCTCAAGGTTCAAGTCCTGGAAGAGTGGAGACCCCTTCTGATATGACTTGCTCAGGTTGGAAATGATGAGTCCCATCTGACTGGACATCGCCTCCTTAATGCGTCAGGAACCATGCTCTGCTATCTCCCTCGCGTCATGCAAAAAATTCGACCTCCCCGGATTCGGGAAGGTCGAAAGAAAAGTGAGAGCTTTTGAACTGACTTAAAATCAGCGGTTTCGCGGGCGTGGGAGCGCACTCGGACGATCAGTAAACTGATTATAGATCGACCTTGCTTCATTCAGTCTATTGTTCAGATCCATTCCATCGATACCACCAAGACTTGGATCAAGGCGCAGAGCTTCTTCATAGTGGGCAATGGCTCTTTGAGAGGACTGGATAGCGCGTGAGCGATAGCTGATCGGGCTTCTGTTGGTTTCATTGTCCTGATCCAGATATCGTTGAACGTAAGTTTCAGCTTCGTAGAGATATTGATTACCACGTTCAGCGATGGCGACAGCCTGTTCTTTCTGTGCTTTAACCTGCTCTTCGAATCGTATGGTTGCTTCGTTGTATATTTCCTGAGCTTGTGTTGTGAGCTCTGGGAAGCGGGTATTCTTGCGGAGAAAAGCTGCGGCTTCACTTCTTGCAACGGCATAATCGCCAGCTTGCATATAGCTTTGAATCAGCTGGAGGTCGGCCTGGGCCTGATCACGGAGAATCCCAAGAGCAATCTCGTTTTCAGGGGCTGACTTCAGGATAAGCTCTGCTTCTCGTGAAGCCATCTGAGTCAGACCAATTTCCTGAAGTGTTTTTACAAGTTGTGCGCGTCCATCCCAGTCATCCTGAGCCAGCTTGCTTTTCGCGAGCTCGTATTGGAGAACTGTGAGTGAAGTGGGATCCGTATTAGGAAAGGTCTTCATCATGTCCTGCGAGATGGCGATCGCCCGCTCCAGATCACCATTTGCTCGAGCGTCGCTGATGGCCCCTTCGTATGATTTCTTGAGCCGTGTGTCATAGCCCTGGTTTCTATATTTGGGCGAAGCAGCAACTTTCTTGAGTGGTCCGATGGCTTCTTCCCATTGATTAGATTCGTAGAGGAGTTCGCCCACCTGTTTGTTGTACTCGAGATTATCTGGTTCTTCTTCGAGTTTCTGCTGGTAGGCCTTTAAGACTTCTTCTTTTTTTGACGGATTGTTTCTCCAGATTTTCAGAAGTGCATCACGTGCCTCGCTGTTATCTGGATCAATTTCAAGGGCACGCATATATTTCTCTTCTGCGGTTTTATTGTCCATTTTATCGTAACGGGTAAAACCCCATTTGAGATAGACATCCAGAAGAAGTGATTGTGCTCGTGCTCGCTGTTCATTGGAAATTTCTGACGTGAGAATGCTGGTTAGCTGGGCCTCTGCCTCAGCAAGCTGCTCTTCATTAACATCCTCGTCACCGATGATAATGCCAATTTCTTCCATTTCCTGGCTCACTTTTTCCTGAGCCGTTTTCATTCTCTCCTGCTGTTGCGCTTCAAGCCCCTGCTGAGCCTTGGCGAG
Source organism: uncultured Candidatus Sumerlaeota bacterium (assembly GCA_964437365.1). Classification (GTDB taxonomy): domain Bacteria; phylum Sumerlaeota; class Sumerlaeia; order SLMS01; family SLMS01; genus CAYTGM01. The sequence continues at coordinate 15,808 of CAYTGM010000012.1, read as the reverse complement.
CCCTTCTTTTGCAGGTCCGAACTCAGAGTCTGCTTCAAGAGCGAGTTGATAGTGCTGAACCGCTGAGGTTAAATTCCCCGTTTCGAGGAACTGGTCGCCCACATGTGTCCAGTCTTGAGCGTCAGACTCTTCCTTGACGGTATCGATGCGAGCTTTAGGGAGTTCCAATCGACCTGAGCCATTGATGAAGACGATGCGGTCTGAATTGACAGCCTGCTCGACTCGTCCAACCAGTTTTGTCCCGTCGGTCAGGGTTACAACATCCGCACGGGCTGTGCTTCCGATTGATGCCATCAGCGATGCTGCAATAATTAAGCGAAACTTCATCTGGAAAAACTCCTTTGCGACTTGTGCGTCGATTTCCTGTTCAAAATGCTTTCTAGATTACTGAGAATATTGAAGAATGGATGAAAGCGCCCGCAACCAGATTAAGGTTAATTCAATCCAATTCATACTTTTTCATCTTTCGATAGAGACGTTTTCGGTCGATACCCAGTAACTTGGCGGCATCTACCTTTTTTCCTTTAGACCTGCGAAGAGCTTCAATGATTTGCTTTTTCTCCATCTCATCAAGCGTGAGAGGAGTTTCCGGGGCTTTCGGGACGAAAGGCTCTGTAAACTTCGGCTTTTCGGCGCTCACTTCATCTTTCGGAAAGTCTCCACCATTAGCCCCAACGGTTGAGGTTGGGTTTGGCGCGGAACGACTCGAAAGAACGCTGGAACTTGAACCTTCTGCTCCCGCTGCCTTCAGCTCGGAGTCATCCATCGGTCGAACAGCCACCATGGCTTCCTCTCTCGACCGGAAGAGCTGCGGCGGGAGGTCTTCCGTCTTTACGGTCTCGTCTTTACTTAGAGCGAAACAGCGCTCGATAACATTTTGAAGCTCGCGAATATTTCCCGGCCAGGGGTAATTGACAAGTATTTCCATGGCCTCTGGCTGGACGCTTTTTGGTGCGACATCGTATTCTCTGGCGAACTGCAGGATGAAGTGCCCAGCGAGGTCTGGTATATCTTCAGCTCTCTCTCTAAGTGGAGCCAGGTAAAGATTAACGATGCTGAGACGGAAGAAAAGATCCTGACGAAAGTTTCTCCGACGCACTTCGAACTCAAGGTCCCTGTTCGTTGCGACGATCAATCGACAGTTAATCTTTTGAGTCTGATTATCACCAACCGCAATGATCTCTTTCTCTTGAAGAGCTCGAAGGAGCTTGACCTGAAGGTGTGTAGACATTTCAGAGATTTCATCGAGGAAGAGAGTCCCACCCTCTGCAGCCTGGAAAAACCCCTGATGGTCATTGATCGCTCCGGTGAACGCGCCTCGCTTGTGCCCGAAAAGCTGGCTCTCAAGAAGAGTTTCACTGAGTGCTCCACAGTTGACGGCGATGAAAGGGTATCTTGCATAGGGGCCGCTGTCATGGATGGCACGAGCAATGAGCTCCTTACCGGTTCCACTTTCACCGGTTATAAGCACTGTGCTTCGATTGCGCGAAACTGACTCTACCATCTCCATAACATGACTGATGGCTGGTGAAGACCCTACTATGTCATAGGAGGGTTCATAATTCTGACGCAGTTGTGATTTAAGCTGGCGATTTTCAACCTGAAGATTCCGCATTTCGAGGGTATTCTTCAGGACTATCAGTAGTTCATCAGGGTTGGCAGGCTTAATCAGGTAATCTCGCGCACCCTCTTTCATTGCCTCTACAGCAGATTGTATAGATCCATGGCCTGTCAGCACGATGATGGGAAGCTGAGGATATTTCGAACTCACTTCTTTGAGTAAGGTCATACCATCCATCTTGGGCATCTGCAAATCTGTGAGAAGTATATCGACTGGTGTGGGTTGATCGGAATCTTCGGGGCGTTGCGGATCAGGCATGCACTGCTCGAGTAGCTGAAGCCCTTCTTCTCCATCATGAGCCGTTTCTACTTCAAACCCGTTTCTACGAAGAATCTTTGCCAGCATGATGACAAGATTCTTCTCGTCGTCGACGAGCAAGACCTTGGGGGCTTCCTGGTTCTTATTGGACATTTACGTATTCTCCTCGCCTGTTTTGAGGCGTTTAACTTCATAGGATGTTCCATCGAAACGAAAAGAGGCGCAGAGGGCGGCATGAGCTGACTGTAAGCCGGCAAGAAGACCATCCTCCCACACGAATTGAGGGTTCTCATTCACCTCTGGCCAATCGAAGGAGTTCATGAGATCGTCGGGAGTCAGCCTGGGGTTGATTCGGCGAGCGATTTTCAGGCATTTCGCGCGTTGTTCGACAATCATCTGATCGAGCAGCTCAATGGCTGCTTGAGTGGTAATATCTGGCTTTTCATCTGCCATTTTTTTGAAATATCTCCGTATCTAACTTTGGGTCATTTTGTCCCAGAGAACCTGTAATCCGACCTATGGTCGATAATCAAGCCAGAACTCAATATTATTGCTTTGATCATCATTTAGTCCTGACTTGAAATTCAGGATATAGACCTCATTAGTATTTGACATTGTTCGGGGGAATTCGAGAGGTGTTGGGACCTGAGTTGGTCCAAATGGACCCTCGTTCTCCTGATACTGCTCTAATCTGCTCCTGTGATTGCTGAGAACTATGAAACAGACATTCTTTATTACCCTTCTTCTATCCTCATTAATTGGCGGCGCCACCTGGTATGGTTTGAACCGGGGTGCAACACCTTCAACTTCACATCCTGATTACACCGAGAAGACAACTCTCGCAGAAAAGTTTGTCGAGATGGGTCAATCAGACAAGGCCTTGAAAGTTTTCGATGAACTTGAACTGGAAGGGTTTGAACTTTCTGAAGAACATCAGATCCTTCGTATCGAGGCACTGGATCAGAAGGGCGACTACGCCGAGGCTCTGAAAGAATCGAAGGCTTTTCTTGAAAGCTACCCGGAATCTTCGTACAAAGAGGCGGCAGAAGTGATAAGCCTGACAGCGGAGCTGTCGACTTCCGGCCTGTCAAATCCCGTCCTGAGAAAATCCGTCGAAGAGTTCCTGCAAAGAAACCCGAAGCATGAAAAAGCAACAGAGCTTCATGCTGCCCTGGCTCGTCAGGAGATAGAGCTCGGTGACTATACAGCCGCGCAACGCCGCCTGAACGGAATCATGGATCAGATCAAAGACTCTGATCAGCTCCTTAAGCTTGCTCAACCATTGGGTGAAAGTAACCTGAAAAAACTGTATTCATCCGCTTTGGGAGAAGGTGATATTCAATATACAGTCAAGAGCGGTGACACTGTCTATGAAATCGCCCAGGCCCATGAAATTACCAGTGATATGTTGATGAAATGTAATAATATCTCTGACCCAACCAAACTCCGTGTTGGGCAGAAATTAAAGATTCCTAACGTTAACTTCTCCATAACAGTGGATGTTGCAGCCAACCTCCTGACACTTTTCAATCATGGCGATATCTTCAAGATCTATCCCGTGCGTACTGGACGGGAATCGGGAGCAACGCCTACTGGCTCATTCAGAATTCTTAACAAGAAGAAAAACCCGACCTGGCGTCCAGGAAATGGCCATGTCTATCTGCCCGGTGATCCGAACAACGAGTTAGGAACGCGCTGGATGGCTTTTGAAGGCGATATACTTGGTATCCACGGCACGTTGCACCCGGAAACGGTTGGCGAATACGCCAGCAATGGATGTGTGGGAATGCTGACGGAAGATGTCGAAGAGCTCTTTAATCTTATCGTTACGGGAACAGAGCTAACAATCACAGGAGAAAGAGATCTTGAACGTCACCGTGTGATCCCTGCGCCAGAGGTACCGGCCCCTCAACAGGTTGCTCAGAACTAACTTTACCCTCCTTCAAAACAAATCCCCTTCTCGCAACTTTTGGAGAAGGGGATTCGTCTTTTTAGAGTGATGAAATCTATTTTATACGCAGATCGCCTTTATTCGCGTCGAGCTCTACGCTTGCTCCAAGTGGTAGAGGAAAGGATGGTGCACAATGACCAACAGGCAATCCGGAAATCATGGGAACTTTGTACCCTTTCAAACAATCCTTCAAGACCGTCATGACGTCGTTTTTGTCGGGGGCAGAAGGATCACAGTGCGTAAATTCCCCAAGAACGATACCTTTCATTTTTTCAAGCAGTCCAGCATTCTCCATCTGAGTGAGATAGCGGTCTACCTTGTATGGCTTTTCATAGACTTCCTCAATGAAGAGTATGGGCTGCCTGGGCATCGGGAAGTAAGGAGTTCCGCATAAGCCCGCGACAAGACTGAGGTTCCCTCCAATTAAGGTTCCACTCACGTTTCCTTTATTAATCGTTCTTGGCTTGAAGTAGTTCCCGCATAACTCTCGATAAGAAATCCCCTTGAAACCTTCGAAGAGGAATTGCTCGAGGGCAGCATAGGAGTCTTTGCCGGCGTCTCCATCCTTCTTTGTTAAGTAAGCTGGTGTAGGAGCATGCATTCCTATGAGATTTGCTTTTTGGTGCATTGCCCCATAGATCGAGGTGATATCACTAAAGCCAACGAAAGGCTTTTTGGCTTCCTTAACAGCTTTCCAATCGATAAGTTTCAGGAGTCTTGAGCTTCCATAGCCGCCACGAATACAGAATATACCTTTAATTGACTTGGTTGCTGTTGCCCGGTTGATGTCTGCGGCGCGCTGTTTGTCAGTACCGGCAAGATAGTCATGCTTTTTTGTTGCCGAAGGGTAAACTTTGACCTTCAGACCAAAGGACTCGATTTTCTTTATACAACGTGTAACCTCCGCTTTAGTATTCAATGGGCTGGCTGGTCCCAGAAGTGCAACGGTGTCACCTTTTTGAAGAAGATTTGGGGGGTTCAAAGGCATTTTTGATTTTAACTCTCTCTTAATATCAGCTCTGGCTTGATGAACTCTTGCTGGAATGTAAGTCTACTTCCAGCTGATAGAAATGTTAAGGTTGCCGACCGGTGGCAGCAGGTCAAGGATGTATCTCACGACGGACAGACAGAATTCCTACAGGAAGACAGCATACATTGTTGGACAACGAAGAACTAAAAGAAGCTTTAAAGATAACTGAAGAGATTGCCATTAAGGCATGGGACATCATTGAACCTCTTTATCAAACGGATCTTCGTATATATGAAAAACCGGGTGATGGTCCTGCAACAGAAGCCGACATTAAAGCTGACCATTTCATTATAGAAGAGCTTCAGAGCAAATTCGGAGATCACTTTGGCTACTTTTCAGAGGAGAATTATCAAGGTGCCGAGAGGTTCTCTAAGAAAGCTTGCTGGATCGTTGACCCAATTGATGGAACACGTGATTTCATGGAGGGCAAAGATGATTTCGCGATTCAAATCGGGCTGGCTCAGTATTCCGAGGAATCGAAAGTCTTCGAACCAGACCTGGGTGTCGTGTATATGCCGAGGTATGGATTCCTTTTTTCTGCTTCCAGGGGAACTGGTGCCTGGGAAAGAAACATGAAATCCGGTGGTTCAAGACAATGCTATGTGTCCGAGCAGGAGAATTTGGAAAAAGCTTCTGCAGTCGTGTCAAGCTCCGGCATGGGTCGTCGTATTTCAGCGGCATTGGAGCGTCTTTCTCCGGCAGAATTGCAGAGGCGAGGCTCTCTCGGAGTGAAGGTGATGGAGGTGGTTGCGGGTCGAGCTGATTTCTATATCAACACGAGCCGGGGATACGCGAAGGAATGGGATATTTGTGCTCCGCACGCAATTCTGAGAGAAGCGAAGGGCACGATGCGAGACCTGTCGGGTAATCGTCATAGCTACTTGAAAGAGAATTACTACGTTGAAAACGGTATTATCGCAGGCAACAAAGCTCTCTGCGATCAGATAATCCTCAATCTTCAGTCAGAGAGTATTCTTTGGGAGTAAGATCGTCTTTTCAGCTTGAAACAGTTCTCTTTTTTCAGGCAAATGGGTTTTGCTTTGAATAATCTTCAGAAGGCATGAATAAACAAACTTTTGTCTTGTAATATGAGTTTGATAATCAATCGACATTTCATGGGAAATAACAAATCACAATGAGTGAATTGAGCGAACTTGCCGAACTCTATGAGCTGGGTGATGTCATCAAAGAGGGAGACACAAGTTATCTAGTTTTTGAGGCCTGGGAAAAAAGCCTGAAAGCACCTTGTATTTACCACCGCTTCAATTTCCAATCGAACGTGACTCAGCATCAGGAGCAGATGGCAAGAGCACTCTTGAAGCGCTATGCGGGACTTGAACATGCAGGAACACCGCGATTCTGCGACGCCTGGACCGGTGAAGATCACCTCGTAGTGATCGAGTATCGGGCTGAAGGCACACCTTTCAACTATCAGGGTAACAATCCTCTTAATAATGGGTCAGGTATTTCGAAAGAGCAGCTCATAGAAACGACGCTCTATCAGCTTTCCGCTTTGCATTACTGCGGACTTATTCACGGCAACCTGACAGATAGCTGCTACGGATTGTCTGCCACAGGAAAAGTCATTTTGCTGGAAACAGGACTCGATGCTGCCATGAGTCGTTGCTTTGGAAGTAAAGAATCCGTAGAAGCGCTGACATTATCTACAAACCTGTTTGGTCGTGACACGGCATTATGGGCCTTCATGATTCTCTCATTCCTCCTTGGAAATCCCATCGTGGAAGACGCTATTGACGAGCGATGGGACGACTTCTTCTTTTCACAGGCTCATCTGAAAATTGACAAACTCTTTTCAGAGGAAGCGCTTAGAGTTTTCTTCAAAGAAGCTTTGAAAGGGCTTGGTCCTCAGCAAGGCAAGTTTGATGCGGCTTCCGATGCTTTATCCGAGTGGAAAAAGAACCGTTTAGGAGATATGCTTGCATGATTCAACCTTCTAAACGCTGGAGATTTGTTAAAGAAATTGAAGACCGTGGATACTGCGAGGATGAAATTGTTATCCACCATCTGACTGAACATCGTGCCATGAGAAGATCTTTTTCTGAGAAGTTCAGCAAAGATGAAACCGTTAAAGAACAAGTTAAGAGACAGATGATTGAAGCTGCGCGGTGTCGCCCACCGGCACTTCCTCTTGTCTATGCAATAGAAGAAGTTCATGACCGGCTCACAATTATTTGTGAGCTCGTCACAGGTATACCTGTTAAAGACCTTGTTAACGAAGGGAAACTCAGCAAACAGAAGAAGTGGCTAAAGTTCGCCTATCAGCTTCTGACCGAACTGATACACCTGAGAGAAGCTGATGCGCGCTTCGAACGGCTTCCCATTGAACACCTCGTCGTCACAGAAAATGATGAAATAAGAATCAATCAAAGACAGTCGATAGGACGTGTCTCACAAGATATCATCTCTCAAAACGCCTTGATACAACGATTTCAGCTCGGGAAGCATGGCGGCGTCTATACGTCCAGTGAAGGCCCTGACGAAGAAGCCGAGATGCTTGCACTTCGCGATATCCTCTTAAAGGCCGGGTCGGGAAACGTTAATAACAGCTATGAAAAGCTTCGGCAGATGGTGTTAGACAACCCAAAGATGTATTCTTCTTCACTTGGCGAAGTGGATTCAAGAGTAGCTGAAATCATCGTTCGTATCAGTGGCGAATCGGTTGGAGGAAAAGACCCGATCAGGACACTTCAACAAGCGAGAAATGCTGTTTCATCTCTCCGAACAGAGATTCAGCGCGAACAGGAGAAGAAAAGGCAGGATTTCTTTGAATCAAAGAAAAACCCGCCTCCCCAGGATATTGCACCTTCTGGACTATACAACGCCCCTAAAGGCTCTCAACCCATCTCGAAAGCCGCTCAAGTTGATTTTGGCGCTGAGGACTCATCGATCTCGGGGATGGGTGCCAAGTCCACTTCAGATAAACGTTCAAAGACGGACACCTCTGGTCTATACAACGCTGAAGAGAAAGCTTCAACATCTTCCGGAGCCACCAAGGGCTCTTCGATTCAAATTAAGAAGCAGAGTAGCACTGATGTCCCCGGGCTCAGTGAGGATTTCAATCCTTTTGCAACTGATGACCAGATCTCCCAGGAAGTGACGAAATCAAAAAGTGAAAACAAGAAGGCATCTACCAGTCAAAGCAGCGGTGTCAGAAAGAAGGGAGGCTCATCCCTGGGTGGGACCATTAAATGGGTCATATTTACGGTTGTGATCCTTGCTGTTATCGGTGGCGGAGGTTTCGCCGCGATGATGCTTCTCAACTCCAGCAAACCGAATGAAAAACCTGTCGCACGAATCTCTGAAACAGAGAGAGAGACAGTGACCATGAATGAAAAAGTCGAACTGGATGCCAGTGATTCGATCGACCCAGACGGAAATGAACTTGATTACACCTGGAAACTCATTTCGCCAGGCGATGGCTCCGTCATCTTCTCTGATGCAGGGAGTTCCCGCCTGTCCGGGAAATCCATCTACGCCACAGAAAGTCCAAAAATAAACGTGCAATTTCAAACGCTGGGACCCAATGTTCTCGAGCTGACCGTATACGACGGCCTCCTCAAGAGCGAGGCGGTCACGATCAAATTTGAAGTAGAACGCCCCTGAGCCAAACTCCCGTTGAAGGATTTCTTCAGAGCGGGGTATCTTCTCTTGCCCACAGTTGCCTCGTTCTCCAAGGAAATGAGCGCTTAGAAAGCTTGGGAGTTCAGACTTTCCCACTACATTCGCACCAATGACGTATGATTCGAAATCAAGGAGAAATCATGATTAACTCATTTAGCATCCGAAAGCAATGCCTCAGGATGTTTTTCATATGCACCCTACCCGCTCTTATTCTTCTGAGTGCCTGCTCCAGCAAAACTCCCGAAGAAGAGTTTCAGGAAGTTCAAACGCTCTTGCAGGAGCAGCAGTTCCCCCTCGCGATTATCAAGATGCGAGAAATGATTAAAGAGAATCCTGAAGCAGAGATCACGGACCAGGTAAGAATGACGCTGGCCAGTGTCTATATCAGGATGGGACGGGAAGAAAATATGCAGAAAGCCATCGAACAGCTCGAAGAAATATACAAGGGCAAAGATGTCTTACAGATGCCAGCTCGTCAGGCCCATCAGATGGCAACAGAGGCGATGGTCCGTCTTGGAGACCTTGATGGCGCGATTGCTAACGTTGAGGATGCTATTGAAGGTGTCACTGACGAATTAGCTAAAGAAGAACTCACGCTGCAAAAAGCCACCCTGATGCTTCTCAAGGAAGACAACGAAGAAGCGGCACAGGAAGGCTACCAGATGTTTGAAGAAGCAATGCTCAATTCTGAGCATGAAGTTATTCGCCATCAAGCCCGGGAAGTCCTGGCAAACCACAATCGTCAGCAGCAGGACTTTGAAAAGTCAAACGAGGTTTACAGCGCATATATTGAGAGATACCCAGACGATAAAGTGGTTCCACAGTTGGAAATGGCCATGGGGCTCAATCTCAAGCAAATGGAAGAAGATGAAATCGCCGAGGAAGTTTTCCGCTCTGGCGAAGCGAAAATGAGAGAGCAGATCGAAGAGGAACTCGATTCCCGCCAGCGGGCGGCAGATTTGAATAACCTGGCTCTTCTCTTGAAAGCTTTCCAGGATCTGGAAGGCGCGGAGAAAGTCTATCGGGAGATTATGTCCGAGGTACCTGCAACTCGACAGGCCATTGAAGCACAACTTGCAATCGGTGACATGTATGCCGAAGCCCGAAATTGGGAAAAGGCACAGACTCTCTTCGAAGCGATGTCCAAGGAGAACCCAACGGGAAGTATTCAGGAAATCGCACAAGAGCGTTTGCAGCGCCTGGTGAATTACAGGAAGGCGATCGAGGAACGTGAGGCACAATTAGCTGCTGAGGCGAACCAGGAAGAGAATTCGGACGAAGCGGAAACTTCAACCGATGCTCCAGAGGCAGAAGAAACCGAAACAGAAAGCAGTGAGAGCGATACCTCTGAATGAGTGAAAACCAGACGATTGTCATCAAGAGAGCTCGCACTGCGCGAGCTCTCTCTCGTTTTCTGGAGTTCCCTTATGAGCTCCATCGCGAAGACAGCCTGTGGGTACCACCGCTCCGAAAGGAACAGGCAACACTCCTCAACCGTAAAAAACACCCCTTTCACAATCACGCCATGGTTGAATACTTTGTTGCTTTCCGTGATGGCGAGATCGTTGGACGTATAGCAGCTATTGAAAATCAGGCTCACAATATACACCACAAGACGCGTGACGCCCATTTTGGGTTTCTGAATGCTCAACCAGAGGAAGAAGTTTTCACCGCCCTTCTTCATGCCGTAGAAAAGTGGGCAGCCTCGAAAGGACTCAAGAGAGTTCTTGGTCCTTGTTCCTTCAGTACAAACGAAGAGTGCGGACTGCTTGTCGACGGCTTTCAGTCTCCACCTTTTCTGATGACTCCCTGGAACCCTGAAAGCTACCCGGCACTCATTGAAAAAGCTGGCTATACGAAGGCCCGAGACTTGATTTCATACTGGCTTAGCGTCCATAGTTACAACAAACGTATGGAACGTATTGCTTCAAAGGTCGTCGACCGTTTTGCACGAAAAGGCGAAACGATCCGTATACGAAATATTGACATGAACCACTTTGACGAGGAGTTAGAACTCGTCAGAGAAGTCTATAACTCCGCCTGGAATGAAAACTGGGGATTCGTTCCTATGACCGATGACGAGATTACCTTTATGGCAAAAGAGCTGAAGTCAGTCATCGTTCCCGAGTTAGTCCACTTCGTTGAGATTAACGGTGAAGTTGCCGGATTCTCCATGAGCCTCCCCGACTACAATCTGATCCTTCGTCATATGGACGGTAAACTTGGCGCAAAAGAAATAGCCCTTTTCTATGGTCTGAAGAAGAAAATCCACCAGATTCGAGTGATGGCCATGGGCGTGAAGAATGTTTACCGAAACCGGGGACTTGAAACTCTTCTCGTGTCAGAGACCGTCAAAGGAGGCACGACATCAGGATATACGGTTGCAGAGTTAGGATGGATCCTTGAAGATAACACGATGATGAATAGAGAACTCATCGCAATAGGTTCGACACCTTATAAAACACATCGGATATACGAGAAATGGCTGACAGCAAAATAACAACGGGGCAGCGAGTTGAACAGCTGACCGAACACTTGAGGGAAATCGAGAATCAGCTGAATTCGCCAGAAACAGCTTCCGACCAGAAGCGAATGGCGACCCTTGGGAAAGACCATACGCGTCTTCAGGAAACTCTTGTCGTGGCAAAGAGCCTGTTAGATCTCGAGAACAGGGTGAAGGAAGCCGAAGAGATTCTGAAGAGTGAAAAAGATTCTGAAATGCGTGACCTGGCGGAAATGGAACTCGAGGAAGCTGGTCCTTTAGTAGAGGAAAAGTCGCGCGAGCTGCTGATTCGTCTGCTACCCCCCGATCCACTTGATGAACGAAACCTTCTCCTGGAAATACGTGCGGGGACCGGTGGTGATGAGGCGGCACTCTTTGCCGGTGATCTGCTTCGCATGTATACCCGCTTTGCAGAAACTAAAGGCTGGCGCATTGAAATGATTTCTTCAACAGAAAGTGACCTGGGAGGTTTTCGAGAGGTGATCGCTCAAATCTCCGGAGAACACGTTTACTCCTGGTTGAAGTATGAGAGTGGCACTCACCGTGTTCAGCGTGTACCTGCGACAGAAACCCAGGGACGTATCCATACAAGTGCCGCAACCGTCGCTGTTCTTCCCGAGGCCGAAGAAACAGATATTGAAATCAAAGAATCAGATATTCGCGTGGATACCATGTGCGCTTCTGGTCCAGGCGGCCAGGGTGTAAATACAACTTATTCTGCAGTGAGACTTTTGCACATTCCAACAGGCATGATCGTCACATGCCAGGATGAACGCAGCCAGATAAAGAATAAAGCCAAGGCGATGAATGTACTTCGGAGCCGCTTGCTGGAACAGCAGCACCAGGAAGAAATGCAGAAACGCAGTGATATGCGTAAGGGGATGGTTGGATCTGGTGATCGAAGCGGTCGTATAAGAACTTACAATTTCCCTCAGAACCGCGTCACAGACCACAGAATCAATCTCACACTATACAACCTTGATAAATTGATCGAAGGTGAGATGGAAGACCTCCTACAAACGCTTCGCAATACGGAGATGGATGAAAAAATGAAGGAAATCATGTCATGATCAAGATGGGGAACGAAGTCTATCTAACTCGATAAGATAGTCCAGGTGGCGAGCAATGTTCCTCAATCCCCCGCATCTTTCGATGCACAATAACCAGCAGCCATTCCAGCCATGACCTGACTTGCAAGATCTCCCATTGAACGATCTCCGTAAGGCAAGAGATAGAGTCCGTTTGCTCCCTGACATCGTATATCCATCACCGGATGCTCCCACTTAACCCTTCGCTTTAATCCGAACAGCTCACAAGGTACGAAGGTCGAATCGATGACCTTCTCAAGTTTGAATCCATACTTTTCGAGTCTCGTTACGATCTGATTGATCTCTGCTTCTTTCTTTCTTTCGCTCCAACGAAACTTGGTTTCTTCCAGTGGAACGGGCATACGGACTTTAACAAGTAGCCAACCTTCCGATGACCTGCTTATGCTAAGCACCATGGTTGGTCGCACGTATGGAACCTGCCATTTTGTCACGAAGCGAGTTTCTTCTCCAGGCAAATCTGATGGGATAATAATCTGTCGTGAAGTTCCCTCGGGGATGGACTGTGCCCGGAAGATAACTTCGAGAAAGCCTTGCTGAAGTGGCTTCATGTTCTTCAGAAACTTTTCCAGTTCTTCACCCTTATTGACGATTGTCGCTTCCAGCCTTGCCTTGGGTTTACAGAAGGCGACGAGGCTGGCCGGTATCGATTTTCCGTTGGCAAAGACGACTCTCTTTACCCGCTTGTTGTTTAGCTCGATCTTCTTAAGCTTTACCCCGTGCACTCTCTTGATCTTAACAAGATCACATAATCGAAAGAGCGCTGCATGAAGACTCGTCCCATTCTCAGGAATACGCCATCCGCCGTCCTCAATAACTTCGCCAAGCATTGCCATGGTGTCGGCATTGTAACATTCTCCGAAACGAGCCTGGAGAAGTGAAAGCGCGTGAAAGGCCTTTGGGTAAACCCCTCCATTGGTCCTCTTCTTCCTTATACCAAGAAACAGAAGCAGGTTAAGTCGGGAAAGCCACTCGGCAGTAGACAGGAGGATCGTTGCCACTTTGGGTGATCGCAAATATCGTCGAACAAACTTCTGCTTTTGACGGTACTTCCTTTTGGACTTTGCAATATAATTCTGTATATAATTCTTTTCGGCCGATGGTAGGTCCCCGGTCTGGTCCAGCATAGCTGATTCATCTCCGAAGAACGAAAGGCTTTGCCCTTCATCAACCATCAGAGTCAGCAGACGTCGCTCTTTTTTAAGATCAAGAAAATCAGAAATCCTCAAGTTTGCGTCGGCAAAGAGTTCCGCCAGAAGATGAGGTTGCGTAAATGTTGGGAAGAAGTATGATTTACCAGATTGCTGAAGAATCTCATCTTCCTTCTCTGGTGTCACCAGAAGTACATTTCCTCCTCGTATAGCCAGAGAAACAGCAGCGACTAAAGCAGCTGGCTCAGAACCTAGTACAACAGCTCGCCGCCCCCTAAGATTTTTCTTTACCGGCAATGACATTCACGAACTTCCAGCTTATTTTCGACTCAACCCAGATGCAGCCTATCGAGAGGAGGAACAGCAACAGAAAAGACGCCTTGAAACAAGGCGTCCTGCTAACTTGACTTTAACTCACCCAAACGGCTTTGATCAATCTTCATCATCGCCTTCAGCATGTGGAAGAACACCTCGCGCATATCCATCGAAATAGTACCAGATGAGTTCCTTACCTTCGTCCGATTCGAAAAAGTCTTTCGATTTCGGTATATCACAGGCAAAATGAAACCAGCCAGACTCATGGAAATGCTGAACTTCAAATTCCAGCTCATCATCTGCTTCCATCTCATCTTCGAGAAACTCGGTCATGGTGCCTCCGTTCGACTCAACGGCATCCTCGACTTCTTCGTTGGCCCAGCGATCTTTTGCCGCAAAACCAACACGCATGGTGTCACCATTGTGCCTCGATCCGAGATAGACAACCTTGTCTGGAGCATGACCCACGGTCACGAGAATCTCATCTCCCCCGCCTTCCACTTTCGGACAGGGTGATACGATCAAGTCCTTATGCTCTGAATCCTTAATCTTGCCAGTTAGCCAATCAGCCAGTTTACTCATACAAACCTCTATGAACTTGGATTATTGTTCGGACGAGAGCGACCACGTCTTCTTTTCTTTCGACGTCCCTGGCCCTTATCCTTCTTCTGTTCCTTATTCTGTTGTTTAGCAGAATCTGGTCCTTGGGCTTTCGCGCCCTCTTTCTTATCATTTCGACCAGGTCCATCGGGCTTGCCTCCACGATTGTCCTGGCGATCTCTGGGACCACGCCCCCCACTACGTTTCTTCCCACCGCGGTAAGGTCCCTTCCCTTTCCCACGCCCTTTTTTCCTGGGCTTCTCCTCATCTTCCTTCTTCGGCTTCGGCTCTTTCTCCTCAGCCGGTAAGTCTATTGGAGAGGCACCAACGGGAGCCTTGTCCTTGAGAACATTGATGGTTGGTTCTGGGAATTCGGTTTCTTCAACCTTCTGGTCCTCGGTAAGAGCACTTTGCTCCTCGAACTCACGAATCTCTTTTCCGAACTTTTTCATCTGTTCAGGAATCTTAGCAAGCTCTGGAAGAAGCTGTTCTGCCTTCACGGTCTTAAAGCTATGGTTCTTATCCATCAATAGATAGGTGCGGGCGATCAGATTGCGATCCACAATCACATAGTCACTATCCTCATACTGGACCGTAGCCCCCTTGGGAATCGCATCCCGGGACATCTCTTTATACTGATCCACTTCGTAGGAAAGACAGCAGAGCAACCTGCCGCACTGGCCAGACAGTTTCCCTGGTGGCAGCTGAATATCCTGATGCTTGGCCATGCGGATCGTAATCGGACGAAACTCTGTGAGCCAACTCGAGCAACAGGTCTGCTGACCACAAACTCCATAGCCATCAATCATCCGTGCCTCATCGCGAACGCCAATCTGCCAGAGCTCAATCCTCAGCTTAAGAATCGCTGAAAGCTCTTTCACCAGCTGACGAAAATCGACTCGATTATCGCTGGTGAAATTATAGATGGCCTTTCCTTCTTTAGCATCGATACGGACATGACTGATCTTCATATCCAGCTTAAGCTCGCGCGATTTTTCCTTCCCCAGCACGAGGGCTTTTCGTTCTTTTGCTTTTCTCTGCCACCACTGCTCGACTTCCTGTTCAGAAGCACGACGAATGACCTGGGGATAGGCTTCCCGTCGGAGTTTGAGTTGGTGGACTGATTTATGTTCGAGTCCGCTGATAAACGCGATATCTTCAGAGCCCGATCTGGGAACAACGATAAAGTCCTGAGGCTTAAGTCCCTGAACCTTCCCCGGATCGTACAGTTTGGGCATTTCCTGTTCGCTGAATCGAGCGGCAACCAAAACCGCCATATTATGTAAACCTCATCATGAGTGTTTAAATCGTATCTTCATCCTGCGCGGGCAGGGCCTTTGTGCGGCAATCCTGCGAACGCAATTCATGACAGTGCTTCGGCTTGTCTGTCAAAGACAAGCCACAAATGGCTATTAATCACTTTGCAGCTAAAATCAGGAAGAGTTTTGAAATCGAGGGGATAGCCGAGTCCTTATCTCTATCCAACTTGAATCCATCCCGAAACCAATCTCAAACCATCGCGATGGTCTGAGCATGGTCCGAGCATCGAGCGAGCATGGTCTGAGGTCCCTCCCAGAGAGATATAACCGATTGTTGTGGATGAGTGGTAAGAGGCACCCATTTGATTAGGC
>CAYTGM010000011.1:0-166260 GCA_964437365.1 uncultured Candidatus Sumerlaeota bacterium | reverse complement strand
CCGTTGGGGCAACATTGGGCCAGCATTAGCTCTAACCGGGGCTGGAAGGGGGTGGATGGCCCTCTGCCTGTGAAGATTAACGGAGAGAGAAAGACGGGATCATTGTTGAGTAGCTCTAGAGTTCGACGAACTGAAGGTCAGTTGATCTCTTGAGGGGTCGGGCGATGTTTGGCTTCGGGGTTCTCGAGCTCTGCCGCCATGAGCATCTTCACCACATTGCCTGCAGGTTCAGACATCAAGAGACATCCGCCGCGCCCATAGGTCAGCATTTCAGACTTCGCCTGGAGACTGTTTCCGATATCATCGAGATGGGAACTGTTGATCAGCTTAAGTCCCATGAGTCCATAAATCGCCGACTCGGAGTTGCCATTTCTGATGAGCTCGAGATAGATCGTTTCTGAATTCTCGCGCTCCTTGAGCTCCCATATTGCTCGATACTGATCTGTGAAGGTTGCAGAATAGCTAATTCGTGAAAATGAGACAGCGCTCCCGCTGTAGAACTCAGGATCGGTTATCTCAAAAGTCTCTTCGGTTTCGTTCAAGATTATCGAGTTATAGTGCTCGAATGGCTGGTTATATAGAGAGGCCTTCTTTCTGGTGCCTTGAAGCCAGACAGTTCCGCCAAGCACAACCATCGCCATGAATGTGATCGTGATTATGAAACCTTTTGAAAAAGCTGGAATGGCTTCTGATCTGGTCATCAAGTTCTCCCCATGATCGTTGAATAAGACTCGAAGGTTACTTCCACATGTAGACCGGCTCTAAACATTTATATAAGACAGTGGGAATACCAGGTACGTTCCCCATCCTGTGCATGGGTGTCAGAAGGGCAGAATTCTGGCTCTCACACCTCATGATTACTTATAATGACTCGGATTCGAATGTCTGCACCAACATGGGAACTTCTCGGACCTTAAGGTGTTCAAACCCGTGCCCCCAGAGTCCATCTTCTCCCATGGCCTCTCCGTGGTCTCCGCAGATGACAAAGTCCGCATCCTGAAGAAGAGGACCCAGGCGACGAAAGGCGAGGTCGAGGTGCTCGAGACATCGTTTTTGTCTCTGAAAACAGAGTTCAAAATTCCCGTATGGCTCAGTTGGGTCGTTCTCCCAGGGAGCCCCATTATAGACAAAGGGGTGATGAGTCTCTCCAAAGTTAATGAAGAGAAAGAAGGGTTGGTCACTCTTGCCAATCTCGGAGAGTGCCCAGCTTACCTGGTCCTGAGAGGATTTGTAAGACCGATGATTTTCACCAGGGAAGAACGTATAATTGTCGAAGGACTCGGTCAGATAGACACCAGCAGGAAGATTCGGATTAAACCAGTTCATGGAACCGGTTCCGATGGTTCGGTAGCCAAGCTTTGAGAAGCCTTCGATGATGTTCTTCCCTTCGAGGGTAAGCAGTGTGTCTCGTGATGTGAGAGGATTACCAAGTCGCCAGAGCTGTCTATTCCTCTGAAGAGTACCTGAGAGAGGATCTGTGCGAAATGCAGTGGCGTCGTAGAAATCCGTGTCGTCGGTTGTTTGTGGCAACTTGCCGATGAAGAATGCCATGTGCGCAGGGAAGGTAAATGTGGCGACAGCCTCGGCCTGCTTCCATGTCCCGAGAGATTTCAGAAAGGGTGCGTCGGCAGCAACTAAGACATCCCATCGAAGGGAATCGATGGTGATCAGAATCTTATTTCTCATATAGATAGCTATCCATCGAGGAGCGAATTAATCGAGATCAGAGTCTCCGTCGATGGCTGCGGCGGCCTGTTGACTCGACCCGGTCTTTTGAATCTGTTCTTCGAGACTGTCGAGAGCATCGAGGGCGGCTTCGGGGTCTACGTTGAGGTCGCGTGGCTTACTACCTTTGTAAGGACCAACGATACCCATATCTTCAAGCATATCCATGAGACGTCCGGCTCGAGCGAACCCAACTTTGAGTCGACGCTGAATCAGTGAAGTAGAGCCTTTGCGTCCTTCGAGGATGATACGAGCAGCGGCACGCACGAGGGCTTCGTCTATCTCATCATCGCCTGCCTGAGCGCTTCCACCTTCGTGAGGAACAAACATGCCGGCAGTAACTTTGCCCATGGTCTGGTTGGTGCCGCGGACCATGCGGTCCTGAGCCGCAAGGTCGTCCATATCTTCCGGAACTCCCATGAGCTTTGCCAACTCCTTCTGCTCTTTGTCACTAAGGAGAGGCTGGAATTCTTCAACATCATACATGGGTGGGGCCTGATCTTTACAGTGATCCACGACGCTTTCAACTTCTTCGTCACTGAGGAAGGCACCCTGCAGGCGGATTGGTTTTGCCGCGCCCGCGGGGGCGTACAGCATATCGCCACGACCGAGCAGAGATTCAGCACCGCCAGAGTCAAGAATTGTACGACTATCCACTTTCTGTCGAACCTGAAAGGCGACACGGGTTGGAAAGTTTGCTTTAATAATACCGGTGATGACGTTCACCGAAGGGCGCTGAGTAGCAAGGATGAGGTGTATACCCACGGCACGTGCCATCTGTGCGAGTCGCTGTATAGATTCTTCCACTTCGTTCTTGGCAACGACCATTAAGTCAGCGAGCTCGTCAACAACGATTACCAGATGAGGCATCACCTCGTAGGTTTTACCTGCCATTTTGCTGGCTTTGTCGGGATTGAGAACAACATCATTATAACCATCAATGTTACGAACTTTAAGTTCGACAAGCTTCTTGTAGCGGTCCTCCATCTGTTCAACGGCCCAGTGGAGAGCCGCGGCAGCTCGTTTTGCATCACAGACGACGGGAGAAATCAGATGCGGAATCCCCTGATAGATAGACATCTCAACGCGTTTAGGGTCGACGAGAAGCAGACGAAGTCGGTCGGGTCGCATGCGGTAGAGAAAGCTGCATATAATGGTATTCAAACAGACCGACTTACCAGCACCGGTGGCGCCAGCGATGAGCAGGTGAGGCATCTTCTTCAGGTCGGTGAAGTAGGGCTGTCCATCAATGGTTTTTCCAAGGGCAAAACCGAGGGGGCTGGGATGCTCCCAGAAGTCGCTGCAACTGACGAGTTCCTTAAGATAGACACCACTTCGTTTACGGTTAGGGATTTCGATA
Organism: uncultured Candidatus Sumerlaeota bacterium; assembly: GCA_964437365.1. Taxonomy (GTDB): domain Bacteria; phylum Sumerlaeota; class Sumerlaeia; order SLMS01; family SLMS01; genus CAYTGM01. Next base: position 163,175 of record CAYTGM010000011.1, on the reverse strand, counting down.
CCGACGGCTGCCTTGCCGGGGATAGGTGCGACTATACGAACGCTCTGTGCTTTCATGGCGAGAGCGATGTCATGCTCAAGAGAGACGATTTTTGAGACCTTCACGCCTGGTGCAGGTTTCAGCTCGAATCGTGTAACAACAGGGCCTTGCTTGACCTCAGTCACTTTAAGTTGAATACCGAAGTCGTTGAAGGTCTTTTCGAGAACCTGTGTGATCTCGATCATCTCTTCCCGAGGCATTCGGTTATCTACTGCAGGAGGATTCTGGAGGATCTTTACATCGGGAAGCTGGTATTGATTGATGACACGATTGCGTTCAGCGATTTCTTCTTCACGTTCCATGGCACTGACCGCGGCGGCTTCACGTGCAGCGTCTACACCGGCAGGTCGTGCATCGATTGTTTCATCGAAAAGGGGATCATCATCCAGTGATTTTCCCATTTTTCTGAGTGCGCGATTCTCGGCTCCGTCGAGCAGCTTTTCATTTTCGTCAGAGTTAGGATCGACGCGGAGAACTTCGTCTCCTTCCTTCTCCCATCTGGAAGGAAACAATTTAGCGAGGCCGTCTGCCATGGCTGCTCCGGAACTGTTTGCTGGGTTTCCGTCTATTGTTTCCAGTGGTTTTGAGGAGTCGGTGAAAAGGATTTCCTGCTGTTTTTCTTCTTTGGTGACTTCCCCATCAACTTCATCCTGAAGAGCTTTTTCATATTCTTCATCTATACGAGCTTCTTCAAGGGCCCGGGCAGCTGCGAGTGCATCCTCATCAAAGCTGACCAGATCATCAAGATCTTCCATTTCTTCAGGTTCGGGTTCAGCGAGAGTCGCCTCTCCTTTTTTTCTTCCAAAGATACTACTGAAGAGTCCTTTCTTCTCAGCGGTAACTTCTTCGTCCAGTTCGTCAGGCTCTTCTTCAAAGGACACTTCTTCGAATGGCTCGTTCTTCTTATTTTTTTCTTTCTTTTGTAAGGGAATATCAAGTTCTTCCTCTTCTCCGGGAAGAGGGATGTTTGCGCGTTTCCTGTCCAAGAGGCTGCCGACTTCAAGTCGTCTGTTTTGTATAGAAAGTATCAGGACGGCAAAGATTTCTGAGAACCTGAGTCCGGTAATCATCACCAGGCCAACGAGTGCGAGTGTGACAAGAATCATTGCTGCGCCAATGGTTCCGAAACTGCCAACGAGGCGAAGCCCATCCCATTCCACAAGGAAGACGCCGATGGCACCTGCGCGATAGAAGGTTTCATTCTTGAGGTCTATATCGACAGCGTCGGCATGTGGCAGTGCGAGCATCCCGGCAAAAGCGATCATCATGGTGACGATGCCGAGCACTCGCGTTATGGACCAACTGGTCATCCGACCTCTGAAGAGTTGAATAGAGAACCACATGATGAAGATCGGGATGAGAAAGGAGATGAAATGTCCAAGGAGCCAGTGAAGTGCTCCGGCGGTTTTTTCTCCCACGGGACCGATGAGCGATTCTCCGTCCTTCCCAACGAACAGGGCGATAAAGAGGAAAAGGGCGATGAGGGCCATGGTGACGCCGAGTGTTTCCCAGATCATGGAGCGGGTATGTTGGGACCGGAGATCGGGTTCCGGTGAATCATTATTTTCTGCGAAGAGTGTTTCCTGCATGTTGGCGGATTACTCCAGAATTTCATTTAGACTATCCGCAGAAGGCTCCCAAGAGGCCGTAAACAACATCAATATGAAAATTTTTCTTTTCTAATTTCCTTTCTGAAAACCGTGAGGCAGTGCACTGAAAATGTTCAATTTACCGAGGATTTGGAGCGCAAAAAATGACAGATAAGTGACAGTTTATCTTCAAGTCGATGAAAATAAACCTTGCAAAGCGTGTCAGAGATTGTATTAGCTCGCGATTAACTTAATAGTTTAACTATTCATTTCTAAGGGTCACCCCCAACCCTTATCAGGAGAACCCCCCAATGAGAAGTAAGCTAAAACCCCTAAAGGCTGTCATCGCTGCATCGATGACATTTCTCGCCGCAAGCCTTCAGGCTGCCACCACCTACTACATCAGTTCCTCCGGAGGGAACGATTTAAATTCAGGGACGTCAACTTCTGCTCCCTGGCAAACCTTCAACAACATCAATTCCATAACTCTTCAGCCGGGAGACCAGGTTCTTCTCAAGGCGAACGACAGCTGGAACCAGGAACTCAACCTCACTGGCAACGGGAACTCCACAGCCTCTGTGACTCTTGGAACGTATGGAGGAGCAGGAAGTGCGTTAATTTCCCGATCAAGCGTCCAGTATGACAAATGCGTGGTGATCAATAACCCCTCGTATTGGAATATCTATGGTCTTGATCTGAGAAATGCGAAGATCGGCATTTATCTGAGATACGAGGACACATCCTATAACACTGATGTAACGATCAGCTGGTGTTATTTTCAGGATATCGCGGACGGCACCTATGTTCCAGCGAACCACAACTATGAACTAGCCTGGTCTTGTGGGATCTTCCTTGGTGGCAAGGTAAACCCGGCGTATGAGTATGTGCCGATCCTTGACAACTTGAAGATCCAGTATTGTGGTTTCCAGGATTGCGATGTCGGCTTTGGAACAAACTTCTACTTTCCAGCTGTCTACAAAAGCCGTATCAGGAACATCCAAATCGAGGACTGCTGGTCAGTTGGCGCTCTTGGTGGAGGCTTCTTCTTGAACTTTGTGGATGGTGGTCACGTCAAGAGATTCAGATCCCTTTACAGTGGTGGGTACGTATCTGTTGGTACCGCTGGTGGATTTGCTCAGAGCTGTAAGAATGTTCTTATCGATGATTGCGAGTTTGCCTATACAGATCGCGACCCTGCTGTTCCTGACGGTGTTGGGTTCGACTTTGAGGGCGACAATGAAAACATGACGTTCTCGAATAATGTGGTCCATCATAACGATGGTGCTGGCATGCTGATCATGAGTACCGTTGCTGATAACTCAAACCTTATCATCAAAGACAACACGTTCTATAACAACGGAATCAATCCAAGCAACAGCGACAATGACTACGAGATTAAATGTCATGACAATGACAACACGGGCAGTTTCGACAACAATGGTTTCTATAGAAATGGCACAAATGCTGTCTACTCGACCAAGCTTGATAATTTTACGAAAACGAATACGCGCGATCTGAATTTCAGCACTCTCGTTAACCGTCCGGTCACCTGGGAATGGGACACAACCATGGACCTTGAAGGGTGGAATGGCTTTAATCAGTGGAGTTCTAATACTGTAAGCAACGACGTCCTTTGGGGACTCACTACAGGTACAGACCCTTACGCTTACTCGAATGCAACGTTTGCGAACTCTCATGAAATTCCTAAAGTCAAGGTTCGCATGAAGCAATCGGCAGGCAATTGGGGACAACTATTCTATATCACGGAAACAGATACAACTTGGAATGGTGCCAAATCCCTCTTCTTCCCCATCACTCCTGACAATCAAATGCGTGAATATACAATCGACTTAAGAGATACTGATGTAAAGGGTTGCGTAACCCAGGTTCGTCTAGACCCGACCCTTGCAAACAATTCTGCGATGGCAATCGACTACGTTCGATTCGCGGCTCCATAAAGATATATCACTATATCTCCTTCTCTCTCGTTCGGCCTGGTGTTTCAACGCACCGGGCCGCTCTTCTTTTTATTGTTTTGTGATAGCTATTTTGATGGAGGCTTTAGCGGAAGCGATTGGATGAAGTGGAGCATATGTCCCATCTTATCTGCTTTAGTCTTCATATAGTCTTCATTATGCTGATGAAGGCCCACTTCCAGGGGAACACGATCGACAACATCGAGTCCGAACCCATGAATGCCAAAAATCTTTTTGGGATTGTTCGTGAGAATCCGTATTTTGCTGAGTCCCAAATCCGCGAGAATCTGACAACCAATTCCGTATTCTCGTTGATCAGGTTTGAAGCCCAGATGAACATTTGCTTCGACTGTATCCATCCCTTCTTCCTGAAGGTTATATGCCATCATTTTTGCTCGAAGCCCAATACCTCGACCTTCCTGATTGAGATAGACAATAACGCCGTGTCCTTCTTTGGCAATTTGCTCCATCGCTGAATAGAGCTGCGGACCGCAATCACACCGTTGGCTCAACAAGACATCTCCGGTAAAGCATCTCGAGTGGACGCGAATCAGAGCTGACTCCTGCTTTGCTGGCTCGCCCAGTTCCATGACCAGGTGCTCTTCATTGTTCAGCAAATTCTCATACAGGTGGAGTTTCCAGTCGCCAAAGGGGTTGGGAATCCTGCAGGTCACCACTTTTTTCACGAGCTGTTCATTTTCCTGCCGGTATGAGATCAGGTCTTCGATGGTTATAATGCCGACCTCATGGCTTTCTGCAACTTCCTCGAGGTCAGGCCTGCGGGCCATGGTGCCATCCTCGTTGAGGATTTCGCAGATCACGCCAACGGGAGGGAGCCCGGCGAGGCGTGCAAGATCAACGGAGGCTTCTGTGTGTCCGGCCCGGACCAGCACACCGCCCTCTCGTGCAGTCAAAGGATTGATATGACCAGGCCTGAGCAGGTCGGTTGGCTTTGTATCCTCATCAACCAGGGCTTTGATCGTGACATAGCGGTCGCGCGCTGAGATTCCCGTAGAGACCTCTTTCGAGTCCACCGTGACAGAGAAATCGGTCTGATGCATCTCAGTATTTCGATTCACCATCGGGTGGAGGCCCAGGTGGTTGCGTCGTTCCCTTGTCATGGGGACACAGATCATTCCCCGCGCGTGCTTCAGGAGAAAATTAACCTTTTCAGCGGTAATATGAGAGGCAGCGAGAACGAAATCGCCTTCATTTTCACGGTTCTCATCATCGACAACGATCACCATTTTGCCCTCTCTGATGTCCTCGATAGCCTCGGGAACGCTGATTCTGCGGGTTTTCTGGTTGTCGGTGGTCATTTGCCTGTCCTGTTAAAGTTAATACTCACCGGTGAGAATGACCAGAATCCGCACCGAGAGCGCAAGGCTTGTCATTTATGCAATTTGCTGACCTTTTGGCTTGCGATAAATCAATCCCGGCTCTTTATTCCGCCTTCACCGAATTTACCCGAAGAGGGCACCTCGTCGTGTTACACCCGTTAAACACCAAATCTCGTCGCAAATCGACTCTGCCCCAGACCGTCTTTCCCTCGCGATGGCGTGGCTGCCAAATGATCTCTTAGTTTCATTCATTTGATCCTCGCAATTGCAGCTGCACACCCATTGACCCCATCAACCAGGAAAGACACATCATGATTAAACCAAGTCTCGAAGAGTTCAAGTCCCACGCCAAACCGGGCTCCATCATACCTGTCTATCGAGAGTTTCTCGCTGATATGGAAACACCCGTCTCTCTGTTCAAGAAACTGGATGCAGAGAGCGAGCAAGCCTTCTTCCTTGAGTCTGTAGAACAGGGAGAGCAGCTGGGGCGTTACTCCTTTCTCGGCGCTGATCCTGCCATCATCTTTCGTGTGAAAGGCAAAGATCAGGAGATTATCAGCAAGGACTCCTCGCTTAAACCACAAGAAACGCCCATCGCGACTCTAAGATACCTTCTCAATCGTTACAAAGCGGTAACGCTCCCTGACATGCCACCGTTTCTCGGTGGTGCCGTCGGATATATGGCCTATGACACGGTACGCTATTACGAAGATATTCCCGATGAATGCAAAGATGATCTCGATCTTCCAGATTCACTGATCATGATTGCGGAGACTCTTGTCGCCTTTGACCACGTGAAGCACCGCATGATCCTTATCGCCAATGCACATCTGGACGGTGAGAACTCTGTTGAGGAAACTTATCAGGGCGCCTGTGATCAGCTTGAAGCCTTGCGGGCAAAGCTTCAAAGGAATGTTTCTGGCGACCGTCTAAGTTTACCAGGTTCGAAGGAGAAGAAGAGTGACTCCAAGAAGGGCCTTGAAGCCTTCAATGACCTCTCAATTCCTGTCTATTCGAACTTCAAAAAAGAGGAGTTCGAAGAAGTTGTTGAGAAAGCCAAGGATTATATCACTGCTGGCGATATCTTTCAGGTTGTCTTAAGTCAACGCTTTGACACAGAGGTGAGCTGTCATCCTTTCGATATATACCGTGCTCTGCGCGCAGTAAACCCCTCACCATATATGTTCTACTTGAAATGTGGTGATGACTTTCAGCTGGCTGGCTCTTCCCCAGAAATCTTGAGCAAACTTCAAGGGGGGAAAGTAACGGTTCGGCCAATTGCTGGCACGAGACGTCGAGGACATACACATGAAGAGGACCTTGCCCTCGAAAAAGACCTTCTGGACGACGAGAAGGAAATCGCCGAGCACGTGATGCTGGTTGACCTTGGAAGAAATGACATTGGGCGGGTTTCAAAATTTGGAACTGTTCGCGTTGATGACTTCAAGATCATTGAGCGCTACTCCCACGTGATGCACATCGTCAGTAATGTTGTCGGAGATATACAGGAAGGAAAGGATGGTTTCGATGTACTGGCTGCAACCTTTCCTGCGGGGACGCTTTCCGGAGCTCCAAAGATCCGTGCCATGGAAATCATCGATGAGCTCGAAAAAAACAAGCGAGGCCCATACGGTGGAAGCGTTGTGTACCTTTCCTTTCATGGTGAAATGGACTCCTGCATTACAATTAGAACAGCCGTGATCAAAGGCAATAAAGTCTATGTTCAGGCAGGTGCGGGAATCGTGGCTGACAGTGAACCGGAGAAGGAATACAAAGAATGTGTTAACAAGGCACGAGGTATGCTCAAAGCTATTGAATTAGCTGAAAAAGGTTTAGATTAACGCGGCAATATATGGTCTTTCTGGAAAAAATCGAGCAACGTGTTCAAGCAGCCTGCGAGAAAGCAGGTCGGTCAAGATCTGAGATTGAACTTATCGCGGTCACAAAAAAACGTCCGTTGGAAGCAGTCAACGAGCTATACACGCTTGGACAACGCCATATGGCTGAAAACCGTGTTCAGGATGCACGGAAGCGTTTGCCGGAACTGCCCCGTGATATTTGCTGGCACTTTATCGGACACGTACAGACGAACAAGACGAAGTATCTACCAGGATTATTTGACTGGGTACATTCTGTTGATCGACTGGATCTCGCCGAGGCACTTCAAAAAACCTGGGAAAAGAAAGAGGTCGAGAAACCTCTCAACATACTTCTGCAGTTCAATATATCTGGCGAAGATCAGAAGTACGGAGCTGAAACTTCAGAAGCTCTGGATTTCCTGAAAGCGACACTTGAGATGCAAAAGCTTTCGGTTCAGGGCCTCATGTGCATGGCACCGTACTCTGACGATCCAGAAACAAGTCGTCCGGTCTTTAAGAGCTTGAGACGACTGAGGGACGAGCTTACCGAAAAGACAGGCCATGCGCTCCCTCATCTCTCCATGGGTATGACGAATGATTTTGCTGTGGCGATTGAAGAAGGCGCCACCATGGTCCGCATTGGAACAGCTTTGTTCGAAGAAGAGTAATCACGACTTATAGACGTGAGAATCCTTTTGCCTCTCCTCTGAGATCGCATTCCTGGTATCAACAATCAGCTTGGAGCGCTTTGCCAGCTCGTCAAAGTTGATATATGTATGATTTGTTGAAACGACAACACAGTCAAATTCATCGGCTTTTTCAAGAGGCGTGCTCTTGCGCCCTTGCAAGTGGGAGTACTCGCGTGTGGGCTTAATGCTTGGTATATAGTCATCATGGTATGAGGTTTCAGCACCGCGTCCTTCAAGCAGCTCAATGAGCTTTAACGTCGGACTCTCCCGTAGATCATCTACATCTTTTTTGTAGGCGAGTCCTACAAGAAGGATCTTGCTCCCTTTGAGTGCTTTACCGTGATCATTGAGAGCGTCCATGACCCGTGTGACGACATAGTAAGGCATGTGCGTGTTAATCTCGCCAGCGAGTTCAATAAACTTGGTTGGCATATCGTACTCTCGGGCCTTCCAGGTAAGGTAGAAGGGATCAATGGGAATGCAGTGACCACCCAGTCCCGGACCGGGATAAAAGGGCATATAGCCAAACGGTTTAGTTGAGGCAGCATTCACAACTTCCCAGATATCTATACCCATGCGCTGAAAGACCATTTTCAGTTCATTGACCATGGCGATATTCACGCAGCGAAAAATATTCTCGACAAGCTTTGTTGCCTCTGCGGCAGCACAACTGGAAACCGGAACAACCTTCTCAATCACACTTCTATACAGAGCACAGGCAACCTCGCAGCCTTCCTGGCTCATCGCACCGACAACCTTTGGAATATTGCCCGTATGATAACTCTTATTATTAGGATCCTCGCGCTCGGGAGAATAGGCCACGAAGAAGTCTTCGCCAGCTTTCAACCCAGAGCCTTTTTCCAGAAGTGGGACAAGTATCTCTTCGGTTGTTCCTGGATAAGTAGTCGACTCAAGAGCAACCAACTGCCCTTTGCGAAGATAAGGTGCCATACTCCTGCCAGTTCCTTCGATGTACTTCATCTCCGGCTCGCGATTCTTCGTTAGCGGCGTCGGAATACAGAGAAGGATCGCATCACATTCGGAAACCTTGGCAAAGTCTGTCGTTGCCTGAAACTTCCCGGTGGCATTAATTTCCTGTATACGATCGTCAGGAATATAGGCGATATACGATTTCCCCGACTGCAACTGGTCCACTTTTGCGGGATCGATGTCTATGCCGACAACGGAAAAACCTTTGCTTGAAAACAGTGAAATAAGGGGCAGGCCAACGTAGCCGAGTCCCACAACGCCAACAACGGCATCCTTTGCTTCGATTTTCTTCAATAGCTGATCGTACATAGAGGTTTCGATCCATCGGAAAGTTATAATTCGTCATAAAGACGACAAGCCCACTCAATGAAATCATCTCACGCTGGCCGCAAGTGATAATAGGTCGTCATTATGTTTTGCTCTTTGCCATTCGCCTTCATGTATGGTTCCATGCCTCTCTCCAGGCGCCACCAAGAACCCGATCTTATCTACTTGATGATTCGCCAGAATCCGAGGTCATTGTCCTTCTGCACCAGGGATCCATCTTGAAGGAAAAAGTCCCACGCAGAGATATCAAAACCCGGGTTACAGTTGTTTCCCACAAGATGTGTAAACCCTTCTTCAACAAAGGCCCGATGAATATCTTCTGGCGAGGCCGACCTTGAGCCCGCACTGTCTATAATACTGTTCCTCATGGGGATACTGAGATAAAAATAAAGGTGCTTTGAAGGATAATTCATACCGATAACCCTGCCTGCATTTTCCCTGGCCAGCGCAGTTTCAATTGCCAGCCATTGCTCATGATCCGGAAACCGGTAGTCGTTTCGCTCATCGTCCTTGAGGACAGGACTCCAGGACTCTCCCAGGTCATCCATTGATCTCAGGTAATCCGTCACGGTTATCGGTGAAAGAAAGAGAATCATTGCCAGTGGTAGATGGTTGATCCACTTTCTTTGACTTGCCTCAGCAAGGAAGGCACTTCCAGCCAGTATGAGAATGGAACCGACTCCCATGCTCGTGAAGGCATATCGCCCGTCTCGGTGCGTCGCTGTAGCAAAAGCTTCAATAATATACATAAATACAAGTAACCCACCGAGACTCATGAAGACATTCTTTTCGAGGCCCGTCGGGAATCGCCTCTTATAGTTCAGGACAAGGAGAACAAAGAAGAAGAGCCCGAGTAGGGAATGAATATACTTTTGACGAAAAAGATGTGAACCATATTGCCAGAGTGGAGCGATTGCAGGAGAACTTTCCTCTGATTTTGACTCAGCTCCCCAATTCCCGTCCAACTCGCTTCCCCGGGCACTTTCAGGACCCAGAACGGAAATCAACAAGGGTGCAACGGGGTTTCCTGTATAGATGATATTCCGGCCAAGCCAGGGCGTAAGTGGCAGAAATGCAACAACCCCGACAAGAAAGAGCTTTTTGATATTCCCCTTAAGAACAATGATCAGAAAAAGAGGGATAGGAACCCCGAGAAAGGCGAAAGCGGAATACTTTGTGGCGAGTGCGAACCCCAGCATTGCTCCCATTGCGAATAGTCGCTTTGATTGAAACCCACTTCTCATCGCCTCTAAAATAAAGGATACACAAGCAAGACCAAACATACCCGTCGCCATATCCGCATAGGTTGTTGAAGAAAGAAATCCGATAGCCGGCAAAAAGTAGAAGAGCGCGACTGCATAGACGCCATTCAGATTCAATAAATTTGCAGATCTTCCAACCCACCATGCTCCCGCGAGACCTGCCAGCCAGTGGAGCCCTTTCGCTGAGGAGTCACTTCCAAGTGCCAGCGACCATGTATAGAGCATTTCATATCCATAAGGAAAGTAGGAGTGCCCATTCTCAGGGAGCTCGATCATTCGCCCCCAGTTCAGCCAGAGCTGTGGAACAGACAGATGATAAACCATTGAGTCGTAGCGTATCTCTGGTGTGAGTGTCCCCAGATAGAAAAAGAAAGAGAGGAGACCTACAAGAAGGAGCGGGAGCCACTCAATGAGAGAAGAAGGATATATACAGAGTGCGTTCCGCGGTTTCACTCTGCCCCTTGACAGGAGAAACAACCCGTAGAGCGCGAGAGGAAGGACTGGAAGGGTGAGAAACAGCAGATCACATTTCAGATGGCAGAAAATGCCCGCAAGAAACCCGTAGAGACCAGCGCCCCAGGTGAACGAAGGGACAAACCACCCTGAGAAAGCTTGAGAGGTGTGCCCGCTCTCCCCATCAGTCTTCGCCGAAACCAGATAATGGAGAGTAAGCCCGCCAAGACTTAACAGTGCGACCTGGAGGATGAATGGAAGAAGATGTGAAAAGAGTTCCAAGAGGAAAGTGGCCTTTACGTGGGCGGGATGTGAAGTCCCACGAATCAACGCTTCAGGGGAGCGTTGAGGTCAATCCCGGTTCCCTGGTCGCCGGCGGTGATGGCCAGTTTCAAAGGATCGCCCGGATTGATGTCGCGACGTTGCCTGTGCGTTGTCGGTTCGATGCCGATCGGACCTGGATCGCTCCGACATCGCTCCGGCATCGTCCCTGGAGGGTATCGATGCGGTGCATGTCCCCCTTTGTGAATGCTCGTCAATGGCCGTCCCCTTTAACTTCAGCAACCTTACCGCGGGAAGGACATGGGCCCGACTACGTAAGGAGATTTAACCAGAGATGGGCTGGCTGAAAGACATGCTGAGAAAGCCTGGGGGTCTCCATCTAAAAAGGCCTCGCGTCTCTCTTCTGCCCCGTCACGGGAGTGATTTTCATCAAGGCCAGCACGAGAAGAAATCGTGATGATGAAAGAAAGATTCTTTTATCAAATAGATGTTTCTCGGAGTTGGAAGGAGCCTCTTTAAGTGATCATGGGAGCGAACTTGAGAGCCTTTAGATGGACAAGGCTGATCGGTCGGAGAAAATGTTAATTTTCTCCGTCAAATCCGTCGAGAAACCTTGACAGGGGTCGGATTTGTAAGATTATTAAGGTTTTTTTAACCGTTTTGTGTAAAAAACATTGATTTCCGTCATCTCTTTCCAGTAAGTCCCCCGCTCCACCGGGGTGATCGTCCTCACCACCCGCCCCGGAGAACCACCGAAGAAGAGCTCAAATCGTTCTGATCGAAGTACTTACTTCCATTCATTCCTGGGAGGATTAACGAGCTCGCAGAACACGGGTTTCAATGAACCCGAATACATTGAGAGGCCTGACATCATGTATGTTGAAGTCATTAAAACGGTCGTCAAGCACGGCCAGGCAGAAGCAGCACGCAGAACACTGGACAAGTGGATTGCAGCTGCGAGAAAACACCCAGGGCATCTTTGGGCCAGCTACTTTTCCCCAGAGGATGTTTCATCGGAAGCGATCGATTCCTTCCAGATCGAAGACCCCGAAAGAACTTTCTTTGTGACCATGGCGTGGGAAAATGACAGTGCCGTCGCAGAATTCTACCGTAAATATCACGCAGGTCCTGTGAATCTCCTTCCTGGTCAGGAAGTTTACGTTTCAGGACACTTCTCAGGATAAACACTCCCCCGTTTATCTTGCCTTATAGATCTATCAATCGGGCTCACTCTTGCAGTGAGCCTGCTTATTTTCCACAGAACTAATCAACCTGCAGAATCCGCCAGCAATAATGGGTGGCAATAGATGCATAAGGCATCCATTCGTTCCCAATTTCTTCGGCTTCTTTGATTTTCGGCATTTCATCCAGTTCGTAGATCTTCTTGATACCTGCACGCAGTCCCAGGTCTTCAAAGGGAAGAACATTCGGGCGGCCAAGAGAGAACATCAGAAACATCTTAACGGTCCAGGGACCGATGCCTTTAACCTGGGTCAGCAGCTCGATCAGTTCTTCGTCTGGCATCCTGATAAGTCTCTGGCTGGAAAGTTTATGTTCGAGCCAGAATTCTGCAAGCCCCTGCACCGTTCGAATCTTGGCGAAAGAAAGTCCAACTTCTCGCAACTCTTCCGGTGCTTTCTCAAGAATATCCTGAGGGCGGCAACGTTTCCTGGCATTCCTGGAAACCGCTAATGTGAACCTCTGATTGATGGAGGCGGCTGCGAGAATCGAAAGCTGCTGTCCCACGACGGCCTTACAAAGCTGGTGGTAATCTGCCGGTCTCAGCTGCAAATCGAGGCTTCCCACTTTTCTGATCGTTTCTCGAAAAAGGGGTACTGATCGGCGGAGATGTTTGACGCCTTGCCGCTCGTGCTCGCGCCACGCCTGATCTATCTGTCTTTCACGTTTCATCTGTTTTCCACCGATTCGGATGAGTAAGCATTGCTCTCAGGTTACAGGAAGTTACAAAGTAATTCTCAGCAAGGCACAGTTACAATTCATGCTCACCAAGAAAATGGTATCAGGGGCTTAGATTAAGATGACAACGAGAGTTTTGGTTCTAACAACAGACCCGGTTCCGCTGGCAAACTTTCCTTCCTCTGGAGCAGGCCTGCGTGCGTGGGGCCTGAAGGAAGGTCTCAAATCAACTGGCAAATTTGATGTATCTCTCGCCTTTGCTGCGGACGCTATCCGAGGAAATGAAGATTCGATTCAGCTCCCCGCTGGAGTTGAAACCTTCGAGCGAAAAGATCTGTCCGAATATATCAGGAAACAATCCCCTGATATTCTCGTTTTTCAACATTGGAGCCTGTTGAAGGAATGCAAAGAGGAAATCGAGTGTCCAGTGGCAATCGACCTCACAGGCCCTCACCTGCTGGAGCGTCGACTTTGGAATAGCTCCGACCCAACGGGAGACATCCGTGAGAAGATTTCGGCTCTTTCCCGAGCTGATTATGTGGTTTGCAGCGGGAAGTTTCAGAGACACTATTTTCTCCCCTACCTTTTCCAGGCAGGTTTCACTCCGGACAAGCCCCTCTGTCCGGTGATTCCTTTTTCCGTTTCCCCAGAGCTGCCGCCAATCCCAGCGGACCGGGACTTTTCCACCTTTGTCTATGCGGGGATGTTCCTGCCGTGGCAGAATCCTTCCCTTGTTTTGAATTGTCTTATAGACATGCTGGAAGAAAAAGGTAAGGGTCGACTTGTTTTCATGGGTGGACCGCATCCTTCGGGAGATGTATCCCAGGGTAGGTTTGATGCGCTGATGGAGCGGCTTTCCGGCAGCAAGTGTGTAGAGGTCCATGGACTGCTGCCCTTCGAAGAGTTTGTAAAGAAGATTCGCCGTTGCGGTGGTGCTATTGATCTGATGCGCCGAAATTCAGAGCGGGAACTTGCCTTCCCCACAAGAACCATCACCTACCTCTGGGCCGGACTGCCTGTCATTCACAACAACTTTGATGAGCTTGCTCCCTTGATCACAGAGGCGAACGCAGGCTGGGCTCTTCACCCGGAAGATGAGAAGGAAATCAGAAAGCGTTTGAAGCGACTGCTTGCTCATCAGGAGGATCTGTCTAGACGAAGTGAGAATGCGCAGCAGTTGGTTACAAAGCATTTCACCTGGGACAAGACGATCGCTCCTCTTGCTGACTGGTGTGAGAAACCAGAGAGAAGAGAGAGAAGTGTTTCCATTTCCCTTGCTGAGTCCACGAAAGCAGAAGCACCGAAAGATAGAACACGGAAGAGAGGCAGACCTGCGAATCGGAAGAAAGAGACACAAGAGATTGCCGCGACAGCACCCCTCACAGATGAGAGCCGTGGTCCCTGGTATTTGTCACCAGTTGTCTTCATTCTTGCTCTTCCAATCTGTGCTGTTCTTCTGCTTCTTTTTGGTCTGGCAGAATTGATGCGCTTATTTCTCCAGGCATTTCGCAAGGCATAGTCAGAGCTGAGTCGTGTCTCCCAGACGAACACCTATTGGAAATCTTCCTCCCGGCAAGCCTGTCTATCTTAGGGGCAAGGTACGCCTCTATACGAAGCCGTCCATGCGTGGACCGGCGGGCATTCTTCGCATCTTTGTCCTCGCTCTTCCACTGATCTTCGCGAATGCCGTCCATGGCATTAACCAGTTCATGGACCAGATGTTTCTGTCATGGCATGACGCGGAACAGTTTACCGCTTCACTGCAATCTGGAATGTTCTACTTTGCTTTGCTGATCTTCTTTCAGCAGACGCTGATGTACAACACAACCTTCGTTGCCCAGTTTATAGGCGCTAAACAGGAGAAACTGGTAGGTGCAATGACCTGGCAGGCCTTTTATGTGATGCTGATCAGTTGTGTTCCGATGCTTTTGCTCGCTCCAGAGGGTTATCGATTCTTCGATTGGTTGGGCCATGCGGGCAACATCCCGCAGTACGAGGGTGAGTTCTTTTATTATATGGCTCTTGGCACTCCTGTTTTTCTCTTCAATATGCTGCTGTTCAGTTATTTCATGGGGCTTGGCCAAACGGGACTGGTTCTTTTCTCCAGCATCATTATGTGCGTGCTCAATGTTTGCCTCAATACATGGATGATCTTCGAACAAGTCCTGTTTTTTCCAAGTGGAATAGGAGGTGCGGCCTGCGCTTCGATCATTTCGCGCTTTGCGGGTTCATTGATTCTTGTCCTCTTTCTCTTTACGAACAAACGCCACGCGACTCTTTATCATCTGTTTTCTGGCTGGCGATTTCATTTCCCTCTTTTCAAGAGACTACTGCAGTTCGGAGTTCCTTCGGGGGTGCAGGCCATTGTCGACCTGATGGGATTTACCGTCTTCATGCTTCTTGTGGGTTTATTTGGCTATACGGCTCAACATTCGTCAAACATGGCGATGAATTTGAACTGGCTGCTTTTCGTCCCTGCGTTGGGATTTCATAATGCGGTTCAGATTCTCGCGGGTCAGCTATGTGGTGCGCGGGATTTTAAAGGTGTTGAGAAGATGACCTTCACGGCGGCTTTGATCAATATGGCCTACATGGTGGTTGTCATTTACTTCTATGTGGGTATTCCTGAAACATTCTTGAGTTTATTCCGAGGTGGGATGCCTCAAGAGGAATGGCTTCCGCTCTTGGCTCTGGCGAAAAACCTTCTGATCATTGTTGCAGTTTACAGTATCGGAGACGCGCTGATGCTGGTTTATACCGGGGTCTTGAAAGGAGCGGGAGATACCACCTATGTGATGCTGCTAACGCTGTTTTATGCTCTTTTATTCCTCATGCTGCCGTGCATTATCCTTGCCGGTTTGAGAGGTTGGTTTCCCGCGACACCCCTGCTCTACATCGCCTGGGGCATGGTCGCCGCTTACATTGCTTCGCTGGCCTGGACCTGTATCAGACGGTTTCAAAGTGGGTACTGGAAGAGGCTGCGACTGGTCAAGAGTGGCTGAGGATCAAGGTAATCCAGATAAAATCTTTGGATTTCGACCGAGCAGCTATTGGATGGAAAATGCGGGTTTCTCTTGCCGCTAACCCCCTCAAGACAGCAGTGTACCAGAATGAGAACCAACGCTGACGTATTTGCCTTTTGCATGGAGATGAGAATAGTTTTGCCTGAATCATACGAGTGCGTGACGAACCTTTCAAATCGGCTTATTCTTTATATCGATACCCCCCAGCGAACTCCCTTGAAGAGGATGGGATTATGACCATCAGTTCGGATAAGCTGGAAAGTTCACAGGAACTCAGGAAGCAACTTGGTAGCGGTGAGTGGCTCGACCTCTACCGGCAAATGGTGCTTTCTCGTCTTTTGGACGACGAAGAAATAAGACTCAAGAAGAGGAACCTGATTTACTTTCAGGTCAGCAGCGCCGGACATGAGGCGATCGGGGCGGCGCTCGGTCATTATCTGAAAGCTTCCCATGACTGGCTGATGCCTTATTATCGCGACCGAGCGATGTGCCTTTCACTGGGAATGACACCCTATGACATGATGTTGTCGGCCGTTGGCTCTGCGGATGATCCAATCTCAGGCGGACGTCAGATGCCCTGTCACTGGTCTGACAGAGATCTGCACATCATTTCCCACTCCTCTCCCGTTGGAACACAGTTTAACCAGGCTGTGGGCGTTGCGGAAGCTGGTATCTATATCAAAGAGGCCGGCCTGAAGCTTGAAGCGCAGACAGATGAAGTCATCGTCGTGTCTTCCGGCGAAGGAGGAACCAGTGAAGGAGAGTTCTGGGAAGCCATCAATGTTGCTGCGAACAAAGGTCTACCCATCCTCTTTCTGATCGAAGACAACGAGTATGCTATTTCGGTTCCAGTAGAAGTCACGACGGCTGGCGGAAGTATTTCGAAATGCTTCCAGTCAATGCCAGGGCTCAAAGTCCTGGAGTGTAGCGGATCACTGCTCCCTGAAGCAGTTGCCACGAGCAAAGAAGCCGTTGATTATGTCAGAGAGCATCGCAAGCCGGTTCTGATGCATGCGCATGTCACAAGACCTTATTCTCATTCTCTATCTGACGATCATAAGAATTACCGCGTTACGGATGAGCTCGAAAAAGAAAAGAATGAAGATTGTCTGAAGAGAACGCGGGAATGGCTGATTCAATCCGGCGTCGCCACGGAAGAACAGCTCGATGAGCTGTATAATGAGTGCAGGAAAGAAGTCAAGGCGGCGAGTGAAAAGGCTCTGGATGCACCAAAGCCCGATCCGAAAAGTGTTACCGAGAATCTTTACAGCCAGGAATTTGATATTTCAAGCTCCCCATCGAACGACGGAACACCTCGTCATGGTGGAGATGCTGTCTATATGGCCCAGGCCATCAATCGTGTCCTGTCTAGTGAAATGAGTAAAGACGAGCGTATCCTTGTCTTCGGACAGGACGTTGCAGATGCCTCAAGGATCGATGCGCTTGCGCAATGTATTGGCAAAGGCGGAGTTTTCAAACTGACCGCTGGATTGCAGAAGAAACACGGGTCGAATAGAGTCTACAATACGCTTCTCGCTGAAGCGAGTATTCTTGGTCGTGCCATCGGTATGGCCTTAAGGGGACTAAAGCCTGTTCCTGAGATTCAATTCCTGGATTTCCTCTGGCCTGCATATACACAGATCCGAAGTGAACTGGCGACGATGAGATTCCGCACTAACGGAGAGTGGACAGCTCCTGTAGTATTGCGCGTCCCATCCGGTGGTTACCTGCGCGGTGGATCTCTCTACCACTCACAATCAACAGAGTCTGCATTTACCTCTATACCAGGATTGCTGGTTGCCTGCCCTTCCACGGCTGCTGATGCTGCAGGACTTCTCAGATCTGCCCTGAAGCTGGACGACCCGGTCATCTTCCTCGAGCATAAACATCTTTACCTGCAAGGCTACGCAAAATCAAACGACCCCGCTGATGATTACACGGTTCCGTTTGGGAAAGCATCCGTTCGGCGAGCAGGAAATGACATTTCAATCATCGCCTGGGGTGCGATGGTACAAAAGGCAATTGAAGCCTCTGACAAGTTACGACAGAGAACAAACCTGTCTACCGAGATCATCGATTTGAGAACACTCAACCCTCTTGACAAAGAGCGCATCTACACAAGCGTTCAGAAGACCGGTCGTGTTCTTATTGTCGACGAAGAATATACAACCTGTGGCTTTGGGGCAGAGTTGGCCGCCTTAATTGCTGATGAGTGCTTTGAGTGGTTGGATGCTCCGATCAAACGAGTCGCTGCAAAACATAGTTGGATCTCTTATTCTCCCGTTCTTGAAGAAGCGACGCTTCCATCTGTCGGAGATATTGAGAAAGCTTTAACAGTACTCTCAAAGTATTAAATGAGAGAGGATAGACGTAAAACCTTATGAAGAACCCAGTTACTCAACAAATTGAAGTGATCATGCCCAAAATGGGTGAATCTGTTAACGAAGGTACTCTCCTTGAGTGGGTTTGCAAGGAAGGCGACGAGGTCAAAGAGGACGAAACCATCGCAGAGGTAACGACTGCGAAGGTTAACGTAGATATACAGGCTCCATCAGATGGAGTTATTGCGAAGATACTTGTCCCTGAAGGTGACACAGTTCCTGTAGATACAGTATTAGCGGTTATTGCTCCGCCGGGAGTTTCTGTTGAGGATGTAGACCTATCAGGAATCGAAACGGCACCTGAGCAGACAGAAAACAGTTCCGATGAAGAGAAAGTTTCGCCGCAGCCGAACGGAACAGGTAATGTACACAGAAACGCCGCGAAAGTAGCACCGAAGGCGCCTGAAGTCAGTCCCGAACCGGCTGATACCATTCAGGATGAACGGGAAGTAGAACGTATTGAGCTGAAGAAAAGCAAGAGTTCCCCCGTTGTTCGTCGTATAGCCAAACAGATGAATGTTGATCTTGATCAAATAACTGGTACCGGAGCTCACGGGCGTGTCACACGCAAGGATCTGGAGAACTGGCTGGCAAATAACAAGAAAGACCAGCAGCCTCTCAAGAAAGAGGTTGGAGCAGACTTTCCCTCAGGTGACACCACTGAAGACAGCCAGGATGTTATCGATCTTCTGCCACCGGAAATCGTTAATGTAACTCACCTGCGCCGCCAGATCGCGGAGCAGATGGTGAGCAGCGTGAACAATATACCGCAGGCGTTTACTCTCCATGAGGTCGACTTCACCCAACTTGAAAAGATGCGCATTCGCCAAAAGCATGTCTTTGAGAAAACCTACGGAGCAAAACTGACTCCACTGATGTTTCTTGTGAAAGCCATCAGCGATGCACTTCTACAATGCCCGTATATCAATGCATCCTGGGGTGACGGGAAGATCGTACTTCACCGCAACGTGAACATTGGTGTGGCCGTCGCCATTGAGGGTGGCCTTGTTGTACCCGTACTGAAGTGCGTTGAGAATATGGACCTCCCTACGCTTTCCAGAAAACTGGCGAAGCTCGCTCAGAAAGCGAGAGATGGTGCTTTGACACCCGAAGACATGAGCCATACAACATTTACGATCACCTCCCCTGGTCAGCTGGGAGCAGTAGCTGGAATCCCCATCGTCAACAAGCCCCAGGGAGGAATCCTGCACCTGGGCGCTATACGGAAAGTTCCTGCCGTCGTAACCGGCCCCGATGGTGAAGACACGATCGGTATCCGCCACAAAGCCGTTCTTACCCTCGGTATAGACCATAGGCTGATTGACGGCTGGGAGGCCGACAAGTTTATGGTCCTGGTCAAAGAAAGAATAGAAAGAACCGACTTCCACCTGGCGATCTAAGAGGCCCGGGCTTGAGGAGATACGGCTGTACCCATGTCTATTGCTATAACAATTGTAGAGAAGACTGGGGAAGTTACAACCTACCCTTTTGAGAAAGAGGGTCTTGTTTTCGGTCGCTCAAGAAAATGTGACCTTACCCTTGATCCAATACGATACGGTCAAGTCTCCAGACGTCATGGAGCGATTACCTTTCAAGGCGGACAATATATCCTCGAGGACCTTGAAAGTTCTCATGGCATCTATATTGACGGACGAAGAATGCATGGGACTTACGTCCTCAAGCGGGGCGACAGCCTGAGGTTAGGCAAAGATGGCCCAGTCCTCATTCTTAATTGGGAGATTTCCCGCATTACAGGCAATGAGGGAACCCATATCCGTCTACGCACGAAAGACTCTCCAGAGTTCCCTCTTGTTTTTTCTTCCGAATTCAAAGGACTGTATAGTCGATACACGAAGGTTGCGGTTGGAGGTTATGGGGAAGTCTGGAAGGCTCTCCGTAAAGACACCGACCAGACCGTTGCTGTGAAGCTCCTTCACCCTACTTTGATCGACCCAGAATATCTGCAGGATACAGAAAGAAAGTCTCTTGTAAATCGATTCTCCCGCGAAGCTCATGTGCAACATTTACTCTCGAATATAGAAGACTCGGGAGTTGTTCCTGTCTATCGCTGGGGTGATGATCCCGACCGTGACTATCTCTTCATTGAAATGGAGTTTATCCATGGTCAGCCGCTAGACAGCATCATCATAAAAGAAACTTTCCTAAAGCCACTCGTCGTTTACCGGTATTTCCACGCAGTCGCGAAGACACTTGCCATTGCTCACGGGTTTGAATTTACAGATAGAAACGGCAGGACATGTCAGGGTGTCATCCATCGCGATCTTAGACCAGGGAACATTATGATCGAGAGCTCAACCAACGAAGTTCGTATCCTTGACTTTGGAATCGCAGCGATCGAAGAAGGATCTGATCATTTAACCTACGGCTCATCTCTTGTTGGCTCAGACTTATTTCTACCACCTGAGACACTCTCCAGAAAAGAAGTCTCCCACATGACCGACCTCTGGTCTTTCTGTGTATCTCTCTATCTATCTTTATGTGGCGGAAATTATCCCTATGAAGGGAGCAGTAGAAGTGAGCTGCTCCGCAATATTGAATCGGCAAACATTAAGCCTCCCTCTACCTTTCGGATGGATCTCAATAAGATCATCGTGGATGCCCTGTTAAAGGGGCTAAGCTCTGATCCAGAGCGTCGAATTCAAACCGCTGATGAGTGGCGACGAATTCTGCAGCATGTCATTGCAAAAGAAGAAGCACAACAAACCGATATTTAGAGTCCGCCTTCCTTAACGGAAAATAAGTACCGTTGCCAGGGCTGCGATCCCTTCTTTGCGTCCAACAAACCCCATCGACTCGTTTGTTGTTGCTTTGATCCCAATTCGCTCCCTTGGAATCTGTATATCCAGTGATATGGCCTCTTTCATTTGTTCGATGTGAGGATTTACTTTTGGTTCCTCAGCGATCAGCATTACGTCAACATTGCCTATACTCCATCCTTTTTCCGTCAAGGACTTCAGGACTTCTTTGAGGAGAACCCTTGAGCTCACATCCTTCCATGTATCATCGGTATTTGGAAAAAAGTGTCCGATATCAGGAAGTCCGGCTGCACCGAGCAATGCATCACAAACTGCGTGGAGAAGTACGTCTGCATCACTATGCCCTTTGAGGCCACGTTGACTTGGAATCTTGACGCCTCCAAGGTATAGATCGCGCCCATCCTCAAATGCATGAACATCATAGCCTATACCCGTGGCAAATGGTGGACTCTTGGGGTTCTCGTTGCTCAATGTTTCAGACCTCTTCTTTACTTTGTTTCTGCCAACTTCATCAATGCTTCAGCGATCATGACATCTTCAGGGTAGGTAACCTTGATATTCCAGCCCGAGTGTTCGGCAAACGCTGTTTGATACCCCGCTCTCTCTAGAGCCTCCACGTCATCATGAAAGTCGACTCCCCGGCTTTTCATCAGCACTTCCGCTAATATTTCCCGACGCACGATTTGAGGAGTTTCGGCTCGTCTCAGTGAAGCTCGATCCTCAGTACACGTGATAAGCTGACCTTTGTCTAGACGCTTCACCGTATCGGTCATCCGAGATCCAATCACAACACCTGCAACCTCTGGTTTATTTTCCAGAATCTTTGTCGCATCTGTAAGGCATTCAATGGGCGGGAAAGGCCGTGCTCCGTCGTGGATGGCAGCAAACTCAGACGTGCTCAAAGCGCTTAATCCCTGCAATACAGAATCTGCTCGCTCGCTGCCTCCCGCAACGGCAGTAAATACTTTCGCGGCTGAAGACTCATTCTGCAATCTTTCCCAGGTGCCATCGACCAGCCATTCTTCGGGCAGTACAATAACGTATTCTGAGAACTGGATCGGCTCAAATGCCTCCAGAGTGCATAGCAGAAGTGGCTTCTGGTTGAGCTCCATAAGCTGCTTGTATCCACCAAACCTCTTGCCTCTTCCCGCGGCTACGATAACAAGTCCACACAGAGGTAGTGATTTTCGGGTTTCATGAGAACGCATCAAACGAATATGACCACTTTCCTGCTTGTCTGAATGAGATGGGTCGTGTTGACCTGTACCAACGATGAGCATCTGCCAGTGCAAGACAACCCGAAACTACCTGCACTGAAGATTGTCGATGGAGCCCCTTCATGGAAAGAATTACTGTTAAAGCTCATTTTCATACCGCCCACCGCCAGCTGGAATTCCCCGGGCATTGCCGGTATGTACACGGGCATACCTGGAGAGGGCGCATTACCATCGATTGCGAGGCCTTTCCACGCGACCACCTTGATGTATCCCTTGATTTTGGAGACCTCAAGAAGATCATGCGCCGTCTGGACCATCGCATCATTATCACCAGCAACGATCCTGAGTTCAATAACCCCGAGCTCTTCGACCCGGAAGGCGTGGTGCTACTGGAAGGCAAGGGGCCCTCTGTTGAAAATGTCGCCTGGTATGTCTGGAAGGAAGTCGTGAAGCATATTCAGGAGAAGTTTCCCGACCACGGTATCGACTATCAGATCGAGGTTGAGATTCAAGAAACGGATAACAATTTCTTTACGGTGATGAAGTCGGCCAAGGTTTAAAGAGGACCGGGTGTCTATATCACACTAAGAGGAATACTCTTCCCACTTCTTGACGAAGATAGCATGAGTCTCTCTCAGCTTTTCACGCACAGCATCTGAGAAACTCCCCTCTTCGATCATTGTATATGCTTCTGCCATGATCTCCTGAGTTTTTTCATCGGTAATCTCATAGAACTGACCGCAGCCTTTACATTTGTCGTAGTAATCTTTCTCCGTAAATGAGCGACGAAGCTTGATCGCTTCTTCACCATTAAACTGTTCATCAAGAGGCTTATCGGTGGTATTTCCAAGGGATACATCAAGATAGCAGCATGGCTTCAAGTTGCCATCACGTTCGACAATCAACTGGCGCCAGGCAGAAGGACAACCATGTCGGACACCTGACCTTGGTTCAGGGGGTGGCTCTTCAATATAAGGAAATGGCATCTGGAAGAAATAGACGCACTCGAGTCCTGCTTTCTCGGCTTCCTTCATTGCCCGGTTCAGATTAAACCGGAAGACCTTGGTGCCTACGATGGAAGCGTGAGCATGCTCAGGATGATCGAGAACCAGATTACTGAACGCGAGCTTATCTGCGCCCATTTTCTGCGTCAGCCGCACCATCTTTTTCAGTTCCCAGACATTGTACTTGCTGATAGCACAGGCAATATGGACACGAGGCTTCTTGAGTCCGCGTTCGTTTCTCAATCGCAGGAGCTTGGAGACGTTTGCGACCACCGTATCGAAGTCGGCTCCTGATCTCAAATAATTGAATGTTCGAGGAGTCGCGCCATCCATGGAGACGCAGAGTTCATCGAGACCAGAGCTTAGAACCTCCTCGATCTTCTCATCGGTCAAGGACATGCCGTGGGTCGAGGTCATGCAGTACGTGCCGCGCTTCTTTGCTTCTCCCAGAAAATCAAAGAAGTTCTTATTCAGAAAAGGCTCTCCGAGGCCATAGAGGCCGGTTCTCTGACTCACTTCCAGATGTGGGATGACAGGCTCATAGTGCTCGGCCTTCATCATCCCTGATTGAATGGTTTCCGCGTCAAAAGTCTGTCTGGGACAAAAGGGGCACTTGATGTTGCAAACCTTGGAAACTGCGATATCATAGTGTGTGGGACGGGCGTAGGTTTTCTCTATCAACCAGGTAGAATCCAGAAGAGCGAGAACGTCGTTAATCGCCCGAGGGTGATCCTCAGGCCAATCGACCTTCGCTTTTCCACGAGTACTCGTGGGGTCTGATAATTCGATGTCTTCTTCGGTAATGGACATAGAGCCTCTTAAGGTTCGCCTTCCCTTGTGCTGTTACGCCAGAGGGACAGTTCTCCGGCAATGGAAAACTTCAATAGCCAGCCCATCAAGATCAGTTCCATCTTTCTCTCTTTCAGATGATCCGGTCACACATTTTACCATTGAAGCATTGTTCACAACCAGTGGGAATCCCTCGTTGACTCTATTCAGCGTTCTCAGCCTTGATCCCCTAATCATTTTTGAGGATTTGACCCTGGATGAGCCGAAAGCTCCGCATCGCCCATGTCGTTGGAAACCTGGAAACAGGGGGAATGCAGGCTCTTGTGATCGAGCTGATGCACCGGCTGGACCGAGACCGCTTTGATCCTTTCCTTATCCATTTTAAGAGTCCAAATCATTTCAAGAAGGAAATCAAGGAGCACTCCTGGGAGTGCCACAAACTGAAGGCCAGCCGATCCTACCGCCAGTCAGAAATCAAGAAACTGGCTCAAGAGATTGATGCTTTGAAGCCTGACATTGTTCACACTCATTCTGATTTTGCGAACTTTGCCGGACGAGCTGCGGCTATTGCCTGTCACGTACCTCATATTATCGTTCATTATCAGAATACCTATGAACATCGAATGAATGATGCCTTCAAGAGAATGGAATCACTCCTTGCAGCCAGAACAGACGCCTATATTGCCTGCTCTGAAGGAGTTGAGCAATACCTTGCGGAAAACCTTGATTTAAAAGGCCGACCCGTTCACCTTTTTGAGAATTGCGTGGATATAGAACGTTACAAGACGGCTGGAGAAGATCGTCAAGCCGCGCGCCAGAAATTAAATGTCCCGGAAGATGTTTTTCACCTCGTACATACAGCCCGCCTCGAACCCCACAAGCAACCGCAGCAGCTGTTGAAGGCACTCAGCCTGTCAACACGCGACGAAGCGACCAGCCTCGGAAACTGGAGACTCACTCTAGTGGGCAGCGGATCACTCGAAAAAGAGCTTCCACGAATCATTGATGAACTCGATGTGAGCGCCCTGAAGCATGGTGGGGAGACGATCAAAGATCGGGTGCACTTTGCCGGATGGTCAAAAGACATCGATCTCTGGCTGGCCACAGCTGATCTCTTCTGTCTCGTTTCAAAGAATGAGGGCCTTCCACTTTCACTGGTTGAAGCAATGGCTGCGGGTTCTCCGGTCATTGCTCCTGACGTGATCGGACCCCAGGAAGTACTCAAGAAAAGTGAATATGGGCTTCTTGTCAATTCTGCAGATGAGCAGGAGATTCTGAAAGCAATCCTGCGTTTGCGAAACGATGATGATTTCCGAAATCAAATGATCACCAAAGGAAAAGAACGAGCCGAGGACTACAGTGTCGTTCAACTGGTCGACCGTCTCTCTGATTTCTACGAATCAGTTGCCTCTGAGCCTGGCTTGAACCAGTCTTCTCCCATTGGAGTGTTGGAAAAGAATCTGATGCTTTTCCGACTCCGCCGTGCCGCGCAGCTCCAGAAAAAAGCCCGGAAGCGTGCTTAAGTTGAATGAGTATTAATTTGGAGGGACCACCCCGCGACCGCCTGTTCTGGGTAATGGGAATCAGCCTGGCCTGTCTGACATTCGTCAATCTGCTGGAGAATAATTCAGCAGCGAGTAGGATTCTCTTCTCAACAATACCGTTATTCACCTTTGTGATTGGTTTATTCAAAGGCTGGTTTTCGCTGACAAGGATCAAGTCAACGGTGATAGCGCTGGGACTCGTGTATACAGCCATTGTGATTTCCTGCGCTTTTTCTCTCGATCGAGAATACAGCTTCGAAACCTTCGGACGACAACACCTTTGGTACGGGCTTCTCTTCCTGACAGTCGCCGTCTGGGCGACAGATCGAGTTAAACAGGACTTTCTTGTCTCGGCCTTTGTTTTATCCGTCGGGGTCAGTGCTCTGGCGGGAATTATCCTTTTCTATTTCGCTGAACCTCTTGAAAAACTTGGTGTGATTGAGAAAGCAAGCGATTATGTCTTTCAGGCTCAGGATGAGTCCGGGAATATATACTACCGGGCCGAAGGTCTTCTGATGAGCTACACACGGTCGGCGATGGTCTTCATCCTGGCGGTTCCGATGGCTATTTCCCTCCTTTGGCGTTCCATGAAAGAGAAGAAACACGGCTGGGTTGTCCTGCTGGCCCTGGTACTTGTCTTTTCGGTCTATTACCTCGCCCTGACGAAATCAAGGGGTGCCTGGGTGGCCTGTCTGGGGGGATCAATCCTCATTCTATTGATGCATCGTGTTAAATGGTATGCAGTGCTGCTTCCGGTTCTGGTGCTGATTCCGGTGAGCTTCCTCTCCCCATCAGTCCGTAATCGAGCAATGACGATGATCGAGCATCGATCAGATCCAAACCTTCTTTTTTCAAGACGCTTCGAACTGTGGGAGCAGGGGTGGAAGGCGATCAGCGAAAACCCTGTTACCGGTGTGGGCTTTGGAGGGAACATCTTCTTGAAATCCGATGCGGCTGATGTCTATCCATTGATGACAGACCGCCCTCAGCCTGACCTGCATAACTTTTATCTTCAGACTCTTGCCGAGGTTGGAATCCTGGGCTTTCTTGCCTATCTGTTCTTTTTTATTCTTCTGATCTATCACGGGTTTATCATCGTCAAAGACCAGTCCTTGATGGAGGCCTGCCCCGGTGCAGCACCTGTTCTGGCAGGAGTTCTGTCTCTTCTTTTCATTGGCATCGTGTATTACATGAATGAAGAGCATGTTGCTCACAACTGGTGGCTGCTGATGGGAATCATACCCGCCTCGATTGGTCAGAAAAAGATATCTGAGTGAACAAGAAATATTCTCCGGTGAGACCAATAATCCAGTACCCTGATCTCTGTATGTCAAAGTACTGATGAAGAAGCTTTGAGACTTGGCTGGTCCCTACTATTAATGAAGAGCTCCGCAAGACCTGAAAGACTTTCGGTGGTTCTGCCTATCATTCGACCTGTCGCGAAGATCCGATCACATCTGAGATTGAGGACATCGGAAGAACTTGAGGGTTCAAGATTCCAATTCGGGGAATTCCTTCTGGTTTGGGGGAATATATTCCACGAACGGAATAATTTGCTTTTTGAGCGATAATTCCTGAGTTTGATTGAATCTAGGGAAAGAGCCCTTTGTCCGTTGAATTTGAAAGCGCGTACATAAATCGAGAAACGAACACTTTTACACGTCGGCTTTATGTTGGGCTGAGCCATACAACGTATTTGCTGCTCTGGTTTCAATTAACCTGCTTATACCCTGCATAGAACATGCATTTAACATGCATTCCGATGCATGTTCCATGCAGGACAGTTCAAGGTTGATTGCGGGTTTATTGAGCCAGAGAGCTCTAGTAAACGCTCGGAGATGTAAGCGGTTACGAATCTAAAAGAAATCTTCTTTCGTTGACAATAATCATCGTTCGTCTTTAATGGCCCGTTAAGAGAGATGGACGCGCGGCAGATTGCATAAAATATTAAAAGTGCAAAACAAAACGTTGTTCGCAAAACCCACTCATCCGTGTAGAGACGGGCAAAGAAACTATGAGTACTGAACTTCAGACCACTGAAGATAAAAATGAACCCGCATTTCTAGGTATCCCGAAAATTCAAGTTAATGGGGCAAACGTATCGGGTGAGCATCAATTCGAAGCCTGGAAAGAAGCGACCGCCCCGGTTCATCATATTGAATCCGTTCACGATCCGAAAGATTATACCGCTGGCTCTACCGTCTGGTTGCTCAAAAAGCTGCTTGTGGCTAGAAGCCATTTCTCACCAACGCGTTATATACGAGACAACAAGCATATCGGCAGTGGAACCAACGACTTCATGCTTCTGCAGCTGTTCCTCAGTGGCAGCGAGAAAATCCAGATGGGATCCGAAGAACACCTCGTAACTCCCGGGAATATTATTCTGAGAGACTGGGCACATGAGTTTAAGACAGAAAGTTCGCGCTGTGAAGTTGTCTGCGTTGCGATTCCAAGAGAGTTGATCATTTCAAGTAATGAGATCTATGAAAAATCGCCGTTCATCAGTTGGTCATCTGATACCGCTGCAGGCAGAGTCCTGAGCTCCTCGATTCGCTCGCTTCTCAATGAACTCCCGACGGCCGCCCAGGAAGATGCGACAACGATGTCTTCCGGTTTCCTCGGGATGCTGAATGGAATGCTTTCCTCACGCCCTACAACGAAGTTTATGAATCATATCAATTCCGCTCTAGGTGCCTCAATGAAGGCTTTTCTCCTGGAGAATATCGAAAAGCCGAGGCTGGGAGTTCGTTCTATATGCGAAGCCTTCAACTGTTCCAGAGCGACTGTTTACCGCAACTTCGAGGAGGAAGGAGGCGTTGTAAAGTATATCCGCTCAGAGAAGATCAAGCGAGCCTTTCATGTTCTTGCACAGGCTGACCCGGAGAAAGTCTCTCCTCAGCAGATCGCTTCGAGATTTGGCTTTAGTGACTACAACGTATTTCGAACGTCCTTCAAGGAGATCATCGAGATGGAGCCGGAAGAAGCTCTCTTTCTTAAGTCTACTTCAGACGCAGGCGGAAAGATTCTTTCCATCTCTGATCTACCCAACGAAGTGAAGACTTTCAGCAGCTGGTTGAAGAGTCTTTAAAGAAAAATCACTTCATTCACATTTATTTGAAAAAATTTGTTCCCGCACTCGTAAGAGATGAGTAGAAAGTGCCTGCGGAAGGGCGCTTTGATGCTGACTCGAAGAAGAATCTCTCACCAGGAGAACAAAATATGAATTTTCTTAAATGGACTTTAACTTTTGCCTTATTCGCAACAATGACAGGGTCCCTCACGGCGGCCCCAGCTGATCTTCTGAAGCACGCTCCTGAAGACGCAGAACTCATCGCCTATGTCGAGGCTTCAACCCTGATGGAATCTGATCTTTTTAAAGAGATCATGGATCAAGGGGGAGATGAATTCCTGAATGAGGACAAAATGGATGCGATCAGGGTTTTGACCGGTGTTGATGTAAAGTCGGATATACATGAGATTTCGCTGGTGGGTGATATTGATCAGGAAGAAACGATCGCTCTCTGCGTAAAAGGAAACTTTGACCAGGACAGACTGACATCTCTGGTTCGCTTGAGTGAAAGCTATGAAAAGCTCCAGAAGGATGGCTATATAATCCACCATTGGAGCGATGATGGTGAAAAGTATGCCACGTTCCTGAATGATACAACAATCATCTTTACGCAAAGCTCCAGAAGAATGGGGAACGCCATCGAAAGCTACGAGGAGTCCGACAACGGGTTCCTCCGTTCTCGCCTGGGTGCATATATACAATCTTCATTTCCGGATGCTACGGCCTGGGCTGTTATCCAGAAACCTGAAGAGCATGAACTGGGAGAACTCTTTCGTGCTCTTGAAGTTGAGAACGCCATCCTCAGAATTGACACCCCAGATAACAAGTCTGAACTGACAGTTTTTATTCAAATGAACGAATCAGAGCAGACACAACATATGAAAAAAATGTTGGAAGGATTAAAGTCCTTCGCCCTTCTTCAGACGGAGAAAGAGGTATGGCGAAAACTGGCAGAATCGAGCGAAATCTCGGAGAGCAGTCTTGAGAATGCAGTTTCGGTTCAGATGATCCTCGACAATGAAGAGATCTTACCGCTAGCTATTGAAGCCACAAGATAGATTTAACGGAAAGACTCCGCGTGGAAAATACCATACGAAAAAGCGCCTTCTCCTCAGCTGATCTGACTCCCATGGCAGGACCCGTGACGATGAATCCGGCGACGAATCACTCGGAAGAAACGAGTGACGAAGAACAAGTACATCGCTGGGTCAACGCTGTGCTGAATGGCCGCACAGAGTCATTTTCCAGAATCGTTGATACCTACAAGGACCGTCTTTTCCTCTTTCAATTGAAGGGTGTGAAATCAAGAGAGGAAGCCGAAGATCTGACACAAGAAACATTTATCAAAATCTATAAGAATCTCAGCAGGTATGACTCCAACAAATCCTTTGTTACGTGGATCTATACAATTGCTTATCGATTGAGAATTGACCATGGCAGAAAAACCGCCGGAAAACAACGCGAGATGGAACTTGACCCGGAAAGCAACATGTTGGCACAGCCTCCATCCAAACAGCCTGACCACCTGGCTATACAAAGAGAGCAGGTTCAACTGATCCGCAGCTTTCTGAAAACCAGGGATAGTGAAAAGCAAACCATTTTCCACCTTTTCTACCACGAGCACCTGAGTCTGAATGAAATCTCAAGCATTACAAACCGCCCCGTTTCGACAGTTGGAACGATACTTCACCGCTTGAAGAGAGAAATCAAGAACCACCTTCTCGAACTTGAAAAGCCAGGTGGGAGAGATCGATGAATCAATCAAAGATGAATGATACTTTTTCGCAAGATCATGAAGAAAACAACGGCTTCGATGAAGAATTTGAAGCTCTTCTCTCAGAAGTCGCTGAAGAGGAAGTGAGCCTCGGGAAGAACTTTACTGAAGGAGTCATGTCTCAGGTTTCCCGTGAAGATTCGTCAAGAGTCCTCAGACGAATGACGGTGACAGGACAAATGCTTCGTCTTGCAGCGGTTATGATTCCACTGGCGGTTGTATTCTGGGGATATATGCGTGTGGCAAACGAGCCAGAGATGACCGATCAATCGGCTGGATCGCAGCTTGCAGAAGATTTGAACAAAGCCATGGCGAGAATTCCAAACCTGAAAGTCCCGAATCCAGACTCACTTTTTTTGAACCGTTTGCGTTTCTCCTATGCCATGGAACCACTCAGTGATCGCGTTGATGTTGAGAAATATAATGTGGTCGGTATGCCAAAGATTTCCCTTAAGAGTTCGCTGAATATTTCCTCTCTCTTTGCTGAGGAGGACGCTGCCACTGCGACCACGAAGGAAGCCGAACCAAGACAGTTGTTTACGGGCTCTGCCAATCGACTCAAGAGCACCGTCCTGAAAGCTTTGCCGGGAATTCCTACTCCTGACTTGTCTGTCAGGAAAGATGAGACCGAAAGAAGCTAATCTTAGGGTGAACTCCTGCTCATTACATGCTGGCGACGAGCAGTGGCTCTGAGCGTCTGGAAGCCTCGAAAAAGCACCTCTGTGACTGCGTTTCCAGGCACACCAATCCATCCCTCTCGCTCACCCTCTAGCTAACCATTTCTTCTGAAGCTCACTCTAGGCTTTACCGCACATTTCGGATGTATTCATCTCTCCATCTAACTTTTCTGGAAGTGAGTTCTATCTCGATTGTCCGAAATCAGCTATTCAAACGAAACTCTGAACAACTTTATTGTCTTTGAGGGACTTGATGGATCCGGCAGTTCGACTCAGTCGGAAAGGCTGGCGAAACGTCTTCGAAGAGAAGGCAGGAAAGTCCAGCTTTCCTGTGAGCCTACTCCTGGGCCCATCGGCACTCTGATTCGCCAGATCATGCGAGGAAGATTGCATGTCAGTACAGACACGGCCATTCGTGATCGCGAATTAGCCTATCTATTTGCCGCAGATCGCCACGATCATCTGTACAATGATGTTGATGGGATTATTCCTACAATTGACAAAGGAATGCTCGCTATATCCACCCGCTATTTATTTTCATCGGCCGCATATAACTCACGCACTCCCGAACACTTGGAGCTCATTCTTAACCTAAACCGCATCTTTCCTCTTCCAAGGATCATTGTCTTTGTCACTTGTCCGATTGAGGTTTCGCTGGAGCGCCTCGGCAAGAGGGATGTAAGAGAGGTTTATGAGAAGGAAGAGGAGCTGCGCCGCGTCTGGGATAACTATCGTCGGATCCTCGAACCTGTTCGCGAACGAGTTATCGAGGTCGACAGCACAGGCGATGTTGATGAGACAGCAGATAAGATCCACGCTGAGGTGTGCGAACGCCTGAAGTAATTAATTCCAGCAAGGGTGTCCTGGCTTCGTACCTGTGTAATCTTTATCAGGACGACTCAGGAATCTCAAGCTCTGACCCGGTGATCATCTTGTACGCTTTAAGATAACGTTCAGTCGTCTGCTTGATAACTTCTTCAGGAAGCTTTGGCGCGGGTGGGTTCTTATCCCATCCGGACTTTTCTACGAAGTCTCGTATATACTGCTTATCGAGAGAAATTGCAGCGTCTTTGCCTGGTCCATAAGTTTCCTTTAGCCAGAAGCGTGAACTGTCAGGAGTTAAAACTTCGTCGATGAGGATGACTGTTCCGTCTTCAAGCTCGCCAAATTCGAACTTGGTATCAGAGAGAACTAGTCCCTGCTCAAAAAGCAGGTTGTGGGCATAGGTATAGAGGGCGATTGAGTACTCACGGCCTTTATTTGAGCCCTTTTCCCCAACGATCCGATTGAACTCCTGGAAGTCAACATTCAGATCATGACCTTGCTCTGATTTAGTGGAAGGAGTAAAGAGCGGAGCACCGAAACTTGAGTGTTTTTCAAGCCCTGCAAGCAGCTCGATCCCACAGACAATCTTGTTAAACTCATACTGTTTGTAGGCTGAGCCATCAAGGTATCCACGAACGATATACTCGCCCATGAACGGTTTGGCTTTTTTAACCAGCATGGAACGGCCGTCGAGCTGATCCCGATAAGGCTGAAGCTCTTCTGGGTACTTGGCGAAGTCAGAAGTGATATAATGATTCGGTACGAGCCCTTTTGTCTTGTTGAACCACCACTTGGAGATTTGCGTGAGGACATATCCCTTCAAAGGAATTGGATCAGGAAAGACAGCATCAAATGCAGAAACACGATCTGTGGCGACGACAAGAAGTTTATCGCCGAGGTCGTACACATCCCTCACCTTTCCTCGGTGAACAGGAAGTCCTTTAATGTCTGATTGTCGAAGGGGAGATATCGTCACTTTTGAACTCTCCAGAAGAGATATATACCTACACCTGCAATAAAGATGTTAGGAAAAAGGAATGCCGGCAGAGTGAGCGGGCTTTGGGCCATTCCGAGCGCACTTGCCGTTGTATACATGACGTAGTAAAGTGTTAACAACCCGAGAGCGATAAAGAAAGATAATGTCTTCGCTTTGGGTCTGATTTCAACAGCCAGCGGGATTGCGATCAGGACAAAGGCCAGAACACTCCAGGGAAGAGTGAAACGTGTATAGATTTCGTTTCTAGCCGTCAGATATACCCGCCAGTCATCAGAAAGAAGTTTTCTTTCTTCATTCTTCCATTTCGGTGTATCTGGCTTAACTTCAATGACACCAAACAGCTCGGAAAGAGTGAGAAATACGGGATCGGTGGGGTTTGAATTTGTCTCGATCTCTGGAAGGATTTCTCGCTCAGAGCGTTCGAACTTCAGCATGGTCTGCTGCTCCGGGTTTGTTCTGAACTCTCGTAACTCTTCGCCAAACTCGTCATATTCGGTGACAAGTTCCAGCGGCATGACCAGGCCATTCTGCAAGATGAGAGTAATCTTTCTTGCTTCGAAGTCTCCGAGGATCACTCCGCTTTCTGCGAAGATCAGTGTCTCCTGGTCGGTTCTTTCCAACCCTGATTCTGACTCAGTCGCCTGAGAGGCGCGCATGGCAACTTGAGACATTCTCAGAGTGTAGGGACCATCTCCATCTTCTGCGGGAAGTTCCTGCTCGTAGAAGAGAGTAATTTCATTAGTTGGTGTTGGGATTTCATAAAGGCGACCTGGCTCGAGTCGGGAGACGGCTTCGAATGCGATCTCTCGATAGCGGTCATTCAGTCCTGAGAGCAGGTTTGGCAACGGTGTGAAGGAGAAGTACATCAGGCCAGCTGATGCGATGGTTGCGAGAATAAACGTTGGGAGAAAGATACGACGGAGGGGGATTCCGGCTGCCCGCATCGCAAGGATTTCATTCTCAGAAGTCAGCCGCCCAACTCCCACGAGAGAACCCAGGAGGGTCGACATGGGAACCGTGATAATCAGCAGGGTAAGAGCCAGCACACCAAAGATCTGCAGGAACACATCGAAGCCAACTCCCGCCTCGAGGAGCCTCTCTGCAATATCAAAGAGTTCCTTAAGAAGCAAAAGGACGGTGAACAGAAGAAGACTGATCAGGACAGGTCCGATCAATTCTTTTATGACGTAACGTTGAAGAATCGTCAATTGGGATGAGCCGAGAGCTTAGATTGCCTTATTTGTTGTTTGAGTGTTGCAAGGTGTTCCCTGGCAGGATTTTGCCTGAGCAGATACTGGGGAAAGACGATGCGTGCTCACTCAATGTTGAGTGAGCACCTCGTCTAAAACTGCCAAGTGGGTCAAGGCTTACTGATCTTCAAACTCTTTAAGCTCTTCGGGGTCATTGCCAAATACCGCGATTTTCCCGCAAACACTGATAGGGCGCTTGATCAGGTTTGGGTCACGCATCATGAGCTCGATGGCTCCCTTCTTGGTTGGAGGGTCATCTTTGAGTCCATGTTCGCGATAGGCGTTGGAGCGAGTATTCAAATACGCTTTAACGTTCTTTGCGTCGATATGAGTTTCCAGGAGCGACCTTGGGGGAGGATAATCATCTAAATCACGGCAGTCGAGCTCGTGTCCACGTTCTTCAAGGTCCTTTTTCACGTCTCTGCAAGTCTTGCAGCGTGGTTTCCAGTAGAAGGTGACTTTCGCCATTACGCTATGTCATTCCTGTTTTGAGTATTTGTACAGAGGAGTTGACGCGTTAGCCGCATCTGTGGGATCAGTGTTAGACTATAAGCCTTCAGATATCAAGCGTTCATTTGGAAATTTCCCCCTGAAATTTCCATGCTACCCTCGCAGGTTTCTCGCACCACTCCGTCCCACGCTCTGGGAAAGTGCTCTTCGCAGCTTTTCTCAAAAGGCCTGGTTGTAATTATGGAGATAAGTTCGGAACTGAAGCCGAGTGTCATTCTCCCTTAATTCTGCTCAGAAGGCCGATTTGCGGCCATTTACCTTGACACATGACGCATCTCAGCCTCAAGAGGACGCGCCTTAGAATCCAAGAGCGAATTCTCGCGAATTCCCTCACAGGCCATAACTTTGAAACAAGTCATCTTACATGAACAGGACAAGGGATGTTACCTCCGGGTCTACGTCCAGCCTCGTTCACGTCGGACTGCTTGTGTGGGTGTCTTCGATGAATCTCTCAAGATCACCCTGGATACGCCTCCCATTGATGGGAAGGCCAACCAGCGTCTCCTTCAGTTTTTCTCTGAAACCCTCTCGGTAAGCCTTAGCAAGATTTCTATTAAAAGGGGAGAGAAATCCCGAAGAAAGCTGCTTTGGATTGAAGGCGCGAAGGAGAAAGAGCTTAGCGCAGTCCTCACGGAGGCATGCCCGGCTCTGGCTCAGCTGTTGGTAGAGAAGACAAGCTGATCAGGATCAGAAAAACAGTAACTTAAACTTTCACCAGGGAAACGAACAGGAAATGGAACTTTTCGACCAGATTGAAGAAGCAAAAACATTTATTGAAGGGAAAATCAGCATTCAGCCGAAAGTCGGTGTGATTTGCGGAACCGGCATGGGATCGCTTGCTGATCGACCTGAGAATCTGGAAAAGATTCCTTATGGTGAGATTCCTCACTTCCCTGTGTCCACAGTAGAAAGCCATCAGGGCAACCTGTGCTTTGGTCAGCTTGGTGGAAAAGATACCATGGTGATGCAGGGCCGCTTTCATCGCTATGAGGGCTACTCGATTCAGCACGTTACCTTTCCGATCCGCGTGATGAAAGCGCTGGGTGTTGAAACGCTGATTATTATGAATGCTGTCGGCAGCGTGAACCCGAAGATTCCTGCGGGGTCTCTGGTGATCGTGAAAGACCATATCAATCTAATGGGCGAGAACCCTCTCATAGGACCTAACGATGAGCGCCTTGGCCCGAGATTCCCTGACATGAGTGAGCCATATAATCGCGAGCTTATCAGCCGCTGGGAAAAGATCGCCGGTGAAAAAGGAATTAAGACACACCAGGGAGTCCTGGTTGCCGTAACGGGGCCGAACCTGGAGACAGCAGCCGAATACCGCATGTTCCAGATTATGGAAGCCGACTGTGTGACGATGTCGACCATTCCTGAAGCTATTGTTGCTGCACACGCGGGTCTGAAGACCGTGGCGCTCTCAACTGTTACTGACGAGTGCTACCCTGAGAGTCTTAAGCCTGCTGAGCTTGAGGAGATTATCAAGGTCGCAAACAGTCGAGAAGAAGATCGCTGTTCCCTCGTGCTGGGTCTGATCGAATCACTTTAAAGGAAATCGTCCGAACGTAATTTTGACTGCCTTCAATATGAGGGCTTGAGAGAAATTCAGGTAAGTATAGATGAGTACAGAATCACAAAAAGATTATCGTAAAACCGTCAACCTTCCGAAGACGGAATTTCCCCAAAGAGGGAATCTCCCCAACAGAGAACCAGAGCGGCTGAAGAAGTGGAACGAGATAGGCCTTCATACAACTCTTAAAGAGAGGAAGGATCGTCCTAACTATATCCTTCATGACGGGCCTCCATACGCCAATGGCGATATACACATCGGCCATGCGCTTAACAAGATCCTTAAAGATATCATCATCCGTTACAAAGAATTGAAAGGCTTCCGGGCACATTATGTCCCAGGTTGGGACTGTCACGGCCTGCCGATCGAGCAAAAGGTTGTCGACAACCTGCGGAAAAAGAAAAAATACAAAGACAAAACAGCTCTGGAAATCCGTCAGCTGTGCGCGGAATACGCAAGCGGCTGGGTTGATACGCAACGCGAGCAGTTCAAGCGACTCGGCATCGGCGGCGATTGGGATCATCCTTATATCACCATGGATCCCAAATTTGAAATCGCTATCATCGGTGCGCTCAAAACACTTGTCGAAAAAGGCTATGTCTATAAAGGACTAAAGGTTGTTCACTGGGATCCCGTTTTTGAAACAGCCCTGGCTGAAGCTGAAATTGAATATAACGACGACCATGTGTCACCATCCATTTATGTAAAGTTCCCTTTCAAGTCGACTCCGAAAGTAAAGAGTCTGGCCGAGGGCAATGCATCCGTGGTGATCTGGACCACAACGCCATGGACATTACCTGCAAACCTCGGGGTAACGCTTCATCCAGATTTTCAGTATTACGCCTACAAGTGTAATGGTGAGGTCTATGTTGTTGCACGCGGACTTATTGAAGCATTCAAAGAAGAAACAGGACTTAAAGATGGCGAGATCCTCGAAGAATTCCTTGGGAAAGAACTCGATAAGGAAATCTGTTCTCACCCTCTTATAGAAGGCAAAGAGTCTCTTGTCATGTGCGGTGAACATGTGACTCTGGAGCAGGGAACTGGCTGCGTCCATACAGCACCGGGACACGGTGTGGAAGATTTTGAGATTGGTCAGGAATACGGGCTGGAAGTATTTAACCCCGTCGACGAGGCAGGACGTTTCACCAGTGATTATGCGGAAATGGAAGGCATGAATGTCTTTGCCGCCAATGAGAAGATTCTGGAGAAACTGAAGGAATCAGGCCTTCTGCTTGCCAAACATAACTATAAGCACAGCTATCCTTATTCATGGCGCTCACACAAGCCGATCATCATGCGTGCTACCGAACAGTGGTTTATGGCGATCGACAAAGACGGTCTCCGTGAGAAAGCCTTAAAGAATTGCGATGATGTTGAATGGATCCCGAACTGGGGCCGCGACCGCATCTACAATATGTTAAAGAGCCGCCCCGACTGGTGTCTATCCAGACAGCGCTCCTGGGGTGTGCCGATCCCTTCTCTTAAGAATAAGAAAACTGGCGAAAGTGTGCTCCTTCCTGAAGTTCTGGACCGCCTTTCCGAGTTCGTGAAAGAAGAGGGCTCTGACGCCTGGTTTTCACGGCCTGTAGAAGACTTTCTTCCACCGAACCTTCTCGCAGAAGCAGATAATTATGAGAAAGAGTATAACTGTCTAGACGTCTGGTTTGATTCAGGATCGACTCACCTTGCCGTTCTCAATGAAAACTACGATCTTGAGTGGCCCGCTGACCTTTATCTTGAAGGAAGTGATCAACACAGAGGCTGGTTTCAGTCTTCCATGTGGGTTTCTCTCGGCGTAAAAGACAAGGCTCCTTACAAGCAAGTACTCACACACGGTTTTGTTCTTGATGAAAAAGGTCGGCCGATGTCGAAGTCACTCGGCAACGTGATCAGCCCCCTTGATGTGATGAAGCAGAGCGGTGCTGATGTTCTAAGAATGTGGGTCTCATCAGAGGACTACCGTGGAGACGTTTCTATCTCTCAGAACTCTCTGAAGCAGATCTCGGAAGCATATAGACGCATCAGAAATACGATGCGCTACTTTCTCGGCAACATCTATGACTTTGATCCAGCAAAAGATGCCATTCCCCATGCAGAGCTGGCCCACGATGATAAGTGGATCCTTCACCAGC
The DNA here is from genome assembly GCA_964437365.1 of uncultured Candidatus Sumerlaeota bacterium. Classification (GTDB taxonomy): domain Bacteria; phylum Sumerlaeota; class Sumerlaeia; order SLMS01; family SLMS01; genus CAYTGM01. The sequence continues at coordinate 124,906 of CAYTGM010000011.1, read as the reverse complement.
TGAATTCATTGATCCATAAGGTTGATTCAGCCTACGAGAAATACGAGTTCCACCGTGTTTATCAACTGGTGAATACCTTCTGTCGTAGAGACCTCGGTGCCCTCTATCTGGACATTGCGAAAGATCGACTCTACTGTCAGGCTGCCAACGACCCGATACGCCGCTCGACTCAAACGGTTCTGTACGAACTGGCGTCTGTCTTATCTCGTTTAATGGCACCTATCCTTCCATTCACTTCGGACGAAGCGTGGGAGAACATCCCAGGAAACAAAGAGCAATGCATACAGCTCTCAGAATTTCCTGAGGAAAATGACGCGTGGGATGACCCCGAACTCGCCACCCGCTTCGAGCGGCTCCTCGTTTTGCGTGATGAAGTCACAAAGAAAATTGAGCCACTCAGAAGCAGTCCGGAGAAAGTCATCGGCAACTCTCTCGACGCCAAGGTGGTTCTCTATGCGACCGATGCAGAAACGGTTGGATTCCTCGAGAAGGTACTCGATTATCTCCCGACTTTCTTTATCGTGTCACAGGTGACACTCGTTCAGGAAGAACCACGTGGTATAGACGATGACTTGAGGTCGAATGGTATCCTGGCCTCTGTCGAAATAGTGAAGGCAACTGGAGCTAAATGTATCCGTTGCTGGAATTGGAAAGAGGATGTTGGTTCTGACAGCGAACATCCCGAACTTTGCGCACGTTGTGCGGACGCAGTAAGGAGAAACCCAGTCAGTGACAGCTAAAAAGGCGACGTCCACTCCGAAAAAGAAAGAGACGTCAAAGAAAACAAGCACGGCGGGAACATCTGAGAAGAAAAGCAAGTCGGCTTCTTCTTCAAGAAAAACGACCGCGCCACGGAAAACTAAGTCTTCAAGCACAACATCCTCCGCAAAAAAGAAAGCTGGGGCTGAAAAGAAAGTAGTTGAAACTGCTAAAAAGACTCAGGTTAAAAAGGTGAGTTCCGCTTCAGCTCCAAAAAAGAAAGCGACGACGAAAACTTCGAAAACAGCTACATCACAAAAGACAACGAAGAAACCTGCGGCAACAAAGACAAAGACGACAAACAGGAAAGAATCCACCTCAATGAAGAAAACGACGAAATCCTCGTCTACTGAAAAGACAACCACCAGCAAATCAACGACGAAGACTAAAACTCGTAGCGAGCACCTCTCTAAGCTTCTTGCTTTAAGAGAAGGAAAGAAGAAAAAGGTAAATCAGCAGGGCAAGAGCGATGGCCTTTCAACTTCTACCAAGAAGCGTCCGGCAAAAGAGGTCGCTCCGGCAAAACCCAAAAAGAAGAAAAAGAAAAAGGCACCTTACTCCAAGAAAGAGCTGAAAGAGTTAAAGTCAGTTCTTCTGGAAGAGCGCGAACGCCTGCTTAGAGACCTTCGCCAGCTTGACGATATAGCCGACAGCAATCGCGAGACAACACATGCGACATTCTCCAGTCACCAGGCGGATGCCGCATCTGACAGTTCGGCTCTTGAAAGCACCTTCATACAGCGTCGATATGAAGAAGAGAGATTTGCTGCTGTATCAGAAGCTCTCATCCGCCTTGAGAATGGCACTTATGGGATGTGCGACTTTTGCGCAGATACGGAAGCTGGACAATGCGGAACATGCCCCTTCATCCCTGTTGAACGTCTCCGTGCAAAGCCATTCGCCAGAATGTGCGTTGAGCTAAAAAAAGAAATGGAAAAGAAATCTCGTCGTTGATTTCTGACCCCCTACCCTTTATTCTTTGTAACACATGCCCGGATAACTTCCGGGCATTTTCATTATAATAATCTATGATCCACCACGGGAACCAACATGAACGAACTAATTAATGATTATGATGTCTATATCTTTGATGTTTGCCTTACTCTGATGTTCAATGTCGATCGATTCGATGACAATCAGGACTACTATGCAACCTATTCTCAGCTGGGCGGGTCGGCCCTCGACCGAGAGACTGTTCAGGAGAGCATCGCAACCATCTGGAACGCTGCTATCCAGGACTATCGAGATCCCGCAAAATTCGACAATTACCCTAAACTCCGATATTACATCGATCACTGCCTCAAGGACACTGCGATCACGACAGGTGAAAAAGACCTTCTTGCGAAAGTAATTGCCACCCATGAGGCAGGGCAGATTCCCCAGGAAATTGCTGAGACAATCAAGAAACTGCATGGCGAGAAACAACTTGGAATCATATCTAATATCACCTCGGAGCCTGAGCTCTTCCTCAAAGAATTTGAGCGTGTTGAAATACGCTCCTGTTTTGAGCATATCATTTTCAGCTCAGAATATGGTGCGATCAAGCCCAGTGAAAAGCTTTTCCATATTGCTCTCGAATCGTTTAAAGTTCCGGTAGAGAGAATTGTCTATATCGGAGACAGTTATAATCGAGATGTTATTGGCGCGAAAAAGGTCGGCATGGGGTCTGTTCTGCTGACAGATAATTCCACACACCTTGAGCAACTCAGACCTGAGGCCCCCAGGCCTGATTATATTCTGCCGAAAGTCAGCTCCCTTCTCGACCTCGTTTCTTAGCCAACGGGAATTCATTGCAATTGAGGATGATTCTTGCATAACTTCTATCTAGCAGAACGGAGCGCATGAATCCATGAGTGTCGAACAACTTCGAATTGGTATTGATAGTGAAACGATGGAGGCCCTTGGCCTCGGAGTCTGCCTGTTTAATCGGGACTACCAGCCAATATCCTGGAACAAGCCGCTCTCAGAATTGGGAATCTCTGCAGAAGACGCGAAAAAACAACGCCTATCGGATCTCCTGGCCGAAGTCATCGAAGATGACGAAATCGCAAAGAAGATGCTGAATGATCTCCATCGCATCTTTGACAGTCACCAACCTTACGTGACCCGAGATGTCGTCATGAGCTTTCCCGATAAAGAACATGGAGTCTTCCATGTCTGTCTCTCTCCCCTGCCGGACGAGCCCCTCATCGGAGCTCTCATTATTGATGATATCACTTCTGTGTCTCGATCCCAGGATCAGTTCGAGAGAATTTTGAACTCAACTCCCGATGGAATCTTCCTCATCGACAAAGACCGACAGGTTAAGATCTTCAACAGTTCATGCGGAGAAATCACAGGTCGAAACCCGAGTGAAATTGTTGAATCGGGTTGCGAGTGCAGTGAAGTTATCAACTGCCATACAGAAGAAGGCGAAAGCTTCGCAACTCACCTTTGCCCTGCAAAAGGTGTTTTCGCAGGCGAGCAGGACCACCAGACTGAAGAAATGCTTCTGACAAATGCCCGCGGTGAAGATCGGTGGGTTGAAACCACCTATTCACCCATCAAGAACAAGCGTGGCGAGACAGAGTATGTTATTGGAATTATCCGAGATGTGCACGAACGCAAAGTTCTTGAGGAGAAGTTGCATCAGGCGGAAAAACTGGCCTCACTTGGACAGCTGGTTGCAGGCATCGCTCACGAGATCAAAAACCCGCTTGGAATCATCTCCTCCAGCCTCGATGTTATAGACAACCCCAAACGAAACGAGTCAGAGAAAAAAGACGCCTCATCATTCATTCGAGAAGAAGTAAAACGCATCGACGAAAGAGTTCGGGCCTTTCTCAACTTTGCCCGTCCGCGTGAACTCAGAACATCTTCTCTGGTACCTGCCGGGCTTGTCAGAAACACGCTCAGCACTTACGAACCACTTTTCCCAGAGATTAACTTCCGTTTTGAAACAGAGGGCCCGGAAGCAATCATCCACGGTGATGAAGAACAACTTCGCCAGGTACTGACGAATCTGATCTTCAATTCTGCAGATGCTATGGAGAATAAAGGTGCTATCACTCTCAGGACCAGATGTGATGGTGAATTCGTGCTCATTGAAGTTGAAGATGATGGACCGGGAATTCCACAAGAATATATAAACCGAATTTTTGACCCTTTCTTTACAACGAAAGCTGAAGGGACGGGACTGGGACTTTCCATCTGCTACCAGGTTATCCTCGCGCATCGAGGATCAATGTCTGTGGCGAAACCATCAGACCACACGGGGGCCATCTTCAAAATCAGGCTTCCCATGAATTCTCGAATCGACACATCCTCTTTTTGAGGTTGAATCACATCCTTGAAATTCCCATGAACGGTATAGACGAAGCAACGTATAGAGCTCTCTCAGCTTCTGAGATAAGATCGCAGGTCGCCTGACTGATGGCCTCTCCTCCACTGACTTCATCCAGACGGTCAGAGCATCTGGCTATCTCTTCCTGGGTCATCAATGCCTGGAGCAAATGAGCTCCACGAGCGATCGAAATCAAAACGGCCAGTCTTGTATTACATTCTTTACCGTTGAGAAGAACTTCACGAATTTCTTTCTTAACATGTTTTTCCGGCGTCGCATCAAGAGTTGGATAGACGGTCTGGGGAAAAATCAGCAGAAAGTGTCCTTTCTCTTTCTTCAGAATTCCTTTTTTGACGAGTTCCTCCATCTGCCGATGATCCAGGTCAGAAAGAGTCGACACGGATGCAACCCACCCGGAGACCGTATTTGGGTGGTCGCTTTTGCTGAAGTGAGCATAAACCTCTTTAAGAAGCCCCGAACTTAGTTCTCCTTCTTTTTCTGAGCATAGCTTCAAGTCCCCTTCCGGAGTCACCTCGATCATTTTTCTCAAAGAGAGCTCCGCAAGCATCCCCCCAGCCAGCGCATAATCAAGGTAGGGAGACACATTCCAGTCAACCTTCCCTTGTTCATCATCAAGGGCGAGGAGCATAATCAGTTCGTTTACAGCAAGGCTTTTGGTTGGCATCAGACTCAGACCTCCTTCAAGTTGGTTCACTGTAGTACAGGTCACGATGGAAATAAAGGAGATTTCTTCAGGTTATGTTTACCGGACTCATCGAGGAAGTTGGAGCGATCACCAGCGTCACCCCCATGGGAGACAGTATTCGCCTTGAAATCCAGGCGTCTCTCATTCTCGAAGGCATCAAAATTGGTGATTCAATCTCCGTTGATGGTTGTTGTCTGACCGTCGAATCCTTCGATGAGAGCTCGTTCTCGCTGTATGCTTCGCCGGAAACGATGAAGAAAACCACCCTCGGGGACCGCCAAACAGGTGACGCTGTCAACCTCGAGAGAGCGCTTCTTCCAACGACGCGGCTGGGAGGTCATTTCGTCAGCGGACACGTCGATGCAACAGGCACATTCGAAGTGGCAGAAGAGATCGATAACTCGTGGCGCGTGAGGGTTAACGCTCCTGATACTATTTTGCGCTACTGTATAGATAAGGGTTCTGTCGCCATTGACGGAATCAGCCTGACTATTGTAGACCTCGACTCAACTGGCTTTGACCTTTGGATTATCCCTGAGACCTGGAAGAATACAACCCTGCAATTCAGAAAGCCCGGCGATCGCGTCAACCTTGAGAGCGACATGATTGGTAAATATACAATCAAACACCTTGAAAATCAGATGAACAATTCTGATCTTGACGAAAGAGATCAGCGACTTCGCAACCTGTTGAACGAAGGCTGGGGACAGTAACCATCACAACTTCCTTTAGATTAATTTTGATACGCGCATGACTGCAGAATCAAATATCGAAGATATTATTGAACGCCTGCCTGTAACAGCTGGAGTCTACATCATGAAAGACTCTAAAGGGAAAGTTATCTATGTTGGCAAGGCAGTGAATCTCAGGACTCGTGTCAGGAGCTACTTTCGTGACAGCGGCGATCAGCGCTATAGCGTTCAATTCCTGCGCAATAAAGTTGCAGACATCGAAGCGATCACCACGGAAACCGAGAAAGAAGCTCTTCTTCTTGAGAACCTTCTTATCAAGAAGCATCAGCCACGATATAATATTCGCCTCCGTGACGACAAGACGTATATATCTCTTCGATTGGACACTCACCACGAGTGGCCACGTATACATCGCATCAGGAAAAAGAGAGAGGGAGATAAGGCGAAGTACTTTGGCCCTTTTTCCAGCAGCAAGTCTGTCAAAGAAACGATGCGCTTCATCCAGAAGCTGTTTCCGTTAAGATCATGCCCCGACCACGTCTTGAAGAACCGCTCGCGTCCTTGTATTCTTCACCAGATTGATCGCTGCTGTGCGCCCTGTGTTGACCTTGTCGACCAGGAAACCTATCAGCAATATGTAAATGAAACCATGCTCTTCTTTGAGGGTAAAAGGGAAGAAGTGGTGAATCTCTTGCGCGAGAAGATGCAGGAATATAGTGAGGATCTTCAGTTCGAAAAAGCCGCTTCAGTACGAGACAAAATCCAGGCGATCGAGAAAACGATAGAAAAAGAGCAGGTTGTCAGCCACAAGGAATTCGACCGCGATGTTATTGCAAATGTCAGGAGGAGTGGAAATGTCGTCTTCTCTATTCTACAGTTCAGAGATGGGAACCTGGTTGATTCGAACTTTTACCATCACAAAGACACTGGCCTGCCCGACGATTCACTTCTGGACGAATTTCTGAGTCAGGTCTACGTTGCGAGCAACGATGTTCCAAAGGAAATTGTTCTTCCTATTTTGCCTTCAGACAAGGACCTCTATACACGGCTGCTCTCCGAATTGCGAGGCAACCAGGTTGCACTTCTGATTCCTCAACGTGGCGATAAACTTTCTCTTGTCAAAATGGCTCAGAGAAATGCAGAGCAAGAATTTGAACGTCGACTGGCAGGAGAAAAACAACAGATAGAAATTCTTGAAAACCTGCAGAAAAAGCTCAGGCTTCCAGAGCTTCCACGCCTTATCGAGTGTTTCGATATCAGTAACCTGCAGGGTTCCTTTGTCGTCGGCTCCATGACTTTTTTCCGGGATGGAAAACCGGACAAAAACGGGTATAGACGTTTTCGGGTCCGTTCCGTTGATGGGCAGAATGATTTCGCCTCGATGAAAGAAGTCCTCACGCGACGCTATTCACGAGCAATCAAAGAGGAGCAGACACTCCCCGACCTGGTTGTTATTGATGGTGGAAAAGGACAATTGAACATCGCTGTTGAAGTCTTCCGAGAATTGGAGTTGCTGGGAAAAGTTCCTCTTTGTGGACTTGCGAAGGCCCGATGGAAAGAGCAGGCAGCAGACGGAGAAAAGTACCGAACAGAAGAACGCGTTTTTCTCCCGAACAGGAAGCTTCCCATCCGCTTCGATCAGTCAGACCCGGCGCTCTTTATTCTTACGCAGATTCGTGATGAAGCCCATCGCTTTGGCATCACCTATCACCGTTCTCTTCGATCCCGCTCAAGCCTCAGAAGCGGACTCGAGGATATCCCTGGCGTTGGCGAGAAAAGGCGAAAAATCCTTTTATCGCATTTTAGAAGTCTTGCCCGGTTGCGAAAGGCCTCGCTTGAACAGATCGAAGAAGTTCCCGGTATCCCCAAGGAAACTGCACGAAATGTCTTTCAGTACCTCCATGAGAACTCCCTGTCTAAAGGCGAAGTCGAGGACTCAGCAGATAAAAACATACCTGCCGATGAACCTCCAGAATCGTAGCAAACTCCCCCTCATCTATTGACCACTTTTTCAGCCCACCCCATCAATGCGCCCTCAAGTTGATTGCAGCTTGAGGAAAGTATTCATTCCATAAAATGGAGTACATATCGTGGCTAAATTATCAGTCAAAGACATTGATGTAAAAGGGAAGCGCGTCCTGGTTCGATGCGATTTCAACGTCCCTCTCGACGACAAACTGAACATTACAGATGACGCTCGTATCACCGAGAGTCTTCCAACGATCAAGGAACTGATCGATAAAGGAGCTAAAGTTATCCTCGCCTCACACCTGGGACGCCCCAAGGGCTCAGTTGTTCCGGAAATGAGCCTCAAGCCTGTTGCAAAGCGCCTTTCAGAGCTACTTTCCAAAAATGTTAAGCTCGCAAGTGATTGTGTTGGGCCTGAAGTAAAGAAAGATGTGGATGCGTTGAATGATGGAGACGTCCTGCTCCTCGAGAACGTGCGCTTTCACAAAGAAGAAGACGAAAAGCCCAACAAGGAAACAGGCAAGTTTTCCGACGAGCGCGAAGCCTTCGCAAAAGAGCTCGCCTCCCTCGCTGAAGTCTATGTGAACGATGCTTTCGGAACGGCACACCGAGATCATGTTTCAACCTGCGGCGTTACCCAGCATCTTTCACCCTGCGCTTGTGGCTACCTCATCGAGAAAGAACTCAAGTATCTCAAAGAGTCACTGAACGACCCAAAGCGTCCCTTAGTGGCGATTCTAGGCGGAGCCAAGGTCAGCAGTAAGATCGGTGTGATCACAGCCCTGCTTGATAAAGTTGATACACTGATCCTTGGCGGAGGGATGATCTATACATTTCTCAAAGTTCAGGGGAAAGAAATCGGCCTGTCACTCTATGAAGAAGAAGCAGCCGAGACCGCAAAAGAGCTTCTCGAAAAGTTCAAGTCTTCCAAAGCGAAAGTACTATTCCCTTCAGATGTTCTGGTAACAGATGATTTCAAAGCTGGTGCGAATACCAAGTATGTCTCCATCGATGATATTCCTTCTGACATGGAAGGTGTAGACGTTGGACCAACAACGTTGAAGGCATTCCAGGATGTAATTGCCACTTCAGCAACAGTTGTATGGAACGGCCCTGTTGGAGTTTTTGAAATCGAGGACTTTGCAAAAGGAACCAAGGGCGTAGCTGAAGCTCTTGCTGCATCGGAAGCGATCACCATCATCGGTGGTGGCGACAGCGCGGCAGCGATCAAAAAATTCGGTCTTGGCAACAAGATGAGCCATATCTCGACCGGTGGAGGCGCCAGCCTCGAATTCCTTGAAGGAAAGAAACTTCCCGGAATCGAAGCCCTCGACGAAGTTTAAGTTTCCAGACAGCCTCCATTCTTCCTTCTTTATCCCCTCTGATCATCTCACCCGTTGATTAGAGGGGTTTTTCTTTTTATCAATGAAAAGGCACTTTCCTCACCAGTGTAACCGCTTTCATGGTTGGCGGTAAACCCAAGCAACCTTGCCACAACGACAATACAACCTGCCTGCAATCTGCTTCTCTATGCAGGTAACAAGCAGGCAGTAAGCAGGTAGGAAGCAGCTATATCTGGGTAATTCGGTTTCATCTGCAGTACGTTGAAGAAGGTATTCGGATCAATATTGACTACATAAAGAGATATTCCTATGTCAAAATTGATATTCTTCCAACGGTGGGATTTAGCACTGATTCATTGCAAAGAAATCTTCCAGGTGATGTAACCGATTACAAACCCTCAAAGAATAGTGGCTTTTTCACGACTTTCTCCCTTCCAGTAGCTGGGATACTGTTCGTTTATACTGAGGTAGAAGTGAAAAAAAGCTTGTGAAACTAGGGAGCAAAGAGAGAGAGAAACGTTTTAGGGTGAAACGATTCGCCCCAGGTAACTCGAAGAAAAAAATGAAGCTTCCTTCTCTGACAACATCTTCACCGATTCGCTCCATCACTGGAGCGATGGTGTTAACGCTCACTCTACTGGCCCTGATCGCCGTCATCAATTGGCGTTCGTCACGCTATACAAGTGAGATTCTACTGAATGACCTGGAGTGTCGGGAACTTGCCGATTCGCTGGAGAATGCCCCGGAAATTACTAATCTCTACCGAACCATGATCAATGACAAACAGCTTTCTCTTCAGTCGGCGTACCGCTATCAGGTTGAACTCCTTCGTGCTGACCTTGATCGCATCCAGACAATCTCTCCTTCCGACGAGCTGAGGAAGCTGGCCAGTGATCTCAGTCTTGCAAACGACGCATTGATCAGTATTGAAAAAGAAGCAATTCGAATGGCCATGAACGGTGATTTTCAGTCGGCCCAGCAGGCGACAAATTCCGAACAATATGCGGATGCTCTTGATGCATTCGACAGAATTTCCCCCATACTAGTTCTGACTGCCCGAGAGCGCGTTGACAATACGATTGAAACGATCAGGCGTCAGTCAGCTCTTGTCTATGCATTCATCATCAGCATTGTTCCCATCCTGATGATTTCCTGGGGATTTACAATCTTCAGTGTACGAAAATCCATTAAAGAAAGAATGGGATTAATCAGCGAGCTTGAGCACCTTTCGATGCATGACACACTGACGAATGTCTATAATCGACATGGGTTTATGTCTGTTGCCTCCAAGGTCTGTCAGACCCCGGAGAAGAGAAACAATCTCTTCAGCGTCATTTTTGCCGACCTGGACGGCCTTAAATGGATTAACGATCATAAAGGACATGACATTGGGGATAAAGCCCTGATTGCGGCAACCAGCGTCCTCAAGGAATCAATTCGAGAGTCTGACCAGATTGGTCGCCTCGGTGGTGACGAGTTTGTTGTTCTGATTTCGGACAGTGACTTGACAAACCCCGATTCACTGCTTCTACGGATCCAAAAGAGAGTCGAGCTGTATAACGAGGAGCACAACGAAGCCTTTGATCTCTCGATGTCCTGTGGCGTCGTTCAGTTTTACCCACACAGCAAGTCTTTGGAAGAAGCTCTGGCAGAAGCCGATGGCCTGATGTATAAGATTAAGAAAAGGAAAAAGTCGGCTGCTTCAGAGACCGAAATAATAAATGTGCACGAGCGCGAATCTGTGGAAGAGTCCTAGGAGAGAAATCTTCCATTTACTGAGTTACGTCTATCCACTCATCATTTTCTTTTGTCAGGTCGCGTTCTTTCCTCTTCGCGGTGGGTTTTCTTTCCACATGAGGCAAGTCTGAAGGGTCTCCCTGCCGCTTCAGAAGAATTACTGCAATAACTGATACAAGCAGGGACAAGAATCCAAACCAGTTTCCAAATCGGGTAATAAGTGTCTTTGGTGGACTCGAATGAATCGTGATTTCGCTCTTCCAGTTAGCCTGTTCGCGCACGGGAAGCTCGGCTTCGATTATTCCTGCTCCATTAATGAACGATGTCACGCCCGAGTTTGTACAGCGCACCATAGGGACACCGGTCTCAATACTTCGCCATCTTGCCATCTCATTGTGCCATCTGGGGCCTGCTGAACCGTCAAACCAGGCATCATTTGTTGTGTTTACAAAGAGATTGGCTCCGCGGGATGCATGACCAGCGTGTATATAAGTAAACTGATCTTCAAAACAGATAGAGGGACCAAGGCGAACCTCAGCGGTTGTTCCATCTGCCTGCCTTGGAGTAATTTCAATCGGTTCCGAGGGTTCACCTCTTGAGAAACTTGCAACCTGTACGATCTTTTCCTGAAATCCTGGAATCCAACCAAGATAGGGAACGGTTTCACCAAAAGGCATGAGTTGTCTTTTCCGATAGTCAGCCACAGGTTTCGCCATGACAGAGCCCGGGCGAATCAGCCACAGACCCCCAAAGAAGCGCGAGCCCGGGTTCGGGTAGCCCTCTGCATCTATTCCTTCCCGCACCCACTGGGTAATCTCACCTTCAGCCGTGCGAAACTCATTATCGACGCCTCCGATAATAATGGGAGTGCGCAGATCGGTGGCGATACTTGAGACTTCTTTCAGTATAGCTCCGCCGAAAAGACTATCCTGAACCTCAGGCTCTACATCCATATATTCTTGTGTAAAGGTACTTTCCGGAGTTACGATGAGATCAACTTCATTGCGATTCATTTGACGTAAAAGATCCAGTTGAATCAGATTGATTTCATCCTGCAGTTGTCTACGACGCAGCTCATCGTCGGTTTTATAGCTCTCATATTTCAGTTCTTGATCAATATTTGGCTGAAGCAGAGCAACTCGTATAGTCACCTGATCATCCTCAGGAATAGTCACTCGTCTTTCAACAACACCGCGTCCCCACCACCAGGAAAGTATCACGATAGCCGCCATTGAGAGCGTGCGTACAGTGGCACCCAGTTGTCCTCGTTTTCCCATATAGGCGATGGTCAGTTCAAAAAGTGCCAGATTTGTCATCACGATGATTGTGGATATCAGATAGATTCCTCCGATGGAGGCAATCTGCGCGACAGATATCCATCCTGCCATGGACTGACCAATACCATAGGGCATTGCCAGTGCTCCAATGCCGAGCCAGTACTCGGCAGCTGCCCAGATAAGACCTGAGAGCACGAGACCAAACTCGGGAGGCACACGACGTACGACCCACGATATGGCCATGACAGCGATGGCCAGATGCAAACCAATATAGACAGCCAGGGGAAGAATTCCAAGCCAGACAAAGCTATTGAATCGATCAACAACGACAAACCAGTAAACTCCACTCAGGGCGATCGCTGTGCCAAAGACAAGTCCCGCCCAGAAAGCAAAGACTGTCGAGCAACGCCGTATTCCATAGAAGAGAGGAATCAGAGCAACGAAAGCGAGAAAGGAAAAGTTAACCGGTTGGTAAGCAAGGCGAAGAAGAAAAGCAGAAAGCAATGCGAGCCCGAAGGCAGGAAGCATTGCTTTCCATTCTTTCAGAGGAGGAAAGAGAACACGCAGAAAGCCGATCAGAGTTGAGAAAAAACCTCCGCTCTTCTTTTCTTTTTTCATCAACTCAACTTTACTGCGCTTGCTCATTGCCTGGTCTATTTCAATCCGAGGAACTTAAGTATCGCCTTCATCATTGCGGGAAGGTCTGGAGGGGTTCGTGATGTAATAAGGTTACCATCAACGACAACCTCTTTATTCTGATATTTTCCACCGGCGTTAATCACATCGGTCTTAATCGCAGATACAGAGGTGAATTTCTTTCCCTTCACAACATTTGCTTCCGCAAGGAGCCAGGGCCCATGACAAATCGAGGCAACGAAACCACCCCGCTTATTGATGTCTGCGACCAGCTTCACCATCTTTGGATCACGTCGCATTTTGTCAGGAGCATATCCACCTGGAACAACGATCCCATCGAACTGAGAAGCGCGAACGGTCTTGATCGATGCCTCTGAAGTGCAGGGGTATCCATGCTTGCTGGCATAGGTTTCTCCCTTTTTGGGACCAATGATGGTTACCTTTGCTCCTGCTTCACGCAGGCGATATACCGGATACCATAACTCGAGGTCTTCGTAGATATTCTCAACGAGAACAGCCACATGCGGCTGGCGTTTCTTTTTTGCTGATTTCTTTCTGGCGGCCATGATTAATCTCCTTCATGAGGTTTTCCAGGACATTTCTTCACTGTCCAGCCAGATTGTTACCGGACCATCATTGAGTAAATCAACCTTCATATCTGCGCCAAACAATCCAGATTCTACCTTGAGGTCTGTATAGTTGCGTACGAAAGCACAGTATTCTTTGTAAAGAGACTCGGCTTCCTGCGGTCCAAGGGCACTAATGTAGGAGGGGCGTCTTCCTTTTCTCACATCTGCATAGAGGGTAAACTGGGAAACCAGAAGCACTCCTCCACCTTCATCGATCACCGAGCGGTTCATCTTACCATCGTCGTCGTTGAAGATTCTGAGATTAAGGACTTTCTCCGTTGCGGGCTTGAAGAGCTGGCTCGTGTCATCCTGACCAAATCCAACAAAGACGAGGAGACCATGTTCAATCTCGCCGGTAATCTTTCCTTCAACTTTGACAGATGCCTGTTTTACACGCTGAATCAGCAGTCTCATGTTGGCTTTTCAATTTCCTCTCTTGTTACAAGGTCCGAAGGAACGAGGTGAACAACTTCCCATCGGCCGGTTATCAGCCAGTGGAGGGCGGTCCTCATGTCCTCAAGAATCATGTAAATACAAGGGAGGAGTAAGAGCGTCAAGACAGTGGCCAGAGCTAGCCCGAAGGAAATAGAGATGGCCATGGGGATAAGAAACTGAGCCTGAAAGCTGGTTTCCAGCATCATCGGGAACAGACCAAGCACGGTCGTGATAGAGGTCAAAACGATGGGTCGGAAACGGCGCCTTCCGGCTTTAACGATACTATCGAAGAGGGAGCCCGGGTGCAGGCGCCTTGCCTCGTTAATAAATGTCACAAGAATCAGCGAGTCATTTACAACGATTCCTGAAAGGCCAACCATACCAATCATTGAGAGAAAGGTGATCGGCATCATTTCTCTTCCTGGTATAAATCCATAGATGAGATGACCCAATGCAGCGCCGATAATTGCATAGGGAATGATAATCATGACCAGAACGGGTTGTATATAACTTTTGAACAGGATGGCAAGAATCACATAGACAAGAATGAGTGCTACAGGAAAACCAACCTTGAGAGATCCGATACTGTCTGCTGTTTCTTTCTTTGCTCCCTCGAAAGTTAGCCTTACTCCAGGAAATTCCTCGGAAAGATTATCGAAGTCTTTTTCGAGAGCTGCGGTAATTTCGTTTGTGTTGCCCTTCGCGTAATCGACATCGGAGGTGATCGTCACCGTTCTCAATCCATCAATTCTCGTGATAGACGAGACCCCGCGAGACTGCTCGATCTGTGCGATTTCACCCAGGGGAACTCGATTCCCGGATGGAGTTCTGACACGCATACGCAGCAGCTCAACAGGTTCTGAGCGGCTCTCCTCATCCAGCCTGACCCATACTTTAACTTCCTCACGATCACGCTGGAGAATCTGAGCTTCGTAACCGAAGAAGGCACTTCGTACCTGAAGCGCAATGTCAGCTTCGCTGAGACCAAGGGAACGAGCCGTATCCTTCATGCGGATACGAAATTCCATTTTTCCAGCACCGCCATCGTCTTCAATATCACGTATAGCAGGATAGGTTTGCATGCGCTCCTTTACGTGGCGAACAGCCCGGTCAACTTCAGGAAGATAGTTTCCACGAACTTTGATTTCTATCTCCGGTCCAGGGGGGCCTCCAGAACGGTCGCGAAATTTGAGTTTGTTTGCGCCCGCGATAGCTCCAACCTTTTCACGCCACTCATTAAGAATCGCATCACTGGACCTGTTGCGCTCTTCGGCATCCTTCAGCTCAACAATCACTTCACCGATGATAGCGGGATCAGCAAGGTTCTGGACTTCGGCTTCCTCTTTGAACCCCACAACCGAGAAAACGTTTTTGACTTCAGGCATTTCGAGGACCGCATCAGCGATTATCTCGAGAGCTCTTTCGGTCTCAGCTGCAGGCGTTCCATTGGTCATCTCCAACTCAGAAACAAGTGTGTCGGCGTCTACCTTCTGGAAAAGGACGAAGGGGAGAAAACCTGCAACGATCAATGCTACGGTGAGCATACTGATAAAGACGCCCATAAAGATGGTCACGTAGCGCCAGTTCAGAGCCGTTTTCAGGATGCGTATGTAAATACTGACAAAGAGTTCATCGAGAATGCGACGTTGAAACCAGTCAAAACCGTCAGCAACTTTATTGAACCCTCTCTTAACCGCGGATTCTTTCTTTTCGGAAGTGGATTTAATGTGTTCTGCAGGTGGACTAAATTCTGCCAGATGAGAAGGAAGCATGCAGAAGGATTCGATGAGAGAAAGAAGGAGCGCAGCTGTCACAACAATTGGAAGTTCTGCGAGGAAATCTCCCATGACACCTTCAATGAAGGCTAATGGCAGGAATGCCACGACTGTCGTAAGAACCGTTGCAAGGACTGGTCGAAAGACTTCAGAAGCTCCATCAATAGCAGCAACGTGCGGAGGGATATTCTCTTCGATCTTTGCATAGATGTTCTCCGCAACGACGATCGCGTCATCCACAAGCATTCCGATGACGAGAATCAGTCCGAACAGGGAAATCATGTTAATCGTCGTACCAAACGCGTCCATGATGATGAACGTGCCCATGAAAGCTACGAAGAGACCGACTCCAACCCAAAATGCAAGACGTAAGCTTAAGAAAAGAGCCAGCGTGACGAAGACAAGGAATAGACCTTGAGCAGCATTCTTCGTCAGGAGTGCGATACGCTGTTCAATAAAGCGAGCCAGATCCACGCGATATTCAAAATTGATTGCCTGCCCGGCAAACTCTTTGGGCTTTTCCTGTAGATAGTCTTTGACGTAATTGGATATACGAACGGCATCTTCATCAAGCCGCTTGAAAATAGTAACCTGAACAGCACGCTTTCCCTGAAACATACCTCGAAGCGGGGTTTCTTCAAACCCATCTCGGACAGTAGCAACATCACCGACGCGTATCGCACGGCCTTCCTCGTCGCTGCGAATGACAATTTGCTCGAGGGGCAGGCCACTTTGATCCTCGCCAAGCGTTCTCAATAGAACTTTACCTGTAGAAGCTTTTACTTCACCACCAGCGATATCGACGTTGTTCGACTGTACAGCCCTACCCACTTCCTCGAGGGTGAGATCATAGGCCTCCAGTTTATCCGGCTGAACCTCAACGGAGATTTCCTCCTGTCGTATACCGGAGATGAGAGCCCTCGAAATCAAGGGAGACGCAACAAGCTCATCCTTTACCTCTTCGGCGACACGTTTCAGTTTTCGTTCGCTGGCATCTCCGAATATAACGACTGAAATAACGGGAACTTCCTGTTCGAGAACATCAACAATAGATTCTTCTACTTCCTCCGGCAAATCCTGTATTGTATCAACCTGTGTTCTCAGGTCGTCCGCTATACGTTCTATATCACCAGACTCTGTCTTAACGATGACAAGGCCATAGTTTTCAAATGCCTGAGAGGTGATCTCGTCGACACCATCAACCTCTTCTATAGCCGACTCGATCTTGGTGATCATTCCTTTTTCAACTTCTTCAGGAGTCGCACCCGGGAAGGGAGTTGAAATGACGATACGGTCAAACTGAACGGGCGGAAAGAACTCGCGCACGATTGTCGAGATTTCGAAAATCCCAAAGGCAATCACGGCGAACATGAGGATGTTGACAGCTACGGGGTTTCCAACTGCTGCACGAATGAATTTCATGATCGCTTACCCCGCAGGAGGCGTGGCTTCATCGCTCACCACTTGAATGGAGGGAGATTCAACCGAAGAATCGACATCTTCGTTTGAATCGGGAGCAACTTCAACAGGGGCCCCGTCGTATAGTCGTTCAAAGCCACTCAGGATCAAAGGAGCACCTTCGCCAAGATCATCAGTTGTCAGAGCAACCTCATCGAGAATGACGAAGAATTCGGGCATCAGTTCCTCTGCGGTTCCATCCCGATCGATATAGATCCGATCATCAACGATTGCGTTCCGAGGAATGACGAAAACCTGTTCGAAATTTCTGCCCGAAACAGAAGCATTCATAAAGGTACCAGGTGGAATCGTCTGACCCTCTGGTCCCTGGTCGATTTTGACATAAACACTGGCGGTACGATTTCCAGTATTGACTGTGGGAGATATACGCTCGACAAGTCCTTCCATTTTTCTTGGAGGAACTTCATCCGTTATGAGCTCAACGGGTGCTCCTGTCAGCACCGAGCGAACCTGGGACGCTGGAACTTCAATGGGAAGTTCCAGTTCAGTTGTATTAACAATGGTAAACAGGTTTGCACCTGGCTGGACATAGTCCCCCGGATCGACAAACCTCTCTTCTACAACACCAGGGAACGGGCTCTTGGGCTTTGTATAGCTCAAATTGGCCTCTGCAGCTTTCAGCTCGCTCTTTCGAGCCTCGAGGGTTGCTTCGTTGCGGATGATGCTGACTTCAAGGATAGCCCGCTCTCGGTCAATATCACTTAATCTCTGCTGAACAGCCTGTAGCGCTGACTTTGCCTGATCTCTGGCGCTTTCGCTCAAGACATTCTCTTTCAACAAACGTTCGGCACGCTCAACCTCTGACCTGGCAATCTCGATATCTTCGACAACAAATTCGCGTTTCTTATCATTTTCAATGATCTCGGCCTTAACACGCTGCAATGCGCCTGCAGCTTCAGCAAGGAGAGCTCTGGCTCGGGAGACGTCAGCTTCGTACGTTGTTGGGTCTATCTCAGCAAGTATCTGTCCCTCATCAACGGCATCACCGACGCGAATATCGGAAGTGACCTTAAGGATTCGGCCTGACACCTGGCTTGATATGTTTGCCCTTTCAATAGGGCGAGCGAGACCGAAGGCGCGAATTTTCTCTGTGAAGTCCTGTCGTTGCAGCTTTTCCGCTTTCACCACGACGGGCTGAGGCGGGGCGTCAATCTGCTCAGGCTGTTCTTTGAACTGGTGACCGATAGAAATCAGGATATTTCCGCCGATCAGCAGTGCTAAGATCAGGATGATACTGATGATAACTTTTCGAAGGACAGGTGCGTGCAAAAGGAGAGACCTCAGGGGAGGCGAATACGTGGTCGCATGCGACTAATGAGAGGACAGCAAGTTACGGGGCAGAGGCAACCGTAAGCCGAATCGTCGATCCAACTTTTACGATCGTTCCTGGTGTTGGACGCTGCGAAAGGACTCTACCTTCTTCTACTAAATCGGTGGATTCATTCTTTTCAATTTGAACAGAAAAACCCTTCCCAGAAGCTTTTTCCACTGCCTCAACCAGTTCCATGGTGAGTAGATCCGGGGCTGATTCTTCAGGTGTGACAACGATATATTGAACAGCAAAGTAGCAGGCTACCGCTCCAAGACCAATTGACAGGAAACCTGCCACGCCAAGGCGCCAGATAAGGCCGAACAATCCATACTGTGTTTTCTCTTTTGCACCCATAATGTGCATTAGGTCTGATGCCGCGCTGCACAACAGCAAGTAAAAATCTGCAGAATTCTCAGTTCGTGGTTGTTGAGTCACTTTGCTTGATGAGGGGAAAGCTCAGGATAAACTGCGCTCCCTGCTTATGGTCACTATTGTAAACAAGATCTCCGCCTGCAGATTCCGTCATGGCACGACTGAGACTGAGGCCAAGACCCGTTCCTTTCGCCCTCGTTGTGTAGAAGGGGTCAAAGATCTCGTCGGCCGAGCCAGAAATTCCCGGGCCATTGTCCTCAACGATGAGACGAACTTCTGAAGCGGTCGTCTCAACCCTTAGATATATTTCGCCCTTCTTATCCGCTAATGCTTCATCGGCATTTCTCAGGAGATTCAAGAGGATCTGTTTGAGCCGATCTTCAGAAAAGGCAATATAGACAGACTGCTCCTTTGAGACATTAATTTCAAGTTCAACCTTTCGAAGATGACTATCAACGCCCTTTTGCCACATCTGAAAAGCATTTCTGGCTGTCTCCAGGACATCTACTATTTGCTCGCGCTCTTTTTCACTATTTGAAGCATTGCTGAAACGGAGGAAATCTTCAGTCAACTCTTTAAGTCGCAGCGTCTCTGTTTTCAATTCATCGCAAATTGTTTGAATTTCTTGACGGCTGGATTCCCCTTCGAGAGAGCTTGTGATAGCTTCGAGCTCCTCGATCTGGAGAAGAAGTATACCAAGAGGGTTGCGAATCTCATGGGCGATGCCTGCTGTCATCGTACCAAGTGATCGGAGTCGATCAGACTGGGCAGCTACACGCTCGGCAACGATTGTTCGCTTCACAAGTCGAACAGTTGTTATATACAGGAATAACAAAACAAAGAAGGAAATTATCGATCCGAAGAAGAGCCTGTTCCGAAGAATCAGCAATCGGCCTATCCTCAGACGCATATAACGCTCTGTGTCTGCTTCCAGTCTGAGTAGCGCCACAACCTCGTTATTGATCGTATCCCGGAGAGGGAAGTAGATAACATATGGAAGCTGAGCCACACGGGCATCAGTCATTGCAATGGTCCCTTGTGCTGCACGATCAACCCACTGCCTTTCCACATCAACGAAAGTCTGTCTGCTGGCTTCTTCAACGGGCTGCCCCGCATCATTCCAGATAATGACGCCGGAAGGTGTGAGTATATAAGCAGATTCGATAAACTCTTCGCCGACAGCCGACTGAAGTGACCTTCTAAGTCCCTCAGAATCTGAGTTTCTGTTTCCCTCTTCACTTGGGTAGTAGAACTCGAGAAGCTCCTGGTCCACTTCTCCTGTATCCGGGTTGGTCACATAGGCAAGGAAGTTAAAGTATTCCCGTGGCGGATCTGAGATCGCGCGGCCAACGAGCTCCAGATAGTTCGGCCACTCTTCCGCAAGGTTGTTGATCAGATGACGTACAATAAGTACCCCCCCAACGAACATGAGAAACAGGTGCACACCAAGGACGAGAATCGCCCATTGTGCAGATCTGGCACTTCTGCGGGCGCTTTTCTCTTTTCTCGTTTTTGGAAGGTAGGCTTTCATCAATCAGGCTTTTCGCAGTCGATACAGACATGGTGCGTAAATAGCCTAGATAAACAGTTTCAGAGAGGAAAGCAGGAAAATCACGAGGACTCTCAGTTTTGAATCTTCTCCCACTCAATATCAGCTTTTCCTGCCAACTCGCCCGGATCTTCTGAGTCCCATGACTTAAGTGTATTGCCCCAAAGTCCGTTATAGAAAAGCAGAAGTTCACCATCCTGAATCTTGTAGGTTTCAGGATCAACTCCCACCTTTTTGCCATCAACCATCGCCCATGCGCACCAGCCACCATAGGCTACAGGGTAATCTTCAGGCGTTTTTGCGAACTTGTCTCTATTTTCTTCTGAGGAGAAATAATAGAGGTGCCCTTGGTGCTCGGTTTGGATAGTATCGGTCCCTTTCACAGGAGCTCCGTCGAAGTAACTGATGATGTCATAGCCTTCGAGGACAAGGTTGTTATCTTCCAGGTTCCATTGAGAAGTCTTCTCATCACCTCCCGCAGACGGATTTCCATCTTCTGAGGCTCTGTTTTCCAGTGATTTGCAGGAACTGAGAAATAGAAACAACGTGCATAGAGCGATGAGAGTGCGCATTTTTGTCATCCTTTGGGACCGTTTCCACGTCTAGTCTGCAAGAAGAAGTCCCGGTAAATCGATCAACGTAACATCCATGAATCAGAGGCTCTCGGAATCTCGAAATACTCAAGAACGCGCCGCATGGCTTCGATGCGAGTCGAATCACCTCTGATCAGCTCAAAGGGGAACCCAAGAGTCACCACACGCCGCTCAGGGCTTCCTGTGGCCCCTTGTATAGCTGCGCCGCCTCCTGTCGTATAGCGAGCACAGATGCTGCCCCCTGTCCCGGGCTGAATCACATCAGCAAACTCGGCATCGTACTGATCACTGCCAGGAGAGAAATCAAAGGTAAGTCCTTCAAATATACTTCCGGTCTCACCGTTTACCAGATAGCTATTCGAGAGATCAGCGATATAGTCGGAAGAAAGATAGTTATTATAGAATGCTGGATCACCGACAAGATTATCCAGATCCCAGGCGACTTCAGATCCCGATACAAAAATCCTGTTTCCCGCATCAAGATAAGGCTCCAGGAGTGATATTTCCAAATCACTGAAAGTCTCATCTGTTGTCGATTCTTCTCCAAGAATCCAGAAGACTGCATCGTAATCGAACAGATCAACATCTCCATTTATCACCGCTTCATTGGAGCAGGAAGAGAACTCTCTTCCGTGCGGTGCGAGCGCTTCTGCGTGCTCCACAACGTAATCTTGTGAGTTTATCAAATGAGCTTTCACGCGGTCGACTATCGTATTCCCGAAAACCGTTTGCTTGAATGACATAAAACGATCAATTCTATCAAAGCCGTTGACAATCAGAAGGCGTGAGCTGTCTGCGATAGTATTATAGACACATACTGGCTCAGAGGGGATGGATGACCCTCCAGCGTTTCTTGCAGCAATTTTATAGTAAACTGTATCTCCAAGAGGGACATCAGTCAATGTCGTAGATGTCACCTGATCATCTATTGACTTGAATATGGTATATCCACGTCCATCTGACGAGGAATATATATCATACCCAGTTGCCTGATCACCAACGATAGAGTTTGCTTCAGGTTCTTTCCATTCAAGAGATACCGTATCATCAGCATTAAGGGTTGCACTTACTTCTCCTGGAGTATCAGGCGGAAAGACAAGAGGGTCACCGCCGTATTCATGAAAGTAACGGATAATAGCCTGGAGTGAGGCTCGGGCGACAGCTCTTCGAACCTTCAGATCCCTCATCAATTGTGCTTCATTCAGATTTCCGTGAGCAGCGACTTCGATGATAGTCGCATCCATTTCGTAATTCAATCGATCGCCACGTATTTCTCCAAATTCTATATCTGTCCTGTCGAGCGTCAGGCTAAGCCCTTGTGCAACTCGGTCAGGCCATGGCGATTCAAATGGTGGAGATCCAATGTCAACCAGGTCGGTGTTCAGTTCATTGGCGATGATAAAGGCCCACTCCTCCTGGTTTTGTGTCGCCGCCCCGCTGAAATTATTACCATTGTATAGACCCAGTGAGCCTGGATCGAATGCATTAGAATGAAACCCGAGATAAATACGATCTGTCTCTGACCCATAAAACTCATCATTCATCCAGGCAGTCATGCGCGTTGGCGCACTCACATTATCACTTTGATCGTTGAGCGATGACTGATCATAGATTGAAGTGGGGGCATTGATTCCAAGTGCTCTCTGAATCCAATACCTGGAAGCTTCATCTTCTCGAGGCTCGCCAGAAATACCTGCACCCCGATCTATATCTCCCATACCGTTTCCAAACCTTATCGCATCGGCGACAGCAACGCCACCTTCCGTACTTGATGTTCTGTTTAATACTTCAACGGACCCCTCAGTTCCCTCATTAAAGTAAAAGTTCCCGATATATACCCAACCATCACCCACGTATAAATGATTGACCTTAACGACTGTTGCACCTCCCGTATGGAGGACTCGATATTCCTGATCAGGCAGGGAGTCTCCGCCACTGCGTGACCACACATATATCGGATAGTAGCCTGCCTCTGGCAATTTGGGAGTATAACGAGCAACGGCAGTTATCTCTGAATTGCTTAATGCAAAGCGAAACCTCTCAGCATCATTAGCTCCTCCGAAATAATCAATATTACTTCCGAACCCCCACGCATTTTCCGGGATGAATTCTACTTCTGGATCATCATTATCTAGAACAACCTCGTTGAGTTGATTTCCAACTGGCCTGAATGGAACGATCGTAGCCCCAGCCTGATAGAGGTAGTCGACAAAGATCGTCAGCTGATCAATGTTTCCAAGATCCTCGATCATTCCCGTTCCGTTTTCACCGCGCTGGGTATTCCATGCTCCGTTGCTGCCCGCGGTCCATCCATGCCCAGCTCCTAAATAGATTACTTTGCCGCTCAAGACCCCCGCAGGCTGGAGATCATCCTCCGATAGGTTCAAACCGATTGGTGACGTTGCACGAACGGGAAAATCCTTCAATGTAGTGACAGATTTAAGATTTGAAGGATTGGTGATTCCTGAGACTCCATGATCTGAGGTGCCTCCAGCCGCGCGACATTCCGCATCACTGATACCATGCGATGTCATTGCCGCCAGATTAAGCCATAGAGCCAGCAATGTGAGTACGTTTTTTTTCAATTTTCGAGATTTCCTCCAGATGATTAATTCACAATAAAGAAGTTCCAATTTTGTGCTCATTTGTCCAGAAAAGAATCCGTTGAAGATAAATTGCGACTATCCACAGGTTTTCCACAATCTCCGGGGCAAAAGTGTCCCGTAAACGGACGTTGCCAATTGAAGAATTGTTCGAGAAATAAACACATTGTTTTGTGCAAGGGGCTGTCAGACCCCTTGTCCGCTTTACACTTGCGTTTGATCCCCCATTGCTGCCTTTCTTCAGTCGGCGAGGGAGCCAATCCAACACAACCACATCCTCTTTGTGGTGTTTTAAGACTTGAGTGTGAAAAAAACTAATACCAGTTCTACCCCATCCACTCCACAGGAGTGGTACAAAACCACCGCAGAATACAGCAAGCCAGATGACCTTAAAAGCACCTGGCAAATAAGCTCCACCTTCGCCCTCTATTTAAGTTTCTGGGCGGTTGCCTATCTTTGCATACAATACAGCGTCATTCTCGCGCTTGCTTTGACAATTCCTACCGCATGTTTTCTGGTTCGACTTTTCATGATCCAGCACGACTGCGGGCATGGATCCTACTTCAAATCCCAAAGAGCCCAGCACGTCCTTGGGTTCATCATCGGCGTTCTGACATTAACTCCACACCAGTACTGGCGCCGCTCCCACGCTTACCATCATTCCCATTCTGGCGATCTTGATTTTCGTGGAGTTGGGGATATTTCACTTCTAACCGTGTCTGAGTATCAGGCCCTGACGAAGTGGGGACGCATCAGATATCGTCTTTACAGAAATCCGTTCATTCTTCTTGGACTTGGCCCAGCCTTTCAGTTCATTATCAAGCATCGTTATCCCTGGGGCCTCCCCAGAAACTGGAAAGCAGAATGGCGTAGCGTCTGGTGGACAAACCTTGCCATTGCACTCTCCATTTTGATCCTTGGCTACCTGCTTGGTTATGGAAACTTTCTCCTGATTCAGGCACCCGTCACCATTATCGCCAGCACACTTGGCGTCTGGCTCTTCTACGTTCAGCACCAGTTTGAAGAATCCTATTTTCATGAGCATGTTGAATGGGATTATGTTGAAGCGGCCTTGAAGGGAAGCACCCATCTGGACCTTCCAAAGCCCCTGCAATGGTTGACTGCCAGCATTGGAATTCATCACGTTCACCACTTGAATGCCCGTATACCAAACTATAAAATCGAAGAAGCCATGAAGGCACATGAGGCACTGCAGCAGGCAAAGAAAATCAAGCTGTGGGATACATTTCGTCTGATGAACCTTGCCCTTTGGGACGAAGAGAACCATCGCATGATCGGTTTCCGCGAGCTCAAGCGCATGATGGCAACTACCTAAATAAACAAAAACTGACTTTACAGCCAGCCTTTCTTTCTTCACGTTCCTGAAAAATTTTTTCAGGAGAGTTCAATGAACATTCGCCGAGTTATATTCACCGGACTCCTTCTTGGCGGGTCCTTAACACTTGCGAACGCCCAGTGGGACGCAGAAGACATCGCTAGTAACCCACCTTATGATGATAACAGTGCGGAGATCGAGGGCACTGATAACGGTGGTACAGGATGGAATGCCTGGCAGCCGGTCGTTTCCTCGGGTTTCTTTAGTGCCATCAGCGGGACCGGCGGTGGAGCAAGTACTGCACTTCATACTTCCGGTGAAACATTCGTCATGTATGCAGGGGCCAGCGGCTTCATTGCAGGTGCAAGAGATACAACGGGCTTCACGCCAACAACAGGGACCGTCTATCAGTTTCGACTCCAGAGTGTGGCCTCAAGCACCAACTTTGAATCAAGAGCGCGTCTTACAACAGGAGGCACAAACTTCTTTGAATCTCTCCGAGTCGCCGCCTTTGATGAAGAAGCAAACTGGATCATAGAAGACGGTGAATTGTTGGAGGCCGATACTGGTATTCCCAACTCAACACCAATTTTAGTCACCGTAACCTACCAGGGAGTCGGGGGGCTTACCTATGATATAGAAGTTGAAGATCTGAATGGAGTGGAGACCACTTTTACCGCGACAGGTAGAGACCTGATAAATACAGGTGCTCCGGATGGCATCTATTTCACAGCGATAAACAACAACGCTTCCGACGATGCCGTTTTATTCTTCAATAATATATACATGGACACAACAGGTGCACTCCCTGTTGAACTTGATAGCTTTGTCGTTGAGTAGACTTTTCAGAAGAGAATCGCCCTGGAAGAGCAGTCTGCATATTTTGCAGACTGTTCTTGTTTATCCATCAGTTATATTTCCTGAAGTTTTTCCTTCAAGATCGGCATCAGGCGCTTCGTATATTCTGTCGCATCTTCACCATTGAGGTGCGACCACTCAGGACAGTCGAATCCCTGCAGTTGCTCATAGTCCTCAAAGTGGATACCAACACTTCCCGTTTCTTTTAACAAGTGTTCCCAGTATTCATCGCGAGGCCACATTTCCCTTTCGTGCTCGATATACCACCCTGTTGAAGGAAGGCGAAGGAAGATAACCTCTCCGCCTCGTTCTCTAATTGTCTCTACTGAATTAACGATACGAGCCATAAGGCCGTCGTACATCTCGCCCTTGGGTGCGAAGGCAAACTTGCCGAGACCTTTCCAGATTTCTTTGATTTCATTTCTGAAGTCTTCATCCTCTTCCACCTTCCACCACATGGTCTCGCTACGGTCACGATGAACGGTTTGAAAATACGGAGGAAGCTTCGGGCCTGTCATGACACCTTCTCGATTGGGCAGCTGAATCCGATCGATCAATGGTTTCAGAGATAAATCCTCTTTTTGGAGAAAAGCCAGGAAGCTTTCTGGAATCAGTGCAAGCCGATGTGATATACGATTAGAAATAGTCCATGTTTTCGAGTATCCGATCGCCTCCATTGTTCTGCCAACAGGAGGACCTCCCGGGGCGAAGAAAAGCCCTTCGGTTACGTTGCAGACAACCACGTTGTCTATAGAGGGGTCGGCTGCCAGGTCTTCAAGAGCCGGAACCCCAGAAGCACCATTGATGGCGAGCATCACAGGCCGTATCCCTCCAAGCTCATCCTCCATAACATTCAGATCAAGATCGAAGCGCGTTCGAGACCCACCGACCAGAATCATGGGATTATCGTCTGTTCGATTCAAGTACTCACGCCATTCCGCCCACAGGGCATTCGTATCATTGTAAGATGGCGCGTAGCCGATGGAACGCACGTATAGCTCCCAGCCAACAAAAAAGCTGAGTACAAGTGCAGCCATCAACGCCGTTGTCCGGCGCCACGCCATGACAGGAGGTAGACGCTTAAAATTGAAAATAGATGAACGCATCGCTGCTTCCTTGCATAAGAACTAGAAGAATCACCATCACAGACCAGAGAACGCTCACAATCCACCAGGGGCAGTTCGCCACGAAACCCTCAATCTTCTTATCCCGCATATACCAGTGAACAGAAAACACAAGGGTCATCACGAAGAGAACCTTGACGATAGAAAGCGTTGTCAGGATCTTCGCTCCCTCCTCCACAAATCCAAACATGGAGAGAAGAATCCTCCAGGCCGTTTGAAAATCCTGTGCCCGGAAAAAGACCCATGTAATCACCGTGAGGAAGAAAGTAACCAGAACGAAGATAAACCGAGCCCATTCTGTGGACGTCCACTTCTGCCCCTTGAACACTCCAACGAGAAGTCGTTCAGCGACCAGATAAATTCCATGAATAGCTCCCCAGGCAACGAACGTCCAGGCTGGACCATGCCAGAGGCCTCCGATCAACATGGTAATCATCAGGTTGACGTAGGTTCGCGAAGGTCCCTTCCGGTTTCCTCCGAGAGGAATATACAAATAATCTCTCAGCCAGCGAGACAGCGAAATATGCCAGCGTTGCCAGAAATCCTTGAAGCCACAAGCTGCGTAGGGGAATCGAAAGTTATTGGGAAGTCTATAGCCAAAGCAGAGAGCCGTACCAATCGCACAGGTGGAATACCCGGCAAAATCACAGAAAATCTGCGCTGTAAACGCGAGTGAGCCCACCCAGGCATCGAGAGGACTAAGCGCCCCTTCAAACCCAAAAACCTCATCAGACGCGGCAGCAACAAGTCCATCAGCCAGCACAACTTTCTCGAAGAGACCGAGAGAAAGTAGAAACAAGCCCCAAAGAAACTGATCCTGTGTTGGACGAGCCGGCTCTTCGAGCTGTGGAATCAACTCATTGGGTCGAACAATGGGTCCGGCTACCAGCTGCGGGAAGAAGGTCACATAAAGGGAAAAGTCCAGGAATGAACGAGCCGGAAACGTCTCTTCTCGATAAACATCAAGCGTGTAGGAGAGCGTCTGAAAAGTGTAGAAAGAAATCCCAACGGGGAGAATGATCCCCATGTCCGGCGGACTGTACTCGATGCCTGCGAGACCAACCAGATAGACAAAGTTCTCGAGTAGAAAGTCTCCATATTTGAAGAAGCCTAGAAGCCCCAGGTTCGTACACAAACTGAGCAGGAGAAACCCTCGCTTGCCTGACTTTGATCGAGCAGAAGCAATTCCCCGTGCTGCGAACCAATCCACAACCGTCGAAATCCAAAGGAGAAAGACAAAAGGAGGATTCCAAACCGCATAGAAGATATAGCTGGCCAGAAGGAGGTTTACTTTCTTACCGCGCTGACCAATCGGCGAGAGATGAACAAGCAGCACGATGACAAAGAAAGCAATGAAGGTGAGCGAATTAAAGAGCATCGAGTTCCATCACAAGAAGGTAGCGCCAGCAAGGATCACAAGGAGTCGGCGCTTGAGCCTGAGTTAAAGGCTTCGCAGTTCAGATTATCTCACGAACCCGAAAGTGTGAATTATTAAAGAGTGTTTACAAAAGCAAGGACTTTTCCGGATCCGACCCCTGATGAGGAGAATTTGACCTTCTTTGATTCTTAAAAATAATCGGAGGCCGATCCGGGGGATGGAACCAGTATCGATGCATGTTCGATGCATGATGCTACCACTGCAGTGCATCGAACATGCTTGGAAACTCGTTGCAAGGTTCATCTATCCCAAGGCTAAGGCGATCGATATTGAGGCTAGCCTCAATATCGACAACGCGCCCTCGAGGACCTGTGAAGATAGGAAACTATTCATTGAGTAGCGAAATCAGTGATCGGTCTGCGGAAAGCCTGTGGCAACGAACAGGAATGATGAAACACTGTCAAACTGCCTCAATTGAACATTATCCAGGTTTCCATCTTTATTAATGTCCATGAATATGGAATCTACTGCGAAATTGAAGAAGGCTCCTTGCCTGATCGGCTCGGAAAGACTTCTGTCCCCTGTTCCATAAATGATTTCGGAATGAGAGAGTAGAACGTCTGGTCTAAAGTCATTATTGAAATCTTCGACGAGTAGGAAGTCTCTGTCTACGAATGTATTGAAGAGATATGGTTCCCCATGCTTGCTCATATACTGGTGAAAATCCAGTGTTGTTCCCTGACTTGTAAAGAAGAAGTCAGGAAGTCCATCGAGATTAAACTCTGTCACAAGTAATGAGGCAAGTTCCCGGTTATGGGGAGTCCAGATCAGATGCTCACCATAAGAGAAGGGTATAGCTCCCCCAGCAAAGAAAGCCTGAACATTTCTGTCTTCTGGAACATGAAATACAAGATCAGATTTGCCATCAAAATCAATATCGAATATATTCAGAAACTTGATGGTCTTCCCTGGAAGTGAAATTTCATGTAGTACGGTGGCCTCTCCCCGAGAGGCTTGATCTCCACTATAGACAACAACAAACTCTCGGTCCTGTCCAACCGTGATAATTTCAGGGTATCCATCTGAATTGAGGTCTTCTAATTGAAACTCTTCAAACGGTGAGAACTGAATAGTAACTGGTGGTTCGAAAAGCCCTCCCTCGCTTGAAGCATAGACAAAACTTATCGATGCTTGATTCACAAAGCAGAAGTCTGTAAGTCCATCGTTGTTTAGATCTTTTACTGTATGAGGTTTCCCTGAGAAAGGGATGTTTATGCTCAGAACCTCTATTATTTCATCGTCCTTTAGCTCATATCCGTATGCATTGTCATAGTATTCAATCAACAGCTCTTGATTGCTATATCTTGGGAAATACCCTTTTCCTATTCGACTATAGTATGATTTCGTAGTATCAAAACTAACAGGTAGAGGATACATTCCATCCTCTTGTTGTTCAACTATGTACTCTCTATTTTTTTGGAAATAGTCCCACATGTGTAATTCATACAGTCCGTCATTGTCGCCATCTCGACTGGTAATTCTATCAAAGGTTTGCTTGGTACGGCCATTACTAAAGAATTGAACCTCCTGAAAAGGGAGACTTTCTTTCGACATAAAAAGACCCAGAGAATAGTCCAGTTCGAGATCATCAAGAATGACATGTGCCATTGCAAGATCGGATATACTATCCCCATTGAGGTCTAGAACTTAGGCTTCACCTCTAGGTATTATATCTGAATAATCAATACTTTCCTGAAGAGTACCATCTCCGTTTCCGAAATATACTTTGGAACAATTGGGGCCAAAACCACAAGTGGCAATCAGGTCTAGAAAACTATCCTCATTAAAATGACCGATTTCTACCTGTTCCTCGAGAATAGCCGGATGCACACCGGCAGGTGCAGAGAACTGATAGTCCGATCCTTGAAGGAATATACGGAACCCCTGGTTTGTCAATAAGACGAGATCCTGCAATTCATCTCCATTAAAATCAGCAAACCGATTCTGCTCTTCACCTGTTATGTCTATACCTGGTGAGCGATCAATCTCGATGAATGTCTCATCACCATTATTGA
This sequence comes from uncultured Candidatus Sumerlaeota bacterium, assembly GCA_964437365.1. GTDB lineage: Bacteria > Sumerlaeota > Sumerlaeia > SLMS01 > SLMS01 > CAYTGM01. The sequence goes on along the minus strand of CAYTGM010000011.1, from coordinate 94,948 downwards.
TACTTATATTCAGGAGGTCCAAGTCCTTATCGAATGCTACTCGGTCTTCATCACCGTCGGAGTCTAAATCAACTTCATAATAGGGAGGAGTTATTCCACGCGTGGATTCAGTGTGACTTTGAAATCTAGAGGGAGGATGATCGACATAAGGAATTCCATACAAGAGAGGAACAACCGATGGTGTCATTACCTGAAACCTGATCAGATCAGAAGCATCTAAAATCCGATCAGCATTCATATCAAAATCTCGATTGCCCATTCCCTCGGCTGGGATGATTTTCACTAGTCGATAATCAAGTTCCTGAAGGTCTTGATGGTCGAGTTCACCTGAACCATTAAAGTCACCGCGAACAGCAAGTGCAGAGTGACATACAAAGATGAAGTGCAGAAGAAAGACGAAAAAACCTACTCTTCTTTTCGTTCTGGGACTCTTGGTTAACATTTCCGACTTCATTCCTTCCTCGCTTCTTCATTTAGTGACATGACTTACGTTCGTCCATCCCGTTGATTGATTTTTATCAGCTGGTATTATTTATGGCTAGATTCATGCTCCCTGATTAGATGTTTAGGTTCAACGCAAATCTTATCAGGTTATACAAATGGAAGAAAAACACCAAGTAATCATCATCGGCGGCGGCCTTGCAGGGCTTCGCGCCGCTCAAGAGTTAGAGAGGCATCAGGTCCCTTACCTGCTCGTTGAGAAGAGTCGCCAACTTGGTGGACGAGTTGCCTCAGAAGAAGTTGACGGCTTCACTTTGGATGTGGGCTTTCAGGTCTACCTGTCCTCCTATGAAGAAGGCCGACGAACAACAGGTATAGACACGCTTAACTTCGAATCCTTCGAGCCGGGTGCAATCATCCATCAGCGAGATCGTACCTTTAAGATGGTAGATCCGCGGCGTCGCCCTTCTTCATTGCTCGCAAGTGCTTTCGCTCCCGTGGGGACTTTCAAGGACAAGGCACTCATCGCGCGCCTCTCAACCTTCCCCCCTTCACCGCAAAGCCAAAAAGGGAAGACAACACTGGAATCCCTCAGAGACTTCGGATTTAGTACCAAAGTCATCGAAAATTTCTTCCGTCCTTTCTTCAGCGGTGTACTTCTCGAAGATCAACTGATGAGCAATGCAGCTTTCTTCTGGAAGTATTGGAAGCACTTTTCAAAAGGCGATGCCTGTCTCCCTGATGGCGGGATGGGATCTATTCCTCAGGTGATGTCAGAATCTCTGAGGAACGGAGATATTGTGACAAACTGCGAGGTGCGCAGTATCGACAATGGCTGTGCAAAATTGAGTACCGGTGAACAGCTGACGCCCTCGTGCATTATCATGGCATGCGACCCTGACAGTGCGAGAAAGCTTCTGGAGTCCAGAAAGAAACGAGTCTCATCTCATTGGAAATCAACGACCTGTCTATACTTCAAGGTGAAAGGACTTGATCATCTGGGCAGAACATTATTTGTTAATGCCTCGGGAAAAGGGAGAATCAATACGCTCTGTCTTCCATCAAGGGCCAACGAGACCTATGCCCCGGCGGGGAAAAATCTACTCTCCGTATCTCTTCACTCTATCCCTGATATCGATGATCAGACGTTAACCGAGGAGATCGCTCGAGAGATTAAGGGTCATTTTAAGGAGTTCAAAGTTTCTCTCAGCCCCCTGAAAGTCTATCGAATCAAGAAAGCATTGCCAGAAATGAATAACCAGAAAATGAAAAGTAACGACAGAAATATCATTCTTGCAGGCGACTATACAGAGGATCCATCAATCGACGGTGCATTAAAGTCGGGAAGGCGCGCCGGTGAAAAAGTTATGCGCGCCTTACAATCAAGGCGCGCATGAATGCGTTGGTTATTTAGAAATCGGATGGCTTTTAAGTTCCCCCGCCGAGTGCACTTTTCATCCGGGCAACGGAATCAATCCTGACATCAGGACCTTCTATACGTTCGACAACTTCCCAATTCTTTGTCCCGAAGTCATACCGCATCATTGCGAGAATGGGAACACGAAGAATGTTCTTGAAGACGCGATGAGCCGCGGGATCATCGTAATCAAGCTTCACGGAATGAAAGTTCTTGGCTAAATGTAAGAACTCATCATTGCCTGCTAATTCCAATTCAACCTGTTTGCTGAAGCTGTTGTTCCTTCGCGTTACAAGCACCAGCAATGGTTTGTAGTTGCCGTCCTTGAGTTCCTGCCCAACCTCCTGGTGAGTCCGCCAGAGCACGAGAGCATCATTCTGTCCGCGCTCGCCGAGTCCTTCAACCCCTTCGAATACAAGGGATTGTACAGTGACGGTCCCGGGAGTGCGTGTTGGATTCATTAACAGAAAATTCACATTCCCATTCCACTCCGGGTGAGATTTCAGGTCGAAGGTGGCAATCTGAGGTTGAATGGTCGGCTGCAATGGAACTGAGAGCTTTCTTTCTTCACTCGCTCCGAGTTTGTCGGGGGTGGACCAGTAAAAGTTAGCTTCGGAGGCGAAGGGCTGACTCAACATGACGGTGAGCTTCGCTGTATTGGCAAGTTCGGCATTAATATCTATATCGAACGACTGGAGGACGGGGTTTGGTCCATCAACGGTAAATGTAATTCCGTCCTGCGAGCGGATAATCTCGCGCGCCTTGAAGCCAGGGTCATTCACTCCAAACTCTCCAAACATCCACCCGAGGTCGGACTTGGGCCGGTTAAAGTACCACTCTGGAGTGGGGTCTGGTTCGGGTTGCTTGTCGATCGTGATGGAATAGATCTCGGCCTTCCCATGTCCCCAGACCGGGTCAATTCTGATCATGCCGATATTGCCTGACCAGAACACAGATTGACTGAGCTCGAAAACAACGGAGGTTCTGGCATTTACCTGAACCATCTTAGCTATACGACTGTCAGGATTTACCATGGGGGTCTGACTGAAGAAGAACATGGAACTGACCATGCCCGTCTCGTTGTTGTCGGAGATCACTTTCATGTCAATGATCGCGCGATCGAATCGACTGGAATCGATATTGAGCGTTCTTTCCATAAAGGCGGGCGCCTGTCCTTTTGCGGTGGCGATGACAAATTTACCATCCTGGTATCCCGCCGGACCTTGACTGGTATCATGAGAGGTGACGTTCCAAAGCTCAGCTTCCTGAGGTCTTGTCAGATCGATAAAAATCTGTTCATCATAGGGCTGGGCCTCTGTAACCCCATGAAAAAGGGACATGAGAAGGATCAGGAGGAGAAGGCGTACGGTTGTTTTCATAGTTTTACCCTGTTCGCTGGTACTTATATGATTAAGTATCAATGTTCCTAGCGATGGCGCCTGTCTAAATCAACGCAAATTTACACTTTTCTTTTTGTTTAACCTTGAAATTAACTGGTATAGGGATTGTCCGCTCTTGCTAATAGAGAAACCCTGATTTTCTCCTTCTTTCCACGATAATGGCGCATCAAAATCACTCCTTCGGAAACTCCCATATTCAACAGCAAGCTCCCCCAGACAGCGAATGAGTAAACTTCCTCAAATTCAACTCCCAACCTCATACTACCATGCAAAATGATCCGGAAGGTGACCGCTGCATAAGTGAGCGCCACGTTTCGGGTCATCCAGGCTGCGTGCTCTTTGAAATCACGTCTAATAAGTGCTCCGATGGCGAACACACCTGTCACAATCCACAGACCTGACATGAGTCCAAAGCCGAGCACATTTACAATACCACCGAAGGCGTACAGGCTCAGGAACAGACCAGTAGGGGCGGCGAAGAGCAGACAAAGGAAGTAAAGGCCTCCTAAACGCCTGTGCCACTTCTGAGAAAGCTTGAACCTTCCACTCAAGAACATAAGAGGCCCTATGAGCAACATGATAATGGCACTGATCGTATGAACGAAGAGCGTTGGGAACATCGCCATGAACTTTTCGCGAAAGAGCGTATCGAAAGCACCCGGGTTTCCCGTCAGTACAGGAAGAGCATGATAGCTGGTGAAGAAGCCAAGATAGAGAAGAAGAAATGTATAGAGTGCTTTGCGGGTCTTCACTGCTTCACCCTCCAGATATCACCGCTGCTTTCTGTTCCATTCGATGGGTCGTAGGTAAGAGAATACAGTGTTTCTGATGGTTGGAAAATCTTTCCGTCATAGACCTCATGGGGTTTGTTAAGGTCGTAGTCGAGATCTGGCCCGGTAGAAAAGACGGTCCAGCCGAAACCATCTGTATAATAGGCAAACGGTAATCCTCTATCGTTGGCATAGGGATCTGGAAAGAGCGACGTGATATACGCTACTGGTGTCGTGATTCCATGGAGTTCACTGTTTCCTCCGTGGAGCATGGCGAGGTACCATCCCCCTGCTTTTTCAAGCCCATCTCCGGCATACTCATGAAGTCGCATCGGTTCCATTGGTGGATAAACTTTATGATCAAGGAAATAGCTTTCAATCGCGGTGGCAAGAGAACGATGATCTGAACGAATTCGCCACCCGGAAGGATAGCTGCGTCCGCCTGTAAGGCCAGAGACAAAGAACAGGATGAAAGAAGCGAGGCTAACTCCTGAAAGGAAGAGAATTGAAACGTATAACATTTTAAACCGCATCATTAGGATTCTCTTCGATTGAAATGTGGTCGCAAGCTTACATTCATTGCTTCACCCTGAACAGATCACAACTGCTATCAACACCATTCGTCGGATCATAGGCATATAAGAGTAGCTTTCCCGAAGGCTGAACTATCGAGGAATCATAAACCTCGTGGGGCTTATTGATATCGTAATCCCCATCCGGACCGGGAGAAATCAGTATCCATCCTGGGCCATCAGTATAGTAAGCGAACGGTAATCCTCTATCTTTGGCGAAGGGGTCTGGGAAAACCGATGTGACATAGGCAATCGGAGTTGTAATTCCCTCTATACTTGAACTGCCAGGATGGATTGTGTTTAAGAACCAGCCTCCAGCTTCCTCCAGACCATCACCCGCATATTCATGGTATCTCAGTGGTTGCATCGCTGGATATACTTTATGATCGAGGAAATAGGTTTCGATCGCAGTTGCAAGAGTACGATGGTCAGCCCGGACTGGGCTGATACGAGGCCTACCCCTTCCCTCCAGAAAGTTTGGAATCGCGATTGCCGCAAGAATCACCACAATAATGATCACAATTGATAGCTCTAGTAATGTAAATCCTCTTACTTTTTTCATCATAATCCTCCTCAATAAGATGACAATCTAATGACGTCCCCGCTACTTTCTGTCCCGTTTGTTGGGTCGTATGCATAGTTTTGAATCTCAGTTAGTTGAGAATAGGAGGAGCGATTGATATATTTCCACGGAGCCTTGAGGTCGTAGTCCTTATCTCGGCCTGGAGAAAGGAGAATCCATACATTTCCATCTGTATAGAATACGTATGGCAATCCTTCATCGAGCGAAAACCTGTCCTCTGGAAGTTCATTGAGATAGGCGACGGGAGTTGTAATACCTTCCTGCATCAGACCTCCAGTATGTATAGTTGTAAGGTGCCACCCACCCATTTCCCTCAACTCATCTCCTGCATTTTCATGGTCACGAAGCATAACCATAAGTGGTCTCGCATCATGATCAATAGTATAGGCCTCGATGGCTGTAGCTAGATAGCGCATATCACTTCTCGCATCTCCTTCTGGTGACAGTGTCAGTCGACACTCGATCCAGGGCTCTGTTGACAGATAATATCCAATCGGCAAAAAGACAATCATGCATATAAGCAAGTCGCCGATAGTAAAACCCTTCTGTGTTGCTGGATCTTTCATCAAATCTACTGCTTAATTCTCCAGACATCGCCAGGACTGATGGTTCCATTCGTCGGGTCATAGGTCAAATGGGTCAATCCCCGAGACATTTCCGTATCGGATCCTGCATATACCTTTCCAGGACGTTGAATATCATACTTCTTGTCGTCGCCAGCAGAGAACATGATCCACCCTTCCTGATCTGTATAGTAGGCGAAGTCCAGGCCTCTATCCTCTGAAAACACATCAGGGTAAGGCATATAAATATAGGCGACGGGAGTTGTCAGTCCGGCCACCTGTGAATTACCATGTACATAGCTCATCAGGTGGCCTCCACCCATTTCTTCAAGACCATCACCGGCATAGGGGTGATCCTTTAAAGGTGTCATCATGGGATAGGACTTATGGTCTGTGTGATAGGATTCCAGTGCCATTGAGAGTGACCGCATGTCAGCTCGGGCGCGCGAGACCTTAGATCGTGTTTGAGCCTCGAACGTACGTGGCAGAGTCATTGCAGCCAGGAATCCCACCACAACAAGAACGATGATAACCTCAACAAGTGTGAAACCCTTCGTTCGAAATTTCATTGGAACCTCCTCTTTTGAATTTATAGATAGAGTCTAGTAGACGCTTGGTTCGAATGACACTCTTTTCTAATCTCTCCTGAACTATTTTTCAAATTATTTGAATAGACATGGGTAAGTTTTTACAAACTCTTTTCATTCTTGTCTATCATTGGCAGGTTTGTCCTCGGTTCTATTGTGTTGCTGGCTCACCTTCCATATATCACCGGTACTTCGATATCCATTGGTTGGATCGTACGTATTGATTATTACCTTATCTGATATGCTTTTTTCTGCCCATACTTCCGAACCGTCTATCAGGTTCAAATCGAAGACTTTATCTGGTCCTCTAGAATATAATAACCAGGCGTTTTCTGCCTTTATATAACCGAAGGGGTCTGATTCATTAGGACTGAAAGAGTCATTGGAGATAGAATTTATATAGGCAACTGGTGTAGTCAATCTATCAACGGTGGAATAAATCGTAATCTGCTCATTAGTGCTAGTCGCATTTGAGTCCCTGATACTTAAAGCTCGCTTTGGTGGGTAAGCACTTTGATCGATCTTGTACGATTCTATTGCTGTAGCCAGAGAACGCATATCCGAACGAACCCTTGAGACCCGATATCTCATGGCGTGTTCTGGCCCTGGAATCCCGCTCAAGGCGGACCAGATAATTAAAGCAGCGAAAGGAGTAACTGCGAGTGTGATTCTCAGCAAGCTCCTACCAATACCTTTCCCCTTTAGAACCGTACCATCCTCACTTTCTATCTGATTCAATTTCCCTCATCCTCCATATATCTCCCCCACTGATTAATCCATTGGTAGGATCGTAGGCATTCAGCAGAAGTTTCTTGGAAGGTTCCTGGTCACTTCCCGTATAGAATAATGAAGGGTCAGTAATATCAAAAACTTGATCCGGCCCTGGGGAAAAGAGGAGCCAGCCTTTACCGTCTGTGTAGTAAGCGATTGGAAGCTTCTCTTCTCTTAAGAAAGGATCAGGATAGAGAGCATTCGTATAGGCAACAGGCGTTGTGATCCCTGCAAGCAATCGATTTCCAGGATGAAGAGTAGACAGCCCCTCCCCTCCAATCTTCCTCAGCCAATTTCTGTCCAAACTCAGCTGACTATACCGAACCATGGAAGGGAAGACTCCATGGTCAGTTTGGTAGGCATCAAGAGCTGCACCGTAGCTTCTTGAATCTGCTCTCACTCTTGACACGAGTGAACGTGGAGTAACCTGGTGCACCGGGGGCTTCGCGATGGATACAAGGATGACAACGATCAGAATAACGATGATAAGCTCGATGATCGTAAAGGCTCTGACTCTTGACGTCATAAGTAATCTCCTGTTCTCACAACCAGACCAGAGTACAACACCCCATGTTTAGTCTATGAAAGTCACTTTCGCAGAGAAAATGAAACAGAAAGATCTCAATTCCTTGCAAACTGGGAAAATATTTACCGACATAATCTCTTATTGATACAGTTTCTGTCTTGAATGTACATACTTTGTATTATTTCACACGTGAAAGGTGAAGCTCATGCTTTATGTCGGCGGCATTATAATGGGGATTCTATTAGCAGTGTTTGGGGGCAAAATGGAGGGAATGGGTGGGATGCTCTGTCTCTTCGGCGGCATTGGGCTGGCGCTTTACAGTCTTGGCAAATTCCTTGGGTTTATCCCCTGAAAAAGAGAAGAGGCGCCGCCTGGGCGCCTCTCGATTACCATTCAATCCTGTCCTGGGTGATCAGTTCGCCAGACTTGCAAAGGGGCTCTGGGTTCCACCGCCAAGGCGAACGATGTCTCCATTGCTAACAGTTCCGTTCGTGGGGTCGTAGACGGTTGGGGGCTGAGGGCCTGTGAAGAGCCAGGGCTCGGGGAATTCAATGTGCTCGCCGTTAGATTGTTCACGGTCTGGACCCCATGAAACAAGGGAGTAGGCTTCTCTAAAGCCATCGCGGGCGGCGTACCCGGTGCCATTCATCCACGCAACGATATTTGGGTAGGGTTTCTCCTGCCCCTGCCCGTAATAGAAGTACTGATAATATCCATTTGGATTAAAGGCTCCGGGTTTTTGTGGCTTAAAGATATCCTCTTCGGGTATGCTCGTCATGTAGGCGATTGGAGAGGTGATGCTGGCGCCGGGAATTGAAAGCCAGGCAAGGAAGAACGCTCCCGGTTCAGACGGAATATTCAGATTTACCGGATACTGGTTGTAATCTATCAGATACGATTCAATTGCTGTTGATACAGAACGAAAATCTGCTTTCACACGAGATACCTTTGCCCTGGTCTGAGCCTCCAGAAAGTTGGGAACAGCAATTGCCGCCAGGATGGCAATAATCGCGACAACGATCAAGAGTTCAATGAGAGTAAAGCCTCGCCTCGAGCGAGTATAAAGAAAATATTTCATTTTTCTTTGTCCTCTTTTTAATTAGTTTTGACGAAAAATTATCCAACCACTTCAAATAAACAAGAAGTATTTTGAAATTTGTACGACATCGCCCTTCTGTCACTGAAATGTTAAAATCTTATCAAACATCTTGATTCCTCCTCACGTACCAAGCTGTTTTAGTCCCATTATGAGGAAAAGGAATATCAAATGAAATATGTACTTACAATCTTATCACTGATCGTTTGCGCGGCCTCCATCAGTTTCAGCTGGGCAGAAGAAACGGAAGCCACCGAATCAGAAGCATCAAAGGCAGAGACTGTCGAGGTGACCCTCTCTAACGGTGACAAGTTCAAGATCGTTGAATCTCATATCGCTGATAACTGCTATACAAAGGTCGAGGAAGACCGCGAGATAGACACGGTCGTCGTGCACTTTGCCAGTGCGATCTACTGGTTCAATGAAAGCTTTCAAGAGATCGTTGGAGCAGAGGGAAAAGAATATGCCGAAAGTATCAACCTGACTCCCGAGAACCTGGCAGATCATAAGTATGACTGGCAGCTTGTGAAGGCAATCTTTGAGGCCTACAAAGTGTCTGCCCACTACGCGATCGCGCGAGATGGTACCATTGTTCAGCTTGTCCCAGACAATGACCGAGCCTGGCATGCCGGACGAAGTGTCATGCCAAATGACAAAAGAGAAGGAATCAATGATTTTTCCATCGGCATAGAATTGATGGCAAGCCACCCGAAAGATGATCCCACCGTTAAAACGGAAGAGGATGCCTATACAGACGCACAATACAAGTCACTCAATAAACTTATCCAGCACTTCTGCGAAGAACATGGTGTCCAGTATATCGTTGGACACGATGAAATTGCGCCTGAGAGGAAAAACGACCCGGGGCCTCTCTTTCAGTGGGATAGAGTCAGGAACGACGATTATTCACCGCGAGCTTGTGAAGACGAGAGCGAGGAAGAGGAAGAGTAAAAAGAAGAGATAAAAATGGAAGCCCCCCACCCAAGTAATGAAAAAAAACGACTCGAAGCACTTAAGTCATACGAAATTCTCGACACGGACCCTGAAGCAGACTACGATGATTTTGCCAAGATAGCTGCCTATATCTGTAAGGCCCCCATCGCTCTCATCAGTCTTATAGACGAGCGCCGCCAGTGGTTTAAAGCACGAGTTGGACTTGATGTTCCTGAAACCGACCGCAAGTTGGCGTTTTGTGCTCATACAATCCTCGACACAAACCCGATGGTGGTTCCCGATGCAACAAAAGACGAACGCTTTGCAAAAAACGACCTGGTAACCGGTGATCCGAGAATCAGATTCTACGCCGGCGCACCACTCACCACCCGCGAGGGACACAACCTCGGGACTATCTGTGTTATCGACCAGACCACCAGAGATTTGGAGAAAGAACAACTGGAAGCTCTTCAAAGACTCAGTAGACAGGTTGTCAACCTGATGGAATATAGACGGGTTACATCCATGCTCGCAAATTCGCTGATGACCATTAAAACTCTGAAAGAGTTCATTCCAATCTGTTCTTTCTGTAAATCCATCCGCGATGATGAGGGCTACTGGTCAAGGCTTGAGAGCTTCCTGAAAGATCATGCAGAAATCAAACTTAGCCACAGCATCTGCCCTGATTGCTTAAAGAAGAACTTTCCCGAATATGAATCAGAGGATGAATTTCTGGATGAACAAGAGAACTTTCAGATTTAGTCAAATGATGCACCAATTTTTTGATATGAATCAAGAAAAAGGACGGACTCTTCAGCGGCTCTCTTCGGGGTTACTACTGACCTCTTGCGTTACATTGTCGAGCTGCGACCAGGGCCCCGTCGAAACAGATGGAAAGGCTCTCTATCAGCGATATTGCGCCTCCTGTCACGGAGCGAATCACGAAGGTGGCAACTCAGGAAGTCTCATCGATGATACCTGGAAGTATGGCTCCGACCGGAAATCTATATTTAAGAGTATTCATGATGGTATCATTGAGGCTGGCATGCCTGCTTTTGGAAATAATCTTACCGACGAACAAATTGAAAACCTGATTGATTACCTGGAAGTAGCCACTCCCGAAGATACCCTTGAGGAAGAAAACAATAAACGTCTATCAGAGGTTGAGACTCTTGATTACAGGGTGGCAGTCGACATCTATGCGGATGGGCTTGATAGTCCCTGGGCAATTGACTTTACATATCCGGGTGAAGCGATCATTACAGAGAAGAATGGAAGCCTGCGTATCGTTCGAAACGGCCAACTCGACCCGCGAAGAATCAAAGGCCTTCCAAAGGTTCTTGACGAAGGGCAGGGTGGCCTCCTGGATGTAACGGTCGACCCCAACTATATCAGGAATCCATGGATCTATCTGAGCTACAGTCATCCCCTGGAAACCTCGGGGAGCCCTGCGATGACAAAGGTTGTCCGTGGGAAGATCATTAACAATCAGTGGAGTGAGGAGCAGACTCTTTTTGAGGCAGACCATGCTTCTTATCTGACAACGCGTCAACACTATGGGAGCAGAATAGTTTTTGATGCTGAGGGCTATCTATATTTCTGTATCGGTGATCGTGGACAACGCTTCCACGCTCAGGACCTGACGCTTCCAAATGGCAAAGTTCATCGCCTTTTCCCCGATGGGAGCATCCCCGACTCGAACCCTTTCCTCTCCAACTCTTCCGCCTTGCCTTCCATATTCAGTTACGGCCACCGAAACCCTCAAGGGATGGCGTTTCATCCAGAAACAGGTGAACTCTGGGTTGCTGAACATGGCCCAAGAGGCGGTGATGAACTGAACATTTCTCGGGCAGGAAAAAACTATGGCTGGCCAGAGATCACATACGGGATAGAATACAGTGGGAGAGTCATTACACTTGAACGCGAGCAAGAGGGTCTCGAGCAACCAATACTTTTCTGGCGCCCTTCAACCGCTGTTTGTGGGATAGACTTCTATACAGGAGATCTATTTCCTTTATGGAAAAACCAGCTTCTGGTGACAGCACTCCGGGATCAGGACCTGCGCCTGCTGAGAGTCTATGACGGACGTGTTCTCCACGAGGAAATCCTGCTCGATAATATTGCGAGAATGCGTGATGTCAGAACAGGTCCGGACGGTGCGATTTATGTCGTCTTGAATCAACCCGGACAGGTCCTTCGTCTGACGCCGGTGAGTCAGAGCCTTCAGTAACCGCTTGCAAGAAGCCCATGAGCCACTCCAGGGGTGAACTGGCTATAACTCAAATATCTCGAATTCAGTATTGTTCCCGACGAATCTTCCTGCATTCAACCTGCTTTCCGCCTGCTTACAGCGTGCATTCAGAAGCAGCTTACAGCCTTCCATTTACCTGCCTGAAACAATCTTATACGGGTTCATCAAGAATGTAAGCGATTGCGAAGCGAAGATCCACCTTCGTCGTGAACATACTCTGAGTTACATTGTCTAATAATTGAGTGTAGAAAGGAAGATATCTAATTCTCTGAGGTGCGATCCCAATTGAAGAACTTCTCGCTGGTTCCTTCGGAACCGCGGCTCTCCGAGTCTTCTTCCGTTGGATCTCCCATGTAGCGCCAGTGCCACGGCTCGGCTATATAACCTGTTTCCTTTTCATTTTCACGTGTATAAGTCTGTCGAAATCCAAATCGATGAGCATGAGCTGCCAGCCAGGCACCTTGTGGAGTCTTGTCGAATTCCCGTGAGAAGGTGTGTCGCCTGGCAGGATCGCTGAAGTCCAAAGTAGTTCCCAGCTGGTGTTCGCTGTGGCCAGGAGGCGCGCTATACCTTTGAGATCTTCCATCTCTACGTACATTCTCGTCATAGATACTTTTTTGCGTAGAGCCTGAGCGATAGGCAGAAACAACAAGGATATTGATGCCATCATCTGCTGCAGCAGCGAGCATTTTCTCTGCTGCCTGTGCTGCTTCAATTCGTAACTCCCGTGCTTTGCCACCCGTGTACTCATCGGGAAGATACATCAGATCATTCGGGGCATAGTCGAGAGGGAGCCCCCACCATCGATTCACTTTCTCACTTCCGATAGGCAGATTCCCTTCAACTCGATTATCAGGATGAACCCTGGTCAAAACCGTAGAAGACACATAGCCACTCTTCTGCCCGAGATTTACTTCCAGCCAATCCTCGTCACTGAGAGTGTAACGGACCAGTTTTCCAAGAATCTCTTCACCCTCTTCAAGTTGCATGAGGACTTCAGATTCGGTGCCGGGGGCAGAGTAGACAGTTGCTTCATGATGGTGAACCGTCCAGGGAGCATTGAGCTGCTGCGAGACTTTATAGGTTTCAAGAAAGACTTCTTCTTCTGCAAAGAGCAGGGCGGAAGGTTTTTGACCAAGTAGAATCAGGAAGAAAATAAGTATTCTTGGAAATTGTTTCATCAGACTTTCCCATATGATGTTACGGACAAGTTGATCTGGATTTGAAAAATTTCAAGGAATATTTTCCGTATAGAAACAAAAGTCTGTTTAGAGTGTAGTAAGAACCCCTTAGAATTGTGAATATTTAGCGGAGTTGAAACTTTTTTATAGACTTCCAAATAGTTTTTTGCGTTTTGTGTTTTAATCTATAGGGATGAGTTTGAAATGAGAGTTTTTCTGTTTTTTGCCCTGGCACTCTTGTGCCCGACCTCCATTGCATTGTCCAACGATTTCATCTATCCGACCAACCCCATGCCGGAACCCCGACAGATGCACGGCTCTGCGGTCGCACGGGATTACCTCTACATCATATCAGGCGCGGGTTCTTCCCCTACGAATACAGTGATGAAGGCTTCCATCGGACCGGATGGTCAATTATCCGGCTGGACTCAGACAACGCCGCTGCCTCAACCAAGACTCTATATTGGAAACTCAACGATTGTTCTTGATGATATCATCTACGTCGTAGGCGGAGCTGCACAAATCAAAGATAATACAGGTTACAGAAATGCTGTCTATGCGAAACCTGATGAGAACGGGAATCTGTCAAGATGGGTGGAGTCTGTTCCGTGGCCAGGCGGTGAGCTTCAGGCCCCAGTGACCGTGGCAACCCCTGGGTATATACACCTGATTGGAGGGCTAGACCGAGACACACCCCGCAATAACGCCTTTTCTATTGAGGTCCGACCGGACGGCCATCTGGGTTCTCAATGGGAGAGATCTGCTCCTTTGCCTGTTGCACTCTGGTATCATCATGCAGCGGTCTCTGCAGGGCGAGTGTATGTATGGGGAGGCCTGACAGCCAATGATAACAAAGCCGTCACCCCCCAGATTTATTCTGCCCCCATCATGAGCTATGGAAAGATTGACCAGTGGAGACGTGAGAACATAAGTATCAGTCAGCCCTATTACGCCGCTTCAACAGCCGTGGCAGGTCCATTTGTCATTGCTTTCAGTCCACGACATTCAGGTTCCCTTGCAACCAGTAACGTGTGGTGGTCTGTGGCCAATGTTGAAGGGATGCAGGGATGGCAGTCAATGCAGACACAAGTTCCAAATCGTGTCTATCATGCCGCAGCCATGGATTATCGTCGCGGGCTTGTCTTTCTCAATGGAGGCCGTTCAAGTAAGACCGACGTCAGAACCCTTCTTAGTAACGTGGTTGTTTTTCGTCTTTCCAAAGAAGCTCGGGATGCTGCATATCAGGGCGCGCAGTCATTTCAGTTTTCTCAGGCAGATGATATGACAATTACCTCCTGGCAGGAAGCAGATCACACAGAATCATCGTTCGCCAGCACTGATGGCGGAGATGCTTCAGCGATGGGGGCATCCAGTGTCCTCGCCAACTTCAAATCTTTTCAGGAAACGAGCCGCAATGGAAAGCCCATGGCGATGCTCTTCTACTCAGATTCTGCTGAAAATTGTAAGGAACAGATCGAAATCCTTGCATCGGGAGACATGAACAGTCTTTCGACCCAGGCAAACTTTGTACTTGTTCCCGTCAACAAGGATCCTCAGATGGTTCAGCAGCGAGGTGTCTGGAAAGTTCCTACATGGATCTTTTTCAACAGGAACGGAGCAGAGAACGGTCGGCATATCGGAACGCTTCCATTTGAACAGCTCCGCAGTGCCGTGACTGAAAGTCAGTGAGAAGACACGAAAGAGAGATATAGATGGCTGAGAAAATCCCTGTAGAGATCGCTGCTTTTCAAGGGATGGATATCTATCTTCTCGACCAGCTGCTTCGAGGATTTATCAAACCCGACATGAGGATTCTCGATGCGGGTTGCGGTTATGGAAGGAATATTCAGTATCTCATCAAGTCTGGCTATTGTGTATGTGGGATAGACAAAGATCCCGAAGCAATAGACTGGCTTCGACATCAATTGGAAAATGATCAGAAGGAAAAGAGCACCTCAAACTTTCAAGTAGCTCCACTTGAGTCGATTCCATACGCCGACAATAGCTTTGACTATATCATTGCTAACGCCGTCCTGCATTTTGCAGGCAGCGAAGAGCATTTTCACCGAATGACGCAAGAGATGGCGCGTGTACTCAAATCGGGGGGAATTTTCTTCTCAAGACTGATGACGGCGGTGGGGGCAGGAGAGTATTTTCCTTACCCTGAAGACTGCAAAGAATATAAAGATGGTTCAATCTATACGCGAGATCATTATTTCGCGAGCGAGGAGAGGCTTTCCGTTTTGATAGGTGATACCTTCAAGGGGAAGCTTTTAGACCCACTGAAGTCGACGGTGGTGCACGGGTCGAGGACTATGACAACTTTAGTTGTACAGAAAGATTAACTCCCAGTTTCAGCAGAGATGGTTCACCAGCGATAATTTTTTCGTATCGGGGAAACCCTTAATTCCATGCCCTTAACGTGACTTATATATGTATTTCACGTGTTTTTTAGCTCCAGGTGTATTTCTTATTTGACCTGAGCATAATTAAAATCATATGTCTTAGCCGTTAAATATCATCAGAGCAGGATTTTTTCTTAAATTCTCAAAGTTGATGTCTGTCACGGTCCGGGCAACAACATGAGAAGACCTTATTCCTGCTTCCAAACTGTTTGTCATCAGGGCCCACTGAAACCTGGGCCCCAACGGGCTTTCTATACCGTCGTATAGAAGGCGAAAGATCCCCCTGTATCCCCCGAAACCTAAACACTCCCCTACGAAGTATTCATCTTTAGAAGGAATGAAACTCATGCTACGAAGAAGTACCCACCCCTTCGCTAAGAGCAGCCTTGTACTTGCTCTTGCCTTGGGATTGGCAGGTACCAGTGTTGTTTCTGCTCAAACTAATTTAGTAAGCGGTGAAAATGCCACTGGTACTGTCGCATCAGGTGAATGGGATCATTTTCTGATCACTGTTCCTTCCGGCGCGACCGAGTTATCTGTTGTGATGACAGGTAATGATGATGCCGATCTCTACGTGAGGAAGGGCTCGCAGCCTACCACCAATGATTGGGACTTTCGACCTTACGATGGCGACTCCAATGAGTCGGTTACCATCGATAGTTCGAGTAGTCCGGTTCTGGATGATGCATCCACTTACTACATTTCGGTTAATGGCTTCAGCTCAACTCCCGTCAATTACACTCTCACTGCAACTTTGACCGTTCCTCAGACAGGAGAAATCATAGTCGCTACTGAGACTGGAAGTACTCCCACTAACCTGAGCGTTCTTCCAAGCTCAAACGACGCGATTAATGGTGTCACAGGAACAAAAATCAGCGGTGGATTTCATCCCGCCGTAACGAATGCCAATGACAAGGAACCAGCTTTTACTGATGGCTCAACATTATCCGGCCTTTCGGGATTGCTCATGGACTATCCCGGTGAAAACACTCCTGCCTGGAGTGGTTTCTGGGCCCTCAACGGATCTGGCAATGTGGATCTAAACGAAGTTCGAGTCTTCAGTGGAAACACGGGTGGTGATGGTCGTATCTTTCATCACTACGACGTCTATACGACAACGGATTCAACCCCTTCTTCCTCCTCCACCTGGACGCTCCTGAAAGAAGAAGTAACATCGGCTCCTTACGGAACCTCGGCAAATGGACAGGCAACCCGCTCAACCGTCAAACGCCAGGTTGGTCCTCTTATCAAGAACGTTACAGGTGTTCGGTTGGATCTCTACTCTGGAACGGACTTCTCCAATCAGATGATCGATGACTGGAACAACGGCAACGGTGATGATCAGGACGGTCTAGCTGCTGCTTTTGTTTCACCTCTTGTCTATGAAATTGACGTTTTCACTCAACCTACTGCATCGGGGACACCTACGCCCACTCCAACTGCGACGCCCTCACTCACCACTGAGCTTGTGACCATTGAGAACTATGGTGCATCTGGAAGTACATCGTGGATCGTTCATACAAGTTCAAATCTCAATCTTCGCGATCAGCCAACGATCAGTTCGAACGTCATTGGTAGTATACCTAATGGAACCTCAGTGTCTGGGGATTACTATCGTGTTGTGGAGACTGATGAAGAGTGGCTGAATGTCACGTACAGTAGTACTACCGGCTGGATCAGTGCGACAGGTGTCTATCGCGTTCATCCTGACAACCAGGCCGAAATCGATTGTTGTACAAACATCGAACCAGGTGAAGAAATCGTCACGCGCTGGTGGGGTCTGCCCCAGAGTTATGAGCCAAGCGATCTTGTCACCATCCCTGCCACCTATACCGCACAAAATGCTGGTGTGAGTTATATGCTACGTGATGAGGCATGGACGCAGGCTCAGGCGATGATTGATGCTGCCGCTGCAGCTGGTCATGATCTTGAGGTTCTTTCATCCTATCGCTCATGGGCGAGTCAGAAAAGCATCTATGACAACAATGTCGCGGCTTCTGGTCTTGCACAACGCTTCAGTGCTCCTCCTGGACACTCTGAGCATCAGCTGGGAACCACGCTCGACTTTGCTGACCCAGCAGATGGTGCCTTCATCTCCAGCTCGGATTCTCAATATACCTGGCTTGTGGCTAACGCCGACGACTTCGGCTTTATCCAAAGCTATACAAGCTTAAATGAAGATGAAACCGGCTATGTTGAAGAACCCTGGCACTGGCGCTTTACAGGTACGCCTGCTCCGACGGCGACTCCAACGCCAACTCCCGTTCCGGGACCAACATCTCTCACGAGCGGTACAGCGGCGACAGGCTCTGTTGCACAAGGTGAATGGGATCATTTTGTGATATCCGTTCCAGCAGATGGGATCGATCTCGATATTGTCATGACAGGAAACGATGACGCCGATCTTTACGTGAAGCGAGGTGCTCAGCCGACTGCATCAGATTGGGATTTCCGTCCTTACGAATCAGACGCAAATGAATCTGTATCGATCGATGATTCATCTGACCCGGCTCTCGTCCCCAACAGTTTCTATTATATCTCCATTAACGGATTCAGCGAGACCAGCGTAAGCTATTCTCTCACTGCAACCGTAACAACAAGTGGAACTCCTGTTAATATTTCAAACGGTGAGTTTGAAGGGACATATACAGCGGGTATTGCTTCTGGCTGGACATCCTGGACGGACAGCAATGGCGCATCTGCCACATTCGGACGCGCAAGCCTGAACAAGTACGAAGGAGGCCACAGTCAGTACTGGTACCGTGATGATGACCAGGTTTTCAAGGCCGGTGTCTATCAGCAGGTTCCTGTTACTAACGGTGATCACTACCGAGTTAAAGCTCGTATGAAGATGCAGACAGACAGCGCAAGCCCGATCCTCGCCTTCGGCGTCGATGCTGGCGGTGGCACAGATGCTCTTTCTTCTAACGCCGTCTATAAGCAATTAACAGCCACAAGAGAGAATCACTGGGCAACCTACGACGCAGTTGTAACGGCAACTTCAAACAACATCACACTCTTTGCTGCTGGCGGTAACGCGGCAACAGATGGTACGTTCAACTACTTCTACGTTGATTATGTCACAGTCACGAAAGTTGGCTCAAGCACGCAGCCTCCTGCAATTGTTGTCACCAATGACATTTCAACTCCTGAAATGAAATCTCTGACTTCACAGGTCTACTATCCCTGGACTGGTAACAACTTCACAGAAGCGATCGCTGATGAAGTCCAGGCAATGGGTGTAGACATGGTTCGCGTTGAGTTCATCAAAGAGTCAAACGGCGACATCAACTATGGCGCTTATGATGAAATCGTTGATCGTGCTGCTGCACGCGGAATCAAGGTTCTTGGTCTGATCGATTACTCTACTGTTGGAGCTTCAAGCTCGAATGACTGGGCAACTCAGTCATACCGTGACAGCTTCACTGCTAAGACACAGGAAATCGTTGGGCACTTCGTTAACCGCACCAACAAGATTACTGACTGGGAAATCTGGAATGAGCCTGACCTGGACGTAAGTTCTGAAGGTGGTCCCGACTACCGAGTCGAACCAAATCCATTTGGTCTGCTGATGATCGACGCTTACGACGCCATCAAAGCGATCGACCCAGACTCAACAGTTGTTCTTGGAGGTATATCTCCGAAGGGCTTCCAGTATGAAGAGAACTATCTGGAAGATCTGTATAGCTCAACATCTATCCAGAGCTACTTGAGCTCAAACAGCCGCTACCCATGGGATGTGGTTGGTTGCCACCCTTACCCCGAGATATTCACAGCACCTGTTCCAGGCCTTGCTAATGTGATGAATGAACGCTTCAAGGCAACGATGAATGCAAACGGCGAGCGCGATACGCCTGTATGGGTTACGGAGCTCGGCTGGAGCACAGCCTTCCAGAGCGAAGATGCACAGAACGAGTATCTGCTCGATTCGTTCCTTCTTCTCGACAAGCTCGTGGACTACCAGTATCCAGAAGACGGTCCTTATGTTGAACGTTACTTCTGGTTCCATCACCGCGATTTCGTCACAGGTGGAAACGACTTGTGGGGACTTCAGACAGCTGATGGCTCACGTAATAAGCCTTCGTACCAGACCTTCGTGGATCTTGGTACTCAGACGGCAGAGCCAACGCCGACTCCAACTCCTGCACCGTCAGGAACACCTACACCAACTCCTACACCAACCGGTACTCCAACTCCTACACCAACTCCTACAGCCACTCCTGACCCCGGCGATCTTTTCTACGGCGGTATAGATGCAAACAACCTTGGTAAAGGTCTATGGATCTGGAGAATGCCTAACACTTACGCCAACCACGGTTTCGCGAACGGCGATGTTGATGGTCTTATGGACCACTTTGCTGCCCACGACATCGACTGGCTCTGTATCAAGGCCGGCGACGGTGAGGTAAGATGGGATGGAAACAACGGTACACTGAATAACTTCAGTACAACAATCATTGAAGCAGCTCACGCACGCGGCATTAAGGTTCTTGCCTGGACTTATGTCTATGCGACAGACCCTTACGCAGAAGCTGATGTTTACAAGTGGGCACTTTCAATCGGTGCAGACGGTTCTGTTATCGATGCTGAAGGCGAGTACAAAGGTGAACCAACCAAAGCGACAATCCTTTCATCAGAAATCAAAACTGCTTATCCAGATCACTTCCTCGCCTATGCTCCTTACGCATATATTCAGTACCATGGCTCATACCCATGGCGTGAATTCGCTCAAGAGTGTGACGCAGTCATGCCTCAGGTTTACTGGGGAGAATTTGCAACATCTCCAGAGCAGGCGGTTCGTGACTTCAACTATAACTACAATCTGTACTACAGCCGCTGGCTTGAAGAAGGCCTCGATGTAGACAAACCGGTAATCCCAATTGGACAAACCTACGGAACGGTCACTGCTGACGAAGTCGCCCGCTGGTTTGTTGCGCTGAACAATGACACCAACCCTGTTCTTGGGGGCTATGGCGGTACGAGCTTCTGGAGTGCACAGCACATGACTGCAGCAGATCTGGACGCCGTACGTGATGCTGATCCTCTTCAGCCAAACCGTGGTCTTCCAGCAGGAACCGTGGTCATTGACAACGATGACCCTGAGTTCTCTGTCGTTTCAGGAACGTGGACGGTCGCCACCGGAGTTCCTCTGTGGCATGGATTCAACTATCGCTGGGCGAACACAAACACAGGCGCAACAGCGCGCTGGTCACCTTCACTTGGCACCGGTGAATATGAAGTATTCGTCTGGTACTGTGAAGCTGATACGCGCGCGACAGATGCACCGTACACGGTGACTCATGCAAACGGAACCACCACCGTAGATATCGACCAGACAACGAACGGAAGAAGCTGGGTCTCTATTGGTACATACGACCTGAACTCAAGTTCCAAGGTAGAACTTGGAAGCACTGGTACGAATACATACGTCATCGCAGATGCGGTTGCTTTCGCGCCCACAGGTGGAACGTCTCCGACTCCGACACCTACAGCCACACCAACTCCTTCTCCAACTCCTACACCAACGGCTACGCCGACTCCAACACCGACTCCTCCTCCTGGATCGAACGGTAAGGTGACCCGGATTCAGGCGGAGCAGTATAAGTTCATAGGGGGTGTTGGACAATACTACGATGCCGGCTCATCAAACGCAGGTAATATCATCCACCCGAACGAAGGTGTTGATATCTACTATGCTGCGGGTGGCGGTTACCGAGTAGGTTCCATTGGAAACGGCGAATGGGTTGAATATACATTCGTCGGTGACGGTGGCTACTACGACATTGACATTCGGTACTCAGGCACAAGCAATGGTACACTTGCAATGAGTCTGAACGGAACAAGCATCGGCACAACTTCACTTCCATCTACTGGAAGCTATGAAACCTTTGCTATCGCTTCTGGTCCTACGAGCGTCCTCATTCCTTCTGGAATGCAGACCATTCGTTGGACATCACAGGGCGGAAACTTCAGTATCGACTGGATGGAGTTTCAGTCAGAGAATGCGAACCCGTCATTTCTCCTGGCTGACAGCTTCGACTATGCAACTCTTCCTGCGAGCGCCTGGTATGTTGCAGGTGACTTGAATGAGTTCTATAACAACACCTACCACCCAGGTGAAGATCTCAACTGGGGATCAGGTGGAAATGCAGATATGGGTAAAGAAATCCATGCAATCGCTAACGGTGTGGTCGAGTTCGCTGACTACAGAACTGATGCGTGGGGTAACATAATCTATATCGAACATGAAATGACTGACGGAACGTTCGTCTGGTCACAGTACGCGCACCTTACCGAGATGTTCGTGAACCCCGGTCATCATGTGCGTAAAGGCGACATCATTGGAAAGGTTGGACGTGGAGCAGATGATCGCTACGTGGCTCACCTTCACCTTGAAATCAGAAAGATCGACCGCGCACCTTACGCATGGGTGAACGGCTGGTCAGCATCCCAGGTAGCTCAGTACTACCATAACCCATCAAACATCACCCGTGATATCTATCCAGGCACTGGTTTCATTGAAGATAACCAGAGTGTTGGAACAGATGTTGTCACCAATGGCAGCATGGAAAGTGGGTTCACGAGTGGTGTTGCAAACGGCTGGACAAGCTTCGTTACTTCTGGATCACCAGTATTTGGGCAGGCTTCGCTCAACAAAGTTGACGGAAGCTACTCACAGTACGTAGCTCGTACAGGCGACGGTAACCCATTTAACGCAGGTGTCTATCAGGTCATGAGCACCGCAACAGGCGTTGAGTATGATCTGACAGCCTCTGTTAAGCGTCAGTCCAGTGCGAGTGGTCAGCTGCTGGCCATTGGCTACGATCTCTCTGGTGGAACAAGTCCAACAGCAGGATCAGTTGCCTGGACAGACCTTTCTCAGACTGACAACACATGGATCACACATACCGACACAATCACTGCGACAGGATCTTCAACAACGATCTTCTTCCGCGGTGGCCATTCAGCGACAGGCGGCAGCTACGGTTACTATTACCTCGATGCAGTAAGCTTCGAAGGTGACGGTACTGTTGAAGTGACGCCTACTCCTACTCCAACACCAACACCGACCCCAACTCCAACTCCTGTTCCTGTTACATTGAACAACGGAAGCTTTGAGGATGGATTCACAAGTGGCGTTGGTAACGGATGGACAAGCTGGCAGTCAGAGTGGTCTGCGGACCCAACATTTGGACAGGCTTCTATCAACAAACATGATGGATCCTACTCACAATATTGGGCACGTACAGACAGCACGGCTTTCAATGGCGGTGTCTATCAAACGATCGCAACAACTCCAGGAGTCAGCTATGACATTTCAGCCTGGATGAAGCGTCAGGGTAATGCATCTGGTCAGTGGCTTGAGTTCGGCTATGATCTGACCGGTGGCTCTTCACCTGAAGCCTCTTCTGTAACCTATACGAAGCTTGAAGGTCTTGGCTTTAACACATGGGTTCAGTATACAGCGACCGTCACAGCAACTGGAAACTCCATTACTCTCTTCGCTAAAGGCGGACAAAACTCGGGTAGTGGAAACAACAACTACTTCTACGTTGATCACGTGACCATCAGCACCGACTGATGCGTCGCGGAAAAACTTAGAAAAAAAGGTGGAGGCGCATTGAATGCGCCTCCATTCTTTTTTCAACACGAAGCTTACGAAAGCGCTCGAAGGATCTGAAAGCATATGAATGACAGAATTAAGAAAGTCCTCCCTCTGATTATTATAGCAGGTGTTCTCATTATATCCATCCCCCTCGTATTCTTCAACAAGAGTGAAACTCGAAACTGGCAAGAGACAGATCGGGAAGAGCGCGGAAAACCTGCCACTTCAGATACGGTCAATAGTGCCCCAATGAAAGAAACTTCAAAGGCATCGAAATCAGATGAGGCAAAGCAACCTGCGAAGGATGCTCAAAAGAGAAAAGAAGATTTGGAAATATCTATTCAATTAGCTGATTTAGGAACGGCAAATCCAAGAGCTATTGAAGCAGCAATAGCCTGGCCGATGGCAGGAGATGACGACTCGGCAAAAATAGGCAGAACGTTTCCATCAAGAATCAAATGGGGAGAGAAACCGCTGTATAGAGATGAAGGGAACCCAAGGGCATACCGACAGGATGAAATTCCGTTAAGAGACATGTATATAGTGATGGCCTGGACCCCATACGGTGAATACTCTGTTCATAAGGTTTCGAGAGACCCCGAACAGTATTCCATCAAACTCGATGACATGACAATGAATTCACCTACCGCTCTAGAAATAAACCTGCTCGGTGAGCTTGAAGGTCATGACAGCTTCTTCCTTCGTCTTGTACGAACGAGAGAAGGAGAGAATTCTGTAAACGGAGAAGCCTGGCGGTACTTTCTCTGGAGAAGCAGACCGAAAATGCTGGAACTCTACGACTGGCCTCCCGCAGAGGAATTTGATGCCCCTCGGGAAATGATGACAGACTCAGATGTTGTTCCTCTTTCTGAAACCATCAAGCTTCCGATTCTCATACCTGACTCATCTGTGGAAGTGCAACTTGCCACAAGAACAGGAGTTGCTGGCCGTCCGATTACTGTAACCCTGGACAAAGGCACGACAAAGCGTATAGATGTTCAGCTTTCAGAGATCTTTCCACAAGAAATCAAACCTTGCCTCGTTGTAAGAGGACTCCTTGTTGATGAATCAGGAAATCCTATACACGACGCTCGAGTCATCTGGGTAGACAAAGAGCTCGCCTATTACGAGAGAACGACCAATCTTGAGGGCATGTTTGAATTTGACTGCTTACCTGCTCAAAGCGCACATCTGCATGACAAGAAAGTTCAGCAGGATGAGACTTTCCACGGTCATGGAAACTCAAGAGCACGACAGAAACAGTCTGCTGATATCGAAGACAATACGATCATGAATCAACTCTGGGACTCGCCCGTGGTAACAACCATTAGAGCCATTATCCCCGGGAAGGGCGGATTAGGACAGCGAGAAATAACCTATGATATAAAAGAGTCCCATATTCAAGACTCTGTCGCTGAGATTGAATGGGCTGTTGATTCACTTCACACCCTAGCAGTTGATCTCACCCCTGAGCTGGACCAGGAGATTCGACAGGAAAGCTCAGCCAGGTTTCCTGTACAGTTTCTATATCTATATGACTCAAAGAAGAATCAATGGATCGTTCAACCGTCGACAAAGTTGAACTATACTGAAAATGGCTTCCGCCTTGGC
Source organism: uncultured Candidatus Sumerlaeota bacterium (assembly GCA_964437365.1). Taxonomy (GTDB): domain Bacteria; phylum Sumerlaeota; class Sumerlaeia; order SLMS01; family SLMS01; genus CAYTGM01. The sequence continues at coordinate 70,235 of CAYTGM010000011.1, read as the reverse complement.
TATCGTCCAAATGAATACTCAAAGGCTAGAGTTGGCATCGCAGTGAATCCACTGAAAGCATACTTCACCACAGAAGTAGATATTACAGTGAATGATGAAAAAGAGACGCTACAGCTTGCTGTTTCAGAAATACCAACAAGACCCTTTAGAATTAAGGTGCTTAACGAACTGAACGGTGAACCCTTGAATGGAATCCTTGTGAAGGCGAATGGACTGACATTCTACGATGCCTTCCAGGAAGTTACTACAGATGAAGGAGGAGTTGCTCTTTTCGAAGAGGTTAATCTCAACAAGTTTCTCCTGGAGTTCAATATCGGTGAACAGATCATCCGAGGAGGAGTAAGAAGAACGAGCGATGAAGTTATTGTGAATCTGAACCTATCTGACGCGACAATGTCCCTCGTGGATCCTAACAACACTACTTCTACTGATCAACTATGAATGACTACTTCTTGAACGGGCTATCGGTCTGAGGCGCAGGCTGATCCTCATATAGATAGTCCAACTCGAATGCCTTAACCAATTCCCGAGATCTCTCCACTTGCCTGGTGGAGAGATTCTTTTTCCACCCCTCCAGCAGGTTAGTCTGGTTCTGAACGGCACTGTCCGTCCTGCTCGTAGACGAAGGCAACTTTGCCTTCTCAAGGATAGACGATGAGTAGGGAAGCTTCAAGTACCTGTAGAGGGACCTGACCTCCTTCTTAGGATCCATACAGAAATTCTCATAGAAGGCTGTATAGATATTGGCTTGTGAAAGCTGCTTGAGCGGTACATAGTGCTCGACGCACCACATGATGATTTGTCGACTGAACTCGTCGTGCTTCTCTGAAAGCAAATCACGAAAGGGCTCCAGAAAATCCTCCATCAGATCTTCCTGTTTCAAGAACTCATCACAATAGCTGTCCCAGCCAAGCTTCATCCTTGAATACGCCACGGCACAGGGATGACGAATAAGAAAGACAACCTTCAGATCAGGAAAGTTCCTGGCAATCCACGACAGCATTAAATTGCAGGATACTTCTTTAACCAAACGTTTCTTCGCGATGAGCTTGGTATTACAACTGTCAATCCAGGGGTCTCTTATCCTTCCTGAAAAGACACTTTCAGCCAGCTTCCATACTTTTTGATTCTCTGCGTCGGGTCGTAGATAGGGTCGTTTCTTAAGCATTTTTGCAGGGGCACAAACTTCTCCGTGAAACGGCTCAAAGAGATATCGAAAATGATTGTCAGCGTTAATCACATTGCTAAGCCATGTCGAACCACTGCGCGCGACACCTGCGAGGAGAACAGTTCCACTGATGGTTGGGTCTATATCAAGATAGACCTTGCTCATGATTATTCGGGCAAGCTTATTTGAGACTGTTCGTGTAACCATTGACCGGACGCGTCACCCTCATAGCGAAATAACATGCCTTCTATCGTTGATTCTTCACCTGAGGGTCAAAACAATTGATGACACACGAGGCTTGTAGAACTTAATTCAAGCATTGTCAGTGGCAACAAACGCGCTATTGACCATCAATGACGCCGGATAACTAGGGTATGACGAAACAGGGTTCAGCATTCTCCGCCGCAAGATGGGTTCTTTTCGGGAACTTCGGAGTGCGCATGCTCGCCCTCCTTGGTCAGCTGGCGATACTTCGTCTCGTCAGCAAAGAAGTCTTCGGAGCTTACGGTGCACTGATTACCATACCGATGATGCTCATTCCTTTTCTCCCCTTCGGATTTGATCAGCTACTTATCCGCGAAAAGAGTATTAAGAAAAGGTATATCATCGCACTATCCTGGTCGCTCTTTCTTCTAGGTGGACTAGTGATCGGACTCACGGCTCTACTCACACTGGCCATGGGTGTCGGCATTCAAGGTATTAGTGACTATATACCCGATCAATTGGACACCTTCTCTCTCCTCATGTTGATGGGTGTACTGATCTCTTTTACAATCAAGTTATCTATACGAAGCACTCTCGCAGCGGTGCTGAACTTTAAGAAAATTGCACAGGGTGAGCTGTTAAATAACAGTATTACCTATATCGGGGGAGCGCTGCTTGTTTTTATTTTTCCCTCAATCAATACGCTGTTGCTGGCATTTTTCTTTGGCGAGCTCATTGACTGTTACTGGCTTTACAGAAACAAGCCCTTTAGAATGGTTGATGTGCTTTTACCGAAAAGAATTGGAGTATTCAGGAAACTCTTCCGGAAGCATCGAAAGTTCTGCCTGGTAAATACAAGCGATCTGACACTCAACACTGTAGGGAACATGATCCCTGTACCTCTCATCGCTATACTGATCAGTGAAGAAGCAACAGCGGAGCTCAAAGCTGCTCAGATGATTATTATTGTTCCGATCGCCCTTGTTACCGGTTCACTCTGGCGTGTTGTTTTCCCGAGTCTATCCGGATTGAAGGAGTCCGAACTGATTTCCCGCTGCTTAAGAATCATTGGCACCACAGCAGCCTTTCTACCCCCGGCAGTGATCTGGCTCACCTTTTTTGCCCCGATCACAGCTTCAATCATTCTTGGAGAGAAGTATATAAGCTCTGCCCACCTTGTCCCCTGGTTGGCGGTCTTTGTTTTTCTTCAAGGAATCTACAACCCCATCAGCAGCCTCGACGTTATTCGCGACCGGCCTGAAGTAGGCCTCTACTGGAATGTTGTTCACACGCTAGCACGAATACTTGTGATCTTTCTTTGTGCGCCGAAGGGTCTCTATTTCACCATTGTTGTCATGTCCCTCACAAGCGGGTTTCTCTGGGTGATCTGGGCGTATATGCTCGGAAGTCTTCTCCAGAGTGGAATGATACGATACAGCCTGACTGTGCTCAAATTTTTGCCGCTTTGGGTGCTCTTAGCGTCGGGATATTTTCTCACATGGTCTCTCTATGAAGAGCAGGGATATATAACTCTTCTTATGGCGAGTAGCATACCGTCACTCATTTATCTCTATCTTCTTATGAGATTCTACCCCATTGAGTCTTCTATGCTGCTCAAGTTTCTGAACAGAAATCAAATATAAGAAAGAACTACTCCTCCCTAAGAACCTGTTTTTCAATCTGGTCAAGCCGTTCTTCAAGCTTCTCCAGTTTTTCGATCCTTTCTTCCAGACTTCTGTTCTCATTCTTCAACCGGAGATTCTCTTCATGGAGCTGCTGTATTGCTCGCACATTCATAGGAGGAATCGCTGAGGGATCAAGAAGCAGATAGTCACTCGCTTTTAACTTTTGAACATCTTCCGGGAATTCCCTCGCATATTCTTGAGCGACAAACCCTGTATGTGTTTTTCCCTCTTGTGAATCTTTAGAAAAGACTCTCTCGTAAGTGCTATTGTATTGAAACTGAACCGGCTGGAGTCGCAGCAGTTTTTCCAAGGCATCGCGAACAGGTTTTATGTTTTTCTTAAGACGCTTGTCACTCGGCGTGACCCATGAACTTCCCCCTGAGGTTTTCAGCGCATTTCCTTCAACCTCAAGCGTATAGAACTCCGGGAAGCGACCGATTCCGAGGCGATCTTCAAAAACAATATCTCCTGCAATTGTGTGCTCTGAACGGTTGTATCTGAAACGGTAGATCTGGTTATTCTCTGTGAGAATTTCCAGATAAGGCTGGCTCATGTTTGTCTTCCTTGAAAGCTCCGTATAGCGAAATCTGACTGCATCATTATTGCTATCCCTGATCAGATCAGGTGCTGCAGGGTTTACTGAGAGATCATACACAAAGATGTCGGACCCCACGAAAGTTGGGGGGTTCTGAATATCCTCAACTGCATAGAGAATCTCATTACTGTCATCGACCTGAACAAGAGTAGTATGAGGCCCGGGAATCGACTGCGCAAACGAGGGCGTACCTCCAGTGTCCTGAAAAACTAGAAACCCGGAAGTTTGCCCCACATAGATATAACCAAGTCCGTAACTGACTGATTGTGGAGATGAAACATTCGACGTCGTCGAACCCAACAGAGTTGGGCTTGCGGGTGTACTGATATCGTACACAAGAACTCCGCTTGTTGAATCAATGACATAGAGTCGGTCTGTTCCATTCGTGTCAAACCTGCGCGGCGTAACAAGCCCACCACTCGATGAACCTGCATAGGATGGCGCTGTTGGATCGGCAATTGATATACTCACAATCTTATCTGTACCGCTATCCAGTATAAAGAGATGGTCACCAACGATGAGAGAGTCTCTTGGAAGATCAAGATCCGTTGTCACCTCCCCAAGTTTTTGCAGGGTTTTTTGATCAAAAGCGATCAGCGAATTGAGTGAAGTATCCCCGACAAAAACAACGCCACTCTTCTCTTCAATAACTCGGGGGTTATCGATATCTTCTGTTGTAGCGCTCCCCCCACCGTTGACGATTCGACCTCCTGTGAAATCGGCCCAAAACCCATCTGTAGAGGCGAAATCGACAATATCCGTAGAAACATTATATTCACTTGACGAAAGGGCTGCAGAGGGTGTTGTTGAAGGGCTCAATTCATAGGTGTTGAGTATACCTGCAACCTCCGTATAAATAATATTATTAGAATGCAAAACCAATTCATCTTCTGAGTTTCCATATGAGTCGCTCTTCGTGAAAAGCAACGCTGAGGTATTTGTCGCATCCAGGAAGTAGACGCGATTGTTAAAGAAGGCATAGACATCCGACCCTGTTGATGCAAGATAGGGCTTTCTGTAGTCTGTCGGCTGGGCAACAACAACTTCATCGAGCAAGATCGGGTTTAGGGGATCAATTGATACGTCGTAAGACTGGACTTTCATTTCGTATCCAAAATATCCAGAATCAATCGTTGTTTGAAAGTACTCACTTCGGGCAGTAAGCGTATATAATACTCCACTATTGAGATGCAAATAAAGAAGTTCTACTTTTCCAGGTGAGGTTTTCGTATCCACATCCAGTGCATGACTGATTGAACTTAAAGTCGAGGTATCATATACTGAAAATGAGGCTTTTGAATTACTTCCAGTATTCATTGTATACAGAGCGTCTCCAGACCATGCATGTACTCTTGTCGTGATCGACGGCTCCTCGGCGGTTGGTTCAAAGGTCTCGATTAAACTCGGAGCAGAAGGCGTGGAAACATCAAAGAAGTTTCCCATATAGGCAGTTTTTGATGTATCTCTGGCACCAATGAAAAGCGTATTCCCCTGTTGAATGAAGTCATACTCTGAACCAAAGTCTTGTTGGGGAAGTGGAAATTGATCAAAGAAGGTGATCTCGGTAGGATCAGATATATCATAGAGTGCAAGATAGTTCTCGACCGTTCCACCAGCCACGGGAGAAAATATCGTATAGAGGTAGTTGCCGACAACATGCGCACCTTGAAGAAGTCCATTACTGGGAATTCGTGCGTTATTCGAGATCCATAGAGGGTTGGATGGAGTAGTGGCATCGAAAGCATGAATACCTGTTGCCGAGTCCACGGAATAGAGCCCATTACCAGAGATAGCAATAGAATCTCCGATATTGGGACTTTCTTCAATTACTGAAATCTGTTCGATCTGCTCGAAGAGAACTGTATTGCCGGAAAGAAGATTTTGAAAATCACCAGACGAACCAGTGATGGCACCCGTTGCAGCAACATCTCCATCAACGGTCACGCCCCCATTGAGATCTGTCTGACCGCTAATTGTGACATCGGACTGAAATGTGGCAGTGCTCGATACTTGAAGTGAATCTGTTACTATACCTCCAGTCACATCAAGCCCGGACTGCACAGCTGCCCCCCCGCTCATTGTTGAAAGCCCAGAGACTGAATATGTTCCACCAATAGAAACATTTCCATCAAAACTGGCATCTTGAGAGACTGCCAGAGGACTATCTATAAACGTCGTCCCTGTTAGAATTAAATCACCACTGATAGCAGCTGTATAGCTCTGAAGCTGATAGGCAGCGAGGGACAATGTATTGTTGTCAGCAATGATTAATGTTCCGTCATCTTTCTGGGCAATCACGCGTGGATTTGAAAGAGATTGTGTGGCCTGATCGATGATACTATCGGGGTTCGCACCTGCAAGGTTGTAGAGATCAAGACCTCCTCCCGAACCACCTATTGGAACGAACGTGGTTATGGCGAAGTCATTCTCGAAGACAATATCTGTTCTTCGGGGATCTGGCAGAGTATCGATAAGAACAGGCGACCCTGGATTTGCTATGTCGTAGAGTGAAACTAATTGTTCGTTTATGGCAGATAGAATTGTCCCCTGAACTTTGATTTTCTGTGGAACACCCGAACCGCCGGAGATTGGAATATCGGTCAAGTGACTGACAGTATCATACGTGTTGAATTTATAGATACTGATTTGTGCAGGACTGGTGCTTAATGTGTAGAGATGTCCATCGCTGTAAGCATGATCGATATAAGTTCCTGCATTGATGCTGAATGCCCCGGCAAAGACCAGGACAGACGGATTAGAAAAATTATGAATAAAGACTGAATCATTTGAGTCGTGAAGCGTATAGATATAATTATTGTCAGCATCAATATCGAGCGATACAGCAGGCTGAGTTGGAGTCACAAAGTCCTGAACCGGAACAGACACTGGATCTCCCAGGTCTACCGTAATAATTCGATTAGTTCCAACATCCAGAAAGACACCTCTGTCTTGAAGGATGCCATCTATACGCAAGTCGACTGGCTGAGAGTAACCACTGCTTCCACCGAGTGACTGCATCGAGGTAGGGTCTAAAACATTAATGGCCGTGATCACCCCTGCACCCTTGTCCAGAACATAGGCAACTGACGTCAGCTGGCGTATTTGTATAGATGAAATATCGTTAAAACCAAATACTTTGTTGCCGACGAAGTCCAACACTGCTGGAACAGAATCCACACCATAAGCGAGATTTCCCTCCTGGTCCAGAAAGAGAGAATTTGTTGAAGTTGAGCCTGGAGGAGGCACAAGCTCGAAGGATTTACTCGATACCATCGAATATGGAACAGGCCTGAGCAAGGTGCGTGGAGATAAAATAACGGGACTCGCGGCGCCAATGGCTGCTTCTATTTCCAGGAAGACTTCCTGTCCCTCAAAAACATCACCAAAATCAAGTGGTTGAATGATACTTCCATCCGTGACCAAAATCGTTCCAGCGTTGTAATCAGAACCGATCTGAGCTCCCCCTGAAGAGGAATCGTATAGTCGGAAAGTCAATGTCACATTTCCATTCACAGGTGAACCACTATCAAGAAGCCGCCCCTGATAGGTAAACTGAGTTCCGATCTCGTTGGCATCAACTATGCCGGAAGAGAACAGAAATGTAAGAGCAAGAATACGGAGTAAATACTTCATAAATCAGGCACCAAAAAAAAGACGTTGTGGGTTCGGCATCCGATTGAATCGCTGTGAACGAATTCCTGGATAAAATAAACGACGCCGTAGACCCCATAGATTAGCCATGCCAATCTGGATATGAGCGCAATGCTGAACGGGGAAACCTATCTCTCCCATTCAGGATTCGTCAATGAAATTTGGTTTGATATGATTTACCGACCCATTTATCCCAGATACATTCAAATATACTTTATCGAGAATCAGTAACCTTGAGTGCTGCTCTGGAGGGAGTTTCTCCCTTCGTAATAGAGTTGTATGATGAGGTCCATAGAGGTTTAAGCTACTTGGGAGTATATCTCGAATTCATTAAGCAGAATACAGGATCTGTGAGGGCAAATGTCCTCAGCGATTTTATTTCTCTAAGAGATTCACCGCGATTTTTCATCATGCATTTTAAGATGCCATAATTGCAACCGCTTACCAAAACCCAGTCCTATCCAGACCAACGGCGTCATATCCATGTCTGCCCTACGACTGACGGACGTCTCAAGTCGTAGGTAAGACGTAGATAAGACGTCGGGCAGACATCCGTCATCCCGTGAGGCCTCCTAACGATTCGACTCAGAAATCCGTTGAATTGGCCTATATTTGCCCGATTTATGTGCCATAGAGCATCCAGAACCAGGCTGAACCATCAGGAAACAGCGTCACTGCTGTTGTGTTGAAAGCGCATACATTCAAGTCATGAGATTACATGCACGAACAGATACTTGAGAAGATGTTTCAGGACCCGCAGATTACATATGAAAATGCCCCGACAAACCAAAGGTCTGCCGGGGCAACCGTGCTGTTCACCGAAAAGGTGTTCAGTATCAGGGTTTACTGACGCGGACAGCATCAGCGATGACGACCGTTCCTCCCGTTGAAGAAGAACCGTCAAGGGTGACTGTAAGAGTTCCAGTCGAGAGATTGTAGGTACCAAGATCAACCCAGCTCAATGAGTTCGTCTGCTGATTAACCGTTGCCGTGGTATTGATCCCTGCTCCCTGGAGAGCGTAAGCAGTCGAGGAGGTCCGGTTTGAACCAGCGCGATAGAAGACAGAGATTGTATAGTTACCTGCCTCAGGAATACTGAACTGATACGAAGCATCATTGTTATTTCCTGCGATCGCATACTGGTAAGTAGATCCATTGTATCCGGTGCTTCCAGAGGTTGACCAGGAGCCTGATGTTGTATAGGCAGGTGATCCATCATCATTATCAGCAATCAGCTCAACGGGTCCACTTGCAGGAACAAGTCGAATTGAATCAGCAGAAACAACACTTCCAGTTTCAGCATTGTTTCCCAATACGATCGTTGAATTCGAATCGAGTGTGTAAGATCCCAGAAGATTCCACTGACCGCCGTTTACAGACTGGTCAACCTGTACCGATGCCGTACCGGAAGTATGGTTAATCTGATACTTCGCATCTGTTGCACGGTTGGAGCTGGCAACCCACCATGCATAGACATCATAATTTCCTGATGATGAGAGCGAAGGGTTCCATGTGGCAACGGCAGTTGTTGATGTATTGGATCCGGAACGGAGAGCCCATCTTGATGAAGAGCCATAATAGCCAGCACCATTAGATGTACCCCAGCTTCCTGATTCCGAATAATCAAAGGAGTTGTCATTATCTAGAATGATTTCTCCTCCGGGATTCGGTGTGCTTGTTGGTGTAGGAGTTGGAGTTGGTGTGGGTGTCGCCGTCGGGGTCGCCGTTGGAGTTGGCGAAGGAGTTGATGTTGGAGAGGGCGATGGAGTTGGTGACGGAGAAGGTGACGGTGTTGGCGTTGGGCTTGGAGTCGGTGTTGGTGTTGGTGTAGCGGAAACTGATTCACCAATCGGGGTGAACCGTATAGCATCTGCGGAAACAACAGTACCTGATGCGGCGTTAGTGAGAGTCACCTTAGCTGTCAGTGGATTCAGCTCGAACGTCCCGAGATCGTTCCACGTTGTTCCTTCTTTTGTCTGGTCGACACTGACAGAAACGGTTCCTGCTGCTGTGGTAATCTGATAAGATGCATTGGTTGCCCGGTTTGATCCCGCAACCCACCAGGCATCTATACGATAGTCGCCGGTGAAAGGAAGAACTGGAGTCCAGGTGGCCTGAGTACTACCGTTACCGGTGAAGGCGTAGCGCGAGCCCGCTTCAAAATATCCAGCAGAGACAGAGCTTCCCCATGAACCGGTTTCACTATATCCACTCTCTCCATTGTCGATAATGATAGGAGCAGGAATACCTGACAGAACCTCCCACCAGGGTTGTTCGATTCCATTTCGCGTCGCATTCGTTCCACAATGAACATTGCCTGACCAGTTATGGTAGAGTGAATCCTCTACGAAGACCGGAAAGACAGAACTACTGCTGAGCTGATCGATCATGTACTGCTCGATAAGGTCGACACCGCCAACAACGGGTCCATTGGGTTCGGCCATTAACAGACGTCCGTTGACGAACTGAGCATTCACCATATTGGGAATAACGGCGTCGCCCTGGTAGTAATACGCAGGTACACGAATCAAATCACTTTCGGTCAGTCCCAGCTCATTCTTGAGAATAGTAATGTTTGGTTCGATACGTGTGGCCTGGAGATTCGTATTAAAATTGATCTGTGTTGTATTATTGCGTGTATAGCTGACCGTATCAGACCAGCTGTACTTGGAGAACATCGTTGATGAACCGTATCCTTGAGCGATCCACTGGTCCATCAGTGATATGAAGACATTCACATCGGGAACCAGAACCTTATAGGGTTGTGTTTCTTTGCCGGTTGGTACGAAGCAGACGACTTCATCGACATGTTTAATGGTGAGCCATCCAGTATCAAGCCCGAGTGCAGGCCCCTGAAACCCCTGTGTGTCGATCATGTCGATGATTCGAGGATCAAGAGAGGCGGAACCATTCTCTCCGTATAGAACCCGACCCAAAGGGTATCCAGCTACGGGAGGAGTTATTTCAAGGTTACCAAACCAGTCGAGCCAGCTGTTCCCTCCGTTTCCTGCACCATAAGCGGAGCGATAGTCCCCGACCTCTACCCAGCCGAAACCAGGGCCAAGAAGGTCAGTCTTGGAATAGTTGTCGAGTGCCTTATTCCGGTTGGCTTTCATTACAACGTTTTCAGATCGGCCGGGAATCGCCGTATAGCCAATCTCCATCGTGTCTTGAAGCCAGATATTATAGTTTGGGTAGGGATAGGTGGAGGGTATGACCTCAAAGTCAACTCCGGCAGACGGTAGCACGGATTGAAGCTGAGAAATCATGGTATCGTTGCGCCCGGGATATTCTCTAATAAAGAGCGTTTCCGCATGTCTATCATTGGAGAGAAGGAGAAAGGGAGCCACCAGGAGCTGAACGGTGTCTGATCCCTGACCTGAGACAGAGACCGTTACATTCGTTTTTCCGCTCCAGCCCGTCCCTGCATAGGAGTTTGCTTCTATGCCCAGTTCGACCTCACCATTTGTGAGTGCTGCGGCGCTGAGATTCCCGGAGGTCGCGAGGTTCAGTGAAGACCAGCTTCCATTCGACAACTTCTGGAAGATCCTCACTTTTGCTTGAGATGAAGAGTCTACACTGACAGTCACCGTTGCTGAAGGTGAAAGACCTGGGATCTGATCGATCTTAAGACGAGCCAGATCGTCGGCATCTGCTGTTCCATTGACAACGCTGTCGCTGTGGTCTGGTTGACCAGAATTCTGGTCGCTGTCGTTGTTATTGAGAAAGAATGCTCCACGTTGAGGAGTCCAGCTAGCTTCTCCTGCATCATCCTGAGCGAAGTTGATCAATCCGTCACGATCAACGTCTGCTGCGAGATTGACAGCGAAGACACTCGTTTGTGCGATTGTAAGGCTTCCGGCCAGTGCAAGCAGCACAGACCGACGCTTCATCTTCATCATGATTCCACCCCTTGTGTTAGTTTGTTGACAAGAATCGTTTCCAAATCAGCTCTGGCGGCTTGTGACAGGCAAGGAGAATTGTCTATACGCACGAAAATACTGCTGGAAAATATCAACTGAATTTGTAACAATCCTTGTTGTGAGGGAACCGACAGATTCGAGCTTTGATATACAAACTCCTGTAAATACTGAACAAAAAATAATATTTAAAGTAGGGAAAGATAAGTTGAGGGAATTCGCGTCAGCAACAATGTAGCCACTCTTGTTAGCTGCCACAAATGATTATTCGACGTTTCGTGCACTTGAACTAAGAGCCAGTCTCAATCAGTTTTGGTCTTAGGATGACGCTCGCGAGCAATCTCCTGAATTTTCTTGTGTAAGAGCTCGATGAGAACATCATCTTCTTCGGGGAGATAAAAGGAAAGTTCTTTGCGGGAGAAATATCCTGTTGATCGAAGGTACTCTGCCTTTTGTTTCCTGATGATCTCCTGCACCTTATTGTAGGTTTCAAAGTTCTTCACCCTAACAGCATGAATTCCTTGAGAACTGTTCTCATGTTCTGCGATTCGTTTCTCATGAATAGCCAGAATTCGATCGATAGGCGTCTCAGGGTCGAGGGCGAGGATGTGCAGATTCGAAGGTTCGTTGTTATCTATTCCTCGACCCTCGGTATTTGATGTAGCGATGAGAGTATTGTCTGAGAAGTATGATTCGAAAGCCACAAAGTGGTTCTGATTGGTCAGGGTGTTCATTCTCATGAAGTAGAAAAGCTTTGATGCTCCTGTAGAGGGCAGGTGAAAGAATCTGGCCATTGTTGGTTGAGTCTGATGAAGGAAGATTCTCTCAAAACTTCGGAGCTTGGGCTGGTCCTCTCCGAATTGCGGATACTCAAGATCCCCAAGAATTCGAAATTGATTACTCTCGAACCATTTGGTGGCTTTTGGGTATATTCTCTTGAAGATCCAGGAGAACTCATCGATTCGGGCACTGATCATCGTTTCTTCGTACTTAAGATATTTCTCCTTATTGTTGATCAGATCTATTGCCATTTCTTCAACGATCGAATCGGCTTCGTCCATCAGTTCGCAGACCTGCTCAAGCGCTTGGCTCATGATGACACCTCCTGGAAAGTCTAGTCATGTGATCCGTAATCATGGATCTTGAAACAGTTTATGAATCAAGATAAAACGTGAAAGCTTTCCCTTTGTCACAAAGTGCTCACAGAAAGAGCGTGTCAAACAGCCATACAACATCGGTTAAAAATACAGAAAACGATGTTTATTTGTTCATCATTGAAAGAGCCTTCGGGTCCATATAGATGGAACTCTCAGTAGAGAATCCAATGATCCATGGGGGAGCCAATCAGGTTTATACGCAGGTAGCTGTGTAATACAACGGTGGGAAACAATTCATCATAGTTCGAAAGATCAGCGAGTTGGTCTTCGGGCGTTGCCCCCAGCATATCAATGATATCAGGATCGGAAAGCTCTGTGATTCCCCCGCCAAGTTCATACTCTCCGTTCTGGACTCCTGCTTCTCTCAAGCCACCGAACGTCTCAAGTCCACTATAGACAAGAAGTGTCCATTCATTGCTCGAAGACTCCAGCCCTTCCATGGGAATAGAAATTTCAACTGTACCGGTCAACGGATTGTAGGAGCTCTCTCCCGCTGTAGAGGTGCTACCGTCAGAGAAATAGATGGAGTGTCCTCTGGGACCCGTATAGACGACCTCAAACTCTGAATAGACAGCCGGGTGTAGTTCCAGTTCCGTAATGCCGTGTTCACCCGACTCCTGATCATAGCCAGCAGTTGAGAGTCCTCCGGCTCGGCCTGTATCAATGGATATCCCAAAATAGGGAGTATAAAAGCTGGCAAATGGCACGACCTCCCTGGGTTGTATAAGAAAATAGAGGTTGGACTCATCCCAGGCCATGCAAAAAAGGGAAAGATCTGCATCGGTTCCACTGAAGACGGGGTTCGAGGGATACTGGTAGTCGCCGTCGCCGGGAGCTTCGTTCGTATCATCAACATAGTGATAGACATTTTCAACAACGTAGAACCCGACTTGAGATCCACCTTCGGGCCAGTCACCAGCTTCTCCATCGATACTGAAGTCCCTGGCAGTGATCGGGAGGTTAGCTACGGGTACGTCTATTGGAGGCAGGGAGGTCAGGTCTCGATCCGTCATGAAAGAGCTACTGCGGGCGATATTCACGGGCTCTGCTCCAAGAGAAGTTGCTTCTTTGGACACCGAAATGGTATATTCAGTACGAGGCTCCAGTTCTTCCTGCAGAAGTAACTCGACCCGATCTCCGTTGCCAGACCATTGTTCGACATAAGACAAACCGGGAGTTAGCGATATTGCTCTGTTTGTGAGCCCCTGGTCCATCTCTTCCGAAAATGTCACGGAAAGACTCTGGACGTTAAGAGCGACTCTTGTTTCTCCTTCGCCCGGGTTAAAGGCGAGTATAGACACAGGAAGAGGAGGAACAGCTTCTGAACGAATCCAGAGTTCCGCCGACAACGGGTCAATAGTTCTTCCCGGAAGCATGCCGGTAGAATTTATGGAGGCCACGCTGGAAGGATCAAGAGCATCGGCAATGACGGTACTGGCAAGCGTCTCAATCGTTAAAGACGGCAGTTGTTGAGGTGTCGTTGAAGTATTCAGAATACTGAGAGCGAAATCCTCATCTGTTTCTCGGAGAGTTACAAGTAAACCGGGACCGTCAAAGTTTGTATATATTTCCTGGTAGTTTCCACGGCGAAGAGGTTCTATTTCCCTTCTGATTCTCGCAAGCCGAGCGATCAGTTGGTAAAATGGAGAAGTCGTATCAAAGTTATCTCCATTGGAAGGGCCGAACTCAAACTCTCCATCAAACATGTCCTCCCTGTTGTAGGGGTCGTTTCCACCATCAAACGCCTGCTCGGTTCCATAGTAGATAATAGGAGGTCCCGGTGAAAAGAAAATATAGACAAGTGCAAGCTCAAGTCTTTTCAATCTTTCACTCAAACCTGCTCCGGGGTTATCGCTGGCAACACTGAGAAACCTGCGGACGTCATGATTGTCAAAGAAGTTCGGCATCTTCAGATGATGAGGGCCGAGAACCTGTTCACGGAATTCGAGTCTTCTCGACAAATCCGATGGAGGACGATCAGCACGAGCAAAGACTCCCTGACTGGAATAGTAATACTGAAAATCTACTGCCCCATCAAGCTTATATGGTCCACCTCTCAGTGTCCCAAGGTACTCTGCCATGAAATTGTCGTCGGCGCCAAAGATTTCACCGAAAGTGTAGTAGTTCTCTCTACCGAGATCACTTGCCTTCTGTTGAAGCCGTGGAAGAAACTCTTCCCAGAAACCTCGATCGACATGTTTAACCGTATCTATGCGGAACCCACTGACGTTTGTGTTTTCCATCCAGTACTCCCAGACATCTGTCATGAGGCTCTGAACTTCGGGAGTTTCTGTCTTTAAATCATCAAGCCCTGCGAGTTCTCCAACCTCCTGTTCCTGTCCAAAGTAGTTTCCGATTCCTCCATGGCCATGGAACAGATCAAGATTATTGAAGGGTTCAGGGTACTGCAGACCGAAGCGCCAGCGGAGATTATAAGTGGATGGTGGAGGTCTATATCCAGCAAAGCCAAAATCACCGGAATCAATGAGATTTCCCATATGACCTGCTACCATGTCGAAGTAGACGGCGATGCCTCGACTATTCGCATCATCAATAAGATTTTGCAAGTCCTCGAGCGTGCCAAACCCAGGATCAACATTGTACCAATTATATGCCGCGTATCCGTGATAGCTGTTCACATTCTCGACGAAGGGTGAAAGCCAGATTCCGTTTACTCCCAGGCCCTGTATATAATCGAGTTGATTCTGAACGCCTTTAAGATCACCGCCGTGCCAGCCGAACGCAGCGGTGGGTTGATGGGAAGACCTAGGGTTCGCTCCGTCGTTTGAAGGATCTCCGTTTTCAAAACGGTCGAGAAAGACGTGATAGATCATCAGGTCTTCCGGCTCCGGTGCTGTGAACTCTGCGTTTAGAGGATGCGCGAGGCATACGAGAATAATCAGTGATCGAATAAGCAATGGATCTTCCCCCCATGAAAGGAAGAAGGCGATTGGAGGACTCCCTGTCAAGCTTCAGTATAATATGCACAGAAATTACATGAACCTGTGTGCTCTGAGGAAAATAAACTTACCCGGGAGACTCTTTTTTGCACAGAATTCAGTTAATGAGCCATGATTAATCGGCGTCGCGAATGAGGACCAGTCCTCTCAGGTCACCCTTTTCAGCTGAGTTCATTTGCTTCCATCCGGACGGCAACTCCTCAAAGTAGGGATCGAGGCGATCCTCTTTGTTGTTGTATATCATGAACCAGAAAGGTCCACCTCCAGCTGCTTCAAAATGCCCCTGGATAATATCCTCATCAACTTCTCTTGGGAGAAGGATGAATCGTGCCTCTGGGTCATGTCTGAAATGATAGCGTGCTGGTATTGTATCGCCGACGAAAACATTGTGTTCAGGATTCTCTTCGAAGAACTCACTCGGTCCGTCTCCTTTCATCGTCCAGAACGCAATAGACCAGGGCATCATCCAGAGAAAGAAAACTATAGCGGGTAAGGCTGAGAGCTTCGGTTTACTTTTCTTAATCTGTTCACTATAGTATATAATAGCGCATGCGCCCAGGCAAATAGAGGCAGGTAGCATTGGGGAAAAGTACCTGTATTGACCGAGAACGGTTTTCCCGTCGAGCCCTTCAGCACAGGTTAGAACAGTGGCAGGGACAATCATCAGAAGAAGAATGAGTGTCCCGGTGAAGGGCGCAGAATAATCCGTCTTAATTTTATAATCTTTAAGCCATTTCCTGCAGCCATAAGCAGCGAAAAGCAAAAGAAGCAGACTGAATATCCAGGCAAACTCAT
Organism: uncultured Candidatus Sumerlaeota bacterium; assembly: GCA_964437365.1. Classification (GTDB taxonomy): domain Bacteria; phylum Sumerlaeota; class Sumerlaeia; order SLMS01; family SLMS01; genus CAYTGM01. The sequence continues at coordinate 54,100 of CAYTGM010000011.1, read as the reverse complement.
TGTTCGTAACTTCCGTATAGTCGCCCACAAACGTTCGAGCTATTCCCTTTACCCCACGGTCAAAGGGAGGAAACTTCTGCATTCCAGCCTCGTAATTGGTTTGTTTCTCCGCGAGAAAGAGAAGCGGAATCATTTGTATGAATGCTGCAACGATCATCATACCCGCCGGATAGAGAACCAGATAGCCCTTCCTTTTCCAGCACAGGAGGAGATAGACAACCATGATTCCCACCAGAAGTGTGAACATTGCCTGAAGCCCGACTCCGAGAAAGACAGAAAAGAAGAGAATAACCAGGTAAGACTTTTTGCGTGTTTGAAAGTAGGAGATCATTGACCAGCCTGCAAGAGCGCCGAATAAGGGAAGCGGTGCGTAAGGCCTCGCATTCTGAGCACACCAGATCGCAAGGGGATGAAAGATTGTGATCCACATGGCGATGGTGGCTGCCCTCCTGCCGGCGACAACTTTGACGAAGGCGCCGATGGCGAATACCGCAGCGATCATCATCAAAAAGCTTGGGGCCCGCATGGCGATCTCAGACTCACCAAATACTTTGGACCAAACTGATAGAATCAGAAAGTATCCGGGCAGGTGACCGCTTGCTAATCGGTTCTCCCAGAGTGCCCCGGCAGAAAGTCGGATTGTCTCCCAGGTGATATATTCATCGCGCCAGAATCCTCGCCAGATGCCAAGGCTGTAACTGAGAACCGCAAAGATGAGAACGGCCCAGTTGCTTTCGAACCAACGGAAAGCGACGTGGTATTTGTTCGCTGGTTTGTCTTCGTGACTCACGTTTTAGTGCCCGGATGAAGCAGAATATGGTAAAGGACTTATTAGATAGAGGTTCGGGGGACCAAGCGAAAACGACGATAAATAACAAGACTCAATACTATATTTTCTGTTCATGTTAATAAATCATCTTGATCAGGCAGGCAGTCTTTTTCTATACTCTGGTTCTAAATAGTATTTCTCTGATATTGCATGAGGTCTATTATGTCAGCTTCCATTAACATTTACAAACTGATAATTCTCATCTTCATTCCGTGTGCAGTGTTCGCTCAAGGGAGCGCAACTCATCAGGTCGCGGGTCAGATGATCAACAAACGACAGATGCATGGTTCTGTCATCCTTGGAAACTATCTATATGTAATCGGAGGGGAACTTGGTGGGGTCAATACAGCGATTTGGACCGATTCCGTAGAGACAGCTAGAATCAATCCCGATGGAACACTTGGCAAGGCATTCATGAATACGCCCATGCCTGAAAAGCGAGCCTACATATCCTCATCCACCGTTTCTGTGAATGACATCGTTTATGTGATTGGTGGCGATGAAGGAGGAACACGGTTCAATACCGTCTTGTGGGCTCGACCATCGGCCAGCGGTATGCTGGAGACATGGAACAAATCCTCTCCTTTCGCAGAAACAGGTCGAGGATTCTTCCCCGTTGTCACAACCCCTGGCTACCTGCATTTATTGGGTGGAAATGATTCGAATCAACGACCTTTAACCGATGTGATTTCCGGCAAGATCTCATCATCGGGAGAGATCATCGAGTGGGAGGCTGGGCCAGCCTTACCGAAACCGCTCTGGTTTCATCAAGCGGCAACACTTGGAGGTCGAGTATGGATCTGGGGTGGTCTATCAGGTTCTTCCAATGCAAGAACCATCTCGAAAGGTGTCTATTCAGCTCCCATCTTAGGAAATGGAGAATTGGGCCTCTGGCGAAGAGAATCCCAGGTTCCAGATAAACCGGCCTCGTCAGCCTCAACCGCGACTGCCGGATCCTTTCTCATCTCTTTTTTTGGCAGATATGAAAACAGATCTGTCTCAAGAGAGGTTTGGTTCAACAAGCTGGATGGAAGTCAACTTGGAGAGTGGATGAGCATCGGGACAACTATTCCGGTCAATCTCTACACGACCACAGCTACTGATTATAGAAGGGGCAATGTCTACATTCCCTGTGGAAGAAATAACCCACGTGAACACCCAGACTCGGTGGAGAACAACGTCTATATGCTTTCTCTCGCGCCAGGCTTGAAAGAGGACCTGGCTGACTCAAGCGACTATACATACGAGGTCCAGGACAAACTTTCGGATTCTGCCGTGGCCGGCTTTCACTCATACAACGATGCCGTGGAGCGATTTGAATCATCGACCCTACCACTTGTGCTTTACTTCAACATTGAAGGTGCAGCGCTTTGTAAAGAGCAGAAACAGGCTCTTGTAGAAGGTGGATTCTCATCGATCTATGGGAATGGGATATTTTCCTGGATAGATGTCAAGGACTGGCCTCAGGTTGCTGAGGAGCTGGGTATTTATCGTGCACCTGCATGGCTTATTTACGACCAAAACAAGAATGAAGTCTATCGGAACTATGGAGTCGTAAGCGTTGACGAACTGACTACTGTGATTTCCCCAGGCGGTTGATGTCGTATTCCTTAGTAACCCTCACAAGGTCCTCAAGTCTATCAGGGTTCACGGAAGGAATAGAAGCGATGTGGTCATACGGTGGAAGACTCCATGCTTTCTTCCCTAGCCTCGCATAGAGGTATTCCACCTGCCAGATATTGAAGGAATATCCCCCTGTCTTCATGTTTTTTTGAAGGCTGAAGGACTGAACCAGAAGAAATAATTTGTAGGCGACCACGAATATGAGAAAACCGTAAATATAGAGCCAGAAATTATCAAGAGTCGAGTATATCCGCCATATTGCAGGCTTGTAATAGGATGCAGTTGTCCCTGCCTGTCTAACCGAAATCCCATCGGGTGTTAGAGCGTATTCGAGATCCAGTCCAGGAGAATCAATAATAGACAGTAGATCTGATACCTTGGCGTCCTTGAGGGGCACAGGGTAAGTGACGTTCGAAGCAAGCTTCAACTCATCCGACACGTGCCCTTCAAACAGATTGGAATAAGCCCGAATAAGTTCAAACCGATCCTCGATATACAAATCTGGAATTCTCTTTTCAAGAAATGCTACTTCACTATTATCCGATTGAATGAATTCAAAGTCAGATAGATCCCAAACCAGATACTGAACCTCTTTGTTGAAAGTAATCAATGCATGATCCATTTTCTCCAGTGGATATTTGTAGGTACTGGCGAAATACCCTGCTTCATAACCTGGGCCTGATCCATGTTGTGAACCCATACTTGAAAGTTTTTCACCATCATTTCCATACATGACGAGACTGGAGACATTTCGCGGTTTAGGAAGAATAACAAGATTAGTCTTACCGGTAAGTTGTTCAAGCACATTTAAGTCATTATCCTTTAGAGGCTCCTTAGAAATCCCCTCAACTAAATAAAACCGGTATTCTTCTCCATTGATTATCAAGCTCTTCATTTCGCCCGGTTTCAATGTAACAGTTGTTTTTTCTTCTGAGTATATAGCCATATGGAAGGCGAGTTTTGTATCGCCTGTAAGCAGGAACCGATCGGTCCATGTTAAAAGGCCATGTTCGAAGTTTTCATCAACCTGATTCCCCGAACCTGAAGGAACAGATCCCCACAATTGATACCCGTGAAAACTTCTCCCTGTTGTTGGATAGACAATATAATCATTCTTGTATGAACCAGCTAAACGACCGCCTGTTTCCACATTAAATAATCCTGAGAAGCAAATCTCTTCCGGCGAGATATTCGTATCAAAGAGAAGTCTCAACTCGTGAGGTCCATAATCAGGGGAGATTCCCCAACGTGAAACGATGGGGCTCACTTCATTCTCGATACTTTTCTGAACATCAGATTCCATAACATAGTAGTCATGTTTATCGGTTTTTTCGATAGCGGATCCCGTGGAATCCCAAGCCTGTTGATGTTGAAGAAACTGAATCCCCCTGAGTGAAATGGGTCGATTCCCATCCAGACTGGCTTTTTGTGGAGGCTTGAGTACCTGTATAGATTCTGGTTTAGCATCCTCGCCTCTCGTTCCTGAATGACTTGATTGAATATCCCAGGTGAAGGAGGGACCGAATACAGTAACGGTATGTTCTCCATCTTCTCTTTGGTGTATCAGATTCTTCGCATCATATGGCGGCATATACCGCTCATCTTTTGGAAATTGATCCGAATTGAGACCATTATGAGGTCTCATCAGACTAAGGAGAAAAGGAACTCCATTTACCATGGATAAAATAAACAGAAGGGTAAGAAGAATATAGAAGGGCTTCTTGCCTAGTATCATATGAATTCCAGTTCAGCCAAAGAGGGTTTACCTGGACTCCTCCAGAATGGCTTGTGCCACCTCGTCTCCCGAGGCAGCCAACTCATTGAGCAGTTGGATGGATGCTTTCGATTTCTCGTCGGACATTGCTCCCCATCCCCTCAGAGCCATACGTCCTTCGATATACGTGGCAAGTTTCAGATTAGAACCCTTAAGGAGAGAAAGGATATAATTCCGTCCCTGGAGATCCGCTTTCAAGGATGGGTATTTGCCGACCTCGAGATAGCCCGGGAAGCCGTTCAGGTATTCTTTGACGGCTCGATCATAGAGAACATCGAATCGTGTGTCGACGAGGACGAGCTCCTCTTCTGGTGTATAGAGCTCTTTGTAGAGTAGAGGAGCAAACGGGTACTCCTGCAAACATATCGCTTCCAGGTATTCTTTACATTGATCAATTGATACGGGAACTTCTGGATGAGTTTTCTTGAGTAAATTCAGAAGGATCGCTGCGTGACTATGGTTTGATTCGGAAAGTTCGATAAGAGCGTCAAAAGCTCCCTGATCTGAAAAACCTTCGGGAGAGTCCATAATACGATAGAGAGCATCATAATAGCGGCTTCTTCGGTCATTCGTCTCTGCTGCTACTGAGAGAAGCTTTCTTCCCAGTTCTGGTTTCTGTTCTATACCATTTCCCTCCATCAGTGCGAGTGCATAATCTGTAATTCCCTCACGGTAACCCATTTCAGCGGCTCTGAGGTACCACTCAACTGCAGCTTTGGTGTTCTTCTCGACTCCTGTTCCACTTCCGTACATACGTGCAAGAAGAACCATAGAATCGTCATGATCTTCTTCTGATGCGGAGGTGTATAGATACTGATAGGCTTTCTGCGGGTCATGCTCAGCGCCCCCAACTCCCTCCAGGTGATACTGGGCAAGTTTGTAGAAGGCCCCTCCGCAATGGATGCGTCGATCATGGTCTTCAATCGCCTGCAGGAAAATGCTTCTTGCTTTCTCGTGATCCCTATCCACAACGACGTCTTCGAGATAGAGCTTTCCAAGACTGGTCAGGGCAACAGCACTGGTAGAACTCAAAATTCGCTCTTCCAGGAGACGAGCTTTTGCAGGATCTATTTCTGTGCCCTCACCAAGCAGGTAAGACCGCATTAAGTTATCAGCTGCTTCTATACGTCCACGTTCGTATGCTTCCCTATACCAATAAAAGGCTTGGCTCAGATCTCTATCAAGCCCATTGCCATAGTGATACTGAAACCCGAGCATATTCATCGAGTACTTGTCACGATTCTCGGCAGCTTTTCTGAACCATTTTGCCGCTTTCTCATAATCCTGAGGGACGCCACGACCATGATAGTAGAGAAAGCCGAGACTCATCTGGCTATATACATCGTTCATAGCAGCAGCTTTCTCATAGAGTTCGACTGCCTTCAGGTCATTCTGCTCACCGGCCCGACCGTCCAGGTACATGAGCGCTCGTTGAACCATTGCCCCGGTGCTGCCTGCGTCGGCGGCAAGCTGAAACAGCTCTGCTGCTTTTTCCTCGCTTTTTGGAACTCCAGCCCCGCTCAGGTGCTGGTGCGCTTCTCTCTCGATCTCATAAATGCGAAAAGCCTGAGGGTGGGCGGACGAAACGATTCCTGCTGGCAGAACCAACAGTATGATGGATAATATCTTCTTAACGGGGTGTCTCATGGCACGCTCCTCTGTACTCTATCAATGACTGCCTATCAGGGTCTGTTGGGTCAACGGGAACCATATCAAGACCAGATTTGAGCAGGAAAGGTTAGAGGTTTATCTCATTGAGCTCATCTCAGTTGACACGAATCTTACTGTCAGCGTGTCCTCTACTCATCTCGGAACGGACAGTATGATGGCTTCAACACTAGAACAGCGTCACCTGGAATCAGACACTCGTCTACGATTCAAAAATCGCTGGTTCTTTCTGTTGTTTGCACTGATTACCTTCAAGCTCCTCTATGTCTATGCGCTTCCTGTAAACAGTGACGAGCCTCAACATCTCCACCTTTCATGGGGATGGGCGAACGGTCTCGTTCAATATAAAGACATGTTCGATAATCACACACCGCTTTTTCATCTCTTCATGACTCCGTTCCTGGAATTCTTTGGCGAGCGCGCCGACATCATCAATGTGATGCGTTTTCTCATGCTACCCTTCTGGCTGGGCATACTTCTAATTATATACAACCTGGTCAGAAAACTCGATAGCCTCTCCTCAGCGGTTTTATCCACCTTAGTTCTCGCCTTCACCCCGGGATTCATGCTGGTATCAACGGAATACCGAGCCGATATCCCCTGGGTTTTCTTATGGGTATTGCTTGTCTGGTATGTGTGCGTGTATCCGATGACACGCAAGCGCCTTGTGACAGCTGGCCTGATCGGCGGCATCATGGCAATGACCTCGATGAAGGGCGTCCTCATGGTGCCCACCCTCTGCCTGGCGTGGATCATACCCGCACTTGCAAACAGATCCTATGGCAGAAGCAGGTTAAACATCGAAGGCCTCAAAAGGTTCTTTCTCTTTGGCATCAGCTGTGCACTCCCCTGCTTTCTAATCTTCCTTCTTATGTCTATACTTGGTGCATGGGATGCCATGATCTATTGCCTCTTTCAGCATAGCACGGTACCTCTGGATGAGATTAGCGAGCCATTACTTCCTTCGCTTCTTAGACTTACACTCGGGGTTACTGGACTCGGAGCTGCGTTTCTTGCTGGACGTGAGAAAGGGAACAGGCCTCTTGCAAAGTCCTGGTTTCTGGCGACAGCATCGCTCTATTATCTTGTTGTCCATTTCCTCTTTCCTGTCGTAGAGCGCCAGACGCAGCTCTCTTATTATGCCATCGGAATCCCAGCTATCATGCTGTCTCTCAATGTCTATAAAGACATGTTGCTATCTTCTATTAAGACCAAATGGTCTTCTGTTCATTTTGAAAAAGTAGTTTTCTTTGTCTGCATAGCTCTCCTTGTGGTGTGCGTGACCAAGGCTCCCCCATGGAGATTCTCTTCCCTGAAGATGCAGGACCTGCTGACCGAAGTGATCACCCTGACAGAGGAGGATGATCTGATTCTTGACCAGAAGGGAGAGAGCGTCTATCGAAGGCGTTCTCACTATTTCGTGCTCGAAACTTTTACTCTGGAGAGAATGATGCTCGAACTCATTCCTCAAACGGCCTGGTCAGAGCTTATTGAGAAAGAAGTTCCCATTGTCGTGAACGATAACGTCAAAGAGGTCTTCGGACAGGACTATGGCTTCTTTCACTGGACGCGTATGTTTATTAAGTATAACTATCATGAGGTGGGGTACGTGAGTGTAGCGGGAAAGTACCTTGTCAGTGAAGAAGCCGATGATCAAGGAAGGATCCCGTTCAAGGTTGAGGTGCCCGCAGAATACGTCTTTATATCACCGAAGGGAATAGTGACAGGATACCTGAACGAAGAACTATACGAAGGTGAAACTATTTACCTTGAGTCAGGTGACTATACATTCACTCCGAATGATATGAGAAGTCTCCCGATCATCTTTATCTGGGAACGAGCTTATCGGGAAGGTTACCTCCCGGAAGACTTCAATTGATCAGGAACCCCTGATCAATTGCCACTTTCTCTCAGCGTCTTTTCAATCATCTGGTGAAAATTCTGCAGAAAGGTAGAGCGGTGCCCTTTCGTAAAGGGAGGTGGGCCACCGTGTTGCTCGCCCTCCCACTGCCTCAACCTTTCTCTCAGTTCTCTTCCGGCGATCGCTGAGCCAATGTTTTCCATGGTCATGATCTTCCCGTGGGGAGTAATCGGCTGTGCTTCTTTTTCCTTCAAGAGACGTTCGGCCAGGAGCAGGTCCTGCGTAACAACAAAGTCGTCCTTAGCGGCTTTTTCCATAATCCAGTCGTCGGCTTCATCCGCTTTGGATCCAACAACGACCAGCTCGATCCAGTCATTCTCTGGTATACGCATGGGACTGTTTGCAACAAGAGTAACGGGCAGACCATGGCGCTCGGCTACACGATAAACTTCCTGTTTAACCGGGCAGGCATCAGCATCAATGTATATCTTGAGGTTTTGTGAGATCGTTATGTTCCTTAATCTGGAGATCGTTGTCAGACAACAGCCGGTTGCCTGGTATCGTCTACAATGACAATGGAGGGAGTACTTTATCTCGTGATCACTCGGACAAGGAGAACGAGACCAAGGCACCCTCTTCAACGAGCAACCATCCCTTCAACTACCCTAGTTAATGGCAGGGTCAATGTTTTCCTGTCCGGCTAAAAGAGAAACTCCCCCGGCCTTAGTGACCAGGGGAGTCTTGACATTTGTATATGTAGTTACTGATTAAGGGATATACTCAATGACAAGAGTCGGAGCTACACCGGTGTTCTCGGTAGAACCAAACTCAACCGTGTCCTGAACATTGTCGCCGTCATTATCCGTTGTGAAACGGAGACGGAACTGAGCCATTGGGTGATCTCTGAGAATTGCTACAGCATCTGGGCGGAGACGTGAGTACACTGTCAGACCATCGCGGAAGGCGTTCAGGAATTTACCTGCTTCCTGTACATCTGCAGTTTCGTCCCAATCGCTTGATGAAAGCTTCTTCTGCCCAAACCACTTTGATGACATGTCATAAACAAGCTCTCCGTGTGTAAAGAAGGGTGAATCGAAGAAGTTTGAGCTTTCAGCGGTTCTGGTGATTCCCAACGTCGCATTAACGATTTCAACATGACGTGGGATTTCATCAAGGCCTTCAAAGTGCAGAATAGAACGATAGGCTTCATTGTTCGCATTATCACCAACGATGAGTGAGTTTGAGTTTTCGTCAAATGAACCATCCTGAGCCAGCCAGCCATCCCAGCGAGAGTCAGGACGCGTCACAAGCTTAACTGTCTGTACATACTCTTCAGGTTCAGAGTAAAGGGTTGGGCTTTCAACGAAACGGACAAACTCGATGTTGGCTGAATCGATGTCATCCATAATCAGAGCGGCGTTCGTGATGACACCTTTCAGGCTTGGGCTTTCAAGGTTAATGAAGTAGTCATGAACAAGTCCGTCGTTGCTGACAGGGAATGGAACTGTCTTAGGACCATCGAAAGCAGGATCTGTTTCTGTTGCATAGACAATAGAAGCACCGCTTGCTGCTGTCTGACTCATGCGCATCCAGATGTATGGACGCTCGAATGTATTCACGAAAGTATCAGGTGAAATGGCAACGTTGGTTCCGAAGCGCTCCCAGCCTTCGATGCCATCAAACCACTTTGGAAGATTCGCGACATCGCTGTATTCGGCAAAGCGGTTCTGGTTGAACCAGAAATATGTCCAGTTGTCTGTATCAGAGATAAAGTCAACGGTAGGACAACTGCGGTAAAAGCCGTTGTTAATAACCTGTCCCCAGTTGAAGTCGTCTCCGTTGATGATTTCGGAGTTGATTTCACTGTTCCATGGATCAAGAGCATTATTATAGAAGACGTTATTCTCAAGACGCAGGTTCTTGTTTGTTCCCATGGTGCTGAGGATTAGAACAGCCGAGCCATCGTTGTTGTGTACCACACTGTTTGAAAGAACAACGTTCTCGTTATCGCCTTCAAAATCGACACCAACGCCATCACCAGATTCAAAGCGATCACAGAAAGCGAATTCACTGTCATCGATCACAACATTCTGGCAATTCTGAAGGAATGAGAGAGCTGTACCGAAAGGCGTATCTCCGCCACCAACAACACTGCGGATATTTGTAAAGTAACCGCCATCAACGCTATAGAAAGCAAAAGCGCCGTTCATGTTACCAACGCCCGTGACACTATCCATATAGACATTGCGAAGTCTTGAACGGTTGGGAAGTGGATAATACCAGCCGTTACCTACCGTCATGGCGAGGTTTGTACCTGAGACGTCTCTGACCGTAAAGCCGTCGAGTACAGGAAAGTTTGCGTTCTGATTATCGATCTTTCCACCAATGAAGAGTCCGGTAGACCACGCATACTCATAATTGTTGAGCGATGGATCTGCGACGGGGTCAGGCATGTCTTCAAAGTGACAGTTTTCAACGGTAACGTTGCTGTTGAAGAAGTCATTATCGTAGCGAAGATAAAGACCAATTTTTGCTGTGCTGCATTCAAGATCACTGATATACCAGTCAGAGGCACCTTCGATGGTAATACAACGATCCTTAAGAATATCGCTTCGTTCGATACGTGGACGATCTGCAGAAGGATCACCGTAAGAGGTCAGGATGATCTCATTTCCAGGATCACCTTCACCACTGAGCTGAAGTTCATCATTCCAGACATCTCCGCGTTTCAGAAACACTCTATCGCCGGGCACCAGTTCTTCACCGTTAATTGCACTGAAAGATGCGTATGGACTGGCCGGGGTAAGACCGTCATTTGCATCGTTACCATCCGTGGCGCTGATATAGAAATCGCGTGGACCACGGGGAGCATCGACAAGCAGCTGAACGTTGTCGATGAGCATGTAATTCGCCATGAGGCGGATACGTGTCTGAAGACCGTGATTCTGGGTCCAGTTATTACTGTCGAAAGAGATGGTGATCGTATTCCAGGTGAACTCCTGAAGATTGAAATCCCGAAGACCGGGGTTCCAGACGGGCTGGTAGTTCCCCTGAGCATAGAAGGCGGAAAAGTTCTGGCTGTCTTCGATGACCATCTGAATCGTTGTTTGTGCCAGGGGGACCAGAGGATGAATATCCATGGAGAGAGTATAAGTGGTATCAGGCTGGAGTGGTCCGATTTCCTGGAAAAGGTTAAAGTTATCGAAGTTGGCGAAAACCATCTGATCGCCTTCAGAAGGCTGAGGAAGGAAAGGAAGCTTGTAAGTAGTACCAAGTGGTCCTGTCCATTGCCAGCCCTGTACACCGGGGAAGAAAGTCCCCTGGGGGTTCAGTTCTGGTTCTTCGAAACCAGGGTTATTAAGTGGAAAGACAGTGACCTCTGCCTGCGCGGCGGGTGTACCGAGCAGAAGAGAGGCGGCGAGAGCAACGAGTGAAGCACTTAGGGGGTTTCGTTGTGGCTTACTCCGAGAGAGAGACATACTACTACCTCGCTTAAATGATTAAGTGTTAAGGCCTAAATATAGTCGGCATAGAATGCCGATTTGCGAACAGCGCGCGTATCAGGTCAAAATGGGAATTAATTGTCAAACACTATTTGTTAAACATTTAAGTTTTTGTAAAAAACCGCTTCATTTTACGAATTATTACCTGAAAAATCGTTCAGAGTAAAAAATCGCGCCTTTTTTTTTCTCGGTTGGGGGCTGCTATGAATGACCCTGAGATCGTTTCGAGACCGTTTTCGCCCTCTTCGGTCGCCCCGCGAAGGCTTCAGCTCCGCCCGGTGGGATGGCGCGGCGATCCTGGACCTATCCCGGTCCGATCGCGATCGGACCTGCATCGCTCCGACATCGCTCCGGCATCGTCCCGGGAGGGGAAATGCCCAAAAATGACCATGTAAGATCACCCGCTGAAACGCTGATGATGTGTGGTGATCACTGAGATAGATTCTGCTTGTCTGAATTTTGGGTTACCTGCACCCTCCCCATTCATATTCATCGTCAATAAAGAGGGAGAAATTATGAAAAACACCCATGCCCTGCTCGGGATTCTGATTCTTATTCTGGCAATTCTAAGGACTTCTGCGACGGCGCAGTATCCGCAGGAAATTATAGAGAATCCCCAGGAAGGACATAGCTCGCTCTTTCTTGGCTTTTCTTCTGCCATTGATGGTAACACAATTGTCGCCGGAGGACCGAATAGTTCGGTAACTGGATCAGGTCAGCCTGGCCTCGTAAAAGTTTTTCGTCTCGACGGGATGAACGAGTGGCAACTTGAAGCGGAACTCTATGCTTTGGATGCTAAAACCAACGATAATTTTGGATATTCTGTAGATATATCGGGGGACACGATCATCGTTGGCGTTCCTGATGATGACGACCTTGGCGGCTCCTCTGGCTCGGCTTATATCTACACAAGATCGGGTACAACCTGGACACAACAGGCCAAGCTGACTGCATCGAACGGAGCAGGCAATCATGAATTCGGACACAGCGTTGCTATCGATGGCGACACGGCCTTTGTCGGATCATACGGAATCTCTACGGTTTATACATTTACTCGGTCTGGCACAACATGGACTGAAGATCAAATCATTGCTGGCGGTACAATTAAATTCGGCTATGATATAGACATAGACGGGACCACAAGTATCATTGGCTCGAATGGCGATGGAGCTTTGGTCTATGTATATGATGGGTCAGACTGGATTTTCCAGGAAGACCTGGCGCTTGACGATTCAGAAACGGCGAATTCTTATGGTTCGGCCGTTTCCATCTCTGGAGAAACAGTAGTCGTGGGTGCCAAAGAGGATATTTCCTCAGGCTTTTCTGATTCCGGCTCTGTTTATATCTATACAAGGTCTGCTGGAAACTGGACGCAACAACAGGAGATTACCGCCTCCAACGCAGCAATCGATGACGACTTTGGTTATTCTGTTGATATAGATGGCGATTCCATTATCGTCGGGGCACCTGAAAACGACTCTGCAGGGGCATCAGAAGGAGCAGCCTACGTATTCACTCGCAGTGCCGGAGTCTGGAGTGAACAACAGATTCTGAGCTCTTCCTATAGCGGAGCAGACCCCAAGTATATGGGGAGAAGCGTAGGCATTGTGGACGATCTGGCTATAGCCGGAGCCGACCATGACGACAATGCAGGATATCGCACAGGCTCTGTTTATTGCTACTCAAGGTCGCTTGGTCTATGGTCATTGGACGGCCTCGCAAATTCCAGCGAAAGTGCTTCTTTTGATGCTTTCGGTGCTGACATTGATATTTCAGGGAACACGGCGATTATTGGATCGGTGGAGGACGATGCTTCAAGGCAACTGAGTTCTGCCTCTATATATATACATGATGGTACGAGCTGGTCCCTGGAGGGCAGGCTCATACCGGATGATCCTACAGTTGAGGGAACTGAGATATTGAGTGTCGCCATGGATGGTGACACTGCAGTCCTTTGTCTTTCAGAAGAACTATTTGTATTTACCCGATCGGCAGGCACATGGACCGAACAGCAAAAAATCAACCCTGCAAGCAACACCCCCTCGGTCATGGCCCTTGACTCTGACACACTTGTCATCGGTTCGCCTGACGACAACCCAAATGGAACGGATTCGGGTTCAGTGTATGTCTATGTCCGCAATTCAGGCGTCTGGTCACTTGAACAGACTTTGGTTCCTGCGGATAATGCTAGTGGGGACCAATTCGGAGAAGCTGTATCGGTTCTTGGGGATACACTGATAGCGGCTGCACCAGGAGATGACGAGGGTGGAGCTAATACCAAGAGCATCTATATATTTACACGATCCGGATCAACATGGACTCAGCAGGACAAGTTCCACGTCCCAGAGGAGTTCTTTACTCTCAGTACAATCATCGCGCATAGCTCGGATGCACTCTTCATTGACGGGAGACTTTATTCCGGAACTGGCAGCAGCTGGACCTATGAAGAAACGATACCTGCACCCAATGGTGATTTTGGATACATCAGAAACGCAGCTATATCTGGTGATTACCTGATAGTGGGCACTCCTGCAGATAATGCGGAAGGGAGTTATGAGGGTGCTGCTCAGTTATATGTACGTGAAAGTGATACATGGACCTGGAGAGCAAAACTGGCGCCCGATGTTTTCCAGATGTATGAGACCTTTGGCTTCGGAGCTGCTGTTGAAGGAACACTGGCCCTTGTAGGGTCACCATATGCATCTCAACCGGAGGTCTCTTCTGGTCGAGTCATTGCCTTCGATCTTTCGGCACCCATCGCAGAACTGGACGAACTCACCGATAACACATTTGCTGGAGCAGCTATCCCTCTCCCCTTCGAGGCGAAAGACAACCCCGGCGGCAATGGTATCGAATCCACTAAGCTTTGGGTGATGCCTCCAGGAAGTTCGACGTTTACCACGACAAGCTTAACACTCACAGGAGATACGAATACCTTCAGTTATACTCCAACGGATGGAGACGGTGTCTATGCATTTGCAACGACGGCCACGGACAATGATGGCAATGTGGAACCCGACCCGACAGAAGCAGAGGTTGAGGTTATCTATAACGCTACGGAGAACAGCTCCTTCACATGGAATATCGACGCAGACGGCACCTTCGTTTTTCCCATGGAGGACAGTATTGATGTCTCAATCACCATCACTGGTCTGTCTGTAACGGGTACGATTACCGTCGAACGCTTCGAAGGCGACGCATGGCCGACCGGTTATGCCAGCGCCTATCAGTTTCTTAATCAGTATTTCACCATCACCTCAGCGGGGACCGCCTTCACGTCAGCAACAATTGTCTTCGAATATGATGAATCATCGGCTGACATGCCAGAGTCTTACCTCGACAGAGCCTATCAGGATTCAGGTTCAACCACCGAGCACACGATCACTCTTGATGAGCTCAATAACACGGTCACTGTGGATTATGTTTCTGGTTTCTCAGCGTGGTACTTTGGGAACAGCTCGGGATTGCCCGTGCAACTCGACTCTTTCGAGGTGGAGTAGGAGATCACTTTGAAAGGGGACACAGGTCCGACTGCCGTGGTACCCCTGGGGCATTCTGAACAAGGCGCCCAAGTTTACCTGCAACACAATAATCAAATGACAAATAAGTGACAAAAGGTTTGACCACGCTCCACACAGGTCGAAGTTGAGGCCGCTCCTTATTGAGTCGACGTCTTGTACACAGGCGATCACTATTTCCTGCGGGCTCCACAATTATGCCAACCCGTATCTCTTGCCTTCTCCTTGTATTCTTCCTGTTTTCAGGATGTGGAACAAGAAAGCTGAACCTCGAAAACGGGGAAGATTCCTTCAATCTCACCATTGAATTGGAGTCGAATCAGTATCAACAGGGCGAGGCCATCATTGTTACGGTGCACCTCAAGAGTCTTTCTGACCGTGACCAGACACTTCATCAGTTAAACAAAGAGTCGCTCGATTTCTGGTGGATGCAGGGTTCCACCAAGTCACCTGTTCTGCGAGAGCCTGTTGCGAGTCCCCTTGAAAACCTTCAAACGAACACCCCGATTCCAGCAGGGTCATCGATTAAACGCCAATTTGTCCTCCTGAGTTGTACGGAGCTGGAGGGCCAGCATTCACTTCAATGTATGTATAGTTCAGCCATCGAGGAGGGTGAGACCCTTCATCTTTACTCTTCTGCAATTCCTTTCGAAGTATCTGAAGAGCGATCTATGGAGCGGGACTCAGAGGGGGTTCTCACCAAGCCAGAAGCAATCAGGTTCGCCCAAATCTTTTTCAACCAGGAATACCAATACAGCGATGCAAGACTTGTCCGAAACGAAATGGGATTTCTGGACTGGTGGGTGACCCTGACGAACGACAGGGAAAAGGCATTGGAGACAGGTGTTGCCTGCTTCGTAAGCCCCTACACGGGAGCTGTTCGGACAGAGGCGAAGCCTGATCCAAGGTCGTTTCAAACGACGCCTGCAGAACCGGAACGACTGAAACGTCCGATACCCCAATCCCGCATCAGGGAACCAATTCAGTAGAACTGTCTATAAAAGGAGTAACATTTATATGATAAAACGCGCGGCAGGTTTGATTCTGTCCTTAATGGCGATTGCAAGTCACTCGCAGGGACAGGAACTGAAACAGTATATACCCTCAACGGAGGATAACACATGGGAATCCTTCGATGAAAAAGCTGATGAAAGAATGAGACGCGTTGTTCGAATTCTGAGAACAACCGATAAGGCCCAGGTAAATCAATTCGTCCCATTCGCTTATGAACTGAAAAACGTTAACCCATACGCAGTCTTAAGATTCATTCGTCGTCCGATTCAGACAGAAGAAGGCAACTGGTGGACATTCGCTCATCCCGATGGAGATCATGGAATTGTCCTGATGAATGTTCCCATCTGGCTGGTCGAGCCAATGGAGGAGTTGCTGGAGATTATTGACCGGGACGGCCTGACGTCCTCAGCGGGAACTTCGCGGCATTATATACCGCTCAAGCACCGAGACCCCCAGGATGTGGCAAACCTGATCAGAGCCTACCTCACTAATACAGGCGTTGTTCTTCCTGACCTGGCGACGGGATCCATTTATTTGCAGGATGCCCCTTCCGGAGCAGGCTACGCGCAGGAAATGATACCGATCGACATTGATCTTCCCACAAAACAGGTCACCGTCCGTACGAAGATATACGAGATTGACCTAAACAATGACGGAACAATCGGACTTGATTTTCATGCCTGGAAGAATGGTCCTGGCCGTGACCTCTTTACTGTTGGAGCCTGGGCTGAAACTTTTTCAAATGGGGCCAACGACGGACCAATTTTCGCCGAGGTTTCTCCCGGAGTGGACGTGAATGGAATACCAGGCAATCGATTCAGTAATAGCGGATTTAATTCCTCATATATATATAATGTACCTTCTGCATATTTCGATTATCTTGTCCAGAAAGGTAGAGCGCGGATCCTGACTTCACCCACTTCAGTTGTGCTCAACAGAGAGACGGCTCTCTTCAACACAGGAGAAGAAGTCCTCTATTACAAGACGGTCACTGACCTGGATTCCGATCCACCCAGAACAGATCTCGACGGAGATGCCTATGATGATACACGTCGAGGAGTATACGGAATTACAACGGCCGATGTGGGTGTTCATGTTGAAGTAACCCCGGTTATTGCGGAGCAGTCGATCAACATGGACTTTGACCTTTCCTTTACAAACCAGTTGGGCTGGTCCGGTGATGGGACTCCTCTGCTGCAGGAAAGAAACCTGGAAACGAAAATTCGCGCAACACCTGGGGCAGAGTACCTGATTGGTGGGATGACGCGGACCCGAACGATACAGACAACTAGAAAGGTACCGGTACTGGGGTCTATACCAGTACTTGGCTGGCTATTCGGTGGAGAGATCACAACAACGAAAAAGACCATGCTTGTCATTTCTCTCAGCGCAACGGTGATCAATGATGACAGTGGGCTGAATGCAGATGAGCAGGAACTGATATCAAACGTCGACAATGGATCTATCAATCAAGTTCCACTGCCAAAAGAGCTCTATGGATTTGATATGATGCTCCTGGGGAGAGATTAATCATGAATACAGGTCAGACGATGAAGAATATTATTGCGCTAACATTAACGGGACTCGTGTCGTGGTCAGTTGGTACGACTCACTTATATGCAGAAAATGAGGCAGGACCGATCCAGTTCTTTCGGGGCGATCGAAGTCCAACGATCGAAGAAAGTAATGTAAACGACTATACCTATCAGGACGAGCAGGTAAACCTTGGTCCGGACGATGAAGATGTGCTCGTACTCAGAGTCGACGAGAAAATCCTTCTGAATCGATATATCACGGCAACCTTCCCGATCAACCATGTTACTCCAAGGGAAATCCGTCGTGTCTTCAGGGAGTTGACGGCCAAAGAGGGCGGAAGAGCGGAGGTCATTAGAGACAAGAAAACCGGAGAGAATTACCTTCAGGTGGTCGCTCCTAAATGGATGGTACCCTTCATTGCCGATACCGTGAAGGTGATAGACAAGGAATGGCTGGAAGAGTATAATAACGGCAGTGGGACCATCTATTACAAGGCGAAGCATCGGAATGCGTCTATTGTCAACCTGTTCGCCCTATTCTGGGGCGGAGAAGGCTTTTCTACTGTCGATGACACAAACAACTCGATTCTTCGCTATGATGAGCCTTATCGCCTCGATTCATTCCGAAAAGGGGCAGAGCTTGTAGACATCCCTGAACACCAGGGACAGTTCAGAATTAAGGTCTACGAAATAGCAACGCAGGACGACTTAAAGCTTGGTCTTGACTATGTAAACTGGAAGAATGGACCAGGAAGAAACCTGTTCGGGTTTGGATCAGCCGGTTATTATATATCCCAGCGTTCCAATGGAGTCGAGCCAGTACTTGGTCTCTTCAACAATGTGCTCGACCAGACAATCTATCGTGTTGACAGTTGGGCATTCACAAACTTTGCCATCACAGCTGCGTATATAGACTTTCTGGCAAGTAAAGGAAAGGCCAAGACTCTCGCAGAAGGAACCGTCCAGGTTCGTAGTGGAGAAATTGGAACTTTCAATGCAACAGATCAGATTGTCAGCTTTGATTCTTTCTCCTTTTACGAAGATGACATTGTTGATGATCCCGAAGGAGGTCTAAATCCCAGCAGTTTTTATCGTGGTGAAGCTGGGCATATGGTCTTGTATGATCGCTATCTTGTCCAGAGAAACACCGGAGAAGTTGGTATTAATGTCTATCTCCGCCCTGTCATCATGTCTGAGACAACAGAACTCGAAGTTGTGGCTGATGTGAGTTCTGTTTCTGGCTATTCTCCAAACGGTCTTCCGATTATCAACCGGTCGGAAACCTCGACCAAAGTCAGGGTGAAGGATGGATCGGTGCTTCTGCTTTCAGGGCTAACGCGAACAGAAGAAATCGAAACAAAGTCGGGCATGCCTTTCCTGAGCTCTATCCCAGTCCTGGGCTATCTCTTCGGCGGAGAGCAATCAATTAACAGGGAAAAGCAGATCGTGATCGTCGTTGAAAGTGAAACAGAACGAGGTGGATCCGTAGCGCTGGAAAACCCGGAGGAAGTCTATACGGCGAAGCAAATGGTTACCGATGAGAATCCACCCGCTGTCCCTAAAAACAACTTCGGCTTTGACATGTGGCTGCTTGATGGAACCAGCGGCGGGGAATATTAAGGTAAAGATTCGAATAGAATGAAACGTTGACTTTGGTGTCTTAGAGATAGACACCAAAGTCAAGGAGCGGGCCTTCAAAACTCATCATCGTTATAGATTGAGCTTCTTTCTCAAAAATCAAATACCTCAATTTTCGCAGACCATCTCTTGGATATCCAATAGAGCCGGGGCAGAGAATGTACCGTCGTTCATTTGATAACTGAAACGGGGCTCCGTACTTCCATTTCGGAAGTCTTGCTTCTACGCGGTTAGATGGATCGTTCTCGAAGAGGACAGGGAAGTGGAGGTGCCCGATGAAGAGAACTCTGAAATCGGGGAAATCCTCAAATATGAAAGCTGCTTTGTGAGGAGATGTGATCTTTTTCTCGTTCTCGTCGGGGGATATATGCGTGTACAGAATATCATCGTCCCATTTTTGCTTTGGGAGTTCTTGCAACCATCGCCTTGATTCTTCAGTAATTGGGGTAACTCTGCAGTCCTCATCGTGATTGCCGCGAGTTGTAGGAATATTGAGTTCACGGAGAAGCTGAACACACTCGTCACCCTTTTCTCCTCCGTCGGCGACATCTCCGAGGCAAATAAATTCGTCACAATCGTGCTTTTTTGCGTGATCCAGCGTTGCGGTAATACCATCAAGATTACCGTGCGGATCACTGAAGATTGCTATACGTGGCAAATGTGATCTAATCCTTTCATCAATCTATCGGTAAACTCTATGATACATCGAAAGTCATGACCAGACTGAATTTGAGAGGTGAAGAAAGGAATCTTTTCTCCTCTCCCCTATAGTTTCAATTGCTCTTGACTATCTCAATCGTGTTTGGTTTCCTTCTTACCCTAATTATGTCAACCCAGTCCCCCATTGAGTAGATAAATTATCCATTCAATCATTCGGAGCTCAACGTGAATCGTTCCTTCTATCTATTTTCCTGGAGCCTTCTGCTGATCCTTTCCAGCTATACAGTTCCCGTATTTGGTTCCAGCGACGTTTCAGAACTTTCCGTTAACTGGGAAGAGGTTCCAAAAGTATCGAAGGAAGAACTTCTGAATGATAAAGTTGACCGAAATTCAGCTTCACTGTGGTTCGGCCGAGATGCCCTCGACAAAGAAACCTTGATTCGTTTGCCAAAGTTTTCCTCTGTAAATACACTTCGCGTAACGATAGGCGACAAAGCTCTTCAGGATGATATTCTACATCAGGTTTCTTTGTTTCCAAATTTGACATCGTTAAGTATCAGTGGAGGTGACATCGGTGCACCAGGCCTTGAACATTTATCGAATTCTGAAAGCCTTCGGTCGCTTTCCTTCTATGATTTGACAAGAGAGGGATTCAGCGCTCTCCCCGAAATGAAGAGTCTCCAGTACCTGGATATCCAGGCAAAACAGAAAGTAGCACCAGACCTCGTACGAATGGAGCGATTTCCTGAGCTCAGATATATCTTCATTACCGGGCGCTTTGATGATGAGGATATAAGCAACCTGAAGAGTCTGAAGCACCTTCAGGAACTGAAAGTTTCCCCTCTATTCCAGGACTCTTCACTCCTGACGGACCTCAGCCTGCAATCTATCTCAGAAATAAAGTCGCTGAGAAAACTTAAACTTTATTCAATGAAATATACAGTTGGCGGACTTGCGTACTTGAAAGATCTTCCAAACCTTTCAGTACTCCACATGCCAAACGCTTATCTCCAGGAGGATTCTATCGTCTATATGAAAGAATTCCCGATGATTAAAGACTTAAAGATTCGTGATAATAACTTCTCTCCTGAGGCAATAAGTACATTCAAGGACTACCCGATGCTTGAAACGATTCAACTGTTTGTTGCAAGTGATGAAACCATTTCCTACATGAATGAACACTTTGATGTTGTGGAGAAGGACCGCGTCTGGTCGAAACGATTTAACTAATTACAGGTAGTCGAGCGCCTGAAGAATATCCTCAAATTTCCTTGTTAATTTCTCCTGCGTTTCCGGTTTGAGTTTTCTCTTATGGTCGCCGGGAGTTACCTGCCGTTTATGGGATTTTTTATCCTCTTTTTCGACTTTGAAGTCTGCCTGCCCAAGAAGCTTTTCTCTTAATTCAGGAGATATCTTGAGCGAAGCACAGCTGGTAAGTTTTTCCAGCCAGCTTTCGAAAGAAGTGACCATTTCCTCGTACTTCAGGAGGAGCACATTGGGTTTTCCGTATAGATGGTCTATATAATCCTGATAAATATTCAGAAAGTGATCGCTCTCATCAAGAACGAACTGGTCGATGTCTTTTGCGACAGCTTTCTTTCGCTGTTCCTGGACGAGCTCGCCCGCCTTTGAATCTGGTACAGAATGAGAATAGCCGTGAGAAAAATAAAGAGAAGTCAGAACATCCCGTGGATCGCGGAGTTGAAGAACCACTTCATAATTCTCCAGGTGAGGCACCGCAAGGGTGAACGTCCGGATCGGGCCGAACAAGTATCCGCGATCTGGATAGACCGCAGCTTCGCCATTAAAGAAAATCCTGTTCCATTCTTCCTTCGGCAGGGAATGATTAAAAGCGAAAGACTCATAATCAACATATAAGAGTTTTGATTCAGCGGCTATCTCAGCCATGATACCGGCTGTGTAGACTGAAGCGCACTTGTGAACGGTGAAGAATACAACGCTCTTGGTCTGACCGTTCGCGCACTGGCGGCCGTTGAGTATATCGACTTCGGTTGGATAGAACTTTCTCAGCCGGTGATAGAGATATTTCTTTTTCAGGTAATGAAGTGGAGAACCCATAGTCTAGACTCTGAAGGATTGCTGTACTTTAGAAAGTGACCAATCCTCTCTGGGGCGTCGGAAAGCCTCAATTGCAATTTAGAGTGATTGGATAGAAGCGATAAGTCTGTAAGTTTGAAAGGCCAAACTATTCTTGAAAAGCACCAAGTTTTTATCGTTATTCGATTTTAGTTGTATGGGAGGCTCTACTCATTCATTCTTTCTCCAGAACTCAAATTGGAGATAAGTAAAATGGCATCTGTAACAACCGTGAATTCATGCAAAGTAGACAGCTGTGTTTATAACTCAGGTGAGTCCTGTCACGCACAGGCGATTACAATCGAAGATCCCAGCCCTGCCACATGCGGTACTTACAAGGCAAAGTCAGGTGGTGCTGTAGGCGGTGAAAGCACTCAGATTGCAAACGTAGGCGCCTGCAAGGCTTCAGACTGCCAGCATAACGAGAACCTGCTCTGCACGGCCTCAGAAGTGAAGATTGGTATGCAGGGCGATAAGATTTCCTGCCTCAGCTATTCAAAGGGCTGAAAAAAGGGCTGATCAGGCCTGGGCGTACGAGACAACCTTGAGGTCACCTGATTCGAGGTCTGGCCTCAAGATCTCTGCTCCTTCGCGATGAAGCCCCTCCAGGATATTGGACTGCTCAAGGAGAGTGGAAAGCAGGGCGAGGATCTTTTGAGCATCCCCGCCGAAGACCTCGGCTGCGCTCTTCAACTGGGTGAGAAGGTCCGCACCGTCTACCTTGGAAATATAACCATAGGATGTACCCGACAGCCCTTCGAGTCCAAGAAAGACCCGCTTAGAGCATATCTCTCCCCCCGTTACCTGTTCCTGCAGCTCAGCGGTCAGGAGAACTTCCCCCTCACAAACATCATGAAAATCGTTTTCTCCGCTGATTTCATTGAATGAATGATCATCGAGTGCTTTGAGGACGTAAACATCTGTTAGAAAACCGTGAGGGAAGACTTCCAATTTGGTACTCCTGGGAAGATTTTCGGGCGAATATCTCGCCAACGGCGGCGGAGTGTTCACAGCAGGCATGGGCTTGTCAATGCAATGTTTGATTAACCAAACATTAATTTTGATAAACGATCACACGCCATCGAGTCGAGGATGGCCTCGAGCATCTGCACGTCCGTGTAACAAAAAATGAAGAGTATTCAACAGGCGGCTGGGGAAATATTTTGCCTCTTGCTCATGGATGCTTTATCGATGCTGGGCACGTTTTCTTGATGCACCAGAGATGAACTCATACCATATATGTTTTAGAGATTAGCCTGATTTAGAGGGGTTTTGGCTCCTTTCGCTCCAAAGGTCGTGTATAATTTTTGAAGCCTCTAAAATTTATGACAGAGCCTTTCTTTTTTATCTATCAATGCTTGACGGGACACTGGCCGGTCACCAATTGTTCACGTGATGTTCATCATCAAATACCTCACTTACCCCCAAAAGGAGACATTTCATGAACAAGGCATTAGCAGCAATTGTTGCCGTCGCTGGTACCGCTGGCGTCGCCAATGCTCAAAACTACCTTGCGGTTGAGTCATTCTCAGGACTTTCAGCAAGCGGAACCCCAGCTGACATCGCAAGTGGAAGCGGAACTGTAAGCTCTACGCCAGGAGAAACAATCGCCGGGACGCCCGACATTGATGCAGCAGGTCAGTACAACTCATCCTATGAATATGGTCCTTATGTTCAGGTTGTTGCGGACAGCGCAAATGACTTCCCCAACTCGGTTGTCGCTGATGACAATTATATCATCAACACAGGCGCCGTTGACCACTTCTTCCGCGTTTTCGCGGACACAGCGATTGCCAACACGACTCCTAACTTGAATGTTGCATTCGCCTTTGCAATTGATTCTCGTGGGGCAGCTGTTGATCAAAACATTGACCTCTGGCGCTTCCTTGATGATTCCCGTACAGGTGGCACTGCAGACATGGCTGTTGTTCGTCTGTTTGGAGGTGACATTGAAATCACTCAGGGCGGAATCCCGACCACTGTTGTTGGCGACTCAAAAACTCTCGACCTCGATAAGTGGTACATCTTCGTCCTCAGTTATAAGAGAAACGATGGGATTGTCGACAGCTACATTATTGATCCCACAGATGGCAGCACCACTACGCTAACGCAGATCACAGGTGTTACTCCTGATAATACGAATGCTTTCGCAACACTTGCAACCGGCGCCACTCTCGCTGCTCCAATCGGTGGTTCAGATATCACGGTTCTTCTGGACGATGTTGCGATTTACGATTCATCAGACGTAAGCGTTGGAGATGACTCAACACTCCTCAGCAACATTGCTTCTGATTTCTCAATCACAACGAACGTTTCTGACTGGTCGCTTTATTGATAGACCCGACCTGAAATAATCGTACAGGTTCTTGCTGCAGGCTTCGAAAGAAGTCTGCAGTTTTTTTGGATGAGGCAATCATGGCCAAGAAAAAGCGATCCAGCAAAAAAAACAAAAAGAAAAGACCGAGTCAGAGTCCCTCTCTCAGCCAGGCTCGACCAACCATGCCCTCGTTTGCTATGCAGGAAGGAAACCTGAAGAAGAATAATTTCCAACTGGTACCTTCTCCAGGACTTGCGGGCTGGCTGAAAGAGAATGACTGCTGTATCGCACTGACGACTTATCAGAGTGGCCAGGTTCTCATCATCGGCCGTGATGAAAACGACAACCTCATGTATACCGTTCGCACCTATGAACATGCGATGGGAGTCGCTACTGCAGGAGAAGAACTCTACCTTGGAACGCTCTACCAGATCTGGCGATTCAAGAATATCGGAGCGCTGCCCGACCGCAAAGAGTATGATGCGGTCTATACTCCCCTCTCATCCACCATTACAGGTCAGATGTTTATCCATGACCTGGCGATCGAGCAAGACGGTCGACTTGTCTTTGTAAATACGCTGTACTGTTGCCTTGGGACGCTTTCTGAGAACTATAGTTTTCTTCCCCTCTGGAAGCCTGACTGGATCACCGAATTAGCACCCGAGGACCGTTGCCATCTTAATGGGCTGGCAACACGTGATGGTAAGGTCAGATATGTGACTTCTGTTTCGCAAACCGATGTCGCCAATGGTTGGCGAGAAAACAGAAATGGAAGTGGAGTTCTCTGGGATATACAGGAAAACCAATCGGTCGTAGAAGGCCTCGCAATGCCGCATTCTCCCCGTTGGCATGACGGTCGGATCTGGTTCTTGAATTCAGGTACTGGTTACCTGTGCTCTGTGGATGAAAAGGGTGATAATTTGAAAGAAGTCGGATTCGTACCGGGGTTTGCGCGTGGGCTTACTCTTCACAATAGCCATGCCTTGATCGGCACCTCTGCACAGAGGGAGAACCGGACCTTCTCTGACCTTCCACTGGACGAAACACTCAGGTCTATCGGCATTGAGGGCGTTTGCGCTCTCCATCTGGTTAACAAGGAGAGTGGAGTCATCGATCACTGGTTAAGAATTGAAGGTGATATACGCGAGCTCTATGACATCGCCGTCTTGCCTGGGAAGAGACTTGCCAACCTGATTGGTTTCATGAACGAAGACGTTCGGCAAATCATCAGTATCCCTCCCAGTGAATTGAAAGAAGAGGGGTTTTGCGGCAGGATTTCCCACCCCAAACGCCCCTCCAAATAAGCAACACAATCTTCTCTCACGACTAGATTTCCTTTGCCTGCATCAATCTCATGTTCTTACTTTAACCTGAAGAATACGAAATTAGTAGCGAGTGCAAGATGAATAGGAAATTCGCCTTCCTGGCAACAGGCAAACTCTATATAGCAGATCCTGACCGAAAGAGTGAGGTGGTTGAATCACGCTTTGCCCAAAAGGCCATTGAGACCGCCCAGGAGATTCACCAGAAGAAAGAGTGGCGCATGAACTCCATGTTTGGTGGTCAAATGCCGATGGGGAATTCTCATGAATTCGATCCTCTGCGTTATCATGTTCTCCAGAAAGGGGTCTGTGCTGGAGAGAGAGAAAATCTCCTCTTATATCTGCTCGAAACGGAGGCTTCTGGAGGCCTTTTTTCCTACGATCTGGAATCACAGGAAGAGCAGAGGGTCTTTCATTTCCAGGATTTTCGTGCCTCAGACCTGTCGCGCCACGACTCGTTAGGCTGGCTCACCTGCTCACTGACCATGAAGGATCAGACGGCGAATATTATCGTGATGAATGAGGATGGTTCAGATCAGCGAGAGCTAACTTCCGGGGATTCCATCGATTCATCTCCGTCATGGGTTCCTGGCGAGGATCTGGAAATAATCTATCAGTCCTCGGGCATAGGACGTGACCAGGACGGGTTTATGGTTGGACTCGGACCAGCCTCAATTCAAAAACTGGACTTAAAGAGTCAGAAGATAGAAACAGTTCTGGAAGCAGAAGACCGGGACTATATACTACCCCGTATAGACGATAGTGGAAATCTGTACTATATCGAGCGCCCTTACGAAGCAGCACCGACACCTGAAGTAACAACCCTTCTGGCAGATGTTCTGTTGTTTCCATTCCGCCTGGTACGTGCGTTTATTATGTTCCTCAATGCCTTTTCCATGATGTTCACGCAGAAGCCTCTAATAACCTCGACGGGACAACAGATGCGCAAAGAAGATCAGATGAGCGTACAGATCCGCGGACGATGGGTTGAGACGCAAAAGGCCATGAGGAAATGGCAGAAAGATGACACGGCCAGTCTGGTACCAGACACATGGGTTCTGATGAAACGCGATCAAAGCGGAAACAGTTCTATTGTCGCAAAAGAGGTTGTTTCATACGACATTGACTCAGATGGGACACTTATCTATACGAATGGTGCCGCCATCTTTCAAATCGACCAGCAGGGCAAGAAGAAGACTTTGCTGAAACACCGACTTATAAACGACGTAACTCTGCTTTGAGTCTTTAAGGACCTTTGCTCAAAGAGCAATGAGTCCAGAACCTTATCCCATTGATGCACTTCTCCACCAGAGATGATAGCGATCATCCAGCTCGTCTCTGGAAGGGAACGGATATTGTTGAACTCTGTCGTTCTGACCGATAAAGAAACCTCGACGGATTGTTCTGTAAAATGCAGCCAGGTCCGGTGTACGGTCAACAACCTTAATAGACTTCTGCCCATCAATCTGCTTTATACAATCATGTATATGTGCTGGATGATGATAGGGGAGAAAACTTGCAAGGTGCCCGTCTTCCTCCTGTTCGATTAACAGGTCAGCCATAAAGATCTTCGGGAAACATATAGGGTTCATCTGATCTGTCATGCGTTCGATAAAGGCTTTTGGCTGCAGATCTGAAACGACAAGTGGAGTCGATGGACATAGCTCGCAGTACATGTTTATTCCTTCACTTTCATCCTCTGTATAGCTGATCGGCTCAATGTTCATAACTCGTCCGTCTCGCGTGGTGAGGTGCAATGTCCCCAGATTTTGAAGAGGTATATGCTCCAGGGCACGATAGGTTCGAACATACTTGCTGTGTTTCGGCTCGCCATCTGAATGCCTCTTGGTTTCTGCTTTCGCACGATTAAGGTCGAAGTACTCAGGAAGCCCCTCTTCCTTTACATTGATGAAGAGCACCTCACCCCGTGTCTGTCTTCTGGTGCCAACAGACATGTAAGACCCGAACTCTTCGGGTGAAAGCTGTGAAGCTACAAGCGCTTCAAAATGATGACAGATGAGGTATAGATAGAAGTCCTTCATGATCATACTCCTTAGTAAGAGAGACTTGAGAAATTGTGCAACCCATCAACCAATTCCAAGAAAGGCCCCGATAGCTGGAGCAAACTTAACAATCACTCCTGCAAATACAATACTCACGATAGACGTCAGTTTAATCAGTATATTCAGCGATGGACCCGAAGTATCTTTAAACGGATCGCCAACGGTATCTCCTACGACAGCCGCCTTATGAGAATCAGAGCCTTTACCTCCGTATTCTCCGGTCTCGATATACTTCTTCGCGTTATCCCAGGCACCGCCTGAATTTGCCATAAAGACAGCCATAGCGAAACCGGAGGCCAGCGTACCCGCAAGAAGTCCCATAACTCCAGCAACGTTCAGTACTAATCCTACGACGATCGGTATAGATATAGCCAGTACGGAAGGAAGTATCATTTCCTTTTGAGCACCAGCTGTTGAAATGGCCACGCACCGCGCATAGTCCGGTTTCTCAGTTCCGGCCATAATCCCTGGCTTTTCTTTAAACTGACGACGTACCTCCTCTACCATGGAGGATGCTGCTCGCCCCACCGCCAGCATTGTCAGTGCGCTGAAAATGAAGACCACTAGAACTCCCATGAAGACACCAACCAGAACTTTCGGGTTGGTAAGTGTCACATTGTAAAACAGCATGAAGTCAGGAAGTTGTGCTACATTCGACCACTGAACCGGACCTTGCGTCAGCTCCAGCGTTTCAGGAACCCTCTTTCCTACTTTATTCACAACAACAGAAACCTCATTGCCTTTTCTTTCTCCGCTATCGATAAGAAGGCTCGTTGAAGCCTGGAGTTTTGTTTCTATACAACTGACAGTGTAGTCCTGGTTGGAATCAAAAGTTCCGTCTCCTCCTGGAATATAGATGGCAATTTTTCCGTACCCCAAGTCATGTACAGCTGGAGCTTCAATGCTGACTTTATCTCTGGCAGAGGCAACATCTCGATGGATGCCGATACGAACGGCCTCGACATAACTTGCCAGAAGAGCCAGCGCCGTTAATGCAGCAGAGCCAATGGCAAAGCCTTTTCCAATTGCTGCTGTTGTATTTCCAAGTGAATCCAGCATATCGGTGCGCTCGCGCACCTCTTTCGGCATCACAGCCATTTCTGCAATACCACCTGCGTTGTCTGAAATCGGTCCGTAGGCATCCGTCGCAAGCGTAATCCCAAGGGTTGAGAGCATCCCCACTGCTGCCATGCCAATACCGTATAGACCAGCGTACAGATTTTCGAATCCGCCAGATAAACCAAAGGAAAGAAGCATTCCAACGCTGACCGCCAGAATAGGAATCCAGGTAGAAAGCATCCCCTCAGCAATACCAGCAATGATGAGTGTTGCGGGACCAGTCCTTGACTGAGCCGCTATCTGCTGTGTTGGCTTGTACTCCGCCGCAGTCGCCCACTCCGTTCCTTTTCCAATGACAAGCCCAAGGACCAACCCAACAATGATACACATTAACGTGCTGAATGGCAAACCAAGAGTATGAACAAGTAAGAGAGAAAAGACTACCACAAGCCCGGAAGCAATATA
Organism: uncultured Candidatus Sumerlaeota bacterium; assembly: GCA_964437365.1. Lineage (GTDB taxonomy): Bacteria > Sumerlaeota > Sumerlaeia > SLMS01 > SLMS01 > CAYTGM01. The sequence continues at coordinate 25,154 of CAYTGM010000011.1, read as the reverse complement.
GATCCCCAAATCCAGGCTGTGTAATAGACTCGTCATATCAGCGCCGTCTTTCGCCCTGACAGAAATAATACCTATCACGGCGCTTAAGATACCAAGACCCGCCAGCACCGCCGGCGACGCAAGATAAGCGAATTGTAAACTTTCTTCAGCACCGAGAGAAGCCGCAGCAGCAACACCAAGAGCCCCGGTTGCCAGGATTGCCCCAGCATAGCTCTCATAAAGATCAGCACCCATACCAGCGACATCGCCCACATTGTCTCCAACGTTGTCTGCTATCGTTGCAGGATTGCGCGGATCGTCTTCAGGAATCCCGACTTCTACTTTTCCAACCAGGTCTGCACCCACATCAGCGGCCTTTGTATAGATACCTCCACCAACTCGAGCAAAGAGTGCCTGACTTGAAGCTCCCATACCGAAACAGAGCATGATCATGGTAATGCTTTGAAGGCTCATCTCATCGCCTCCGAAGAGAACATGATGAAACTTATAAAGATAGGCAAACCAGATCGTATAGTCGAGCAGTGCAAGACCAACAACAATCAACCCCATCACCGCTCCGGCACGGAAGGCAACCTTCAGTCCCTGATCAAGTGACTCGCTGGCCGCCTTCGCTGTTCTTGCAGCCGCTGAAGTGGCCGTCTTCATTCCAAAGAAACCTGCAAGCCCTGAGAAGAACCCACTGGTCATGAAAGCGAAGGGGACCAGAGGGTGCTGCACGTGGAGTCCAAAGGAAACCAACGCGAGGAGAAGAAAAGCAGAAGCGAAGAAAATCCCCACAACGATATACTGACGCTTAAGGTACGCATAAGCCCCTTCACGGACATGCTGCGCAATCTCCTTCATCTGCTCGTTTCCTTCGCTATTCTTCATGATAGAACGGTAGAAGAAAAACGCCATAAGGAGGGCGAGCAAAGAGCCAGTGGGAGCTATATACCACCAGACAGGGAGAGTTCGCTCACTCACCATCGAATCCACCTGAGTGCTTAGCGCCACATCTTGAGCGAATGCCGCAGAAGAGAGAAGAGGGAGCGGTAACAAGGTTTTGAAAGAAAATAAGTGATGCATAAAGGTGCTCCAGCCTTGAAAGGCATATTTCGACACAAAGAATATGAATATTCCTATAATTGAATAGAACTATGAGCGCAAGCCAAGACAGATGGCTGGTGAAGCATTTCTGCAAGAAACTTTCTCTTGTGCTTAAGAATAAGGGCGACAATGTTTGACGAAAGATATTTCACATTTAAACATAAAGGAATCCTCCTTCCATGGCAGATGATCCCCGACAGCTCGACCCTGCCCTCCAGGCTGACCTTAAGAAGATGTGGCTCCAACGCGCCCAATATGTCGCCCTGCGTGAAGAGCATGCTCTTCTCGAAAGATTCACCGGCGACTGGAAGCTGCTCGCTTCCTTCGATTTCGGTGGATACGGACCGAACTTTACCGCCGAGGGGGAGCTCAAAGCGACCATGATAAATGGCGGGAGAATTCTTCAGTCCGATATTGACTGCTCTTTCTCAGGGATGGTGATGACTTCTCGGATTCTCACCGGCTTCGATAACGTCACCCAAAAGTTTCAGTCCGTTGGATATCTCTCTGATAATAATGGTTTTATTGTTACTGAGGGAGATTATGACCTTGAAGAAGAAACCATTAAAGAGTTCGGCGAGATCTCTAATCCCATGTTTCGAGCGAGGCATGATCTGGGACTGCACAGAAAACTCGTTGAAGATAACCGACAGGAAATTATCATGAAAGTTCCAGATATGGAAGGGAGCTTCTTCGATTACCTGCATTGCGAAATGGAGCGGATACAATGATGAAGCGTAGCGCCTTCACCTTGATTGAACTGCTTATTGTTGTGGCCATCATCGCGATTCTTGCTGCCATTGCTGTTCCTAACTTTCTGGAAGCACAGACTCGAGCAAAGGTTTCACGCGCGAAAGCAGACTTACGTACGAGCGCGACAGCCCTTGAATCATATTACGTCGACAGCAACGCCTACCCAACAGCAGCTCAAGTTATCAGTGCTCTTACGACCCCAATTGCCTACCTCACGAACGCATCAACCCGTGATCCTTTCGGGGTCGGGCGACCCATCCCTCCCTTTCCACCGGATGTCTATGCCTATACAAACCTCAATGAAGATCGCTGGATAATGAATATACCTTTACTGGTACCCGGTCAGGGAGCTCAAAGAATCCTTGGACTGAACTGGATAAACATTTCAAGGGGACCCGACAACGACTTGGAGATCGAGGATCCCAATGCCGGTTTTCAGGCCACTCCGGTCAGCCTCGGGATTTTCTTCAATGGAATCATTACATCAAACTCGTATTACGATCCAACGAATGGTACCGTGAGCAACGGTGATATTATCATCGGCCAGGGAGGTTTCCTGCCGAGGGGATGAGTCAACAGAACTCGATGCATCTCAATCTTTCGAGCTGGCATCAGGCTTCTTCGCATCGTTGACAAAAGCTTCGAAGGCGGCGTGTTCCTTCTTGCTCAACTGAAAGGTCACATGCCGGGTTCCCGTGTCGACGTCGGTAATCTGGAAGAAGGGATTATCCTCCGTGTTAATGTCCACACCTGCATCGTTGAGCTGTTTCGAGAGAATTCCGAAGCATAGTAAGAAACTTGTCCGAAAGACGGAAGGAATGGGCAGGAGCTGTTTGAAGGAGACGTGATGCTCAAAGTGACCATCGGACTGTCGAGAAATCGTATAGGCACCGGAGAAAAGTAAAGGCGTCACAAAGCGCAGCTTTCGGCCTGTTTGCAGGAACTGAGTTGGGTCTTCTCCGGAAGCAAGTGCGAGGTTCAGGGCATTCTTCTCAATCCTCATGATACCTCGTCCCATGACGATCATGTGAGAGATGATCAGAAAGAGGAAGATGAAGAGAATCAGGCCAATGACCATGATAACTTTAAAGATCAAATGAGTGCTTTCCTTTGAAATCAGTAGGTTCTGATCGGATGTCCAGGGCAACAGGAGGTTCCGACCAATCGTGCATGATCCTCAGTGGAATCTCAGACCATGGCGATGGTCTGAGTATCGTCTGAGCATCGAGCGAGCATGGTCTGAGGTCAGGGGTTGATCCCGCATATTTTAAGACGTCTCAACCGGACAATCATTCAGACCCAATGATGTCCGCTGAATCAATCAGGCCATCTCTATTCACATCCAGCCCGACGCTGTTACTGGTCATGCCCAGAAGCTGCGCTACGACTTCCATCGTCTCCGGAACTTCGAAGACCTCGCCTTCAAGTGCGATGGCAAAAACAGGATCTGTCGGATCGTTCGTTACGAATTCCAGATCACCAGCGAAAGCTCCGGCAGTGCCTGTTTCAAGAGCTACGGATAGTGTTCCAGAGGATCCAGGCAGAACACTCAAAAGAGTCTGGCTTGTGACAACAAACCCATTCGGCAAGTTGATGGAATCAATTTCAAGACCTAACTCACCGGTATTGAATATCTCGAACTCGACGGGAGCCACGGAATCTCCGACGAAGGCAGTTCCAAAGCTTGCCTGGGATACACCATTCTGAACGGGCATGCCGTCCACGGAAACTTCGATTTCAGAAGAGCGCACAAAACCGGTTAGCCCAATCACATAAGGATTCTCATCAAGATCATTCGACGCAAGCTCTATGGTTCCCGTCGTAAGGCCGTCTATATCAGGGATCAACTCGACCACAAAATCGGCTGTTTCACCTGCAGGTACAGACGCTGGCGGACTTTGGGAGAATGTAAATTCTCCTGTAATAGATGCATCAGAAATTACAAGCTCTCCACTCCCGTTATTCTCAATGAAGAGCGTGTTCCTGATTGTTGTTCCTTCGTAATTCAAGTTTCCGAAATCGAAAATGCCTGTTCCATTTGGAAGTGGCGCAAACTGGCTTCGCAGGTCCAGTTCTGGAGTCACCGCCGTTGCCGTGAGAGATAGTTCAAACGTCCCTTCATCAGCGTCATTTGTAATGATCTGTAAAGTTCCATCCATCACCCCTTCGTTCATCGGTACTACTTCAAAGATCAGGTCTTCTGATTCAGATGGAGCAATGGTGCCGGAAAGATCCTGAATGACCGTATAGCCGCTACCTGTGATGAGAGATGGTGAAGTCACGAGGTCTACTGATCCGGTATTCTCAACGGTGAGAGTCTTCTGTACAGGTCCATCGGCAATATCGAGAACTCCAAAATCGAGTATATCAACCCCGGCTGTCAGTAGATTTGCTCCATCAAACACTTCTATTTCGGGGGCAACGATCTGACCTTGAAGAGTGATATCAAAGGACGATTCATTAAAGTCGTTGGAAATAATCTCAATTGAACCCTGATAGACGCCGGCGTCGGTCGTTGTTGTTTCAATTGTGAAGTCAGCACTACCACCGCCAGCAATTCCCATAGGAGGGGAAATGACTTCCATGATATCACCGGTAACGATGATGTTGGAAAAGAGCAGAAATCCCTGTCCGACATTATTAATGGTAAAGGTTCGCTGAAGCGGAAGATCGGACAATTCTGAAGTACCGAGGTCGATCGTCGGACCTCCATCTGCGATCGGCGTTCCTTCATAGAGCACTGATATCTCCGGCGTCAGAACAGGAATCTGAACTGCATTCGCCGTATCAGAGGGATCCTCGTTGTCTATATAGCTGGCGCTCAAAAAGTCAGACTCACTAATTTCCAACGTACCGTTTTCAGGCGTGGGAATTCCGTAAGCAACGGGGATCCCTGCATTTCGAAACGTCCGCGATTGTATACTCGTTTCTCTCAGGATCACAGTTTCCTGATCACCAGAATTGACAGTACTGATTATAGCCTGCGAGGTATCGCGTATTCCGCCACTGGTATTCTCATCATCATCAACGACGGTGACGTAGGCAAGTTCTGAGACTCCGATGTCATCAATAAGGCCTCCTGAGTCGTCGGTAAATCTGAAGAAAGTGTTGTTCCTCAAGATTTTCCCAGATCCGATTTCATTCACTTGCCCTGAACCGAAGAAGTCGTTTACATTACGTATATCAACGATAGTACCATCCTGGATGTCGAGAAACGCATCCCTTCGAACAGCGAAGCTGGAAGCCCCCGTCTCTGCAACGAGAGAACCGGTCCGTAAATTGAACGTGCAGTCCTCACGAATATCTATACTGGAATTAAACCGGTAATCACCGTCAAAATCAAGTATCAAAGGGGCCTGTGCAAAGATCTCCCAGATACTACCCGTCACAGGACCGTTCCCGAAAACAACCTCGATGTCTTCCGTTGGATTCATCCTAAGGCGTCTCAGCTCCAGGGTCCCTGATGTCTGCCGAAGATTTCTGTTCACTGTCCAGGTTTTCATTTCCAGGTCAACATTTCCACCCTCCTGTATATAATCTTCATTGATGATAAAGCTCGCTCCGAACCCACCAATAGCTGTAATCGACCCTGTATATCCACCGTCAACCGTTAGACTGTTCATCTCGAAAGCAGCATTATCGATATCGCAATCTTTTGAGGAGGTGCTGTCAAAGAGGACGTCATCGAAAGATCCCGGCACAGCTCCTGTGCTCCAGTTTTCTGCGTCACTCCACAGGTTGGTAGTACCTCCACCGTCCCAGACAAAGGGTTCCTTGATGATACTTGCAAAGAGCATATCTGAACTATCTTCATCATCCTGGTACATGACCGTCAGCTCTTCATCGCCTGATTTTTGTAGAATGCCGTCGCCGGGACTTGCTGGACCAACAGCCGTTGGAAAACCAACAGCGTTTCTGAATTCACCAACGGAGAGGTCCGTCTCATTCAGCGTCACGGTTTCCTGATCGCCGGTATCCACGCTCGAAACAATAACCGTGGTCGTATCTACTGAGGAGGAATCCAGATTCTCGTCCAAATCAACGAGGGTAATATAGACATCTGCACCATCGGCTACGGCATCGATCTGTGCTCCAGCACCATCTGTAAACCCAAGACTTTTGGCGGGGCTGATGATCTTGCCATTACCAGTTTCAATAACCAGTCCAGAGTTGGCAAAATCTTTTGCAGCAGTTAAATCAAGGACTCCACTGTTGAGGACTTCAAAAGTCGTTCCGGACATAACAGAGAAAACTCCAGTGGAACCTGATATGAAAATAGTACCTTCGTCATAATTGACCGTATAGTTCGAGACTCCGCCAGGATTTCCGATAGTCATATTGCCGCTACCAGTCATGTTGATATCCCCTCTCATTTGAAGGGTTGTACCAGAGGCGCCGGAGGCATTCATCGTGTACAATTCAAGTGTGCTGGCACGTGCATCGAGAAGCTGTATTCCCGATTGGCCTCGCATGGAATACTGAGCCAGATTGTTTGATCCACCCCTCTTCACATAGTCACCATATATATTCGCGACAGCAAAGAACCATCTGATATCACCGCTCTCCTGAGTAAAGTCCCCGAATATCTCGATGGGAAAGCTTCGTGACACGAAGAATGTCCCTGTATAGAGCTCATCTATGGTCAGATCGGTAATCTGGAGCAAATCCAACTCGATGTTACAGTCTTTTGTGCTCACATCAGTAAAGAGAACATCATCATAACGAAGAGGGAGACTATCAGATGTCCAGTTATCAACATCTGCCCACTCAATTGTGGAACCTTCTCCATCCCAGATACGCGTGGGCACCATGAGGTCCCGATCAATCATATCGCTGGCATCTTCGTCATCCGTATAGGCAACGTTCAGATTCTCCATGGAGGCAAACTCGAGGATATTGTTACCGATATTCGCGACTCCGCCGTTGGTCAGCAGTCCGGAGGAATTGCGGAACTCGCCGGTCGCAACTCCAGTTTCTGTAAGCGTTAGAATTTCAGAGTCGCCAGTGTCATAACTCGTCACTACAACATCGAGGGTGTCTTGTATAGAGGCATCCAGGTTTTCGTCTTCATCGACAATCGTCACGAAAATGTCTGCACCAACAGCAACTGTTTCAACGCGATTGCCGGAGGAATTTGTAAAGCCGATAGATTTAGCGTTTCGGAGGATCTTTCCAGTCCCCTCTTCAATGATTGTTGACGCATTCGTATATTCTGCAATGGGTCTCAAATCGAGAAAGGTTCCATCACGTATGGTAAATAAACCGTTTTGAAGGCTGAAGAAGGAGGCGCCTGTGATCGAGATCGATCCCGAGTTAAGAATAATTCCTCTATTTCCTCCGGAACTCAAGTTCAGAAAGCTCGACAATTCCAACTCGAGATCCAGGGTCACCTGTATATCACCGAACGGACTGCAGTTGAACCACTGCATCTGAAGCGGTGAAGCCACAGAGGAAAACGTCGCATCATAGGCGGGGTTATAGAAGATTCCACTGATGATAAAGTTTCCTCCTGTGTGGGTGATGTTCCCACCGAAGAAAGTCTGTCCTCGACTCATGTCAAGCGTCCCGTCCTCCTGGAGGAAATCACCGAATACATCAAAGTTAAAGGCAGGAGTAAAGGTTCCTGTATAGCCACTGAGAATTTTGACTCCTGCTACCTCCAGATCATTTGATGTATTAAGACAGTCAGAAGTGGACGTATCATTAAAGACGATGGTATCAAGATTTGTAGGAAGGAGATCACCCACCCAGTTCTCGGGTGTGGAATAGAGACCGTCCATCGCTTCTCCGTCCCAGACAACCTCCGCGGCGGGTAGATAGGATGTCGCAAAGAACATCACCACAAAGGTGAAGGGGGCAAAGAAACGACTCATGGTCGCGATCTCCTGAATCAAAGATGGTCAACATGCAACTCTATTGAAAGTTGAGTTGTTGTATAGGAGAATCTGGAGCCGGGTGCATCAAGGGTCTGTGCTATCGTCTGCCATATGCCCAGTTCTCAGCTCATCGAGCAGCAAACTTATGCATGACTGAGTGATAGAGCGGAGCAATGTGCTTGCAATTTATCTGATAAATTCTGAATTTCAGTGAACAACCCCTCACCGGATTTGTGAGGGCACTCTGGATCCTTCAGGAAGACTTCACGCCATTACCTCAGTAAATCTTCTCATAGTCCACGGCTGCTTCGAACATGTGAGCCACATCGGCCACAATCTTTTCCAGGAAGGGCTTGAGCTTTTCTTTGTCCAGCGCACCCTCTACAATCACGTCTATATGATCAAGGTTCTCGACACAGCGCACAGTAACACCGTCTATTTCCTGATAGTAAGTATTATAGCTGTCATCATTTTCATGGTGAACATCCTCCTCTTTTCTCTCAGTCCCTTTCTCGCTGATCTTCTGGTAAGCATCCTCTCCATACAAAGTGTGTAGACGCTCCAGATCATTGAATTCAGGACTCAAGGTATCCAGAAAATCGGGCGGGAGTTCTCCGAGCTCTTCTTCCAACTCCTTCATGAACTCTATATCTTCGGCGCGCATCTCCTCACGCTCCTCATCGCTCATAGCAACCTCTGCCCTTGCAGCGAAGAGATCGACGTAATCATCTTCATCCCAGGAGATTCGCCAGATGGACCAGTTTCTTCTCTCAACACAGCTCCATTCGAGGGTGTCGAGTTCGAGTTCCCAATCGTGGACATTCTCAACGATCTGCCCATCGCTGGTCCAGACTTCGCCACTGGTGACTCGGATCGCCGTTTTCTCTTTATTAAGATAGGCTGTATGACGTGAGATCCACCCCGGAGCAGGACCTGTTGCACTGATCTTTTTGATCGACAGCGATTCAAGGTCCAGTGTGTAGACCTGTGTATAGCCAGGTTTACGATCGTCAAGATAGCCAAGGTTCCCGATGAGGAAAATTTGATCACCGACCAGTGTAGCAGAGTGAAAGTCGGTGGGCGGAAAGGCCTCCTTCGGGTAGTTGTATATCTTCAGGTGATCGTCAGTATCTACTACAACGACGTCATTATAAATGCAAAAATCAGGATCGTAATAGTCCTCATGCTCGCCGGCGATGTAGACTCTCCGACCATCGGGCAGATAGGTTCTTGATTGCCCGTAACGATCAAAGCAGAAAGTAGGGTCGGTTTTATCTTCGTTCTTGTAGTTGACAATTTCCTCAGCTTCAAAAGCAGAGATTCTTGTTCGAAAGAGATACCTCCAAACCTTCGACTCTACTCTCTCAGGATTGGATTTTCCAAATCTAGGAGTGCGCCACTCCAGGAACTCTTCATAAGTAAACGGCATGATTACCAACCACGAGACAGTCTCGACTTAAGCAATTAGACTCATCACATCCACTCTGAAACATGTAATTGAAAGTCTACTCCGAATCAAGAGAATATGACTTAATAACAATCTGTTCCAGCTCGATCGATGCTGCCAGATCCGTATCCTGCCCGGGCGTGAAGATGTAGTCGATGGACGGAATCAATGAATGACCCGCAACACCGGGATCAGCAATCAGGTAGAGTTTATATACCTGCGATTCACTGGGTGTTGGAAGTATGGGGTCAGTTCCCTCTGACTCAAGGTTAATGATCGAAGCAGCTTGATCATTGTCTGTGTTAACTCTCAGGCGGAACGTGGGAAGCTCGGCGGTATTCTGGTAATTCGTCGAGACCTGAAAAGAGACTTCGTAGAGTCTTCCAGTTTGGAGTTGAACATGATCCTGTGTGTTCTCTCGTGAAAAAATCCCCAGCTGAAATTCGCCTGCCCTCTCAGAATTGCCAAAGAGCGCCAGGCTGCTGGTTGTGAAGTCGCTGCCGCTTGAGACAACTTGAGGCTCAGCATTGAAGAATCCCCAGTTCTCCAATCCACCTTCTGAAAAGGTCTCACTCAGTTCAATTATTTCATCATTGAGAGATGTCTTATCCATAACTTCAATGCGTGAGGACTCAAGATAGGTACTCGAGCTTGTCGCGTTATCAGCCATAAAATTCAGAACATCGAAATAAACCTCGAACGCACCGTGTCGTTGAGTTGTTTCAAAGACCTGTCTATATGTTCTTGGTATCTGCGAAGGGGAAAACTCCGATGTGCCCATCGATGTGAAAACAAGCATATCTGACCGCGAGAAGTCTATTTCTGTGGCTCTCAGGCGAACGGTTGGAGAGAGTGATTGATCGAGAAGATTATTGGAGATGTCGAACTCGCAGAGAATGAACGAATCTTCTTCGATAGCCCCTTTCAAGGCCGCTGCAGAAGTGGGACCCATAGGAGCAACTCCATTCGAGAGAAGAACCACAGGCGATTTCCAGAAACCAAAGGTAAACTGGTTATCTTCCGTATCAATAGCAAGTGATCCAGATACCAGGGATCCGGATGTTCTCTCATCGAAGGGAGCAGGTACTTCGAACAACCATCCAGCTTCCGTTTCGTGATTGAACTCAAGTTGATCGTTCAATTTTCGACGATACATACGCATCAGCGATGGGCTCCCATTCGCATAATAGCAATAGATTCCTGTATAGTCGCCGGTATAGCGGGACCCCGCCTGAAAGGAAGTATAGTCTGTAACCCCCTCAATGATGCCATCCAGTGAGAAAGGACCAGCGGTAGAGTTCCTGCTCAAAGAAATCACGTTCATTCCCTGATCGCTTCTTTGACAGCCGAGTGCATGCCTTCCGTCGGGATGAACATAAAATGAGAGAAGATTCATGTCATCTGGCAGGTCGTCGTATTTAACAGGATTATCAAATGGGGATTCACGGTCAGACCTTGTGGCAACCACAATCGTGTCAAATTCAATACCCGTGTAATAGAGCGTCAGCCCATCAGCTGACAAACAGGGGTAGCCTTCCCCAACGCCGTCTAGCGCAACCTCATCCATAAGAACAGGTGTCGAGAATGGTTCACTGGTGCTGTCGCGTCTTGCATAGAACAACTGGTTTGATTCCCAGTATCCGCTGGAGTTTCGAATAAAAACGATTTCCAGTTCATCAATGCTGAGCGCGGCCTGGCCTTCTGATATGGAACTGTTAAGCTCTGGTATTTCCACAGAAGTCGTGAACGGTTCTTCAGGTGTTGAGCGGGTCGCGAGATAGAAATCAAGGGCAGAACCCTCTTTCCAAACAGGATAGTACAAACGCAGCTGATCATGTGAGAGCCATCCCAGGCTGTGTGGATCATTGGCTCCTATGTCAGCAATTTCGTCAGAGACCTCCCAGTACATGTCTGGCTCTATACCTCTTAAGGAACTCATTTGATCGCTTGAAGTATCAGATAGATCGTTGCCATTCAGGTCCAGTGCTTTTGCAGGAACCGCCAAAACGGGCGATACAAAGACCATCATGATGAGTGTAGAAACTAACCGCGTAGAGAAATACATTCCCCCAACCTCCGATTTCGTATAGATTCAATGATTCGTTTTAAATAGTTGCAGATCCGAAGGAAGTCAATAGTTAACCCTCCTTCACATACAGCTGAATCATTGAACCTTCGGAAGGATAAGTTCGAAGAGTACCAGACGATGATCAGAGAGAGGATACGCTCTTGTCTCTCCGTGAATACACTCAAAGTTCTCGCTCACCCAGCATTGATCAATTCGACTGATCGGAAAGTCGGCAAGAATGGTGCGCCCCCAGCCGCGGCCGCCCTCCAGCCAGGCATCTTTGAGGATAGCCTCCAGAGGATTCATGGATCGACTCTGCGCCGGTGTGTTGATGTCACCTGCCAGAATGACAGAATCATAAGCATGGCCTTCGATCAACTCCACGAGCTTTGGGAACTGATCTATACGCTCCTGAGTATTCCTGGCGTAGCGTTCTCTTCCTTCGCTACTGAAGACATTAAGACTTAGATTGGGGAGGGTTAGACGCACATTGACGAGCAAGATCTTTTGATCCAGAACCTCCAGCTCGACGCAGAGCGGATCCGACCAGGGTCCAACGACTGCCGAATCGAGCTCCTCAATCGGATACCGCGAGAAAAGACCACAATCGCCTGCGTCTATCCAGTGCCATCCTTCCCAGTATCCTTTCAGATCTGCGTCAGCAATCGAGTTCGCCCCGTCAGGAGTTTCCTGGAGAAAGCAAAGATCCGGCTCCAGTTCTTCAAGAACAGGAAGAAACTCACGTTTGCTGGTGCTATCCAAATTCCAGACGAGAACTCGAAGTGGGATTGTCTGCTCACTCGATTCACCTTCTATTGCGATACTTCGGATCTCCTCAAACCTTTCTCTCTCCTCGTGATCTGTGAGACGAAAGAGGGACCGCCATTCCTCAGTCGCGACCAGAAAGACAACAATCCCGGCAAGCCCGACCAGAAGCTGTCGTGTATTGACAAGAGGCTTCAGGAGCATCGCCATGGGAATGAGACCAACGACCCACGCCAGCCCGGGAAAGATGGTAAAGAACTCGCCAAAAGCCGACGTATCCCCCACAAAGAGATACATGACCAAAAGGAAAGCAAGGACGAGCCAGTAGAGGGTGAGGTAGGTAATAGAAAGCCGCTTCCTCCAGGGGGAAGGGGGAGAAGCTTGATTGGCTTTTTGTGATGGCTCTTTATATTCCGTCATTCAAGACTATCCTCTTTGATGATACTAATCAATACCATGGTTTATAAATATCTCCAGTAGACTTTTGTCTGATCAATGAAAAGTATTCCTGGACACGCAAACAGCTGCATGTGATTTTTACCAAAACATATTTTATGGGACTTTGAAAAATGGCATTATGGATGGTGCGCGCGGGAACAAATGGAGCAATGCAAGACTTTGCTCTAGATAATGGATTGGCAGTCCTTAGTTTCAAACCAATTCCAGACGTATCACGTTTTAATGACCGTGAAGAACTCAAGCAAGCATGCAGTGAGATCTTTCCAGAGGAAAGTTCAAATGTCATTGCAAGCCGTGCAGGTCAACTTTGGACTTTCGCCAATCGCATCAAGAAAGGTGATCTTATCGCCCTGCCGATGAGGGGTGGAAGCTTACTTTCCTTCGGTACCGTCGTTGGAGAATACAAGTTCAAAAAAGAAAACCCTGAAGATTGTAGACATACTATTCCGGTCAATTGGGAATATCAAGATATCCCAAGAGATCGCTTTCCACAGGACATATTGAACTCGCTTGGATCCATAATGACCGTCTGCCAGATCAAGCGAAATAATTCAGAGGAAAGAGTTCGAGCAATACTGAAAGGCGAATCTCCACCTAACATCATTAATACAGAACGGACTTCTGAACCATCTGAGGAAGAATCCGACAACAATGTGATCGGCGACATTGATATCGACCAATATACAGCAGACAAGATTCGAAACTTCATTAGAAAGAACTTCCCAGATCACAAGATGTCGCAATTGATCGGGGGTATTCTGGAAGCTCAAGGCTACGAGGTGGAAGTATCGCCACCCGGCCCAGATGGAGGTGTGGATATTCTTGCTGGCAAAGGTCCACTTGGCTTTGAACAACCACGTCTATGCGTACAAGTAAAGGCAACTCAAGACCCACAAGATGTTAGAGTCGTAAGAGAGCTTAGAGGAGTGATGAAAGTATTCGGTGCTGACCTTGGCTTGTTCGTTAGTTGGAGTGGCTATCGGAGGAGTGTAAAATCAGAGGTAAAGCACCAATACTTCGAAATCCGACTCTGGGACTCGACTGATATTATCGAACAAGTACAAGAGCACTACGACAAACTTCCCGATAGTATTAAGGCTGATCTACCAATGAAGCGGATTTGGACTCTCGTTGAAGATGATGATAACTAGACAAATGTGATCTTTACTATCTCTTATTGAAAAACGTATTAGGACGAACGGGAAGAGAATGGCAAAACCTTCGAATGATAGAAAGAAGTGGACACGAGAAGAAACAATCCTTGCAGTGAATCTATACTGCAGAATTTCATTCGGTCGACAGCATTCTCGTTCCCCGGAAATAATTGAGCTCGCAAATGCGCTTGAAAGAACTCCTTCAAGTGTATCGATGCGTTTAAACAACCTAACCTCGCTTGATGAAAACGAGATAGAGAGAGGTGTCAAAGGCCTTACTAGCGCGAGCAACCTCGACCGAGAGGTTTGGAAAGAGTTTCAAGCTGATTGGGATAGAATGATAAAAGTTAGTCTTGATCTATGGAACGATTGGGTTGGTGTATTAACGTTGGAAGAAGAACACGATAGCATTGAAATTAAAACACAATCACAACTTGAAACTGAATACAATTACACGACTGCGGTGAAGACACGTGCCCATCAAGCATACTTTCGTGCATCAGTTTTAAGTGCCTATGGTGGGGCGTGTGCAATTACTGGAATCACACATCCACAACTCCTTGAAGCAGCGCACATTATCCCGTGGCATATAGAGAAGAAGAACAGATTGAATCCAAAGAATGGGATGTGTCTCAATTCTCTGTGTCATAAGGCATTCGACGAAGGGTTGATTTCTATAGGCGAGAGGTATGATCTCTTAGTTAGCAAAGATTTCTATATGGCGTTTCGCAAGACAGAGCTATCAAACTATCTAAAATCTATTGAAGGTACACGTATATCAGTTCCGGAGAAGCTGTTACCTGAAAGAGAATTTCTCCGATGGCACCGGGAAAACAAATTCAAGTCGAATTAGCCCTTCACTACTTATAATACGCACGTATAGCTATGAAGGAATTTGAGATCCGGGCATGATAGATCTCCTTTAGACTCCTCTTCTTCTGCTTACCTTATCCATACATCACTCTTTACGGCTCCCTCGCATCAACCCTACTCCCCAGCAATCCTCCTCTGACCCGAATGATATCGCCGTCGCTGTAGAGTCCGTTGGTTGGATCGTAGATGGAGATGTCATGGTCGACAAGATACTCAACGAAAGGGTCGACCGATGAGCCTCTTTCAAGGCTGTGAGGAATTGTCGAGACAGATACAGACCGGTTTGTCTTTTCAACTCCATCCAGAGTGTAGGACTGTGCATGATGAGTCCAGAACCCGGCGTAAGATTTCTCCTGAGTTGCTGTCTTTGTTGAAAGTATATCAGGCTTATATAAGAGAGCCGTTCCGGGAGGTAACTGAAGAGGTGCATAGTACTGCTCTTTGTGCGGCCAGCTGGAAAGATCGAGGTCTCCGTCGGGACCGCGAGAAACAATCAAATAATTGGAACCGTTCACATGATCCGGCTGGTTGATGAAGTGAAGTACCTCTCCGTTCTTTCCAAAAGGATCCAGTAAAGGTGATTTCAGGTAGCCAATCGGTGTTGTAAGCTCTGCCGGAAAGTAATTAAACTCGGAGATAAGCTGCGCTCCGCAATCATCGATGAATTTTGACTCAACAGCCACCGCACCTTCGCGTAATAGCTCTTCCGCTGCTTTCACTTTCTCTCGCGTCCGGGCATCCTGGCAGCCCGTCAGTATAGATAGGATCACCAGAAGAAAAGCAGCGTATTTAATCTTCATCCTTATCCTCCTCACTCTCTGAAACAAGGATCGTATCAGGATAAAACCCCGACCAGGCATACCAGTAAGCAGACAATGCATAGCCATCAAACTCCGACTCGAGATCAGGTGTCTTCAACTCCTGATTCCATGATATGCGAACTTCTCTGCCGTCTACTTTGGCAACGACCTCTCCCTTTTCCCTGATAGACGCCACAGTCCAGCAATATGATTCGTCACCCTTCGCAATACCAAACACCAGTTCACCGGGTGGGAGCCGTTCGTCACGACGTGTGATCGTTGGATTCATCACCGGGTTGGCAGCGAAGCCTTTCGTTGGCTTGCGGTCGTAGGCTTCGTAGCGAAGTTCATACTTTTCTATGGGAGCGAGGACTTTGCTTTGAGGATAAAGACGTTTCCAGTCACCCCAGGTGGTCATAAAGCTTTCATGGGAAACTTCCAGAGAGTCGTCTTGTATATTTTCCGTTACAGGGGCATTGCAAATCTGCGGGTACAGCTTCCCTGATGACTCATCCTTCAGAACCAGAACACCGGAAAGAAGACCTCCAACAATCAGCGAACTTTCCGGAGGAATCGTATACACAACAGCAGAGTCTGCCATCACGCAAAACGTCACCGCATAGCGCTGGTTTTCAATGGTTTCGTTCACCACGTGATGATAACTGATAAGTCTGAGAGGAAAGGCATAGGCGCCGTCGGGAAAAACGACACCGACGATTCTCTCGCCATCTTCCAGGTTTGCTTCTTGAGAGTTGAGATAGACGGCGTCCTTCAAGACTTCGAATTGAGAAGGAGGAGAGGTGAGAAAGCGCCCGTACTCGTTCTCCGGGAGTTCATCGGCAAGTGGTGGCTGAGCGAGGGCGACAGGCGTCATCAGAAAGGTCAGGATAATGAGAAAAAACTTCAAGGTTTTGAATGCCCTCTCTTCTACCGATTTACATGAATGATTCAGCAGAATGGGAGTATTCAGCGCAACTCAAACATGAAGGGCAGGAATGGATCCTTCCGCCACGACTTCTTTCAGGTAGTGTCCTGGACTGAAGCCGAGTGTGCGTTTAAATTGTCTGGACATGTGTGATTGATCGGCGAAGCCACTTTCGGCGGCAATGGCTGCCAGAGTCTTGATGGCGCCTTCGGTGCGGATCAATTCCTGTGCACGCTCCACTCTTAAGAGATTAAGCGCTGCGGTAGCCGTCTTGCCAGTTGTTCGCTTGAAGAGCCGGCAGAACTCATAGCGGCTGACTCGCGTCATCTCAGCAAGAACATCCAGTTCTATACGACCCGTCAGATTTTCTTTCATAAAGTCTTCGATGATTTTCAGGGTTCGTTGCGGAAGCTTTGCGAACCCGATTGGTTCAGAGCTCCCTTTTGCGGGATCTATTCTGGCAAAGGAACGATAGATCAGAAGTCGCGTCTGCTGGCGTAAGCAATCCATATATAGATCAGACCCCAATGTCGGTATCTCCACCTCCGTCGCCATTCTTTTCACAACACTGCTCAATTCAGGTACATAACTGAAGAAACCTGGAAGAATCCCGACTTCACCCGTGAGTTCCTCGCGATGGCCGAACTTCTCCGAAAAACTTTCTCTTGGAAAGAGCAGCTTTAAAATCAGTCCCTGATTTGACTTCCATCCATACTCTGCGTTTGAATTCGAGGGGATCATAAAGACACCGGGGAATCCTTCAGGCTCATAGCTTTCACTGTCTATACACCACCGACTTTTTTTCGGGCAGGGACCGCAGCCTTCGAAGATCATCAGCCGATGATGAGTCGAAGGAGAGACGTTGACATGGGCATCGGTCCATCCCGCGATCACTTCGAGCTCAAAGTCCTCTCCAAGCACAAGTCGCTTGAAGCGTCGCCCTCCGTAAGGGTCTGTCTGATGATACTCATCAGGGGTAAGAAGCTTTGCAGTCATTCGTCTCAACCTTACCTGAATAAATTATCTACTTAACAAAAACCCGCTGTTCAAATCAGATCAGCGTCTATGTCGTATTTGGAGGCACTCATCTAATATTCTGCAAGAACGGTACAAAGTCTTCTTCGCGGCTGATTTCGTCCAAATTAAACGATCTACACATTGGACGGCGACATTCAGACCCGAAAACGAACCGCTTATCCCTCCGCAATATTGATCAAATAATTCAGCAAGGGCATTCTAGCTTTCTGTGGAATCTTCCCTTATACCTCATATCAGCCAGACGAACTGGCAACTTCATTTCTCCTAAAGGAAAGAACCATGAAAGCACGCAGGACACTTCAGTACACCTGGGCTCTGATCGCCCTCGCGGGTCTGATAGGGGTACTATCCCTGAGCCCCAACAAACCAGCCGTCGCTGATGATCATGATGGCTCAAATAAGTTGATGAACGAAGATGGAAAGTTGAATCTCCTCACCCCCGACAACTCTACCCTTGTTCTTATCGATTACCAGCCTCAGATGATTTTCGGGGTTCACTCTCATGATCGACAGATGATTAGAAACAATGTCGAGGCACTTTCCAAAGCAGCCAAGACATTCGATGTACCTACAATTCTGACCACCGTTGCGGCAGAAAGTTTCTCAGGTCCAATGATCCCCGAAGTTGTAAACGTCTTCCCTGATCACACTCTCTATGATCGTACCAGCATGAACACCTGGGACGATAAACGCGTCGTCGCAGAAATCGAACGTGCGGGAAATGAAAAGCTCATTATCGGCGCTCTCTGGACCGAAGTTTGTGCGACAATGCCTGCGCTTGAAGCAATGGCGGAAGGCTATGAAGTGTATATCGTTACAGACGCCTGTGGTGGTACAAGTAAAGAGGCTCATGACATGGCGGTTCAGCGCATGGTTCAGGCTGGTGCCGTTCCAGTCACATGGCAGCAGGTCATGCTCGAGTGGCAGCGCGATTGGGCGCGTCAGGAGACATACAAACCTGTTACCACGATCGCACGTGAGCACTCAGGTGCATACGGTGTTGGGATTGACTACGCATATGGAATGTTCGGTGCAACTGAAGGTGGCGACCACTAAACAAGAAGCTGTATCCTGCTCTCCGATATAGACGTCACAGAATCAGGAACATCAAGGCCCATCACATCATATTCTGGATGGGCCTTCGCCTCCCGAGCCAACCCATATATTATCAAGCGAATTAGATGAGGTCTGCATTCATGAAAAAAACAAAGACATCCAGAAGAAACTTTGTCAAGGGAGCGATGGCAGGGGCGGCAGCCGCAGCGTTCGCACCACTGACAGGATGCGCAAGCAACCACGGAAACAGCGTGAGAGCAAACTCAGGAGGAACAACGGCGGACCTCGTCATTAAAAATGCACGAGCATCCACGATGAACCTTAGAAAACCGGAAGCCAGTGCCTTCGCCATCAAAGGCAATAAGTTTCTTGCCGTTGGTTCAGATGCCGATATACAACCATACATCGGCTCTGCCACTAAAGTTGTTGATGCACGCGGGAAACGTGTCATTCCTGGTCTGAATGATTCACACATACACTTCGTCAGGCAGGGACTGAACTTTCACATGGAGGTTCGGTGGGATGGAGTTACTTCTCTTGAGCATGCTCTTGAAATGCTCAGGGAACAGGCAAAGCGCACACCCAAAGGAGAGTGGATACGCGTCATCGGCGGATACTCGATGTATCAATTTAAAGAACGCCGCATGCCGACTCTTAAGGAAATAAATGATATCGCGCCAGACCATCCTGTCTTTGTGATGTATCTCTACGCCTATGCTTTGCTAAATAGAAAAGCTTTGAATTTTCTCGGATATGATTCACCCAACCCTCCGAGCTATCCCGGTGGGCGGCTTGCCTACGATAGAAACGGCCGACCAACAGGAGCAGTCTTTGCCGACCCATCAGGTCTGATCCTCTATAAATCTATCTCAAACGGACCCAAGCTATCTCGCGATCATCAAATTAACTCTTCTCTATATTTTCAGAAAGAGATGCACTCACTTGGTATTACAAGTGTCAGTGACTGTGGTGGTGGAGGAATGGTTTTCCCTGACGCCTATGGCGTAATTCAGCATTTGAATGATCAGGGTAAACTGAAGATCAGAACAAGTTTAAACACCTTCCCGCAGGTAAAAGGACAGGAAGCTGACAATTACCGTCGTTGGGTGAAAGAACACAAGCCGGGGCACGGAGATAATATGCTCTACTTGACCGGCGCCGGAGAAAACATCTGCTGGGCAGCCTATGATTACGAGATCTTTAACGATGCCTACCCTGATATAGACAGAGATGCAGAGAGTGTTCAACAGCCGATCGTCGATCTTCTGGCAGAGAACGGCTGGCCGACACGTCAGCACATGACGTACGACCAAACGATTGATCGCCTTCTGACCACATACGAGAATGCTCGGAGGAAAGCATCAGGATCTCTGGACAATGGACCTCGACTTCTCGTGGACCATGCAGAAACTGTTTCTAATAAGAACATGGAACGTCTGGCAAAGATGGGCGGTGGCTTCGCCGTTCAGAACAGAATCATCTACCAGGCAGAGGATTTTGCGCGTCGTTATGGTCGTGAAGCGCTGAGGCAAACACCACCACTCCGCCGTATGCTGAATATGGGACTCCCGGTCGCAGGCGGAACAGACGCCACACGTGTCTCTTCTCACAATCCCTGGCTCAGTATAGACTGGCTCTGCAATGGGCGCTCTTTGGGGGGAATGCAGATATACGGTGATGAGAACCTTTTGACTCGCGAAGAAGCTCTATACGCATGGACCGTGGGCAGCGCCTGGTCCACCGGACATGAAGGGATTAAAGGCGAGATTGCAGCGGGACAGCTTGCTGATTTCGTCATTTTGAATAGAGACTACCTCAGCGTTCCCGATCATGAAATTAAGTCGCTCCAATCAGACCTGACCGCTGTTGATGGCGAGATCGTCTTTGCCCAGAAGGACTTTAAACAGTATAGTCCACCTCCTCTACCTGATGCGCTCCCTCTGTGGTCTCCTGTGAGATACTATGGCGGCTATCAGCATCAAGGTTGAGCGTAGTCATGCTGAGGGGAATTCATCACATTGTTATCGAAGGCCAGGAGACCTCAGAAACCACGCGTTTCTATCGGGGAGTCCTGAGCCTTTGCATGAACAAAAGAAAAAAGGAGAGTGAGGGGAATGGCGGGTACGATCTGTACTTCAGTCATGACCCTTCAGGAGATATACCATGTATTGGATACCGTAACACCTCTCTTGATAGAAAAGGATGCGAAATTAAATCTGGTATCTCTGCCATTGTATTGGGAATTCCCACGAAAAGTCTGGATGTATGGCGTGCACATCTAAGAGAACATCATGCCACTTATGATCTCAAAGAGATTGATCGCACAAAATATATATCTCTACTCGATCCGCATGGTGCCAGACTCTTATTAAAGGAAACCTCTTCTCCTCAAAACTACTCGCGAAAGCCTGGAGGCAGCAATATCAGTCTACTTTCTATTCTGGATATCGAATCCGTCGAGGTAAATGTCAGGGATGTAGCAGAAACAACAGAGTTTCTTAATGACGTAATGGGTTTCTACGAATTAGAGGTTTTCCAGAATCATACCATCCTATCTCCCGGAAGGAGAAACGCTAGCGGATGTCTGAGGCTGAATGAAGTGCCCTCTGACTCAAGGAAGAAAAACGATCAAAGTGTGATTCGTGAAGTGCACTGGGATGCCACTCTTGAGAACTTCGTATTCCTTGCAAAGCGGCTGGTCTCGATGGATATACCAGTTATTGGATTTTCCGATCATCAAACATTTAGATCTCTGAGCTTCAGAACCCCCGACGGTTTTATCTTTGGGATATCCACAGAAGAGGAAGGTTACATTCCAGCATCGCTGGTTTCGGATCTTCTTAAGTCTGTATAGTCGTAGTCCCGCCTCATCAGTTCTTGTAGACCCGACATTTGTCGGGTCATCTATTTTAGGGCCTGTAGAAGCTTGTGCCGGGCTTCTGTAACCGCTTTCACAGGCTTATTCGTAAGTGTTGATTCTTCTCATCTCCTGCGAATTGATGGTGCTTAGGCAGGCGTGGATCGAGCATTTTCTCCTGATCAACCTGCTTGGAAGTTGCTTGGAACATGCATGGAACCTGCATTCGAATGCAGGTAGGAAGCAGGATAGAAGCAGGTTGAAACGAGATGATTACGGTGAGGGGGATCTTGGTAAACGGTTGCAGGGGGATTGAGAAACTGTTGAAACAGTTTCGAGGGGTGGCCGGGATTCATCAACCTCAGGTTGAAACCTGAGGCCTACGGTAATGCCTCGCTCCGCTCGGGAAGGAACACCTCTATGCATACACATAGATCGTACTGACAGTTCAGGAAGAACCATCAGAAATACATCTAGAACTCGAGGTTAAAACCCTGAGGCCTACGGTAGTGCCTCGCTTCGCTCGGAGAAAAACAGACCTCTAACTATCCATAGAACCTAATTCCGACAATCAAATCTATGCACGTTCTTGCGATTGATAATGCAGGTTCAAAACCTGAGACCTGCATCGCCTCCAGTCTTCGTCCTTTAGGCCCGTTGTTCTGAACCGTCTCGGCACCAGAACAAAACCTCAAACCTTCCGAGCGAAGCGAGGCATTACCGTAGGCCTCATCCTTTAGGTTGAGGTAGGCGATTGATTCAATAATTCACAAACTGTTTCAACAGTTTCAATGTCCTGATAGATCTCTTTATCCTGATCTCCATATTCTTCTTCCTCTTCTTCGAGAAATCCGCACCTCTCAAGTACATGCTCCATTCCCGCTTCTTTCATCATGAAGATATATTCTTCACGGAAGGACATCCTCTTATGGTGCTCTTCCTGATTTTCGATATACCTAATTACATTTGGCAATACTGATCGGGATACAGAAAAAACAGCATACTCTCTTTGCCAACGGAACTTTTCTGAAGTTAAGCCTTCTCTGTTAATCCAATAAGAACTGGAACCTTTGATGAGCTTGACAATCTCTTCAATGGATAAATGAGAAGGAAGATTAATGAGAATGTGAATATGATCAGGATTTATATACATTTTTCTTATGTCTATTTTTTTCTCAGTACAGTAAGCAGAAATAAAGGCATGAAGTCGAATTGAAGCGTTTTCATGGAGAAGAGGAAGTCTCTTCTTTGTGCTCCAGACAAAGTGAACATGGCAAGAGACGTAGCTATACCTTGACATAAATGATTCCTTTCGATGTCATCCTGGTCGAGGTTCGATGCGAATTATTATTTCAATGATGATACAATCTGAAATACCGATTGGATTGGAGGCAATCTTTTAATAGGCTGGGCCATGAAACTGTTGAAACAGTTTCGAGGGGTGGCGGGGATTCATCAACCTCGGGTTGAAACCTGAGGCCTACGGTAATGCCTCGCTTCGCTCTGAAAAAAACACCTCTATGCAGACACATAGATCCTACTGACAGTTCAGGAAGACCCATCAGGAACACATCTCGAACTCCAGGTTCAAAACCTGAGGCCTACGGTAGTGCCTCGCTTCGCTCGGAGAAAAACAGGCCTCTAATTATCCATAGAACCTAATTCCGACAATCAAATCTATGCACGTTATTGCGATTGATAATGCAGGTTCGAAACCTGAGACCTGCATCGCCTCCAGTCTTCGTCCTTTAGGCCCGTCGTTCTGAACCGTTTCGATACCAGAGCAAAACCTCAAACATTCCGAGCGAAGCGAGGCATTACCGTAGGCCTCATCCTTTAGGTTGAGGTCGGCGATTGATTCAATAATTCACAAACTGTTGCAACAGTTTCAGGGATCTTGGAGTTTATCAGCGGTAATGCCTCGCTCCGTTCGTAGAAACAACAGGATTGTATTAACCAAAGATTGTATTGCCGATTATCGTGCGGGTACTTGAATCCGCGTCTTAATGTAGTGGTCAAAACCTGCTCTGAGGTAGAAAACAAAATCTCTTCATTAGGTATCTTTTCCTGGTTACATCCGATGCTCGAGCACACCATTCATGACACAATTAAAACCCCAACCATTCCGAGCGAAGCGAGGCCTTAACGCAGGCCTCATCCTTCAAGTTGAGGTTGGTGATCGATCAAGTGTGGTTGAAAGATCAGGACCGGGAATCCTCTCGGTAATCTTGTAGCCTGCCTATAATCTCGTCTCTCGAGTCGGATATACTCAAATACTGATCGTATTCTTTCCCCTCTGCCAGTTTCTTCAGGAGAGGATAGACAGGTTTCTCTTCGGTCCAGAACTTCTCTCCAAAGAAGATCATCGGGCTTACCTTGCCGAAAGACTTGTAATGGTTCTGCGTCGCATCCTGAAAGACTTCCTGGATCGTGCCGGCGCTCCCCGGTGTAAAGACAACACCGTTCATGGCAATGGCAAGGAGGCCCTCTTCGCGCACACTGTTGGCAAAATACTTCGCGATACGACCCGCGAAGGGAGTCGGCGGCTCATGACCATACAGCCAGGTCGGAATGCCAAGACATTGAGGTTCTCTGTCAGCCTTTCGAGGAAATTTATTCATCACCGTGAATGCTGTATCCAGCCATTTCTCAAGCGGCTTGTAAAGCGGCGCTTCAGCGAGTAATTTCACAGCCTCGATCAGCTCTTCGTCTGTATAGTCAGTAAACCAGGTTCCGAGATGGGTGGCCTCCATGGCTCCTGGTCCTCCGCCACTGAGAGGAAAGAACCCAGACTTTGACAGGTCCCGAGATAGACGTGCCACTTCAAGATACATGGGGTCGTTGCGGAGCATGGAATGACCACCCATGATGGCGACGAGTCGTTTCCCTTTAATGAATTCCTGAAGCGCATCCTCAATGGCGTGATCGTGCAATCGTTTCGCGAGCGAGACCATGACATCCTCCGCTCCTGCTCCGCCTTGTGCTTTGTACTTTTTATAGACGGCCCCATCGACCGTGCGCTGGTAACTTTCAGGGTTGCCGACCTCGTAAGCGCCTAATAGTTCTTCTGCTGTATAGAGCGAAGAGCGAAAGGGGTTAAAAGGAAGATTGGGTATTTGTGGAAAGACGAGAGGTTCCTTAAAGAGCGCCAGAGTCTCTGCAGATGCTGTACAACCCAGAAGGACGTTGTCATAGAGCTTCGACTGTTTAAGGTGTGATGCAAGTTCGTCGAGGTTCAAGGACTGAAAGACAGCGCGCGACAAATCGCTATTGGATTCAAGATAGGCGAGAACTTCTTTTTCTGATTCGAATTCCACTCGAGTTCTCATGGCGAAGGCCTGTTGCTTGTAACATCGATCTTTGATGTTGAAATCCCAAATGTCCCTACCTTATAGCCCGCCCTCTTGAGGACACCTGCTCCCTGTCTCAATGCAATCAACGCCCAGATGAAAGCGATACACGGCATTAGAAGACTCAAAACAGCAAGGACTAGAGTCAGTGTGGAAGCTCCGAGAGCAGCGACAAGGCGGACAAAGAGAAACAAATAAGCAATTGAATTTGCTATCAGAATATTAACTAGACTAAAGGAGACAATAGTGATTATAATATTCGGTGTTTCGAAGTCATTCAAGGGAAAGAAGGATTGGAGAAGAACAAGTCCTCCGATGAGAAGGAACGAAATGAAAATATGCAGGAATATAGAAATACTCAAGTATCGGTGATAATCTGCTACTTCACGTATATCTTCAACGACGATGAGACCCAAGATTTAATTCCTTTGAATGAACTTCTTAAACTTTACTTATCCCGGTTGAGAAGGAGATACACCTAGTAAGCCAACTTTCAAACCACTCTTAGACAGATACCAATATCCCCAAATAGCGGTCCCTAAAAGAAGAAAAGGGCCGAAGCAGGTTAGTAGAGTGAAAACCCCATAATATATGCGAAAGCCTCCATCAATTCCACTTTTAGCGAACATATAGATTTGTAGAATAGT
>CAYTGM010000010.1:150818-179787 GCA_964437365.1 uncultured Candidatus Sumerlaeota bacterium | reverse complement strand
ATTTTTCAACAAACGAGCCGCTCTCAATTACCATGAGCGGCTCGTTTGCGTTTTACCCCCAAATGAATCTCCCGCCAAACCAGAAAAGGTATGTCGTCTCAAAGCCGACAGCCGATCATCAAAGCATCGCTATCGGGACCACAGTTCTGAGAACGCGTCTCCTCTACGATCAGCAAAGAAACAACCGCCGATAACGTCAACCGCTTCCACCTTCGCGCGGGCATCAGCCGACAGGTTACTGAGAGCGACAAGGGAGAATGGGGGGAGGCAACACCCCAACGTCCCGGGAGGGACGAAACAATCTTAGCCCCGGACATCGTCCGGGGTATCATGGACGATATATACCGCACCCCGGCAGCGGGTGCGATAGGCCACTATCAATCAAAACAATCGTTGTCCTTGTCGTTGTCGGAAGCTTCACACCTACCTCGACTACAGCAGCAAAGAGCAATGATTGACATAGAGAATCGCCTTCGCTGACAACGACAAAGAGGCCATAATGACCCAGGATACAAGCCTCATACACAATTGACAGACTGCCTAACTCAATAGATGAATGACCAAAACAGTTCTAGAAAGATTTAGACATGATAATAGATGAAGCTAAACAAAGACCAGATGCAGAAATGATCAGGAAAGTGTTTGAAGTATTCGATATGTTTGGGTTCAAAGCTGGAGCTGATATACGATTGGGGAGTATTCTACCTCTAATCGAAACATCTCCATCGTCAAGAACTCAGGTGGATACAGCATTAGATTTTATCATTCGATCAGAATGGATCGTGCCCTCCAAAGAATCTGGCGGGTACACTCTGACATCTGAGGGTGAGGAGGCCAAGAAGGCATTCCTTACTTAACGGAACAATCGAGCGATTAAATGCAACATTCGATCAAAAAAGCGTTCATACAAAAGACCGGGCGAGGGCTGGATATTGAAGAAGAACTCCTCGTTCGTTTCTTTGAGAAAAAATCTATTCCCTATTCATTGTATACGAAGAAGGATATCCAGCGACGGAGGCTCCCGCTTTCAAGAGAAACGCTCGTTGCTGGTGACCTTGATTCAGTTCACGGGGCTCTCCGACAATTAGAAATACCTCCACCCCAAAGTAACAGCTACCCTTCATCACTTTCAAGCTTACTTTATCGTCGGATTTGGACAGGTACTCTCCAGGAACTCAGAACCTTGACTGAGAGTCCATACTTTGAACCTGTTTTCGTAAAGCCAAAGTCATTGCAGAAGAGATTCACAGGTCGAGTCGTTTCATCCGGGGCAGATTTGTATTTCTTTCATGATGTCTCGAAGCACACCGAGATTCTATACTCAGAAGTCGTTGAATGGATTTCGGAGTATCGTGTCTATATAATTGATTCCGAAATTAGACACATTGCGCACTACGACGGAGATCCTGATGTTCCGATTTCAATGGAGGTTGTAAAAGAAGCGGTCGAGTCCCTTGACCGATCAGGCGAATCGTATGCTGCATACGGGATCGACTTTGGAGTTCTAAAAACTTGGGAAACAGCCTTGATCGAAATGAATGACGGGTACGCACTTGGTGCCTATAAAATGAAGGATGAAGATTACGGAGAATTGATCGTTAAAAGATGGCTGGAGCTTGTCGCATAAGACATGGTGACTGACAAAGAAGTCATTGGAATACTGTTAAAAGTATCTCCATGAAATCAAACGAGGTTATTGACAGTGAATGGCTCCGTAGAGTTACTAAAATTATTATTCACACATTTCTCGGGGGAAAAGTATGGAGAAAATCTCTGTCTCCAGAGCCATCAACTGGTTCTTCGCCACAGTCTTTACCACGATAGGCATTGGGGTTTTCTTCGCAAATGTCTATATTGCTTACTGGTTTTATCAGATGGCGGTTCAGGGAACGCCTCATGAGGGAAGTCCTCCCCTGCCGATTATTCAGCGAGGATTGTTCGATGCAGCTCCTATCGGCTTGTGGCTGACCGTTCTCCTCTGGTGGTTCATTCGGAGAAAACGCCAGTCATATTCTTCTCTCTTCGCGACAAAGACAGGTAACGTGAGCCGTGATATGGATCACTGGGTCGCACTTGGTTCAGGCTGGGTATAATCTCAGAGAAAAATATTTGAGAGGTCCTTAAATGACGATATACCGTATCATTCTCTTGTTCGCAGTCATAGGTCTAACCGGTTGTAATCCTTTTGAGGAGCAATCAGCAGACCTTCCGCTCACGCTCAATCAGGCGAGAGAGAAGTTTAATACGAACCTTGTCACTCAGGGTCAGGATGCAGGTCCACCCGATATACCACCGGAAGAAAGCGATTTCGAACTTATTCGCTATGATTCGGAGGTTGGCCCTCTCGCTGCTTATATAACAAGAGATCCGGGTGACGGGAAAAAGTGCCCCGCCATTATTTGGATTACAGGAGGAGATAATAACTCTATCGGTGATGTTTGGACTCCTCAGAGTGAGTATAATGACCAATCAGCGAGTCCTTTTCGTGAGGCCGGTATAGTCATGATGTTTCCTTCTCAAAGAGGCGGAAATGATAACCCAGGTCGGAGAGAAGGATTTCTTGGAGAGACTAACGATATACTGTCTGCTGCTGACTACCTGAAGCAATTACCTTATGTAGATGGCAATCAGTTATACCTGGGTGGTCACAGTACGGGAGGAACGATGGTGATGCTCGTGGCGGAGTCTACCGATAAATTCAAAGCTGTCTTTTCCCTGGGTCCGGTCGCAGCAGCTGATCAGTATGGTGGCCGATTCATCTATTGTGATATTGATGATGAAGATGAGATACTCATAAGATCTCCTTATTACTGGCTGGACGATATCAAGACACCGTTGTATGTCTTTGAGGGAGTGGAAGACGGAAACTGGGATTCTATACAGTACATGCTGGATATTAATAGCAATCCACTTGTTGAATTCTACAGACTGGAAGGACATGATCATTTCTCGCTCATTTACCCCCTTGCGCAACTTCTAGCGAAGCAAATTAACTCAGGGAAAATTGAGATCGAAGGTGCCGAACTCTAATAAAGTAATGATAAGAAATGGTAGATCTATTAAGGACGAATGATGCTTGTAAAGAGAATACCTGATATTATCGAGTTGGCAGAACCCGCGCTGGACAGACAGCTCGATGAGCTTTCAACGCGAATGAACGTTGAACTACCAGTTGAGTATAGACAGTTAATGAAAGAATCCAACGGCGTTCATGCTAACCTGGTAGAGCTCTATCCTATTGAGGATATTCCAGAGAGAAATGAAACCTATGAGGTTGCGCAGTACGCTCCGGGGTATTTGCTGATTGGGAGTGTTTGCAGCTTTCCGCTTCTCCTTAAATCTGGCAGGGAATCACCAGTCTACCAAAATGACTGGGGTGCTATGTCACCTGATTGTATGACGATGCTGGGTACATCTCTGGCCGACTGGATAGCCAAAGGTTGTCCTGACAGCGAGTATTGAGACCATGATCATCTTACAGGAAGAAGTACTGTGATATATCCCTTCGTTCCCCACCTTTGTCTGGAGTAAAAGCACATATGTCTGTGTACCAAGCTATCCTTAACCCATCCTGTCAAATGTCATATAATCATCGCAATGGGACAGCCGGGGTGTTTGGCGAATTCCAGGATTTGACAGGCCAGAAGGTGTTGTTCCTTTCTGATGATCGCTCTTCGATCGAAATACAGATCAAGGCATACTACTTCGATCACCCGAACGAATTGATTTATCTTTGTGATGCTCGAGGGCTCATATACGGTATTTATATACACAAGGAACTTGCTGAGTTAAGCGGTCAAGTCTCAAAGGAAAGGGCTAAGCTCGTTTGTGCCGGACTATTGCTTGGAATGGCGACTGTTGGCTCACTATTATTCAGCGGTCCGAGCATTTTTCTTCTGGCACCTTTAGTGGTCTTCTTCCTGTATCTCATGTTTGTTAGGGTGCAGATCTTGAACGAGATTCAGTCTGCGGTTCTCATCGGTATTTTCACGATACTTTTTTATCTTTTGCTTCACAATGTGATGACCTATTGAGCAACCCTTTGCTTGCACTGAATAAACTTTCCTCTACGATGTAATGTTATTGGTTGAAAAGACAGTACAAGTTCAGGAGTGAAGAATGGACGAGAAACAGGCAAGACAATATGCCATGGCAATTCACTTATCCGGTCTTCTCGGATATATTTTTCCTTTTGGGAATATTATCGGACCCCTTGTGATGTGGCTGATCAAGAAGGACGAATCTCCCTTTATCGATTTTCACGGCAAAGAGGCCTTAAATTTCCAGATTACCGTTATTCTCTGGGCAATCCTTGTGGGGATTCTTTCCTTTTTCTGCATCGGGCTCCTCCTGCTGCCTTTCCTGATTATCTATGGGATTGTCGGGATGATTCTTGGAGCGATCAAAGCAAATGAAGGGGAAGAGTACCTGATTCCCTTCACCCTTCGACTTATAACCTGAAGATGAATATTTTCACTTGATTGATTAAGCTCCCTGGGATTTCTTTCTCCCATCTACAAAATGAAAGAAGTCCCAGGACAATGAACCTCTTGGTTACCCTGCAATCTTCGGGCATCAATCTGCTCGATCTTCTTGCACGACGTCGTATTCGAATCCGCGGCGGACGCGGCGATGTCGATTTCGTCTCTATCCTGCTCATTGCCGGAGCACTCTCTTTTGTCATTGTTGGAGGTGTTTGCCTTCTCTTTCCTCGGCGTACTTTGGGAAAGGACTACAGTGATGATGAGGATATGTGGGACTTCCTGCTCGCTTTCGTGGGAGTCTTTACTCGCGTCTTCCCTGATAGTATTCGACTCGGTGCCACGCGTTTTCTCGGCCTCTTCATGCTTCTTGGTGCGGGGGCGATGGGTTTCCTCTTCTATGAACGTGAAATGGGGGAGAATACTGATCCGCAGGTCGCAGCCATCGAGGCGGAATATGAGGCCCTCCAGTCCTCGATAGACGAAGCAAACTCGGAGTCCAGCGTTCAAACAACTACAGGAAATACGGGCAATCAGATTAGAACTGATCCTCCCACTGATCCACACAAGCAGGCAGCAGTCCGCCAGGCCGATGGATATATCGATCAGGCGCGTC
The DNA here is from genome assembly GCA_964437365.1 of uncultured Candidatus Sumerlaeota bacterium. Lineage (GTDB taxonomy): Bacteria > Sumerlaeota > Sumerlaeia > SLMS01 > SLMS01 > CAYTGM01. The sequence goes on along the minus strand of CAYTGM010000010.1, from coordinate 174,690 downwards.
AGTACTGGGCTGCTGGTGACCGGCAGAATTCACTGCAACTTGCACAGAAAGCCTATCAGGTTCTTCAATCAACCCTCGGCGACAATCATCAAAAGACCATTGAGGTGAGGAACATGATCCAGGCGGCACAGGGCTCTTCGGGAGGTTGATTGGCCATGCTTGATCCTGTCTATTTTGATTACCTCGACCTTCTGGCGAGGATAAGAGTCCGGGGCGGAGCCGCCGTCATCCTGGTGATCATCGTGATCGTTCTGGTACTGCTCTATACAATCGCCTGCGGGGTTGCCTGCATCTTCAACCCACTCAGGAAGGTAACACAAGAACACACTCCTGACGAGAAAATAACAGACTTCATCTTTGCTGTCGTCACTCCCGTGACGAGTTTTCTCCCCACTCCGGTCCGCGCCATGGTCATCCAGGGTATTGGTGTCTGTTTGATCGGCATTGGGCTGGTGTCCCTCTCATTCATGGGTCTTGCTCTCCTTCCGGTGTTTTCTGGGGCCGCTGAGAATAAGCAGCGATACGATGAAATGGTGACTACTTTGAAGGACAATCAGGAAGCGAAAGAGCAGGAGAAGCTGCAGGCTGCCCCAGAGGCTCCGGCAGATTCTTCTCCCTCGAGAGACCAGCAGATCAAGCATGCAGAGCAGCTGGTCAACGAGGCACGTAGTCTCTGGGGGGCGGGCAGGAAACAGGAGTCTGTGAAAAAGGCCGAGCTCGCGCTTCGGATTTACGAGGAGCAATTGGGGACGAACCACCAGAAAACCAGTGAGACCCGCTCGATGCTGGAGATGGCTCGTCAATCCGGACCCTAGAGCCTTTTTCTCTCCTCGACTTCAGGCTCTGGATTTGCTTCTTTATTCCACCAACGGCTTTAAAGTCGTGACTCAACTCACTAAAATAATCAAACTATGTCTACAGACACACAAAATACCGATCAAACATCCTCCTGGGGCGAAGAAGAATCTGACAGCTCTCGTACTCATCGGGTCGTTACTCCCTCCATGAAACAGATCTCCCAGATGATTCGTGGAGCCCGGAAGGACGCCGAGTCTACCCTGATCGCTCTGTTGCCTCTCGAAGTGACCGAACACCTGGTCAATGCCCAAAAAGAATTTGTGAAAGCAGGACAACGCGCGGGACAGATCGCCATCGAACGTCTCGACGATAAAATTCTCGAGGCCCGGGAGATTCATCAGGAACTTTCAGAAGCCCGAAAGAACCGTAATAAAGAAAAGGTAAAGGACTGATTAGATTTATTCCTTGGATCTGTGCAGCATAGATGTTTTTCTCTTGCCGCTCAGGGACAAGGGTCAGTAGTCCAATGGTCCTTTAAGCGCACAGGCTGAACCGTTTCCGGTCATCCTGAACCGAGAGCGCAGCGAAAGACCTAAAGCTCATTCAGGAGGCTCCACTCTTATGGCGAGTGTAGATGAAAAAGTAAAATCATGTATCGTTAACCAATTAGGAGTTAACGAAGACGAAGTGACACCTGAGGCATCTTTCATTGATGACCTTGGTGCTGATTCCCTCGATATCGTGGAATTGGTCATGGCATTCGAAGAAACCTTTGATATCGAAATCCCCGACGAAGACGTAGAAGGTCTTAAAACTGTCGGTGATGCAGCAAAATATATCGAATCAAAGTCTAACGGATAATTCTGGTCTCGCCAGAGTACCGTTTGAAAGTTTAGATCAGAAGGCTCCCTGACTTCCAACCAGGGAGCCTTTCCTACAATTTACCAAGCGAGTTATCATATGTCACAAGGTCGAGTTGTTATCACAGGTCTGGGAGCAATCACTCCCGTCGGAAACACCACGGAAGAGTACTGGAATGGACTCCTGGAAGGGAAATCCGGAGCTGGCGACATCACCCGCTTCGATCCCGTCGAGCACAAAGTTAAGTTTGCCTGCGAGGTGAAGAACTACGACCCCCTCGATCACTTCGATCGCAAAGAAGCTCGCCGACTTGAAACCTTCGTCCAGTTTGGTCTTCTTGCTGCCAAAGAAGCTCTGGCACAGTCAGGACTCAAAGTCGAAGACGTAGGTGCCGAGGATTTCGGCTGTATAGTCGGATCCGGTATCGGCGGTCTCTATGCCATGGAAGAGCAGGTTGGCGTTCTCCTCGAAAAAGGCCCTTCTAAAGTCGCAGCAACCCTGATTCCTCGCATGATCGCTAACATGGCGACCGGTCAGATCTCGATCTCTCTAGGACTTAAAGGCCCGAACAACTGTCCTGTGACAGCTTGCGCCACCGGCACACACGCTATCGGCGACGCCTTCAAGGTCATTGCTCGTGGACAAGCGAAGGCCATGATCGCAGGCGGAGCAGAGTCCACTATCTCTCCCCTGGCCATTGCTGGCTTCGCCAACATGAAGGCACTCTCAACACGCAATGACTCACCTCATAATGCGAGTCGCCCCTTCAGTGCTGATCGTGATGGATTCGTCATGGGCGAAGGCGCTGGTGTGGTCGTTCTTGAGGATTACGAATATGCGAAGGCTCGCGGAGCGAACATCCTCGGCGAGATCGTCGGCTATGGTATGACCGCCGACGCGTTTCATATCACGGCTCCTGCTCCTGAAGGTGAAGGCGCACAGCGCTCCATGAAGATGGCGATCAAAGATGCCAGAATCGAACCTTCAGATATCAGCTACATCAACGCACACGGAACGAGTACTCCGCTGAATGACAAGCTCGAGACGCTCGCCGTTAAGGCCGTCTTCGGCGACCATGCTCAGAAAATGCCTCTCAGTTCTGTGAAGTCCTGCACCGGTCACCTGCTTGGTGCTGCCGGAGGAATCGAAGCAGTTGCCAGTATCAAGACGCTCCTGACCGATACACTTCCACCAACCATCAACTTCACGGAAAAAGACGAAGATTGTGATCTCGACTACGTAACCGAAGGACCTCGTAAGATGGAAACATCTTATGTCATGAGTAACAGCTTTGGTTTCGGCGGACACAACGCGACGCTGATCTTCAAGAAAGCTTCCTGATCACAGCACACTTCGTTTCTGTATAGATCTATCCCCCGGGTGACGTATTAAGTCATCCGGGGGTTTCGTATTCTATAACCATGACATCGAGAATTTACTCTTGGAAAACCGTTGAAACGGTTTTTCTGCACATTGGGGACGCTTTAACCATCAGGTTAAAACCTGAGGCCTACGGTAGAGCCTCGCTAAGCTCTGAACGGTGAGAGGTGACTGTTGCAGCCTGTGAGCAACGGCGAATTAGCTCGAGAGTGACCTTAATAACGTGGTTTTCTGTTCTTTCCATGCTGTTTCCATCCTGGTACGGAATGCAGGCTGGAAGCAGGCTGAATGCAGGAGGAAAGCAGGAAGGTAGGGTAATGTTCGGTGAATTTCTGCTCCAGTTTTAAGGGGGTAACGTTTTGGCAATGTGTTGAAGATGGAAGAAGGCTAACTGTATTTTCTTCGCCCTATTATAGGATTCCTTACTTGCCGCATTAAAGCCTGAATGGCTGTGAGATAAGATAGCCCAGGGCAGAGCGAAGCGTCGCCCTGGGTAAAAGGTCCAAACACGATAGAACCCTGTAAGGGTTCGACAATCTCTCTATCAATAGACAATGAAGCGACTCTTCGTGGAGATGGCTCATCGAGGGGTTAGAGGGATCCTTTGTGCAACCCCTTCAGGGTTGAAATGACTTAACCGTGCTCAACCCGGGGCGACGCTTCGCTCTGCCCCGGTCTATCGTATCTGTCAGCCCTTCAGGCTGGGTGCCTTGATGAATAGAATATGATCTTTGCAGACAAAACAATGAGCGAGCCGATAGCCTGAAGTCTTAGGAGTAGCCCTTCCCTTCCACCCCCCACGCCGCCTTCGCCTCTTCAACAATCTGTTTAAGAGCTATTCCCAGTTTCTCTGCCGCTTTGCGGCAGTCTTCAAACTCGGGCTTTGCTTTGAGAACATCCCCATCAAGACGAGAAACCTTGATGCGGATTTTTTCTCCTCGAACTTCGACGATTTTTATTTCTCTTGGAAGAGAGTAGCGTTCTATACGGTTCGCTTTCACTCCCAACGTTGATGTTTCTTTCAAGAGGAGTGTGATGAAGCGTTCACGGTCGTCGGGTTTACAAAGAACTTCAATGCGCGTGCCCTGCCGACCTTTCTTCATCATGATCGGGGATTGGTGAGCGTCCAGAGCCCCGTCTTTCAGCAAAAGGTCTATAACGTAAGCAACGATTTCCGGAGATTCGTCGTCGAGATCGGACTGAAGCACATCGAGCTCTTCGCGGATTAAATGGTCATCACCCATCGTTCTCTGACTCCGCGAAATGCTGGAAGCCACCTGAGGAGAGAGGGCGTCGTTCGCCCAGTTCCGTTTCAAGCCAGACGCCGCTTCCTTCCTCTACTCTGCCGATGCGATGGATACTGGACCCTTCGACATGCTCTTTTGTTGAAAAAAGAAGCTCGTAATCATCGCCACCGTAAAGGAAGTATTCGGTCCAGTCGGTCACGGCTTCAAGAGCCTGAGACTTTGGAAAGTTCGTTGACTCGAGGATAATACTAACCTGACTGCGTGAGGCCAGTCGCTCGGCGTCATTCACCACACCGTCGGAGACATCCATCATCGCCAGATCCTGGATTTGAGAGGCGAGCTTCGATCCCACTTTCAGTCTCGGGGTAGGAACGAGTGCACGTCGAACAAGGCGTTCTTTGTGGAGAGGATCCGCCAGGTCGATCTTCTTTTCCAGAATGTCTATGCCTGCACCTGCTTCCCCGGGATAACCCGTGACGTAGAGAAATTGTCCAGGGGCAGCTTTGTCACGAGAAGCTATGGTATAGCCCGGAGGTAATATACCCGCCAGTGTCAAAGACAGGTTCCACTTCGGTGACCTGACTGTATCGCCCCCGATAAGAAGACAATCAAACTCTTCAAGAATGGAAGTCAGTCCCGTATAGAAGGCCTCAATGTGTGCCCATGGAGTACTGGAGGGAACTCCCAGAGAGAGAAGTGCATAATTCGGGTTAGCGCCTTTGCTTGCAAGATCACTGAGATTCACAGCCCCCAGCTTCCAGCCGAGATTTTCCGCGTTCGCAAGGGGATGATCCCACCAGCGAAAATGAATGTCCTCGATCATGGTATCAATCGTCCAGGCAATGCGCCGGTTTGGGAAGGCAGGTGTGATGGCGACATCATCACCGCTCCCTAGAGGAAGTTCCTCAGTGGGTTCAGCAAGAAAGGGGGCCAGTCGTTTGAGAAGCTCGGACTCGCCCAGTTGTGAGATCGTTTCATCCATGGTGGTGGGATTGGAGCACTTTCTCATAAAAGGTCAAGGTTTGATCCACCAGAACCTCCCGAGTAAATTCCTCCTGAATCATTTCCTGTGCGCGTTTGCTGAGAGATTCACGCAGATCAGCCTCGTCCATCATTCTGATCATCGCTTGACTGAGTGCTTTGGCATCCTCTGAGGGAACCAGAAGCCCAGTCTCTTCATGACGTACCGAATCTGGAATGCCGCCAACACGCGTTGCTACGACAGGAAGAGGAGCCGCCAGAGCTTCGAGAATCGCCGTGCCCAGCCCCTCGGATCTAGACGCCAGAACATAAGCATCAGAAGACTTCAGGAGAGCGGGAACATCCTGGCGAAAGCCGAGGAAACGCACCCGATCCTTCTCAAGGAGTCCAAGATCACGAGCCTGATTTTCAAGGATTTCACGGTCACTTCCACTTCCAGCAAGTACAAGTCGAGCGTGAGAACGTTCTTTGAGGACTTCTGCGAAAGCTTTTAACAGGATATCGAATCCTTTTTCGGACCGCATGCGCCCGGTGCTGATCCAAACGAACTGGTTATCATCTGATTTGAGTTCGTTTTTCAAGTTACCTTCTGCATTATTGATACCTTCGAGGTCGGGGACAGAAAAGATTCGTGTTCGAGGCTGCTTTCGCGCAGGTTCGTAAGACTCGAGCTGGTCGTCTATAAAGGTGCTGATGCTTAAATAGGCATCAATGTTTCTGTATAGCCACTTATTGGCTCCGTGCATCTTCCAGTCAAAAATATTGTGTTTTGTACGAATGAGAGGAGGGCAGTCTTTTCCGAGAAACTTACTTGCAATGACTGCAAGCCAGGTGTCCTGGCTTCCATGCAGGTGGATTAGGTCTGGCTTCCATTGTTTGACGTCCTTAAGAAAGCGCCTCAGGTCTGGGAGGAACTTCCAGAATTGTGCTGGTGGTTTCATGACGTAGTTGTCCCAGACAATCATTCCCGAGGATCGCGCTCTATCTGCAAGCTTTGAATCGTGGGGTATGGCAAAGGCGATTTCATGACCTTTCTCCTTTGCACCCATTGCTTCAACAAAGATCCGATTGGACTGTCCACCCCAGCCTCTCAACATATTGGTATGAAGGATTTTCATTTTATTGCTGAAGCTCTCCGCTTCTTCCAGCGCTTACGGTTCTTCCAGCTATGCAGAATATGGTAGAGGGGCGAGAATGTATAGCGGAACCGCGAACCAACGCGTCCGGGTTGAACCATCGCTCTCTTCAAGCGCCACCGATCGGCCTCATGGTTTCTATTATCGCGTATAGTAGAAAGGGCGAGCTTATAGCCGGCCTCTTTTACGAGTTCAACGACCTTGTCGTTAAAGTTTCCGTAGGGATAACAGAAGCTGGGGACTTCAACTCCAAGAAAATCCTCGAGTTTCTTTTTGGAATCGAACAGCTCTGCTCGAAGCTGGCTTGCTTCAATGCGCGCGAGACGGGGGTGGGATAGTGTGTGAGATCCTATAGACATCCCTTCATCGAGCATCTCCTTCAATTCACTCCTGCATATATATCCCTTCTTCTCCTGCAGGCAGGGATCCACCGTTACGAAGAAGGTTGCTATCATCCCTGCCTCCTTGAGAGCAGGAAAGGCATTCGTATAGTTATCGCGTTTTCCGTCATCAAAGGTTATCCAGACGGTCCTCTCTTTCTTGTGACCATTCTTCAAATGCATGTCATATTGGTCTGGATCAACAGCTGTGAGTGAGAGGTTTTTCATCTCTTTGAGTTGGGAGCGAAACTCGGCACGGGGCACATAAAGTCCGCGGTGAGAGCGATCTGCGGACGGAGGCTCATCGATGTAATGGTACATGAGGATCGTGTTCATAACAGACTTCTTGCTTTATCAGGCTCCCTGAGGGAAAAAAGATCAACAAACCACCGCTCAGAAGCTCAAGTCTTCTTTACAGGTTGATTTGCCCCGGCAGGAGAAAAACGATGAGAGCTCTACCTTTTTTGATCTTGGCCTTCGCAATTTTTATGGTCACCGAGATCTCAGCTCAGGATCACCGACAAAGAATAGATAGGAATGTTCGCGTTGGTGTCAACCACCCTCAAGCTCCGCGAGTTCAAGTCGTTCCTTCACCAAACTGGTGTCACCCGCTCCCTGTGAAGCTGTGGACAGACAGGGAACATTACCTTGAAGGAGAACGGGTGCGTATCTATATTGAGCCCTATGCAGATGCCTGGGTTTATGTCTACAGCACTGATGGCGACGGAATTACCCGACAGATTTTTCCCTCTTACTACGATCGTGATAATTTCCTGCGCGGTGGACGCGTGAAGGTTCTACCCGACCGCGGCTATGAACTTAAAGCTACGGGTGCAGGATGGGATACGCTCAGGGTTGTTGCGATGAGCTCTCCTCAGCGTGGATGGAGACCAGATTTCGATTATCAATGTGATGCTCGGAATCCTTATCCTGTCTTCAAAGGCGGCTATCCAGAGGTGAGAGAAAGACTGAGCGGTTCTCTCTCTTTCAGTTATGAGAATTATCAGAGAAGCTACAAGCAGCGCGGATCGAACTTTAGTCTGCGCGTCGAAATTGGACGTCCAGAGCCTCCCCGCCCGTGCTTTGGAGAAGACTATACACAAATATTTGTCGAACCCAGATATCGTCCTGATTATAAACCAGACTATGGACACAGGCCAGATTACGGCCACAAGCCGGGATATCGGCCTGGGCATGGAAGCGGTCATGACCGCCCGGATTATAAGCACTTTGGAACTCTTGAAGTCTCAACCTCTCCCCGCGGTGCAGATGTCTATATCGATAACCGGTACTATGGAAGAACACCGGTAGAGATTAAATTGCCCGAAGGTACGTACTATATGAGAGTATCTAATCGGGGTTATCTTGATGAAGAGCGCAAAGTGAAAGTTGTCGAGCGACGAACACAACGATTGTCAATGAGATTGCAACGGGACCACTATTATCGCCCTCATTCTCAGTATCAGTATCGCGATAATCGAGACTCATGGAGTCATCGGAATTATTAGTGCACCAAGCAGGGCAAGCAAGTTGTTGATCAGATGAAGGCTCGTTGCAACAATGAGTCCGTGTCTATATTTTGCAAAGCCGAAGATGACACCGAGCCCAAAAATCTGAAGTTCTTTCACTCCCCACGGTTCTACGTAGCCCGCATGTCCCAAGGCGAAAACGAAGGCGGGTAAAGTGATAGCAAAGCCGACAGGAAGCTTACGTTTTTCCAGTAAACCCTGAAAGCCTCCTCGGAAAATTATCTCTTCTGCGAAAGCGGCAAACAAAGCAAAACAACAGAAAGAAATGTACTCGATTAATCTTCCCTGGGTATCAATCAGATCTACAATACTGTTCTCAACCGCCTCAGCCTTAAAGAGCATGCTCAGAAAGTAAAAAGAAAGGTACGACCAAATCGGTGTTATGATGAAGAGACCGAGAACCTCAAAAAGTACGATGGTTTTTGAAGGTGAAAATGCGCGCGGAGTCTGATCGTAATGCCACGCAAAGGGAAATACTCCAGCTGCCACGAGAAGGTTGATAACACCCCCCATCACAATACTGGTTCTCAGCGTTGAGCTGCCACCCTCGCCAATGACTACGGAGAGGATCATGAAGACCCCCGATAGACAAAGTAAACTCAGGAAAAAGAAGAGATAGAAAAGTGCACTCTTCTGTCTATAGAAGAGCAGGATCTTTGGGTGTCTCTGCACTTCAAAGAGAGCATAATAAAAGATAGTGAGCAGGGATAGCCAGTAAACTGATTGCAGAATCAAAATTAGCGCTCCCTGTCGTTGCAGAATTCGTCTGAGATAATTCTCTAGTGAGAGAGTCCCGGTGATGCCACTGAGCAGCAACGGGAAACTCAATCAATAGAATCTGCCATTGCCACGGGAAGATTCTCTCAACAATATGCGTTCAAAGTCTTGAATCGAGAAGGTTTCTAACAGATGAAACGACGCAACCCCGTTGATTTAAAGTCGGTCAAAACAATTTCCATCAAAGGTCGCGAGAGCAAAGTTCATGATTCTCTGCTTTCAAAAGTTCCCGAGAAGGGTGGCTCTCTCGCTGACTGGTTTGGAACCCTGCCAGATATTCTGAAAGCTCGAGACTTGTCACGCATCGTTAGTCATCTATCAGAAGCCATCGAAAAGGAAAAGGCAATCATCCTGATGATGGGAGCTCACCCGATTAAGTGCGGGCTTTCCCCTCTTATTTGCGAGATGATCAATCGCGGGTGGATTAGCACACTCTCCATGAATGGGGCAGGGGCAATTCACGATTTTGAGATCTCAACCTTTGGTCATACCAGCGAAGATGTAGAAAAGGGTTTGGCTGATGGAACTTTTGGTATGGTTCGAGAAACAGCTGAGGGTATATACGGAGCACTCAATAAATACAACGGACTCGAACAGGGTTTTGGTGCTGCAGTTGGCGAAGCCATTAGTGCGGGCGACGGTAAAGATAAACATCTGTCACTCTTGTCGACAGCGTTCAAGAAAGACTGTCCAGCAACTATTCATGTGGCTGTTGGTACGGACATCATTCATCAACATCCTCAGGCTGACGGCGAGCTCCTTGGTGGAGCATCCATGACAGACTTCAGAATTCTTGCGGGACAGCTTCCTGACTTGGACAATGGCGGTGTGGTCATAAACCTTGGTTCTGCAGTTCTCTTGCCAGAGGTCTTTCTCAAGGCACTAACGGTCGCCAGAAATCTCGGTGATGAGATTAAAAACTTTACCGCCGTCAACTTTGACATGATACAGCATTATCGATCCAATACAAATGTCGTTGCACGACCGACGAAGACCGGTGGAAATGGATATAGCATAACGGGGCATCATGAATTGATGTTCCCTCTCTTATTCGCACTGCTTCAGGAGGCTGTGTCCTGATCGATGGACCCACAGGAACAACATCAAGAGACAGACGAAACTGAAGTCAGCCGAACCTGGTATCGAACTCCAGGTTACCCAGTTTACGGACTTGATTCTAACGCGGTGGCTCCTGATATGGAGCATGTTTGGGATACAAGTGCATCGTCATCAACGTCCCAGCAGTTTAAACAGTCCTATCCTCAGCAACAGGAACCATCGCCCAGCTCTACGGATCAGCCCGCTGTGTATCAGCAACCTGCGCCTCCACAAGCAACTGCTCCAACGGAATTCTATTCTGGTGAAGTTCAGCCACAATTTGCGCCTGAGTATCCCGTCTATAATTATGGACCTCCTGTGCTGGGACCGGCAATGACTCCTGAAGAACGTTGTCAACAGCTTGGAATTCCTTATCCAGAGAAGGGGTCAGGAAAACCACCTGCGCGTCAAGATGACCGATCGTAAGCCCTCTCGAGTTCTTCCGATTCTTTCGGGAACAGTGGCCGTGGTCTTTACCTATTGGGCCGTATCTGTCTATATCGTTTTTATGAAGCAGCACTTCGGTTTAGTGCACAACCCAGCGCAGCCCCTCGGTGTCTTTTCGGCACTCTTCCAGCCCTTTACGTTCTCCCTCGAAAACACGAAACCTCTGGAGGTTCTCCAGGCGATTGTTGCTTTGAAGCTGACGTTCGCCCTTGGTTATTACTTTAACAGGATTGCCAGGGTTGGGGAAGGCTTCATTGAGTCAACTTCGCTCGCTCTACTCTTCGGGTTTGGTATATCAGGAATTGTCTTCGAGCTGATTACCATGGCAAGGCTCCTCTATACACCCGTTGCATGGCTTGCGTGGATTGTGATGCTGGCTATACCTGTCGCAATATTGAAGAAAAGGGGCGAGGCGCTTCTTCCAGTTCAACTTACGGTTTGGCTGACTGTTCCTTCAGCGATCAAACATGAGCTTGCTGAATTAAAGAAACACGAGAAACTCTTTTGGTCGGTGGCTTTTGTTCTCATTTCACTAATTACAATCACGATATTCTGGCACGGCGTGTTTCTTCCAGAGACCTACTGGGACTCGCTCATTCTGTATCTCGGCTATGGAAGGATGACGTTTCTTGAGCATGGTTTCCCTTTTAAGGCAGAAGCTCAGGTTGGAATCGGACTGGGAGCAAACTACCCACACCTCTTCTCCAGTTACGGTGCGATCTCCTCGATGCTCTTTGATCATTGGACTGACCTGCATCAAAGACTGATTTGCCCTATTGCAGGGCTCGCAACGACTCTTCTTGTCTATACGACTTCTAAACGTATCACGGGAAGTAGCATCATTGCAATGATGTGCGCACTGCTTTTCCGCTCCGTTCCAAATGGGATCGCATACTCTACCTATGCTTCGGACTATGCATTTGCCCTTCTCTTTGTTGTCGGTTTTGTCAATTTATGCGTTCAGTTCTTTGACAACCCGAGGAAAGGGACGCTGGCGGGGCTGGTCATGATCCCGGCCATTTCTATGCATCTGAACTACCTGATGGGAGTGTTGTGGGTACCCACCTTTCTGTGTCTGCTCATGACGGCTCTCAAGAATAGAGATGAAGGTAAGATGCACTTTCGACTTCCCGTGTCACTTAAACCGCTCCTGGTCATATTTGCCATCGGATTCGCTGTGGCATCTCCCTGGTACTTAAGAAACTGGGTATTGACGGGAAATCCAGTCTATTCCTTCTTTCCCGAGATCTTTACAAGTAGTGTACGAATGAATACGGATGTCCTTCGTTCAGCAGAACTGGAGTGGTACCGTGTGGGTGATGGTATCGGCAAAACCGCTGAGCTATACAATGCGCTTGAAGAGGGAAGAGAACTCGATGAAGGCTCTCCGGATTTTCAGCGCACAGCTACTCTGGCCGACCGGCTTTCCTCAAGTTTCTATTACTGGGTTGGTTTTGATGTTCTACGGGTTGGAGAAGAATCGGTTCAACCGGCCCTTTTCCCAAGGTTGGTAAGCTTCGTATCCTGGTGGCGACCGATCAGAGAGCAGCGACTATCGGAAACGCTTGTGATGCTGGAAACAAGAAACGCCTATAAGACGATGCTCCTGTTTCCAGCTTTCTTCTTTCCGTCCTTGTTGCTGATTCCTTTTGGAGTCTTCCAGTTCTTCCGGGAGAATGATCCGCACCGAAGGATAGCTGGCCTCTTTTTACTGTGCAGTTTCACGTCGCTTTGTTTTCTGGCATATAACTATCTTCTGGCAGACTTTTATCTCTACCAGATTATTGGAATGTTTTCTTCTGCGACAGTTTGCGTTGCTTATCTGCTATTTCTGATTTGGAAGAGTACGAAGATATACAGATCCCTCCAGGTTGTACTCATGACGATCATTATTCTGGGTGGTCTATCACCCGGTCTTACCTTTGGGTTCCTTGGATTCAAGTTTTCCACCTCACGTATAGTGATGGGCCAGCCTTTCTCCCAGTCTAATCTCGACGCATTCAGAAATCCTGGGATGCCTCCGGCAATCTTCTGGAGGCTGCAATACGGCGAAGCGGTGGATATGTGGGATTACATCAACGATAACCTGAGAGATGAGAAACTCCTCACCCACGAAAATCGACACTATGTGTTGGACCCCTCTATTACACTGGTTCACCTGGACGACTGGGATATACAACAGATCTGGGAGGAACAAGATCCCAACAAGCTCGCCGAATATTTGAGTTCTCTGGATATTGAATACTACCTCCGTGTTCCCTACGAGCAAAAACACACCATCAATAGTAAGCTGCGAATGGATATCCTTGAGGAGGAAGGTATGTTGGAGAAGGTCTACGAGGTTGAGGGGATGGTATTGTATCGTCTGGTTAAATAGGTGGAATAGAGGAGAGAGCAGGTGAAGGAAGAAAGTAAAAAAAGAAAACTGCTAACTCGATTAGCAATCCTTATTGGACTTTCTTTAATTCTTATCTGTCTTGAATACGCAATCTATACGACACAATCAAAGAAGAATCTGATGGGTCAACTTGATGTTTCCTTTACTACGCATCTGGTTGAGAGTCCTGGAGACTTCCAAGAGAAAGTCCATGTACTGATCATTTCTCCCGGCGGAAAGCCCGATCTCTTTCACGGCGACAAGATGATTTCCGATAGGTTGCACCAGTCATTGCATACAGAAGACGTCTACCTGTTGAGTACTCCCTTGCTTGTCCCTCATCAATCGGAAGTGGATCTTGGCATAAAATCTCAAGAGGAGGAGACGTTTATTCAAGGTTTCGTGATAGATAGAGAAACCTGGGTCTTTATCGATGGAACAATCGGACAAGAAGAAGTTGCGATATCTTTCGATAAGATCGGACTGTTGTAGAATGTCTTTTCAGAGACTTACTGGAATAGATAGTATCACCCAGGAGCGCTACTGGATAATCATATATATACTAATGCTTCTCTTAATTTCTTACCGGTTTTCTGAATTGAGTTACATGGTATCATCTGATGTTATCGGTTCCTCTATAGGTAGTGACACTGCCCCTAATGAGTCCACCCAGGCGCGGGTCTTTACGATTTATGGAGGGACCTTTACCTTGAATAATTCACAGAGAGTCATCATGAAAAAAGAAAACGAGATCGCCTCAGAGCTTATTGTTGAGGAACAAGAGGAAGGTGAAGGATTGCACGTTAACTATGAATCTGAGAGGGGCTGCTCGATTAGTCTTGTGAGCAGAGAGGAGAAGAAAGTTTACATACGAATTGATGACGATGAAAGGACGGTCTCAATTCAACGATCTCAAGAGTCTGGCAAGCTGTTTTGACCATTTAATCGTTAGCTCCGAATAATTCGTCTTTCAAGAATCCTCTGCAAGTCCCGTCTACCATCCAGGATGGCATGAATATAGACATCCTTCTCTCTGACTTCGTAAACGATCCTGAAGTGATTGTAGTGAATCTCTGAGTATGCTTGAACCCCCATTCTTTCGAGCTCTGGAACGATGTGTCCTCTATGCGGGAAATCTTCGAGTGACAAACACATACTTTCGAGTCCATTAGCAATGGGTCGTGCTCTTTCAATTGAATCATTCAATGCAATGTACGCATAGATATCGCCGATGTCTTTTTTTGCGGATGCAAGTATCCTGACACGAAAGGTCATCCTTCCTCTCGCTCAATCTCTTTTCGAATATCTGCGAATGCATCTTCTACTGATTGATAACGCCCTTCCTCTCTGTCTTTTGTACTAATGGCGAGAATCTTGAGCATGGCGATGGATTGTTGCATTTCCTCATAGCTTCGGAGATCCTGAAGGATCGCTTTGGCCTCGCCATTTTGTGTGATGACATAAGAAGCCTGATCTTCGCACACTTCTCTAATCATCTCGGAGGCGTGCGCCTTCAAGTAGCTTATGGGCTTTACTGATTTGCTAAGATCCATGGGTATTCTCCTTATTGACCTGAATTCAGACTAAATTCAGGTAGTTTTCAAGTCAATTGGAGAACACAATCCAGCTCTCGAATTATTGGCTGAACCTTCTTACCTACTTCACGCACGTATTTACGAGATGTCCGATGCGCTCAACGTAGACGTCTAGTTTATCGTTGGGTTGGAGGAAGACCTGAGGGTCCCTGTGAACACCGACGCCACCGGGGGTTCCTGTGGAGATGATATCCCCAGGCTCGAGGGTGATGACTTGAGAAATAAAAGAGATCAAGTCCTGAACCTGAAAGATCAAGTTCGACGTGTTTGACTTCTGCATAGTCTTGCCATTGAGTTTCATGGATATTTCAAGGTTATGGGGATCAGGAATTTCGTCGGGTGTCACGATGATCGGTCCGATGGGACAGCTGTCATCAAAGCCTTTGGCGCGACTCCACTGCTTCTCGTTGGCCTGAAGAGTACGGCAGGAAAGGTCGTTCACGATTGTATAGCCAGCCACATGCTTCATCGCTGTACGTTTCGTAACTCGAGTGGCCTTCTTCCCAATGACCACAGCAAACTCTGCCTCGAAGTCGACACACTTGTCGTATTTCAGTGGAAGCTTTACTTCACCCTCATGGGGCACCATGGACGAACTGAATTTGTTGAAGACAATCGGTTTCTTGGGAACTTCTTTGCCCTGCTCTTCACAATGGTCGCGGTAGTTCAAGCCAATACAAAGGATCTTCGAAGGCCTTTTGACGGGCGGTAAAAATTGAATGTCTTTTCCTGGGAGGAAGGTTGGCTTCCCATCAGATGCAGGCCGTGCAAGTCGCTTAGGGTCGTCAGAAATAGATTTGAGTAGAAGCCTTAATGATTTCTCCGACTTGGGGAGGTTTTCCAGATAGGACTCCATGTCGGTCAGGTTCGTTAATTCCTTTTCAGCAAGAGCATAATTCTTGGCTGCCTCATGGATACGCAGGATCCTCTGCTGAAGGATCACAGCAAAGAAGGGTTCTATATCTTTCGTATAGACTCGACAAAGTCTCATTAATCATACCTCAGGGCTTCAACGGGATTCAATCGTGCAGCTTGGATAGCAGGGATAATGGATGCCAGAACGCAGATGATCAGGGCGCTGCTGGCCATAATGATAATCTTGCCTGGCTCAATGATGACGGGTAGCTTATCCAGACCATAAACAGCCGGCGGCAGGATGAAGATCTTTTCGATGTCATTGGCAACGAAAAGGCAAAGACGGATTCCCCAGACTACACCCAGCGAGGTTCCGACAAGCCCAACAAGGAAGCCATGGATGAGAAAGATCTTCATAATACCTGAACGAGATGCTCCCATGGATTTGAGAATTCCTATGTCACGTGTTTTCTGAACGACAGTCATGACAAGCGTGCCGATGATGTTCAAGGCGGCGACCATGACGATGAGAAGCAGGATGATCGACATGGCAATCTTCTCGATTTGAAGAGCTTTGAAAAACTCAGGGTTAATATCCTGCCAGGTGGACATGTAGTAAGCGCGTGGCAACTTGGCGTTGATCTGACCGCGATAGAGTGATACGTCTCGTGGTTCGGTGATCTTAAGCCGTACGGTACTTATGTTATTTCCAGTCCTCAGCAGCTCCTGCATTGTCTCGAGATTTGTATAGATAAACTTGTCGTCAACGTCGTAGAGGCCGCTGTTAAAGATTCCGACGACTTCGAGATCCATGGTTTTCCAGACAGGACGGATAGGAGTTTCCACCTGCTTCCCGTAGGCTCGAATTTCATCGCCTACTCTGACACCGAGTTTATTGGCAATAGACTGACCGACTACAACTTCCCTCTGGCCTGGCTTGGCTTTTCCATCTTGTATATAATTCAAAAAGTTGGAAACACGTCCTTCTCGCTCAGGGTCGATACCACGAAAGAGCGCGAAAGCCATGCGGTCACTGCCGGTTTTGGCTTTAATGATCGTTTCATGATCGATTACAGGAGCTGCGCCAAGAACGAAGTCCAAAGCTTCCAGGTCTGCCGCGATACGATCTGCTTCCTCAAGAGGGATTTCACGTGTTGAGAAATAGGCGGGGTGACGAACTACCTGAACATGCGAGAAAATCCCCATAAACTTTTTCTGGAGCTCACGATCAAAACCCTCCATCACACTAAGGACCACAATCAAGGCCATGGTACCTACTGCAACTCCCAGAACGGAAACGATCGTGATCAAGCTGACAAGCCGGCTTTCCTCTCTTGCGAGCAAATACCGCTTACTCACAAAGAGCTCAAAGCTGCTTGAACCAAAGAGGTGTAGAAACTTCCGTCGGAACTTCTGAAAGCCAAAGTAAGCAAAGAATGCTGCGACGGCTGAGAAGAGTGCTATCACCAGGTCAATGGCGTCCCCTGATATACGTTCTTTTCCAGAGACGATTTCCTGCTGAGCCATTTGAGCAAACTGATCAACAGGTGCCGTGAAGCTTTGGACGATTCCGACAATGAGAACGATCACCTGGATCAGGACATTCAGACAGAGTACCCCGATCGCCAGAAACAAAGCGAACAGGACCAGGTCCATCAGCAGACCCAGCAGCTTCGATCCCAGGTGATAACGTCCTTCCGCCGAAGCTGTCACTCTTTGCCCTCAGCTCCTTCTTCTGCTTCCACAGTTGCTTCTGTCTTCTTTACAGTACGCATGAGCGGGAAAGGAATGACATCACGAATTGAAGCGGAACGCGTCAGCATCATGACTAATCTGTCTATACCGATACCAAGTCCCGCGGTAGGAACCATTCCGTACTCGAGAGCTCTGACATAATCTTCATCTACTTCAGCAGCAGCTTCCAGGTCGCCGCCACCATGACGCTTCACCTGATCTGCAAAACGTTCGTATTGCTCGCGGGGATCATTCAGCTCGGAGTAGCCGTTTGCCATCTCCATACGGTTCGCATAGAGTTCAAAACGATCTGCCACTTCCGGGCGACCTTCCACAGATTTGGAAAGAGGGCTGACAGATTTCGGGAACTCGATAATAAACGTGGGGCGTACCAGGTCATCTTCGCAAAGTTCTTCGAAAAGATGAACAATGGCTTCATCTCCGGCGGTGATTTCTTCCGGAATGTGATGATCCACTTTCGAAGCAACTTCATCGCGCGTCATCTTCCAGTCGAGTTCGGCTCCGACCTTTTCGCAGACGCAATCCAGCATCTTGAGGCGCGGCATTGGATCGGCCAGGTCAATTTCTTCATCCTCGCCAACGGTAATCTTCGTTGTTCCGAAAGCGAGTTTTGTTGTTTCCCGGAGAATCTCCTCAACGAAGTCGATCATCAGGGAACAATTCCAGCCGCCCGCGTAGAGTTCCAGCATTGTGAACTCAGGGTTGTGCTGAGTTGAAATTCCTTCGTTTCTAAAGTTTCGGTTGATCTCGTAAATACGATCAAGCCCGCCAACCACGAGTCGCTTCAGGAAAAGCTCTGGAGCAATACGCATATACAAAGGCATCTCGAGAGTATTATGGTAGGTCTCGAAAGGGCGCGCACTTGCACCACCATAGATGGCCTGCATCATCGGGGTTTCAACTTCCATGAAACCACTGTCGTCGAGAAAGCGACGCATGGCAGAAACGATCTTTGATCGAGAGCGAAAGACTTCAGCGACTTCCGGATTCGCGATAAGGTCTACATAGCGCTGACGATAGCGTAGTTCGACATCTTTCATGCCGTGCCATTTCTCAGGAAGCTGACGTACAGCCTTGCTGCAGAGAACCAGGTCGGCCGCTTCGATTGTCAGCTCGCCGGTCTTTGTCTTGAAGAGTTTACCGGTGACACCAACAAGATCGCCGCCGTCGAGAAACTTCTTATAGACTTCAAAGCCACTGTCCGTCGTGACGCCCTTCTTGACGTAGACTTGAATCTTTCCAGAACGATCCTGAACATGAAAGAACGCTGCTTTGCCAAAGGAACGAATGACGAGAACCCGTCCCATGACGGTCACCTGTTCTTCTGACTCAAGAAGCTCGTCACCCCGTTTTATAATATCTTCCGCAACATCTTTGGCGTCGAAACGCGCAGGGTAGGGATTAATACCTGCTTCGCGCAGTGCGTTGACCTTTTCGTATCGCGTTTGAATCAGGTCGTTGTGGTCGGGAAGAAAGGGGAAGCTGGACATGGCCGCTGTTGACTACTCCGTATAGATAGTAAATATAAATGTGCGTTGCGGGATCAGGAGTCGGTACTCTGCTGGACTTCCTGACGAACTGGCTCAAGAAGCTCATCGTTCACACGAGCATAGATGGGTGCCAACTCATCCTGCCACTGTTCGCGATCAACGATTGCCTGGAAATGCTGAAAGGCTTCGACGTATCTTTCCTGCTCAAACAGATATAAGCCCAGGTAGTAATTCGCCCGATCATGGTCTCCCGTCGCGCTGGAGAACTCTTTAAGTTCTTCCTGAAGGATAGCAAGCGCCTTCTCCTTCTGACCGGACTTCCAAAGCGCCTCACCTGCTAAAGCGTGTACCTTATCTCTCTCAGGATCGATCTGACTTGCCCGAAGATAATGATCCGCAGCGACTTCCCAGCGTTCTGCCTTCGCCGCATACTCACCCATCTTATTGTTCCAGCCGAACGTGTCCTTTGCTCCTGGCCAGCGATCACCGAAACCTTCCAGCTCTCTGCTCGCTTCGTCAAACTCGCCCCGCTCATAAATCCTTTCGATGGAGACCAGCTCCTTCTTCCAGTGGATCTCTTCTCCGGCACCAAAGATAATAAACATGGAAAGCTCAAAGATAACGAAGATCGCAATAATCACCGTCAGAATGACCTTCTTTGTGATTAATTCCGTTCCTTCTTTACCGGACTTACCAGAGCCCTGTTCTGTTGCTTGAGAAGTGGAGCCAACGTTTTCCCTCTGCGTTTGCTCCTCTGGGGAATAGGACGGACGGTTTCTATTTCTGCGACGGCGCGCCAAGTTAACTTTCCCGAAGTTAGAGTTTAGACGGAATGATGATCAGTCAGCCATGTGAATCTGACACAGATCAATGAGCGAACGTTTGGTTGAGGAGGAGACGTGAGCCTATCAGCTGTTTGACAGGAAGACGCCGGATTTGCGAGCTTTCCTGGTTAGCTCCCTCGCGCATTCCTCAACCATGGAGAGCTGTGAATCGAAGTAATCGGAATCCCTCCAGGTCCAGTAATCAACGGTTTGTCCATCACTCACGCGAATCACGGCAACTTCCGCTTCCAGCGTGCTCAGCCAGATCGATGTTGTTCGATTCACAAGGGTGGAGCTGGAGTTGATCTTAGAGGTGACGACATAGTCCATCCCAAGAGAACGACCATAATCTACCGGGTCTTGAAGAGATAGGAGCTGTTTTCTCTCCGCTGGTTCAAGGTCAGGGTAAGCACGTTCAAGAAGGCGTTCCTTCTGGGCGTAGTAGATAGAAAGATCTTCGCGAGGATAGATCTCAACACCTTGGATACCCTGCATTTCGTCGGCAAGTGCCTGACCGAGCTGAATCCCGATATTTGCTGATTTATAGCGGTTTCGAGCACTGAACCACCAACCATTGTCTTCCACGTCTCCCTTTGGAGAAACCTCGTAATTGGTAATTCCGTCCAGAACGGCAACGCGTACCTTCGGGAGCGTGTAATCAGCGGAAGCCCTCGATTTCGATCCACATCCTGTCATGAATACGAGAAGGGTGGCGAGACTGAAGGAGACAATGCGCAAAAGGTGCTTTTTTGACATGGCTTAACGGAATCCTGTTTTTGAGAAAAACCTCTTCAAATCTTTGATAAACTAAGATGAGAGAGATTGAAAGTTTTCCAACGTATCAAATGATCGATAAGAAATTGGCCTGCTCCCTTGGAGTGGGTCAACAAGAGCATGATCAGCGAAGATACCGAAAGTTGAGATTAATAGATGAGAAACTGATCGGAAAACTCAGTTGTCAGAACTTCTCTGGGAGCTGAAAACCCTGCCTTATTGAAGGCTCGCAGCCGATAACGGACCTCGCCGTCTTCCGGGGCCTCTGAATCTAAAAATGATTCGGATCCAGCCGGCAATGTAGCAACCCACTGAAAATCAGCATCAAAGAAGGCCCGCTCGAGGACGAAGTGCTCTTCGTTATCTGCCACATCTTTCCAGCTAAGCGCAATGTCTCCCCCATTCACCCGAAGGGCCCTGAGCGATTCGGGGGACCATGGAAGGGTTTCGGTCACGTCATCCAGTATCTGTACTTCTGATACTCTAAAGGTCGCTCCCTCGATCATCGTTGGGTCGATTCTCAGTTGAGTAACAATCCCTCGATACGCGTCCGTGCCTCGCAGATGGAGTTCATACTCATGAAGATCGCCGTCAGGGATTACCTCAAAAGGAACGGTTTTCTCTCCATCGAAGAGTGGATCCGTTTCCCGATTGAAGAACAGCTGAGCCAGGTTACCTTGATCCACACTCATCTCAATAGTGATGGCTCTCTGGCGATGTGTATTGATCCAGACGGGCGGTGAATAGACGTACGCGTCGTTTCCTGAACTTCTCCCTTCAAGAACGCCGTTGATGACAGAAGCCGAGTCCCAGTCGTTAAAGCCAGTCCAGCCTTCAAAGTCACCGTTCGTATTGAAATTCCAACTGGGATCAGAGCGAGAGAGGACATCATTCTCGTAATCAAGATACCTGATATTCGAAAGCGACACCTGAGCCGGATTGGGATTATAGATATGGCCGAGCGACGTGTTCGGAGGGTACAGCCCCAGGTTTTCAAACTGACCGCTTACGGCGCCGTCCGTTGCCTTGATCTCCCACGCATTCCCACCAAAGGTGACGGCGCCATCCAGACCATTATTAAACATGACGCTGTCTTCAATTGTTACTTGAGAGTTTATCACGGCATAGGTCGACAGAAAGAGCAGGCCGGGGGCATCGTTACCATGGAAGATCGTATCACGTACCGTAACGTTAATATTTCTTCCGTCTATATCAAGCCCACAGCCATCTCCTGCCTGATCATTGAACCACATGCGATCTGTTTCAGAGAATTCACAGTCTTCGAAAAGGATATTCCGACTCGAGCTGACAATACCACCGGTGCTTCCCCAGATAAAGTTATCATCTCGACCCAATGGTTCATAAGTACGAAACCGGCGAATAATCCCGTCTTCCACGCTATTAACCATCACTCCGCCTGCACTTACCTTTGTTGCATAGCTGTCTTCGACCAGAAGATTAGTGATTCGGTTATAGATTAATTCGGGGAAGTACCAACCTGCGAGAAAGCCTGCGGTGCAGTTCTCAAAACCACAATTGCGAACAGTTAACCCATCCAGCACCGTATTGAACTGCTGGTTACCTGCTACCCGGCCACCGACGAAAACAGCTGTGTTAAAACTCACCTCATAGTTTGTGCCCGGTGTATCTACAGTCCAGCTATCCATATCCTGAAATTGGCAGTTTTCAACCAGGACGTCCTGGTTTCCGTAACTCAAATAATAACGTAAATACAAACCCAGTTTTGAGTCGGACGCTGACATGTCTCTGATCGTCCAGAAGCTGGGATTCTGCACCGTAATAGCTCGCCCGGATTCCAGATTGTTAGTGTCTATATGAGGAAGATCACCGGTTCCGTAAGACCCCAGTGTTACAGGATTTCCCGAGGTTCCCATGCCTCTAATCATCATTTCTTCGTTCCAGAGGTCGCCACGCTTCAGCAGGACCTGATCGCCAGCATTGAAATACATTTTACGTATAGCCTGAAAACTCTTCCAGGGGGTTAGTTCACTTAAGCCGTCGTTGGAATCATCTCCACCACTTTCGCTGATGTAATAGGTGATATTTCCAGGGCTTTGAATCAGAGGGAGTTCATAGAGCTGAAAATTGTCAACAGCCATCTGACACCCCTGCAGTTGTATCTGAAAGAAATCGTCTATATAAGCTGGAACATCACTACTGGAGAAATTGAGTCTGATAGTTTGCCACTGACCGGGAATCAAATCGATCGTTTCCTGGTCGTTATTGAAGGAGGGCCTGTAAAGGTCCTCGTCAAAGGCCTCGAAGTCCGTTTCTGCGTCCATCATCCTAAACCAAAGCCGATGGTCTTCACCAGCGAGAGGAAAGACATCCACTGTCAATTCATAGAGAGTGAACGGTTCGAGCTGATCCACAATCTGAACGGCGCTGAAGGCAAACTGAGAGGTACAGTCCCCTGAATCTGAAAGGAGCACAGTTGACCCATCGGGAGCGGGATAGAAGGGGTCTGAGGGAACGGCTGTGTGAAGGATTCCGGGGTTGGAGAGACTCCACCCCGCTCCCCCAAATTCAAAGCTGGGATTCACGAGGTTGCCGGAAGTTGCTCCAAGAGGGACAATGGAGGGCTGATCTGCGTAGGAAAGCAGTGGGATGAGGAGGAGAATGATGAGGAGATGGTAGTATCGTGGCATCTTGCTTAAACGTTTATGCAACCACCACCACAAGGCAAGAGAGAAGTTACTCCAAACCATCAGCGGCGACAGAAAACTTCGATTCCCGGGATTACAACTCAAATGGGAAGCTTCTCTTGTTCTGTTTGTAAACAAATAATCGAAAGGCAATTCAACTCTGCTTGATCCGCGACTCCTAATCCCGGAAACCTTATTGTCAAGAACAACAAATAAAGCCGAAGAGCCGCCGAGCTCCGGCCAGAAGAGATGAGGTCAACTATGTTAAAGCAGCGCTTCGCTCGCTTCGCCATCCTGGCGATGCTGGCGGGAATGGTTTCAGTTTCAGAAGTTTCAAACGCAGATGCACCCAGCACTTTCACCTGGCAGGGGCGCCTGGCAGACTCGGGAACACCGGTCAATGGTTCCGTTGATGTCACACTTAAACTCTTCGATGCCAGTACCGGTGGTACAGAACTGGGATCATGGGGCCCATCCACGATATCTGTCACCGACGGGCTCCTCGTTGTAGAAGTGACGGATGCGAGTCTCACTTCAGTTATTGAGAATCAACCTCAAGTCTGGCTGGAGGTAGATGCCGATGGAACCACGTTTCCCCGTCAGCGTGTTACCTCCTCCCTCTTTTCAGTGCTCGCCCGAAAAGCGAAGAACGCTGATACCCTCGACAATTACGATTCTTCTCTTGCTAAAGCAGCGAATAGTATATACGTCAGTGATGGATCAGGCTATCTCCCTGCGGGTGTTGTGAACAGCGCTGCGATAGAAGATGATTCTGTGTACTCAAGTCTAATAGGAACAGAGACAATATCTGGTGCTGCAGGCATTAAGGATCATATAGTCGATGGAACGATCAGTGGTGCGGACATTGAGTTTGGCGGTATAACATCCAGCAACCTCGCCGA
>CAYTGM010000010.1:0-150718 GCA_964437365.1 uncultured Candidatus Sumerlaeota bacterium | reverse complement strand
TTGATGGTTCGATCAGTGGTGCGGACATTGAGTTTGGCGGTATAACATCCAGCAACCTCGCCGATGATTCGGTGTACTCAAGTCAAATTGGAACAGAGACAATATCTGGTGCTGCAGGCTTTAAGGACCATATTGTTGATGGTTCGATCAGTGGTGCGGACATTGAGTTTGGCGGTATAACATCCAGCAATCTCGCCGATGATTCAGTCTATTCAAGTCAGGTTGCGATCTCAACAATTTCTGGTGCTGTTGGATCGAAAGATCATATAGTAGACGGTACCATCGGAGGGGCTGATCTTGCCGACGATGCCATAGGCGCCACCAAACTTCAAAACGACTCTGACAGTTTGTCCAAGGTCACAAACGGTCTGATTACTGTCGGAACAACGCTCATCAGTTTCGATGGCAGTAAAGAGCTGGATGTCCAGGGGGTTCTTTCCGTCACTGGAGATACATTCCTTAGCGATGCCTCAACCGGGTTTCTCGGTGTTGGCGGTGCCTTTGATGGAACCGGCACCTATGAACTGGACGTGACCGGTGATATACGCTGCGTCAGCCTTCTGGAAACCTCCGGGGCCCGTTATAAAGATGACGTCAATAATATCACCGAGCCCCTCGAAAAGATCGATCAGTTACGCGGTGTAACCTTCACCTGGAATCATCCTTCTCAGGAAGGAAAGCGGGACCTCGGATTCATCGCCGAAGAAGTTGCCACAGTTATTCCGGAAGTCGTCCACATGAACGAGGAAGGAACAGAGGCGATGGCTATGGACTATACACACCTGATGCCTCTGGCGATGGAAGGAATTAAAGCCCTGCGCGAAGAGAACAGGCTGTTGCGTCAGCAGCTCGAAATGATGCAACAACGCCTCGATAACCTGGAGGCTTCCAAATGAGCAAGAAGTCGATCATTGTTGCTGTTCTGATACTGATGCTTTCAAGCGCTGCCGGTGCAGCACTCTTTCTGAATGATTCTCAGATATCGACGGGAACGAGTGTACAGACATCAGGAAGCTTCACACTTGAGTCAAGTGTATCAGAACCATTCGCTGCGGCACCTCAAACATCGGGAAGCTTCTCTCTCGATAGCGGAGGCGTCGTGGTTACACCACCTTCAACTCTCCCTGTCGAACTGGATCATTTTGTTGTTGAGTAGAAATAAGTGTCCTTCTATCAGGTTTCTAAGTAGAATCGGCTGCTTCCTTTTTGGAAGCAGCCGGACTACAAGACATCATCAGTGATCGGATCACACGCTACATTTTCATTTAAAAGAAATCACAAGTTTCTATGTTACCCGATGGACTGTAAGGAAGGGCTGCTGAAACGTTGTCTACACAGAAGGTGTACGTAGGTGTTTTCTCCTCTACCGTGGTAGTCAGAGTCGCCATTCCTTGACTGTCTGTGGTTCCTGAAACCGTTTCAGAAAAAGAACCTGAAAAGGTTCCTGTGACACTTGCACCCGCTACAGGGCTTCCCTGGTCATCAACAATGATGACATAGACTTCACCAAACTTCTGACCCTTACTTCCGTTGGTCGTTGATGGAGTGATCGAGGAAACGCTCACAGTTGTGGGTCCTCCTGAGGGAGTAGGAGAAGGCGTCGGAGTGGCTGTTGGAGAAGGAGTGGCCGTCGGTGTTGGAGTCGGTTCTGAACCACCTCCATTCGATATCACAAAGTACATTTCATCAACGAAGATACGGTCCAGGTTATTCTGTCCATCACTCTGGTTTGTATCCGTGACACGTACATACACCGCACCGCTCACTGCCAAAGGAAGTTGGTAGCTTTGAATAACATTATCTTCAGCTGTCTTCGTAACCGTTATCATGGGAAAGAAGGAAATGAGGTCTGTTGAGTAGGAGAAAACGAAATCATCCCCATCGGGTGAGTTTGTCTTCCATGCTTCAACAAAGAAATTTGTCTGAGACCCGGATGGTAGAGAAAAGAGCCAGGTATGAGAGAGCAGATCATGGCGAAGACTTGGCTTACCACCACTCTCCGTTTCTTCTAGAACTTCTACGATCGAATCCCCAGACTGGGTATCGAGATAGCTTCCGCCAAGTATCGTACCGGCATCAGTTACATTGTCAGAAGAGGCATAGACAGTCTGATCACCGGCGGGCGTAGGAGAAGGTGTAGGAGTGGCCGTCGGTGATGGCGTCGGGCTCGGCGTTGCTGTCGGAGTAGGGCTTGGTGATGGAGAAGGCGTTGGAGTAGGTGTCGCAGTGGGAGATGCTGTTGGTGTGGGAGAAGGGGAAGCTGTGGGTGTTGGCGTCGCCTCACCAAGTGTTTGATTATTGTTTGGAGCGTCGTAAGTGCTGGTGGATGCGCTAGCCCAGACAAAATCCTCGTAGACTGTTCCTGCGCCTTCGAGCTGAAGAGAAAGCCCTAAGGCCTGGGTCGAAGATTCGCTGACACCGATATCTGTTGAAGTAAGGCCCAGTGCAGGTCCATCTGTCGCCACAAAACTTCCTTCGTAGCTCAAGAACTGAACAACAGTGTTGAGATTATCAACCAGGGCCAGGCCATCCGGAGAACCATTCTGAAGTCCAGAAAAGGGGAAGAAAATCGTTCCGTAACCACCGGATTGATCGGGAATGACTCCACTCAGTGAGACTGAACCGAAGCTTCCTCCCCCGGCGCCATTGTATCCGACGATCGACCATCCTGTGAGATCTATACCGGCATCACCTGCGATTTCCACGCCCTCGTCCTGGTCCGAACTGTCATTGTCGTAGTGAAGCTCGTTGACCCAGACATTGCCTGTCACAAGCGGAGTCGGTGAAGGCGTAGGGGTCGGCGTGGGTGTAGCAGTTGGCGTTGCTGTTGGTGAGGGGCTTGGAGAAGGAGTTGGAGAGGGGGAAGGGCTCGGCGTAGGAGTCGGTGTGGCTGTCGGAGTAGGGGTTGCCGTAGGCGTAGCTGTTGGTGTGGGAGTCGCTGTTGGATCAACACTGACAAAAGTCTGGTTCCCATTCGGAGCGTCGTAGGTACTTGAAGTTGCTGCTGCCCAGGTAAAGTCGCTATATTGGCTACCCGTTCCTTCCAACTGAAGCGAGAGTCCAAGCGCCTGTGTGGAGGATTCACTGACGCCTATATCAATCGACGTAAGTCCAGATGCAGCACCATCAGTTGCTGTGAAACTACCCTCATAGCTAAGGAATTGAACGACTGTGTTTGAGTCATCAACAAGTGCGACACCATCAGGTGAACCATTTTGCAGACCCGTGAAGGTAAAGAATTTTGTTCCAAAGCCATTCGATTGATCGCTGAGACTGCCGGAAAGTGAAATTGATCCAAAGCTTCCACCACCGTTCCCATTATATCCAATGAGGCTCCAGCCAGTGAGATCTGTTCCTGCAGGTCCGGCGATCTCAACGCCCTCATCCTGATCGGAACTGTCGTTGTCATAGTGAAGCTCGTTGATCCACGGAGAACCGTCGCCGCTGTTTCCTCCACCATTTGTAGGAGAAGGTGTAGGTGTTGGGGTTGGAGTAGGTGTTGTCGTCGGAGTTGCTGAGCCATCGCAGCTCGGGCTACTCCAGATTTCACAAACCCATTCAGGGTAATCGATGAAAGGATTTCGGTTATTCTGATAAACAAAGATACGTTGATTGCGTCGACGTTCCCATTCATCAACCGGGTCGGCGTTATGCCACTCAAGAAGAGTTGAGAGAACGCCCATATAGGCGACCGATTCATTATTTCCTGTGGTTGTAATCAGTGATCGGTTGTCCGTTAGAATGAGATCGGGCTCTGCGCAGCCGGTATTGCCGTGAGACCCCCCTTCATAGCGTATGTCCAGATAAAAGAGAGCTCGAGCGACGTCACCTCGACGAATCTCCCAGGTTTCCCAGGACCCGGAGTTTCCTGAACCAGAACCCCAGTTTGAAAGTGAAGGGTACCCTTCAACTGTATATTCTGTGCAACCGGTCAGGCACCAATCGTACACGCGGTTGTTTCTCGAAGAATTATAACCCCAGTCAGCAGAGAAGAGGTGATGTGCATCGGTATAGGCGTAGTTACAGCTTCCATCATTGGGAAATCCGTAAGACTTGGGCCATGAATGTTCCCTGTTCCACCCGCTGCCCGAACTGTGATCAGACTTTAAGGGCATTGTGTTCTTATAGATCGTGATGACTTCATTCACATTGAGAGGATTTTCATTGGCGTCCTCAAGTATGTCCCACGTATCCGTGGCGGTACTGGTATAAGGGTAGCGCTGATGATCATCAATAATTTCATGAAGTGCATTCTTCAAGTTCGTTCCTGAGAGGCCGAAAGCGGTATCGTAGTAATTGGCCGGTGGTTCGTACTGCGCGTTTGCGGTAAATGTGAACGAAAGAAAGATCGTTGTCGCGAAGAGTCCTGCGGAGTTCTTTGGTGGGGGGGGGGAAGACACAGGGGTAGTGCTTCCCATCTGGTGATTGGGGGTCATCACTCATCTCCGTTAATTTAGATTAGCAGTGTAATAAGAGGAAAAGCCTGCTCCAGATCAAGACAAAAATAGCATAATACTTAACTGCTATCATAAAGTCATCCATGCACTCTTTATTTTTTGGAGCGCTAATATGGGACCACAGGCACCCTCACCGGGTGATCGACCTCCTCCCGATATCTGGTCTATGTCTGACGGACGTCTCGAGTCGTAGGTAAGACGTAGATAAGACGTCCGTCAGACGTACGTCATCCGGTGAGGAGAGGCGAAACGGATGACACGAAAGGATGAAGGATGATTTTTTTGGAGTGTGGATCTCCTGATCCATCGCACATTGTCTCGAATACTCCTGTCAGAACCGGAAAGAGATTCTCGGAGTGCTGCAGACTTTCTGCAGCTTTGCTACGAGCAAGCCTTGCTTGTTCGCAGTCTAGAGTGATCTTCAAGAGTCCTGCTCATTATCTGCTGACTGCGAGCAGCGACTCCGAACGTCTGAAAGCCTCGAAATAGCTCCACTATTCCTGCATTTTCATCCATCCAGATCCACTACTCTCGTGCACCATTTATCTAAGCATTGCTTTTGAAGATCACTCTAGAAACCGTTGAAACGGTTTCTAGAAAACCACACCAACAATACCTCAGGTTCAAAACCTGAGGCCAACGGTAAAGCCTCGCTGTGCTCGGATAAGAATACTTTGAAGAACGAGAATACAGTATATATCCTAAAGTCTGGAATCTAAACTTGTATATAACGCTGTTAGCCTGACAGTTTTAGATATCACAATCCCAAATGAATAATTCAGGATACGTCGAGGCTTTCTTTCTGGAATACATAGCTTTAATCATACATGTGAATCTGCTCAATCGCTCCGAGCGCAGCGAGGCTTTACCGTAGGCCGCAGGTTTTAACCTGCGGATAGGAAAATCCCCAAATCTAAGAACCGTTTCAACGGTTTACATGCTGTTCCCAGTCATTCTTTCAACTCCCCTTGCTTCGACACCGTATCACCAGGATTCTTGTTAAAGGAAACCAGAGGAGGATCATCTAAATCATGGAAAAGCAAGTTATGCTGAATTCTATGTGCATATTGGCACTCCTCGTTTTGATGCGATGTACAGCAATAGCTGAAGATGCTCCGACCTCTGAGACGCTGATAAATCGGACTCAAAGAGTGATTGGAGAATTTGAGTGGGATCTGGACAATATACAACATATTCTACCTTCAGAGATGGGAGCCGGAGATACTACAATGATTTCCGGAAGCCGGGAGGATGCGAAAGTGATATTGCTCATCGATGATACGAGTATTGTTCGACTCACGGTCTTCTCTGAGAATGAGTTGCCATGCCTTGGACTCGATGATCAGCGGTCCGCCGCCGCGAGGGAGAGCAGTGAGGAACTCTTTGAAACTTTAGAAACAAAAAAACAAAACGAGCTTCGCTTGGTTAAGGTCGTTCATCCGAAGAATAACCCATTTATAAGTGTTGTCTATGCGAAGCATGCAGGAGGCATTCCTTACAGGTCTCAAGGTATTCGTATTTTATATAGATGCGATACTCTTGTTCTATCTGATTACTGGGATACACGAACAAACGCGCCTCACAATGAACCTAAGGCTCGAAAGAGTGAGAATGAATTGTTTGCGTCCGCAGAATCTGAAATACCTCGTCTCGTTGAATTACTATATTACCTGCGAAAAAGAAATGAACCATATATTCAGCACAACTTCACTCTAGAGAATTCTGTAAGGGCTATCGTTCAGTCTGGCGACAATGAACTACCGTTTATTGAAACAGAGTATGGTGCGACAAGAGAGGCTCAAATATACAGCTTCAAGATTAATCCACAGGATGAACATTTTGGAATACAAGGAAACATCCAATTGTGGATGGATGTAGAGACTTCGGAAGTCCTTGGAGGGACTACTGCGATACAATTCGCCTATTATATAACAGAATAGCGTGTACCAGGACATCCCTACATCTTTTTTTATTTTGTCCTCCAAACCCCGATGCGCCCTCTTCGGTCTATCCTCTTGTACCTGAAAGAGTCGGGAAAGTTCTCAACTCATACCTAATTACTATCCGGAGGAGTTCCATGTATTCCAGTTTAAAGTCACTGACCCTTGGTGCAGGGGTCGTCCTGGCCGCTGCTGCCTGTGATGGTTCGAGAAAAATCGCTGAAGCGGCTTACGATGGCTCAAGAGAGGTCGCTGAATTTGCGGGAAGAAGTGTGAGCGGCACTGCGACGGGACTTGTCGAAGGGATTGGGAATGGTGTCACTGAGACCGAGAAGCTGCGAATCGAAGCGAGTCCTATCGCAGAGTTTCTTGGGCTCGATTCAACGATCGCGCATCCAATTAATCAGGGGATCACTTTCTATCTTGTGGCAGAGACCCCGATTCAGGCGTCGCTGGTCGTAAAGGCAGTCGATCTATACGACAAAGAAATTGGAAGAGTAAAGACCTCCATAGACATGGGTCAAGGAGATGGA
The DNA here is from genome assembly GCA_964437365.1 of uncultured Candidatus Sumerlaeota bacterium. Taxonomy (GTDB): domain Bacteria; phylum Sumerlaeota; class Sumerlaeia; order SLMS01; family SLMS01; genus CAYTGM01. Next base: position 143,788 of record CAYTGM010000010.1, on the reverse strand, counting down.
ACATACATTGATGCCCACTTCCCGGAACAGATGCAGATGAATGAGGTTAAAAAGTTTATCGTCGATGTAGAGATGACAATTGAAGCAATCGACCCTCAGCGACTTTCAAAAGAAGGGAATCGCAGAACAATTCATGCCTCACAACCCTGGAGCAAATTCATGTATATCAGGAGCGAACGATATTAAGCATGATGGAAGCTCGTATTAGCAGAGAGCTTCACATGCCTTTTGGGAATTGTCTCGTGAGAAGCATCTTTCAACTGCGGGAGCAGTTGCTTGACCAAGCCCCGGGTTGCTGACGAAGGAAGTTGAGTTGAGAGGTTATATATTCGAACTACGGAAGTAGTTCGTTACTCATTAGACATCATGGTTGATCTCTCGAATCATTCTCTTCTTAATAGCCTTGAATTTCAGTATTCAAGGAGGCCCTTTTCATGGCTCGTAAAGAACGTGTGGCAATTATTACGGGAGCGGCCGGTGGAATTGGTCGACACCTCGTTAAAGCCTATCTGAAAGCAAAATACAAGGTTTACGCTCTCGATATTAACGGCGATGGGTTGCAGTCGTTATCAGCGGATCTTTCCAAGGAAGGCATGATCTTCACATCAACGGTGGATCTCGCCTTTATTGATTCTCTGGAGCCTTCCGTCGAAGCGATTGTTTCGGCCGAAGAGGAAGTCCACGTGCTGATCAACAATGCAGGGAAGAGTCATTGGAAGGACCCTGAAGAGTTGACTGTCGACCAATGGAATGAAGTGATGAATGTGAATCTGCGCGCTCCCTTTCTTTTGGCGCGGCTTTTTGTCCCTGCTCTCAGAAAGGGAGGAGGAAGTATCATTAACATTGCCTCAACCCGTGCGATTATGTCCGAGAAAAACTCCGAAGCATACGCCGCATCGAAGGGAGGACTGCTGTCCCTCACCCATGCGCTGGCGGCATCACTCGGACCTGATATACGCGTGAATGCGATCAGTCCTGGATGGATTCATACGGGCGGCGGAGATGAATTGCGCGATGTGGACCACGAGCAGCATCTGTCAGGTCGTGTAGGTCACCCGCAGGATGTGGCGAGAGCCGCGCTGTTTCTCTCTGATGAAGAGAATGATTTCGTCACCGGGACAAACATCGTTATAGACGGCGGCATCACACGAAAGATGATCTATGAGGGGTGAAGGGATGAACCACAGGATTCAATTGATCCGCAAGAAGGCAAAAGTGGTTGTCGAGCGTCGTGATACTGCTGCTGGTCGTTGGTTTGATTATGTTATTCAGTTTTTAATTGTTTTATCCGTTGGTGCTTTCACAGTTGAGACCTTGCCTGGTCTGGATGAGTCAACTATACGGCTTTTAGTTGGGATGGAAAGTGTACTTGTCTATATTTTTCTTGCCGAGTATGCTTTGAGAGTGTGGGTCTCTGATTCATGGGGGAAATACACACTTTCATTTTATGGTATCGTTGATTTGCTATCGATACTCCCGTATTTCTTGATGCTGGGTTTTGACCTTAGAGCACTCAGGTCTCTAAGGTTTTTTCGGCTCTTCAGGCTCTTAAAGCTTGCGCGATATAATACGGCGATAAAGAGACTGCAGATTGCGTTTCAGATGGTAAAAGAGGAACTTGTTCTCTTCCTTACAATGTCTATAATGGTTATCTACCTTTCTTCAGTTCTTATCTATTATTTTGAGAACGAAGCACAGCCAGAAGCATTTGCGTCGGTCTTTCACGCAATGTGGTGGGCTGTTGCGACACTCACAACGGTTGGTTATGGAGATGTCTATCCAATAACGGTTGCTGGGAAAGTATGCACTTTTTTCATTCTATTGGTAGGGCTTGGTGTTGTAGCTGTTCCATCTGGAATGTTCGCTTCTGCACTCTCCGAAGCCCGCAGGCAAGTTCCAAGTTCTTCAGCGGGAAATCAGGATCAGTTGAATGGATGAACCACAAAGTCCCGGAGGCAGGTGATATAGAATGAAGAAATCCCATCTAAAGCTATTTAAGAAAAGAATTCAGAAGAAGAAAGTTATCGATCTTGATACGCGTCGGTCGACGGTTTTGACGCTTAATTCATTGGCAGCCTGAAAGGCTGCGACATCAGATAGCCAGGGGCAGAGCGAAGCGTCGCCCCGGGTAGCTGATTAATATATACATGAACCCTGTAAGGGTTCAACACTCTTCTCTTTAGAATTTGTGGAACCCTTTCAGGGTTCATTTGACTGTGTATGACAAACCCAGGGCGGCGCTTCGCTCTGCCCTGGGCTAACGTATATGTCAGCCTTTCAGGCTGCGATAAACTTGATTCGTTTACTCTTCCATGAGACCGCAGAAGGCTTCGTTCTCCCAGCGATAGTTCAGGTGCTCGATCTCGTGACTCCAGATGTGGCCGGTAGCGCTCGAGATATACTGGTCTTTGCGGTCGAACTCTTTGCGGAATCCAAGGCCTCTCAGATACTTCGCACCGATACGACGCGCCGCACGCTCAACCACGTTGTGCTCGTCTTCTTCAGGAATCTCTGACTTGATCGACTGCTTCCAGGTCTTTTCGTCGACACCAAACTCGTTCTTGATCTTGTGACGCACGTAAGACTGATCAAACTCGAGTAGCTCTTCTTTGAAGATCTTAAAGAGTTCTTCTGCTTTTTCCGCTTCATCATTCCAGCGATAGGCAGTAATGGCCATTACAACCGCCAGGGAGAGCATGGAAACATTCTCATAGACAGCCCGGTTGTCTATATTCTCATAGGCAAAAGCGGTACTGTTGAGTCCCATATGGGCATGGTGGATGGCGTGAGCTGCCAGACCCATGATGCAGCACTCGTCATCCGTTAATTCAGGCTCTTCCTCGCCTTCAGGCGCATCCTTAAGCAGATAATCGTCGCACATTTCACGGAGCTGAATATCAGCTTCACTACAGACATGGTGGATGAAGTGTTCCTTCCATTGGACGCGTGACATAACAACGAGAAAGTCTTCGATATTTCTCATCGCTACGGGGACACGACGGATCGGAAGGAGCTCGCGCATCATCCCGAGCATACCGCCCATGAAGGTCTTAGGCTCGCCGATGATGGCCCGATGAACCCTAAAGAGGCTCTCCATGAGAGCTGGCTTCCAGATGGGGTTTCCTTTTCGTTTCTTCTTGGTTCCGTCGGGCATCGTCTGCAGGTAAGAGCGCTCGGCGCCGAGGAACTTGCGGGAAACAAAGCCTCCGGTTTCTTCGTAGCCACGAAAGCGGACAAGTGAACCATCCGTTTCTGGGTAGGCGGACCAGCAGGTATTCTCTTTAAGTGTGGTACGACGCGGATCATTTTCTTCCATACCATATTTCTTGAGAAGCTTGCGACGGACATAAACGTCTGGCGAGGCAGGCTGATAGCGCAGCTCGGTGAGCTTGATCAGCTTCTGCTCGAAGTTCATACAGGTCTTGAATGTTGAAAGGAGCGTTTCCGTTGGTTCGAAGTGACTCCAAAGATGGTCGATTTCGCGGTCGCGAAGCACCGCATCAACTTTTGCGATGGTACGATCCAGCTGTTTCTTTGTGGAGGGATGACCTTCAATCACCCAGTCGGTGAAGTTGCGATCTTTGTACATCACGGTCACGATATCACGCGTTGTCGGGGCAGGGCGCAGCGTGTTCCAACGCTTCATGAGGAGATCCTGTTCCTTCTCCATACTCTGCTCACAGTCGAGCAGAACGATCAGGTGGAAAGGCGTGATCTTTTCGTCTTTGCAGCGCTTTTCAAACTCCTGGTGAAGGATCTGCAGAATCTTTGCATTATAGGCGCCCTCTGGGAGCCAGAATACGGCAATGAAGTATTTCTCGCCATGAGTCTGTGCGTGTATCTTGTTATATTTTCTCAAAAGCGGCCAGTAGAACTCGAAGCCCATTCTGATGAGGAGTCGAATCTGAAAGTCGAATTTGAATTCTGTTAGAAGGCTGTGAAAAGGAGTCGTGACGATCGGTGTTACGTGACCACGTTCAACGAGCCCCATGAACCTTGAGTAAACGGTATCGGCGTTGTCATAATCATACTCGATCAGACGTCGGGTTGTTTCCGGGTCGATTCCAAGTCCTAGAAAAGAAACGGCTCCCTTTTCTCCGAACGTGACCTTTGAGGCGATATCTACCTCCTGCTCGATCTTTTTGAGGTTCACAGAGAGTTCTTTAAGAAACTGTACCTGAAGATCGGCGGGATTCACCCCTGAAATTGTTTCACTGTTAAAGGTGCAGGAAAGAGGGGATATACGGTCTTCGTAAGTGGGAGGGGAAGAAAGGACATCGAGGACTTCTTCGGGGTCTTCTTCTTCGAGGTCGACGGGAAGTTCCCAGTCCATATCAACACGAACGCCGATGGGATAAGTATATTCAACCTGAACGGGGTGGAGTTTATTCGTTCCGAGTTCTTCGGTAAGTTTCTTACCTTTTTTCTTAGCCATATCTGATTTAGCCAGGCTCACTTCTGTGTCCCTTTTCCTTCAGCGATATCACAGGCGGTCTTGCTTGCTGATGTTTCGCGGTTTTTTTAATCGTTTGGACGCTACTTCCAACACCCTTTGCCCTGCAACAAAAAAGGAGATTCTGTTCCAAACTAATGTATACGTTTTCAGAGCGGACACTTTCTTCAGTTTTTAAGAAAGGACTACGGTCTTAATGGAACTGTTTGTCACACTTTTCTGAGATAAAAAAAGAACATCTGCATAAGCAGCATCATACCGACGAAAGTTACAGGAATACCCCGAGAAGAAGAGCGCCCCGAAGGACGCTCCCAGAGACGTTTGTATACGATTTCGCTACAAAAGACGCTCGAATCAAAACGATTTTTTTTCTAAAACCGACCGTTTCTCGCTCAAGAAGACGGCCTTTCACAATTCCTGGTTAGCTTCTTCGGGTCAGACGTGCGGCGAAGAAAGTATCACACTGATCTCGGTGAGTAAATGTCCTCCACTTACCTTTTCCGCTCTTCAAGGGTTCGAAAGCGGGGTTGGCTTTTCCTGGAAGATCAGAGAGCTGGAATTCACAACCGATGTCGCTCCCCAGGAATCCATCAATCAGATGGTCTGTTTCCATCCTTGTAAATGTGCAGACGCTATAGACGAGAGTTCCCCCTTTGGCAACCAGTGGGGCGACAGTTTCAAGAATCTTCAGCTGCTGTTTCGCCAGCTTTCTCACATTGCGGCTGTCCTGACGCCAACGTGCCTCAGGATGGCGACGTAAAGTCCCCAGGCTACTGCAGGGAGCATCAACGAGAACCACGTCAAAGAAGCCCTGTAAATCCGACACAGGAAGATCGTCCACCAGCGTGCTCTTAACCAGATCCTGAAGATTCAATCGACGCAGCGTTTCATTGAGTCGATCAAGCTTCTCTTCCGATACATCCGTCGCGTAAAAGTGGGATGAGGTGCGCTCGCAGAGATCGGCAAGATGAGATGTCTTACCTCCCGGCGAAGCACAGTAATCCAGAATGCGCATCCCAGGCTCAACATTGCACAGATGACCGACGAGCTGAGCTCCTTCATCCTCAACCGTGACCTTGCCTTTGATAAAGCTCGGAAGACTCTCGGGAAGAATGCCTCGGCCATGCACGCGGACTGCTTCGGAAACAACGGAGCCCACTTCTATACGAGGCAGGGCATGGGAGATGGAGGCAACTTCTTCTTTCAAAATGGACGTGAGACTTTCTATGTCCAAGGCGGCACCATTCACGGGACGAAGGTTCAGCGGAGCAGGCTGGTTGAGTGATCGGAAGAATTCGGGGACTTCCTGGTTCGGCAAGACCTGTCCTGCTTCGCTGGCGAGCCAGTCGGGGATGCTTTCCTTAAGAGGCCATGGAGAGTCGGGTTTGGGGCGGAGCTCCTCAGGGGTTGCCTTGACCACCTTCCTCATCACGGCGTTTGCAAGGCTGTGGTAGCCCTTCTGGGTGGATGCAACACGGGAGAGTCGTACTGTTTCATCGACCACGGAATGGGCTGGGATCCGATCAAGAAAGACCCACTGATAAATACCGAGAAGTAGAACCTCTTCCAGTTTATGGGCTTTCTTAGGCAATGGATAATGGAGGAATTGTTTGAGAAGATGTTTCAGCCAGCGTCTTTGACGGAGAACACCGTAGGCCAGTTCTCGTGCGAGCGATGCATCCTGTCGGTTGATCTCGCCGAGGCGTCGTGCCCGGTCGAGGGGATCTTCCATGGAGCCTGCTGCGGCTTTGGAAGAGAGGATGAGCATTTCAAAGGCAACTCGTCTAGCTGCTGTTGGCGCCTGAAGGTTCTTCGGACTCGGTTTGGTAAAGCGGCGTCGGGGCATAGTCGTGATTTTAACTCTAACGAGGGATGCGGCAGTTGGGGAATCTGCCAGGAAATGTTATAAGGTCTCCTTTAGTAAGGGGATGAGGTTGCTGGACAACCGACCGGAGTGACTAGTGGGTTTTCAGTGGCTCTTGAGTGATCGAAGTCTTTCCTCTTAAATTCATATAAATAGCGCCAAAGACGTAAAGCAAAAAGCCTCCGAACAGAAGTACGGGGAAAACATCCTGAAAGACAATAATGAGGCAGATCACACCAACCAGATAGACAAGTGTCCGAATTGGATTCATTGAAAGCGTGAGCATGTTGCGGAGCTTGGGAAAGGGAATCTCACTTACCATCAGAAGAGCAGTTCCAATTGTAATAACAAGGGTCAGGCGGTAAAGATTCTGAGCATACCAGGAGGCATTTGCACCTTCCTGCAGAAAGGGGAGCTGGGTCAGCCAGTCGACGAAGAGAAATGCAGCCACAACCAGCCCTGCGGCACCCGGCGTGGGAAGTCCGCAGAAGTGCTTACGCTCGGCCGTTTCTGCCTGGACATTAAAGCGTGCAAGTCGGATAGCTGAGCAGATTGCGTAGAGAGCACAGGCTCCAAGAGCGAGGCGGGGTGCAAAGGAGAGGAAGAGTGTCTCATCCATTCTTTTCAAGTTTGCGTACATCAGGAAGGCAGGGGCGACGCCAAAGGCAACCACGTCGGCAAGCGAGTCAAACTGGAGCCCAAAGTCAGACTGGGTCTTCGTAAGCCGAGCGATGGGTCCGTCTACCGCATCACAAATCGCCGCATAGATAATCAGCCAGCAGGCTCCGATGAAATCTCCGTTTGAGACCTGCACAATAGCAAAGAGGGAAAGGAAAAGGCTGCCGGCGGTAAACAGGTTAGGCAGAATGATCAGGTTATGCCGCGAAGAGGAGGTTCCATTTTCGTCGTTATAGCTGGAACCCTCGGAAAGGGAAGATCCCGTTCGGTTCTTCCTATTGAACCGACGAAGATGAAATTTCTTCTTTCTGGTCTTTGGAGGTTTGATGTTCATGGGTTGAAGGGATCAGATCACAGACAGAAAAGCAAGTCCGGTTCAGCCCCCTGCCGCTCCGGCCGGTATCTTTTTCAGATTCTCACGTGAGAGGCCTTTCTTCACCTCTTCCTCGAAAAGAACAGCGAGGCAGGTTTCTCCACCGGTAACCTTCTGACCCGGATGCACCTTCACCGTAGCACTCAGCGGGAGGAACAATTCGACTCTCGATGCAAACTGGATAATTCCGTAGCGACTTCCTCGATCAAGCTTTGAACCCTCCTCGGCATGGCAGATGATTCTTCGGGCGATGGCTCCCGAAATCTGACGGACGCCGACAGGACCAAAATCAGACTCGATCCAGATGGTAACGGCTTCATTCTCTTCAGAACACTTCTCATTAAGGGCGTTGAGGCACTTGCCCGGGCGACGCTCGACATCTGTTACGATGCCCTTAATTGGGGAACGCTGCACGTGGACGTTAAAGATGTTAAGAAAGATCGCAACGCGCTGGGCTTTACCTTCGGGGAATCGATCACAGGCGACTTCAACGACAGAGGAGACTTTTCCATCAGCAGGAGAACTCAGAGACTGGGGAATATTTGGCGTCTTACGGTTCGGATCTCGAAAGAAGTAGATCACATAGATTGTCAGCAACGCCAGTGGAGCTGCGATCAGGTAATATCCGAAAACAATCAATGCGATCGTCAGAATCGCCAATGGGAGAACAAATTTATAACCAGATCTGGCAACACCCAGCAAAGGTGTCATCAAATGAACCGCAACTTTCTTTTCTTCGTTCATAGACCCTCTATTCTCTCTTTGCCTTCCCTCTCAATGGTTCCCTTCTGGGAAAAAGGAGGCTTTATGCGCAACAGGTGACTCACGCAAGCCACATTTAAGTTTATTAAAGTGAACTTTCTTGTCAGAACCGACGACTTGTCAACCTTTGAAACTTATCTCGACTCGCCGACAAAGAGTGTCTGAATCCTTGAGAATACTGAACTTACTAAATTGTGAAATTGAGTGCATCCTCCGGCCAATCTTGTAAAATGAATGATCTCAACACATAAACCCCTTACACAGCAGGAACATAATAATTCATCCTGAAAGGACTATAAAGTGTCGAGAATCTCGGAATAGTTGGCTTTCAGGAATCTCATCCCCATGACCATCATGGCAAAAGGAAGAAGAATGATGATCCAGTAAGAATCATTGTTGAAAGCAGACTGATCGGCACCGAACAGAAGTTGAATGAGCGAGAAGAATCCTCGCAGTGGATTCAGCCCCAACAGGAAAAGAATCTTCTCCGAGGTGATGATCGAGATCGGATACACAATTGGAAGCGACCAGAATAATAACTGAAGTACAATTTGAGTCACCTGGCCGATGTCACGAACAAAGAGAGTCACGACACTCAGCATCATTCCGATGCCCAACGCCGTCAGACCAAGCGCCACCAGGATCGGATAAGCAAACAGCACGACGGGGCTGAGGGATACACCCATCAAGAGAAGCAGGATCATCAGTGCCAGAAGCGATATGGAATGGACGATCAGTGAGGTAATAAAGACACTGAGAAAGAGGACCTCCTGAGGCAGGGCCAGTTTCTTCAGCAGATTGCTGTTCTCCATCAGGACGGATGAACAGCGAGAGATGATCTCAGAAAACAGAAACCAGGGGATAATTCCTGCACACAGATGAATCGTATAGCCAAGACGGCTATTGTCCGCACCCATCTTCGTGCCCATCAGAGAGGAGAAGATCAGTACATATATACCGATGAGGACAATGGGGTGGATCAGGTTCCAGAAAGCACCGATATTGGATCCCGCGTAGCGTGATCGAAGCTCGCGTTTGACAAGCATCCAAAGCAACTTCCGGGACTCAATGATGTCTTGAAGCAAAAGACGCCTCTACTTTTTGAATTTGCGCTTACGGATTTTTCGGGACGACTTATCGAGCTGATCCATCAGCTTGAGTGTCTGTTCAAGGTCACGATCGGCGCGAGCGCGAAACTTAGCAAACTTACGGGATAATTTCTTCGCGTCTGAGGCAATTGCCAGCGCATCCGGATGATCATAGTCGTCTATTTTCGAGATCTGCACATCGAGTTGTGTGAGGAGTTTACTGGCTTTCCTTTCGAACTCTTTCTGCAGGTCTGCGACCAGTTTGGTATACTGGTGATGGAAAGCGTTGAGTTCGGACTCCAGACCAAGTCGAAGTTCCTTCATCTTGATTTTCTGCAGCTCTTCTTCGGAAACGGGCTTCTTTTCCTCAAAAGTTTCCTGTGGCGCTGGTGGGTGCAGTGGAAGTCCTGTCTGGTCCTCCTCGTCTTTGGCAGGTCGGCCACGTTTACGGGGAGTCTGACTTAATGCGGATAGAATCGGATTTTTCTTCGGGCGTCCACGGGGACGCTTAAACAGATCAGCTGGGTCAAAGTCTGGTTTTGGCTTGGGAGGCCTTCCCCGGCGTGATCCTTCAGAGCTGTCCTCGTCCATTTCACTGGTCTCGGGTTTCTCTTCCTCATCTACATCGAGGTTTTCGTCGTGTGCAGGATCAAACTCTTTTTCCAAACCTGGCTGCCATCCCTTCTGGAATTACTTGAAGATTTCCGGGTGATAAAGTGCACGGTACTGCTCATGCAAGTAACGATCAGTCATGCCCGAAAGATAGTCGCAGATAATACGTTCAGGGCCCTCTTCTTCAATCCTTTTCTGAAACTTTACAGGAAGCAGGCGGTGATTGGCCATGTAGGCGTTGAAGAGACGACGGATAAACTTTTTGCCGCGCTCACTGTTTGTCATCGTCTTCGGGTGCATATAGACACGTACCAGAAGAAAGTCTTTGAGCTCGCGTAGCTTGTTGCGAAAATCATCCGAAAAGTTGATGAGTTTCTCCCGATGATCACGTACTTCATCAACGGTACTCACGCCACTTTTCTCTATCCGCTCACTCGAAGCATGGAGGACGTCCTCAACATGAAGATCGTATAGACTTCCAATAGCACGAAAGCGGACAAACTTATCACGTGAAGTCGATCCTGTTTGTGTTCGGGCCGACTCAAATAAATCATGTATCCAGGGAACCTCGGTGAGGTCTTCCTCGTCAAGGTAGCCAAGCTTCAGTGCATCGTCGAGGTCGGCACAGTTATAGGCAATCTCATCCGCCGCATCCACGATCTGGCACTCAAGGGGGCCAGACTTGTCCGGCATATAGGCGTGTCCCGTTCCCGGGTCGTCATAATCAGTATCGTGTTTAATGATTCCTTCTCGGGTTTCAAAGGTCAGGTTGAGCCCAGGATAATCAGGGTACCGTTCTTCAAGGAACTCAACAATCCTCAAGCCCTGAGCATTATGCTCGAATCCACCATACTCCTCCATGCACTCTTTCATGGCGTCTTCGCCGGCATGTCCGAAGGGGGTGTGTCCCAAATCATGGGCGAGGGCGATCGCCTCAGTAAGATCAACATTCACGTTCAGGGACCGTGAAAGTGTTCGGGCGATTTGAGCCACTTCCATGGTATGGGTTAAGCGCGTCCGGTGATAATCGCCAGAAGTGGTCATGAAAACCTGTGTTTTGAACTCGAGCTTTCTGAAAGCTGAGCAATGAATAATGCGGTCCCGATCCCGCTGGAAGTCTGTTCGCCAAGGGTCAGGAGCGATGGGATTTTCGCGCCCCTTAGACCGCGCCGAGCGGCAGGCATAAGGCGCCAGCCGTTCTTCTTCCTGCTCCAATTCATTTCGCCTGGTAATCATGAAACTCTCTCCTGGTTTAGTTCTTGTCCAGAGTCTGAGCGCGGTCCGGGCCGACACTCACGCGGGTAATTGGTACTTCAAGGTAGTTCTCGAGATAATCAACGTACTTCTTCGCGACATCAGGAAGATCAGTGTAGGACTTTACAGACGTGATATCATCTTTCCAGCCAGATAATTTTTCGAGAACAGGTTTGGCAACCTGAGCCTCTTCCAGGTCGAATGGCATATACGGACGACTTTCACCGTTCACATCATAGCTGGTGCAGACTGGGATTTCATCAAACACAGAAAGCACATCGAGCTTCGTCAGGGTAATCTCTGTTGCGCCGGCGATCTGTATAGATCGTCTCGTTGCAGGTCCATCAAACCACCCGCAGCGACGGGGTCTTCCCGTTGTGGCGCCAAACTCACCGCCTTCTTTTCTTAAAAGTTCTCCATCTTCATTATTGAGCTCTGTTGGCATTGGGCCTTCGCCAACGCGCGTTGTATAGGCTTTAACAATGCCGATAACACTGTCTATGCGCTGTGGCGCAAGGCCGAGACCTGTACAGGCTCCTCCCGAGGAAGGACTCGAAGAGGTAACAAAAGGATAAGTTCCATGGTCAATATCCAGAAGCACGCCCTGTGCACCTTCAGCCAGAATATTCTTCCCATTCTTGCAGGCATCATTCAAAAGTGTTACCGTATCGACAATGATCGGCTTAAGGATCTCGGCGGTCTCGAGAAGCAGTTCAAGGTGCTCTTCGGCGTCCTGGCGTGGTTCGTTGAACACTTTCTCGAGGATTTCATTTGTATAATCAGCAAAGGCGCGGTATTTCTTCACGAAGTGATCTTTGTGGCGTATATCGCAGGCCCTCAGGCCTCTGCGTGCCATCTTCTCGGCATAAGCTATACCGATCCCTCGCCCCGTGGTTCCAATCTTACTGTCACCAGCTGACTTCTCCTTCACCCGGTCCAGCATCCCGTGCTGGGGCAGAATCAAGTGCGCCTGTTCGCTCAGCCTCAGATTTGCCAGGACATCACGCCCTTGAGAAGCTAGTCCCTCGATTTCTTTTCGGAGACCGAGAAGATCTACAACAACACCGTTCCCAATCACGCTGAGCACTCCATCGTGGAGAACTCCAGATGGCAACGTATGGAGAACATATTTCTTCTCACCGACAACAACGGTGTGTCCGGCGTTATTTCCACCTTGATAGCGGGCGACGATATCTACCTGCGGCGCAAGAACATCGACAATCTTCCCTTTTCCTTCATCTCCCCACTGGCAACCGACCAGAACTGTAACAGGCACCTTCTCATTTCTCCTAACAGACCATGAATGGGTTTCACAGAAACCTCACGGAATCTAGGTGGTCAGAGAGCGGGCACAACCGGAATCCATGGATATCGAAGTTCCTTGGGATGAAAGTGCTGGAAGATTGGGATAAAAAGAAAATCTCCCCAGCCTGATCGCAAGCCGGGGAGACAGGTGAATCACTTTGACGAGGGAGAATTACTTCTTATCGTCTTCCTCTTCGCTGTCTTTGTCTTCTTCATCTTCGTCATCATCTTCGAAGTCATCATCGTCGAATCCGAGGTCTTCATCATCTTCGAAATCTTCGAAATCATCTTCATCGTCAAACTCACTCTTACTGCGGAGGAGGCGGAAAATGAAGATCAGAATAATAATGATGAAAACAACAAGGATGATGAGTCGACCGATGTTGCCTTCACCACCTGAAGGAGGAGCAGGCTGATTTGCCTCTGCCTGAGCAGACTGTTGCTGAACCTGAAGAACTTCGGTGGCGCGCTTGCTGATAGCGTCAGCGATGTTGGTCAGTTCTTCGGAAATATCTTCTGCATCACGACGAAGGTCATACAGATTTCTTTCCATTTGAGAAGGAGAGATATCTTCAAACTCTTCACTCAGGCCCTCTGCGTCGGCCTGCAGCTTGGTGATCTCATCCTGGAGAGATTTTACCTGATCGGCAAACTTCGTCAGGTCTTGCTGGTGGGCGCGCTGAGCAGCGATCTTAGCGCTGTTATCAACTTTTTGCTGCTGTGGTGGCTGTCCGCATCCAGCGGCAAACAGTGCCACGGCGATAAGTAGTACAGGGAGCGTTCTGAGGAATTTCACGAGTGATCCTCCATTTGGATTGGTTGTGTGAATAAAGCTTCGAAACTATCTTACGTACACTGATCATGCCATTGCGAAACCGCTCAGGTGTCAAGTGCTTTTACCCAGAGAAAAAACAGGAAAGAGCATTATTTCCAGTGTTCTAGCACTCGATATAACCAAATTCTCCTTCTGGTACGCTCCAACGGATTTTAACCCATTTGATGACCCTGACGTCCCATTTCCGACCGAATTCTTTCCGCCAGCGTTAATCCCTCCTTAGATACATAGCCCCCTGCCTGTGATGGAGACCCTGCGTATAGCAGCTCTCTACCCACTTCCTCACGCTCCTCGTCTATCCCGCCCACTCGATCGGTTCGGATCTCAGCGTAGCGAATATCGGAAGTCAGACCTTTTTGTCCCCGCTCCCTCTTCAGCCTCTCCTCCAGGTTAGGCAGCGCACGAACAGAGCTTGTCGCCAGCAGCACCTCGATCGAATCATCCTGTACCCTCCAAACAGCAAAATCCCTTCGGCGCCGGGCGATCCTGACTACCTGGTCGGGCCAGAGAAGTAACTTCTCGAACAAGTCAGGCCGCCGATTTCTCGTGAGTCCCAGAGATAACTCCTGGCGCCACTCCTCAATCCGCTGATGGTCACCTGAAAGAAGCACATCAGGCACTGGTCTCCCCTCAAAAAGCTCAGGTCGCGTATAATGCGGAGCCTCCAGCATACCGCTTTCAAAGGTTTCGTTTACCGCCGATGATGAATTGCCCAGAACGCCGGGAATCCAGCGTACCACTGCATCGATGACCGCCATCGCCGGGATCTCTCCACCGGTTAATACAAAATCACCCAGCGAAACCTCTTCGTCTACGCGCGACTCGATGAATCTCTCGTCGATAGCCTCATAATGGCCACAAACCAGCGCGATACTTCCCTGACTGGCCATTTCTTTGGCCAAATGATGGTCAAAGCGCCTCCCTCTCGGAGACATCAGATACACCTTCGGGCGATTTTTCGTACCAGTCTTCCCAATGCTCTCGTCCATGGCGCTCGAGAGAACATCAGCCCTGATCACCATTCCTCCTCCGCCTCCGTAAGGGGCATCATCCACCGATTGGTGACGGTCCTCTGCCCAGTCACGAAAATTGATGAAATTGACCGCAAAGAGGTTCTTGTCCATGGCCCGCTTGAGGATGGACTCACCCAGAACGCCAGAAAACATTTCTGGAAAGAGTGTGAAGATATTGAAGGTTAAACGGGGGTTATCTGACATGGACTCTGTAAATCTGACAAGTTCGTTTCAAGGATCAAGAACGAGTTCAGCATCAGTTCTATGACGGGGTCCACGAGAACTTGATGAGGTTTCGAGGAACCTGAGCACTAGAGATTAAATGATTTAAATCCCTTATCGCCATGGGTTCGTTGATTTAATTCAGATAAATTAGAAATTAAATACTCAAGGTTAAATAAAATACCCTTATAAACCTGATAACGGGAGGGGTTTTGGTCAGGAATAAATCAAAAATAATAATATTTAAATCCCGTTCGATCGTCTCTCAAACAGGTTCTGCAGGCTCCCTGGTGCGAGGGAACCTGCTTCTCAGGATCAGTTCTCGTATTTTTTTCTTATTTTCTTCTGCGCCTTTTCTGCATGCCCTGCCTCCTCCCGGAAAAAACTCTCAAACGCGAGAAAGAGATGTTTCTGACCCTCAAGGATATGATCAGCGACCTCCGGATCAATGGAATCAAGAAACTGAACATAGCGTCCCAGCACTTGTTTTTTTAAGAATTGGGCTTTTTCGGTGCGACTCATCTTTCTGTCCTTGTGATAATCAGTTAAGTCAGGCTATCGACCTTAAGCATTGAATGCAGAGAGAATGCCCGTTGACACGGATGTCAGGATATAATGATATCTTGATATAAAGAATGAGGCTACCGCCTCCCAATCAGGAACATGAACACCTCATGAGCTCAACTAAAGCACTGACAACCAACCTTCCTCCTTTTCTCGATGTCCTCAAAGGCCAGGCCGTCTTAACCGACGGAGCTATGGCCACCATGGTCTATCAAAAGGGAGTTTATATTAACCAGTCCTTCGAGAATCTGAACCTCGCCCGCCCTCACCTGATCAAGAATATTCATTTGGAATATCTCCAGGCTGGCGCGGAGCTTCTCACAACCAACACCTTCAGTGCGAATCGATTTAAGCTTTCGAACCACAGCCTTGGAGATAAGGTGAAGGAGATCAACCTCGCAGGGGTCCGGCTTGCACGGGAAGCAGCA
Organism: uncultured Candidatus Sumerlaeota bacterium; assembly: GCA_964437365.1. Lineage (GTDB taxonomy): Bacteria > Sumerlaeota > Sumerlaeia > SLMS01 > SLMS01 > CAYTGM01. The sequence goes on along the minus strand of CAYTGM010000010.1, from coordinate 128,337 downwards.
GCGGGAAAAGCGTGGATCGCTGGTCTCATCGGCCCTCCCGGAAAAGATATTGAGGGAAACGAAGAAGCAGCATCGAAAGAGCAGCTGGCTGCAGCGTACAAAGAACAGGCGACCCATTTGTTGGATGGCGAAGTTGACGTGCTCTTCTTTGAGTCCTTTTCTCATCTGCCAACGCTTGAAATCGCATTAAAGGCGGCGCGCGAGCTCAATGCAGATATTCCCCTCGTGGCGATGCTTCAGGTAGGAATGGAAAAGACAACTTCCTTCGGTGATTCCGTCGAATCATTCACCAAAGCTCTCGACCAAATGCCAGCCGACGTGATTGGTGTGAATGACGGGCCAGGTGCGGCGTTGCTGAATGAGATCATCGAGGAGATGCGCCCTCTCACGAAGAAACCGCTCGCTCTCAAGCCGGGTGCGGGCCTGCCCATCGAACACGAAGACCGTCTTCTCTATATGGCGTCACCAGAGTACTTTATGGAGTTGCTCCGCAAGGGGATGCTGAAAGGGGCGAGTCTGATCGGCGGTTCCTCAGGGTGTCACCCCGAGCACATCAAGGCGATCAAGTCCTCCATGAAAATGCTCCAGCCCGGCGAGCAGTCGGCAACCGGGACTCCTGTTCAGGAAGTCACTCCGGACAAACCCCGCGATCTTAATATGAAGGTTTTTCCCACCCCTTCAAAGTTCCAGCAGAAGTTACAGAGTGGCGGCTTTGCAGTCAGCGTTGAAATCGACCCGCCCGTTGGAACCGACGCGACGAAGTCTCTCGAGGCAGCTCGTCAATGCGCTGAGTCTGGCCTTGTGGATTGTATCAACATTGCCGACGGACCTCGCGCCACTGCACGGATGGGGCCCATCGATATGGCGATGCTTCTGCGTGATCACGTTGAAAACGTCGAGCCTATCGTCCACTTCTGCTGCCGGGACCGAAATATTCTGGGCATGCAGGCGGACTTAATCGGATCGAATGCCCTCAGTATTCACAATGTCTTGATGATCACAGGTGATCCGCCAAAACTCGGCGACTATCCTTTCGCCACGGCGGTCTACGACGTTGATGCGATCGGTGCCTTGAAGATCGCAGCAAATCTGAACTCCGGGAATGATCTCGCAGGTAATCCTCTTAAAGGTGACCCTACTCAGCTGTATCTCGGCTGCGGAGCGAATCCCGGTGCGATCGACCTCGATCTGGAAATCAGTCGCCTTGAACAGAAGGTGGAGGCAGGGGCCAATTATATTCTAACTCAGCCCGTTTATGATTCCGAGCTGTTCTTCCGCTTTCATGAAAAGACTCGCCACATCCCTGCACCCATTATGTTAGGTATCCTCCCACTCGCCAGTTATCGGAATGCGGAGTTTCTGACGAAAGAAGTTCCCGGCATGCATGTTCCATCACCGATTCGTGCACGGTTGAAAGAATGCCCGGATAAGGACTCGGCTCGCGAGTGCGGCATTGACATCGCCCGTGAGGCTCTTCGTGAGGCATTGCCATATATACAAGGGACCTATATCATGCCACCTTTTAATCGGGTCGACAGCGCGCTCGCCGTCCTTGAAGTTGCGCGTGAACGAATTATGGAAGGCACGAGTGCGGCATCTTAAATGAAGTTTGAGGAAAACCCATCCTATCGGCCTGAAAAGCCTGAAAAAAAACTGACAGATGATGAGTCTGAAGATCAGGACGAAGTGGAAAACGAACAGCTCGAAGCCTCGTTTATTCAGAAGCTGCTCTCGCCCATGTATCTTGTGATTCTCCTGATCGGAGTGGTGGTTGCTTCGGTCCCCTTCCTGATTCTGATTACCATAGGGTGGACGATCATGCAGGCCACCGAGCGGTATTGATTCCACTACCATGATCGACATTCAGCTGATTCGGAATTTGCAGAACGGCTCTAATCTACCAAATGCCCTTTCCCGACTTGATGAAAGTATTCAGGCAAGGGCACTTCATCAAAAGTAATCTCTTCGTAATCAGGCATAGACCCCAAAAGAATACGTGTTCCTTCTTCGTCCAGATGAGGAAACCGATGAATTGGCAGCTTGCCATTGGCGTCTGCGAGATAGGGATCGGCACCAGTATCGATAAGCATCTGAATCTCATCGGCACCACCCCAGGCAGCTGCATGATGGAGAGCGGTCTGGCCATTCTTGTCCTGAAGGTTCACGTTAGAATGATTTACGAGCGCTTCGATCAGTCCATCATTATGCTTAAAATACACAAGGGCGTGCATCAGCAGAGTCTGGCCTGAATCGTCGGTCTGGTTGAGGTCTACTCCGCTCCTGTGCATCTTCTCTATGAGCGAGGAATTCAGGCGTTGGTGAAACAGGAGCCTGTGTATTACAGGTCTTTGCCCTTGATTCGCTTCATTGACCGAAGGTTCGTGTTCCATAAAATACACAGAGAGTGCAGTCTGGTTATTTCTGCCAAATACAAGTGTGTAGAAAAGGAAGGATTCTTCCTGGTCGAAAAGGACTGATTCCTTATAAGACGGATAATGATACTGAACAGCACTCATGTTTCCTTCTCTTATATATCTATATATATCCTGCTTTGTAACAGGGGTTACTGCAGCGAATGCGACAGGAGAAAGCACAATGAGAAAAAGAAGGGAAAAACATAATGACTGTCCTCTCTTCGTGAAGTGCCCTTGATTAACCCTGACAGAGCTGAAAGACATTGTGAACTTGAAGAGCATCGCAACAGAAAGAAACCAGAGGACTTCAATCATCGCAATTTTCCACAGGTCGAGGAGGTTTGCATGTGCAAAGAAATAGATCCCCAGAGAAACAATGAATGCAGGGAGAAGAAAGACTTTAAAGAGCGGCCATGCTGGCTTTCGAAGCTTTTGAGGAATCGCCTTGAGTTCTTTCAGGCTCCCAATCCCGGTAAGGAAAACAAGGAAAGAAGATAAAGCAAAGAAAATCCAGAACAGGACTGCAACAGGCTTAATGTATATCAGTAATGAAGAGTTTGAATGAGTTGAACCAGACTCTGTACCTGTCAGGAAAAGAAATGCGCTGGAGAGAAGTAGAAGAAACAGTAGTGCAGCAGATACTCCGGCAATGAGCAGAGTCTTGTCCCCCGCAGAGACCCATTTCTTTTTGTCTATGTGATCATCTCCATCCTCTTCATAGGAACGAAGATCGATGTCCCTGAGGATTGATTGTAACTCACTTTTTGAAACCGGCTTACTTAGGTTACGCTCGAGGAGCATTTCGTCTATCTGAGATTCGAGGTCCTCAATGATGGACGAAATCTCTTCTCTATCCAGGCCTCGTTTCGACTGCTGCCCGGCAAAGTTGTATAACCAGGTGTCCAGACAGACTGATGCATCAGGATGAAAGCGGGTGTTTTTCATCGATGTGTAGCTCCTCTGTAAGTTTCATAATGCCGTTCGAGAGAACCTTCCAGTCCTCAATCATTTCTGTGAGCCGTGCGTCACCGGTTTCCGTCAATGAATAGTAACGGCGACTGGGACCAAGGGATGAAGGACGGCGAGTCATGGAAATCGCTCCTTCCTTGGAGAGACGGCTGAGGACGGGATAGATGGTACCCTCAGACAACTCGATGCCTGTCTCTTCTGATATCCGCTGGATCAGGGCATATCCCCAGAGCTCTTCGCGTTTGAGAGCGGCGAGGATGCAGAGTTCGACGCAGCCTTTTCTTAGTTGGGCTTTCCAGGAAGCTTTCATCGCTACCTCCGTATGCGGTACATTGGAATGCATAGTAGCTCCTGGGTCAAGTCTGAAGGAAGCGGAGGTTCCTTTTCCTCAACTTCGTTTCGCGCAGGCCGGGTCTCCTCCTTTTCTGGTTAGTGTCTGCTGCTTGTCTGGTGCATGTCTGGTGCATGAGCAAGCAACCGACGATTAGGGAACATCGAGGTGACACAAACCTTAAAAGCAGCAGACCTCTGCTGCTCCCAGGCGTGGTTCATATTGGGGAAAGATCATTGGGATCACTGTTCCGCCTGCAATTACCTTGAAGCTTCTTCAGGATCGACAACAGCGAGGGGTGAGACCGACTGTTGAGTCTTGTCTGTCTGCTCAAACAGAATCGGATGGGTTTCGTACCAGAAGACCCGTTCCTCTCGCGAAAGAGCACTCTTTGCATATTTCGCTTTTTGTTCTCCTTTGTCTCTTGACATCATGGGGGGAGCTTTGCATACGGTCTCTCTATCGCGTTACACACCGCATCACAACATCTAATCACGGAGACTACGCATCATGGCACCACGCAACGCTTCCCGTACAAATAGCACAGACACGGATCGTACTCGAGCCCTCGATACGGCGCTCACACAAATTCGTAAGAACTATGGTGATGGTATTATCATGCGCTATGGTGACATGCCCGTGCGTGAAATGAATGTGATCTCAAGCGGTTCCATCTCGATCGACCGTGCACTTGGAGTCTGGGGTTATCCCAAGGGAAGAATTATTGAGATCTTCGGTCCGGAATCGAGTGGTAAGACCACGCTCGCTCTTCAAGCTGTCGCGAATGCGCAGGCAGCAGGTGGCGCCGCTGCCTTCATCGATGCAGAACATGCGCTCGACCCAAAGTATGCCCGTGCTCTTGGTGTAAAGCTTGATGAGATGCTGATCAGTCAGCCCGACTTTGGTGAACAGGCTCTTGATATCTGCGAAACGCTGGTTCGTTCGAACAGTGTCGATATTATCGTTGTCGACTCAGTTGCGGCGCTTGTTCCCCGGGCAGAAATTGAAGGGGAAATCGGCGACAGTCATGTTGGTCTTCAGGCGCGTCTGATGAGTCAGGCGCTGAGAAAGCTTACCGGCGCTATTAATCAGTCGAACTGCACGGTGATTTTCATTAACCAGATTCGTGAGAAGATCGGTGTGATGTTTGGAAGTCCGGAAACGACCACCGGTGGTCGTGCGCTGAAGTTCTACTGTTCTGTTCGTGTAGATGTGCGTCGTATTGGCGGCATCAAAGACGGATCAGCGGAAGCAGTTGGTAACCGCGTGCGAGCAAGAATCGTAAAGAATAAGTGCGCTTCTCCTTTCCGCGAAGCAGAGTTCGACATTATGTTCGGAGAAGGCATCAGCCGTGAGGGCGACGCCATCGATCTGGGTGTTCAGATGAATGTGGTGGATAAGAGCGGTTCCTGGTTTTCCTACAAAGGTGAGCGGCTTGGACAGGGGCGCGAACGCGTGAAGGAATTCCTTAAAGAGAACAAAGATATCCTCGATCAGATCGAGCATGAAATCAAAGTTGAGTGCGGTGCATTCCCTGCTGAGGTGATCGAAGCAGAAGGCAGCGCCGAGCCAGAAGAAAAGAAAGCCGCCGCAAAGTAAGGTTGTTGAGAGCACTTGAACCTTGGAGTGCATACTTGCCCGTAATGTTGAGTAAACGCAGGGGCATGCGCTTTACTCTAAGACAATCAGTCGATCGCATATTCATTTCGAATGGATGTCAGTTCTGCTTGATAACGCTTCGAGTCGAAGTCTGGAAGCATAGGCGTGGAGTTGATATTACCCCAGTCCATGTGGGCGAATCATTCCTTTTAGGGTGCTTTCTGGTTCTTGGACTGCTGCGGCCTTGACGCAGCCTTATCACGAGCCGGCCTTGACGGCTCACTGCATTATAGAATTGAAGCCATATGCCGAGTCATTAGATATGTAGGTGAAAGTCTAGATGATGAAACACCATGAATAAAGTTCCATGCCTCGAACCTCCTCAATTTGGAGAAAGGTTATGGTAAGTCAGGAAACAGGAAACCCTGCAGAATACTTCATCCCCTGGCATCATTCTCCACCCCATCTCTTCATACCAGGGTGCTCTTATATCATTACAGCCTCAACTTTGCATAAGAAGATGTTCTTTCATGAACCGGAAAGCCTCTACTCTCTTCAAGAAGATATACTGAATTCGTTCGTAAGAGAGGGGTGGACAATAGAAGCCTGGGCTATTTTTCCAAACCACTATCATCTCATCACAAGAAGCCCGATAGAAAGGGAAAGAGCGAATAAACTCTCTAAAATTATCAACTCTATACATTCGAGAACTGCAAGAGAGTTGAATAAATCCGAAGATGCTGCAGGTAGAAGAATATGGTTCCAGTATTTCGATACTTGCCTGACATTTGAAGAAAGTTACTACGCGAGATTGGCATATGTACATCGCAATGCAGTCCATCATGGTATAGTTAATCTTCCTGAGGACTATCATTGGTGTTCTGCTAAGTGGTTTCTGAATTCGGCTAGCCGAGGCTTTGTCAACAAGGTGCTGAGCTACCAGAGTGAAAGAGTGAAAATTGAAGATGGTTTTTGAATTTTGAGTTATATCTCCAATATTTGTGTTCTTCGAACTCACTACCTTAATATATAAGCAAGGAACGTGAGTTTGCTTGTATTTGCTTCGAGTCAAGGCCTCGAATCAGAAGGCGGTGTTAAGACCACCGCAGTCCATATGAGTCCTTCAGTCCTCAATGAGTGTTTTCTACACCTTCAGAGTTCAAATCCTTCTCCGCTCGGAGGAAGGTTTCACAAGACAATTCAAATTGCCCCGGGATTGCAAGGTGCAAGAGTGTTTTGAGATCATGCTTGAACGGCGTGATCTCTAAACAACCACAAAGATTGGGGAATAAGTGAGATGAATAAAGCCACCAGATTGGGTTTCCTCTCCACCATACTCCTGTTGCTCGTCAGCGCCACGGTCGCGGCTCCTTTAGAATCATGGAACGACGGGCCATCAAAAAAGGCGATTCTTGAATTCGTACAAAAAACAACCACAGAAGGAAGCAAGGACTTCGTCGAACCGGCAGAACGTATCGCTGTTTTTGATAACGATGGAACTCTCTGGTCGGAGCAGCCCGTGTACTTTCAGCTCCTCTTCGCGATCGACCAGGTCAAAGCCATGGCCCCTGACCATCCGGAATGGAAGGAGAAGGAACCCTTCAAGAGTATCCTCGCAGGTGATATGGAATCTGTCGCAGCAAGTGGCAAAAAAGGTCTCATGGAGATTCTTGCTGTCACCCATGGAGGAATGACTGTCGATGAGTTCAATAGAGCCGCAAAGGAATGGCTTGATAGCGCGAAGCATCCGAAGACAGGGCGTCTATACAAAGAGATGACGTTTCAACCCATGAAGGAGGTTCTCGTTTATCTTCGAGACAATGGCTACAAGACGTTCATCGTTTCAGGAGGTGGCATCGAGTTTCTGAGGCAGTTCTCGGAAGAGGCCTACGGTATCCCACCCGAGCAGGTTGTTGGTAGCTCCTTCAAACTCCAGTATGTTTCAGAAGAAGGGGCAGAACCTCAGCTAAGACGACTCCCAGAACTCAATTTCATTGATGATAAAGAAGGAAAGCCTGTTGGAATTGAAATGCATATCGGTCGTCGTCCCATCATTGCTTTTGGCAATTCCGATGGAGATTTTCAAATGCTCGAATGGACCACCTCCGGGCAAGGACCCAGAATGGGTGTCCTGATTCATCATACGGATGCCGAGCGCGAATGGGCCTACGATCGCGAATCGCACATAGGATCACTCAGTCGAGGCCTGGATGAAGGACCAGAGCGCGGTTGGGTCATTGTCGATATGGCGAAGGAATGGAAGACGATCTACGAGTGAAAGAGTCCATGTCTCATGAGCTTTGCTGCCCAACCCCTTCCGGGGTTGTATAGACTATCATTAATACCCCTCCTAGCCTTCGCTTGGGCTCGGCAACCAGGGGCTATGCCCTCTAACCGCTGCCGCGGAATTAAAGTGATCTTCAGAAGTAATGGTTAGATTGATTGTGAGTGAGAGGCATGGATCTGTGCGTTTGGAACTGAAGTAATAGTAGTGCTATTTCGAGGTTTTCAGGTGCTCAGAGCTACTGCCAGCAGCCAGTATATGATGGGGCAGGACTTTTGAAGATCACTCTAAGTTATCGTCGGTACTCTTATCACCCTGCGGTCAGATCATATCATTCAATTTATACTTTGGTAGTGGTTCGACACTCAACTCATGCAGTCAGTACACTGATTAATCGTGGGTTTTTGTAGATCACTTCTCGACCGGACTTTTCACCTTCAAGAACTCCGATCTTCTCCAACTCCTGTAAGTAGACGGAAGCAGTCTGGCGCTTCGCTATGTCCGCATCGACCAGAAACTTGATCTTGCAGTAAGGCTGAACAAAGATCATCTCTACAAGCTCCTTCGAGTAAACCTTTGTCGGTAGTTCCTGACGACACTTCTCGAGAGTTTCTTCGAAGAGATCACGGATCGCCTGGATGCGACCTGTTGTCCAGTTTGCTGTGGTCTCTACACCTTCGAGCATATACAAGACCCAGCTTTCCCACTCGCCTCTTTCAGTGACGCCTCGAAGTCGTTTGTAATACTCGCTCTTGTTTTCGATGATGAATCGACTGAGATACAGAACAGGAATGTTCAGCAACTCTTCATGAAGCAGGAAAAGAATATTGAGGATTCTCCCTGTTCTTCCGTTTCCATCAGTGAAAGGGTGTATTGCCTCAAACTGGTAATGAGCGACAGCCATGCGGGTCAACGGGTCCAATTCAGAGTCCTGATTCATGAACTCAGCAAGATTAGCAAGCTTCTTCATCAGAATTTCGTGTCCGCGCGGAGGTGTATAGATGACTTCACCGGTCGTTCGGTTGCCAATCATCACAGATTCTTTATCCCGCACGGTTGTAATTTCTCCGCGAAGGGTGGAACAGATCTCTGCGAAGAGCGCAGCGCTGAAGGGTTCTTCCTGGATCGTTTCCGAACCAACTTTCAGGGCAGTGCGGTAACGAAGGACTTCTTTCGTGCGCGGATCCGCAGATTCTTTTGATTCCATGGCTGCCAGAAAGAGCTCATCCTGAGTTGTGACGATATTTTCGATTTCCGAAGAAAGCTTCGCTTCCTGAAGGGGAATCGCGTTAATAAGCATAGACTGATTGGGAATCAGATTACCGGCTCCCTTGAGCTCTGCAAGAGCCTTGTTCGCACTGATGCAGCGCTTCAGCACAGCACGGGATTCAAGGTCCTCCTTCGGTGGAAGGAGAGGTAGGTCGTTAAAGGGCGTTTTCGATTCATTCGGCATGCTGGTTCTTCGGGGTTCACATGATTGGATCGTTTCAGTACTCTTGCTTTGTCTATCTGATCAGTGTCAAATAAGAAGAGCGACCTCACTTGAGGCCGCTCTTGATTCACAACTATGTAGTCGGGAAGTTATCCGATCAGATCTTTGACCCGGTCACCAACTTCGTCAGTTCCGATACCCATCTGGTTTACGCCGAGGCCTGGAAGGTCTCCTGCAACTTTCTCGACTGCTTTTTCAATAGCGCGGGCAGCTTTCTTCTCGCCCAGATGATCAAGCATCATTGCTCCGGCACGTATACACGCGAGAGGGTTGATGACGTTCTTTCCGGTAAAGGCAGGAGCTGTTCCACCAACGGGCTCGAACATGGAAACACCACCTTCGTCCGGGTTGATGTTACCTGAGGCGGCAACGCCAAGGCCACCCTGAATAATGCCGCCAACGTCGGTGATGATGTCGCCGAACATGTTGTCCGTAACAATGACATCATATATCTCAGGCTGATCAATCATGTACATACAGCAGGCGTCCACGTGATGATAGGCCGTTTTGACTTTAGGAAACTCTTTGGCAACCTCGTCGAATACGCGAACCCAGAGATCGAACTGATAGGTCAGGACGTTGCTTTTGCCAACAAGGTGGAGAGTTTTGCGCTTTCTTTTATTTGCAAGCCGGAACGCGTACCTGATGCAGCGCTCGACGCCCTTGCGTGTGCTGACAGAAGACTGAATAGCAACTTCATCGGCTGTGCCTTTTTTCAAATGACCGCCAGTACCTGCGTAAAGACCTTCTGTATTTTCACGAACGACGACAAAGTCGATCTCGTCGGAGCCTTTCTTGGCAAGAACGCTTTCAACGCCCTTTGCAAGCTTCACAGGGCGGAGATTAATGTACTGATCGAGATCAAAACGCATCTTAAGCAGAATTTCACGCTCCAGGACTCCTGGAGGAAACGCAGGGTCGCCGAGAGCTGAAAGAAAGATCGCGTGATGCTCCCTCAGTTTCGCGAGTGTTTTTTCTGAAAGTGTTTCGCCGGTTCTCTTGTAGCGTTTTCCGCCAAGGTCATAGGTTTTCAGCTTTAGGTTGAAACCAAACTTCTTGGAAGCTGCTTTGAGGACTTTGACGCCCTCCTTCATCACTTCTGGCCCGGTACCGTCTCCGGGAAGAACGGCGATACTGTATGTGCTCATTGAAAAAACTCCGAAATAAAATCAAATGGGGGCCGACTTTAGAGAAAGGCGCGGAGGTGGAGGCAAGGATAAGTGACCTCTCGCCAGGAAAAAAGGATTTCAGAGCTCCTCCAGAGAAGCGACCCACTCACGGATTTTCTTGCCTATGATCGAGGTCATGTCGTGACCACCCACCAGGAGGGGTTCATCGTCCAGCTTCATCTGACCGGTGTCAGGATCGTATAGATAGTGCCGTTTCAGATCTGCCGCTTTCACATGAATGAACAATCGAAGCTTTCCCGTTTCCAGCTCTTCCTGTTCAATGATTTCAAAGTCATGATCATGCATGGAGCGTTATTCAAACTCATGTTCTTCGGCTGGGAAGAGTTTCTCACGCACGTCGCGGTTGTATTTTCTGACCCCTCGGAGGACACCTTCCCGCATCGCAACATACTTTTTGGCGAAGCGAGGAGGCTTTTCTGTCAGGCCGAGCAGATCATTGATGACAAGCACCTGGCCATCGCAATCAACGCCGGCTCCAATGCCAATGGTTGGGATGGAAATCTCATCTGATATACGCTTCGCGAGATCTCGAGGCATCAGCTCAAGAACAAGAGCAAAGGCTCCTGCTTTTTCGATCTCTCTGGCAAGATGAACGAGTCGATCAGCCTTATCTTTGCCTCTCCCTTGAACCTTATATCCCCCAAGTGCGTGAACAGATTGAGGCGTCAGTCCAATGTGACCCATGACAGGAATGCCAGCTTCGTGTATATACTGTGCGATTTCTATGATGCGCTCGTTGGGAGTTTCCAGTTTCACGGCTTCTGCGCCACCCTCTTTCATCAGGCGGCCTGCATTGGCAAGAGTCTCTTCTTTAGAAACCTGACAGCTCATGAATGGCATGTCGCCAACGACAAGTGACCTCTTTGAACCACGCTTCACGGCCTGTGTATGCAAGACCATCATGTCCATAGTTACGGGAATGGTATTCTCATGGCCATGAACAACCTGGCCCAGACTGTCTCCGACGAGGATGATATCAGTCGATCCCTGGTCAACGAGCGCCGCAATCGTTGCATCATAGGCTGTCACCATGGTGATGGGTCGGCCTGCTTTCTTCATCTCTTTAAGATGAGAAATGCGAACCTTATGCTTAACACCGCCGGGAGCAGGAGGAACTTTGGGAGAACGGGTTGGGGAAGATTGAGAGTTGCTCAAAGCTGATTCATTCCAATCGTCTGGCCTGGAGGCGTGCACCTCGGCCTTATGGTTACGGGAGCTTCCCAGGACAAGGCAAGGCAAGTCTCACGCCTTATTCGCTTACTCATTGTCTGGTTTTTCGCGCATGAGACCGTGAAGCTTATATGCACCGGAAGGTGATCTGAGCTCCTCTTCAACCTGCTCTCGAGCACGACGGGCCATCTCAAGACTATTTTCCAAAGTGCTGAGCTTTTCTTCCGCGAGGTCGATTTCGGAGTCTCCTACCTTGGGAATCTCGGTCGGGATTTTCTCGAGAACGTCTGAGAGTCGGCGAAGGTGAGAAACCATCTTCAATCGATTCTCGCGCATCTTACGTATGCGATGACTGTGTTTGGTATTGTTATTTTCAATGGAAGCAAGGAGGTTTGTGAGCCGCTGCTGAGTGAAGGCGAGCTTATTGAAGATCGCGATTGCAGAGTTGTGATTTTCCTCAATGATGGGAAGAAAATGTGCCTTCATCGTGGTAGAAATCTCTTCATGATCTAACGCATGAAGAGCATCATCATAGAGCCCTTCAATTTCATCGAACAACTGAACGATATCATCAGAGCCGCCGGCTTTCACTAGCGACTCACGCAGCTCCTGATGCGTCAGATCTTCCTCACGCTGAGCCTCTTTTTCCCATTTGTGAAGGATAGCGTCGCGAATCACCGGACCTCGGAACATCAGGGTCCAGATACCGCCGAGCAGAGCAATGCCGGTTCCAGCAATGGCTCCAATGATCGCTGGCGGAGTTGGGTTAACGAGACCAGCCCAGGCAGCGCTGATACAGGCCATCGCAAAAGGAAACGATGTCAGCGGGTGCTGCAGGATTTCCAGGATGATCTGTTTGCGAAGAGCCGATACGTCGCGTTTTTTTTGTGTTTTCGCTTTATTCATTCGCTTTCCACTGGTTTTGGAACTCTTGAGGACAAGACCTCTAATCCCCAAAACCAGAAGAACGCTTATTCGATGTTCGGATCTTCCACAAGCAGCAATTCAACACGGGACAGTCTTCCCTTCCAGCGCCGGAAGGACTCTCCCTCTTCCTGTTCAAGCGGCATTGCGCCACCAACCCCTTCTGTTTTCATGCGAGCTTCAGGGATATCATGGACACGTTTGAGGTAAGTCGATACCGACTCTGCACGCTGAAGACTCAACTTCTTATTAGCGTCCTCGTCTCCCTCAGGAGTCGTATGGCCTCGAACAAGGAGGCGAAATCGCGGGTAGAGGGCGAGGTCTTCAGATATACGATCAATGGTTCGCTTTCCATCCAGAGTCAGGAATGAGGTACCACTCTGGAAAACAATCGGCCTGATTTTCAGACGTCCCACAATTTCCAGCGTCGCCCACTGTTCGTCGCTGAGTGCTGGATAGACGATCGTTGCTGCCACTGCACTCTGATCCACGCCTGCTCCCGGACCTGTAAAGACAGATTGAGTCGCGCTGGAACCCAAACCGCTGTGGTAGAGTGTTTCTATCAAAGAACTGTTCATGATCGCTCTGAACTTTCCATCAAAAGGGTCGGAGGGGATTTTCTTCGTTTCCAGAAGGATTTCCATGTTGGCTTTCGCACTGGAAAGAATATGGGTCTTGGCTATTTCAACAGGCCCAATCCCGAACCAGTGATGGGCATTCTTTGTAAGCGTTCCGAACTCGACACCGTCGAGCATGATCTTCGCCTGATCTGTACTTGTCCCTGAGTCATTGGCGATAAGTTCAACAAATTCATCTCGGTCTGAAGAGTAATACTTCAATGTCTGAAAATACTGACGCACAAACTTCTCAACGACTTCCGGCTTACGCGAAAGATAGTCGCGGTTGACAATGCATATATCCAGGATAAGGCCTTGAGTACTTTCAGTTCCCAGAAGTCTTGTAAACCGAGGATCAGATGTAGCGCGCGTGAGTTCCGGCTCCCATAGAACGGCGGCATCAACATTTCCACTCTCCAATTCTTTGAGCGCTGCGGTTGAGCCCTCTGTTTCCTTGCGCCAGTCGCCATCTACTTTCAGGGGAGCGAGATCAAAGTGAGCAGCTACCGAGCTGAGAAGAAAATCACTGGGGCTGTTCGGTGTCAGCGCGATTGTGACACCGGGTTTAGCAAGATTCTGCAGGGAATCGAGATCTTTTCTGGCAACAATCCCATCTCCGCCTTTTGATTCGTCTATAACGAAAACGATCACTCCTGGATAATCATGAACACGCGCATTGACAAGGTAGCTGTCAAGAGTGGCTGCGATGATGTCATATTCACCCTCTGCAAACTTTTTCATCCGATCTTCATAATCTGCCTGATCATCTGTATAGTCGATGGCGATCTCTTCACGGGCAAGAAACTGATCAAACTGGGGGCTGCGAAAAATCGAATAGCCGATCCACCCATCCGCCGCAAAGCGGACAGTCTCGCTTACTTTACTGATGTCTGAGGTCGACTTGATTTTCTCCTCCTCGCTTTTTTGTGCGAGGAAGCTACTGATCAGTGAATAGGCGCCTATACCGACGACAATGATGATAACTGAGATGATTAAGAAGAGTGTTTGCTTTTTCACACGAGTCTCTCAAATGGCTTTCCTGATAGAATGAATTAAGGAGCCTCTAAATCTGCGTCGGCTATTTCAAGGGGTTCGAAATCAAAGTCAGCGGCTTGCGTATCGGTTTCTGCCACTGCTTCCTGCATCGCTTTTTCAAGTTCAACCTGGTTTCCTGCTTCCCGGTAATCTGAGGCATAATCACGGAGTGTATGGCCACTACTAAGCTGAAAGCCGATGACGCTCAGGTCGTACCCACTCTCGCCAAACGCCTGACTGGCCTTGATCATGTACTCGCGGTCTGAGGCTTCCCCATCAGTGACGATCAGAAGCATATAGCTGCCGTATCCCTGTTGCTTTTCCTGCTGCCTCAGGAGCATGTTACGTCCCATGAAAATCGATTTCCCTAGAGGTGTTTTACCACCTGCGGTGATAGGGGTGATCGCTGCCTGCAATTCACGGTCCGTGTGTTTACCCAGCTGAAGGATTTCTCTGACACCCTGCGTATCAAACACGATCAGGCCGACATTCCAATTCTCGGGAACGGCTTTCATGAAAGACGAGAGACTTGATTTGGCCGCTGTTAGTCGCGCCCCCTTCATGCTCCCCGAGGCGTCAAAGACGATGGCAACGTTCTTCGCAAGGCGCTCGTCTCCTCCCTGGGGTTCACTTCCTGGCGCTTCAATCTGTGCTGAAACTGGCAGGACAGCGAAAAGACACATTACTGCCAGCCATGGTATATTTCTATACATCGTAAGTATACTCCTCCTTGTTAGAATAGAGGTTCAAAGACGGCGTCTGATTCAGCTTCGATGTTAACGATTCTAAACTGAACGCGTCTGTTCTGAGCGAGGTCGTCTGCTGACATGGGCTTGGGAACCTTAGGATCCTCATAACCTTTGCCTGTGGAAATGAATTGGGTTTCGTTCAATGTAATGTTGTTCGACTCCCCGTAATTGATGAGAGCATCGCGGACTGAATTTGCTCTGGATAGAGAGAGGTTTTTTCCAGCCATCCACTGACGCTTCAGAACCTCTTCTGAGGCGTTCTCTTTGATCTTCATACGCAGATAACGGTAGTGATCGCTGTGTCCGACGATTTCCAGAATTGCGCCGCCGTAGGTGGAAGCAAGCTCAAGAGCGCGTTGAAACTGATCACCATACTGCGCCGATTCGAACGAGTTCTGGTTCGGTTCAAAGTTGATCTCAAACTCGAAGAGAATATTACTCGAAGGTGCTTCGGCCGCCGCTTTTTGTGCCGCCTCCTGCTTGAACTGGACCTTCGGGGCTGCTGCAACGCTTGTTACACCAAAGTTGGAGTAATCCCACTTTGCTTCCTGAACCGTTTGTGCTCTCTCGACATAGCCCTGGGTGACTAGCCACGACTGGTTACGTTTAATCGTGGGCTCGAAGCCAGCCAGGTTTCCTTTGTTTGCAAAGTAATCGGCATTCCCGGAAGCAAGAGCAAAGGAGCAATCTATCAGAAGACCTTCAGTATCGGCAGTCGCCCCTGGGTCATCCAGAAGGACTTCCGCAGCCATGGTAATCAGCTCTTGTCTATCAGAATCATTAGGACTCTTTTTGAGTGTTTCGACAACCTGCTTTTGTGCTTCCAGGTGAGCATCAACAAACTTCTCAACCCAGTCACGATTGCTGTCGAAGAAATCCTTACGAACTGCATAGACATCAGCAATCACTCGGTTCGCAGATTTGGTAGAAAGAAGAAGCCTTGCGCCTTTCACCGAGCCCTCGGCTCCGGTGCCAATGCTCATGTTGGAAGTCAGGGCGGCCGCGTCGGGGCTGATACAGAATGCTGCATCGATCGAGCTGTCTTCTCGGAACGCAGAAGCAGGATCGTCGGGTTTCCCGTTTGTATCAAAAAGCTCTTCTGTCCACTTGATCGTAACGTCAGACCAGGAGAGTCCGGCGTCGGTCAGAACCTTGTCCATATACTCAACGTGAGGGCCATACTGCTGGACGACGATTGTCTTTCCTTTAAGATCAGCAGGAGATTCAATACCGGGGCGAACCACCAGGCAGTCACCGCCAGTTGACCAGGTCAGCTGCAAGACCACAACCGGTGCTGTCTTCGAGTCCTGATTCAGGACTTCTGAGTAGGTATTAATCATTCCCATGGTACCGCGCAGGAAAGGCGTTTTGCCTTCCATGTAATCGCGCACCTGGGCCACAAAGTCGTCCTGTTTGTATAGACGGAGGTTGAGGTTCCTCGACCCGAATAGTGATGAAGGCACCGTGTCCGTTCCACCGTTGGCGTGAAGCGTCGCTGCGTCGCCACCCCAGGTAATGAGTGGGACTGGCATGGGATCCGTAGCGTTAACACTTCCTACGGACACGCCCTGAACCTTCGCCTTCGCAGGACGAGTAGGCTCAACATATTCAGCAGCGTGAAGAGAGTATAAAGAAGCGATCATCAGGATCGCGAGCAAGTACCTTTGAAGACTCTGCTGGAAACAAGAATGAAACATAGGAAATCTCCTGGATATATTCCTGATTGATAGTTTTAGTTTTTCTGTTGGATTAGCTGACCAGTGAATCGAACTCGTTCATCACTTCCATCTGTTTTTGAATCACAGCATCGGCGCGAGAGACAAAATCTTCTGGCAAGGAAAGCTTACCTGCCAGTGAAACGAGTTCCGCTTTCTGTTTCTGATCAAAAGTTCCGTTGCAGTAGCAGACGCCTACCCCTTCAAGAATCAACACTTTACGGGCTTCTTCGCGAAAGAAAACTTTCAAAAGAGCATCCTCGGAATAAGGACCGATTCCAGAGGAAGCATAAGCATCTGGTTCAAGCCCCATCTCAGCACACATGTAACGGAGCATGTATTCTTCCTTTTCATCCAACTTGTCGTCATCCAGATGTGCCAGGTGTCTTGCGAACCCGATAAAGGCTGTTTTTTCGTCTTTTTCAAGCTTATGAAGGTACATGTCGTACTTCTCCTCGGATTTGGTTCAAAATCGAATAAAGTTTCTCAAGAACTGATGCTATCAGGCTGCGATCAAACAAACGTCAGGGCGAGGAAAATTATTCGCCGCGCAAGGCTTCCTCCGTCGCCCCGAAGCGTCCGTTCACCATTTCTTACATTCGCCCTCGAAAATTATTCAATCAGATCAGCTCGAACCCGCGTTTCTCGAGAACCTGATCATCCATATCGAGAAACACACAAACAAGCTTCTCAAGGTCAGCTTCATTCGGTAATTTAATGTCGATATAGTGACGACCTGTCTTCTCTGCAGAAACAACTTCAGCCCCGTTCTCATCCCTGACTGATACCCTGGTTGCACTGGGGCAATAAGCGTCCCAGTTACGAGGTCTGTCCTCTCCTCGGAGAAATCCCTTCGTCGGAATCAAGTCACTGAGGTGTTCCGTTGTCTCAGACTTATCCTGATACTTCCACGAAATCGGTGAGGTTTCAGCGATCACTCCCTGTAAGCTACGCAGGTGGTCCTTCTCAAACAGATCACTGAATTGAAGCCTATGGCTTAAAGCATAGGAAGCTGTATATCCTGCTATCGTTCCTGATACCCATTCAATGGGATGAAGGCGATACGCGGCATTCGTAATATATGTCGTCGCTGTAGTTTTTCCTGCTGCCAGCAGGTTGCTGATATTTCTTGAAAGGTGAGCCCTGATCGGGAGATAAAAGGGGGCTGCTTTTTCGAAAGGAGGACTTGCTCCCTCGCTGTTCTTTACAGGGTGTACGTCTACGGCATAGCTGGAAATTCCTGCGCTATCAAAGTACCGGAAGCTGGTTTCGCCATCATATTGATCGGCATCACAATTCACGAGATCACGCGAAGTAATGCGAAATCCGTCGTAACCAATAATCCTTCGAGTTCCACGGATATAAGGGAATTTACACAACCCGTGTGGCGTACCCATCATGTTAAACTCATGGTCCCCTTTGAGAAAAGTGATGGTTAAATCAGTCGGGTTGTTCGCTTTGTAATAGAGATGCCAGGCGAAAGCGTGCTTTTCTGCATGAGAAAGCTCTTCCGGATAGACACCACCCTTCCAGTTCGTCAGCTCATCTCCCAGTTCCACACGTGACTTGAGAAAGGACCCATAGGGATAGTCGTTCCCCGGATACCAGTTCTGCATCGTCACATCACCGACGTTTACATCGTCCCATGCTCCAGGTTTTCCCATATTTCGCAGTCGGCGGTAGGTCCAGATTTTCTCGAAGGTGAACTTGCCAAGTGAATAGTAACTTTTTGTTTCCTTCTTAAGGTATTCTTCCTGGTCGGCGAAGAAGTGATCGTATATACTGGGTTCAGCCCCTCCCTTTTCGGCCAACTGGCAGAAGGTAAAAACAATGGCCTGCGTTCCGTCTTCATCAATCTCAGGAAGAGATCCATCCGTTTTGATGTGTTCTTCTTTCGTCTCTCTTCCCAAGGCATAGTCAGCGCCTGACAATACGATGACATCAGCAAGCTCAGAGGCATCGATGACCATCATTCCTCTATCAGCATCGGCGGACGTCACCCTGACCTGCTCTTTCGTATAGTCGTCAGAGTCTTCAACCTCGTACCAGTCTCTGATTTCCTGAGATAGAAGCTTTTTGAAAGGAACGTAATCACCTTTTGCTTCTCTCTTGTTCAACGTAAGAGAGACGATCATTTCTCTCTTATCCTCGGTCGTCGAAGTCTCGACACTCTTCACGACGGTATTCTTCATGAGCGTGATATTCTTAAGTTGAGCCACCTGGTGCTCGAGAATCCATGCCGCCGTCCGCGGATCGAATCCTTCTCGTGAAACCCAGTTTGCCTGATCTCCCGCATAGCCTTCACCGGGAGCACCTTCGGGCGGAAACTTAATATGATCGATGAATTGCAGGTAATCTTTTGGGTAATGATCTTCTGGCTGCTCTCTCATCAGCGAGGCACCCGGTTCATGCCAGGCATTGTCGATGGCCGAAACGCCCTGGGTTGTGGCCTGTCCACCAAGCCAATCTGTCGGCTCTGTCAGTAAGACCTTTAATTCAGGGTTATGGCGGGCAGCAGCAAGGGCCGTCGCTACGGCGCTGAAAGAACCACCAGCAACTACGATATCATAGTGTATTTCCGTCATTTTCTCACTTCTTCTTCAGGGTTAATTGCTCTCTTGCTCCATCGAAACTGGTACCTGTCTGTGGTCGAGTCAATTCTCTGGCTGAACTCAGAAAAGCAGCCATAGACATGATTCCTGCTTGCATTTCCCTGACCATTCTTCGCACGTTCTCAACCCCTCTTGAGGGATGAAGAACTGGACCATCATGAAAGATAAGTACGACATCATTGTAGTTGGAGGCGGTCACGCCGGAATCGAAGCGGCCCACGCTGCAGCCAGGCTTGGCTGTGCGACTCTATTAATGACCATGGACCCAAAGGCCATCGGGCGTATGTCCTGCAATCCGGCCATTGGCGGGCTTGGGAAGGGACATGTGGTACGCGAGATTGATGCGCTTGGAGGTGTTCAGGCGCGCGCAACCGATGCTGCTGGGATTCAGTTCCGACTACTCAACAGAAGCAAAGGGCCCGCGGTTCAGGCACCTCGCGTTCAGTGCGACAAGGATCTCTATTGTGACTGGATGACGAATTTCATGGAGGAGCTTCCCGGTGTGGACATCATCGGCGGGACTGCCAGTGAGATTCTCAGCGAGAACGGGCGAATTACCGGTGTTGTTATCGAGGATGGCCCAAAGGTCCTCTGTCACGCCCTGATTCTGACAACAGGAACATTCCTCGACGGCGTGATGCATTGCGGTCTTGAGAGAACCGAAGGCGGACGTGTGGGAGAAAAGTCTGCCAATAATCTCTCCAAATCGTTTCTCAACCTTGGCCTGGAAACCGGCCGTCTGAAGACAGGAACTCCCTGTCGTCTATACAAAGACACCATTGACTTTTCAAAATGCGAGCTTCAGCCCGGCGATGAACCTCCTCCCCCTGTCAGCTTTCAGACAGAATCCCTCGAGCTTGAGCAGCTTCCCTGCTACCTGACAAAGACTTCAGAGGAAACCCACGAGATCATTCGTCAGAACCTCGATAAGTCTCCGATGTTTTCTGGCAAGATTACCGGTATAGGACCTCGCTATTGTCCTTCCATCGAAGATAAGATTGTACGATTCGAGGATAAGCTCTCTCATAATATCTTCCTCGAGCCGGAAACTCGCCATGGAAATACTGTTTATCCCAACGGCGTTTCCACGAGTATGCCGGCAGAGGTTCAGGAGCTATTCATCCGGACAATCCCAGGCCTTGAAAAGGCCCAGTTCGAAAAATACGGCTATGCCGTTGAGTATACCTATGTGCCTCCTCGGCAGCTTCATCCAACGCTGGAAGTCAAGTCGGTTGAAGGTTTGTACCTGGCCGGTCAGATTAACGGCACATCCGGTTATGAGGAAGCGGCAGGTCAGGGCTTTATCGCCGGTGTCAATGCTGCCCGTAAGATTCTTGAGAAATCTCCATTTATTTTAAAACGTGATGAGGCCTATATCGGAGTCATGATTGATGACTTGCTGACTAAAGACCATCGCGAGCCTTATCGGCTCTTCACATCAAGAGCAGAGTATAGACTTCTCCTTCGCGCCGATAATTCTGATCTGAGATTGGTCGCTCATGCAGAAGAGCTGGGGCTTTTGAGTCAGAAAGAAATCGAACGGGTCCATCGCCTTCAGGAAACTCTAGAGAAGAGAAAAGAAAAATTGCGCGCAACAACGTTCCGGACACGAGAAATCGATTGGGACTTTGCGAAGACTGTCGAAGCACCGCGACCTGATAAAGCGACCTCTGTCGCTCAATATCTTTGCCGTCCCGAGCTGACCGTTGAAAAACTGCTGCAGATTCTCCCCTCTCTCGATGATCATGGTGATGATAGTGAACGCATCTGGAAGCTTCTTGAGTATGACCTCAAATACGAAGGTTATATACAGAAGCAGCAGGATCTTGTGGATCGAACCCGCGCAGCGGAAGAGACACGGATCCCTGATGAGATTGTCTATGCTGATGTCGCCTCTCTTCGACACGAAGCGCGGCAGGTGCTTGAAAAGTTCCGACCTGATACGTTGGGCGCTGCAGGACGTCTCGCTGGTGTGAACCCCTCCGATGTCACCAACCTGATGATCGAGTTAAAGAAACGCGAAGCTATTTGACAAACTTCCAGGACCTCACGCTCGAGGAAGTCTCATTGATCAGTGCTCGATGCGCACGTCTGATCCCTGGTATCCAGAGAATCCCTTGATCATCCGCGAGAACCAAGACCTTTGCTCTCAGTTCAACGGGAACGTGTGCTTCCTTGAGGCAGTCGGTGAAAGACTTTGCCTCGCCGCTTGGCAGCAGAGCCGTGTCTTCTTTCACGCCGCACCTCCAGACCAGACCCCCATCACACGCACTTGTGTCAATCAATGCAAGCATCAGGGTGGCCTTCTCGGGATTGGTCTCATTAATCTCTCTAAGTGCACCGGCCATTAAATGCGGCATGGCCGGATCGTTTGCCGACAGAACTTCCATATATCGCTTACCGAGAGCATAGGAAAAGAAATCCGCCACCAGTTCCCACGGACTGTCTACGTCAGCTTCTTCATAGAGAAGCAGATACTGATTATTGAGAATCACATGATATTGATCTATAAAGTTTGTGGTGAAAGGATCTCCCACTCCAGCGTGGATGCGTTCCTCTATTTTTCGCCAGGTGTCACGATTGGGAATGCGCGGGTTACTGCTTTCATGACCGCTGAGGACCAGGAGCTCTTCATAGGCAACCCGAAGCAAACCGTGAGCAAGATGGATATACGGTTCTCTTGTGAGTCTCTCCATGTCCAGGAGAATAGCCTTGCCCGAGTGATGGATTTCGATCTCCCTTAGAAAATACTTTGCTGTTGCCAGATAGGAATCATAAACAGCACCAACCATCTGAGAGCTTGTATAGATATTTTTGACCGCTGAAACTTCGAACTGCTCCATACGGGGAATCACATCATTTCTCAGATGGTTCCTCTTGTGGAGATTCTGGCTGTTCGTTTCGTCTTCAACCCACTGAATGTTGCGTTGATTGAGTAGTGCTTTCAGGTCGGACTTCGTATATTCGAGAAGAGGGCGCAAAAAAATCATGTCAGAGGAAAGTTTGCGAACCTTCTTCATCCCTTCCAGGCCGGCACACCCGCTCCCTCTCAACGCGTTGATAAGAAAGGTCTCAGCAACGTCGTTCTGGTGATGACCAAATGCAACAGCCGACGCACCAATCGAATCGGCCATCGCCTTGAGCAAAGACATACGAAGCTCTCTCATCAGGTTCTCATCGGTTTGTGGCCCTTTGGATGAAACTTTGTCCAGGTCTATATGCTGAATGTAGCATTCAAACCCGTGTTCTTGCGCAAATGCTTCAACAAACTCCTGATCGCGATCAGATAGTTCGCCGCGATTATGGTGGTTAATATGTGCAATGCTTACTCGCCCCCCGATTTTTTCGAGCCACTCCTGCAAGTGAAGTGTCAGAAAAATCGAGTCAGCACCTCCTGAAACAGCTGCTAGCACATGGCATTTCTCAGGGAGTTCGCTGAGCCACTCCGGTTTCTTATTACTCTGAAGCATGGAGAGCCTCGTTCAATTCAGGGTAGAGTGAGCCGTCGACAAGAGAAGTAAGATTCAGATTCAGCAGGGAAAGTGAAATGTCTCCATCGACAAGAACCCGATCGTCGGAGTTTTCACTAACGGCGCAAGCCTCAAGCGATGTTCCAACATTCTTATAGTAAAGAGAATCTCCATCTCGTCGATTAAGGGCAAAATCATCCACAAAGTAGGATGTCCCATGGGTTGTATAGACGATTTTTGATTTATTAAACTTCTTCAGGTTCGGAAGATTCATGTTCCAGACAGAACGTGTTGGCATTTTCTGCTTCATAATTGTTGGCAGAACTTTTCTAATCGCTTGGGCGGCGGGTTCGAAATAATACTCCGGATCACCAAAGCAGGCCAGGGAGCAGGCCATGGCTGGATAACCAAAGAGAGTGGCTTCAATAGCACCGGCTACTGTTCCAGAGTAGAACACAGAGTTTCCCACATTCATTCCCCGGTTGATTCCACTCAAGACGAACTCAGGATTAAAGTCCTTCAAAGTCTTGATCGCAAATTTCACACAGTCCGCAGGAGTACCATCCACCGCATAGCCATAAATTTTGCCACGTTCCTCGAAAGTATGAACTTCCATTTCGTTCGACAAAGAAAGTGAACACCCCGCCCCGCTTTTCTCGTACATCGGTGCTACGACACGTATATCATAGTCGTTCTTCAATGCCTTGTAGAGAGTCTGAATCCCTTCTGCTTTGAATCCGTCGTCATTTGTGATCAGTATTCTCTTTTTTGCCATGTTCTGCTGTTTTCCACTCTATTCAGGATTGGAGCTCTACTATTGTGATGTTCTGATTTCGTCGAGCAAGTGACTCCACTGCTGTTGCTCCTCGCTCGTTAAGATAAAGAGTGTGAGGTTATCGAAGGCCAGGTTGTCAACGGTGTTCAGAAACTTCTGGTGATCAGGTGGGAGAGAGACCTGCTGGTGATGAATCAAGTACCACTTTTCCGCCTGATCTGGTGTTCCCTTTCCCAGATCGTTCAGCCCCTCCGCATACAGGAGGTAAACATAGGCCACATCAATCCCTGTGCTGACAGAGCGCGCATCCTGATAGACATAGTAGGGTTGATCTTCATTTAAGTCGCCGATTCCAGATATCATGGTCATCTTTTCCTGAAGCGACGGTGTGAGGCCTGCCCCATCAGAAAGAAGGTTCTTCAGATTTAAAGAGTAGAAGGTTGAGGCGGTTCCGTAAACTGCGAGTAATGTATAGCATGTAATTCTGCCCTGCTTCATCTTAAGAAGACTCTTGAGCCAAAAAGCAGAAAGAAAGATGGCAAAAGGCAGCACAGGAAGATGATAATAGGGAACAGAAGCTGACAGAATCAATCCGAACAGAATTGGACTGAGCACGACAACTCCAGCAGCGGACAAAACCAGTCCCTGTTCTCTGCTCCGAAGTTTTATTCTGAAGGGATGCACCGCGGAAAAGAGTCCAGCAAACAGAAGGATAGAGGCTGATCCAGAGAGTATTGCCGAAGTCCACAACATCGACCTGCTCAGTTCCGCGGGAAAAACATAGCCCAATAAATCATTCTTCCAGAAATCGCCTAATAGAATAATCCATGCTACAGAAGGATGGATTGGAAGTCCCAAGTCCTTTTCATCACCTGACATTAATGTTGAAAAGATCAGCCTCGTATCCATGAACTGATTCTGAAACTCATGAATAATCCATGGAAGATAAACAACGAACAAGGCAACGGCTGCCCCGGCGATTCCCTTCAACGCACCCTTTTTTTCAAGAGATAGACAGGTAACGGATAGCAGAAAAGGCCATAGGATAAGAGCGCTCAAGTGGAGAGATTGTGCTATTGATATCGTGAGGCCCGCGAAAACCACGTAGATCCATTCTTTTCTCAACCAGAGTCTGACAGAAAAGAAAAGAACCAGAACACTCAGAAAAACCTGGAGGTCATGCCCCCAGAGCCTCCTGCTGTGCTCCACCGCATTCGGACAGACTGCAAGCAGAAGCGCAGAGATCAGCCCTGCCGAGACTCCCGCATATTCCCGCACCGCGCGATAAAGCAGATAGACAGAGAAAATCGAGCAACAGCTTTGAAATACCATGGGAACAAGAGGACTGGTACTGACTGCATAGAAGGGTGCCAGAAGATAGAGATAGGTCGGAGGGTTATAGAAGCCGAAACTGGTCTTGATGCCCGTGAGGGGAAATCTCTTGAAATTTGCGATCTGTGTGGAAACGGCCGAGGCAATTCCCTCATCGATTCCAAATTGTACCAGAGCTAGTCCATAGATCCTCAGAAAGGCCGCGAGAGCAAGAATACTGACGAGCAAGATCGTTGTATTTGAGCGTAGATTGTCAGCATTGGAGGCGCCCCCCTGCCGCACTACATTTAATCTGTCTTTGGAGCTCTTGACCATCTTTCGTCCGGTACTTTCCCTTCAGGAGACAATAATCCAGTACTCTATTCACTGACCACCCTTGATTTCGAATGTGTCTACACAAGACACTCTTGCCTTTGCCTCAGTGATATCCAGCGAGCTTTTCGTTGCCCATTGTTTCATTGGATTTCACTTTACAGATCGATGGCTCTGAGAAGTTCTCAAACCACTATGCACGTCGCAACTGAGGAGATCGAAAATTGGGTAAGAAAGCTCTGGAAGGAATCCAAGTCGTTGAGTTTGCGGGAATTGGGCCCGGACCCCTGGCGGGAATGATGCTCGCCGATATGGGAGCAAACGTCATTGTCATTGAACGCAGGACCGCTAACGCGCTCTATGACAGCTTCGAAGGGGAAGACGTGGGAAAACTTCTCATCTACAACCGAGGAAAGAGATCCATTACTCTTGATTTGAAATCAGAGGCAGGTCTCAAGGTAGCAAGAGATCTGATTGGAAAAGCTGATATTCTTGTTGAAGGGTTCAGGCCTGGTGTCATGGAACGCCTTGAGCTTGGGCCCACAGAAGCTTTGGAAATGAATCCCAAACTCGTCTACGGGCGGATGACCGGCTGGGGACAGACAGGTCCACTTGCCAAGAGTGCCGGGCACGACGCCAACTTCCTCGCCGTTTCCGGGGCGATGTACTATGGAGGTGGATTGGAACATGCTCCCAGGGCTCCTGTCTCAATAGCTGGAGATGCTGGAGGCGGAACGATGATTCTTCTTTGGGGAATCATGTGCGCGCTGGTTCATTCACAGAAAACAGGTCGGGGACAGGTCGTTGATGCTGCTGTATGTGACGGCTCCGCCTATACATCATCGATATTATGGATGATGTATCATGGTGGACAGATGGGAGGTGAACTTGGGGCAAGCTGGATTGACGGATCTTCCCCATGGAGCGATACCTATCCCTGCGCAGATGGAAAGTATATAACCATTCAAGCTGTCGAGAAGAAGTTCTACTTAGAGCTCCTTCAGAGGCTCAGCCTCACCGAAGACCCTCTCTTCAAAGATCAGCATGATAAGAAATGCTGGCCAGAGGCGAAAGCACGCATCCGAGAAATCTTTCTCTCAAAGAGCCGAGAGGAATGGTGCGAGACCTTTGCCGGGTCCGATGCCTGTTTTGCACCTGTGCTGAACTTTGCTGAAGCTCCTGAACACCCTCAGAATAAAGAACGCGGAACATTTATCGTTCGGGAGGGTCTGACGCAGCCAGCGGCAGCTCCGAAACTATCAGAGACCTGTGCCGAGGAAGGTTTTGTTCCCCGCATCGGCCAACATAATGAAGAAATTCTGGAAGAGTTGGGCTATTCAGAAGAGGAAATTGCTCAGCTTAAGTCTCTCGGGACCATTTAGAGTGAAATTCAGATGTAATGGTCAGCTCGCGCTCACCATTTAATGGGCAGGACTTCTGAAGATCACTCTAACTTTGGCAACCACTCCAGTCGTGTGAGGTGAAGTCTGTGCCTGTGGCTTCCGCGGGCTGTTTCGCATGTGAGAGGTGACATCAGGCACCCTACTGTGGGTTCGGACGTGGATCAGAGGAGGTTGAGACGACTCTCAGACCATGGCGATGGTCCGAGCATGGTCCGAGCATCGAGCGAGCATGGTCTGAGGTCGGGGCTGGATGCTGGCATTTTTAAACAATCATTGACGAAAAAGGGTCAGTTCAGCAGGTCACTCAACTGCTCAATGACGGGTATTTCAAGCTCCGCTGTGTAGGCTACGAAATCTGAAAACTCGGTCCATTTACTGACAAAGATGAAGTCCATTCCCTGGCGACGCGCTGCCACGTGGTCATAGCGGCTGTCGCCCAGAAAAAGTGAGGGGTGAAAGGAGTCTCCAGCCTTGGTGCTTTCCCGATCAAGAATTTCGTCCTTGGTTGTTGGGCTTCCGAAAATACCTGCGTCGAAGAAGTGATCGAGTCCTCGTTTCTCAAATACCTGACGGAGCTCGTTCTGATCTCCGCCTGAAACAATCATCCAGCGGGAATTCGATGTTTGCTTCCTGAGTTCTTCGAGGCCTCCTGCGATTTCACACGACATCAGACCCTTGAAGGAGTAGGCTGCATAGCGATCCAGTAATTCTTCAAAACTGGGACCCTCCTTGCCAGGGACAATTTTCTCCAGGAAATACTCAAACTTCGCATACCGGGAAATACCACCGCGGGCAATATGATAGTTGTATAGTTCCTGAGCAGCTTCTTCACCGTAGGGAGCAGCTGCATCAAAGAAGGCCTGACTCTTTATCTTGTTCGAGTTGAGAACAACTCCATCGCAATCAAAGGCGATGGTTTCATAGTCGCTTAGCGGTCTGATCATACAGTGGCAATGCCTTGTGTCAGCATCAGCTCGGCGATCGTAAAATCCTCGGGCCAGTCTATATCCATAGCCGTGAGCTTGTCGAGTTCGTATAGTTTGGGGCTCTCTCCAATGCGGTCATCAAGCTTTCGATAGATCTCACTGGGAGCCAGAAATGCAGCGCTGTTAACTTCATAGGTCGGAGGGAGTGTTTGTGTGCGTGGCCACTTTTCCTTCGTTCGATCATAATTTATGGGTTCTTTTTGATTCCAAAGGAATCCGTGTATAGCTGTGACTGTCATCAGAGAATCAAATCCGTTGTTCAAACTCTCCCTGTAATTTTTGATGATCTTGTCATAGACTAATCCCGTGACAAAGGGCGAGGTGACATGTGTCCAGAGTATATGAGCATCTGGGATAAGATCGAGCGCGTGACCCACGAGGGCGTCGGTGCTTGTCTTGCTCGAGGATAGCTCATCAATGCGCTTGTGAATTCTGATTTTCTTCTGATTCAAAGAGGATGCGAATTCAAGTATTTCTTCGTCATTGGTTGATAGGACGATTTCATCGATGCTCCTGGACTCAAGGAGTTGCTTCAGTTTAAGTTCGATCAAGCCATTTTTACAGCTGGCGAAGCGTCGAATATTCTTTCGCGGGACACGCTCGCTTCCTTTACGACAGGGGAGAAAACAGACGATTCGATCAGACATCATTAAAGCTGATTTCCGTATATACTGATTGTATGAATCTGATGTGTTGTAGGAGTTACAGAGAGTAGCTCCTGATCAGAAAACGCGCGATAGGTTTCAAGTACGGCGGCCGTTTCCTGGTTTCTTGGATCACCGGGAGGATAACCATCGAACCCTGCCATCAGGATACGTTTTGCTTTTCCACTGGTACAGATCGCCAGGACATAGGCAAGGACGAGAGAGGCAGGTGCTATACAATGCGTCTTGCCAAACTCGAAGCGGTTCGGCTCGACGGCAAGTCCATAATCAAGGAGTTCTTTTCCTTTCAAATCCTCTTTCAGAGAATCAGGAAGCATCGAAGCAGGCGTGATCAGCGGTTGGGGAAGATCAAGGTGCTCCTTGGCATCGGCCAGGAGTCTGACGGGATGACAGGCGGCTCGGAATTTAATAAGCTCAGCGGAAATAGCGGTTTGTGTATTGAGTGCCAGGACAACCGGTTTCTCTTTCCTGATATACGTTTCAATCGCCTCACGATAACACTCTGTGCCGGGTCCTGTACCGAGAATCAGCACGTCTTTGCCAGAGAGAACGCTTTCCGGAGACCAGTTACCAGACGGCTCACCGTGAAAGAAAGTGCGTGCACCTTCCAGTGTATCAGCACTGAACTTCTTCCCACCTTCTTCGCGAAGGTAATCAATCACAGCAAGAATATCTTCTTCGTGGTAGCGTGCATCGCGCAACATCCGCTGTATATATGTGGGATGGATACCATGTTTGCCTGACAGGTAATAGTAGGGGTTGGTTCCCCATCCGTATTGCTCTTTCATGGAGGAGAACGTTTTTCGTATCAATCCCATGAGGGGAACAAGGTTGGGTTCTTCTTTTCTGATGTCTGCAACTTCAATGGAGAGCTCTTCGGTGCGCGCGTTCCCCGGTCCACGTCCCATACCTGTGACCGTTCCATCAAGCCAGGTGGCGCCTTCCTGGTAAGCCTTCAAGGTGTTTTGGAGAGCGAGTCCAAGGTTGTCATGGGTGTGAATCCCGATTTCTCCAGACCACTCTTCACGCATCCAACCGATGGTCTCTGCTACCTGATCAGGAGTCAAACTTCCCATACTGTCTGCAAAATACAGAACCTCAATCGGAGAGGACCTGGCGAGCGATGCAAAGTGGGTGATCTCCTCCCTTGTCCTGGCGGAAATTTGCATCAGATTAAACCCAACTCGATACCCTCGCTCCGACAGCCATTCCGCCGCAGGAAGCACTGCATCAAGTTGCTGATAGTGACAGGCGATGCGTACAATGTCGACCGGTGAGTCTTTTCCATTCTCGGGAAACAGCAGTTCGAGCGAAGGTGCAAGACCCAGGTCCGTCAGCAGATCGCTTCCATTCACCATGACGGAGACCTGAAGAGACTCGGGGATGTTCAAGCTTCTGAGAAAATCATCTTTTGTGTAGGCACAGGGACCTTTAAAGCCCTCATTGGCAAGGAAACGAAAACCGAGTTCAACCACATCGACCTGGGCCGCTTCCATGGCGAGGAGATAGGATTGAATCAGCTCTGGGTTGAAATCCCAGGCATTGTAGTAACCGCCGTCACGGAGTGTGCAGTCGAGGAGAACAGGGTTGGCCAAAGTATTCATCCTGAAGAGTCTCAAGTACGTTCATCATAGATTGAAGATTGCGGATCGCAAGTATAGATCTTCGCGATCATGATTCTCACTCCTGTGATCTTTTCATTGATCTACCCCTTGAAAAGCTCACTTTAAAGACATCACCTGCCTGAAGGAGTGCGACATCTCGTCTCGAGTTTCCATCATTATCGTCAGTTTGAACGGTCGCAAGAGGATCAGCATGCCTCTTGAGGCCCTCCGTCAGTGCGATCCTGCGCCCGATGAAGTGATCGTTGTTGATAATGGCAGCACTGATAAGTTGAGTCTTTTCGTTCGAAAACACTACCCGGAAGTCCGGCTGATTCGCTCGAAACGAAATCTTGGATTTGCTGGTGGAAATAATCTGGGGATCAGAAAAGCGTCTGGCGACATTCTTATATTGCTGAATGATGATACAGAACCTCATAGCGATTGGTTAGCTCCTCTTGTCAAGGTATTTGAGGAGGAACAGGAGTTGGGGATCGCCGGCTGTCAGCTTCTTTATCCCGATGGGACGACGATTCAACACCTGGGGGGGATCGTTCATCCGAACGGCCTCACCGACCACCTTTCGTGGGGCGAGCAAATGGCTGAAAGTGAAAAGCTGTGCTATACGGATTATGCAACTGGCGCAGCGATGGCTATTCGCCGAGAGGTCGTGGAAGAAATTGGATTACTGGATGCTGCTTTCTGGCCGATCTACTTCGAGGAAGTAGATTACTGTCGGAGCGCTCGTCTTGCAGGATGGAAGGTAGCCGTGCTGGCCCAATCGAAAGTGATTCATCATGAGAGCCAAACGACAGGTCGGTTGAGCGCTCGCTTTCTGCGTCTATATCATAAGAATCGTGTGCGTTATTTGTTAAAGTCGCCAGGTTTTCGTGATTTCTTTCGTGCAATCAAGGCAGAGGTTCGCTGGATATACGACCATCGGCCCTGGGATCAGTTATGGCCATGCGCTCTTGCCTGGTCCTGGTCTCCTTTTCAAATGGCTTCTATTCTCTATGGCCGGTTTTCAGGCCCGGGGCGAATCTCTAAAGCCAGAAAGGTGAAGGCCTGATGAGCCGGATTCTGCTGCTTGGTACCGGGCCGCTTCTTGAAGACGGGAAGATCTTCAGTGGCCAGTGTTTGCGAACCTGGCATTTCGCAGCCCCTCTATTAAAGGCAGGATACGAAATCGACCTCTTTACGGTTCCGATTCCCGGTTGCACCATTGATGATTCAGATCGCGCATTTGAGAAGAAGAAATATAAGGGGCATATATATAGAGCATTTTGCAAGAACGCCGAGCACGAGATTCTACCAACCCTTCGAAAAGTAATCAGGAAGAGAAAGCCAGATGTCTTGCTGGGAGTGAATGCCTATCCTGCTGCTCTCCTTGCGAAAGTGCGCATGGCAGCCATACAGGAAGGGAACGAGTTGATTCCTTTCTGGGCCGATTTGAATGGCTGGACCATGGCTGAAGGGCAGGTTCGAGCTGCTCGGCTGGCACACGATAACGATTATCATCATTTTTGGAGGCAGGAAGCATTAACGGTTCTGCTTGCCGATCGCTTGTCGGCGGTTGGTGAACGTCAGGCTCATGCCCTCTATGGCGAGCTGGCCATGCTTGGTCGATTGGGATCAAAGAACTTTGATGAACCACTGGCAACGGCAGTTCCCAATGCCGTCTACCCTGTCTATGCAGGTCTTGATAGAGAACCGGGCGTCCCTGTTTTTCTAAAGAATGAGATTAAATCCGACGGCAAGATTTGCCTCTGGTCGGGAGGGTTTAATTCCTGGACAGATATACATCTTCTAGTTGCTGCGTTGAAACTCGCGATGAAGGAGCGAGCCGAGTTGCATTTCGTTGCAACTGGCGGAGCGATCGTTGGACATGATGAGAAAACCTACGAGGACTTTCAGGCGCTGGCGGCCGAGGAATTGCCTGAGGAACGTGTGCACCTGCTTGGGTGGACCGATTTCTCAAAGGTGATTGAGCTGCATCGTTGTGCTCATGTGGGGATTAATATTGATGGAACGAACACAGAAACTCTTTTTGGTGCAAGAAACCGACTGACGAACATGATGGGCGCCGGGCTCCCGGTGGTCACGACGCAAGGGACTGAAATTGCGGACTGGATGAGGAGCCATGGGGTTGGTCGTGTGGTTGACACAGAAGCTCAGTCGCTGGCGCGCGCTCTGATGGAGGTCATTGCGCAGGAACCTCAGCTTGACGGGAATTCCCAGCCTGTGAGGGATCTCGTCTTGCGGGCTTTCGCGCCAGAAGATACATTGAAAGGCCTGTTGGGTTGGTTACAAGCCCCACAGATTTCAGGCGATCTTCTTGCCACTCTTGATCATGAGGGCTTTCGCTCGGACTTACTCTGGTGGGCCCTGCGGGTTGCTCAGGATGGAAAAAATGTGCTTTTCGATAAAAACAGGCGTGACCCCGAAGGTCTGAAGCATCATACAAAAGGCGTCTTAAAAAGCCTTAAACGGAAGATACAACGGAGTTCATTGTGAAAAAAGCAAGACCCTCTCAAATAAACGGAACCTCATTAACCAGATATTTGCTCGGAATCATCGTGATCTGTCTGCTTCCTGGGCTGGCGCATCCTGCTCCCGTTGGCATTAAGGTCGCCGATCATCGGGGTGACGATTCAGTCGTGTTTGTAGAGTGGCCAGGTGGCAAGATTACACAGCGAGACCTTTTTGTCTTTGGTGTTTTGACAAAGCTGATCGACCCGGAGATTGTATCAGACTGGGAGGATATGACAGAGGTTGAGACGGAGCTTTTCAGAACAGCCCTCCATTACTTTATTCAAATGGAAATCGCGAATGAATCAGCTCCTCGAAGCACAGATATACTCGACATCAATCGAGCAGAAAAAGCTCAGCGTATCTTCGCAGCGCCCATCGCAGAATTTATCTGGGCCGATACATTCATCAGAGATCAGGTTGAAGTCTTTCCTGAAGACATTATCTATTATTATCAGCAGAATGAGGCGGAGTTTTCAGAAGAAGCCGAATCAACAATTATTCGCATTCGCGTTCCTCTTGATACAGACGCCTCCAGAACGGAACGGGAAGCGTCACTGAAGTTGATCGAAAGATTACGTGAAGAGGCGATGCTTCACGATGGACTTGCTTACATCATCAACGGATACCCTCGATTCGCTGTTAACACCCCTGATAAGCCATTAAGGATTAAGCGTTATGACAGCGATATCAATCCTCTCATCAAAGATGCTGCTTTCCGTTTTGGAATTCATCAGATATCAGCTCCCATTGCAACCACGCAAGGTCTCGAGCTTATCGAGATTGTTAATCGTATAGAACCGGAGCCAACCCCTCTTGAAGACGTTGTTGAGTTTATCAAAGCTGAGTTAACAGAGGATTTCCTCCCGCAGCAGTATGACTATCATCTGGTTGAGCTGCTAAAAGAAACCCTACCTATCAACCGCGTTAATCTTTTTCCGTTCATGCCCGATGATGCCGATATCGTTGTGGTCAGAGATTTTGAAGTGACACGCGGGGACTTCTATCACTACTACCCCGAAATCGTGGGCGACCCGGCAGACCCTAATGAAGTTCCTACCGTTGCGAAGTCTTTCGAAATTATTTTTGGTGAGAT
Organism: uncultured Candidatus Sumerlaeota bacterium; assembly: GCA_964437365.1. Taxonomy (GTDB): domain Bacteria; phylum Sumerlaeota; class Sumerlaeia; order SLMS01; family SLMS01; genus CAYTGM01. The sequence continues at coordinate 95,067 of CAYTGM010000010.1, read as the reverse complement.
GGTTTCTCAGGAACTTGAGAAACAGGGTCTGTTGTCAGAGCCGATCTATCAGGAAGCTCTGGAGATGGCGGAAACAATCTACTATACATCGAACTATTCGCGCTCTCTTTGGAAAGAGATCAATCCAACAGAACGTGAAATCCAGGAATACCTGAGAGAGAACTACGAAGAGATTATTCCCAGCTCGGCGAAGATCGTCTGGAGACTTGCTCTTGAAGTCAGAAAGCAGCGCCAGCGCGATCCTTCAGAACTTGCGACTCTTAGAATTCTCATGCTGCGCTACCTGGAAGATATTACACAGGATGCCCAGCGACAGCTGAATGAAAGAAAACGTGTAGCACAGGGAACTGGACTTCTTTCTCCCGACCGACTCCTCAGAAACCTGAACGAACCAGCTGACGAACGGGTGAGCATGGAGTTTGATGAGGCAGGAACTTTTGATCGATATTCTTCCGAAAGAGTTCTTGGTATAGACTTCGACCTGCTTCAGGAGGGTCAGTTCTCGCGGCCTATTATTCTGGGTGAAGGAGAAGTCGTCAGCTACTATGTTTCTGAAGAGATTACACCTGATCCTCTTCCCGAAGAAACGCTTCTTGAGTTCGCGGAACAGTCCTACAAGATCGAGAAGGCTCAGGAGATTGCAATCAACGCCATTGATGAGATGCTTGAGAATGGCGAGATGAGGATACATCCAGATCTTGGTTTCGAAGATTTCGAGGACTGAGAAGGAACTCTGAACGAATCAACCAGGCGGGCAGGGGATCATTTATGAAGCTTGGGCTTCACAAGAAAAAAGACCTGGTCTTGGCTCTTGCAGGATTGTTGATTCTTTCCTGCGCTCTCGTCATTGTATTCGCTCTGTATAGATCGAATCAGTTCGACAAGTGGATAAGAGAAGACCTTGATACGCTTTCTCCTTATGAGACCACCCTTGTTCCTTCTGGTCAGGATACGGACAATATCCTGAGTGAGCGGGACCGATCGATGAAAGAGTACCTGTCTGATGGCAGGCTTGTTGTAGAAATGAGTCGAAGTGGTTACTTTCATTCAATCAGCGGAAAAGAGTCCTGGGCAAAGGTCTATTTAAAGACAACCAAGCCCACTCCACCCAGGAGTGATATACCGATTAAACTGCTTGTTCACTTGAAAGAAGAAAATAGTACATGGCAGGTTGTTGAAGTTAATGAACTTGTCCTTCCTTGATAAACTTCACCAGTCATAATAAGTTATCCCCTGCTGTTTAAAAGCTGCTTTCATCTCTGGGTTGGTCGGTAGTATATTCAGGTTGTCGATCAATTGCTTCTCCCTGTCACGCACTTGTTGTCGTGAAATCTCACCTCGATCAAAAAGATTCTGAACGTCTGCCATGCGTGTTCCGAGCTCTGCACTCTGAATCTGTTCGAGGTTAATGCGCACCTGATTCCCCATCACTTCAAACCCGCGAATATCTACAAGAGCGACACCCTCAGGTGGATAAGAGGTGTACATGCTGAAGCTTTTTCCATCTGCTCCAATTCCGATTCCATAGGATTCTCGGTGCCCATTCGTATATGTCCGAGCGTATTGAAGGCCCTCCGTGGACAATGTGTAATACATGGATTCTATACCCAGCTCATTTTCAGGGAAGACGATCTCGACGGTTTCCTGTTGCGAGACAGTAATCTGGAAAGGTGAGTTCCAAATTCCGGAAACCTGGCGAATGGGAAAGACCCCATCCGGGTCTTCGAAGAATGCTGAAGTATTATTGCTTCCGACTTCACTATGCGTCACATGCGTAAAATAAAGTGTTCCCGCACCGAGGGCAATGATCGCTCCTGCAGCGGTTACTTTCTGTGCTGTATTCATGGCGGTGACTCCTGTTGTCAGATGATTGAAAAGGTTGGAGATGAACCCGCCCGATATTGGGGAGAGGGCTTCTTCTGCCCCTGTTCCCAAGGTCTTCGCAGTCTCATTCGCTGCCTGAATGACAACGGAACGTTGGGATTCCGAAAGCGCCGCAAAGCTGGCAACCAGAGCCATAGAATGAAAGCGCGCTTTCGTTGCATCAGGAAGCAGACTTTTGAGTTCAACTTCATCCCGTCCGATGGATGATTTGAGAGTCTCACAGATCTTCGAAATCTTTCGCCCCACCGTTGTGTGGTGTATGCCCGTTGTCTTTGAGATTTCCCGCAAACTGAGCGACTGGTCGAAGTGCATGAAGATAAGTTCCTGGTCTTTCGGAGGGAGCTCTGCGACCGCCTTCCTGAGAAGCTGGCTTGTGTGAGCCCGATTCAATTGATCACGGACGTTTTCCTGATGCTGATCAGGAATTTCTGCGATGGAGTCTTCCATGGGAACCATCCTGACAAGCTTTGATCTGCTTGTTTTCTGTCTGAGCCAGGTGACCGAGAGATTTCGGGCCATTCTTGCAAGCCAGTGGGAGAAGTGAGCGGGATTTCGGAGTCCCTTCAGGTTGATCCAGGCCCGAAGAAAGACCTCCTGACTAAGATCTTCTGCGCTGTCAGGATTTTGTAAACGGGCGTAAGCGATGGAAAAAATCCGTCCAAAGTGCCGATTGATCAGCTCACTAAAGGCCTCATTATCATCTTCTTTTGCTCGATGCACAAGATCTTCATCGGACATAACATTGAAATTCTGGCTCATTCTTGTTCCACTCTCAGGGATTTCCCGAACCTTTCACCCACTGGGACGCAGATTGCTGTTGAATGGTGCATGTTCAACTAACTTTTTTCCTGAAGAAGTTATCTGATCATGAGGCGGAAGGAAATTTTGGTCGCTTTCATGAAACCCATCCATACTCTTGATCTTGAGGCTCCCAATATAATGTCTGATCATGTCTGATTGGGGAGTGAGTAAGACTCGGTTGCTCGTGGAAACGAGGAGAGTCAGCCAAGGAATTCTATCATGATAAAGAAAAACAAAAAGACAATCACAATAGCGGCGCTCTTCGGAGTGGGACTGTTGGCTGGAGAGCATGGGCTGCAAACTGCATATGCTCAAGTTTCATCAAAGGCAGCGATGAAGAGTTCACTTTCGGGGATGGTCCCTTTAACTTACAGGAATGGGCAAACCGTTGAAACGATTCACGTAGCACCAAATGAAATCGCCGTCATCTCCCGAGGCGGATCCAGGCTGGACAACCAGATGGTGATGAATTCTTTGAAGAGTTCATCCAGTCTCGAACTCTCCGTGAAGAAAAGTGGATCCGGCGGGGAAACGATATTTGAGATCATCGATAAGAGAACGCAGAAATCGTCTCTGCCGTTCGCATCGGCATTCGAGCAGTTAACCAAAATATACCCAGATGCCGAAATTTATAACGTTGCCTATTCGTCAGGAGATACTCAAAGTAAAGAGACCCCTCACTTGATTGATAACAGGTTTACAATCCAGGTGGATGATTCACAAGATATTGCCAATCTCGAGTCGAAGTACGGCCTTAAGATAGCTGGCAAAGTGGATTGGCTGGCTGGAACGTATATCGTTGAAGTGGACGGTAGAACCGGGCTTGAAGGTATAGATACAGCCAATCGCATTCTGGAGAATGAAAAGGGAATCGTGTTTGCGACGCCACTCATTAAGCGCCAAATGTCAAAAAAGTTTACCCCGAATGATTTACTGTTCTCAGATCAATGGCACTTGAAGAATACGGGAGGAAATGCTGTAGGAGCTGTTGCAGGCAATGATGTTAATATCGAGGGGGCGTGGGATTTCTTCAAGGGCACTGGAATTAATATCGGCATCGTTGATGATGGCGTTCCGCTCAATCACCCGGATCTGAATGCAAGATCAGACATTGATATAGACATTAACTTTGGCGATGATGATGCATCTCCTGACCTGCCGGGCGATGGCCACGGAACGGCTGTGGCAGGTGTTGCGGCAGCAAGAGGTAATAATGCTCTCGGCGTGGCGGGAGCAGCATTTGAGGCGAGCGTTGTGGGTATCAGGATGATTTCTGCAGGCACTACCGATAACGAAGAATCTGTCGGACTAAAGCATCGGGTGGACGATCCAGTCGCAAACAATGTGATTCATGTGAGCAACAATTCCTGGGGGCCCTTTGATGCAGGATATAACAAGGTGCAGCCAGGTCCCCTGGCTGCCGCGGCGCTGGAATACGGAGTTACCAATGGCAGAGGGGGTAAAGGGACGATCTATATGTGGGCTGCGGGCAATGGTCGTTGTGCAAATGATAACGTCAACTACGATGGCTATGCTTCGTCCAGATATACGATTGCCGTGGGAGCAACAGGACCAGATGGAACCGTATCCTATTATGGTGAACCTGGCGCCTCCATGTTGATCAATGCTCCTTCCAGCGACGGCACCTGTAACAATGGAGCCTCGGAAGGTATTACGACGACCGACCGTGTTGGGAGTGCCGGCTACTCCTCAATTGGTGACTATACAACGACATTTGGGGGTACGTCATCCTCCACTCCTCTGGCGGCAGGCGTTGTTGCTTTGATGCTCGACGCAAATCCGAATTTAACCTGGCGTGATGTTCAGCATATCCTCGTCGAGACATCGACACGCAATCACCCTGAGAGTGCCTCCTGGTTCCAGAACGGTGCGGACAAATGGTTCAGCCATGACTTTGGTTATGGTCGTGTGAATGCGTCGGCTGCGGTTGGTGCAGCTGCCAACTGGGAACTTGTTCCTGGTGAGGCTGCTCCTGTCACTGCGACGGCGAATTTTCAACCGGCAGTGGCTATACCTGATAATAATATTTTTGGCGTCACACGCACCCTTGACCTTAGTGCTCCGAATAACTTTATCACCGAGGCTCTTGAACTTCGCCTCACTGTTCCTCATACCTTTCGCGGTGACCTGCGTGTCGAGTTAACTTCCCCTGACGGTACGACTTCTATCCTCGCTGAGCCTGTTTCAAACGATTCCGGGCCAAGTGGATATGCAAACTGGGTTTTTACATCAATGGCACATTGGGGTGAGAATCCGAGTGGAACCTGGACACTGAAAGTTGCAGATACCCTGCAGGATGACATAGGAACGTTGAATTCCTTTACAGTGACCGCGTATGGCTTCATCAAAGATGGAGTGATCACGACCCCAACACCGACCCCCACTCCAACTCCGGGGAATAATCCTCCAATAGATACTCTGAGCTATAATTTCGATAGCAGTTCAGGTTTCTGGTTTCCTCCCCAACAACTTGGCAGCTTTGATTCTCCAGTGGGTTCCTATGAAACTGGATCTATACGAATGGTTCCCGCCAACAACACAAATACATTTGGCTTCTGGGAATCGCAGGTCTTCTCGATCAACCCGCCGGCGAAAGTATCCATCGATGAACTAAATGGTCTCGTGGGAGACGAGTCTCTCTATCGAGCAGACTGGCAGCTGTTTTCAGATCAGGCTGACCCGGCAAATGTACCAACGCTGAGAACGCGCGTTTCAACAAGTGACTTTCAGCAATCAAACCTCCTTGTTATTACATCGGTAGCCGACGGAGCTGTCTCTCCTTCTTCGCTGGGTCATGATTATAATCAGTACTTCACTCTCCCAGATAATACAACTGGGCTGCGTCTGAATTTCGACATGCTGAATTTCGATCCGACAGACTCCCCCACAGCAATGGTTGCACTGGATGGCGTTGATGTATCTTCCCTCAAGACATCTTACCTTTCTAATCCCCAGACTATACTGAATGAAAGCTATTTATCCAATCAGGTCCATGGGTTTAATGCAGACTTTAACCCGGCTTTTGAAGCACCCTTCATCATGCCTTCTGCGAAAGGGTTGATGATTCAAGGAGCTGAAACAAAGACAGGGACAATATTTGGCGTATGGACAAAAGAGGTCGATCACGCCCTTCAAGCCAACAAGCTCTACCTGATACGATTCGTTCTGGGCTCCGATGCTACCGAGGAACAAAAGCATCAGCTGGCAACATTCAGACTGAGAATGAACAGCAGCTCGTTTAAGTATTCAGCTTATTTGAATGTAGATTCCGTGAATGCTGGCGCGAGGCTGCCCACGGCCAGCAGTACAAAGATATACGATGTCTATTTTGTCGCGCCGCCAGAGATCGTGGGTGAAAAACCAATTATTTCGTTCGACTTTCTTGATGTGGTTGGCAGTGGAAATGACCAGACTATTCCTGTCTATCTGAGGCAGATGGGACTGGTTACTTATAACATACCTTAAACGCAGGGGCTCTTGATGAAGAATGACGAAAAGAAGCGACTCAAAGAGTTGCTCCTCACGCCAGGGATATCGGGTTTTGAAGAGAAGGCTCGTGAAGTCTGGAAGAAGCAACTGAAAGGCATCGCGGACTCAACCTTTACGGATGCGAATGGTTCGGAGATCGCTACGCTTGATGGTGACAACCCCGCGACGTCGCTCCTTCTACTTGGTCATATAGATCAAATTGGTTTGATCGTACGATATATTGATGACAATGGGTATCTGTATTTCGCTCCGGTCGGCGGTATAGACCCAGAGACACTGGTCAGCCAGCCGGTTAGGGTTTGCGGTCCCAAGGGAGACATTTCAGGGGTTATCGGCAAGCTTGCGATACACTTGATGGATCCTGAAGCGAGAAAGAAGAAGTCCAGGTTCAAGGACATGTGGATCGATATTGGAGCCAGCTCAAAGTCAGAAGCACAGGAGTATGCTCCTATCGGTACACCGGTGATGGTGGGAGAAGAACATCTGGAGTTGTTGAACGACAGAATCGCCTCTCGTCATGACAACCGTTTCGGGGCATTTGTCATTGCTGAAGTTCTAAGACGGCTGAAGAAGAAGCAGAAAGAACTTTTTCCGACTGTCCACGCGGCAGCTACGGTTCAGGAAGAGTCTGGTTTGCCGATAATGCCGGGTGCGGGTGCTGTTGCACATCGGTTGATGCCCACCGCTGCCATTGCCGTAGATGTCAACCATGCGATGGACATTCCTGGCGGAGACAAGCGCACCCAGGGCGACGCGAAGATGGGAAAGGGAGTGATTATCTCTGTCGGAGTAAGTTTGAACAACAAGCTTGTGAATAGCCTGATCGAGGTCGCCAAAAAGCACAAGATCCCGTATCAGTTGGAGTTCGACAGTGGTCGTGGATTTACTGATGCGGATGTGCTCCCGATGACAAGGACTGGTATTCCTGGGGCTTATGTTGGAATTCCCCTCAGATACATGCACAACACGATTGAATTGGCTTCGTACAAGGATATCGAGTCTGTGATCGAACTTTTGGTAAAGTTTTCGTTGTCCATTGAGGGAGAAATTGACTACACTCCTTGAATATTCATGTCTCAAACCGAGAAAATTGGCTGAATTCAAGTAGTTTCTCTTGCTTTGCTTGCGGAACTTTCTTCATTCTCAACAGGCATGATGAGAGCTCCAGCTCGAAAATTCTCTGGAGCAAGAAACCAATAGTTTAACGCGAAAGGAATAGGGGACCGTGAAAAAGTTGTTTCAAACAGCCTTGGCGGCACTAACCATCGGATCGTCAACAGTTGCTCTCGCTCTTCCCGTTTACGAGACCAGCTTTGAAGCCGGTGAAGGATTCAGTGCGGGAGCCTTCTCAACTGCTGACGCCCGATGGGCCGTCGAATCTTCAACTGTATCTGTAGCCAGCGGCTCTGCTTTTGAAGGTGATCAATACGTCGAACTCGGTGCAGGCGCTGTCCTAGACTTTGACCTTACACAGTCTGATACGGATGCGGCAGGTGATGTTGTTTTCGTTGAAGGGTATTTCCGCGGTGCTGGCAGCGATCAAACACTCGATAATGCAAACTGGCCACTGACGGGTGCCTCCGCTATCGTTCACTTCAGTAGCGCCGAAGGTATTCAAGTGCTGGATGGAGACGGAACGGGCAGCATCAATCCTCAAAATGTCGTCTCCACAAACGTCACCCTCGGGCAGGCAAACGAGACTAACTGGTTCAAAATTACCATTCGTCTCGATTTCACCGACCAGACCTGGGACATATGGGTAGATAACGACCAGAAGAACCAGTCTCCTCTTGGATTCCGAGATAATACTGTTACCTCGCTGAATGGATTTAAGAACCTGGCGCAGGGCGGCTCAGGCTTTGATGCATTCCGAATCGTCAGTGAAGTTGTTGGTGACGCAAATGGTGATGGAGTTGTTGATGTGGCGGACATTACCCGTCTGATTGAGTTTCTCACAAACCCACCAAGCGATGATCCAATTCTATTCTCGAATGCAGATATCCCCAACCAGGGATCAAAAGACGGAACGATCGACCAGGATGACCTGACAAGGCTTCAGGCGATGATTCTTGGAATGATGTAATCTCTGAAAAGGGAGAGCGATTTCTCGGATAATCGCCTACATCACGAGATTGCTTTTGCAATTTTAAGGCTGGTGGACATAACTCGTTCACCAGCCGATTTTATATGGGTGAAAAACTCCCTCCCCCAAGGGTTTTCTCTTGTTTCCCTTTGAGGTTCTTGTGTTGATGAAGTATTGCGGGCTGAAAATGTCAGAGTATAGTTTTTACAGGTAACTAAATGCAGCAGGACCAGTTGATCATTGGAATCGATTTGGGAACGACCAACTCCGTTGTTGCGGTGATGGAAGGCGAAGAGCCAGTCGTTATTCCCAACCAGGAGGGAGCCAATAAGACACCCTCCGTCGTCGCGTTTCTTGACGATAATGAATGTATCGTCGGTGAAATCGCTCGGCGCCAGGCTGCGACGAATCCGGCACGGACAATCAGCAGTACGAAGCGGCTCATCGGCTGCGAATTCGCAGATATTGAAGATCAGCTCGATCTCTTTCCTTTCGAAGTTGTCGAACAAGATGGAAAAGTCCTTCTGGATGTGGATGGACTCGGTTATTCTCCACAACAGGTCAGCGCGCTGATTTTACAAAAGCTTAAGGAATCAGCAGAATCATATCTGGGTATGAACGTGAAGCAGGCCGTTATTACGGTCCCTGCTAACTTCGATGACAGCCAAAGGAATGCAACTCTGGAAGCAGCAGAACTTGCTGGCCTGGAAGTCCTCAGACTGATTAATGAGCCAACAGCAGCCGCCCTCGCTTACGGGATTGGTAAAACAGCCTCTCAGGATGATGAGACAATTGCCATTTATGACTTCGGCGGTGGAACCTTTGATGTGACCATCCTCGAAGTGTCTGAGAAGACATTTGAAGTACTCACCTCCACCGGTGATGCTCACCTGGGTGGAGACGATCTGGATAATGCGATTGTTGACCTCATTATTGATGAGTTCCATGAGGAAAAGGGGGTCGACCTCACAGAAGACCCTGTCACTCTTCGTCGATTGAAGGAACAGGCAGAGAAAGCAAAAATTGAGTTAAGCACAGCGACTCAGTCAATTATCGCTCTTCCCTTTATTGCCTATAAAGACGGACAGCCTATACACCTCGAACGCAGCATCACGAGAGATGAATTCGAGGGGCTGATCGAACCTTTTGTCAATCGTGCTATACGCTGCTGTCGAAGAGCCCTGGAGGATGCGGGGCTTCAAAAGCGCGATGTAGACAAGGTGATCCTCGTCGGAGGAACCACAAGGATTCCCATCGTTGAAGATTCCGTTGAAGATTTTTTTGGTATTGGAGCGTTCAAAGGGATTAACCCCGATGAAGTGGTAGCACTCGGTGCTGCAACACAGGCAGGGGTTTTCTCCGGGAACATAGAAGAAGTTACACTGATCGATGTCGCGCCCCACTCCCTTGGGATTGAGGTTAAGGATGGTAAATTCTCAACAATCATTGAGAAGAATGCGACGATACCTATCAAAGCCGCCAAGAACTTTACAACGACTGAAGATAATCAGGAATTTGTCAATATTCACATTTTACAGGGCGAAGAACCTGAAGCGGCACAAAACAGAAGCCTCGGAAAGTTTATCCTCACAGATATACCCGCACAGACCAAGGGGAAGGCGCGCATCCGGGTGACTTTCTTTGTTAACGCTGACGGAGTGATGGAAATCAGCGCAGAGGAATTAGGCTCGGGAAGTGCCCAGTCGCTTACAATTATACACAGCGAGCTGGATGAGAAAGAAAAGAAATCACGGCGCAAAGCTAAGAAACGACGCGACCGCTCCGATAGACGTGGCAGAAAATCACGCTATAGCATGGATGCCACAGGCGGCGGGCAGCAACTCAAGCGAAAGAAACGAGGAATGCCTTCTGGAGATTCCTCTAGTCTCAGCACGCGGACCCGACCCCGGCGAGCTGACTCTTCAGTGGTAGAGCGCAGCCCCGAGAATTTTGCCGTGGTCGGCGATGCTGATCCAGGCTCGGCACCAACAAGTCGTATTGGGGGAAAAAAACTTGATACGGACGCTCCCATAAAAGGCCTCGAACTTGGAAAAGAAAAAGGCCCAGTCAATCCACCGATTCCTGGAGAACCCTATCCAGCTCCAAAGAGATACGGAAACGCGTCGCCATCAAATATGGCAGAAGGACCTGCAGGAGCCGACCTGAAAGCTGCAGCAGATTCACAAACGAATATCCCGGAAGAATCGATTCCACTCCCCCCTGAATTCCCGCCGACACACGACGACAGAACAGAAGAATTTGTATCCGAAGTATCCAAAGACGAAACACAGCTCGGAATAGATCCTGTCAAGGCAAGGGAAATGGAAGAAGCCATTCCTTCGATCCCTGATTCTGATTTTGAAAAACCCTCGAACTATCCTGCAGGGGAAATCGATGAAGATATAGACTGGCCAGGAATTGTTGATTCTGCCCTGGACCTGGCACAGGAGAAAGATCAGTCCCCTGATTCCTTTGATCTATACAAAAAATCTATTAAAATACTCTACGAAGAACCGTGGGTGTCAGACGATCGCTTCTTTGTCAAGAGAGCACGAGTCATCCTGTCAGGGATATGTGGTCAAATTGAAGAAGCACTCGACGAAATCTCTGACCTCCGACTCATGTACGGGCACGGGCAAACGGAAAAGGTCTCTCAGCTTTTTTCTTATCTGATGGAACTGACCGATAACGCACCGAATGTTCGCCGGGAACGAGCGCGCTTCTTTGAAATGTGTGAAGACTTCGAAGCTGCCAGTGAAGATATCGAAAGAGCCGCAAAATCGGATCAACAGCCAGAAGACCTCAAAGAACTGGAGCGCCTCTATCGGGTCCGTTCAGATAAGAATAAGGATGCTGCGGCCAAGTTTAAACTCGTTAAGCTCTTCTTGAAATCCAATCGCGTTGATGACGCCATTGAACTTCTTCAGGACCTTCAGAATCATCAGGCGTACGAAACACGTGCCCTTAAAATCCTTGGCCTTTGCCATTGGCAGAAGAACCTTCACTTTCTAGCCTGGCAAAAGTTCAAACATTTGAACCCCACTGACGAGCTCAATGATATCCTCTATCGACTCGCCAATGATATGGAATCTACTGGCCAGTTTAATAATGCCCTCAGCGTCTATACGCACCTGCAGGAAAACAGCCCCGGGTATCTGGATGTTGCTAAGAAAGTAGAAGAGCTTAGAGGTAAACTTAAGAAACAGCAGGAAGAAACAGAACAAAACAAGGCAGCCATCCTCTCTGACTCTCGTTTCACAATTATTGAAGAAATAAACCGGGGATCCATGGGGATCATCTATAAGGCTCAGGACAAGACTCTTGATGAGCAGGTTGCCCTCAAAGTACTGAACGACTACCTCACGGTCGACCCGTCTGCCGTTGAGCGATTCAAGCGAGAGGCTCGCGCCGCGAAAAAACTCAGCCATCCCTACATCGTTCGTATTCACGACATGTTCGAGACAGGCAATAAACGCTTCATTTCCATGGAGTATATTGAAGGGCACGATCTCAAACGCCTTCTCGCCGAGAGAACTTCCTTCAGCTTTGACCAGCTCATTTATTACCTGCTTCAGATCTGTGATGCTCTCAGCTATGCACACCGACTTAACATCGTGCACCGGGATATCAAGCCCGCCAACGTCATGATCACTAATGAAAACTCTGTGAAAGTTACCGACTTCGGTATCGCTAAAATCCTTAAGAGTGAGGACTCAACCAAGAGCGGCACCGCCGTCATCGGTACCCCTCTTTATATGGCACCAGAACAGATTACTGGCGAAGGTGTTGATGCGAGAACAGATATCTATTCCCTCGGAATTATGATGTACGAGTTGGTGAGTGGCCATCCACCCTTCTACCTTGGCAATATTGAGTATCACCACATCCATACTGCCCCACCACCTCTGCCGGACACCGTTCCCGACCCTCTTCGCTCTGTGATTATGAAATGCATGGAGAAAGAACCTGGGAATCGCTTCCAGTCCATTAACGAATTGTATAAAGCAATCCAGGGCGATTAGCGGGATCTTCGGCCAAACGGCCAACCCCGTCTTGACTTCCCCCTCCCATTCGCGCAATTCCCTACTTCCCCAATGATTGGGAACTTCGATCATTGTCGATTAATAAATTATAAGGGATTTCTACCGGCTTATCATGTCCACTGAATCACTCCGCGACCTACCTAAGAATTTCCAGCCCAAAGAGGCTGAGGCCAAATGGCGCTCTTTCTGGGAAGAGCATAAGCTCTTTCATGCCGACCAAAACGCCCAGGAGGATTCTTACAGTATCGTGATTCCGCCTCCCAACGTCACGGGAGCTCTACACCTTGGACATGGCCTCGTACAAACCCTTCAGGATATTCTCATCCGCTACCATCGGATGAAAGGTGATAATACACTTTGGGTTCCAGGGACAGACCACGCCGGAATCGCAACACAGCATGTCGTCGTTGAAAAGCTCCGTCAGGAAGGCAAGACCCGACAGGAATTGGGTCGCGAAGCCTTCGTTGCAGAAGTGTGGAAATGGAAAGACGAGTACCACGAGCGCATCACCAACCAGATCAAGACACTCGGCTGTTCCTGCGACTGGGACCGCGAGGCCTTCACTCTTGACGAAGAGCGCGCCAGGGCCGTCCGCGTTGCCTTTAAAACTCTCTACGATCAGGGACTCATTTATCGCGGTAAGTACATGGTCAACTGGGATCCGGTTTCTCTGACTGCTCTCGCCGATGATGAAGTTGAATACGAAGACGAAGAAGGTTCACTCTGGCACATCAAATACCCGTATGCCGACGGTAGCGGTCGCTATGCTATCGTTGCAACCACTCGACCTGAAACAATGCTCGGGGACTCTGCCGTTGCTGTGAACCCAAGCGACGAGCGCTATACAAATGATGTCGGTCAAATGGTCGAGCTCCCCCTGACAGGCCGTCAGATACCTATCATCTCTGATGACTTTGTAAAGAAAGAGTTTGGCTCGGGAATGGTGAAGATTACTCCTGCCCACGATCCTAACGATTTTGCCTGCGGTCAGAGAAAGAATCTTGAGCTGATAACGATTTTTACAGAAGACGCGAAGGTTATCAACGGTCCAGAAAAATACAATGGTATGGATCGCTATACAGCCCGCGAAGCTATCGTTGCTGATCTCAAAAAAGCCGGACTTATCGAAAAGATCGAGAAACACGATCACCGCGTTGGTCGAGGCTATCGTTCAAAGGCCATCATCGAACCTCGCGTGTCTGATCAGTGGTTTGTTAAATGGGGCGGCCTGCGCGACCAGGTTGTCGAAGCGGTCAGAGAAGGTGAAATTCGAATTATTCCCAAGCAACAGGAAAACACCTTCTTTTCGTGGATGGAAAACCTGCGCGACTGGTGCATCAGCCGTCAGCTCTGGTGGGGACATCGCATTCCTGTCTGGTACAAGAAAGATAACCCCGAGGAAATGATCTGCTATGATGGCGAGGGGCTTCCTCCTGAAGTTGAGAAGAACCCTGATATGTGGGAGCAGGAAAACGATGTTTTAGATACCTGGTTTTCCTCTTCTCTCTGGCCCTTCAGTGTCATGGGCTGGCCAGAAAAAACAAAAGATCTAGATACTTATTTCCCAACTTCTGTTCTGGTAACGGGACACGATATCCTTTTCTTCTGGGTGGCCCGTATGATGATGATGTCATACGCCCTCACTGGTAAGAAGCCTTTCTCTGATGTTTTTCTTCACGGACTCATTTTCGGAAAATCTTATTATAGACGTGAAGGTCTGGACCTTCAGCTGATCTCTCCGAAAGAAAGAGTGGATCTGGGGCTTGATGACATGGATAAGCTTCCCAAGGGCGTAGAGTTCAAGTGGGAAAAAATGTCCAAGTCTAAAGGCAACGTCATAGATCCTCTCGAAATGTTTGAAATCTTTGGCGTCGATCCTGTTCGTATATCGCTAGTCGCCTATTCTGGCCAGGGAAGAACTATTGAAATTGATAAGCATCGTATATCAGGTTATCGAAACTTCATCAACAAGATGTGGAATGCCTCGCGTTTTGTGCTTTCAGTAACTTCCGATGTCTCATCAGAGCAGTTCAGATCTGGCGTTCTGAATGAGGGACTTGAGCGTGAAGACAAATGGATTCTCAGCGAGTTGAATCAGTGTATTACAAACGCAACTGAGAGTCTGAACAAATACGAGTTCGACCAGTACGTTTCCCACATCTATAAGTTTCTCTGGGATCATTTCTGTGACTGGTATCTCGAGCTGGTGAAAGGGCGTGTTTACGGTAAGGCGGTCGCTGCGGATTCAGCTTCCTGCCTCACGGCTAAAGTCGTCCTTCTTACCGTTGTTGAAAATGTTCTGCGTCTTCTTCACCCGGTGATTCCTTACGCGACAGAAGAGATCTGGCAGCTTCTGCGTGAGCGCCTAGCCGATGCGAAGGTTGGTGAAGCAGCGACGCCCGCTCCCGAAAGGGGGTCCGATTATCTCCCCGGATTCACCGATGGTTTTGCCTCACTCTCTATTTGTTCCGCGGCCTGGCCCAACGGAGTCGGATTCACTGCCTCAGACAGCACGAGTGAAATGAACGATGTCATGGCGATCATCAGCGCTATACGTAATATTCGTGGCGAGATGTCTGTCCCTCCGAACACAAAGGTTAATGTTCTTCTTCAGCATCCAAACGAGTCCTATTTGACTGTTGTAAAAGATGCGGAAGCTCAAATTTCATCCCTTGCGTCGATTGATGAACTCTCCATTGCTCCGTCGCACGACGAAGCGCCTTTCGCCAGTACCTATATAGACGGCGACCTTAAGATTCAGGTTCTCTTGCCTTCTGAGTTACGCGAGCAGGAACTGACACGGCTTGAGAAAGAACGTCAGAAGCTGGCCAAGGGAAAAGAGAGTACCGCGAAGAAACTCTCCAACGAGAAGTTCGTCGCGAATGCTCCGGACAACGTGGTAGCGGCAGAGAAAGAGAAACTCGAGAAATACGACCTTGACCTGAAAGCTATTGAAGAAAAAATCGCTGCTCTGAGTTGAGGCGCAAAGGTTAGAGTGTAGTGTGCCGCAGGCTCTGGAGTGCTGCAGTCTTACTGCAGCTCTGTCACGAGCTAGCCTTGCTTGCTCACCCGCACGGAATAGACAACGAGTCGCTTCTTGATAAATGAGATGCTTGACGCATGACCCACAGTAGCCTTCGCAAAGCTTGGCAACTGTGGGCTATGGCCTGCAACCGCTGCCGCGGTATGGGTTATTGGTGATTTGCGATTCACGAATGAACGTTTTTTTTGTCATTGGTCCCAGAGGGACCAGAGCGAGTTGTCCGGGGTAAGGGCTCTGCCCACGACCCTGGGTAGAGTTCATTAATATATACCGCTCCAGCGGAGCGGAACAAATGATCTCGCGCGGCGGCGCAGGGGCGCAGAGATTGTTAAATTGGAGTCCTCTTCCGAAATGTCGCGAGGCTTTACCGTAGGCCTCAGGTTTTGAACCTGAGGTTGACTGATGCGGAATTTGGAGAACCGTTTCAACGGTTTCTCAACGTGGAAGGTTCATTGGGACGGATCCACACGGATCCACGAGGATCACCTCATGAGGGTCTGTGTCGAACGACGCTGTCGTTCTATTCATCGTGGGCAGCGGACCTCGGGTAGGGTCGCTGTGCTTCCCAACCCGAGGCTACTGTTGTCGAAAACGCTCCGCGCTTACTGGAGGATGCATCCGAGTCATAACCAGCTCTAAGAGATCTTCTCTCATATCGTGATTAGGCATGGCCGGGGTTCGTGATCGGTCTCAAACCAAGTTACTTCTTCGATCACCGCTTCGCTGATCACGACCACGACCACGAATCTTATTGTTAAGTATTCGACTGTGAGATCTCTACTGACAGTAATCTTAGCTAGAGAAAGAAGTGCAGAGCACTTCGATACTCATAGCCTCGCGGTTGGCAAGCGACTCGTCGCGCCGCCTACCCGAGGTCAACTGATCATAACGACGACCGAATCGGCGTTCGGCGCTCCCAGGAAAAATCTCCATCCAGATCTTCCTCACCCGATGACGTACATCTGTCCGACGTCTTATCTACGTCTTACCTACGACTCGAGACGTCCGTCACACATCGGACAGACCTCGACATGAGGTCGTACACTCGGTTTGGAGCCCTCAACCCCGTTTCCAAAGTAATTTGACTAGTCTTTATCTTCCCACGGTTTCCGACCCGGAGTTGCTTCGTCTACCTCGTCGAGAATCTCCCGGGCGCGCTCCAAGATCTCCTCGGGAGTTAATTCGTCGGCCTCCAGCTGAAGATCGGTCTGAGCTCTTGAAAGCTCATATTGAAGATGAAGAAGGCGGGAACTCGACAGGTCGTACTCATCCAGCCATCGGAGAACCGCATCAGAGCTGACCTTATAATATCGAGCTACATGATGGGCGTTGGCGAATTTGTAGGTGCCCTCGGGGTTGAATCCGAGATAGTAGAAACTGAAGAGCTCGAGTCGGCCTGGTTTATTCGGCTCGTTTGCCGGAGTCATACGCTATGGTCTCTTTTCTTTCAGGTACTGAAGCAGTTGTTCGTATTCCCTGGGAGTATCCATATCGTGCAGCGCTGAGGGAAGCCCTGTTTCAATCTGTTTGATTTTATTGTTTTGTAACGTTTCAAAGAAACCGCGGAGCCCTTGGGGTCCATCCCACTCCAGGATGGCCGGAAAAAGCGCTGAAGGAATCCAGACGGGATGTCCCGGTTGGTCCTCATACGACGCGATATACACAAGGTCGGGATCTCTCTGGACATATTCGATGAGGCAGGCGGTCTTCTCTGGAAGCTCGAGGGGAGAATCGAGGAGATACAAAAACGTTCCTTCGACCTTCTTCTCTTCCTGAAGTTTTCTCAAAGAGAGCTGAAGTGAGTAGAGTTGCCCTTTCTCTGGTTCCCTGTTAATAATCTTTCGCTCTGTAGCTTCGGTTGTCAGGTGGGTGTTCAGAGCAGAGGAAAGTACATAAATTCTTTGGGAAGCTTTGATTGATCTGAGTTGCTGTACAATATGGTGAAGAACGCTTCGTCCATTCAGTTCAAGCAGCCCCTTCTGGGTTTCCATGCGCGCTGATCTGCCCGCCGCGAGGAGTGTCAGAGCTATACGGTTTATCAGCATGGGGGAAGAGCAGCTCAGTGGTCGGGTGATTCTTCGTTATTGTTGGGAGCCAGAAGCTGTCTGAGAGAGGTGTACCGGAGAACATCCTGAGCATTGCGGTGAACGTTATTGAGTTTCAGTTTCACTCCTTTTTCTGCGAGCGACATTTCGATCTTCAGAAGAGCCCCAAGAAAGGAGGAGTCCCCAAACTTTACCTGATTTAGATCCAGCTCCAGAGTTTCCAGCTGGTCAAACTTTGGGTCATGATTCACTTCGTCTGCCAGCCTCAGGAGATCCTCATGAGCCTGCAGCCCGACTTGAATCGTCAATTTATTCGAATCAGAAGTCATCATTATAGTGATTCTAAATGAATTAGTTTTCTCTCAGGAGAGTCATGAGGGAATTCGAGATCATAATGCGAGCGAAATATGTTTAAAATGCTAATTTTCGGAAGAAATTGGAACGAGTGTATCGTTTAACTAAGCGGAAAGAAGTCGTTCGATTTCACGGAGAGAGGTTTTCCCTGGTTCCAGGCGCTGATGAGTTTTGGAAGCCACTTCTTCTCCCAGGCCATCGCCATGGAATAGAGAGGATAAGAACGTTCAATTTTATAGAACTCCGCGCTGTGATGCACAGCACGACCGGAGCTTGATTGACTCGAAGGGACAGCGATGTGGGTCATCTCATGAAAAATAACGAAATCAAGGTAGTAAAGGGGAACGCTCTCCGAGTCCAGCATTGGATGGATCCGGATAATCTTCTGGCGAGGATTCCAGGTTCCCAACGTGACATGACGCTGTCTACCGTTTACCCGCACATTGCGTCCCCAGATAATCCGATACTCAAGTTGGCCGTCGAAACAGCTCTCGTTGAGATGACGGGCTCTTTCCAAAAGATGATAGGTCTTGCCGACCGGTGTTCCTTTGATACGTCGACTGGAAGTAGGCTTTGACCCTTTACCAATCAGGTCATCGTGATCAGCGATATAGTCACGAATAATTCCGCGAGAACGAGGTGTTGGGTTCTTAAGGAACTGAATGAGCGCTTTGAGAGCGCGCTTGTCCGCCTTTAAGAACATGAAGTGGAGGCTGACGCGAATACCAGGGCCAGTACCATCCCTCTTGGCGGATATCATGTTGTGTGAATTCTGATTTATTTTGAGATAGACGGGACGCTCGAGAGCATCGGCCAGTAATCGCCGCATTTCTTCGGCGTGCATTTCTTTTGGTTCGTTACTGCTGATCTGTTCCAATGAGCTGTCGTTCCAGGAAAGTCTGTAGCTCTCGCTCCTCTGTTGATGTTGCCTTCAAAGACGCCGCCTGTTCAAGTGCTTTCACAGCATTTTCTTTTTCGCCTGATGCCAGATATAGCTGAACAAGACGAAGTTGATGGCCAAGATCCAAAGGGTGCTTTTGTGTTGCTTCGATTTGTGCTGCGATCGCGGCGTCGATATCACCTTGATTTTCATGATACCTTGAGATGCGTTCTGAATAAAGAGCTGAGTAAGGATTGAGTTCGGCGGCTTTTTGAAAGTCTTCCAGCGCTCCCTCCCATCTCGCAACCTGCCGGTAATAGCCGCGGTTCTCGTAGGCTTTGGGGTTCGATGGATCTGATTCAACAAACAGCTCGGATTCTTCCAGGATTTCCTCCAGAGGAGCACGACTATATGCCATCCCTTCAATTTTCTCCAGCTGAGTTTTCGCTCGGATGGAAGGAATCCCACCAAGGAAATTTGTTATAAGAACAAAGAGAAGCAGATAGACAAGAAATACGGGTCTCGCAGGTAAGAGGTCTTGTTTCTGGTAGACAGTATTTCCCAGGATCGAGGCCCCAAGAATGCCGGTCAGGATCCAGAAAAGCATGAAAGATTCAGCAAAGCCGAAGGTGTATTCAATCAGCCCGTGAAAGAGGAGTGCCAAAACTGCAGCAAGCAGGCCACAGAACGAAAAGAAGGAGTCTTTTGAGTCGCCCTTCGAGAGTTCAACAGTTTTCTTGAAAGCCGTATATACTATACATCCAATAAATAGCAGAAAAAGAGCGAGCCCAATGATCCCCAATTCCGCCAGATAGCGAAAGAGCCAACTGTGAGGATGCTTTGTTTCGTTGGCCCCTGGGGAACGAAACAAGGTATATTCAACCTCATATGCTCCCAGACCTTCACCAGTTACTGGCGACTGCAAGAAAACTTTAGAAGCTGTTTGCCAGTAGAGGAAACGTTGTTCAACACCCGATGAATTCAGCCAGCGCGTACCAGTACCCTCTGTTGATTTTGCTGCAAACACCAGGGCTATCAAGGCTACACCGAAGATGAGTGCAGCAGCGGCCAGAATTCCCCATGCCTGCTTCCTGGATATATACTTAAAGACAAAAAAGAGAAAGAATGCCGAGAATCCAAAGGCCCCTGCCAGAATTCCTCCGTTAGACCCGCTCAAGAAGAGTGCAAAAATGATGCATAACAATGAACCTGACAAGGCTAGTCTTTGATTGAGTTTCTTCGAGCTGGCAAGGAATCCCAGAATCAATGGTATTGCTGCTGCGCAGAATGTCGCAAAGATATTGGGAGCGCCAAGAGTTGCAGTTGCTCGGGATTCACGTGCAGCGTGAAGGAGTCCCTCTTTAAGACGCACATCGATATCTGTTGAAGAGAGAAGGGTCTTCTCCATTTCTGCAAAAGTCCCCGGCATGGATGCAGGGCCGAAAACCTGATAGATTCCAAACAAAGATTCCAGTGTGACGAACACTATAAGAATCAGTAGCGCACGTGTATATAAAATGTGGCGATGAGACTGTGCGAACTTCTCTCCCAGAAACATTGGGAGTAAGAACAAAAGAAAAAACATCTGCCCAAATATCAGGATGTATAGCGGGTCACGACTAAATGCGGTCACCGGAGCATTCACGTAGGCGAAAAGGTGATAGATGATCCAGACAGCGGGGAAGGTGAGAAGGTAGATCCTTTTCCTCGATATGTCCGTAACGGAGAAAGTTCCTATCAGAAAGAGGAGGGCCAGTCCCGAAAACGTCAGAAGGCTCAAAGCAGGATAAGCCATGACGGGATAGATAAGAGAGAACCCAAATAACAACAGCCCCCCATGAATAATCAGGGAGGCTGTTCGTTGTTCATTTGAATTCGCTTCGGGCATGTTGCGCCTTTGAGGAATGGTTGGTTGGTATTACTGTCCCTGTCCCAGTGAATACCCTGGCTTTCCATCAAAGTTGCAGAGGTGTTCGGTTTTAATAAAGTCAAGGCCCAGGTCATTCACACGCTTCAGCAGGGAAATAATCTGGTCGTGAGTAACGATCGGGTTGCTCTTGTCTGTTGCAAGAAAACGGCAACGCCAGTGATCGGTACAGAAAGTTTCGGGCATTCCTTCGGGCCAGACCTTTACACCACGGTTTGTGATCATGATCAGCTCAAGCCCTTCCCCGTTGGCTTTGGAAAGATGCTCGCCAAGCTTATCGGGTTTCCCGTCGTTCCAGTCGAGAAAGACATCTATACCGACGAGATCTTTCTTCGCCGGTGGGCGTTCGGTAATCCGAATCTCATTGTTGACAGAGTCGCCCGTTGCTTCGTACTTCACAGGTTTGAGAGTTGAAGGTTCCTGTCCGAGGTTGCTGATGACAGCTTCGGTGAACTCGGCTGTGGAAACCATCTTCTTCGATGTCTTTTTATCAAAAACGTCAGGTGTGTGGAGGCCTTCTTCGATGGTCTTGCTCCAGGCGTTGTGAATCTTCGTCGCCACATCCTGCTGTCCGATGTGAACAAGCATCATCACTGAGGCAAGCAGAAGTCCCGAAGGGTTCGCTTTCCCCTGGCCGGCAATGTCTGGTGCAGAACCATGTATCGCTTCGAACATGGAAACATGCTGACCGATATTGGCTGATGGCCCGAGCCCAACGGAACCTGTCAGCTGAGCCGCGATATCTGACATGATATCACCGTAAAGGTTAGGCATCACAATGACGTCGAAGATCTCAGGACTCGCAGCTAAGCGAGCGGCACCGATATCTACAATCCATGATTCTTTCTCGATGTCGGGATACTCTTTGCCAATTTCTTTATAGACATCGTGGAAAATACCATCAGTGAGTTTCATGATGTTGTCTTTGACAAAGACAGAAACTTTTTTGCGTCCGTTCTTTCGTGCGTACTCAAATGCGTAGCGTACGATCTTCTCACAGCCGGGACGTGTGATCAGCTTGAGGCATTGAAAAACCTGATCCGTCTGGCGATGCTCGATACCGGCATAAGTGTCCTCTTCATTTTCGCGGACGATCACTACATCCATATCGGGATGAAGACTCTCAATGAAAGGGTGAAGAGTTGTGCAGGGTCGAACGTTGGCGAAGAGACCAAGAGACTTTCTAATCGTTACATTGAGGCTCTTATAACCACCACCTTGAGGAGTTGTGATGGGGGCCTTGAGGAAGACTTTTGTTCGGCGCAGAGAATCCCACGCTTCAGGTGCGATGCCCGAGGTGAGACCTTCCAGGTATTTCTTCTCCCCAATCTCGATAATGTCTTTTTCGATCTGGGCTCCGGCTGCATCGAGGATCTTCAAGGTTGCCTCCATGATCTCCGGGCCAATGCCGTCACCATAGGCAACGGTTACAGGGACTTTCTTGTTCGCAGATGTTTCACTCATTATGACAAATGACCTTTTCCAAGAAGCTGATGGTTCGAATCATGGAAAGCCGAACCGAGAGTGCAACCCCTACATGATTTATTCCAGTTTTCCCTGACGAATGGACCGTTTCGATACCTTGTCCGGTTCAACCGTGCCCTTAGAAACCTTCTTACTTGCCTTTGAAGGGCTTTTGAACAAACGTGCGATCAAAGAAGGAGACCTGGTGTGCAACTGAGCCTGATTCCGGCAGCCGCCCTTATTATTCTAAACCTCACGATCATCTTTTACGTCGTGCGGCAGCAGGATCGGCCACGCTCCGGTTTCTTTCTTATTGTCAATGCAGTCTGCCTTCTTGTCTGGGCATCCGGCCAGGCGCTTTTCCAATTCATCGGTGACGAATCGCCCTGGGTGTTGACGTTGCCTTATCTCGCTGGGCTGCTGATTCCGGCCAACTTTCTCTACTATGCCCTGACTCGCCCGCATCCACTGAGGGAATATGGAAGAGGGCCGGTCTTGATGATCGTGCTCTTTGCTCCGGCCTTTATCTTGACCCTTCTTGAGGACTACAGTGACCCGAGGGTTCAGCTCCTGTTCAGTTACAGCTATACAACAGAGTCCCTAACGTTGGCCAACCTGACTCGTCGAATTACGTTTATTTATCTGGCGCTCCTCGTTTTTGGGTCGGTTGCGATTCAGAGTGTCAGGTATTATACATCAACAGGACCTGAACAGAACGCTTCCAAGCATCTTGTAGCAACAATCGTTGGGCCGATTTTTTTCGCGAGCCTTTTCTGGGTTTCTTCTGCCGAAGGAGCACCCACGATTATTCCCTCACCCAGTTTCATTCTTGTTATTATGGCTCAAGTTGGTCTTCTTGTCGTTCTACGCCAGGAAGAGATTCGTAATCCCAAGACTTTAAACCGTCTGGTCTATTACCTGATTGCGATTCTTGTCGCTTTCATTCTGGTGAATCTACTTTTTCAATTCTATATATACGTCCAGGGGAGAATCGTTCTTGAGAGAACAGCTGCCTGGTTTATCCTCTCCGCGACGTTGCTGCTTTTGCTGATCGCAAGAGTAAGGTTTGTCGAAAAGGCTTTTGATAAACTTATCTTCCAACGAGCTCATGAATACAGGAAAGTTGTTGATGAGACTCGCCATGAACTCAGGGAAGCAAGAGAGAGGCTCCGCCATGCCGAGCGACTTTCCATGGTTGGAGAAGTCTCGGCTCGCGTGGCCCATGAAATTAAGAACCCTCTCGGCCCTATTAAGGGGTATACGCAGATGATGCGCGAGAAGATGGAAGCCAATCCTGATTTTCCAGAACAGGAAAACTTTCTTCGCTATATTGATGTCATTCAAGAAGAGATCGATAATATAGACAGACGGATTAAAGAATTTCTGAAATCAACGCGAGAGCCGTCTCTCTATCTGGAAGAAGCGAACCTCAACGATATTGTCAGGAGGTGTGTGAGTGTATTAAGACTGGAGCTCACAGCGGGACGTGATATGGGGGATACGCTCTTGCCTATCGTTATTGAGGGTGAGATCGAAGAGAGCCTGCCAGTTGTGAAAATTGATATCGCCAGGTTTGAAGAAGCCTTATTTAATCTGGCAAGGAACTCACTGGAAGCTCTCGGAGAAAACACCAGTGGAAGAATTCGCCTGAAGACGTGCCACGCAAGAAATGATGAGGGGGAAGAAGGAGTGGAGATCTCTGTCCTTGATAATGGTCCCGGTTTTTCCGATGAGGATCTGCAAAAGTCTTCGAACTCGTTCTATACTCAGAAAAAAGGCGGGACAGGACTGGGGCTCGCTATTGTTCGCAGCACCGTAGAAGCGCACGGCGGCTCCATTAAGATCGGCAATCGGCCCTTCGGCGGAGGACATGTGAGGATGTGGCTGCCTTATGAAACGCGAGAAAACCCGGGGGCTCTCTTGCCGAAACCTGTTTAAACCTCTCCTTTATGCTCACCGTTGATGATAAATTGTGTTGCCGATTCTCATAAAGCACTCCAGATTTTCTACACACTTTATTTTGAAATTCAGGGGGACACCTGGTCATGACGACAAGGGACTCTATGCAACATCAGTCGCCATCAGCGGGAGAAGGAAACGGCAGGGGCAATCGAGGGACGGGATTCAGCCTGCTTCTCATACTCATCGTGCTCTTGCAATTTATTCTAATACTACTCGGAACTCTGCTGTATATAAGTTTTATTTCGAGTCATGATTCATCGTCGAGCGTTGAATCTGGTGTAACAGGAAGTCTGGCAAGGATAGAAAACAGACTAAACAATATCGAAAGAAGTCTCGCGGATGTGCACGGACAAGTTGTTGATGACGAGACAAGATGGCGTATAGTCGCTGATTCAGTTGCGGATTTTTCAGACGAACAAGGGAAGAATGGCTGGTTCTATGGCTATAGAATAGCTCCTGGAGCCGAGCTGAAACCTCTCAATTATTTGAATGGCTGGATTGAGGGTCGGTATTTACAGGAGGGAAGCTGGCATCATCTCTTTCGCGAGGGAGGGCATCCCAACGGTCCTTCGGATGTGGAAGGGTTCAGGCAAGTGACTGCACAACCCGTTGTTAGACAATGGACTTCAAGCATTCAGGGAAGAGTTCGTCTCGTGGGGGAAACAGCAGACCGTGACGCGAGTAAGTTTCCCACTGCTCAAGGTGTGTACTGTGAAATATTCAAAAACGGCGAACGAATCTTTGGTCGCTTTGTTGCCAACGGAGATGACCGCGCGAAAGAATACACCGTAGAAACAACTGCACTGATTGGTGATAAGTTTGACTTTACCATCTCTCCGGTTGGCAATGTTCATGGCACAGGAACTATCTTTACCAGTCGTGTTTACTCGATAAAGTGAAGAGCGGTCTGTAAATACTCGTCAGGAGCGCTGACGGAGGAGAGAGCTTCTCTTCCCTTCACTGATGAGGACATATGCTATATAGACAAGCGTCGTCAGGTTGCCAAGCATCCAGATGCCGAGGATCCAGGGAATAGAACGTAAGATGGAGTTCTCGCGCCAGAAAATGTAGGCTGAAAAAATAATGAGGGAGACACCCAGGTCATAAAGTGTCACAATCCCCCATCTCTCAACAGCCATTTTCTCCAGACCTACCATGACACTTTCCTGGGCAAGGGCCCACAAAATAAGAACGATAAATCCAAAGATGCCAAGGATGGAAAGGACCGCCAGTTGTTTTGCTGGTTTCATGATTTAAAGGCTCCATTCAATGAGGCTTATTACAGACTCGGATGAAAGGAGCGAGATTGATTCCTGATTATTCAGGATGAGTTGGCTTGTGAGCTTCTCTTCCGTTCGGCCTTAATGACGCCAGACTCGTGACGGATGCTGGTGATCACACTCTCGAGCTGCTCGACATCGCTGACATCCACGTCGAATTGAAGTGTCGCGACACCTCGCGTCACATCAGACTTTGTCATACACGTCTTAATGAAAATGTGCTTGTCGCTGATGATAGAACTGATTCGAGCAAGAAGCCCCGACCTGTCTTCCGATTCAACCCGTATAGATACTGAATGAAGAGTCGATTCAAGTCTGTTCCACTTCGCTGGGAGAACTCGGGCCGCCTCTTCCGGGTCCTTGCGAATACGTGAGATATTCTTGCACTGATCCTGATGGATCGTGATACCCCGGCCTCTCGTTACGTAGGCTACGATCAGGTCACCGGGAATGGGAGAACAACAGTTGGCGACTTTCTTAGGTGCGCCTTCAGCTCCTTGAACGATTATGAGTTCAGAGCTTTTTCTTGCCTTTTCCTCACGTTTCTTTTTCTTGGGAGTCCTTTTCGGTTCAGGCTTAATGGTCCACTCTTTTTTCATGCGAGCAATGGCAGCCTGAGGGCTTATAGATCCAAACCCGATTTCCACAAGAATATCTTCTATAGTGTGAAGTTTGTAAGCCTGCAGCAGATTCTCCAGCTCTGACTCAAGCTCGCTGTGAGTCACTTTGATTTTACGTTCATCAAATATACGCTGAAGAGCCCGTCTTCCCGCTTCGACCCATTCGTCAACGTTACGTGCCTTCAACCAGTGTTTAATCTTTGAACGAGCACGCCCGGTAACAATATAGTCCAGCCAGTCTCGTGATGGATGGCCATTAGGAGCTGTCTGTATCTGCACGATGTCGCCGTTATGCAGCTTGGTTCTCAAGTTGACCATCGTGCCATTAATCTTTGCTCCCACACAGTGCTCGCCTACTTCTGTGTGAATCTGGTAAGCAAAATCAATCGGTGTAGCGTCAGCAGGAAGTTCTACAACATCACCCTTTGGCGTATAGCAAAGCACCCTGTCCGCGAAGACATCTTTTTTGAGTGCTTCAAGAAGGTTCTCAGAGTCTTTCGGGTCGGTTATCCATTCTGCCAGCTGGCGAAGCCAGGCGAGTCGATCATCATTCTGTATTTCCGAGCCGGTTTCTTTGTACTTCCAGTGAGCAGCAATCCCGAACTCGGCCACCTGGTGCATATCACGAGTCCTGATCTGAATCTCAGATACTGTTCCGTTCAAACCTATAACCGTTGTATGAATAGACTGATAGAGGTTCTTTTTGGGCTGGCCAATATAGTCTTTGAAGCGGCCAGGCATCGGTGACCAGATCGCGTGCACTCGACCCATCACCTCATAGCATTGCTTCTCATCGTCACAGATTATCCGCAAAGCATTCAGATCGTATATTTGATCGAAGGATAATTCCTGCTCCTGCATTTTGCGAAAGATCGAGTAGAAGTGCTTGGGTCGACCGTAAACTTCAATGTTTGGATAAGTCGGACGGAGCTTCTCATAGAGGTAGTCAACCGAGTCGTTCACCACCTGCTCTCTTTCTCCGCGTTTTGTTGCAATAAACTTAGAGAGTTCCTGGTACGCTTCAGGGTAAATCCAGCGCATGGCCAGATCTTCCATCTCAGAACGAATTCTCTGAATCCCCAGTCTATTCGCCAGAGGAGCGTAAATATCGAGTGTTTCCTGGGAGATCTTTTTGCGCTTCTCTGCATTCAAGTGCTTCAGCGTTTGCATATTGTGAAGGCGGTCGCAGAGCTTCACAATAACGACACGAATATCTTTCGCCATGGCCAGAAACATGATACGCAGGTTCTCCACCTGAGCATCATGGTTCGTCTGGAAATTCATCTTCGAGATTTTCGTGACGCCCTGGACAATTTGAGGAACAGGGTCTGGGAAGTGAGAACTCAATTCCTGAAAACTGATCTCCGTATCTTCCAGAGTATCGTGTAGAAGTCCTGCGGCAATGGTCGGACCATCAAGGCGCAGCATGCCCAGATAATAAGCAACTGTCAGAGGATGCTGTATATATGGATCACCGGAGATTCTTTTCTGTCCCGTATGGAGTCGCTCTCCAAACTCATAAGCTTTTTGAACAAGCTCATGATAGTCTGTTGGCGTTACCTCAAGCAGAAGGTCGAGCGTAACAGGGGTGTTTGGAATAACAGGTCCCGTGGGCTGGGGCGTGTTGTGTCCATGCACATCCAAGACGGGCTCGAATGATCCGTTGGTTTTGACAGGCTTATAATCTCTATCTCTGCCTTTTCCTATGTTCTGCGAAGATATGGACATTTAACCTCGACTTGTCATGTACTCATTGCGCTTCAACACCAGCTCATGCTGGCATTTCTCATGATTGCTACTCGTATCAAAAGTAGCATGTCAAAGAGATTTAAAGCAAGAATCGTGAGGATTATACGTGAACGCTTTACAAACCAGAGCGTGCATCCTGCCAAAAGGAGCCCTGGGCCGTGAAGAGGACCTTAAGACGGTCCTGCAGCAATATGCCGATCGCGGCTATAATACGCTGATTATTCCAGCTTTTCACGAGGGATCTATTTACTTTCGCGTCTCTTCCTATGGTAATCTTAAAAAAGGTTTTTGCCCGGGAAAAGAAACAATTAAGCTCCTCGCAGAATTTCAGTTTACAATTTGGCTCCTTGTCGACCCTCTCAGCGCTGGATCTCCCGATGAGAACGAATTCGGGAATGTTGCCCGGTGGAATCGTGAATGGCTGATGAAAAACCATCAGGGATCCTATTCCATCCCCGCAAATTCTGATATGCCAGGCCTGTTCTGTTGGACGTCGCTCCAATTTCGACGCTACCTCGGCAACTTCCTTGTCGAACTCCTCGATGCCTTTCCCATCGATGGTATCATCTTCGATGTTCGTCGCTATCCTCTGACAACAGAAAACCCTGAAACCTGGTCGCATTTAGGGTATAGTTGTCTTCGCCGGCTTCAGGGCGAACTCGACATCGATCTCGAGGAATTTCTTACTGAGCCTTCGAGGGATCTTTTCTGGGCCGTGATGGAATGGCGCCATCGTGAGTTTGAACACTTCCTTCTTTCCTTGAAAGCACGAACACAGAATTCGCATTATCAGCTCTTTACCGGTTTGCTTGGAGCTTTCAACGACAGGCCTCCGTCTGATTACCCCTGGGTACGCTGCTATACAGACGGTCTTGCCGGAGAACTTTTTCTGCAAAGTCGACCTTCCCGCTTTGCCGATGACCTCAGAAAACTTGATCAACTCTCGAAAGAACCTCTCCCAGCCGTTGCTGTCATCGAAGACGAAACAGAAATTCACCAGTACAAAGAATTGCTGCAGTCACTACCGATCACAGGTATTTGTGTCCTTGATACTGATTCAGATGAACCACCTGAATTTCCTGATCCCGGAATTCAATGGGAAAAGGACGGAGCACTGGAAACAAGCCCCCGTATCGCATCATTGACAGTTCTTGAGAACCTGATCAAAGACCTCGATCCCGCAGATCCTCACACTCTCTTTTTTAACGAGCTTGAGGATTATCTCGAAGATGATTATGAGAAAATGACTTTTGAGAATCTCATGAAAATACGGGAAGATGTTCGTGTTATACACAAGCAGATCCTGGAAGGCTCCAGCGATAGCGATCTTCGATATCGAATCCTGAGAGAGCTTGAACTTGTGATGCGACTTCTTGCCCTCAGCCCAGCGAGTCCAATCGAATACTGATGGAGAGAAAGGTCCTTCTCCAGCGTCTACTTGTTGTTATCGGGTTCCTTGTTCTGGCGTGTATCCAGATTTTCGCTCTCCCGAGGGACAAACCGGAACAGGGTGATTGGTTTCTTTATGGACGTGATACCGTCTCTCACGATGCTATTGTCTATCTCTGGTTGCAGGAAGTGTGGGAGGACTCTCCAACAGAGCTTCCTCTTTGGAACTACCAGATTCAGGGAGGGATTCCTGTCTTGGGAGCCTTCCTCTATACACCGCTGGCTCCGCCATCATGGACCTACTTCTTCTTTGATTTTCCTTTAGCCCAGTTGCTGTCATGGGCTATTGCCCTGGCAATTGCAGGCGTCTGCGGATATACACTTGGAAGATCAGAGCAACTGGACAAGTGTCCCGCTTTCTTTTGCGGGCTCATCTGGATGGTGTGTGGGCACGTCGTGACCCTTATTCATGCCGGACATTTCCAGAAAGTCATGGCTCTCGGCTGGCTTCCTCTCATTCCTGCCGGCTTTCTGTTTATTGTCAATACACCGCGTCAGACTACGAAAGGGATTCTCTGTGGTTCCCTTGGGCTTGGAATGACCTTTCTGTGTGGCCACCCTCAAATTGCCTATGCAGGACTTTTAGCCGCCTTTATTCTCTGGCTCTCAGCAATGATCTTTCATGAGGAGAACAGGAAGTGCTGGAAACCTTTGCTGTGTATTTCTCCAATCGTTATCATCATCGGGATGCTTATATCCAGTTTGCAACTTCTGCCTGGACTGGAGATGGCCGCCGTATCCAATCGGGGAGGTGGAATCGGAATCGAGGAAGCTGTCAAAACCAGCTATCCTCCGGGTGAAATAGCCGAGTTTGCCGTTCCCCGTTACAAGGGGACTTCTGTTACAGGGTTTGAGTATACCGGTGATTGGGGAGAGCGGATTGTCTCTGATTTCATCGGTCCCTTTGTTATTATACTTTCATTGTTTGCGCTCTTTGCTATACGGGACAGGGCTCGATCATTGATCACCTGGATGGCACTTTTGATTCTGTTTCTGGTTATTGGGCTCGGTAAGTACACGCCACTTTATGGTTTTCTCTATCGATTCCTTCCAGGCTTTTCGTCCTTCAGGAGTCCCGGGACGTTCATGTGTATATGCTCGCTGGCGCTGGCAGTAACCTCAAGCCTTGGACTACAGTTTTTGATGGGCAGAATATCGAAAAAAGGTTATCCTCAAGCTGCCATTTTTGCCGTTTCATCCATTCTGGCATATGGAACGATCTCGCATGCAAATAGACACTTTCTCATCGCCGAGCCATGGAGGAATTTTCAACGGTACATTCTTCCGAATGAAGTCGATCTCTATCTGGTGGAGGAGTCTCTCGTTGCTGCAACCTACAATGGTGTGAGCCCACAAAGCCTTCGCGGTATTCTTCACGGACAGAGAGCTCTCTATGGGTACCACCCTGTATATTTCGAGGTGAAGCAGGAGGCCGAGCAGGGCCTCGAACAAAGTGAATGGTTTGCCCTCTGGGGCTTGAGTACAATCATACAGTATGCGCCCCCTCAAACTGATACAAGTCTCATCGAAAGAACCAAATTCTTTCCAAGGGCTGGTCAAACCGTCTATACGGTTTATCCAGACTCAACTTTTCCTGAAGCGCAACTCGGTGATATCGATATTGATCAAAGCGAATGGAATCCTTTAAGGGGATCTCACCTCCCGGTGAACTTTGAAGCCAGCTCAGACGGCACCGTTTCCCTTCCACTTGTTTTCACCGATGGTCATTCCCTTTGGAACGAGGAAGTCCCTGACAAGGTGATCACAATCGATGAGCCAGTCGTGGGTGCCTCTCTTGATGTAGTAGAGGGAGAGAACACGCTGGTTGTTACTTATGAGCCTGCTTCGTACCGCATCGGGACCTATCTTACATCGATTGGATTTCTCATTCTTGCTTTTCTTGTGGGATCGTTCCGCTGGATCGATGGCAGATTCATGGCATTTTTCCCACGGTCCAAATAGTCAACTAACGGAAACCGTTTATTAGGACAACGTTCACCGAACAATCCACGGAGCCATATTGGCTCCTCAGGGCCATTTCTGGTCAGTCCTTATGAAAAATCTTCAAATTGCTCTCTCAGCTGGTGGTCAATTAGAGCCGGTTTTGAGTCTGAGGTCTTTGTCCTAACCCGCATCTATCGAATAAATCCTCCCTATTCACGGTCTAAATCGCCATTTTCAGGCTCCCATCAAGCCGCCTGCGTTCTAAAAAGGTTTGCAGAGAATCGCTGAACTCCCAGAAATAACTGTTAATCATGCTGTGTTTTCAACAGGGTGGTACAAATTGATCACTAAAGAAACCAAGAGGTTAAAATGTCGAACAAACGATTATCAAAGAAAACCGGACTACTGAGTGCACTCGCTTTCCTTGCTCTCCAGCAGGCTCCAGCATTTGCTCAAGACGCTGCCGAGGCAGTTGCAGAACCCGCAGTTCCGGGCCCTGAGCTGCTCATCTGGACCCTGATGGCCGCATTCCTCGTCTTCTTTATGCAGGCAGGCTTTGCTCTTGTAGAGGCAGGCTTCGTTCGCGCCAAGAACGTCTGTAATATCATTATGAAGAACCTGGTCGACTTCAGTGTCGGCTCTATTGCGTTTTTCTTCGTCGGCTTTGGATTGATGTTCGGTGTAACCTCAAACCAGTGGATTGGCGGAAGCCTCTTTGGTCTCTCTGGCCTTCCCGACGACGTTCACGAAGCTTGGGTTTATTGCTTCTTCGTTTTCCAGGTTGTATTTGCCGCGACCGCAGCGACCATCGTTTCCGGTGCGCTGGCTGAACGAACCAAGTTTACAGGATATATCATCGTCTCGGCGATTATCTGTCTCGTTATCTACCCCACCTTTGGTAAGTGGGCCTGGGGAAGCCTTCTCCTTGGTGATGGTGGTGGCTGGCTCGAGGGTAAAGGATTCCTCGATTTCGCGGGGTCTACAGTTGTTCACTCCGTAGGTGCCTGGGCGGCTCTGGCAGGAGCCATTGTTGTCGGTCCTCGCCTCGGCAAGTACGGCAAAGATGGTAGAGCTCATGCGATTCCTGGCCACAACATGGCCCTCGCTGCCCTTGGTACCTTCATTCTTTTCTTTGGCTGGTTCGGCTTCAACGCTGGTTCATCAACCGATGGGTCGGCCGTTGGAATCGCTCTCATCGCTATGAACACACTTCTAAGTGCTGCAGGTGGAGCAGTCGGCGCCATGGCAACCACATGGGTCGTCTTCAAAAAGCCAGAAACGGGTTTGAGTCTGAACGGAGTTCTTGCCGGGCTCGTTGGTATAACCGCTGGCTGCGATATCATGTATCCCGCGATGGCTATCGTGGTTGGTTTGATCGCTGGCGTCCTCGTTGTTCTTTCCGTTCTCTTCATCGATAAAGTTCTCAAGATCGACGATCCCGTTGGTGCCGTTAGTGTTCACGGTGTTTGTGGAATCTGGGGGACCGTAGCTCTTGCGCTTCCCGGTTTCTCCTCCGCAGACGCATCCATCGGCACACAGCTCCTTGGCGTGTTCGCTTGTTTTGCCTGGGTTTTCCCAACCTCGTTTGTTCTTTTCTATATCCTGAAGCTCGTCGGAATGCTGCGTGTTTCCGAAGATGAAGAAAGCCTGGGACTCGACATTATGGAGCATGGCAATGAAGCTTATCCACGCGCTTCGTGGGATGGCGGAGCTGGCGGCATGGGCGGTTTCGGCGGCTCTCCAGCGATGGGGGTACAGCCCGCTCAGGCTTCCATGGACATGAAACCCGAGACATCAAGTTAAGAGGTCGCGTTTCTCAACACCCATACTCCAGATGTAACTTATCACAAATCCCCTCTCCTGACCAGAGAGGGGATTTGTTCTTTCACTTTCGCCCATGTTTCTGATCATTGTTCTTAAAGATCACTCTAGAGCCGTTCTCGGAAGAATTGGCCGATTAGCGGCTCTAATTCCGAGTAAGGACCCTGATGATCGTTGTCCTTGTCGTTGTCAGGCGTTGAGCCGGTTGTCGTTGTCGGCAGCTAAATCAAATATCGCTACCACGAGCTATGGATTCCATGGATGAATAACGTATAGCATGGCACTCCGCCGAAGGTGGAGCATTTAAATAGCCCCGAGGTGAGTGTTGCGAACCTCGGGGTGGGTTGTTCATAAGCGAATCGCCTCCAGCGGAGGCGAACGAATATCTCGGCCGGATTAACCTCGTTTCAACTTCCTTGCAGGCTGGTTGTAACCTGCTTCCGAATGCAGGTTGCATGCAGGTAGCAAGCAACTTGCAACCAGGTTAATTCGTTTAAATCCCATGTCATTGGGGCTTCATATAAGTTTAGGGTTAGTCGTTCGCCTCCGCTGGAGGCGATTTCAAGTTTATTCTCTCGCCCCGAGGTTCGCAAAGCTCACCTCAGGGCTATTCACATTCTCCACCTCCGGCGGAATTTTAGACAAGAGGTAGGATTTTTTCCAGAACTCATGTCCGATATAATCTGGCTGCGAACGGCCCCTTAGCATCCTAAAAGCTTCGAGAGAGCACCACTATTACTGCGTTTCCAAGCACACATGTTCACCCCTCTCGGTCAGCATCTATCTAACCATTACTTCTGAAGATCACGCTAGCGATCAGTGAAGCTCCGCCGAAGGTGGAAATGAATGATGCCCTTTGGTGAAACCACGGGAGTGGTTTGATTGCCAAGCCCCGGGTTGACAAAGCCAGGGTTCTACCAGGGGTGAAGGGGAGTCAAAGGTCGGAACTGCAGTAGTAGTTCGATTTTCTGATCGGTTAACGAACCGCTGCCGCGGTTCTATTCATTTTGTATTCGCACCCCGGGTAGCCTCCTTCGTCGTCAACCCGGGGCTTGGTAACGCAACTGCTCCCGCAGTTGGTAAAATGAGGTCAGGAACCAGGATTTTGATAACGGAAAAATAAAGGTATGGTGGAGGAAACAACAAAGAGTCAATTTTAGACTGGGTCTTGACAATCTGCTTCTCCTCGCTTGCATTTTGACATTCCCCAACCCCCTCGCCTTGCGCTTGTTCCTTGACAGGCAACCCTCTTCGCCCTGTGAATCAGCCTGCTATGAGTCTGATCTACGCTAGAAATAGAAAATCCGTGCGAGCCACCTTTGATCGAGCGCCCCTTCTTCTGGGCGTGATGATCATCCCGCTGGCTGCAGGGTATTCGCTGGCAATGATTTCTCCCGACGCGCGGCTCCTTCAGCGCGAGTCGGCTTCCGCACGTTGTCTTATCGTTCAGGACCGCCGAGACGAGCGTGGACAGCTGACTATCATCTCCGTCGGAGACACGAGCGACGAGTCTGACGAAGATCTCCATACATCGATTCCGCCGGCATCTCGAGCCGCGGCAGCTCCGGTCCTTGCCGTTGAGCTTTCTTATCACTCGGAGATCCCATTTCATCAACACTCTGTTCAACCCTTTCAATTCTCTGCGACCTACCAGCGAGGTCCGCCATGGCACCTCACATAAGTCCCCGCTGGAGCTGGTCTCTCTTTTCCTCCGATCGGTTTGGAATCGGTGGTGTAGTCTGTCGCGACAAGACGCTTGTTCGCCTCTGGCTGCCTCTCTGTGAAAGAACCGAGGAACATCTGACCCAGTCAATGCTGGCCTTTCTGGAAGAACACAAGGTTGCTGATGCAACGCGTGGTTCTCACTCAGGAGAGTTAGCAGCAAAGCTGGAGAAGTTCTTCTCGGGATCAGGAAAGTTGCCCAAGGTCGATCTCCTTTGGCCGGTAAAGGATACCGCGACTTTTCGTTCGCGTGTTCTGAAGGCCTGCCAGGAAATCGCCCCCGGTGATGTTCTAAGCTACCAGTCTCTTGCAGAGAAAGCGGGAAACCGAAAAGCGAATCGCGCTGTCGGAAATGCTATGGCGACCAACCCTTTGCCACTGTTCATTCCCTGTCACCGCGTTCTTCGCTCCGACGGTTCTCTCGGAAACTATGGCGGCGGAGTTGATATGAAGGAATGGCTTCTTGAGCGCGAAGGCGCCCTCGAGCTGACCTGAATCAACTTCTTTAACCCAACAAACCAGACAGAAATAAGACGCAGAGAGTTCAAAGAGGATTCGTCTGCCTAACCTTGATGACGAAAAAGGTCTGATAAATATGTTTAAGAAATTCGTGAAGGCGGTCTTTGGAACCAAGCAGGACCGCGATATGAAACGCCTTCAGCCGATTGTTGATGAAGTGAATACCATCTTCGCAACGCTAGAGGAACTCTCTGAAGACGAGCTGAAGAATAAAACCAATGAATTCCGTAAGTTGCTGGGAGTTACGGTTCGCCACTCTAAAGTGGGTGAATTCGTCGTACCACACCAGCAGCCGGAAGAATTTTTGAGAACTCACCCGGATGTAGAAGAAGTTGCTTTTGTTGGTTCAAGGCGTGATGCTCACCCTGGTGATCTTATTGCCTGGATTAAGCCAAAAGAGAGCGCGACTCCTTCTGATGATTTGGTTGGCCAGATTCGTGGTGGAATGATTCGCCTGGGCCAGGAAATCGCCAGCAGAATGCAGGTTCAAAACCCCGGCAAGCTGGCCGAAGCATTCGGGGAAGCGTGCAAACCAAAGTATATCTTCTTTGTAGATGAGATTCCTTATAAAGAAGGTGAACCAAAGACTGCTTCGCATATAGATTTCAATAAGTTGGTCACGGCAGCAGAACAGACTGAGATCGAAGACTGGCGTGAGGTTTCCTGGAAAGATATAGAGGCCTCTCTCAATTTTCCCGATTCGTCTATAACAGTCGACGATCTGATGCCAGAAGCGTTTGCTGTGATGAAGGAAACATGTCGTCGCCACATTGGTAAGTCATGGACCGCGGCAGGAGCGGAGATTAACTGGAATGCCGTTCCCTACGATGTTCAGATTGTTGGTGCTGCAGCCCTTGCACAGGGTAACATCGCTGAAATGGCAACAGGTGAGGGAAAGACGCTGACAGCGATCATGCCCATTTACCTTCATGCGATCACAGGCCGGGGAGCTCACCTTGTAACGGTGAACGATTACCTCGCTCGACGCGACGCTGAGTGGAACCAGCCTCTCTTTGAATACCTCGGCTTGACTGTCGGGTGTCTAGACAAGACAGATCCTCACACACCACAACGCCGCATGCAATACCAGGCAGATGTCTCCTATGGTACTGTCAATGAATTCGGTTTTGATTATCTTCGTGATAACATGGTACGTCATAAGAGCCAGATGGTTCAGAAGGATCCCTACTTCTGTATTATTGACGAGGTCGACTCCGTTCTCATCGATGAAGCGAGAACACCGCTTATTATTTCTGGGCCCGTTGATCGTTCAACTGCTGAATATGATCGTGTTCTTCCTTTGATCAAGGGTCTTGTTCAGAAGCAGACGATGCTTGTGAATCAATATGCAGCAGAAGCAGAAAAACTGATCGAAGAAGCGGCGGATGATTCTGACAAGCTATACGATGCAGGCTATCGTCTACTTCAGTGCTTCAAGGGATCGCCCAAACATAAGCGCTATATGAAGTTGCGTCAGGAACCCTCAAATCAGCGTCTTCAGGATAAAGTAGAATTGGACCTGATGGCTCAGAAGAAGATGGGCGGTTCTGCTCTCAAGCTGAAAGAGCTGGAAGAAGAACTCTATTTCATCGTTGATGAAAGAAACCGTCAAATTGAGTTGACCGAAAAAGGTAGGCTGGAACTTTCTCCGGATAACCCCGACTATTTCATTCTTTCAGACATTGTTGATCAGTTTGCTCAGATTGAGCAGAATGAGGCACTGTCAGGTGAAGAGAAGGACAATGCAAAGAAGGATGTGCGTATAGCTCATGAGAAAAAGGCTGAAGAGATTCACACACTCAGCCAGCTTTTGCATGCATTTGTTCTTAAACTTCGTGATGTTGATTACGTTGTTGAAGAAAACAAGGTCGTTATTGTTGATGAGAATACCGGTCGTAAGATGCCCGGACGTCGCTGGAGCGATGGGCTCCATCAGGCAGTTGAAGCAAAAGAAGGCGTTAAAATTGAGGCAGAGACGCAGACTCTTGCTCAGATTACGATTCAGAACTATTTCCGTATGTACGATCGCCTCTCTGGTATGACCGGTACAGCTGAAACTGAGGCAGCAGAATTTGATAAGACCTATGGAATGGATGTAATTGTTGTACCGACAAACCGTCCTATCCAGCGTCAGGATTTAGATGATCTTGTCTATCTCACCAAGCGCGAGAAGTACAACGCCGTTACCGAAGAAGTCATTCGCATGAACAAGTTGGGACTGCCTGTTCTAGTCGGTACGACAAACGTTCTTGATTCTGAGAAGCTCAGCCGAATTTTCCGTAACAAAGGGTTGAAGCACGAAGTTCTTAACGCAAAGAACCACCTGTCAGAAGCGGCTATCGTTGCTGAAGCTGGTAAGCCTGGGGCCGTGACTATCGCGACGAACATGGCAGGTCGTGGTACAGACATTAAGCTGGGTGAAGGCGTTGCGGAGCCAAAGAAAGATGAAGAACTGGGCATTGAATGGCCCGGCGGCCTTCAGATTATTGGTACCGAGCGTCATGAGTCGCGTCGTATTGACAGGCAGTTACGTGGTCGTTCGGGACGTCAAGGTGACCCTGGAAGCTCACGCTTCTTCGTTTCTCTCGAAGATAACCTGATGCGCTGGTTTGGTTCCGAACGTATATCAGCCTGGCTTGAAAAGCTTGGGATGGAAGAAGGGGAAGCGATCGAGAACCCTCTGGTGACCCGCTCCATCGGTAAAGCTCAGAAGAAAGTGGAACTGATTAATCAGGAGCGTCGTCAGAAAACACTCAAATATGATGATGTGATGAACGGTCAGAGAAGTCAGGTGTATGGTCTTCGCCGTGACCTCTTGCTCGACGAAGATGTTCGACCCGTGCTGCTTGGTGTTTTTGAAGATGCCATTGATGCTGAGTTTCGTCTATACTATGGCGAAAAGAAAAATATGGGGGATGCCGACGTTGTTGGTTGGCTTGAATGGATCGAGACGACAATCATCACAGAATCTCTCGATGAATTAAAGGAAAAGAGCTGGCCAGAATACGAAGAGCTTCACGAAGCAGCGATGCAATACGTTGCGAAAGCTTACGATACTAAAATGGAAGATCTCGAGAAAATTGCAGATCCATTCTGCCGCATGATCGGGCTTCAAACCATTGATGGTAACTGGCAGGATCACCTTCTTGCGATCGACGATCTTCGTGAAGGGGTAACACTACGTTCCTACGCTCAAAAAGATCCGCTGGTTGAATTCACCGCTGATGCAACGCGTATGTTCGACGAGTTTATGCTGGAAGTGAATAAGAACATCTTTACGACGTTCTTCCGTGCGCAGCCGGTATCGGAAGAAGAGGCTAGACGTCGTGAGCGAGTTCGCCAGGCGATCGCACAGAAAGCTCAGGCCATGTCTGCTTCTGATGCGATGACGCAAGCTGAGCAGGCCAAAGCCCAGCAGGCGGAAGCTCAGAAGAAAGCTAAGCCCAAAACGGGTCTTGATCCTTATAAGCGGGAACTTCCCAAGGTTGGACGCAATGAGCCATGTCCTTGTGGAAGCGGGAAAAAATATAAGGAATGCCACGGCGATCCGAGCATGAAGGAACCAGTCAAGCATACCGTTGCCGAAGGGGCCCGGGAAGAAGAGTAACCTTCCCTCCACACAATGAACCACTATTCGGGTCGCCCTTAATAATAGGGGCGGCCATTTTCTTTTTACGAAATTTTGCATACTCGCATTGCCTCACACCTCTTCTTAAGACTGGAATAGCTATGGCGCATTTCGAACTCAGGAGAGTTTCTATGGTTTTGGTGGAAATGGAGTTGGTAGAGATTCAGATTACTGGTGAATCTGGACCCCAGATTATCATTCTCCAGGAGAAAGATGGAGACAGAAACTTCCCCATCTTCATCGGGAACTATGAGATCGCCATTCTTGACCAGACCGTGCGCGGACTCGAAACAGGTCGACCTCTCACTCATGACCTGGTTTTGAATGTTGTCGACGGTTTGGGTGGCGAGTTGACCGGTGTTATGGTGGATGAGCTTCGAGGGCAGACCTTTATCGGTAAGCTGATGATTAAAGATGTGAATGGAGAAACGATCCGTATTGATTCACGACCTTCAGACGCGATCGTTCTCGCCACCAAAACGAAGGTTCCTATTTTCGTAGCCGAAGAAGTTCTTCAGGAAACTAAACTGAACGACGATGAAAATGACCCCGGCTGACGATCAACAACATCCGTTTCACATAAAAGATCTGTTTTCTCCAGTAAGCCTGGTTTTCTGGCTCTTCCTTTCGATTTATATATTTTCCATAACGCTTGTGCCGATCAGGTCTGACAATGACTGCTGGTGGCACGTGAAGTCGGGCATGTATATAGCCGAGAATGGACTTCCAGAGCATGATGTCTTTAGCTATACTGCGGAAGACTATGAGTGGCACAATCATGAATGGTTGGCTCAGATACTCTTCTACAAAGCGTGGCAGATTGGAGACTCAAGTGGCTTTGGAGGGTGGCGAGGTGTTATTCTGTTCAAGGCAATTATTGTCTGGCTCGCCTATTCTCTCTTGTTCTTTCTCGTACTGGCTATTTCCAGAAATGCATATCTTGCTTTATTGATCGCAGTTCTCGCTGTTGCCATTGGCAGGAGAACGTTTTACCCTCGGCCTCCAGTTATCTCTAACCTCTTCCTCATGGGAGAGATCTGGCTGCTGATCGCCGTGTCAGAAGGCTGGATACGAAAAGGGTGGGTGTTCCTGCTTGTCCCTGTGATTGCGCTCTGGACCAATCTCCACGGCGCCTGGATGGCAGGAGGAGTCCTGGTAGGGGCCTTCGCTATTGAACAAGCTGCTTCGCATATACGACGATTTCCTCTGGAAAACTATGTGGGACATCCTCCTGTTCAG
Source organism: uncultured Candidatus Sumerlaeota bacterium (assembly GCA_964437365.1). Classification (GTDB taxonomy): domain Bacteria; phylum Sumerlaeota; class Sumerlaeia; order SLMS01; family SLMS01; genus CAYTGM01. The sequence continues at coordinate 55,100 of CAYTGM010000010.1, read as the reverse complement.
CTTTCCTGGAAAGAGTTGGGCCTGTTTCTTGTCCTCTGCCTTGCCGCGACTTTCGCCAACCCTTACGGTATAGAGCTCTATAAGCTGCCGGGACGAGTCATGTCAGATCTTGAGTTGGTGCGCTCTATTGGAGAGCTCCGCTCGCCAGATTTCTTTTTTGTCATCGATTTTGAATTGTCGGTTCTCGCTTTGATCGCCGTGACTTTGTTTTCTCGCGGATTCAAAGCACGTCTTTTCGAGGTTCTGATCGCTCTCTTCTTCCTCCATCAGGCGATTCAACATGTAAGACACCTTCTGCTTTTTAGTGTCATGATGGCACCTTTATATGCCAGGGTCGGCGGTTATTTACTGGAAAGACTGAATCGAGATTTGGCAAAATCATTTACACAATTCAGAATTGCTGGAAACACAGCAGTGCTCTTTCTGGCAGCCCTCTGTGCCTGCTGGGTTCTTGTAAATCCGCGAGAAGGCGGAAGTCTTTCCAATGTGCTGAATCTCAATGTTTCTGCATCTACCTATCCACAACGCAATCTTCAGTACTTTTCAGGCGATGGATATATAAAGGAACGCTTCCCTTCGAGAGCTGTCGATGTGATTGAACTGGCAGAGTTGCAGGGAAGGATGTTCAATGAGAACAGCTATGCAGGTTATCTTATATGGAGGCTCTCACCAGAAGATGTGAAAGTGTTCACGGACCCGCGGTTCGATATTTTCGGTGGTGATATCTGGAGAAAAGAACGACTGATCGCTGAAGGTCGAACAGAGACCTTTGTCGATGAAAATGGCAACAGAGTGTCTATAAGCTGGGAAACGCTCTTGAATGAATATGATGTTCAATGGGCACTGATTCCCGCAGGGATTGGTCTTGCTTATCGCTTTTCACAGAATACCGATGAATGGGTACTTGCCGCCGACTGGAGCCACATACCACGTCAGGAATGGCAGATCTGGATTCGAAATATTCCAGAGAATGAACCTCAGATCAAATCTGTTCAAAGCGTTGCAGGGATGGCAGGAGCAACTTTTCAGGAAAGCGGAGAGTAAACGGACCCAATGGTTGAACGTTTTCCGAAATGGGTTTTTATTCTACTGCTTGTAGTGCTTTGTGGATTGTATATCAATCGGCAGGTAATGCCCCTCACAGATGACCTCGGATACGGTGTTGTTGGAATCGCCTCCAACCAGAATGACTTTAAACATCTTTATCTGGGGTCGGTGCTTCTGCAGGAGGGCGTGTCCCCATACCCCATTGAGAATATGCTACCGGTTGCGGGTCAGTATTCTGAAACAGTGGACCCTCGATTCAGGACAATCCTACCCTATGTTTATCTGCCGTTTACCGGACTTTTAATGGCACCGTTAACATGGTTCTCATTTCCAAACGCGGTTGTCATGTTTCAAATGTTCAATCATCTGGCTCTCTTTGGCGCCTTCTTTTTCATGCTTACAGGTTTGGGAAAAGAGAAATCACTGAGCTACTGGATGATCTTGTTAATCATGGCGGTGTTTAATTATTCGCTCTACCGACAGAACAATGCTGGTCAGCTTAATGTTATTCTTCTCTTAGGCTACTCAGCTGTTTTCTGTGGTATATCGCGTAGTTGGCCTCCATGGGTAATCGGACTTATAGCTGCAACTATAGCACTCTTTAAGATTACTCCGGGGATTCTGATCATCTATTTCCTGCTAAGCAGGCGCTGGAAAGAGGCGGCGTTTATGGCGGGTTTCGGCGTTCTTCTCCTCGCAATCACATTAGGGTTCTATGGTATAGATTCACACAAAGACTTTCTGAGTCTTCTGCCACAGATGGGGTATGGGAAGTCAACCTGGCCGGACTATCACACCTTTTGGAGAGATGCATATAACCTTTCTCCAAACAGCTTCTTTCATCGCCTGATGGTAAACCATGATAATATCAAGGCACTGGTTGGGGGAAGCGCCTTCGTGGCTAATGTGTTGTCGATAATTTGTTCGCTCTTACTGATTGGAGGATTGGGGTTCCTTTCCTGGAAATATTGCTCGGATTCCAAGGATGATTCAATGATCCTTTTTGCCCTGACTATTTGTGCCTCTCTTCTAATCCCTTCAATTATGTGGGATCATTATCTGGTACAAATGATACTTCCCCTGATTCTTCTTGTATATCTGTGCTTCGAGCGTGGAAGTGTTGTGATTCTACTATTTGGTATATTTTCTATAATCCTCATGGGAATCCCTCTGCGACTCAACAAGTTTTCTCCTGAGAACGGGTTTGGAGTCCTGATGTTGAACCTGAAGACCCTGGCTGTGCTGGTTCCCATGTTCTGCTTGATCATCCTGAGGGAAAAGAAAACAATGATGAGCGATGGGGATGAGGACGATAAAGCGGAGATGCAATTGGATTAGATTTAATGGCCGATTCGAATGAACAGGGACTCGAGAGGCTGAGGGGGTTAAGTAAGAACCCAGAAGATTACGCTGTTGTTGCTGATGCAGTGGCCAACAAGGAGAGAGACAACGGTTACTATGTTGTTCTCGGGAAAACCTTCAATTTACCGGATGAAAAATATGTGAAGGCATTCGCCAACGCCTTTCACCTCGACCTTTATACAGCCAAACAACGCCTGAGAGTTCCCGCCCCGAGAGTGATGCGAAGAGAGTCCCTTGAACGGAAGGCCGATGAATGGGCTTCCTGGTTGAGGGCCGTCAAATTCTTTGGTTTTTATTTCTCCGACAATGACATGAAGGCTCATGATATTGTCTATATCTCCGAACTTGATAGTGATTCCAAAGAACTTGTGTTTACAGATATCAGTGGAAAGTCGTTTGAAGTTCCACGTAATAAGGTCCTGTGTATTGTCAGTGGTGAAGTTACCACAAGGAGAACACTCCAAAAGCAAAGCCGAGGAATGCTTGCGGGCGATATCGGTCATTCTATCGAGAGTCGTCGATTAGACAGTCAGTTCGTCATTGATATTCATTTGGGAGGAAGAAACCCAACATTACGCCTGATGCAAAACTCTTTTGCCTATCGAAGCTTCTATCCCGACGAAACACAAGCGAGTGCTTCACAGATAAGGCGGATCAGAGACTTTCTTCTCGAGCATTACAAAGGTGTTGTCTACTTTCATGAATTCGGGAAGGTTGTCGATTCACTCGGAACATCTCGAGAAATAATTGGGCAGTCTGTGCAGTTTCTTCTGAATGTATCCAGACCTGGTCTTGCAGGGCGAACATCTACATCTGCCGAGATTGTAGAAGATAGTTCGGGTACTTTTGATCTGTATAGTTTCCTGCTCCGACTTGAAACTCACTTCCGCAACAAGTATCACAGTTAAGATAGAATGTCTCTGACTTGCAGATGGATTAGTGTGAAAGAAGTCCCGTAAGCTTTCTGACAGCTTTGGAACTCATGTCATAGCCCTGCCTGAAGACCGAGCGCCGCGGACTCTCACGCTTCTCGCCTTGAGCGAGAGTTGTGCTCCATCGATCTCCAAGAAGTTGATCAAGTTCGACCTTCAATTGGGGGCAAAGAGTCATCTTTGCATGAGCAATCTTGCTATATACGCGTGGACCCTTGAGAGGAACCCACTTCATCTGGATCGGCAAGTCCCCAGGGAACCTTTTAACCACCTGGTAGACATTTTTGACAAGTTCGATAGGAAGCTCGCTCAGGTCGAGTGTCAGAAACTCCGAAGCTTTATGTTCAGACATACTCTCCGTTAACAGTTCGATTCTCTCAAGCTTCATGGTCCACTGAAAGGGTTCACGCGAAAGTACGCCACTAACAAGGACTATACGTCCTCGCATTTTCTTTTCTTCAATGGCCGTGAATAACTCGGCATCAAGTGAGACAAGACAACCGTTTATATCGAAGAACCATTGATCCTGTTGGTGGTGAGAACTTTCTATCTGGCCCAGGTGACCAATTAAAGAGACACGTTTCTTTTGCGTTTTTACAGAAATTCTCTCGAGGATCTGTACATTGGCATTCTTCAGGTATTGCTGTTCTTCTTCAACAAGAACCCGGTGTATACTGAAACCACAAGCACGCTCTTCATCTTCCCAGAGCTGGGATGGCTCAGGCTCCTGGGGAGTTAAAGGATTCTTCTCGTCTTGAGAGATGTTTTCCTGAAGCCACCAACTTCCATCTCTATCAAAGAAAGCCAGTTCATCGGAGGGCTCTTGGCTGTTTCTCTTTCCACCAAGGATGGGGTAGAGTTCCTCAACCTGTTTCATCACTTCTATTCTATTGCCTGTGAAATTGTCGAAGGCTCCTGCGAATGCCAGGTCCTGAAACTGGTGTGCCTTCAACTTACCTTTTTCAAGACGGCGCAGAAAATCTGCAAGATCGGTAAAGTGCATTTCCTGGCGCTTAGCCATAATCTCTTTTCCAGAAGCTTCGCGGATTGACTGGACGAAGATCATTCCTGGACGTATATAATCTCTTTCGACACGCCACTTGTATTCGCTGTAATTAATGTCCAGATCAGCGATGGGGATTTTTCGTCGAGAGACCTCTTCAAGAAGGCAGGCGAGCCTCTCCTTGTTCTTGGAGGCCTGCGTCAATGCAGCAGCATAGAATGCTTTTGGATGGTGTGCCTTGATGGCCGCACATACATGACAAAGCAAAAGCGTTGAGAAACCCAGCTCTTCCCTCTTGTCATCCAGTTTAGCACGCTTCAGGAGAATATCGATCAGTTCATGAAGGCTTGAAGGCTGATCAACTCTTAAGACACGGCGAATCAGCGGTTTTTCAAGTGGAGGTATTCCGAGAGTTAATCCTTCTCGCAAGAGGCGGTAGGTTGCTGGGTCATCAGCCCGGGTTCTCTCTGGGGAATAATCAATCTGTCCCTGCTGACGGACGTTTTCCGTGGCTTCGCCGATCAGATCAAGCATCGCTGAATGCTGGAACTTGATACGTCCGAATCTGAGACGACCAAGCTCTTCCTCGCCCCATTCGCTTACAATATCTTTCGAGGTTTCCTGGGCCAGACGATGTCGCGTTGGCAAATATCGATGTATTCCATCGACAGAAAATGTATAGATTCCTTTTTTCGTCCCAATTTCTTTAAGACGACCCTCCATCCTGCCAGCAAGCCAGCCCAGCACGCTTGGGCTGTCAACACGCTGTTCCGCATCGGGCAGATAGCCACCAGAGGACTTTCTACTTTCCTCGAGTGATTCAAGATAGCCTGAATCCTTAGCAAGCTGACTCGAACCTTTTCCCTTTTCGTTTCCTCGCTGGAAGAAATCCAGATACTGATTTGCTTTCCACGGTTTCCACTCGCCCACAGGAAGTACCTGGTTTTCGAATAAGACTTTCAGGGCTTGAACGGCCTGTTTTTCCTGGTTCTCAGGTATAGACATTTCAAGCAATGGAAAGGATCCGCTGCCAAGTCCCGCGGGGAGTTCGAACGGTAGGTCAAATCTAAGGGGGTCCAATTGGGTGATACCGAGGAGAGAAGCTATCATTGAGTTCGTGAAAATTCCCGCGCCAGGACCTCTCTGTACACCAAAACGTTCCAGCTCGTCGTTCAGTCGAACCAAAGCAATAATCGCTGGAGCAAGGCCTGCATCGACTATCTCACGATACTCACGGTTAAGTCGCTCCTTGTAACGATTAGAGAGTTCACCATAGCGTTCGGTGGCTTTACTGAACGCGTTGTTCCAGATATATGATTCTGCATCAACACCTCGACAGAAATTGCTGACAGGAAAACGTCTCTCTGCATTAGGCAGTTGAAAGTTTGAACAATACTCGGCGATGGCCAGCGAAGCTGTGAGAGCAGTTTCATAGCCTTTATAAGCCTGCGCTACCTGATGACGACTTTTCAGAAACTCTCTTTTCTTGAGGGGTTTAATATACTCTTTCAGTGTTGGCTTGCAGTTTCTCTTCTCAACGTCTCGAGAGAGAAGAAATAAAGGATCGTCATTAGACTGGGCTGCTCTGATTGTTGGAACCGCCACTGGATAGAGTGAAAGGTGATCGGCAACTTGATTCAGGAGTAATGGAAGCTGCTTTGGCGAGGTTTCTGGATTGGGGATCTCAACAAATACGCGCGATGAGTCGGTCGCATCGAGGCACGTCTGGAGAAAACTTTCCGTCTTGTCGATGTCTTGATTAAGAAGGTGAGAGGCGAGTTCTCCATCATTTCCGCCTGTTAGTAGAAGAAGACCCTGGAGACGGGTCAGGATTGTCTCAAATCGTATATAAGGAGGTCTGCTCGGATTTGCTTCCTGGCGTGCTTCATTGACGATGCTGAGAAGGTTTCTCCAGCCGGCCTCTGACTCCACAAGGAGTCGCACTCGGTGAACCTTTCCCCTGTATTGATGCTCGCCGAGTGGAAGGTGAAAAACTTCGGCGCCAAAAATGGGTCTCAAGCCAGCGCGGGCAGCCGCTGTAGAAAAAGCCGGTGCTTGAGCGAGCGTATTGACATCTGTCAGTGCAAGATAGCCTTGCTCGTCTTTTGAAGCTTCCCAGCAAAGTTCATCGATTTGAGCGATCGAATCGCCGAAACTGGCATCGCTTCTCGCGCCAAGATGAACGAAGGACTGACTTTGCGACATGGTAGTTCTGGAAGCTCCCGAAGAATGCTCGAAATAAAAGCATAAGTAGAAGCAACTCCTCTCCCCTCGCCCCGTACCATGTCAACTATCGATCATAAAAAATAGATCGATCAAGGAGCCGCTTTTCCGGTCAGTTCATGCCCTTCTCGCAAACCGTAGAGACCTCCCATAGGCTCAGGAACGACAGAGAGTCCGCCGACATCAGCTCCACTATGGCTGATCCGGGAATTCTTGTGAACGGCGAAGTGAAGATGAGGAGCACTGGTACCTGTCTTACCAGATTTACCGATCACTTGACCTGCCTCCACATAGATTTCTGGCTCACCTTTATCCACGTAATACTCCAACGAATCAAGGTGTGCATAGATTGAATGATAGCCACCGCCATGATCGATCACCATGTAGTTTCCGTATGAATCACCGCGCAGGTTCGAAGTGATGATACGACCAGGAGCCGCCGCAAGAATCGGAACTCCGATGGGCATTCCAAAATCGAGGGCAAAGAAATCATTCGCACTGGCTTCATTGGCGATTGTCTGATGTGTCCAGCCTCCGCTTTCAAACCCATAGCCATTTGAAATATCATGAGATGCGTCAAACGGGACAACTAACTCCATTCCCTCAGGTAAATATGTCGCATGCTCAAGGTATTCAACGGGTAGAGGCGTGCGGTCGGCAGGGTCTGTGGAGGGCTGGTCGGCATATTCCACATCAGTTTTGCCGCCTTGAAGCTGCGTCCTTCCGGACCTTGTCTTGGTAGATGGGTCGGGGAGAATATATGCGTAGGATTCACTTCGATCCTTGGTTGTTGTCGATCTGGAGAAAAGAAGAAGCGGTTCATCTGAGAGTGACCCCAGGCTAGTGCTTAGAACTTCGAAATCCCAGGGGAAGAGTTGGTGAATTTCATTTTCAAAGGAAAGATAGTCTCGATCAAAAGCAAGTTCAATGAATGTTGATCCGCCCTCTTCTTCGGAAATACCAACTTCAAGTGGAAGGCTAACCGACTGGTATTCCAGAACTGCATCTGCATTTTCATCAGATGAAAGCTGTACAGTGACGATGGAGGCGCTTTTCCCTTCACCGAAGGTATACTTAAATTCGTAGTTCTCTGGTGACTCCGGGATCTGATTCTCTTTCCATTCTATACGTTGCCCGAGAAAGACCTGATCCTCAGCCCAGAGAGTCATCAGGTGGATGCGTTCAATCTCAGTACTTAGAGAAAGCGGTGATAAAGAGAGACCATTTTTCTCAGGGAATACTCTAACGGTGGTTGGATCATTCCAGTCGTCAAAGTTACCTTCAATTGTTGGAGGAGTTCCCGTCGTTTCCTGGCCGTATAATCTCATCAGAGTTCGCGCCACAGTTTGGTCTTCGTCTTCGATGAGAAAAGAGATCGCGCTTTCGCCGTTCGGGACCTCGAGACCATGTTCCGAGGTGATGATCTCACCGGCAATAACTTGTTCTTTGTCTACCCTTAACTTTTCAGAGCCATTGTGACGCCATTCTACAGCTGCATCCTTTAGGCCATCTCCCATGACTTCTGCCGTTCCTTTGACAATAACGTATCCAGGTCCACTCCTCATTACTTCTAAAGAAATAGCCTCAACGGAATCACCGTCGAGTGAGGACTGAATCATCGCACACCCTGACAGACTCAGTACGCCGGCTGCACCGAAACAGATTCCAAGCGAGTAATTCTTTGAACTTTTCATTTTCAACCAATCCCGTTTTTTCAAGAGTAACTCGAAGACTTATGGATGTTTCTATATGTTGCTAGTCAAAAATGCCTTGAAATGAAAAAGGCCGCCTCAATTTCTGAGGCGGCCGGGTAACTCTAAGTTGTTGTTTAAGAATTACTGGTAGTTATTCTCAACAAGGTTAACTTCAACGCGCTCGATTGTCAGAATCACGTTTGGATCCATTCCAAGACCCGGAAGGTAGAGGTAATCTACAGCGAGAAGAAGTTCTGTGTCAGCGAGCAGAGGATCAACCCAGTAGAATGTGCGATACTCTTTTAAATCATCAGTAGCAGGCGTCATTTCAGCGTTACGACCAAGGATTGGTTCAACGGCGAAGACCTTTGATGACTGAAAGGAAGAATCGTTAACACGAGTGCGAATCACAGGGTTTGTAGGACGGTTGTTTGTAGAAGATCTAATGAAAAACTTAATTTCATAAAGCTGGTTAGGCCGGAGCTCAAGCTCATCGTGAAGCTTTTCAACAGAAGCGAAAGAAACAACGCCTGGATCAAGGACAGGACCAAGCTTGTATCCTTCGCCCTGAACGAACTGACCACCTACATCACCAAGGCTTGGAAGCTGAATGAGAGAGAAACCATTTGGATCTTCAACGATTTCGAATTCATTGTCTACCTGAGGTCCCCGCGGGCTCTCAGGGTTGCTAAGGTTTAAGGGGTCTGCAACATTATCGCGATAGAGAACGATACGGTCAATTTGGAATCCATTAGAGCGACCAGATAGTACGAGGACATGTTCACCTGGAGAAAGTGTAATTCTCTCATCGCTGTGATTCGCTTCCTCGTTTACAGTGTTCCAACCCCAACGGAAATTAAAGTTACCGTTGGAATAAATCTTTTCGAATGATTCGTTAATATCTTTTGCGAACCAAACATCGTTATTGAGGTCAGGCGCTCCCCCAAATCTTCGTGAGTGAAAGCGTACGTTATACTCTCCGCCGTCTGTGACTAGAATTGGAAAATACACGTGGCCAGTTTCAGCAGGTCCGGGACTGAAGAAGTAATCTCCACCTTCCCATTCGAGATAGGTACCGTTTCCAGCACCTTCGTCTGATTTCAAGTTCCAATTAGTTCCTTGATAGTCGGAACTCTCCATTTCCATGACAATGAGGCCGCCTTCCTCTTGGAAAGGCTCACCATACTGAGCGAGAGCGGGGACAGGGATCAATAATGCTACTGCGAGCATCTTGAGCAGGGTTTTCATTTCTTTTGTTTCTCCTTAGTTTCCTGGGTTTCCTAGAATCGGTAATCTTTTATTTTGGGGGGAGTAGCACAGTTCCAACCAGAATCTTTCGTTTTGAGACATTTTTTTTACGTGAATCTCAAAAACCCTGTTCTTACGTGTAGCTTAGTCATTCTCGCTCAAGTCAATCGACACTACAATCTAGCAGCTGATCTTCAAAGTCTAGAAATGAGAGATAGAATTCCCAATTAGAGACTCTTGCTGATACTGTAGAATTCAATTCAATTTGAGAGAGTAAGTAAACACTCCACGCATGTTTGGCTTCGCGGTATTCCCACCACAAGACTCCCTTGCTCCGAATCTGAGCCCTCTCTGTCAAGCAGGATCGAACGAACTTTTTGTTTCTCCTATAAACAATTGGTCGTAAGAAGATCTATCTTTTGACCATGAAACAACAGGCTTTTCCTCTCCTCCTGATAGGAAAAGTATATCAGGCCATATGAATCAAGTATTGGCACCTACATTCATTTCGTTCATTCAATATTCAACCTGAAAGGCAAGTTTCAGTCGGTACAAAAAAGGCTCAGAAAACCGCAAGTCTCAAAATCACATGGAGTTACAGTCTATAATGGATACCATCAAGACCATCGAAAGCCGCAGATCATTCAAGCATTATGACCCTGAACATGAAATGAGCGAAGAAGAAGAAAAGAAACTTCTCAATCTCGCGATGCTCACCCCTACAGCCTTTAATCTTCAACACTGGCGCTTTGTCGTGGTGCGCGACCCCGAAGTTCGTCAGCAAATCAAGGAAGTCGCGTGGGGACAGGCACAGGTCACCGACGCATCTATACTTATAGTCATGACAGGCGACGCCCAGATCTGGCAGAAAGATCCAGCAAGGCTCTGGGTAAATGCCCCACAGGAAGTACAGGACATGCTCGTCCCAGCAATTGATGGCTATTACCGCGATAAGCCTCAGGTTCAGCGCGACGAAGTTATGCGTTCCTGCGGTCTTGCTGGACAGACCATCATGCTTGCAGCGAAAGCCATGGGCTATGAATCATGCCCCATGGACGGGTTTGATTTCGATGCGGTCGCGAAAATTATCAACCTGCCCGAAGATCACGTGATCTCCTTCATGATTGCCGTTGGAAAAGGCACGAAAGAGCCATGGCCGCGTCCTGGACAACTCTCCTACGATGAAGTTGTGATACGCGACAAATTCTCCTGATCCGAATAACCAGCTGAGGATGAGGTTTCCACACCTCATCCTCTCTCTCATCATACAAACAGCCAACTGTTTGCCTTTTTTCTCCATAACAGTTTGACATAAGAGCGAACTGTTTGGTTACTTTTCTCTGAAATTGGATCTGTACGGAACACCGTCTTTCCCCTACCGTTGATGGAAATCAACGAGAGGAGAACTACCATGAGTGTTCTCAAGAGAATCAAAAGAAGAGCGTCCTTTATAGATCGAAAAGCAATGAAATACCATCGCGGCGGGGGGCTCGTCATCGGCTTCGCTCAGCTCTATTTTCTTGTCCTTGTACTAACAAGGTTGCTTCGCCCAGCAGCGGGTATCATCAGATTTCAAAGGATTCCCCATCACTCTCCTGTTCGAAAGTGACGTATAGAATGAGCCAGCTTGATTCACAAAAGGATACAGAGCCCCTCTACCGCAGAACTGCGCAGAGGCTTGAACGAATGATCGAAGATGGATCATTTCGTGTCGGGGATCGTCTTCCCTCTGTGCGAGATATCCACCGCGAATGGGGAATCAGTATATCCACAGCGATGGAAGCATATCGTATACTTGAAAATGCGGGGTTAATTGAGGTACGTCCTCAATCTGGTTACTATGTCATTCCTCGCATGACGAAGAAACTCGAACTGCCTGAGTGTCAAGTTGGTCACTGCAAACCCACGCGTGTCTTCGATGATGATCTTTCTTTGAAGATCAAAGAAGACTCCGACAACCCTGAGTATATTAATCTTTCCAGTGCTGTTCCTGCAGATGATTTATTACCTGCAAATAAGCTCAACCGATGTCTTTCATCTGTACTGAAGAAGAAGAGCAAGAACCCCCTCGTTTATGAGAATACACAGGGTTATCGATCGCTCAGGTCTGAGGTTGCTCGTCGACTTTCTAGAGGTGGTTGTTCTTTAACCCCTGATGATCTGATCATCACCGCAGGATGCCTTGAGGCCGTTCACTTTGCCATTCGAGCCGTCACTTGTGCTGGAGACACCATCGCTGTCGAGAGCCCTACTTACTTCTGGTTTTTCAAAATGCTCGAAGGTCTGCATCGCAAGGTGGTTGAAATACCCAGTCATCCGAAAAACGGTTTGAGTGTTGAAGCATTACGTTATGCGCTCGACCATGAGAAGATCTCTGCTGTGATCGTCATGCCAACCTTCGCGAACCCTACAGGGGCTGTCATGCCCGACCCGGCTAAGGCCGAGCTGCTCACTCTTCTTAGTGAAAGAAATATTCCGGTCATTGAGGATGATATATACGGAGACCTTTCTTATCAGAAAAATCGACCACGCACCCTGAAATCCTTTGATGAGACAGGAAGTGTTATTTATTGTTCTTCTCTGTCGAAGAGTTTAACCACAGGGTGGAGAATCGGCTGGGTTGCACCCGGTAAGTTCTTTGATGAAGTGATGACCATCAAAGCCTATACGAACGTTGCGACAAATACTCCCTGCCAGCGTGCTGCCTCTGAGTTCTTTGCACAGGGAGGATACGATCACCATCTAAGGAAGCTGAACCGAGCCTTGAGAGAAAGGGTGACACACGCACGCCGTCTCATTGCAGCTCATTTTCCCGACGGCACACGAGTTTCAGATCCCGAAGGTGGCTATATACTTTGGGTTCAGTTGCCAGAAGGGATAGAACCGCTGAAGTTCTACGAAGATGCAAAGCTTCAGAAAGTCGTCTTTACCCCTGGCATGTTGTTCACACGCACCAGCGAACATGATCGCTCTATTCGATTGAATTGCTCCCAGCCGATGGAGCAGCTCGAACAGGGATTGAAGATTCTGGGGAAACTCTTTTCATTTCAGTAAATAGAAATCAATGTTCGGTCATAATTCCGTAACATTCGCATTCGAGACTCCTTCCCGTTGCATCGAAAGATGCCTCCCTGTAATTTAACGACAAGCGAGTCTCTAAAATGAACCTTCTCTTCAAAGCTACTCTTATCGCGGCCCTGATGGGCTTTACTTTTCCCACCTACGGCCAATCTCCCGGCGTTCTGCTGGAAAAAGGAATCTATCTTCAAGACACGAAACGCGACTACAATGAAGCCATTGAAGTCTACGAATCGATTCTTAAGCAGGAAGCTGAAACCTCGATCGCCGCCGTGGCCGGGTTGCGTCTCGGTCAATGCTACCTGGAACAGGGACAGAACTCAAAAGCGGCAGCAACATTCACCGACATTCTTCAACGCTACCCTGAGCAGACAGAAATTGTACGCCAGATTGGTGAGCTGATGCCAAAGGCCACAGAACCCTCCCTCGAGATCTCCGCTGAAGATGGGTGGCGTTTATTCCAGAAAAGAGACTTCAAGAAGGGCGCAGAAATCTTCGGTCAGGTTGTTGAAAAAAATCCAAACGACGCCGACGCATGGAACGGCTACGGTTGGTGTCTCTTTAATTCAGGTGACAGCAAGACGGCGAGCACCGCCTTTGAAAAATGCCTGGAGCTCAATCCTGAACATCCCGCTGCTTTGAACGGGAAAGGGTGGCTTGCAACGAGAATTGGGAACGATGATGAAGCAATAGAGTGGTGGAACAAAGCGATCAAAGCCTCTCCCTACGCGACGGCTTCACTTAATGGTCTTGCCATGGTGTATGAAAAACGCGGCGAGAAAGAAAAGCTTATAGAGACTTATGAAAAGTGGCTCGAGGTTGATCCAGACAGTCAACGGATTAAGACGAAGCTGGAAGAAGTCAGAAACGCTAAAGAACCTCAGGCCATTCCCGCACTACCTGCGGATGCGGATGTGCAGCGGGTGATTGCCGCCGGTAATACGTATATAAAGAAACAAATGGATGAAATAGAAAGTCGGAACGAGAGCGGACATGCTTATGTGGACAAAACTGACTTCAACGGTGCATGGTGGGTAGTCAAGCAACTGAACCCTGCTGAGCAAGTTGTCGACGACTGGCTCGAGTACCTCAGAGCACAGGCACAATTTATTCTCGAGAACAAGAAATCCCCGGACGGACTGATGCCAGATGAGCCATGGCGTCTATACTATCTTGTGGCAGAAGTAAATCGCGATCGCGGTAAGCTCGAGCAAGCCAAAGAAGACTATGTGCAGGCTCTCAATTCCTATCCTGAGAAAGATTACTCTCAGCCTGCACAACACAGCAAGTACCAGCATGTTGCCAACGACTTACTTCTCACACTTTGGGATTACGAAGGCCAGGAAGTTGTAGAGGCAATGTTGCTGGAGATGCTCGAGAAAGAAACAAGGTTCGATTATTTCTTTCCGAACACATTAAAAAGACATTATGAAGAGATGGGAAAGACACAGGACTTTAAAGCTCTTTTGGAGAAAGTCCAGGATGCGTATGATCAACGCGCCAAGAGGTTTCCACGAAAGGAACAACAGATCACAGAGTACAAGAACCTACTAGCACAAGAACTGGAAAGACTATAGGTTCACCATTAAGTCGAATGGCTAATCTCCTTTCCAGACAGTACCTTTTCGTTTTGCTCCTGGTGCTCATCCTACCGGGAGCAATCGTCCTTTGGTTGATATACGGGTCATACAAGAACGTTCAAGTAGTCGTTCGTGAAGAACTGGATCGTGTGTATCAGTCTGACCTGAAAGTCGTGAAAAATGAACTCCGTAAAGAGCTCGAAGCCCTCAATGAAAGACTGTTTCAGGAACCGACGGGTGCATCCTGGCAAGCCTTTCAGAAAGCTATTCTTGATGATAAGGCTTCTGCCTTTCTTGTTTTTTCCAATAAGAGCAAGGTTATCTATCCTGTTGACGTGCCCTATGGTCAATTTCACGGTTCAGCGTCTCAAAATAAAGGTTCTGATATACAGAAATTAATTGAAGAGGTGGAGATACTATACCATCGTGGAGAGCCCATTGAGTCGATAGAATTGCTGCGATCAATCCTTGAGACTTCTGCGGAAACTCTGGCATCTGATCCTGAATTGAAGTATAGACTGGCTCTCTTCCTTCTACTCTTGAGTGAGGATCCTCTTTTTGTGGAACAGGATGATCTGATTCAGTGGATGAATGAATTTATTCTATCGGGTGATACTGTACTAACTCCGCAACGGCGCCTTTTCCTCCTTGATGAATGGTCCTTCAACACGAGCGAGATGAGTGAACTTCAAAATGCACTCGTTCTTTCACGTGTTCTTGCGAAGAGCTATAACGTTGCGAATCTTCAGGATGGCTTGAACCCTTTTCTTGATCTATGGATTTTCTATAAAGAGGGTCGGAACACCTGCTTTGCTTTTTCTCACGATAGACTCTTTTCAGAATTGGAAGCCCACCTGAACAGTCTGGGACGTGAATTCAGCTACGAGTTTCGCAGCAACAAGAATCTATCGGAGAGCGAACTTCCTTCAATCCCTCTTGAAGCACCATTCAATGATTATTCTTTAGTCATCAACCTCGAATCCTCCGACGGCCTTGCACAAGCAATCAGCACCCAGCGTATTATTTACTTTGCAGCCGGAGCACTGAGCCTTCTCTCACTTTTGATTGCTGCATCACTCATTATTCAATATATATACAAACAGAATCGAGTGACTGAGATGAAGAACTCACTCATCGCGACTGTCAGTCATGAACTGCGAACTCCCCTCTCCTCAATACGCCTTCTGGTTGATTCACTTCAGGAAGACGAAGAGCTCGATCAGCGAAGAACGCGAGAGTATCTGGAACTGATTTCCCGTGAGAATCTCAGACTCAGTAAGATTATTGAAAGTTTTCTGACTTACTCACGTATGGAGAGAGGTAAAGAGGTCCTGGAGCTTGACTGGCATAATCCCGAAGGACTCATCGAGAACGCTCTTCAACTTATAAATGGCCAATTGGAGGCTGAGCAAACAACTTTCTCAAAGTATATAGACGGAGACCTTCCCGAAGTCTATTGTGATGGAGGGGCCATTACGATGATCCTCATTAACCTACTTGAGAACGCGTTGAAATACTCGCCGGAAGAAAAACAGATCGAACTCAGATGCACTGCTGAGAAAGCGCACATCGTCCTCATCGTAAAGGATGATGGTTTTGGTATAGCGCAGAAGGATCAAAACAGAATATTCGAACGCTTCTACCAGGTGGAGTCAGATCTTACGAGGCACGCAGGTGGAACAGGACTTGGTCTTTCCATCGTCAAGTATCTGGTTGATGCTCATGGTGGAACCATCGAAGTTCAGAGCGAAAAAGGGAAAGGGAGTCGGTTTACCGTGCGCATGCCAATTAACGAACCGGAAGATAAGAGAACGTGAAGAAAACAGAGAATGCAAGCCTTCTAATCGTCGAAGACGATTCCACGCTTAACCGCGGGCTGACTGATAGTTTCCGCTCTCGCGGCTATACGGTCAGTACAGCCTTTGATGGAGAAGAAGGGCTCGACAAGGCTCTCGACCTGAAACCAGACATCATCATTCTTGATATCATGATGCCAAAGATGAATGGCTATGAACTTTGTCGGACTCTTCGAGAGGAAGGACTGACAATGCCGATTATTATGCTTACAGCGAAAGGTCAGGAGGAGGACCTCCTCCTTGGGCTGAACCTTGGTGCTGACGATTATATGACAAAGCCCTTCAGCATCCGGGAGTTATCAGCGAGAGTGAAAGCCCACCTGAGACGTCAGGTTCAACAATCACCTGAGGAGAAACTTGTATTTGGCAACTTTGAGTTCGACCCTGTTTCACAAAGACTCTCCAGAAACGGAGAACATCTCGAGCTCACTCCGAAAGAAATGCAGGTCCTCGAGTTCTTCCTCAGGAATATAGACAGAGCCCTGACTCGTCGACAGATCCTGAATGCTGCCTGGGGTTACTCAGTCTTTGTGACAGACCGAAGCGTTGATCGGTGTATCGCGACGCTTCGTCAGAAAATTGAAGAGGATCCTCGTCGACCGAAGTTCTTGAAAACGGTCCGAGAGATCGGGTACCGTTTTGAATGCGAAGAAACCTGATTCCACTTACGGAATCATAGGAAGGACTTCTGGTTTCTCTTCCGCCGGTTTTTTTGAGCCCATTGGAATCATGACCTCGCGCAGCTCTTCATAGCGGGAGTCCAGTTCCTCAACAACCAGTGGCGTCAGATCGGCTCTTGCGCGACCATAGAGGACCATCTCACCGCGAACAATCAGATCGAAGTTTTCATTTTTTCCAACGTCGCCAACAATGCGAATAACCTGCTCGACCAGCGGCATAAAGGTGGTTCGTTCTGTTTGCTCGATCTTACGTTTGAACTTATATTCCAGCTCATCAATTTCGGCCATCAGATCGATGATCTGCTGCTGGCGCTCCTGTCGCTCCTCGTCGGAGAGAACACTTCCCTGGCGTTCCAGCATGATGCGAAGTCGACGCGCTTCCTGTTTTTTCGAATCAATGGATTCCCCGTCTTTCCGCATCTCCTCATCAATCTCGCCCAGGATCTTGCGGATCGCCTGACTTTCACCGATGGCGATCTCAATGTCCACGAAACCCACCTTCATGCTTGATTGATCAAGGGCGGGAGAGGTTTCAGCATCATCGCTGGCTACGGTTTCCTGGGCGCTTGTTGAAGCCACAAGGATCGCGTTGAGAAGGAAAACTAGAAGAAATGTGAATCGATTCATGAGGTCTGACAGGTCCATCGACATTAATTTGGATGTGGAGCTTCATGGTGACCGCGAACCGACGCAAGGCAGTTTGGAGGAAAAACCCGCATCGAGGTGCAGGGTGGAGTATCTTTCTCATGCATAATTGGGTCTTTTGTGGAACCCTTTCAGGGTTCGGGGTATGCATCAATCGTCAACCCAGGGCGACGCTACGCTGTGCCCTGGGCTAACGTATCTGTCAGCCTTTCAGGCTGAGCCTTGAAGATCAATGTTCCAACCCATTCTCTTGTGAGACGCGTCGGATCATAGAAACACTCCAAAACTTATTCTTATTCGTGTTCAGGATATTTGATGAGTTGTGCTCTCTTTGGGAGTCGTAATTGCCGAGGCTCAGGATGAGCGAGCAATCGTGGGTTTTGTGAGATAGGCGACGCAGATCCACCAATGGAAATCGCCTCTCTGGCTGATCCCGAGAGACCAACTCTATGGAAACAGCCTGAAGGGCTGTGAGATACGACAGCCCGGGGCAGAGCATGGCGTCGCCCCGGGTATGAGATCCAACCCCGGGCCAGAACCCTGAAGGGGTTCGACAAATCATTCAATCCCAGGCATAGCGTTCATCTATCGGTACCCCATATTTCTCGCATAAATGGCGAAACTCCTGTTTGAATGTCTGCCCCTTGTGATGCTCCTCCTGAGTAAGTATATATTTCTTGAGGCTCGAGACATGCGATGGGCTAATAGAAAAAGCGCCGTATCCTGCCTGCCAACGGAAACCTCTCAGGTCTTGGAACTCCTTCTTGATCCACTTCGATGATTCCTTCTTCACTTCTTCAATAAGTTTAGCCAGTGCTATATTCTTCGACAACTGGCAGAATATATGTACATGATCGCCTACTCCTCCGATCTGAAATGCCTCTGAGTTAAGTTCATTGCATATAGCGGCCAGGTAAGAATGTACTCTTTGGCGAACATCTCTATCATTGAACCATGGGGTTCGGTGTTTGGTAGAAAAAACAAGGTGTATATAGTTTTGGGCTAAAGACTGTCCCATCGTCCTTCTCCTTTTTTGTGGAACCCTTTCAGGGTTCAGGATATACATCAACCAACAACCCAGGGCGACGCTACACTCTGCCCTGGGCTATCGTATCTGTCAGCCTTTCAGGCTGATCGTAGATGATAAATAGACAGGCATTGTCACGCGAAATAGCGACTATGGCAGGCCCATAAGACTAGTTTGATTTTCTTTAAAGGTTTTACACAGTAGCGGGCCCAAGGTGTCGAGTCTATTCGATTCCGCCAACTCAAAAGTTGATAGTCCTTAAGGCTGAGCCTCAGAGGCTGTCATCATGTACACCATATCTCGATATATCATGTTGGATTGTAATGACAACAATTGCTCATTACGTAGGCCTCGAAATAGAGCCTCAATGAAACAGCCTGAAGGGCTGTGAGATACGACAGCCCGGGGCAGAGCATGGCGTCGCCCCGGGTGTGAGACCCAACCCCGGGCCAGAACCCTGAAAGGGTTCGACAAATCTGTTCTTGCCTGTTGTGGAACCCTTTCAGGGTTCAGGGTATGCATCAATCGGCAACCCAGGGCGACGCTTCGCTCTGCCCTGGGCTAACGTATCTGTCAGCCTTTCAGGCTGAGCCTTGAAGATCAATGTTCCAACCCATTCTCTTGTGAGACGCGTCGGATCATAGAAACACTCCAAAACTTATTCTTATTCGTGTTCAGGATATTTGATGAGTTGTGCTCTCTTTGGGAGTCGTAATTGCCGAGGCTCAGGATGAGCGAGCAATCGTGGGTTTTGTGAGATAGGCGACGCAGATCCACCAATGGAAATCGCCTCTCTGGCTGATCCCGAGAGACCAACTCTATGGAAACAGCCTGAAGGGCTGTGAGATACGACAGCCCGGGGCAGAGCATGGCGTCGCCCCGGGTGTGAGGTCCAACCCCGGACCAGAACCCTGAAGGGGTTCGACAAAACTCATATGGAAAGGTCGTAAACGATTGAGCACCCGCATCGAGCCGAGGGGTGGAAGCAGTATCGATGCATGTTCGATGCATGATGCTACCACTGGAGTGCATCGAACACCGTTCGAACCTTGTTGTAAGGAGCTCCCTTGTGCAAACTGTATCGTTGTATGAGGTTCTTTGGGCTTGAACCATTCACACTTTCAGCCAACAATTCCTTTATACTCTTTGAGTATCCAAAAATAAGTGAGCAATGATCGAAGACTGGGAAACATTCGCGATTGGGAGTCTGGCGGCTATATGTGGGTGCTTAGCTTATAAGCAACTATATCGAACTCCCTGTGAAGCAATTATCAGTATGCGATGGTGGTTCAAGAACGGCCAGCAGTTCTTATTGGATTCGCGCGAACACAAGGCTCTTACCTATGACATTGCTTCCCTCGTATTATTCGTATCCTTGGGATGTCTTGCGGGATTCCAAACCACCCATGAGACCAGGTTTCACCTCAATCAATTGGTTCCATTGTTCATGATTTTCCTCGTTGTTAAATTTATTAATCCACTTAGTTTCTATGATTATCACAAGACCAGGCAGTCTCTGAAAAGGATTAATGAAAAGAAGATAAAAGAGAAGATACTAGGGATTCTCGACACCTGTGAAAGAGAGTATTTTTCCTTCAAGTTTTTGGTCTTTATCGCTGTCACAATGGCGACGACTTTCACCGCATTTGTTATGTCTATCTGGACGATTCCAGTCGTCGCTGGTATATTGCTCGCCGTCATTTTCGCGTCTAGAGACTCCAAACAAAGAAATCAAATACACTTGGATGAGTGCAAAAAACTTATCTCGAAAGCTTCCGCACGATCACAAGAGATCCCAAGAGTAGTAAGAGAAAGTCCGATTATAAAGAACTAGAATGGCGCGTGGATTCGGAGCTAGAATTCTTGGTAGGATATTTCGGTCACGTTTGAAAACTCACCCTATATCTTAAACTCCTGATCTCCTTCTTTGTAATGCAACGTGTAGAGGTTCTTGCGTCGATCAACCCAGTTGCGAGTTGTGCCTTTGTAACGATGGCGTCTCAGGAGCTCCACATCAAGATCCTGCAGGATAAGAGTTTCCACGTTTGGCGTGCACTCGGCCGCAACCGCATCACGGCTGAAAGGAATGTCGGCTGGTGTGTAGATCCCGGACTGAGCATAATGAATATCTGCCACGGATACCTGGGGCAGGTTGCCGGTACAGCCAGCCAGGACAGTATAGACGTGGTTTTCAATACAACGGGCCATCGCACAATGTCGGACTCTTAAATAGCCGTTTCGCTCGTCTGTGTTGAAGGGGATGAAGATAAGGTTGGCACCTTTCTTCGCTGCAATACGTGAAAGCTCAGGGAATTCAATGTCATAACAGATCTGGATATTCACGCGACCGCAGTCTGTATCAAATACCTCTACTTTGTCTCCTCCGGAAAGCCCCCACCATTTCCACTCTGCAGGAGTAACATGGATTTTGTCCTGACGACCCAGTGTTCCATCGCGACGGAAAAGAAAGGACGAATTATAGAGCTTTCCGTTCTCGACCACAAACATGGAGCCACCAATAATATTGATGTGATATCGGACAGCCATTTCAGTAAACATCTCGAGAAACTCAGGCGTATAGTCGGCCATCAGACGTGCTGCCTCGCTGGGATTTCTCGCCTTCTCATAAGAGAGTATTTGAAGGGTAAAAAGCTCAGGGAAGACCACAAAGTCACAGTGATAGTCGGAAGCTGTGTCCACAAAATAATCGACCTGGTTCTTGAATTCATCAAAGTCTTTAATAGAACGCATCTGGTATTGAACGGCGGCGAGGCGGACGATCTGGACGGGACGAAGAGAACGCTTCTTAAAGGGACGAAAGTCAACATTCGTCCATTCCATATGTGTCGCCCAACCAGCACTGTCCTCATCAGAAGGAAGATAATCTTCCAGAAGCTGTTTGATCTCAAAGCCGTTTGCAAGCTGGGTTGTCAGCACCGGATCATAGATAGTCTTTTCCTCGACCTTCGCAACATACTCGTAAACGGTCATCTCTTTCTTGTATTTGATGTAGTTTGGCAGGCGACCGCCTATGACGATACCCTTCAGGTTGAGCTCTCGAACCAGCTTCTTACGTTCATCGTATAGACGACGGGCCAGTTTCATCCCTCGATACTCAGGATGAACCATGATCTCGATACCGTAGAGCATGTCCCCGTCCCTGTTATGAGTCGAAATCGTCCCGTAGTCAGAAATCGTTTTCCAGTCGTGCCAGTCGTTGTAGAGATCATAATCAACGATAAGACTGGACGATGAGGCGATCACTTCACCTTCCCACACCACGACAATTTGTCCCTCAGGGAAACGATCAATCATTGCAAGAAACTGCTTTTCATCCCAGGGTTCCATTTTGGGGAAACACAGCCTTTGTAGCTTGATGATCTCCTTATAATCATCCTTTTGCCACTTTCTGACAATCATTTTCATCTCGAATTCTTTAAGATCGATCTTATCCATAGAGTACCTTTTTCCCTTCAGTTTGTCTGGTCATGATCCTATGCCCAAAGCTTATGGATGTGCAAGTACCATTCCTCCACTTCCGACCATTATCGCTCCATTATAGACAGATCCACCCACCCAAAAAGCCAAGAATGTTCTCCGTTTCATCTAAAGCTTGCGTTATTGAATCGCAGGTGGTTGCTCTAAGTTAATCTTTTGAAAGTTTGACAATCATGAGTTTTAAATTTTTCACCAAGTTCGGATTCTTTGCTGCACTGTTCCTTGTTACTTCAGCTCTCGCTGCCCAGGATGAACCCCCTTTTATCCTCATGCAGGGGCACACCTTCATGGGAGATACGGACAGGCACCAGCGCTCAATTGATCTCATGAAAGAAGCCGGTGTGCAGATGATCCGAGATGAGATCATGTGGCACACGGTGGAAACTCAAAAAGGGAAGTACAAGATTCCAGAAAGCTCACTTGAAAACATCGACTATACAATCGAACAGGGTATCGAACCATTCATTATCCTGAATTATACCAATGAGTTCTACGACGATGGCTTTGCACCAAGAAGCGACGAAGGGCGTACCGGATATGCTGGGTACTGTGGCTTCATGGCCAGGGAACTGAAGGGGAAAGTTAAATACTTCGAAATCTGGAACGAACCAAACGTTGATGGCTTCTGGAAACCAAAGGCCAATGCCGAGGATTACGCGAAGGCGCTAAAGGCCGCCTATACAGCAATTAAGGAAAGTAATCCTGAAGCTGTTGTTGTTGCTGGGGCTACTTCTCTCATTGATGTTGACTTTACCAAAGCGATCTTTGAGGCAGGAGCTATTGATTATATGGACGCCTACTCTGTACACCCGTATATTACTCCCCGAAAGCCAGAGGGGGAAATGTACGAGAAGATAAAAGAGGTCTATGACATGATCGCCAGTTATGGTGAAGCAAAGCCTCTCTGGATCACGGAAACTGGATACCCGACGCACATTGAAGGCGTCAGTGAAGAATATCAGGCAGAGATGATTGCGCGTGTCTATCTTCTGGGGAGCACCTTCGGCTGGATGCCGGTAGCAGGCTGGTACTGGTTTGGTCCTGACGGACCCAACAATGACTTTAATGAAGATCGCTTTGGATTGATCAGGCCAGATTGGGAGAACAAACCTTCCTTTTTTGGCCTCCAGACGGCATCTTCGTTCTTAGACTCTGTCGGGCAGGCGACTCTTGAGGTGAAAGAAGATGTCTATATAGTAAGAATTGCCTCGAATGATCAGGAAGGAGAGAGAGTTGCTCTGTGGTCGCTTGCTGATGGGTCGAGGGTGGAGGTCTCCACAAAGGCGGAAACGGTCTCTCTGGAAACGATGCTTGGGTCAGAGACGAAAATGCAGGTTCTGGAAGGAAAGGTCTATCTTGAACTGGATGGCGCTCCTGTCTATTTGTACTCAGAAGCGGAAATGTTCGTTGAAGCCCTCCCTAAGGACCTGCCTTTCCCTCAACTTCTTCCGACTCAAAGTGCAGAGTCCACTCTGACACGTTATGCTCCGGTTCAGCTCAATAGACCAGAGAAAGTTATCATGGCTAATTCAACAGAGAAGCAGGTTGTTAAAAGTGAAAACCTGGATATTTCATCTCATTTGAAGGTGGAGAAGGCAGATTCCAAAAGTGATGAATTTGACTATATCGTTACATTCCCTGAGGAAGTAGATGAACAGAAAGGGAGGGTATCTACTCTTTTCACTGTGGAGGGACACGACTACCCCTCATTCCTGGTGTTAACTCATTTCGCTATACGGCCAGCGGTACTCGTTTCATACCGGACACTTCCAAAGGTTAATGGGTCAGTTAAGGGTAAACTGACGCTGGAAATTCCCGGAGATAGTCACCAGATTATTCCGCAGATTTCTGCGTCGTTCAGCTCAGACACTGGGCTTCTAGGCTTCACAAGAGACCGAAAGCTCATCAAATTCGAGGAGGGAAGGTCGATAGCTGCAATTGACGTTCCGATGAAGAAGAGGGAGACCGACCGACAATTGATTCCCGTGGATATATCCCTGCAAGACCAGTTCGGTTCCATAGGTACTTATTCTTTCGATGTCACTTTCTTTGAGGCGCCGAAACGGCAGAAAGAGATTCTCATTGATGGTTCTCTGAAGGACTGGCCAGCCATGAGTCCCATTGTGCTGAATCGAAGGGATCAGATTATCAGTGAGTGGCGCGAATGGGGAGGTATAGAAGATGTCTCCGCTGAGGTGTATGTATCCTGGGATGATGATTTTCTCTATATCGCTGCGGAGGTTCTGGATAATGAGATCAGCGCACCCGTCGAAGGATTCCACCTCTACAAGAACGACGGTCTGGAAGTTTATGTGGATGCAGACTTGTCTGATGAACATATCGAGACATATAATGGTGATGATCATCAGTTTGGGTTCTTCAACGAGGGCGACAAGGCTGTTGTCTTTCGCTGGTCAGACCTGGGTGACTATGAACCAAGGGGAGAGGTGTCTATCAAACGAGACCCTGATGAATCAGACACACTTAGTGGAAGTAAGGTGACGTATATCATCGAAGGAAGAGTTCCTAATGCTCTTCTTAACCTCAAGCCAGAGCCGGGTATGCAGATCGGGTTTAATACAGGGATAGCAGACGATGATGACCCGCAGACCATTCACCCTTTCGGTCAGGAAGTTCACCTGATGTGGAACGGGCGGAGAAACTGCTGGCAGAACCCTGGTTATTTCGGACGGATCACTCTGACAGGTCACCCCGAAAAGTGATGGGCTTATTTGACAAACTGGGAAGTAACGGGGTATTCATAGACTTTTCCTTCGTTCGCATGAATACCTGCGACAATGCCATAAATAACCATGAGTAGTGCCGGGACAAAGGCCAGGAAGATGGTAATCATGCCAATGAATATACACATGAGAGCTGCACTCAGTCCGATGATGAGAATGAGCAGGATCCAGTTTGCAATTGAGAAACTCAGGGCTTCGAGGGCGTTCTTTCTGAGAAATTCAGATTCATCTTTCTTGATCAGCCAGATAATCAAGGGGACGATAAACCCTGCGAAGATGATCGAAATGTGTGTGATCATGGCAAGTTGCTTATCGCTGTCTGAGACTTCATAGTCTGGCACATAAGATTTTCCGCCCAGATCGTTTTCCATAGTTCTCTCCTGTTAGGTGTAACGGATGTGTTTTTCTTCAGGTTTCGGCATCTGAAGGTGAAAGGACCTGCACCATCAGTTCGTAGAGTGCTTCTCGGTCTGAAAGTCCTGCGTCCAGAATTCTTTCTCGAATGCGATCAAGGATTTCGGCGTCATTGATGCCTTGGGATTTAAGCCATTGGCGACCCTCTTCCCAGGAAGGGAGCCATGTCCATTCTTTTTTCAATTTATCAACGCTTCCAGCAATTTGCACAAAGAGCTTATAATCAAGGATGATATAGACATGGTTCTGGATCGGTGAGGTATCGGGGTATCTCTCCTGATCATCATAAACCGTCATCCCTGGCGCCGGTTCCCAATTGATTCCTTTAGCAATCAATTGATGAGCCAGGTCAATTTCCCGGTCGGTGAAGGTTAATACCGACTCAGGAACTTTAATTTTGAGCGGATTTCGAGATGAGGCCTTCATCTTCAAGTTCCAGTTTTGGTATCAGTGATCGGTTGAGGTCAGGACAGATCTCTCTCTCACCTTCTAAGAGCGGCTGAAAGGTCTTGTCCAGGGTGGCAAGATAGGACTGCACATCCAATCCTTCAAACTTTGGCTGATAGGGAGCAACATAACCTCGACCAGTGATCCATAGCTTGCGGGCGCCGGAAGGGTTACCTCTTTCCCAATGACATAATGCTACGGCGATCTGGATCAGCCCTTTGTAGAAATCCCTCAATGGGTCGACTTCGAGAACCCAGAGGTCCTCGAGAACTTCATGCGCCTCGAAGTAATCCCCCTCGTTAAAGAGGCGGATGAACTCGTGATACTCATGAGGATATTCTAAGATTACGTCCATGTCTGATTTTTAAGAGGTTAGAGTGTTACTCTGTCAAGTACAGACTCAATAATAACTCCATGCGAGAGTTGGTCCAGAAGGCCACGCTCCAGATGGTTTCCGTTGACCGCCTTCCGCGAAAACCGCCACACCCAGTGCTTCATTTGAACAGGAAAGGTGTTTTGACCTTTGGACGATACAGCGAAAGAACAGGAAAAGAAGCAGCAGGCGGATGCTTCTCCCAAGAGCGGATTGCCTTTTTTCCGGCTGGGTATCACCGGAGTCTTCATGGGTCTGGCCAACCTGGTTCCCGGCGTTTCAGGGGGAACCATGGTCCTGGCGCTTGGGCTTTACGATGAGTTCATCGACTCGGTCTCGAGTCTGACCCGCTTCAAGCTCTCACTCAGACCTATCGTTGTCCTTGCCATGCTTTTCGGAATTTCCGCGTTTACCATCATCGCTTTTTCATCGATCATCCAGTTCCTCATGGAAATGTTTCAGCCAGGGATGCTCGCCCTCTTCATTGGGATGACATTAGGTGGTGCTCCCCTGCTTTTCAAAGAACTCAAACCGTTTGATTCGCCCTCCATCGTCACGGCTGTGGTGGGAGTTCTCCTCATGGCGTTGATTGCTTTCGGCCTAGAGCCTGATACGACAGACCCCTCCTTTATCCTGTTTTTTCTGGGAGGTATTGTCGGCAGCGCGACGATGATTCTGCCGGGCGTTTCGGGCAGCTATATGCTACTTGTGCTTGGTCTATACCTGCCGATTATCGGCGGTGTCAGCGGGATTAAGGATGCAGTGAGTGCTCGTGAGTGGGATTATGTCATCAGCGAGACACTTCGCGTTGTTGTTCCCGTTGGCCTGGGAGTTGTCGTCGGAATTATCAGTCTTTCAAACCTGCTCAAGTTTATGCTCGTCAAATATCATAAACCCACGCTCGGTTTTCTGTTCGGCCTGCTGATTGGCTCTGTTCTGGGTCTATACCCCTTCAAGCAAGCGGATTTTGACAAGCTTCCCCGCTATGCTGTTGTAGATGAATTGAACCAGGATTTGAGTCTTTTGAGCATCTCTGCCTTTGCCAATGCAGAGGGTGAGTTCCCATTTACCGAAGAGCTGAAGGAGCTCGAAAGAGACGGTTTAACGGTCAATGTGGAAGTCGTAACAGATCGTCTGCCCTCACTGGAGGATCTTGATCAGGCGCGAGAAAAACAGTCTGTTGTGATCGTCTATGACAATTCGGTCGAGAGCGAGATCAGACGCAACGCTGCTGGCAAGGTGAGTTCCGCTGATCGGTCCGGTGAAGAACTTTCTGAGGTTGAGCTCCTCATCGTTCCTAATACAGAGTTCAGTCCTGTGAAGCTTCTATTGGTATTGATCCTCATCTTCGTGGGGTTTGCGATCACTTTTGCTCTCGGAAAACTTGGAGATAATGACAAGGAAAGAGCTACTGCATGATTCATGATGTAAAAGTTAAAAAGCTGGCTGTTCACTGCGACGAGAGAGGTCGCCTGATGGAGATTCTTCGCACTGACGAAGAGGAATATAACACACAGTTCGGCCAGGTCTATATGACAACCGCGTATCCGGGCGTGACCAAAGCGTGGCACTACCACAAGAAACAGGTCGATCACTTTGCTGTTGTGAGCGGCATGATCAAGCTTGTTCTGCATGATGATCGCGAAGGGTCGCCAACACGCGGGGAAACCAATGAGTTCTTCCTCGGGCCTCATAATCCCATCATGGTTGAAATTCCCAACCTTGTTTATCATGGCTTCAAATGTATCAGTGAAACTGAAGCCATCGTGATCAATACCGTCACAGAATGCTATAATTACAAGGAACCTGATGAGTTTCGCCTGGACCCGCATTCAGGACCGATCGAGTACGACTGGTCGCGCAAAGATGGGTGATTTTTCTTTGTTCGGCACTATCATTAATTAAACATTTGAAGTCTTATTGATCAGGAATTTCGTGTAAGGTCCCAATCTTCCTTGCCTTTGAAGGGAGCTGGGAACAACGGTCAGTCAGTCGGATTGGGCGAAGAGTATTTACCAGAAACTCCTCTTTTTTCCACTCCTGGCACCTATACCACTTTCACAACGACCTGAATGACGCACTCACGGGAAAAGAAGAATCCCTTTCCTATACCTATCCTCCTCCTCTTCTGTCTGCTTTTGCTGATTGTTGGACACTGGCTGGTTACACGTAATCACCGCGAGGATTCAGGGAAGCCTTTTGATGGTTTGAATGAGTCCTCTCAGAGGCTGGAGCAGCTCACAGAAGAGCTGTCGCAATCGGAGAGCTCCTCCCCGAGGAAGGAACGCGGGATCATGATTCCTGGTCGCGCACCTGAAGCAGCGCAAGGGCCAGACACAGCCCCCGATGAAGAAGTCGACGATGCGGTTTTCCCCGAAACAGAAGAATTTGTAACCTCCTCAACACTAGAGCTCTCCGTTAGCTCAGAACCAGGCGAGCTTGTGGGATGGGTTTCTGACACGCAGCAGCTCCCTGTTGATAAAGCTTCTATAAGTCTCAAATTCGAGGGGGAACTGAGAGAGGAAGAAAAGGCTCCTCAAATCTCCATTGAATCAGACGAGAATGGAAAGTTCGTATTTGATGAGGTCCCCCCTGGACGCTGGTCAGTTGTTGCTGAAAAGGAAGGCTACGCGTCTGATGTGGAGAACGGTGTAGAAATCGTCTCGGGTGATAGACACAGACCTGTCCAGCTAAGTCTCGGTCCAGAACGGAAAGTGACGGGAAAGATAACGGATGGAGAAAATCCGATTGAAAACGCTCGTGTTCGTGTCTATCGCGAATTCTCCGTGGTGACAGAAAAATCCAATACAAATACAATCCGAATTCAATATGGTGAGTCACAATCAAAGCCTGATGGAGCATACGAAATTGGACAGCTCTCAACAGCTACCTTTCGGATTGAGATCTCTGCTTCAGGGTATGCGACCGTTACCCGAGAGATCGAAATCAAGGAAGAGAACCTGAAACTTGATATCCAGTTGGAAGCAGAATCCCTTCTCGGTGGAGTTGTTAGGGGCGCTCGTGGCGCACCCGTTGCAGGTGCCGAGCTGTCACTTTTCGAGGAAGAAGAGAAGAAAGGCGAGAAGCCTGTCCAAACTACAAAGTCAGGAGAACAGGGAGCTTTTAGCTTCAAACAGCTTCCCGCGGGCAGGGCGTATCGACTCTTCGCAAAGGCAGAGCGATATGCAGAGGCGGGGCCGATTCTTGTCTATAGTGGGACAGAACAGAATGTGATCAACATGACGACCGGAGGATATATACAGGGGAAAGTGACCGATTTGAATACGGGGGGGACTGTTTCATCACTCAGTATCGTTGCTGTCTCGACAGAAAACTCCAAGTGGACACCTCTTAGAACCGAAACAAACAGCGAGGGGATCTATCGTCTGAAAAGACTTCCTGCGGGAACTTATGATGTTACAGTCACGAGCGAAAAGTATACTTCTGAGCCTCAACTGGCGGTGAAGGTGACCGCGACGGAGCCTGCGAAAGATGTTGATTTTCTGGTCTATCAGGGGGTCAGCCTGACCGGTACTGTCATTGATGGTGATACGAGAGAGCGGCTCGCTGGCGCCAGCGTCCAGTTGAATCCCAAGATGGCTCCAACTCAAGTTCTGAAGAATCGCCTCGCATCATCAACCGATTCCGGAGGTAACTTCAGGTTCCCTTCACTTCCACAGGGAATCTACGTTCTTACTGCCGACTTAAAGGGATATACACGTGGTGTCGGAGAAGAAAAGGAAAGACGCGTTGAAATTCTCAGCGGGATTTCACCGAAACCTGTAGAGATCAAGCTTTATCGAGGTGGAACAATTGGAGGGCAGGTGACAGACATTCAGGGGAGCACCGTTGAAAATGCACAAGTACAGATTTATCACCCCGGCGGAAGCCCGGGTAGAATCGACACACGTAAATATACGGCAACGACAGACGCAGGTGGTGTCTTCCGCATAGAAGGAATCCCCATCCATCAGGAATTGCATCTGATCGCAACGGCCTGGGCAGAAGGGAAAGGCAAAGGAAAGAGCAGTCTCGTCGTGTTGAACCGCGAGCAGCACCAGTCAAGTTGCCAGATCCAGATCAATGGAGGTGGCTCTCTCAGTGTGACTGTCACTGACACCGCCGGACTTGCTCTTTCTGGCGCAAATGTCAGCGTCAGGCATTCTGACTTTCCCGATTCACCGCCCTCCTCCTGGAGCAAAAAGACCCTGGAAACAGGCAACGCGAGCTTCAACGATCTTCCTCCCGGACGGGTTTCCGTCTATGCGTCAAAAAGTGGATATCTGTCAGACTCGGATCGAGTTTCGTTCGAGGGGCCGGGATACCGAGCTGTTACACTCAAGCTGGAAGAAGCCAGGATCCTCACAGGGAAAGTGATTACGGACCGTCAAGAGATTGTTCGCAACGGTACCGTCAGGGCTGGCGGTGGTCGTGGTGGGGGACGAGTAGACATCAACAACGATGGAACCTTCAAATTTGAATCCCTTGGAGAGGACGAATTCTGGCTCGAGGTCGATGCGCGGAAGAATACTGCTACTGGTGGACGAAGTGTGAAATGGCGATTCCCCGAAGTATCGCCAAACGATGGGGTGGGTGAAATCGTTCTTGAAGTTCCCATGACAGGAACGTTGTCGGGAAGAGTGATTGCCCCTGGTGATGATGCGGAACTGCCGAACTTCACGATCTCATTGAATGCGACATACTACGACTATACAGGAAGTCGACAGGGCTTCCGCGGGTCGCACACGTTTCAAACAGACGGTGAGTTTACCTTCGATTCTCTTCCACCAGGAGAATATCAGGTAACAGCGCTGGCTCCTAACTTTCTCCCTGTCTCCGAGGGTCCTTTTTCCATCAGCTCTCCCGGTGAAAAATCTGTTGGTATTCTCCGACTTAATCCCGGCGGAGTCCTCAAGCTCAAGGTTGTTCATTCACGCACGGGAGAACCTGTCGGTGGTGCTTCTGCTTCGCTTGAGCCGGAAGGGCCTTCGAGGAAAAGTAATGGAAATGGAGATATTGTCTTCAGTCCCGTCAGGCCAGGTATATATTCACTCGAGCTTGATCACCCTGATTATCTACCCACAGAGAAAAGGCTCATTCGAGTTTCCAGAGGTAAGACGGAAGATATTGGTGAAGTGGAACTGGAGCCAGGTGCAGTCCTTCTGGGGGAAGTGGTCGACGGAACGAACTCCCCTCTTGATGGGATTCTTGTGGAAGCACGCTCGGTAGAAAGCGATGAAGTGAAACGAACTCGCACCGATGGCGGCGGTAGCTATACATTGCGCGGAATGGATCCTGGAGGACATGTGGTAACGTATAGCGGTAAAGTCAACGACTGGGAAATGGTGAAGAGCCTGAACCTGACCGTTTCCAGTTTTGATGAAACAGAGCAGAACGTCACCCTTTGGGCGAACTCAACGCTGGTGGGTTATCTGGGCTCAACCTCTAACGTGAATGTGGCGCGATCAATTGTTTCGCTGTACCCCCTCAGATCGGATAATTCACCGATTACGAGAAAGCGGTTGAACGTGGAAATGATTTCTCAGAACAGGTTTCGTGCGACAAATTTAATTGAAGGTTCTTATTTTGTCGCTGCCGAGGCTCCTTCTATCACAGGTGAGCTTGCTTACTGGTCGGCGGTCGCACGGGTCAATTCAGCGGAGAGTAATGTTTCTGTCACTCCGGGGATCATTACTCTTCGTGGTCGGATCAGGAAGGCGATGGGTGAGCCTGTTGGGTCAGCTCAGTTGCGTCTGGAGCTCCTCTCGAGTGTCCAGAGCGGCTACAATGATTTGCGTGAGTGGTGGCAGTGGGAAGCGACCACCGACGGTCAGGGCTACTTTATCTTCTCGAACCTTCCTGCCGGGACTTACTCGATGGTATCGCACAACGAGGAGCTTCAAAGTGACATTTTGGAGATAATTACGCTTGAGAATGGTCGTGCGGTGGTAGAACAGGACTTTTACTACTTAAGTAATAACGATGCGGAAGGGTCAGATTGATTTTTAAATCTATGATTTCTCTTGCTTTAGTAAACGATTGCAGCAAGCCTCCATTAGAGGCACTTAATTTGCCGCCGTTGCTTTGGAGAGTAGCGATCGGGGAAAGTATCCCGAGACGTGCCCATGTGTGCACGGAATGGCAATCAGATGCATGAATTTAATAGACATAACAAGCCCCGACAGTTCTTCGCAGACGATGAAGATCACTCAACGGTGGGCTTTGAAGATATCAGTCCCTCAGACACTCCCAGTTACCCTCCCAAGGCTCATTCTCTCCTCTTAATTGTCTCCAGGCGGAACCGCGGAAAGGTCTTCGGCCTTAATCAGGCGCCTGTCATGATCGGACGCGAGGAATCTTGTGAGGTTCATCTTCCTTATCCTGAAATCTCTCGCTCCCACGCCCGTATCGATCAGGCAGAAACCTCCGACCATCGCCAGCAGTTCACGATCACCGACCTCAAAAGCAGAAATGGAGTCTACGTGAACGGGACGCGAATCCACGAAAAGAAAGATCTGAAACACTTCGATCAAATCAGGGTGGGTTCGACAGATTTACAGTTCATCGAAGGCGAGCTGCAGGAAGTAGAACGAGCCATCAAGGAAAGTACCACCTCACCCAGGTCTTCCTCGGAAATAGAGAAGGATGCACGTCATTGCCCCATCAAGATCGTTTTTCCTCTCGCCTACAAAGACCAGGATAAGCTGACCTTCACGGGTACCACCAGCCGTATAACACCTGATCAACTCTCCATGACGACGATCGAAATACCGGCTCAGGTCTCCTCATCACTTATTGGTTGTCGATTAAAGGCTCGGGCAGAGTTAAAAGTGACGGTTGATCAGATCATCGAACTCGAAGTACGTCTGAACTGGATCCGCTTTGATACACAATCAGGAGGACAGGACTGCAGCCTCGGTTTCGATATCGTGACAAAGTCAATGAGGCTCATGAGGTTTCTTTCCAATATCGATGGTAACAATGGAAACGATCCCGAGACGATCGATATGTTCAGCCTTGGGTGAATCTAAGCCTCAATTAGAGACTAAGATTTCATGACTTGCTTTAGCCAATCTGTAAAACGATTGAAGAGTCCACGCGGCTTTATTTCACTTTCAGGTTCGTTTTTGCAATGACATATCTTTGTTTGTGCAGGTCCATTTTGTGGGCTCCCCCTTTGAAAAAATACTGCCTCCTTGAATATTGGATTGCCGTAGGACTCTGCATCTGGCTTGGCTGGGCAGGGAAGCGGTTCGTATAAAGACTCGGTCGCGAATCTGGGAGGATCATAAACCTTTAAAGGTTCCTCTGCCCAGTTGTATAGATGACCATCGCTATGTATTGCCTCGTGTGGACATCCCCACACTGCGTAGAATACGTCCTCTGCTTCTTCCTGTGTTTCAGGCTGCCTATACACATAGCAGTAACCTTCCTCGTCATTGCGTTTAAAGGTATGAGGTGCCGTGACACGACAGGCATCACAATCTAGACACTGGTCATCAACATAAAATCTACCAGGTGTGTTTGAAGGTAATCTGTGATGAAAAGATTCTAAGGCTAGACTGGCTTCTGATCTTCGCTCAGAATTATCTTTATTTGATAGTTTGTGATAATCATCCCAACCAATGATCGGCTCTTTCTTCCAATCATGACTATCGCCGTCCATATGAATCGACTCATGTGGACAGCCTTCTAACGCCTCGATCGTCGCATCCAACTCTTCCGGAGTGCTCGGTTGCTTGAAAACATACGAGTAGCCTGTATCGTTATTTCGCTTGAAGACTGCTGGAGCAGTTACCCGGCACGCCTCACAATCTGTACAGCTCTGGTCTACGTAAAACTGTCCAGGAGCATTCTCAGGGATTCTTATATTAAAGTGTGTGTATTTCTCACTCATTCAAGTGTTTCCAAATTTCTTCGAATGCTTCTCTCAATCGATCTTTTCCATCCATCAGCCATGTGCTCCATTCCCTCTTTGCTGGGATGAAAGAGATCATTCTGATCGAGGTGTTTCTCTTTGTCCCACCCGACACGATGATCGACAAAAAATGCTGGCGATATATCCGTCGACAGACTCTCAACAAAGGTTTCAAGCGCCAGACCCATCATGTCTGACTGTTGATCGGAAAAGTATGCAGATACGTAACCATACATTCCAACGTGGAAGATGGTGCTCGGGTTCTCAGCACGAATTTGCTCAATAATCTTCTGAAGTCTTATCAAGGTTGTAAATGGATCGGCTCGCTCGGCGTTCATATCGTTTCCACCCAGCATCATCAGAACTCTGTCAGGGCTAACCTCTTTGAGCCAGGAATCCAGCTTCTCATCCAGGGCCTCGCGGGCGGTGATCCCGCCCACTGCATTGTGATCACGATCATATTCTTCTCCCTGATCACAACCCTCCCATGTCTTCATAGTACCGACAAAATCAACTGTATAGCCATCAGAAATCAGGTCCTGGTAGAGTTTTCGACGCCACGTATTGCCGTTAAAACAAACACTCCAGGAATCACCAATCACCCAGAGCTTTCCGAGATCCCAGCCCTCGGGTTCTGGAATCTCAGACTTCGTCTTCTCTTTGTTCTGGCTTGCTTCGGAGGCGAAGATTCCGCCATGGCACGTAAATATAATGATGATTATAAAAGCATAGTTCTTCATAGCAGGAGCTCTGATCAAGAATCAATAAACCACGCCCTAATGAGGTTCAAAGAGTGAATATTCGCAATCATTAAATCTTAAACCTCGACTCATACACCTGGCTCCAGCTTTCATGCCGTCTTATTTCAGGCTGCTTCGAAATGCAGGCTGAATGCAGGAGGAATGCAGGCAGAAAGCAGGAAGGTCGTGAGTAAGACGATCAAAAACCTACGCCGATCAGCGACTTATGCGTCAACTTCCATGAACTTGACTTCTCAGGGTCCCAGTTCAAGATAAAGGTCGGCCGCATCCACAAAAAAGTCATTGTTTCTGTCGGCGTTGATATTTCCTGGCTCGAGGCCAAGGAGCTTCGGTTTGACGTCGCCTTGAGGGACCAGCGTTGGGGTAGGCGTAGGCGAAGGTGTTGGTGAGGGAGTTCCAGAAACTCCAACAAAATTCACATCTTCGATTTCTGTAAAGACGACATCCAGAGCAACAGGATCCGTGATGACGTCTGATCCCAGAACGGGCATATACCCAGTCCCGTCTATAATCATAACGTCCTGAAGACTCTGTCCTCCGCCTCTCAAATCATAATTGATTGTTTCGGACATGGGAACAAGAAAGGTGTCGTCGCCATTGTTTCCGAGGGCGACCACCGTACCTTCGATGAAGCCTTCGATATTGGAAAAATCAAACGTGTCGTTGTTTGTGCCAAACGTTGCAAAGATTCTGGTGCCATAATTAAAAGTGAACGTACCAACATTAAGACCGTTATTGAAAGTGACCTTGTGATTCATTCCCTCATCCACGCTGGTAAGTGAAGTTGAGTTAGCCTGGTCAAAGAGCTGAAACTGGTATATAACAGCAAGGCCGGGAACCTGGGGAGCTGTCAGAACATCATCTCCAAGTAACTCAAAGCGATCATAGAGAACCTCAAATGTTGCATTTCCGCAATTCATGGTATCGTTCCCTGTGCCCGGAACGATATTCAATCTCTGAAGGTTCGCTGTAATCCCTGGTCCTACATTCACTGTATCATCACCTCCGTTCAGTATTGCGTCGAAAAACCTCACGTCCCGAAAATTAACCAACGTCTTGCTACCATCAGAAACGGCGATGCTGTCTGAAGGGGCACTGTTCAGGTTGAGTGAGTCTGCCGTTTCAAGACCAATAAAATCCACATCATCGCTTCCACCATTGCCATCAAAGTCGATATTGTCCGGGAACTTGTTCAAGACAAGAATGTCACGATTTGGTCCTCCTGTAATCGTGTGTAAGGATCCTCCAGGTAAATAAACCGAACTTGCCTCGGGCCCAAGAACGGTTTGAGATGTCCCTTCAATTGAAATATTCGCGCTGAAGAGCGATGTAAATTCAGATGATGTAATCCCAGTTAAATCATGAGAAGCATTATCGGAATTCAATATGATGTCGAATGCCTGAACAGAAGAGGCATTTAAGGGCCCTGACGTGGGATCATTGCCGTTAATCTTAACAAGCCCACCAACAACAGTGACAGTTAAACTCGAAGGAACTGTTACCTCCACTTCGAAATTATCGCCATTGAGCATGGTAGTGACAGCGGCTTCACCTTTGCCGACTGCTGTCAAGAATGGCAGTGTGAGGAAAATATGAAAGGGTCTGATCATGGGTTGAAAGCTCCATTGTTGCGGGGTAAAATATGATTAGACGGGTTACTAATCGGTGATTAGGAGGTCAATGATAGATCAAGGAGACTTTGCCCCATAGGTACTCTCTCCATGGGAGATTTCCGCTTTCATGAGGCTGAGCCTGCGATCGAAGGAGACTCACTGAAGGTTGTGCCTGCTCGGCTGACCACATCTGATTCACTGGGGCAGGATCATAGCGGAGCAGATACTTATGTTCGAAGATCGGTTGACCACTTTGCCGCTGCAGAAGATTGTTTCTTGTAAATTGCTCATGGGAAGGCAGTATATAAATGAGAATTATTGTTGATACGAACATCCCTTTTGCAGAAGAGGCATTCTCGCCCTTCGGCGAGGTTGTTCTTCTCCCCGGAAGGACGATGGAGAACAAAGACTTAAAAGGCGCTGATGCATTAATCGTCAGGTCTATCACGAAAGTCAACGAAGGGCTTCTTGAAGGGCATGATCTCAAATTTGTCGGAACGGCAACGATTGGGACTGACCATTTGGATATACCCTTTCTTGAAAGGAAGGGAATCCCCTGGTCCAGTGCAGCGGGGTGTAATGCACGATCAGTGGTTGAGTGGGTCATGACCGTGTTTTTCGACTATGCCCAATCCTATCAGCTGCCATGGCGAGATCTCAAAGTGGGGATTGTTGGACACGGCAATATCGGGTCACGCCTTGCCCCACTTCTTCGGAAACTTGGAGTGGAAGTCCTGGTCAACGATCCACCTCTCGCACGCGCCGGACAACTTGACGAGCATGTGTCACTTGAACAGGTATTGACCGAGTGTGATGTTGTAACATGTCATGTTCCGTATATACGGGAAGGGGAAGACTGCACGCACCACCTTCTTTCCTGGGAAGAACTGGCAATGATGAAACCGCGCTCAGCCGTTGTAAACGCCTCCCGGGGCGTTGTACTTAATAACGAAGCTGCCTTGAAATATGGTCGAACAGACTCACTGGTTTTCCTTCTCGATGTTTATGAGAATGAACCTAACCCTGACCGGGATTTGATTCAGTATGCATTGCACGCGAGTCCTCACGTGGCAGGCTATTCACTCGAAGGGAAGACCAATGGTACCTCAAGGATGGTCCAGGAACTCGCCAGGGCATTGGATCAGGAATCAAACTGGAAACCAGACCTGGGTGTTCCAGAAAAAAGTACTCTGGTGCCAGAGGGAAGAAAAGAAGAATTGGTACTTTCCGAAACCCTGATGAAAGTATGTCCTGTGCGTCGTGATACTTCTCACTTGAGAGAAGGGCTGGCAATTGAAGATGAAAATCGACGCGGCGAACATTTCGATCAGCTACGGAAAAACTATCCCGTTCGGCGGGAATTTGTAAACTACACAATAGACCCTTCCTGTATATCAAATGATCTTACTGAAGTTTTCAGAATCCTTGGGTTTCAGATTAAGAGTTAATGAACAAGACTTTTTCCATCCTCATTTGCGTCCATGATCGGTTTGATAAACTTGAGAAATGTCTGGCGTCTTTGTCTGCAGTTGCAGAAGAAGCAGAAGGAGAAGTGGTTGTTGTTTGCGACGGAGGAGATCCGGCTCTACGAGAGACCTGGGAAGAAAGACTGTCTATCGGAAGATCCTGGGAGGCTCGTTGGGTGACCGTTCCTAAAGCTGGTCCTGCAAAGGCGAGAAATGCTGTCATCGAGTCGCTTCAGCATGACCTGGTTCTTTTCTTGAACGACGACGTCGTCGTTGAGCCTGGACTCTTAAAAGCCCACCTTGCTATGCATGACTTAAGACCCGAGCATGCTGTTATGGGAAACACGCGCTGGGCGCCCGAAGTCATCGATAGCGAGTTTATGCACTGGGTTGCTCATCATGATTCTTTCTACTATCTCATTCCGTCTCCATTTGAAGCAACGTGGGAGTATTTTCATACCATGAACTTGTCTATACACAAGAAATGGTTTCTTGAGTATGGTCTCTTCGACGAATCCTTCCCCGACCCGGCTTTCGAAGATACAGAAATCGGTTATCGGTTTCACAAGAAGGGGTTGAAGCTGAGCCTTGCCTATGATGCGGTCCTCTATCATGTACACCACTTCACCTTTGAAGAGTATCTGACGAAATCAAGGATGCGTGGAAGAAGTGCTGCACGGTTTCTTGAGCTCTACCCGGAACTCGAGGGACGTATCCTTGATGATTATCGATATCAGGCCTCAGCGGGCAAGGGACTCAGAGGGTTTGTAAGAAAATGGAAACGAAAGGATCAGATTGCTCTCTGGGAATCTGAGATCTCAGCAGCTTTCCTGGATGGCTACGAAGAGGCCAGGTCCAGTGCCTGAAGCAGCCTTTCTGCACTGGAACCACGTCTATACTTTTCCTGAGCTACTTTGTACCCTTCTTCGCCGATTGAAATTCTTGTTTTTTCTTCATTTACAATTCGTTCGATAGCATTATCCAGCTCTTTACCTGGTGACGCAAGAAGGCCATCTATCCCATCCCGAATGAGTGAGGCTGCTGGCCTGCACAGACGATTGACGATGACTGGCTTGCGGTGATGCCAGGATTCAGGGATAACCATTCCAAAGCTTTCGCTCTCGGACATGAAGGCAAAAGCATCACAAGAATGGTAAGCAACCTGCAGCTCGTCTCCTCTTAATGGACCAATCCAGGTTGCGCCATCATACTTAAATGGACGACCATCGACATCAGGTCCAATCCCCAGCATTTTTACCGGAACTCCCTTTTCTCTGAGGCGCTGTATAGATGAACCGATCGCTTCGTACCTCTTCTCAGGGCTTTTCCTGCATACAGTTATGATCAAAGTTTCGCCTTTGTTTATCCCATAAGAACCCCGAAACGTTTCTCTATCTTGCGCCGTGAGCTCTGAAAGATCTGGTTCCCAGATCGGTGGTCCAACAAAAGCCGCGTTGATTTTCTTCTGAGGGAAGAATTGCTCGGCCGTCCAGGGGGTATTCGCGAGAGCCAGACGTCCTCTTTGAAGAGATTCGATCCATGGTTTCCAGTAGTAGAACTCATCGTCGACATGCCAGAGGGGCATCGTTAGTTCACCTTCTTCAACTTCAGTCATGTTCTCCCAGGGAAGATTGCAATGAATGACCTGGTCTGCATTGATCTCTTCAATCGCTTTCCGAAGATTTCTCAGTTGGGGACCGCGAAGCTCCATAAATAGCTGGTTCATCTTCTCGTCGCGATCCATGGCTTGCCTTGTATAGAAGTCAATCAGTTCAGGAAGTGCCTTTCTTCCAAGGCTTTTTGCATCCTCCGCAACATCAGCGTAGAAACATTGCTTCGATCGTGTTTGGTATTCGATGCCGCTGATATTGACTCCAAGGCCTCGAAAATCTTTCATGGGACGATAAACATTGCCTGTTTCAAGGGTTAAGACTCTCGTGCCAACGTCACTGATTTTCAGGGGGATTGAGAAGGACCCCCGTTTGATCTTCCCTCCTTTGATCTGCTCTCCATTGATGGATATACGAAGAAGGTTCTGGGAGGGTGAAAAACCATGCAGGGTCAGCATTCCCTCTCTTGCAGCCTCCTTGTGAAGAAGGATTCTGAATCGCTTATGAGTCCAGCGACTTGCTCCGTCTGCATTGATTTCCGGATGGTGAAATCCATTAAGAAGATAGACGCCTGAATCAAGATCGCATTTTGACAGCAAAGTCTTCAATGACTGGTCTTGTATAGATGCTTGCTCTTTCTCATATAGCTTTTGCAGTTTTTTTGCTTTCAGGGCGAGCATGAACTTGCTGTGCCGACTCAGGGCAAGGCGTCTGATCTTAAACTCATTATCCTTTTCTGACGGGTCTACAAAGCTTGTCCAAAGAACTCCCCAGTGACAAAAATTGCGGAGCTCCTTTCCGTCTCCAGTAAGTATCGTGACCTGATGCCCTTTGTCCTGGAGTTCAAGGGCCAGCCGTCGGTGGTGAAGCTCAGCTCCACCCAGGAGGGACTCATGGCAACGATAGACAACAAAGAGAAAATGCATTAGAGATTGTCCTCAAGTGTCTTCAGTTTCTTCTCAAAAGTTTGACAAAGGCTCTTCCAGCTTCGGTTGCGAGCAAAGTTGACTCGAGCGGATTTCTTTGCTTCGGAGTCACAGTTTACTTCCTCACGAGCGGCCTTGGAAAAATTCCCCGGTTCGGAAATTCGCACAACCTCAGGGTAGTACTCAATCACATCCGGAACCGGTGTCGATACGACAGGAAGGCCACAGGCGAGATACTCCAGTGTCTTAACTGGGTTGATGGCTTTAGCTGCGTCGTTATTGGCAAAGGGCATGATTCCAAGGTCACAGTGCTGGTAGAATCCCGGTAGTTCACCATGAGGTTTCAGTCCTGTATAGAAGATGTTCTCTCTTTCGGGTTTCTGGAAGGTTTGGTGACATGGTCCAACAACAATGAGCGAACCTTCGGTAAATTCATCAGCGACAGCGGCAAACAGTCTTGGGTCCACTCGATCATTCAGGGTACCTGTATATAAGATCCACGGTCTGGGGAGACCTTCCAGTTCCTTCGGGACCGATGCGGTCTTAGTCAGCTTATTGAAGTCCACGCCGCTAGGAAGAAATTCGAGGTCTGGAAAATCTGAAGAGAATTTCTTTCGAAGGAATCCGGTTCCAGCGACTGCAAGATCGGTGCATTCGATAAGTCGTCGTTCTGCTCTCCTGGCATCTGATGGAGCCCAATTGAATGCACAGAAATCATCAATGAGATCGAATACAACGTGTTCTGCCGAATAAGATTCCAGTAGGTAATCAGGAAAAGGTGAGTTCGTGAGAAGTATGCCTCGTTCACCCTGAAAAAGAGTTCTGACGAGGTTCCCCATGATGTATTTGTTTAATCTGCGAACAATGTAAGATCTATATTCTCCAGAAAGGATAATTGGACTGACAACTTCCAGTGGCAACTTGGGGTGCTTGCGATATACTTTCCATCGTCCTGCAAGTCGGGTGGACAACTCATGAACTTGCACAGGAGAGAGAAAAACAACAGGTCGGTGCCTTGCGAGTCCTAATGCAAGCTCCTGGGGACGCTGCCAAACCGTATCCCAGGCTACTTGAGAGTAGAACAAAACGGATAAGGAAGACCCACCATGCGCGACAGAGCGACGCGCCTTCAAGTGGTCAAGCTGCTTCAGCAAAAGCAAATGAGCTTTCAGGAAAAGCTGGGATGACTGTATAAAGCTCTGATTCTTTTGCACTTAGAGTTTTTGTTCCTGGTGAATGGAAGTTCTTGCCTTTTTCCCACTTTTAGCGGCACTGTTTGCTTTGTTTCTCAGTAGACGGATCAGGAACAACCAAAGAAAGAGATGACATTGAATCGTTTTTCGACACAAGAGGACATAGAAAAGGGCCTGCTCAAGCACGTTCCCATTCGTCAACAGACGATCTGGATCGCCACGATCGCTCTTCTTTCCTGTGCCGCACTAACCGTATTCTGGTCTGCCTACACCTTGAACCAACTTAAGAATGAGTTGATCCACGAGGCCTATTCTCAAGCCGAGTCCTCAGCCAGAGACACCTGTGATCGCGTGGAGAAGGCGATGGTCGCCGATGATGCTCGAACCATTGACGAGATTCTGGCTTCCCCTGAACTGAGAGCAGAACTCAGTCGCATCTCTCAGGATGGAGCGATCGTGATGACCACTCTCCGTTCGCGGGAAGGAAATGTGATCTATCACTGGGCATGTCCTGAGACATTCAAGTCCTGCCTTTCGAAAGAAGTTCTCAATCGTATTCTTCCGTCAGAAAACCCCGAACCTGACAAAAGTGATATGGAAGTGGTGAAGGCGAGTTTGCCTGCCTCGATCGTTCCGGTCGCCTTCCCGCTGGTCCGTGATGGAGAAACGATTGGCGAGCTCAGCCTCGGGCTTTCCGTCGAACCGGCGATGCGAGGTATCGATGACATCGGCGCGCGTATATCATTCAGCCTGCTGATGATGGTGATTGTGATGGTGTCGATCTTTATTCTGACTGTTGTACTGGTTTACTATGTTTTCCGCCGTCAGGTGCTCCTGATGCATCAGGCGGTCGACTCTCAGCATTTTGCAAGTCTTGGTGCGCTCGCCGGGGGTCTGGCCCACGAAATCAGAAACCCTCTTCATGCAATGAACCTTCATCTCGATGTCGCGCGGGAAGATCTCGAGGCAGGAGATGTCGATGTTCTTGAAACAACACAATCTATCCAGAAAGTCCAGAATCAGATTACTCATCTTAATCAGATCGTAACCGGTTTTCTGCAAACAACTGTTCCTGAAGAAATGAATAAGGAACCTATATGCGTGAAGCGGGTTGTGATGGGTGCGATCGATCTTCTGCGGCCGAGCCTGGATAAGCACGAGATCGAAGTAACTGTTGATTTGCCCCCACACCTCCGTACATGGGGTGACTCTGCCTCGCTTCACCAGGTGTTTTTGAACCTGATCATTAA
This sequence comes from uncultured Candidatus Sumerlaeota bacterium, assembly GCA_964437365.1. Lineage (GTDB taxonomy): Bacteria > Sumerlaeota > Sumerlaeia > SLMS01 > SLMS01 > CAYTGM01. Next base: position 12,512 of record CAYTGM010000010.1, on the reverse strand, counting down.
CGCTAGAGAAGCTCTTGAAGAGTCAGAAGAGAAGAAGATTCTTATCGGGGCTGAGGAGGATGAAGACTTCTGCCGCGTCTTCATCGAGGACACAGGTCAGGGAATTAAGGATGGCGATGAAACGAAGGTCTTCCAGGCGTTTGTCTCGAGAAAAGACGGAGGGACAGGCTTTGGACTAACCATTGTTCAGCGCATCATGAGAGCTCACGGAGGTACTGTTTCCGCCAGTAGCGGAAAACACCGCGGAGCACGGTTCACTCTCTCATTCCCCAAGCGCGAATCCGATACGTCAAAAGAGTGGGATCTCGGCGATCAACCCGAGAGCTCTTGTCAGTGAGAACATAACCACTTACTCTCAAACTCAGACTTTCTTTAAATTTCGGGCTAACGCAGTACGCGCTTGCCATGACACGCTTCTTGCCCCTACTATATTTCGAGCCGCTATTGAGGAGCTTACAAAGAACAATTATGAGTCAAACAGTCGTTCCACCAACAATTCTTCCTGATGATCAACGACCTGATCCAAAAGGACATTATGGCATTTTCGGAGGACGTTATGTTCCCGAAACACTCATGCAGACACTTATCGAGCTCGAGGCGGCCTATCTCGAGGCCTGGAGCGACAAAGCCTTTCAAGAAGAGCTGCAGTACCTCCTCACGGAGTACGCTGGTCGGGCTACACCGTTGACTCGTGGGAAACGGACAGAAGAGTTTCTGGGAAATCGCTTCAAAGTTTATTATAAACGCGAAGATCTTCTGCACACCGGCGCTCATAAGTTAAATAATACAATTGGACAGGGGCTGCTTGCAAAACGTCTCGGCAAGAAACGCATTATCGCAGAGACAGGTGCGGGTCAGCACGGGGTGGCAACGGCAACGGCTTGCGCACTCTTCGGTCTTGAGTGTTGCATCTATATGGGTGAGGAAGACATTGAACGTCAGAAATTGAACGTCTTTCGGATGAAACTGATGGGTGCCGAAGTCAAGCCCGTGACGAGCGGCTCAGGGACTCTGAAGGATGCAACAAACGAAGCGATGCGCGAGTGGCTCGCCACCTGTGAAGAAACACATTACATCATAGGCAGTTGCGTCGGACCTCATCCCTTCCCTCGAATGGTTCGCGATTTTCAGTCTTGTATAGGCAAGGAATCCCGTGAGCAGATTCTGGAAAAAGAAGGTCGGCTTCCAAGTCATGTTCTCGCCTGTGTAGGTGGAGGCAGCAACAGTATGGGTATTTTCCATCCCTTCTATAATGATGAGCAGGTTCAGCTGTGGGGGGTTGAAGCAGAAGGAGAAGGACTTAATACTGGAAAACATGCGGCAACGATCTCGAATCACAAAGTAGGCGTTTTTCACGGAAGTAAAAGCTATGTTCTCCAGACAGAGGACGGCCAGATTACTCCGGCTCATTCGATTAGTGCTGGTCTCGATTACCCTGGAGTTGGCCCGGAGCACAGCTTCTATTCGACAACAAATCGTGCAAAGTATGTGAGCATCACTGATAAAGAAGCTCTCGCCGCACTTGAAAAGACAAGCCAGCTCGAAGGGATCCTACCTGCCCTCGAAACGGCTCACGCTCTGGCTCAGCTTCACAAAATGGCAGATCAGATAGAAGACGATAGTATCGTCATTGTGTGCATGTCTGGTCGAGGCGATAAAGACGTCTTCTCGCTGATGAAGCATATCGATCTCGTTTAAACTCTCAACGTTCTCGCTTTAAGAGGCACTCAATGAGCTCTTCGTGTATAGAAGAGTTCGACGCCAGAATCTCTTTCTGAAAGAGATCAAATGGCTTGTCGCGTCCCAGCCCTGTGACTTGTCCACCTGCTTCATTGACCAGCAGCCAGCCAGCAGCCATATCCCATGGATTCAGTCCCAACTCGTAGAAGGCCTCGATCTTCCCCGAGGCGAGCCAGGCCAGGTCCACGGCGGCAGCGCCGAATCGGAGGAGCCCTCTGGCGTTTCTCAAGACATTCTCAACCATCGGCATGATATCGTCGAGCATCTCGACCCGATTGGCAGGAAAACCTGTCACAACCAATGAATCCACAAGCTTGTCAGAAGAAGAAACTTGAATAGACATTCCATTTAGAAAGGCCCCCTCTTTTTCCGTTGCTGTATAGCACTCTTCCAGAGCAGGAAGATGAACACATCCGGAAACGGGTCGGCCCTTATGAAGAATTCCGATAGATACGGCAAAGATACGAAGTCCATGAGTGAAATTTACGGTTCCATCAAGAGGATCTATAACCCATAGATATTCTGTGTCTGTATCCGTATATGCGCCCCCTTCCTCTGCTAGAATCCCGTGATCGGGAAAACGCGACTTAATTTCCTCAACGATGAATTTTTCTGATTCCTTATCGGCAATCGTGACAATATCCAGTAAACTCTTCTTCTCAACACTTTCCAGGTTCTGGTAGTATTTCATCAGAATCTTTCCAGCATTTCTGGCAATTTCTTCGGTGACTTTCGTGAGTTCTCTATAATCAGTATTCATGAATCGTTTTTCCCTCGAGAGGCGGATTGACTCAACCACACCTCATGGCTCATTAAGATTGCTGGCTACATAAAGTCTGCTTTCGAGAGGAAGCAACAAGGGATTCTCATGAAGCGTGTCCTCATCATTTCCTACGATTTTCCTCCGTCCAGTATCGGAATCTGGCGAACTTTAAAACTTTGTCGCTACATGGGTGACTTCGGATGGAAACCGTCAATACTTACGGTGAAACCCGTACGCGTGCCTCGTTGGGATTACGGACCCTTGAAAGAAATTCCTGAAGATACAGAGATCAGGCGCACAGAATCTCTTGATACAAATCGCCTTGCCTATATCGTCTCAAGTTTCAGGAAACGCAGGAAAAAGGACGACGCGACAAAAGGTGAGTCCAATACGCGTCCATCAAATGCTCTGTTTCGTGGCATGATGGATTTTATGCGGCGGTGGGTCCTCATTCCTGATGACCGCGCAGGATGGTATCCCTTTGCCCTAAGAGAGGGTAGAAAATGGTTAAGAGAAGCTGAATTTGACCTTATCTATACAACATGCTTTCCTAATGTTTCTCACCTGGTTGGAAGAAAACTGTCAGAAGAGTTCAACCTGCCAATGGTTGCGGATTATCGTGACATTTGGATTGGTAACTATTACTTCTATGACCCGGCTACCAACTGGCATGATCGCAAGCAACGTTCGCTGGAAAGAGAAGTGGTAGAACGTGCTTCTACCGTGATCAGCTGTACAGGTCCTATTACAGAAGACTTCTATGAACGTTACCCGGATATACCGAAGGATAAGTTTGAAACCATCACGAATGGTTTTGACCCAGAGGACTTTAGGGATGTTTCCCCTGAGAATGACCCTGATGTCTTTACGATTACTTTTACGGGAACTCTTTATGGGAGCACTTCACCGAAAGCTTTCCTTCAGGCAGTTGCTTTTCTTGTTAGAAGGTATCCAAGGTATAAAGAGACGGTGCGTCTGAGGTTTATGGGAACGATGATCGAACCTTACCGAGCCATGATTGATCGCTATGGATTGAGTGATATCACTCGCCTGGATCCTTATCTTTCCCATGGCGAAGCTATACAGGGGATGGTTGATGCTGATTTGCTGTTGCTGCTGGTTGCAGCAACTCCTGGCAGTCATATTATGCTGACTCAAAAAGTTTTCGAATATGTTGCGGCTCGTCGTCCTGTGCTTGCGATTGTTCCAGACGGTGCTGCTCGAGACTTCCTGGAAGACCTTGGCGAAGGGCTCCTTGTCTATCCAGATGGACCGAAAAGAATCGCAAAGGTTCTCTACCAGGAGCTGCTTGACTGGGAGAAGAATGGCAGAAAAGAACTCCCCGAGAATAGCAAGAGCAAGCTCTTTGAAAGGCGAGAGCTGGTAAAACGAATGTGCGAGTGCTTTGATCGAGCTATTGGGGAAACAACATCGTGAAAGAGATCATCTGGTTTTGAAGGGTGCAGGTGATCCTGCCGCCATGGGCTTCCACAACAGACCTGACGATATGCAGTCCAAGTCCAGAGCCCGCGATTCCACGTGAGTTTTTTCCGCTTCGCCGATACTTCTTGAAGATCACATCAATGTCGCTGGTTGAGAGCCCCTGACTGCTGTTGGAGATTGTTACTTCCAAGGCATTGTCTATACGTCGCGATCTGATCAGAATTTCTCCGCTGTCAGGGCAATATTTAATCGCATTGTTCAGAAGGTTGCTGACAACTCTTCTGAACAGGTGCTCGTCAACTTCTATTGTTTGAGCATCTTGTTGCAGTTCAACTTGAATCTGCTGGTCTTTCTTCTGAGCCAGATGAAAAATCTGACCCAACTCTTCACGAAGTATATCTTTTAGGTTAACCGTTGCAGGAAAGACTTCAAGGGTCTTTTTTTCCAGCCGATCATTAGTAAGAAAGTTATCCATCATGCCAATCACATTGTTGCAGTTAGATTGAATGATGCGAAAACACCTTTCAGTTTCGTGATCGATGGCCTCTCGCTGCTCAAGTCCAAGCTGAGCAAAACCTGCGATGTTTGTCAGTGGTACCTTGATGTCATGAGTCAGCATATAGATCATGTCTTCGCGAAGTCTCTCTGCTTCCTGCTGGGCGAAGACACGCTCCACGGCTCGCCGAAGGATTTCAAAGTCGAAGGGCTTTGGTATATAATCCGCCACTTTCTCATGGAGTGCTCGGATCGCTGTGTCTGTACTTGCATGACCCGTGATAGCGATGACAGACGTTTGCGGCGAGAGCTGTGCAAGAACCCGCATGATGTCAAATCCATCAACGGTTTCCATGCGTATATCTGTTATGACGAGGTCATATTCTTTTGTCTGGATCGCGCGAAGTCCCTCAGGGCCTGTAACGGCAGTTTCGACGAAATACCCAAGGTCTCGCAAAAGTGCAGCGAGGCTCTCTGCCAACCGATGTTCGTCATCAATTACCAGGATGCGCTTCTTCAGGGGATACTGTGTTTCATCGACACCGGCTTGAATTGTATGCAAGGCTTCTCATCCAGCTTGGAATTTACATATGATCATTGGTTTCTCGGTTGTTTCTGCTGTTCGCAATGAAAAAAAGGGCTGCTCTATTTGACACCTCTTTGTTTTTGACAGCATAATTCGTGTGATAGAGCTGTCTCAAGGAGATAGATCATGTATGTCAGTGTAATAACAGGAGCAAGTAAGGGTTTGGGTGAAGAATTTGCCCGGCAGCTTGCTCAGCGGAAGCACAATCTGGTTCTTGTCGCACGTAGCGAAACAAGGTTGAAAGAGTTGGCGGAAGAACTCGAGCGGGACAAAGGAGTGCGAGTGCTCTATTGCCCCGAGGACCTCTCTAAAGAAGGCGCTGCTCATCGTATCAACGATTTCCTGAAGAAGGAAGGTGTTCATGCTCAGGTATTGATCAACAATGCCGGTTACGGGATTCCGGGGATTCTGGATTCACAGAACTCCGAGGACGTTCGTGGTATGATGATGGTCAATATGGTGGCTCTGGTGGAGCTCACCCATTTACTTCTTCCAAGCATCAGACTTCATAAGGATGCACGGATTATCAATGTGGCTTCAACCGCTGCTTTCCAGCCGGTTCCTTATTTCAATGTCTATTCAGCCACCAAAACATTTGTTCTGAACTTCTCCGAGGCTCTTTCCGAAGAACTTTCTGATACCGACGTCCGTGTGCTTGCTCTCTGCCCAGGCCCTACCCCAACTAATTTTCATGAAGCAGGAGGTATAGACGCAAAGGTCTTTGATCAGGGTCAGTCTCCTGCTGATGTTGTCCAGATGGGTTTACGCGCCAGTGATCGAGGAAAAGTCATTTGCGTCTGCCAGAAGAAGCATCTCATTTTGGCTCTCCGTTTTATGCCTCGATTCGTCGTGCGCAAAGCGGCCGCATTCATGGCGAAGAAAATGTTCTTTAAAGGTGATTCATGAAGAAACACAGTCGGACAGGAAAGCTCGAATGGTTAGAAACAGATGGGTGGGGTGGATTCCTCTGTGGGGTTGTTAATGGAACTTTAAGCAGGAAATGGCATGGCTGGTGGCACGCCCTCTCGCCGCCACGAAAGCGCATTCAACTTTTCTATGGTATCAGCGAACAGGGTTCCTTCCGGTTTGATAAAGAGCCTGCTCTGTTTTCCGGTCCTGCCGAACGATTGGATGAAGTCTTCGGGAAGTTCATTTGGGAAGATGATGAATTCTTACCCCTGAAATCATGGAAACTTGAGGTGAATGGAGAGACTCTCAAGAAGGCTCTCTTTCAATCACCCGAGTATCCGGGAAAGATCTTTATCCAATACGATGCAGGAAAATGCTCTCAACTCGAGAAACTCTCCCTTCGATTTTATCTCCCAAAACTACATAAAATAAAGAAAGGACGTGAAAACGGCTTCGATTTTATCCTGAATAATGAGCACGCCTTTGAGGTCTATACAGATGCACCTCTTTCTCGGGACCGCCATAGGGAAAAAAGACAACAATTGCTCTTCGAGCTCGAAAAAGACTGTGAAGAAACTGATACATATGATGTTGTAGAGACACCTCTCCTCAATATAGTCATTCCTGAATCAGGAATCGTTAATCTGGTTCTAAACTATCGACCGCTGAAACGGGAACGCAAAAGGATCAGAGATAAAGATTTTGTCACCATTCGTGACAAGGAGATCAAAAGGCGTCAGTCGTTGAAGTTGGCAAATCTTGAAGAAGATATTTATGCAGATTCTTTCCTCGCCTATTCTGCCGACCAATTCCTTGTCCGAGACGTGAATTCCAAATATACGGTTATTGCCGGATATCCCTGGTTCGCAGACTGGGGGCGTGATACGATGATTTCACTTCCGGGGCTTTGTTTAGGCACCGGAAAAGTCGAGGTTGGAAAAGATATCATACGGCGCTACCTGGGATATCTGAAGAACGGTCTTATCCCGAATATGTTTCCAGAGGACGGAGTTCCCCCTCTATACAACACTGCCGACGCAACGCTCTGGCTGGTAGAGATGATGTTTCGCTTTTTTTCGCATGATGAAATCAAACGGGAACCACTTCTCTACAAAGGACTCGATGATATCATTACATCTTACTACAAAGGTGAGTCAGGCGAGATCTATAAGGACGATGATGGGTTTATTGTCGCTGGGAAAAAGGGGACTCAACTGACCTGGATGGACGTTAAAGTTGACGGGCATGTTCCAACTCCTCGCCATGGAAAACCCATTGAGATCCAGGCCCTCTGGTATAATGCACTCTGTTGGCTGATTAAGTACAACCTTCTCCTCGGAGAACATGAAATGGTCCTGATGGTTTCTGACTATACAAGAAAACTTGAAGATGATTTCGTTCAAACCTACCTGGAAGGAGAATGCTACCTGGATGTCTATGACAGCGAAGGAAACGAAGAGGCAGGGAGACAATTTCGACCAAATATCCTGATTCCCTTCGCCCTTACTCATAATATTATTCCCTTAGAGAAACGGTCTGATATACTCAAACGGGCCAAAGACGAGCTCTATATTTCACGTGCTGTCCGCTCCCTGAGCAGTAAAGATCCTTCCTATAAAGGCACCTACCGTGGAGATGTGAAGGAAAGGGATAGAGCCTATCACCAGGGAACCGGATGGGGATGGCTAATATGGCCTTTCATTAAAGGGCTTTGTGAAATGGATCCTGATGATCGAATGATTGACGATACTTTGACGACCGCAAATAGACACCTGAGTTCAGAAGGTTGCTTTGGTCACTACAATGAAATCTTCGACGGAGATCCTCCGCACCAGCCAAGAGGGTGTTTTGCTCAGGCATGGTCCATCGCCTCCTATATTGAAAGTCTCTACACCTGCAAACAATTAAGAGGGATTCACACACTTAAGAATGAATTGAATGGAAAAGAATCGAAAAACTAGAAAATCAAGGCTGCCACTGATGGAGCGAACGTTACCGATTATGAAGCCCCTCCTAAGGGAAAGCCCCATTGAGCAGAATGCTCAGCGATTCTTGATGAATCATCGTCCAGGGTTGTTATGGTTGCGAAGCCAAGTTGCGTGGTCGTTCACTTCTGTCTGAGATTTATCAACAACAGCCTTGATCGTTATAAAATCTTTGCGGGTCTTTTCTGCGACTCCTTTCATGTCTGGTTTCGTGAAGAAATAAGGGCCCGCGAGTGCACGGTCGAATGTCTCGCGGGCCCAACCAGGCCCCCCACCGGGCCAAATTTGTGTTGTATATCAGCCAGGCGCCTGTCTCCCTGAAAACGAGGCACCCGGCCAATATATACCACCCAAAACTCCTGCCATAATCACTCCCAGCCCTCTCTCCAAGCCTGAGTTAGCCTTCCGCAGCGTTAAAGTGCTTCACAACGAAAGGTGGTTTCTCTTCCGATTCTTCGTTCACTTCCAGAGCCGACTTAACCAGTGAGTGATGCCGAATTACGCCCTGACTCATCATTCGGAATAAGTCCATCACCACATCGTCACTGATCGTATAGAATGACTGGGCTCCATCCCGACGCACCTTCAAAAATCCCACATGCCGTAACGTGGCGAGATGCTTCGAAACCGAGGCCTGCCCCACATTCAGCTCCTTGCTTAAGTTGGAGACATTGCATTCCCCTTCGCTCAGTCTGAGGAGGATTCTGATCCGGGTTTCATCCCCGAGAGCTCGAAACCGCTCAGCAACTTTACGAAGAAGTTCTTTGTTTTGAGAAGTTTTACTCATAGCTATATCACCTTTTCGGAATATAGCGCTACTAAGAGAAAGCGGGTCAAGCACTTTTAAACTCACAAAGAACTCTTTTCACCGCTCTCTGGTAAACGATTGGACAACCTAACCACCAGATATTCACAGTCCAGGAAACTTTGTAGATAAATAAATCGCCAAATGTGACGAATTGATCCGGGAGGCACACCCGATGACGGACGTCTGCCCGACGTCTTATCTACGTCTTATCTATGACTTGAGACGTCCGACAGTCATCGGACACAGGTAGGACAAAGGTAGATCACCCGGTAAGGGTGCCTGATTTCAATCGGATTATCTGGGTTCGAGGAGGGGACCCTACAGTAGCTGGCCGCTCCTTCAGGAAAGAAGCTTATCGGCCGACCAGAGTGAGAGCGTTGCCAGAGTGAGAGTTGGGTTGGAAGGTGTCATCGAAGGGTAGGCGCCACTCCCACCAACGACGAGGTTACGAACGTCATGGTGAACCAGGTGCCTGTCTATAACAGAGTTATCACGTCCTGTTCCCATTGGTGTGGTTCCTATAATGTGCGACTCTGTTTGATCACGAGAAATAATTCGGTATGATTCCACCGGTAAGGCTGAGAGTACAGGTTGAAGACGCTCTTCTAAACTCTCCATTCCCCGCTTCAGATAGTCAGATCGACCCGAGAAAAAAGTCTGCGGTTTATCTGGCAAAGCTTTGTCATAGTGCACATAGTTCTGCTCCATGGGTATATCTTCGAAAATAGCTTTCATCACGAGGCGTTTGCGCCACTTTCCTCGTTCGTTTCTAATAATCGGAATATTCCAGGTTTCGAGCAGGACTGCCGGTTGCTCTGAGCGATGTGCCCCGTCATAGAGCATATATCCGTGCCCGGTCATAGCTGTTGACCCCTGAAAGTTATCCAGGCCTTCAAGGAAGATATCAACAAGAAGTGAATGCTGTTCGCTCAAGCCTTTTCCGGTCAAAGGATTGTCTATGCCTGATTTCATGAGAAGAAAGGGGTTGAATAAAGCATTGGCTCCAAGGAAGAAGAGATCGCCTTTTATATAGACTTCAGCATCATCTGCATTTGTGTACCAGACCCCTTTGATCTCGCCACCTTCAAGTTCCAGTTTCTGAACGGTAGCATTGAGACGAACCTCAACTCTTGGGTCTTGAAAAACAGCTTCCATTTCATTGAGAATGGTAAACTTTGAATCGATAGGGCAATTGTAACAGAACCCAGTGGCACAGCATTTGGCTCGGTTATTGGCGGTTGTCTTCGTGGGTCGCGCACAGGGCAGGTGAAAAAACTGGTCGGGGAACTGTTTCTTCAATACCTTGTCGGGTTCACTGAACAGATGTGCTTTCTGACTATAAGGAGTGGATCGTTCAAAGGGGGAGTCTTCACTGTTGCCTGCGATCTCCATGATTCTTTCAGCTTCACCATAGTAGGGTTCAAGGTCACTATAGGTGATAGGCCAGTCTCTTCCGATACCGTATAGAGTCTTGATGCGGAAATCATTTGGTAAAAAGCGCGGAGTGGATCCCCACCAGGCAACAGACGTTCCTCCAAAGGTAGATCTGAAAATCCAGGGTTTCTGTGGGGTCTTGTTTGTATAGTCATCCGCAGAGGTCGATTCAAGTTTGTCGTAGTTTTCCAGGTGCCAGCTGTGTGGATATTTATTTCCTCGTTCGAGAACCAGAACCCGGACGTTGTTACCCGTTTTCTCCAGGTATTTCTTCAGGAAGAAAGCAGAAGAAAAGCTGCTCCCCACAAGAATCAGATCAAATGTTGAATCCGTTTCACTCACTGTCGCTAATATCCCCTAGCGCTTTAATATAGGCGATTAAGCCTTCCACTTCTCTATCGGTGAGGCGATTCGCATACGCAGGCATGACGTTTTGGCTTCCATCGGGAATTTTTGCCTTAGGGTTCAGGATTGATTCTCTCAGGTAGGTCTCGTCCCTGATGACGAGCGATCCATCGTTGAGTTTAACTTCTGTCCCGTATAGACCTTTTAGTGTACCGGCCGTCTTAGTGGTGCCATCAACAGAGTGACAAGTCTGGCAAGCTTTCGTCTTATAGACCTTTTTACCCAACTCAACGGCACTCAGAGGTTCCTGACTTCCACAGGATGATAGAAAGAGAGTTCCCATGAAAAGCCATGTTAAGGTTCTAAGCCGCGTCTTAATCAATGAACGATTGCCTCTTTCTGCGTTCTAATCTCATGCAAAAACTTATTCCTCCCTTCAGGAGGGCTCAAGGGATATAGAACCGCGAAACAAATATCGTTGACTGGGACTGGCCGATGGAATGTTCTTCATCTGAGAAAGGGTATCAGATGAGTCAAGATTCCACAGGAAAAGTCTCGCGCAGGAAATTCATTATCGCTGGCGGAATTGTCGGGACTGCCGGTGTCATTGGGCTGAGCTTTTTTACAGAGCAATTGGCAAAACTGATTCCTGCTGGTGAAGTGACGCCAGCAGAGATGATCCTGAATTATTACAATTACCTCACCATTGATCTGGATGGACTAAACAGATATCTTGTGGACTACGAAAATGCCTATGGGAAAATAGACATGAACAACCTGACGGAGGATCTCTTTACCAAATTCCTGCTCTCCTCAGATTTCTTTCAGAATGGTGCAGACGAGTCGCGTGTTGTCTATTACCAGATCCTCTATGACCCTTACCTGACACCCTGTTACAATCCATTTGCCATCTTAGATTAATTCTTACCGAGAGCTTTTCCAAGTTCAATAAGACCTTCGGCGAGTTGTGTTATATCTTTTTCAGTTGTTTTTCTGCCCGGAGTAATTCTGATAGCTCCGCGAATGCGGTCTTCGTCGTTGAATGAACAGGCGATGGCGCCAGATGGTTCCATCACTCCCGTGGCGCAGGCGGAGCCGGAAGAAATAGAGAATCCACGTGCGTCGAGTCCGATTACCAGGTCCGCTCCATCAACTGATGGTATAGATAAGTTGATAAAACCTGGCGTATGATGTTCTTTCGCGCAGTTTTGATGGAACGTCAGGTCACTTTCATTAAGCATCGTCCAAAAGGAATTTTCGATTCGAAGCAGGTGCTTGCGATATTCTTTACGTCTTTCAATGGCCTGTCGGGCTGCTTCAGCAAAGGCTACTGCCAAAGCTACGGGCTGTGTACCTGCACGAAGTTCATGTTCCTGGGGGCCTCCATGAAGGAGCGCATGCACATTCTTAACTCCTTTGCCCGCCAGTAGACCAACGCCTGAAGGACCGTATAACTTGTGTGAAGACATACTGATCAGGTCCGCGCCGAGTTCAGGAAGTTTGATGTTTTCTGTCAGAAAGCTTTGTGTGATGTCACACAGCCAGAAACACCCGGAGCGATCTTTCAAAGCTCTTGCCTGTTCAAGGTTCTGAATCGTGCCAGTCTCATTTTGTGTATACATAAGAGCAAGAAAATCAGGAGAGGCTCCTTGTGGAATCTGAGCCTGACCTGTTTCGCTGCAGGTCATCATTTCGAGTTCGATGAGCTGCCTTCTCTCGGCATCGTTGAGAGCTTCCTTGATACAGGAATGTTCGAGTGGTGAAGAAAGGATGTTTACTTTGCGATCAAGAACCGATTTTGCAGAGAGAAATCCTTTGATTGCAAGATTGTTGGCCTCGGTTGCGGAGGAGGTAAAAATGACCTCCTGAGGGGTCAGTTCGAGCTCTTCTGCAAAAAAAGCTCGTGCTTTCTCTAATTTTGCACGGGCTTGCTGGCCATGCCGGTGCACAGAAGATGCATTGGCGGGATACTCAAGTTCTTGAATAAGGAGCTCTTTAACGCCC